>NZ_JBHJVY010000006.1:0-517439 GCF_042266325.1 Nocardia sp. NPDC056100
CGCGCACCCCCCCGGCGGGCGCCCTCCCCCGCCCCCCCCCCCCCGCCCGCCCCCCCCCACGCCGCACCCGTGTCCGGTGTACCCCGCTCGCGGTTCCGGCATAGGGTTTGCGGGGTGAGCAATCCGTTCTTCGAACCCAGCACCCTGCCGTATCAGCTGCCGCCGTTCGCGGAGATCCGCGAGGAGCATTATCTGCCCGCTTTCGAAGCGGGCATCGCGCAGAAGCTGGCCGAGATCGACGCCATCGCGGCCACGGCGACCGCGCCGACCTTCGCCGATACCGTGGTGGCGCTGGAGCTTTCGGGTGCGATCCTGACCCGGGTCGCGAATGTGTTCTTCAATATCTCCTCCTCGGATTCCACGCCGGGCAGTGAGGCCATCGAATCGGAGATGTCGCCGAAACTGGCCGCGCTCAGCGATGCCATGCTGCTGAATCAGGACCTGTTCGCCCGCATTCGCACGCTGTTCGACCAGCGTGACACGCTCGGGTTGAGCGCCGAGGAATCGCGACTGCTGGAGCGCTACTACAACCGATTCGTGCGGGCCGGTGCGGCGCTGAGCGCTTCCGAGCGGGATCAATTGCGCGCCTGGAATATGGAATTGGCCTCCGCCACCACCGAGTTCAAGCACAACATCATGGCCGCCACCAAGGCCGCGACCCTATTCCTGGACAGCGAAGGCGAATTGGCCGGGCTAGCGCCCGCCGCGGTCACCGCCGCCGCCGAGAACGCGCGCTCGCTCGACCACGATGGCTGGGCGCTGAGTTTGCAGAATGTGTCCAATCAGCCGGTGCTCGCCGAACTGGCCGATCGCGAAGTCCGCCGGCGCATGATGATGGCCTCGCTGGGTCGCGGCTTCGGCGATAATCCGAATGCCGAACTCGCGGGCCGTATCGCCCGCCTGCGTGCCGCGCGCGCCGCACTGCTCGGCTATCCGGATCACGCCTCGTATATCGTCGCCGATCAGACCGCCACCACCACCGACGCCGTCGAGGAAATGCTGAGCCAGCTCATCGGCCCCGCCGTCACCAATGCCGAACGCGAGGCGGCGGAATTGACGACCGCCATGCGCGCGGGCGAGGCGTCCGGCGATGCCGAATTGCGTTCCTGGGATTGGCAATTCTGGTCGGAGAAGGTGCGGGCCGAACGCTTCTCGGTCGACGCGGACGCCCTGCGCCCCTACCTCGAATTGGAGCGGGTACTGCGCGACGGCGTCTTCTACGCCGCCGAACAGGTGTACGGCCTGACGTTCTCGGAGCGCACCGATCTGGTCGGCTATCACCCCGAGGTGCGGGTTTTCGAGGTCTTCGACGCCGACGGCAGCGGCCTGGGCCTGTTCCTCGGTGATTTCTTCGCCCGCCCGTCCAAGCGCGGCGGCGCGTGGATGAATGAACTCGTCGGCCAGTCCGAGCTGATGGGCACCCGGGCCGTGGTGGTGAACAACCTCAATATCGTGAAGCCGCCCAAATCCGAACCGGCACTGCTGACCTGGGATAACGTCCGCACGCTCTTCCACGAGTTCGGCCACGCCCTGCACGGCCTGTTCTCCGATGTGCGGTACCCGTTCTTCGCCGGAACCGCCGTGCCACGGGATTTCGTGGAATTCCCGTCCCAGGTCAATGAGATGTGGGCGAGCCGCCCGGAAATCCTGGCCAACTACGCCCGGCATGTGGAGACCGGCGAGCCGATTCCCGCCGAACTACTCGAAAAGCGCGCGGCGGCAGAACGATTCGGCGAAGGCTTCCGCACCGTCGAATACCTCGGCGCGACCCTGCTGGATTGGGCCTGGCATCGCATTACCGCCGACCAGTCCGCCGATATCGACGCCGAGCTGTTCGAAGAGGCGGCGCTGCACAAGGCCGGGCTCGCACTCTCGGCGATTCCGCCGCGCTATCGCACCGGCTACTTCGCGCATATCTTCGCGGGCGGTTACGGCGCGGGCTACTACTCCTACATCTGGAGTGAGGTGCTCGACGCCGACACCGTGCAATGGTTCGAAGACGGTGCGGCGCCGATCCGCGAGAAGGGTGAGCGATTCCGCCGCGGCCTGCTCGCCAAGGGCGGATCGGTCGATCCGCTCGCGGCGTACGAAACATTCCGGGGGCGCGCTCCCGAAATCCAGCCGCTGCTGGCCCGGCGCGGTCTGACGGGCTAGTCAGCGAAAAGCATCGGCGTGCACCGTTGCCCACTGGGCGAAGGTGCGCGGTGCACGTCCGGTGATCTCCTCGACGGTGTTCCGCACAATGGATTCGTCGATCGCGCCGTCGACATAGAAATCGAAGAAGGCGTTCACGTAGTCGACCGGGGTGGTGCGCAGCATTTCCGTGCGCGCCTCCTCATCGGACAGTCCGACACAGTGCAGGTCCCGATCCAGGATCTGCGCGAGGATGGCCACCTGATCCGCGGGCCGCAACGCTTCCGGACCGGTAGGCCACAGGATTTCGCCGCGATAGCCGTCCTCGCGCAGCGCGTGCGAGGCCACCGCCGCCAGATCGTAGGAATCGAGCGAAGCGGTGCGGACCTCAGGGAACGGGGCACGCACCACATCACCCGCCGCGAGCTGCGGCAGCCAGCGCAATGCGTTCGAATCGAAGGCGCACGGCCGCAGAATCGTCCAGGCCGCACCGGATTCGGTGACCTCGCGCTCGGAGGCCATCATGTAGCGCGTCACCGCATTGCCGGTATCGCCGGTCGCCGCCGACACCCCGGACAGTTGCACGATATGTTCGACGCCCGCCTTCGCGGCCACCTGGGCGACGCCCGGATATCCCGGCAGCAGGAATAGCGCACGCGCGCCCTCGAATGCCGCCGCGAGACTGTCCGGAGCCGTCAGATCGGCCGCGCGGCTTTCGATTCCGGCCGGCAGCTCCGCCCGTTCCGGATCGCGCACCAGCGCCCGGACCGGCTCCCCGCCATCGGCGAGCGCCGCCACCAGATCCGCGCCGACATTGCCGGTCGCGCCCGTCACCACGATCATGCTCATCCCCTCAACGGTGGCTCCCCAACCGGTCGCCCAGATCAAGAAATACACGAAAGCAACACGGGTGGAACAGATTCGAAGTGAATACTTACGATAAGCGACGCCCGATCAAGCGCTTCGCACCGCCGGAACCGAGAAGATCTCCAGCAGCAAATCGGCGAAGGCCTCCGGCTCATCGGTGAAGCCGCTGTGACCGCCCGGGAATTCGGTGACCTCCATTCCGAGTTGGTCCGCCAGCACGGCCGCCGGGCGCGCGGGCAGGTGCAGGCCGGTGTCGCGGCCCGATGCCAGCACCAGGCGGTCGGTCACCGTCACCAGCGCGTCCATATGCGGGATATGTGAAGTGAACTGCCGCAGTTCGTGTTCCAGCATGATCGGGCCATTGGCGACGAGCCGCGCCATCATGGCCTGTGCTCGCGGCGGCAATTCCGAGGAGTCCGGCAACGGCTTCATCGTGCCGCCGATGCCCGCCAGGAATCGGGCACCGGCCGCACCCGGCCCTTCGGCGCGGAACAGCGCGTACACCTCATCGATGAAGGCGCGCTGTACCGCCGCATCGGGAAGGATTGCGAAACAGGGCGGTTCGTGCGCGACCAGCCGATGCACCCGCTCCGGATAGCCCGCGAGCAGATCCAGGCCGACGATCGCGCCGCTGCTGCCGCCGAAGACATAGGCGGGTTCATCGGTCAGGTGGGTGATCAGCCGGTGCACATCATCGCTCTGCACTTCGACGCGCTGATCCAGCGGTTCCCCCGCATCGATGGTGCTGCGCGAATACCCGCGCGGATCCAGGCAGGCGACCGTGAAGTGGGAGGCCAGTCGATCCGCGATCGGGTCCACCACCGCGGCGTCACCGCCGCCGCCCGGAATCAGCAGCAGCAATGGACCATCGCCGCGCACCTCGTAATAGATGGTCGCACCGGCCACGCGCAGGGTATCGGACCTCATATCGCCTTCTTCCTATGATTCGTAGGTTGAAACCTAATATACATAGGAACAAGGTTCGGGCAAACCCGGTTACAACGCCGCGAGACAGGCCTGCGCCACCTCCACGTCCTGATCCGCCGTACCGCCCGAAACACCGACCGCACCGATCACCCGCCCCCGCGCATCGGTGATGGGCAGGCCGCCACCGAAGGACACGAGCCCGTCATTGCTCAACTCGATGCCGTAGATCGGCCCGTCCGGGCGGGACAGCGTGCCCAGCAGGGCGCTCGGAATATGAAAGAGGATGGAGGTCTTGGCTTTCCGCTGCGCGAGATCGATGGAGCCGAGCATGGCGTCGTCCATCCGAACGAAGTGCAGCAGATGTCCGGCGGCATCCACGACCGCGATATTCATCGGAGTGTCGATGGCGGCGGCGGCCTTCAGTCCGGCGGCGGTGATGCGGGCCGCGGAGTAGAGCGAAATATTCGTCATGCCAATGAGATTCGCCGGACTCGGCACCTCCGACCAGGGTGCTGTCGTGGCTGGACTCGCCGTTCCGGGGGATGGCACCCCCAGGAACACCCGCTCCCGCAATGCGAGACTGACCCGGTGAGCGAGTTGGGCGAATTCCTCAAGGCCAAGCGGGCGGCGATATCCCCGGCGGATGTCGGCCTGCCGGCCATCGGAAATCCGCGCCGGGTCAAGGGATTACGCCGCGAAGAGGTGGCGCTGCTGGCCTCGGTCAGCGTCGACCACTACACGCGGCTGGAACAGGGGCGCGTCGCGGCTGCCTCGGAGAATCTACTGACGGGCATCGCGACCGCACTGCGGTTGAGCGCGGCCGAGCACGAATATCTGCGCATGCTGGTGCAGGCGCGGCCCGTGCGTGGCGGCCACGCCGCGCCGGAGGTGAGCCCGCCGCTGCGCGATCTGCTGGATACCCTCACCGCACCGGCGTTCGTCCTGGGTCCGCGCACCGACATCCTGGCCTGGAATGCCGCTGCCGCAGCGCTTTTCCTCGATTTCGGTGAGATTCCCGCCCACCAGCGCGCCCTGGTGCGGCTGGTATTCCTGGAACCGCGCATGCGGGCGGTGTTCCGCGATTGGGAGGCGGTGGCCGCCGAGGCCGTGGACCGGCTCCGGATGGCAGCGGCCCGCACCCCGGGCGATCCCCGGCTACTGAGCTTGGTCGGCGAATTATCGGTGTGCGACGCCGACTTCCGGCGCTGGTGGGCGGGGCACAGCGTACGGGCGGTGGCGGGCGGACGCAAACGCCTGCGCCATCCCGTGGTCGGCGATCTGGAATTGGATTGGCAAGTGCTACAGGTGCTTTCCGCCAGCGAACAGTCCCTGGTCACCTATACCGCGCCGATCGGCTCAGCGAGTCACGAGGCGCTGCGCATCCTGTCCTCGTGGGCGGCGCGACCGCCGGAAACGCGCACTAACGCCGCCGCGGCACCGCACACAGCCGAGGAAATCGACTCGGTCGATCCGAGCCGATGAATAACGTCCCGGCGTACCGTCTGCATTGGTATCCGCGCAGTTAGCTCGCTGGGAGAAACCATGACCTCACCCGCCCCCGTCACATCCGGATTCCTGACCGTCCCCGATGGTCGTCTCTACTACGAAACCCGAGGCAGCGGACCGCTTGTCGCCCTCGTCGGCGCGCCTATGGATTCGGTCCCGTTCGCCCCGCTGGCGGAACTGCTGGCGACCGATTACACGGTGCTGACGCCGGATCCGCGCGGGCACGGTCAGAGCACCCTCACCGATACCGAACAGGACTCCACCCCCGAATTGCGGGCCGATGATCTGGCTCGCCTGATCACCAACCTCGATGCGGGACCTGCCATCGTCATCGGGTCCAGCGGCGGTGCGATCACCGGTCTGGCGCTGGTCCTCGATCACCCCGAAGTGGTGAGCACGTTGATCGCGCATGAGCCGCCGCTGCGTGAGCTGCTCGACGATCGCGTCGAGCACCGCGCCGAGGCGGATGACATCATCGCCACCTATGCCCGCGGCGAGATTCTTCCCGCGGTCCGCAAGTTCTTCGCCAGCACCGGGCTGACGCTGCCGGAACCGGTTTTCCAGGAGGTCTTCGGCGGTGAGCGCAGCACCGAAGACCTTGCCTCCGAACGGTTTTTCTACCTGCACGAGTTTCAGGGCACCGCGGGCTGGCGGCCGGATCTGGACGGATTGCGCGCCACTCCCGTGCGGATCATCGTCGGGATCGGCGAAACGTCCGCAGGTCTGTTCTGTGATCGCACCTCGCGCCAGCTCACCGCCGCGCTCGATATCGAGCCCGAACTCTTTCCCGGCGGGCACGGCGGATTCATGGAGGATCCCGAAGCCTTCGCCAAACGCGTACGCGAGCTGCTGTAGTCAGGATTTGGGAGTGGGCGGGACCCTCCAGCGGGCGTAGGTGTTCTCCGGGGTGACGGTGATGAGGTCGGCGACCTCGACCAGGGGGTCGGGGATCTCGCCGTCGAAATGATCCAGGCTCGGGGTGATCACCGCATCGGCTTCGGCCTCGGTGATGGCCGTGCGCACCTCATCGATGAGTTCGCCCGTCTCCGGCCCCAGGACGAGTGTCTGACACAGGTCGTATCCCAAACGTTTTGCCAGCTGGTGCATTTGAGCCTTATCCCAGCGCTGGTGCGTGCCCGACACATCGTGGCGGAGAAATCCGATCGCCGCCGGTTGTTGCCGCATCTGCCCATCCCTTCGTGTCCGGGCCCGGTGAAACTCCACGTTATGGCACGGTCGTGCTTCGCATATTCGAAGTTGCCGAAGTGCCGGATAATTGCCGAGGTCAGGGATGCCCTGCACCCGGTGCCGGGGCTTGCACGGCGAGGATTCGGCCCGTCCTGTTTGCGAGTGTCATCCCTTCTGCCCCTTTCCATTCCGCCGCAACGATATACAGGGTTTCGGCTCCGAGCATGCAGGCGAACGGCGCACGGTCGAGTTCGACCCGGGCGAGGACCCGTCCGCCTTCCTCGATGCGCAGGCAGCGCTCCATCGCAGCCGCCCATACCGCGCCCTCGGCGTCGAGGCAGATACCGTCCGGATAGCCGTCCACCTCGGCCCATACGCGCCGGTTCACCAGGTCTCCGTCGGCGGCGATATCGAAGGCGGTCAGCCGTTTGGCATGCGATTCCGCGACGATCAGTGTCGAGCCGTCCGGGGTGATCACCATGCCATTGGGGAAACGCAGGTCATCGGCGATCTGCCGCACCGCGCCGTCCGGCGAAACCACTGCCAGCACACCGGGTTTGGGGTCCTCACCGCTCATCATGTCGAAGCCGATCGAGTTGATGTACGCGTTTCCGTGCGCGTCCACCACGATCTCGTTCCACGGATAGGGCGATACGTCGGCGAGTTCGGCGTGGATGACCAGCGTGCCGTCGGCCTCGCGACGTAACAGCTTGCGCCCCTGGTCATTCGACAGAATCAGCAACCGGCCGTCCGGCAGCCAATCGAAACAGAACGGTAAGCCCGACATCTTCAATTCGACGGTCGGCACTCCCGCCGCATCGACCGACATCACCTCACCGGCGAGCCAATCCGAGAGCCACAGCCGTCCCTCGTGCCACCGCGGCGATTCACCCACCGCCAATCCTTCCAACAGCACACTCGGCACCAACACCGGACTTTCAGCCATGCTCCACCTCCGAATAGAGTGATCCGCTACTTCAGACGTCGCAGCACGGCGAAAATCATCGCGTCCGATACCGGCTCGCCGTGGGCTACTGATCAGGGTTGGCGCGTTTGATCTTGGTTTGGCGCGGGAGCCAGGGGTTGCCGTCGGCGAGCAGGGCTCCGGAATCGACGAGCGATTTGACCCGCCAGAAGAGCGGGGAGTCGCCGACGTTCATATCCGCCATCACCGGGCCCACGGCTCGGGCGATGACGGTCCACTCCGATCCGGCGGCTTCGAGAATCGCGGCGTCATAGTGGTCGGCCGGGGCCGAGGACAGTCCGGCACGGGTGATGACGCGAAACGGCTGGTTCTGTTGTTCGAGGGTGTGCCAGTCGCGAATCGCCGCATCGTGTTCGGCTCGGGTGAGCGGCCGGATCTCGGAGAGCGATTTCGCCAGCGATTCCGGCGATTGCGCACCGACCGCGCCGGGAATCTCGACCACATCGAACGCCGTGTCGGGGCGGGTGGCGCAGATCTTGTGGAACATCGACTGTTCGGCGACGTTGTCGCGGCCGTACCAGATGACAGGTGACCGGGCGCTGTCCACCTGTTCCCAGAAGGCCGCAAGTTCCCCTGGCAGTTCGCCCAGCGGGGCGAAATGGCTGCCGGTTTGCGCGAGCACCATTTCGGTAAGCCAACCCCACCATTCGACGCGGACCGCGGGGTCATCGGGTTGCAGCGGTCCGCAGTCCAGACTGTCCGGGAATTCGATGACGGTGTCCTGGCGACGACCGGCATCGGCGTCGAGCGCGATGCGCAGGGATTCGGCAGCGGCGGAGCCGCCCACCACATGCAATCTATCCATCCTGCAAGTGTGCCTAGTGGTAGCTGATTCGCGCCTCAGGGTTTCCACCCAACATTGTCGCTAATCAGGGCATATCGATGACCGGCTCGGACCGTTCCCGTGCCCGGGTCAGCAGTTGCGGATCGTGGGCGTTGACGAGCGTGAGGGTGGGGTCGGCGGCGGTCCAAAGTTCTTTCAGGAGTTGATGGTTGGCGCGCACGCGAGACCAGTCGGCAGCGACCAGGCGTTCCATCGCGGTGAGGCTGAGCGGGGCCGTATCCGTACCGTCGAGTTGGGCGTGATGGTAGAAGGCGTCACCCGCGTGCAGAATCCACCGCGAACCGGCGTCGACGGCCACCGCGGCATGACCGCGCGTGTGCCCGGGGAGGTTGATCAGCACTACGCCCGGTGCGATGGCGGTGAGTTCCCGGGCGCTCTCGAAGCCGTGCCAGGCTTCGCCGGTCGGCTCGTAGGCGATGAGATCGGGGGTGTGTGAGCGCTGGGCGGGGCGGTAGCGCTGTCGTTCGACCAGGCTGCGCGGATGGCGGGCGGCGAGCGCTTCCGCATCGGTGAGATGCACTCGTGCCCAAGGGAAATCGGCGAGTCCGCCGACATGGTCGGCGTCGAAGTGGGTGAGCACGATATCCCGGACGTCCCGGGGATCGAACCCGAGTCCCCGGATCTGGGTGATTGCCGCCTCAGCCGGATCGAAGAGCGGCCGGACGTAGTGACGGGCGAGGCCGAAGCGCGCGCCGGGGGAGTCGGCGTCGTGCAGTCCGAGTCCCGAATCGACCAGTGCGAGAGCGTTTCCGGTCTCGATGAGCAGTACGTGACAGACCAGCCCGCCGGGTGCGGCTCGCGGGCGCATGGTGCCGCAGTTCAGGTGATGGACTCTCATCGGACCGCGAGATCCGCCGCCGGGGTGTCGACGAGCGCGGGGTTGGGATCGCCTGTCATGGCGAGTAATCCACGCAGGGCGCGAATGACCAGGGGCCAGGTGCGTGGGTCGCGCAGATTCAGTCCGCCGATGAGCTGTTTGAGCATGGTCAGGGTGTCGAAGTAGATGCGCTCGGCGATCAGCTTCTCGTCCGCGTCGAAGACGAAGTAGGCCGTCATGCGGGTGCGGTGCCGGGAACCGGTCGGCGGGATCGCGCCGAGCGGGCCCGAATGTGTTCCCAGTAGCCAGAATTCGACGATGACCGCATCGGCGCTGTGCCGCAGGGCGATGATCTCGTGATCCTGATCGGGGAAGGCGACACGAGTGTCGTGGTAGTAGCCGCGCACCGCGGTATCGCCGTCGTGGACGGTGAGCGTGGGAATGATCTCGTAGCGCGGATGCGGGAAGGTGGCGAGTACATCGTCCCAGTCCTGGCGCACCTCATCGTGGAAGTGGTCGAGGACGAGCTTTTCGCGCGCACGCAGCACTTCGGCGGACGGCATGGCGAACCGGTCGGTCATGAGGATCTCCTGTAAACCCACGACGTGGGAATAGTCGCCAGATTAAACCCACGCCGTGGAAATATGCAATGGTGGAACCATGACCGATCCGGCTATCCCACCTCGGCGCGGCCGCCCGCCGAAGCATGAGACGCAGCTCTCGCGCGCGGCGATCCAGTCGGCGGCGCTCACGGTGATCGATACCGAAGGCATCGCGGCGCTGGGTATGCGATCCGTCGGCCGGGTGCTCGGCGTGGACGCCAAGAGCCTGTACCACCATGTGGACGGTAAGGACGACCTGCTCGACGCCGTCGCCGAATACATTCTCGGCCAGCTGCGGATACCGCCGCAGACCGATTCGATCGAGGCCGATCTGCGTGCCCTCGCGCACGAATTCCGCCGTGTGACGCACGCGCATCCGGAGGCGGCGACGCTGGTGCTGACCCGTCAACTCTCCTCGACGGCCGGGCTCGCACCGACCAACGCGATTCTGGCCCTGCTGCGCCGAAGCGGAAGAGATCCGGGCGAATCGGTCCATCTATTGCGAACGCTGCTGGCCACTCTCATCGGAACCTTGCTTCGTGAGGTCTCCGCCGGGCCGACCTTCGGCACAGCCGATATCGAGGGCATCGCCGAACGCCGCCGCACCCTGGAGGAGTCCGGACTGCCGCAACTGGCCGCGGCCGCTTCCGAATTGGCTCGCTTCGACCGCGATCGCGAATTCGAGTACACCCTCGATCTCATGGTGCGGATGGTCACGCGGCCGGAATGAGACCGGCGTATTGCGCTGGTGCGCGCTGATTTTGATCACGATTCGCGCGAGATGCGACGAATGGCGGCAGGATGGCGGGATGCGTCTTCTGATTCAGCTTCGCCCGTCGGCCGAACTGGTTGCGGCGGTGGCAGATCCCGGGATCACGGTTCGCTCGTCCGAGGTGCTGGGCGAATCCGGCGGGTTCACGCTCGATGATTCGTATACGCCGGTGCTGCTGCCCGGGGTGGGGCCGATCGCCTCCGCATCCGGTGGGGCGACCTACTCGGCGGCGCTCGAGGACGCGACGGTGCTGGTGCGCGGGGAGATTCCCGATGACGAGATCACGCCCGGCATTCGGCTGTTGAATCGATCGGCCACGGTCACCGGGGTGTTCGCGGATCCGGTGATCGAGAACAACCTCACTTGCGGCGGAACTCCGGCCGTCGGAACCTGGCACGATATCGAATCACGTTTGCACACAACTCAACTCGGGACCGCGGGGCTTACCGGGGCGGGTGTGGCGCTGGCGATTCTCGATACCGGCATCAATGCCGCGTTCGTCGGCAAGGTGCGGGGCACACCGCCTGCCATCGATGCCAAGCGCAGTTGGAATCCCGCCGGTGTCACCGGTGCGCCGGGCGAGTTCCCGGTCGCGCACGGATCCATGTGCGCGTTCGACGCACTCATCGCCGCACCGCAGGCGACGTTCCTGGACTATCCCGTATTGCAGAGCGCCCGGCACGGCGGCAGCGTGATGGACGGCTTGCTCTCCGATGCGGTCGCCGCCTTCGCGCAGCTGCGGACCGTGCTGAGCGATCAGCCCGAAGCCACTCGCGCCCTGGTCGTCAGCAACAGCTGGGGGTCGTTCTCACCGCAGTGGGACTTCCCGGTCGGCAACCCCGGGAACTACTCCGACAATCCCTCGCACCCGTTCAACGTGATCGTGGGATCGCTCGAATCCGCCGGAGCCGATATCCTTTTCGCCGCCGGGAACTGCGGTCGCGACTGCCCCGACGGCCGCTGCGCGTACAAGGATCAACCCATCGGCGGCGCGAACTCGCACCTCAGCGCGCTGAGCATCGGCGGCGTCGACAACACCGGCACCCGCGTCGGCTACTCCTCCCAGGGCCCCGGCCGTCTCAGCGCCCGCAAACCCGATATCTGCTCGTACACGCACTTTCTCGGCTCAACGGCCTTCGGGGCCACCGAACCCGATACCGGCACCTCCGCCGCCTGCCCGGTCGCCGCGGGCGTAGTGGCCGCCATCCGCACCCAATGGTCCGCGACCGCCCTCCCACCTGCTCGTCTGCGAGACCTGTTGCGCAACACCGCAACCGATCGCGGCGCGCCAGGCTTCGACAACGACTACGGCTACGGTGTAGTCGACACGGCCGCTCTGCTCGCGGCACTGCAACGCACAGCCGCCTCCGTCTGATGACGGTGTTCGAGCGCGTCTGCGCCGCAGGAGAATTCGTGGTCTCCGCCGTCTCTCGCCGAATGCCCGGCGCATCGGCGGGCCCGGAAGGGATTTCGTTCGCGAAGGGCGGCCTGGCCCGCTACAACCTCGTGTACGCGACCGTCGAACCGAATCGCGATCTCGCACTGGACCTGTACACCCCCGATGCGGCGCGGTGGCCGGGGCCGCGCCCGACGGTCGTCTACATCCACGGCGGAGCCTTCGCCGCATTCGACAAGACCGGGTTGCTGCCCATCGCAGGCTTTCGCAACTCGCTGAGCATCTTCGCCGATCTGGTCGATCGAGGCTATGCGGTAGCGAGCCTGGACTACCGCCTATCCGGCGAGGCCCAATTCCCCCTACCGCTGCACGACGTGAAAGCCGGAGTCCGCTGGTTGCGTTCCACCGCAAAGGAATTCAACCTCGACCCCGACCGCTTCGCCTCCTGGGGCGAATCCGCCGGCGGCTGGTTCTCCGCCATGCTGGCCACCACCGGCGACGTAGCGGAACTCGAAGGCGAGGTAGGTGTCACCGGCCTCTCCAGCCGAGTCCAAGCCGCCGTCGACTGGTACGGCCCCACCGATTTCGCCCGCATGGACGACCACCTCATCCCACCGGTCCTGCTCCGCCACGACACCGAGAACTCACCCGAATCACACTTCCTGGGCCGCCTCCCTTCCCAATCTCCAGACCTCAACCGCGCCGCCAGCCCCCTGACCCACATCACCCCGAACACCGCCCCAATGCTCATCCAGCACGGCGCAATAGACCACATAGTCGCCCCCGACCAAAGCATCCTCCTCGACCGCGCCCTAACAGCAGCCCAGGTCCCACACAACCTGATCATCTACCCCCGCGCCGACCACCTCTTCCTCGGCTACGGCTTCCTATACCCCTCCCGAATAACAACCCCATTCTTCGACTTCCTCGACACTCACCTGTCGCCTGACCGTTGAGACTCGAAACGTGCGGTGTCCCATAGACATACCAGTCCGCTACCCTCGTCCGCGGTGGCGAGAAGCTTGCCGTCCGGGCTGAAGGCGATCGAGTTGGCAGTCGCGTCCAACTCACCGACCAAGGTCCCTGTCACCGGGTTCCACAGTCGCACTCCGCCATTGACCCAGCCATTGCGGCGGGCAGTCGCCAGGAGATGACCGGCGGGGTGGAAGGCGATCGCATGGGCACCTTCGTCGCCGATGCGGCGGATCTGCTCACTGCTGAGGCCCGACAACCACACACCGCTCTTACTAGCAGCGGCCAACAGATCACCGTCGGGGCTGATGGCGAGGTGCTCGACGAACCGCTGATTCTCGATCCGCAGATCGCGAATGCGCTCGCCCGTGGCCGAATCCCACAGCCGCACAGTCGGATTCTCCATGGGTTCCTTATCCCGGCGCTCGGTGCAGGTAGCCAGCACCCCCGGTCCCACCGCGATGGCGGTGACTCGCTTGGCGAAGCGGTCCGCGGGCTTATCCGGATCCAGGACCAGTACGGGGTCACCGGTGCCGATGCTCCACGTCGTCTCGCCCGCGAGCAGCGTGCCATCCGCGAGAAAGGCTACGCCACTGCCGTACTCGGATTCCGTACCGATTTCGCGCAGGCGATCTCCGGTGGCCGTGTCCCACAGGCCCGCTCTACCCCAGCCGTTCGCGGCGAGCATGGTGCCGTCCTCGCTGAAGGCGAGAGCAGAGACGAGGTACTCCGTATCCAGGGTGTGCAGGTGCTCGCCGCACGTGGCACTCCACAGGACGATCGCGTGGTTATTGCCGTCGCAGGTGGCCAGCATGGTGCCGTCCGGACTGAAAGCGACCGCCTGGAATCCTCCGGCGCAGTGCTCGAATGCTCGCAGTTCCAGCACCGGTCGCTCGCGGCGCAACTCCACTCGCAATCGCTCCTCGGCGACGTGGTCACCCGCGGCGATCAGCGCCCGAAGCTCGGCGACCGCTTCGTCGTATCGTCCCTGTATGAGCAGCAATCCGGCCAGTGCCCGGCGACCGATCGGATGACTCGTTCCACCCAGCAGATCTATGGCTTCATCGCGCAGATGGAGTCGGCGGACCCGCCACCGGTTCGCGGTCCATACCATGCGAATATCGATACCGTCGTGCTGCGGCAAACCCGGATCGAGATCGGTCAGCAGATCGACAGCCTCCGCGAAGCGCGCGTAGTCCCACAGTCTCTCTACCGCGTACACGAGTTGCGCTGCGGCGGACGAGTCTCCGGTCGCCGCGAGTTCCCGGAGCAGATCGAAGCGGCACTGGCTTGCCGCCCACGTCGCGGCCTTCCCATACCGGTGCGGTTCGGGCACACGCTCGAGCTGCGCGATGGCCTCCTCGACGTGCCCCTGCCCGGCAAGCAGCCGCGCCAGCCGCCTCCGAGCACCGACGCCGCCGGACTCGGCCACCACCCGCATCACCTCGATCGCCTCATCGAACCGCTTCTCCCGTGCCAGCCAATTCGCCAGTGCGCGAGCCGAATAGAGGTCTCCTCCCGCCATCCGCTCCCGAACGTCACCGATCCGCCCAGCACGGACCAGCGCAACAGCCAATTGCCTGCACCCCTGCGGATCCCCGTTATCGGCCCACTTCCGCAATTCCGCCAGCTGATCCGTCCTCGCCAGCCGGATCGCTGCCTGTCGTTTCAGAAACGAATCCACATCAGAGTCCTAGCACGCTGTATGCGGGTTCCGGAAACGAAAAAGTCCCGCCGCGAGAGTCGCGGCGGGACTGGGGGTTTCGGAGTCAGTGAGCGAAGGTGGCCGCGTGATCGGCGAGGTCCAGCAGGGGCTGGGGGAAGATGCCGAGGACGAGCGTTGCGGCTGCGGTCATGGCTATGACCGTTGTTGTGAGGGTGGGGGATACGACGGTTGGGGCGGTTGTGGGGGCGTCGGTGAAGAACATGAGGACGATTACTCGGATGTAGAAGAAGGCGGCGATGGCGCTGCTGAGGACGCCGACGATGACCAGGGGGGTCATGCCGCCCGCGGAGGCTGCGGCGAAGACGCTGAATTTGGCGATGAAGCCGCTTGTCAGCGGGATGCCGGCGAAGGAGAGGAGGAAGAGGGAGAAGATGGTGGCGAGCCAGGGGGAGCGGCGGCCCATGCCCGCCCAGGCGGGCAATGCGGTTGCCTCGTCGCCGTTTTCGTCGCGGACCAGGCTGACCACGGCGAAGGCGCCGAGGGTGCCGAGACCGTAGACGGCGAGATAGAACAGGACCGAGGAGACGCCGGAGGAGTTGGCCGCCACCAGGGCCGTGAGGATGAAGCCCGCGTGCGCCACCGAGGAGTAGGCGAGCATGCGCTTCATATCGGTCTGGGTGATGGCCAGGACCGCGCCGACGACCATGGTCGCGATGGCGACGGCCGCCAGGATCGGACGCCAGTCGTTGCGGAGGCCGGGGACCGCCACGTACAGCACGCGCAGCAGCGCACCGACAGCCGCGATTTTGGTTGCGGCGGCCATGAATCCGGTGATGGGGGTCGGTGCGCCCTGGTAGACATCCGGCACCCAGGACTGGAAGGGCACCGCGCCGATCTTGAAGAGCAGGCCGACGGCGAGCATGGCCACACCGAGAATGGCCAGGGTGTGCGAATTGCTGGTGTCGCGGGCCACCGCGTCGGCGATGCCGCCCATGCGCACGGTTCCGGCGTAGCCGTAGAGCAGTGCCATGCCGTAAAGGAAGAACGCAGAGGAGAACGCGCCGAGCAGGAAGTACTTCAGCGCCGCTTCCTGCGAGAGCAGCCGACGACGGCGAGCGAGCCCGCACAGCAGGTACAGCGGCAGCGAAAGCACTTCCAGCGCAATGAACATGGTGAGCAGATCATTGGAGGCCGGGAAGAGCATGAGCCCGGCGACCGCGAACAGCGTGAGCGGGAAGACCTCGGTGGTCGCCACGCCCGCCTTGGTCGCCGCGATCTCATCGGAGCTGCCCGGCATGGCGGCGGCCTGCGGTGCGAAGGCGTCCACCCCGCGCGAGGCGGCCAGACTCCAGGTGCCCGGTCCCTCCTTGTGTATCGGCATCCGATCCGCACGCCGCTCGGCGATCAGCAGCAGCCCGAGAATGGATACCACCAGAATCGTGCCCTGCAAGAACAGCGTCACGCCGTCGATGGCGACCGCGCCGACCACCGCGGTCGAATTGGTGCCGCGCAGCCCGATCACCGCGCCGAGCGCGACACCCATGCCGCCGAGCCCGAGCACCATATGCAGCACATACCGGGATGCCCTGGGCGCGAACGCCTCCACCAGCACCCCGACCACGGCCACACCGAACACGATCAACATCGGAGACAGATTGCGATACTCGATACTCGGTGCGGGCACGGCCGCGGCGAGGATCAGGGGTGTAGCACTCACTTGTGAGCACCTCCGCTAGACGTCTGGGCGGCTTCGGGTTTCACTGCCGGAGCCGGATCATGCTGTCCGATCGTGGTGAGCGTGCGCGCCACCGCCGGATCGATGCGATCGAGCACGGGCTTGGGGTACGCGCCCAGGAACAGCAGCGCGATGATCAGCGGCGCGACCACGAGCATCTCGCGCGGCAGCAGATCGTAAAGCCGCTCATTGCCCTTCTTCACCGGGCCGGTCATCATCCGCTGGTACATCCACAGGATGTACAGCGCGGCGAGAACCAGTGCGGTGGAGGCGAATATGGCCGCCACCGGGTACCGGGTGAACGTCCCGATCAACACCATGAACTCACTGATGAACGGCGCGAGCCCGGGCAGCGACAGCGTCGCCAGACCGGAGATGAAGAAGGTGCCCGCCAGAATCGGCGCGACCTTCTGCACCCCGCCGTATTCGGCGATGAGCCGGGTTCCCCTGCGCGACACCAGGAATCCCGCGATCAGGAACAGCGCCGCGGTGGAGATGCCGTGATTGACCATGTACAGCGTCGCCCCGGTCCCGCCCTGCGTGGTGAGCGCGAAGATGCCGAGAATGATGAATCCGAAGTGCGAGATCGAGGTGTACGCGATCAACCGCATGACATCGGTCTGCCCGATGGCCAGCAGCGCACCGTAGATGATGCCGATCACCGCGAGCACGCTGATCACCGGCGCGTAAGTCGCTGTGGCCGAAGGGAACAGCAGCAGGCAGTAGCGCAGCATGCCGAAGGTCCCGACCTTGTCGACCACCGCCATCATGAGCACCGCGCTGGCCGGGGTGGCGGCGACGGCCGCGTCCGGCAGCCAGGTGTGCAGCGGCCACAGCGGCGCTTTCACCGCGAACGCGAACATGAAGCCGAGGAACAGCGCGTTCAGCACCACCGGTCCGGCGCCGAGTTGCCCGGAATTGGCGGCCTCCATGACGGTCCGGAAGTCGAAGGTGCCATTTCCATTGCTGCCCAGCTTCTCTCGCGCGGTCAGCACATAGAGTCCGATGACCGCCGCCAGCATGATCAACCCGCCGAACAGGTTGTACAGCAGGAACTTCACCGCGGCCCGGGATCGCTGCGCCCGCACCGCCGGATCGCCGGTGCGCGGCCCGAATCCGCCGATGAGGAAGTACATCGGGATAAGCATGACCTCGAAGAACACGTAGAACAGCAGAATGTCCAGCGACACAAAGGAAATCAGCACCATTGCTTCCACGACGAGCATGAGCGCGACGTAGTAGTTCACGACGCGTGGCCCATTGCCTACTTCGCGTTCGTCCTGCCAGCCCGCGAGCATGAGCAGCGGCATGAGCCCGGCGGTGAGCAGCACCAGCACCAGTGCGATGCCGTCCATGCCGAGCGTGTAGCCCGCCCCGAACGCCGGAATCCATTCCCGCGATTCCACGAATTGGTATTGCGCCCCACCGGCTTCGAACTGGGTGGCGAGCCAGATCGCCACCCCGAGCGTGCCGACGGACACCGCGAGCGCGAACGATCGCGCTCCGGTGCGCCAGGCGGCGGGGAAGAACAGCACCAGCGCGGCTCCGACGAGCGGAACCGCCCAGAGCGTCGTCAGCCAGGGAAAGTCACTCAAAACAACCTCACCGCCAGCAGGGCGGCGGCCACCAGTGCCGCGCCGGTGAACATGGACAGGGCGTACGAGCGCACGAAACCGGTTTGCACGCGCCGAACTCGCGCGGACAGGCCGCCGATGACGGCGGCGGTGGTGTTGACCAGACCGTCGATCCCGCGATTGTCGACGAAGACCAGCGAACGGGTCAGATGCTGACCCGGGCGCATGAACGCGGCCTCGTTGAACGCGTCACCGTAGAGATCCTGTCGCGCGGCCGCGGTGAGCGGCGTTCCGGCAGGAGCGGTTTCGGGAACGGGATGCGCGGAGTACTGGTCGTAGGCCACCCATACGCCCGCCGCGACCACGGCCAGCGCGAAGAAGGTGATGGCCCACACCGGAATGATCGGTTCGCCGTGATGCGTGCCGACCACGGGAGCCAGCCAGTTCTGGAGCGAGGAACCGTAGGCGAGCAGCGCACCCGAGGCGACGGAACCGAAGGCCAGCAGAATCATCGGCCCGGTCATGGAAGCGGGCGACTCGTGGGGATGAGTGCCTTCCTTCCAACGCTTCTCACCGAAGAAGGTGAGCAGCATGACCCTGGTCATGTAGAACGCGGTGATACCCGCACCGGCGAGCGCCGCCAGCCCGGTGATGATGCCGCCGAATCCGCCATGCGCGAACGCCGCTTCGATGATCCGGTCCTTGGAGAAGAACCCCGCGAACGGCGGCACGCCGAGAATCGCGAGATACCCGAGCCCGAAGGTGACATAGGTGATCGGCAGCAGCTTGCGCAGTCCGCCGTACCGCCGCATATCGGTCTCATCGTTCATGGCATGCATGACCGATCCCGCGCCGAGGAACAGTCCGGCCTTGAAGAATCCGTGCGTGAGCAGATGCATGATGGCCGCCGCGTATCCGACCGGGCCGAGGCCCGCGGCGAGAATCATGTAGCCGATCTGGCTCATGGTGGACGCCGCGAGGGCCTTCTTGATGTCGTCCTTGGCACAGCCGATGATCGCGCCGTAGAGCAAAGTGACTGCGCCGACGGCCATTACGGCGGCCTGCGCGCCCGGGGCGAGATCGAAGATCGGATTGGATCGCGCGATCAGGTACACACCCGCGGTGACCATGGTGGCCGCGTGGATGAGCGCCGAGACAGGTGTCGGCCCCTCCATCGCGTCCCCGAGCCAGGCTTGCAGCGGCACCTGAGCGGATTTACCGCAGGCACCCAACAGCAGCAAAAGCCCGATGGCCGTGAGGGTTCCGTCGCTGGCCTGCGAGGCTGCCCCGAACACGGTTCGGAAGTCGATGCTCCCGAACGTCGCGAACATGATCATCAGCGCGATCGCCAGGCCCATATCACCGACGCGGTTCACCACGAACGCCTTCTTGGCAGCCGTTGCGGCAGAAGGCTTGTGGTACCAGAACCCGATCAGCAGATACGAGGCCAGACCCACGCCTTCCCAGCCGAGATACAGCACCAGGAAGTTGTCCGCGAGAACGAGCACCAGCATCGCGGCAAGGAACAGATTCAGGTAGGCGAAGAACCGCCGCCGTCCCTCATCGTGCGCCATGTACCCGATCGAATAGATGTGGATGAGCGATCCGACACCGGTGATCAGCAGTGCGAAGCACATCGACAGCTGATCCAATTGCAGTGCGGCATCGACCTTCAGCCCGGTGACCGGCACCCAGCTGAACAGGTTGTAATGCACCGCTCGGGTGGCATCGGAGCGACCGAGCATTTCCGAGAACGCCCATACCGCGACGCCGAAAGAGCCCAGCGCCAAGGCGGTTCCGACGATATGCCCCCACTTATCGCTGAATCGTCCCATCAGCAGCAGGAATACAGCGCCCGCGAGGGGCAGCGCGGGCAGCAGCCACAGCATCATCTGCGCAGTGTCCATGTCAGTACCGCAGCAGATTCGCATCGTCGACCGAGGTCGAGCGGCGGGCACGGAAGATGGTCATGATGATGGCCAGGCCGACCACGACCTCGGCGGCGGCGACCACCATGGTGAAGAAGGCGAACACCTGCCCGTCCAGATTGGCGTGCAGCCGGGCGAAGGTGACGAAGGCCAGATTGACCGCATTGAGCATGAGCTCGATGCACATGAACACCACGATGGCGTTGCGCCGCACCAGGACTCCGGCGGCGCCGATGGTGAAGAGCAGGGCGGAGAGATACAGATAGTTGTCCGGGTTCACCGCAAGCCTTCCTCGGGAGAATCGTTGCCGCCGTTGCCGCTCGTCGAGTGGTCACTGCCGTTGCCGACGGTCCGCACCACGGCTTCCTCATGGGCACGATTGCGGCGATGCCGCAGAATGCTGCTGACCGACAGCTCCTCGAAGGAGCCGTCCGGCAGTCGAGCAGGGGCGTCGACGGCATTGTGGCGGGCGTACACGCCGGGCGTCGGCAGCGGCGTGACCCGCCTACCGTCCCGGAAGCGTTCTTTGGACAGCGTGCGCTGATCGGTGCGCGGCCCGAACTTCTCCCGGTGCGCGAGCACCATCGCGCCGATGGTGGCGGTGATGAGCAGCGAACCGGTCAGCTCGAACGCCCATACGTAGCGCACGAACAGCAGTTCGGCGAGCGCCCCGATGGCATCGTTACCGCCGAGCCCCGGTCCGGTCTCGGCCACGCTGGTCTCGTTCATGCCGCGGGCGACCGCCGCGATGACCAGCATGCCGAAGCCGATGCCGACGATCAGCACGGCGATGCGCTGCCCGCGCAGGGTCTCCCGCAGCGATTCCGAGGAATCGACGCCGACCAGCATGAGCACGAACAGGAACAGCATCATGACCGCGCCGGTGTAGACGACGATCTGCACGATGCCCAGGAACAACGCGTTCTCGGCGATGTAGAACGCCGACAGCGTGATCATGGTGGCGGCCAGGCAGAGCGCGGAGTGCACGGCCTTGCGGGCGCACACCATGCCGAGCGCGCCCACCACCGCGATCACCGAGAGAATCCAGAACTGCACGGCCTCACCGGTGGAGGTGTGCGTGACCAGCTGCGGGGCAGGCTGGGCCAGGAGCGAGAGCACTACTTCTTCCCTCCTTCGACGCCAGCGAGTTCGCTTGGCGCACCGGGGACTTCACCGCGGTAGTAGGAACCCTCGTCCGCACCCGGGTACATGGCGTGCGGTGCGGGGGCCATACCCGGCTCCATCGGCGCGAGCAGATTCTTCTTCTCGAGAATGAGGTCGGCGCGATTGTCATCGGCCAGCTCGTACTCGTTGGTCATGGTCAGCGCCCGCGTCGGGCACGCCTCGATGCACAGGCCGCAGCCGATGCAGCGCAGGTAGTTGATCTGGTAGACGCGGCCGTAACGCTCACCGGGTGAGTAGCGCTCTTCCTCGGTGTTGTCCGCGCCTTCGACGAAGATCGCGTCCGCCGGGCAGGCCCACGCGCACAGCTCGCAGCCGATGCACTTCTCGAGTCCGTCCGGATGCCGATTGAGCTGGTGCCGGCCGTGATAGCGCGGCTGGGTCGGAGTCTTGACCTCCGGGTACAGCTCGGTGTTCGGCTTCTTGAACATGGTCGCGGCGGTGACGTAGAAGCCTCCGAGGGGCTCCAGCAGACCGGGCTTCTGCACCGGCGCGCTCGCCTCGGCGGGCATCGGCGGCACCGGGAAGTCCGAATACGCCGTTGTCGCATCGGCATCCGGTGCGGCCTTGTTCCGATCGTCGCCCGCGTGCCCGGCTTTCAGCACCAGCCCGAGCAGCAAAGCCGCGATCACGATGCCGCCGATGATCATGCCCGGCGTCTGGACGTGAATGCCCTCGTTCTGCAGCGCCCGCAGCGTGGCGACATACATGACCCACGCCAGCGATACCGGAATCAGCAGCTTCCAGCCCAGATTCATGAACTGGTCGTAGCGCAGGCGCGGCAGCGTGCCGCGCAGCCAGATGAAGACGAACAGGAAGCCCCACACCTTGGCGGTGAACCACAGCATGGGCCACCAGCCGGTGTTCGCGCCCGCCCACAGGCTGATCGGGAACGGCGCGTGCCAGCCGCCGAAGAACAGCGTGGTGGCCAGCGCGGAAACCGTTGCCATGTTGATGTACTCGGCCATCATGAACATGGCGAACTTGAGCGAGGAGTACTCGGTGTGGAAACCGCCGACCAGCTCACCCTCGGCCTCGGGGAGGTCGAAGGGCGCGCGGTTGGTCTCACCGACCATGGACACCGCGTAGATCAGGAACGACGGCAACAGCAGGAAGACGTACCAGGTGCCGAACTGCGCGCGCACGATATCCGAGGTGGCCATCGAGCCCGAGAGCAGGAACACCGCCGCGAAGCACAGCGCCATGGCGATCTCGTAGGAGATCACCTGCGCGGTGGAGCGCAGCCCGCCCAGCAGCGGATAGGTGGACCCGGAAGCCCAGCCCGCCAACACGATTCCGTACACGCCCACCGAGGCCATGGCCAGGATGTAGAGCACACCCACCGGCATATCGGTCAGCTGCAATGGCGTGCGATGCCCGAACATGGACACTTCGGGGCCGAACGGGATCACCGCGAACGCCATCACGGCCGGGATCAGCGAAATGATCGGCGCGAGAATGAAGATCGGCTTATCCACGATGGCCGGGATGATGTCCTCTTTGAGGAGCATCTTCACGCCGTCGGCGATCGATTGCAGTGATCCGCGCGGGCCGACCCGGTTGGGGCCGACGCGCATCTGCATGAACGCCACGATCTTTCGTTCGGCGTACACCGCGAGCATCGGGATCAGCAGCAGGAAGACGAAGATGCCGATCGATTTGATCAGCACCAGCCACCACGGATCATGGCCGAAAACGCTCAGGGTGTTGGCGGCCGGTGCGGGACCCGCGGCATAGGGTCCCGCGGCCGCCCACATCGATACGAGCTCACTCACGGTGGTCCTCCCGACGGATGCGCACGAGGTGGCCGGGTGTGGTGCCGAGCTGCACCAGCACATCGGCCCCGGGGGAATTCATGGGCAGCCATACGACCCGGTCCGGCATGTCGGTGATGACCAGCGGGAGGGTGATATGGCCGTGATCGTTGCCGACCGTCACCGGATCGCCTGTGGTGGCGCCGATTTCGGCGGCGGTGACATGCGAGAGCCGCACCACCGGCGTCCGGGCGGTGCCCGCCAGGTTCGGTTCGCCGTCCTGCAATCGACCGCGATCGATGAGCATGCGCCACGCGGACAGGATCGCGGTGCCCGAGGTGGTCTGCGCGATCGGCTGCGGGCGATGGGCAGGCGTCGCGGCGGCCGGACCGTCCCACGCGCCCAGATCCGCCAATTCCGCACGCGCACTGGAGACATCGGGCAGGCCCAGGCGAATGCCCATCTCCTGTGCGATGGCGTCCAGCACCCGGTGTTCGGGCATGGGCGCGGCCTCGCGGCGTACGGTCGAATCACGCAGGGCGGCATCGAATTGCCGGTGCCTGCCCTCCCAGGTGAGGAAGGTGCCCGCCTTCTCCATGGCCGAGGCCACCGGGAACACCACATCGGCGCGCTCGCTGATATCGCTGGCCCGAAGTTCCAGGCTCACAACGAAACTCGCGGCGTCGATGGCGGCCAGCGCGGCATGCGGATCGGGCATATCGCCGACCTCGACGCCGCCGATGAGCAGTGCGCCCAGCGTCGGTGCGGCGGCCAGGATGGCGGCGGTATCGCGACCCGGGTTCATGGGCAGTTCGTCCACGCCCCAGGCGTCGATGAGCTGGTGCCGCGCAACGGGATCCGCGACCGGGCGTCCGCCCGGAAGCAGCACGGGCAGCGCGCCCGCTTCCAGTGCGCCACGTTCACCCGCGCGGCGCGGAATCCACGCCAGCGCCGCCCCGGTGTCATCGGCCAGACGGGCGGCGGCGGAAACGCCACCGGGAATTCCGCCGAGCCTCTCACCGACCAGGATGAGCGCATCGGGCTCGCGCAACATGGTGGCGATGTGGTGCAGATGTCCGGGAGCCACTGCGACGGAATCGGTTTCGCCGGTGCGAATCGCCTCCAGCAGATGCGGTTCCTCGCCGGGGGTGGCCGGCAGCAGCGTGCCGTTCATGCGCTGCAGTCCGCGCGTGGTGTACGGCGCGAGCGAATAGACCTCGGTCCCGTTCTTGCGGGCGGCCTTGCGCAATCGCAGGTAAACCATCGGCGATTCCTCTTCGGCCTCGAAGCCGATGAGCAATACGATCGGAGCACGCTCCAGCGCGGCATAGTCGACGGTGATGCCCTGTCCGGCAACACGTGCCGCGAGGAAATCCGCCTCCTCCGCCGAATGTTCCCGGGATCGGAAGTCGATATCGTTGGTAGCCAAGCCGACTCGCGCGAACTTGGAGTACGCGTACGCGTCCTCCAGTGTCACGCGCCCGCCGACCAGCACGCCCGCGTTCCCGCGCGCCGCGGCCAGGCCGCGCGCGGCGTGCGCGATGGCCTCGGACCACGAGGCGGGTTGCAGGGTGCCGTCCCAGGTGCGCACCAGCGGGGTGGTGAGCCGATCCCGCTCGGTCGCGTACTGGAAGGCGAACCGGCCCTTATCGCAGTTCCATTCCTCATTGACCTGCGGATCGTCACCGGCCAAGCGGCGCATGACCTTTCCGCGCCGATGATCGGTGCGCTGGGCGCACCCCGAGGCGCAGTGCTCGCACACCGCCGGGCTGGACACCAGATCGAAGGGCCGCGCCCGGAATCGGTAGGTGCTGCCGGTGAGCGCGCCCACCGGGCAGATCTGCACGGTATTGCCGGAGAAATAGGAGTCCATCGGCTCACCGGCGGCGATTCCGACCTGTTGCAGCGCTCCGCGATCCATCAATTCGATGAACGGGTCACCGGCGACCTGCTGCGAGAACCGGGTGCACCGCGCGCACAGCACACAGCGCTCACGATCCAGCAGAATCGCCGAGGACAGCGGAATCGGCTTGGGATAGGTCCGCTTCTCCCCGTCGAACCGCGATTCGGCCCGTCCGGTGGACATGGCCTGGTTCTGCAGCGGGCATTCACCGCCCTTATCGCAGACCGGGCAGTCCAGGGGGTGATTGATGAGCAGCAGCTCCATCACGCCCTCCTGCGCCTTCTCGGCGGCGGGGGAGGACATCTGGGTGTGGATCACCATGCCCTCGGCCACCGTCTGGGTGCAGGAGGCGACCGGTTTGCGCTGGCCTTCGACCTCCACCAGACACTGGCGGCACGCGCCCACCGGATCGAGCAGCGGGTGATCACAGAAACGCGGGATCTGCACGCCGATCAACTCGGCCGCACGGATCACCAGCGTCCCCGCCGGAACGGAAACCGTGGTGCCGTCGATGATCACGCTCACCATATCGGTCGGCGTGACTCCGCTGGCATTGGAATTGGCTATCGCGGTCATCGCACTCCTTCAGCCCAGGCGGTGGACCGGGCTGGGTCGAACGGGCATGCGCCGAGGCGGATGTGCTCGACGTACTCATCGCGGAAGTACTTGAGAGAGGAGAAGATCGGGCTCGCCGCACCGTCGCCGAGGGCGCAGAAGGATTTGCCGTTGATGTTGTCGGCGATATCCATGAGCTTGTCCAGATCGGTCTCGTGACCGGTGCCCTTCTCCAGGCGTTCGAGCAGCTGGACCAGCCAGTAGGTGCCCTCGCGGCAGGGGGTGCATTTACCGCAGGATTCGTGGGCGTAGAACTCGGTCCAGCGCAGTACGGCACGCACCACACAGGTGGTGTCGTCGAAGATCTGCAATGCCTTGGTGCCGAGCATCGAACCCGCGGCGGCGACGCCTTCGTAGTCGAGGGGGACATCGAGGTGCTCTTCGGTGAAGATCGGGGTGGACGAGCCGCCCGGGGTCCAGAACTTCAACGTGTGGCCCGCGCGCACGCCGCCGGCGTGAGTCAGCAACTCGCGCAGCGTGATTCCCAGGGCCGCTTCATACTGCCCCGGTCGCGTCACGTGACCCGAGAGCGAGTAGAGGGTGAACCCCGGCGACTTCTCACTGCCGAAGGACCGGAACCAATCCACGCCATTGGCGAGGATGGACGGCACGGACGCAATGGATTCCACATTGTTGACCACGGTCGGGCAGGCGTACAGACCGGCCACGGCCGGGAACGGCGGACGCAGGCGCGGCTGACCGCGACGGCCTTCCAGGGAATCCAGCAGCGCGGTTTCCTCACCGCAGATGTACGCGCCCGCTCCGGCGTGCACGACGATGTCCAGGTTGTAGCCCGAACTCTGGATGTTCTCGCCGAGATACCCTGCGGCATAAGCCTGTTCGACCGCCGCCTGCAAACGCCGCAGCACCGTCACGACCTCACCGCGCACGTAGATGAACGCGTGCGAGGCGCGAATCGCGTAGGAGGCGATGATCACGCCCTCGACGAGGGTGTGCGGACTCGCCAGCATGAGCGGAATGTCCTTGCAGGTACCCGGTTCCGATTCATCGGCGTTGACCACCAGGTAGTGCGGTTTGGTCACCCCGTCCGGGCCGGGGCCCTGCGGGATGAAACCCCACTTCATACCGGTCGGGAAGCCCGCGCCGCCGCGCCCGCGCAGACCGGAGTCCTTGACGGTGGCAATGACCTCATCGGGCTGCATGCGCAGCGCCTTGGGCAGGCCGCGATAACCACCCTGGCTGCGATATGCCGCCAGGGTCCAGGAATCGGGTTCGCCCCAGTACCTGGACAGGACCGGGGTCAGTCCGCGCGGGGCGGCCTGGGTCTGCGTCACTTGCCGCCTCCGTTCGAATCCTGTTCGGCCGCATGCAGACCCGCGAGGGTGGCGGGTCCGGGTGCGCCATCGGTCGCACCGGGGCGCGAGTCCGGGTAGCCCGCGAGAATGCGGGCGGTCTCGCGGAAGGTGCACAGCGGGATACCGCTGCGCGAACCCGTCACCTGATCGCCCTTGCGCAGCGAATCCACCAGGCCGCGAGCCGATTCCGGCGTCTGGTTGTCGAAGAACTCCCAATTCACCATGACAACGGGTGCGTAATCGCACGCCGCGTTGCACTCGATGTGCTCCAGGGTGACCGCGCCGTCGGCGGTGGTCTCCCCGTGCTTGACACCCAAGTGCTGCTTCAGTTCCGAGAAGATCTCATCGCCGCCCATGACCGCGCACAGCGTGTTGGTGCACACCCCGACGTGGTAATCGCCGGTGCGCCCGCGCCGGTACATGGAGTAGAAGGTGGCGACCGCGGTCACCTCGGCATCGGTCAATCCCAGCTGCTCGGCACAGAATTCGATGCCGGTGCCCGAGACATAGCTCTCCACCGATTGCACGAGATGCAAGAGGGGCAGCAGTGCCGAACGCGGATGCGGATACCGCGCGATGATCTCCTTGGCCTCCAACTGGAGCCGGTCGTGCACCTCCTGCGGATACGGGATGGGGCGCACGGTCAGGTTGAGCAGAATCTCTGTCATCGGTCTACACCGCCCATAACCGGATCGATACTGGCCACCGAGGCGATGACGTCGGCGACCAGGCCGCCTTCGCACATCGCCGCCACCGCTTGCAGATTCGTGAAGGAAGGGTCGCGGTAGTGCACCCGGTACGGCCGGGTGCCGCCGTCGCTGATCATGTGCACGCCGAGCTCACCGCGCGGTGATTCGACCGCCGTGTACACCTGGCCGGGTGGAATGCGCAGCCCCTCGGTCACCAGTTTGAAGTGGTGGATCAGCGCTTCCATGGAGGTGCCCATGATCTTGCCGATGTGCTGCGGTGAGTTGCCGAGGCCGTCCGGCCCCAGTTGCAGATCGGCAGGCCATGCAATCTTCTTGTCCGCCACCATGATCGGGCCCGGTCGCAGCTTGTCCAGGCACTGCTCGACGATCTTGAGCGATTCCTTCATCTCATTGACGCGGATGAGGTAGCGGCCGTAGCAGTCGCAGCCGGTATCGGTCTGGACATCGAATTCGTATGTCTCGTAACCGCAGTACGGCTGGGCCTTGCGCAGATCGTGGGGGAGTCCGGTCGAGCGCAGCACCGGGCCGGTGATGCCCAGCGCCATACAGCCGGTCAGATCCAGCACGCCGACATTGCGGGTGCGGGCCTTCCAGATCGGGTTCTCATTGAGCAGCAGTTCCATATCCCGCAGGCGCTTCGGCAGCAGGGCCAGCAGCTCGCGCACCTTGGACACGCCGTCCTCGGGCAGATCCTGCGAGACGCCGCCGGGCCGGACATACGCGTGATTCATGCGCAGACCCGTGATGTTCTCGAAGACATCCAGGATCAGTTCGCGCTCGCGGAAGCCGAACAGCATGGGCGTGAGCGCGCCCAGCTCCATACCGCCGGTGGCGAGCGCCACCAGATGCGAGGAGATGCGGTTGAGTTCCATGAGCATGACGCGAATGACGCTGGCGCGCTCGGGAATATCGTCGGTGATGCCGAGCAGCTTCTCCACGCCCAGGCAGTACGCCGTCTCATTGAAGAACGGCGACAGATAGTCCATGCGCGTGACGAAGGTGACGCCCTGCACCCAGCTGCGGTATTCGAGATTCTTCTCGATGCCGGTGTGCAGGTAGCCGATACCGCAGCGGGCCTCGGTGACCGTCTCGCCCTCGATCTCCAGAATCAGGCGCAGCACCCCGTGTGTACTGGGGTGCTGTGGGCCCATATTCACGACTATGCGTTCCTCGGCGGCCCCGTCCAGGGCAGCGGAGATTTCGTCCCAGTCATTGCCGCCGACCGTGATGACGCGCTCGGGGCGCTCGCCGGTCTCGGGACGGGACTCGATATCGGTGTCGTGCATTAGGAGTACGCCCTCCGCTCGTCGGGCGGCGGGATGCGCGCACCCTTGTACTCGACCGGGATCCCGCCCAGCGGGTAGTCCTTGCGCTGGGGGTGACCGCGCCAGTCGTCGGGCATCGAAATCCTGGTCAGCGACGGGTGGCCGTCGAACAGGATGCCGAAGAAGTCATAGGTCTCGCGCTCGTGCCAATCCGTGGTGGGGTACACGGAGTAGAGCGAGGGCAGGTGCGGATCGGCGTCCGGCACCGAAACCTCCAGGCGCACACGGCGATTGTGTGTGATGGAGTTCAAGTGGTACACCGCGTGCAATTCACGTCCGGTGTCATCGGGGAAGTGCGCGCCGTTCACGCCCAGGCACAATTCGAAGCGCAGCGCCTCGTGGTTGCGCAGGGTGAGCGCCACCGCGGGCAGATGCTCGCGCCGCACGTGCAGGGTGAGTTCATCGCGGAAAACCACGATCTTCTCGATGGCGTCCTCGAATGTGCTGCCGGTATCGGCGAGCGCGTCGTGCAGCACGGCGACCAGCTCGTCGAAGTAACCGCCGTAGGGCGGCGCGCTGCCGCCGGGCAGGCTGACCGTGCGCACCAGGCGGCCGTAGCCGGAGGTGTCGCCGGTGCCGGTGACACCGAACATGCCCTTGCGCGTGCCGATCACCTCATCGGCCGGAGCCTGTGCGGGTTCGGTTGCGGCGCTCTGGGTTTCGTCCGGCTGCGGGGTAGCATCGCCAGGTTTCACGGCGTCCTCCGGAGGGCTTTCCGTGCCGGTCGGCGCATCGAACGTCATCGCAACAGCCCCTTCATCTGAATGGTGGTGGGGCTGGCGAGGGCGGCGGCCTCGGCGGCGCGCACGGCTTCCTCACGATTGACGCCGAGCGGCATTTCCTGAATCTTCTCGTGCAGCTTCAGGATCGCGTTCAACAGCATCTCCGGGCGCGGCGGGCAGCCGGGCAGGTAGATGTCCACCGGCACGATGTGATCCACACCCTGCACGACGGCGTAATTGTTGAACATGCCGCCCGAGGATGCGCAAACACCCATGGCCAGCACCCATTTCGGTTCGGTCATCTGGTCGTAGACCTGGCGCAGGACGGGGGCCATCTTCTGGCTCACCCGTCCGGCGACGATCATCAGGTCGGCCTGGCGCGGCGAGGCGCGGAACGCCTCCATACCGAAGCGGGCGATATCGAAACGCCCACCGCCCGTTGCCATCATCTCGATCGCGCAGCAGGCCAAGCCGAATGTCGCGGGCCACAGCGAACTCTTGCGCAGATAGCCGGCCAAATCTTCCACCGTGCTCAGCAGGAATCCGCTGGGCAGTTTCTCCTCGAGACCCATGTCGAACTACATCTCCCGGATCGGAACACCCCGCACGGGGCAGGCTGTTCTGGTTGGAATCCCCTGTGTGCGGCTCAGTCCCAGCTGAGCCCGCCTCGCCTCCACTCGTAGGCGTAGGCCACCGAGACGTTGAAGATGAACAGCGCCATCGCCGCCAGCCCGAACAGGCCGAGCGAATCGAAATGCACCGCCCACGGGTAGAGGAAGACGATTTCGATGTCGAAGATGATGAACAACATGGCGGTGAGGTAGTACTTCACCGGAAAGCGTTGTCCCGCACCATTTCCCGGGCCGCCACCGACGGCGTGCGGAGTCGGCTCGATACCGCACTCGTACGCTTCGAGTTTGGCGCGGTTATAGCGCTTGGGGCCGATCATGGCCGCAAGCAGAACTGAGAACACCCCGAACGCGGCGGCTACCGCGCCGAGGACAAGCGTCGGCACCTCGATATTCACAACAGCACTACCCCTCCTGCGGACTGACGCGTGTGGACGGCAGCTGCCGAGGCGGGCTGACATCGTTGTCCGCCGGGCCAGTCACACCAGGGCACCACTCGTCGAGGGCGCGGACTTCGGGGGACTGACGCGGCGGCTTCATTGATACCGGGGCCCGCGCTCGTGTGAGCTACGGCACAGCCTACAACTCAGACGAGAACATACATGACGTTTCGCGACGGTGTTTGATCGAATTCGGAACGGTCTTTCATGACCGATTCGACGGAATCGCGAATGTCACGTGACATAGATTTCCCCAGGTGACGGGGAGCGGAAAGATCAGGCCGCGGAACGGTTCCTGAATACACCGAGCACGGCGTCGGTCAACCGGATCGGATCGAGCGGATGCGAGACCGCGGCCTCGGCGCGCGACCAGTTCGCCAGCCACACATCATCCGGGCGGCCGGTCAGGACCACGATCGGCGGGCAGTCCGCGATCTCGTCCTTCAACTGTTTGGCCAGGCCCAGACCACCGGTCGGCGCGGATTCGCCGTCCAGAATGGCCAAATCGAGCTCACGCGCATCCATGCGCTCGATGACAATCGGACCCGTGGCCACCTCGAGATACTCGATCGGAGGCAATTCCGGATGCGGGCGTCTACCCAGAGCCAGCATCACCTGCCTCCGAGTATCGGCGTCACTGCTGTACACGAGAACCCGCAACGCGGCGGGACGCTTCGGTTCGGCCACGCACCGGATGGTACGGGTTAGGTATGACCGCTGGTGGCAGGTTCGCCGGAATCTCTCCGCGCGTCGCGGCGAAACTCCGGTGGATTGGGCGGCCGCGCCGAAGTATTACCGGACCGGGACGAGTCGGCGGGGCGGGTGTTGTCATGTGCGGCGGCACATTAACGTCGGACGGGACCGCCGCCGAACGAAAGAGGAGCCATGCCTGACGAAGCCGTGGATGTAGTCGTGATCGGAATGGGGCCGGGCGGTGAGGATCTGGCGACCCGGCTGGCGCATGCCGGACTCAATGTCATCGGTGTCGACGGGCGACTGGTCGGCGGGGAGTGCCCGTACTACGCGTGCGTGCCCACCAAGGCGATGGTGCGTGCGGCCGGGGCGCTGGCGGAGGCGCGGCGGGTGGGCGAGCTCGCGGGATCGGCTGCGGTGACACCGGATTGGGCTCCGGTGGCCGAGCGGATTCGCGATGAGATCACCGACAATTGGGACGATACCGCCGCGGTGGTGAAATTCGAGAAGGCCGGCGGGCACTTCGTGCGCGGCTGGGGGCGGATCAGCGCACCCGGTGAGGTCACCGTCGCGACCTCGGATGGAGATCGCATCTTTCGGGCTAGCCGGGGCATCGTACTGAATCCCGGTACCTCGCCCCAGGTTCCGGCATTGCCCGGTCTGGCCGAGACCCCGTACTGGACCAACCGTGAGGCCGTCGCGGTCACCGAGGTGCCCGAATCGCTCATCGTCATGGGCGGTGGTCCGGTGGGTGTGGAGTTCGCGCAGGTGTTCTCGCGCTTCGGTGCGAAGGTCACCGTGATCGCCAGTCATCTGGTGCCGCAGAACGAACCGGAAGCGGGGGAGTTGCTGGCGAAGGTCTTCGACTCCGAGGGCATCGCGGTCCGCAGTGGGCACGGCACGGCGGTGAGTCATGACGGTTCGCAGTTCACGGTCGAACTCGACAGTGGCGATCCGGTTCGCGCGCAGCAGCTGCTGATCGCCACCGGCCGCCGAATCGATTTGTCCGCCTTGGGCATCGGAGCCGTCGGCCTGGATGAATCGGCCCGCAGCATCACCGTGGACGAGCGCCTGCGCGCCGCTCCCGGTGTCTGGGCGATCGGCGATGTCGTCGGCCACGGCGCCTTCACCCATATGTCCATGTACCACTCTCGCATCGCGGCGGGCGATATCCTCGGCGACTCCGATGAGACCGCCGAGTATCACGCGGTCTCGCATGTCACCTTCACCGATCCGGAGATCGGCGGTGTCGGCATGACCGAGGCGCAGGCGCGCAAAGCCGGTCTGAATGTCCGCACCGGTTTCACCGAACTCCCGAATTCCACCCGCGGCTGGCTGCACAAGACCGGCAATGCGGGTTTCATCAAACTCGTAGAGGACGCCGATCGCGGCATCCTGGTGGGTGCCACGTCAGTGGGCCCTGACGGCGGCGAAGTTCTCGCAGTCTTGACCCTGGCAGTGCATGCGAAGGTGCCGACCAGCGTTTTCCGCCGAATGATCTTCGCCTACCCCACATTCCATCGCGCCGTCGAGGCCGCGCTGGATGCACTGTCTGCCAGTTAGGTTTCGACGCACAAAACGTTGCTGTTCACTCGCTCGCGAACGCGCCATCCTGATAGGCATCGATGGTTCGAGCAATTGGCGGTGGCATATGCGAATCTCCGAGATCCTGCGTCGCAAGGGACCCGATGTGGTCACTGTTGCACCCGATGCAACAGTGCGGGACCTGATCAGAGTGCTGGCAGAGAACAACGTCGGCGCGGTCGTGGTGTCCGACGATGGTGAACACATCGTCGGCATCGCCTCCGAACGCGATGTAGTCCGCCGCCTGCACACCCTCGGCGCCGACCTACTCGAGCGCTCGGTCTCGGAAATCATGACCGCGGTAGTCCACACCTGTTCCCCCGACGACCGCGTGGAGTCATTGAACGAGACCATGACCCAACACCGAGTCCGGCACCTACCGGTCCTGCAGGACGGCCGCATGGTCGGCATCGTCAGCATCGGCGACGTGGTGAAGAGCCAGATCTCCGAACTGGAAACCGAACGCGAACACCTGGTCAGGTACCTGCACGGCTGACAGCCAGTACGGTCTTCGGCGGTGCCGTCCGCTGTTCGAGCGCCCGATGCACCGCGGCGACCTCGGCCAGCGGAACCACCGCCAGACCGTCCTGCACCAGAATTCCCCGGTGCACCAGATCGGTCACGGCAGTGAGCACCGTCCCGATCCGCTCCGGAATTCGATGCGCGACACCACCCAGACTCAGACCCATGAGCTGGCGGGTGCCATGCCACGCCGAATCCGTGGAAATCACCGGATCCGCACCGCTGGCATTGCCGAGAATTACCTGACGCCCGAAAGGCGCGAGCAACTCCCATGCCCGCGTACGCAACTCACCGCCGACCGCGTCGATGACCACATCGACCCCGCGCCCCGCGGTCACCTCGGAAACCGTCTGTTCGAGCCGATCGGCAGCGGTCATATGGATCCACGCCTCGGGCTTGTCGACACTCGACGACCTGCTGCTCCTCACCGCGATAACCGTTGCGACCGGACTGATCGCGGCCAACCACCGAGTCATCGCGCCGACCCCGCCGCCGCCCAGCACCAGCACGGTGTCCGAAGGCGTCACGCGAGCGAGATCGTGCAGCGCCAGCCAAGCGGTGACCCCATTGGTCAGCACCGCGGCGGTCAGGGCCAAGTCCGCGTCCGCGGCCAGCGGCACGGCCATACTGCTGTGCGCGACCGCGAGTTCGGCGTATCCACCCGCCCGGTGTCCCCGGCCGAAGTCGTTGAGCAGCGCCGCGACCGGCTGTCCGACGCGGAAATCCCGCACGCCCGCACCGACCCCGCGGACATAGCCGGTGACCTCCAGCCCGGGCACGGACGGCGCGGGCAGCGCGAAGACGCCGGAGCGAAACAGCGTATCGACGAATCCGACTCCGGCATAAGCCACTTCGATCAGCAGCTCATCCGCGCCCGGCGTCGGTTCCGCTATCTCGGCGAGGCGTAATGCCTCCGGCGGTCCGGGAGCATCGACCACAACCGCCCACATCATCGTGAATTCCCCATGGTGCGGCCAACATCCGTCGTGGCCGCTATATGCCCGGCCTGCGCACTGTTCACGTGGGTGTGCGGGTCAGTCGCTCAACCGTTCACGGTGAGAGTGCGCGCTCCCGTCGCCACATCGGTGGCGGCGGCCAGGTCGAGGCGTATTTCGAGGTCCGGGGCTGCTGCCGGGCCGTCGTGGTGGGTGATGCCGTGTTCGGTGATGACGTAGTGGAGTGTGGTTTCGCCGATGTGGATGGTGGCGGTGCCCAGTGGAAGTACTTGGGCGACAGCGCGTCCCAGGGGGAGTGCGAACCAGTGGGCGCGGACCGCGTCGGTGGGGCGGCGGTCGCCGAGGTGGTCGGTACCCCAGGTGGAGAGTGCGTCCAGGGCGGGACGCAGGGCCATGCCGGTGGGGGTGAGTTCGTACAGCGCGGTCGAGGCGCGGGGGCCGGCTTTGCCGCGGGTGAGGATGTCGTCGCGTTCGAGTTCTTTGAGGCGGGCGGCGAGGACGTCGGTGCTGATGCCGGGGAGGTCGGCGAACAGATCGCTGTAGCGGCGGGGGCCGGAGCAGAGTTCGCGGACGATCAGGAGGTTCCAGCGGTCGCCGACTATGTCGAGGGCGCGGCTGACGGCGCAGTAGTGGTCGTAGCTTCGGCGGGGCACGGATCTACTGTAACTTCTAACTTGGAAAAACAAAGTGCAAACTTGGAAATTCCAAGTAAGGTATGCCGCAAGCGCATTCAGAAGGGACTTCCATGCAGGTCAAGCAGTCGAGCAAGCTGTCGGGTGTGTCGTATGAGATCCGCGGGCCGGTGGCTGAGCATGCGGCACGGCTGGAGGCGGAGGGTCATCATGTGGTGAAACTCAATACCGGCAACCCGCTGCCGTTCGGGTTCGAGGCACCCGCTGAACTGCTGCATGACATGGTGCGGAACCTGCCGGTGTCCAGCGGCTACTCGTCATCGAAAGGGCTGCTCTCGGCGCGGCGCGCGGTAGTGCAGTACTACCAGACGCTCGGGGTGACCGGGGTCGACGTCGAAGAGGTGTTCCTCGGCAACGGCGTCTCCGAACTCATCATGATGGCGATGACCGCACTGCTGGAGAACGGTGACGAAGTCCTGGTTCCCGCACCGGACTTCCCGCTCTGGACCGCCGCCACCGCGCTCAATGGCGGTAAGCCCGTGCACTACATCTGCGATGAGGGTTCCGACTGGTTCCCGGATGTGGCGGATATCGAATCCAAGGTCACCGACCGCACCCGCGCGATCGTGCTGATCAACCCCAATAATCCGACGGGAGCGGTGTATTCGCCCGAGGTGGTGCGCGAGGTGCTCGAGGTCGCGCGGCGGCACAACCTGGTGGTGTTCTCCGATGAGATCTACGACAAGATCCTCTACGACGATCTGCAGCACACCGCGACCGCCTCACTCGCTCCCGATCTGCTGGTGCTGACCTTCTCCGGACTGTCGAAGTCCTACCGCGCGGCCGGATTCCGCTCCGGCTGGCTGGTGGTCTCCGGTCCGATCGAGCACGCGCAGAACTATCTAGAGGGTCTGACCATGCTCGCGGGTCTGCGGTTGTGCGCGAATGTGCCTGCGCAGCAGGCGATTCAGGCCGCGCTCGGGGGACACCAGAGCATCTACGACCTCACCCTGCCCGGTGGCCGCCTGCGCGAACAGCGTGACCGTGCGTGGGAGGCGCTCAATACGATCCCGGGCGTCTCATGCGTGAAGGCCAAGGGCGCGCTGTACGCGTTCCCGCGCATCGACCTCGATATGTATCCGATCCACGATGACGAGCAGTTCGTATTGGACCTGTTGCTCCAGGAGAAGATCCACATCGTGCAGGGCACCGGCTTCAACTGGCCGCGCCCCGATCACTTCCGCATCGTCACCCTCCCGTACGCCGATGACCTGGAGGCGATCATCGAGCGCATCGGCCGCTTCCTGGCCACCTACAAGCAGTGAGCCGGACGCGAAAAAAGTTTTCGAGAAATGTCCGGAGATACGTCGAGGGGACGTGATTGGCTCCGACCTGTAGGTGAAACAAGCTCACCAACACCCCAGGAGCCCATCATGACCACCACCGTCAGCACCTTCCTCTGGTTCGACAACCAGGCCGAGGAGGCCGCCGAGTTCTACACCGGCCTCGTCGCGGACTCCCGCATCACCGATATCTCCCGCGGCCCCGACGGCACGGCCTTCGTCGTCACCCTCGAACTCGCCGGGCACGCCCTGACCCTGCTGAACGGCGGCCCGGGCCACACCTTCACCGACGCCGCCTCCCTCCAGGTCGTCGTCGACGGCCAGGACGAGGTCGACCGCCTGTGGGCCGCCTTCACCGCCGACGGCGAGCCCGGCCCGTGCGGTTGGCTCACCGATAAGTACGGCTTCTCCTGGCAGATCGTCCCCTCGGGCCTGCCCGCCCTGCTGAGCGGAGCCGAACCCTCCCGCATGATGGCCGTCAACGCCGTGATGCGGACCATGACCAAGATCGACCTCAAGGCCCTGCAGGACGCGTACGACAACGCCTGACCCAGACCAACGCAATTCGGCCGGTTCCACGGAACCGGCCGAAGCGTTGTGCACCACTCTATTTGAGCGCCACCCGCGCGCCACCCGAGAACGCCGAGTCGTGCAGTTCGATGGCCGCCGGAACCGTTCCCTTCGGCACATCGAACGGGATCGACACCGATAACTTGTTCCCCGGATTGATTTCCGCCGTGAGGCTCGTATTCACGGCCAACTCCGCGGCCGTGTCATTGCTGTACTGCTTTCCCTGATCGTCGATCAGTTTCTGATTATCGCCGAAGTAGCTTTGCGCCTTGTCTCCGGTATTGGTGATATCGACGTGCACGACGACGTACTCGCCCTGCGCGGTCTTGCGAAGAATCTCATTGTCGCCCAACGCCGCGACGGCCGGATCCACCGAAGTGACAATGAAGGCGAACTTACCGTCGCGCACTTCCGAGCCCGCAGCGGCCGCCGACGTGCGCTTATCCTCGCTCTTCGACACCTCGTGCGCCGCGGTGCTGAAAATCGCGACACACCCGCCGAAGAACAGGACGATTACCCCGAGTATCACCCACGGCCATATCTTTCGTTTTCGCGGCGGCGGTGCGGGATACCCCTGCCCGTACATGGGCTGACCACCCGGAGGCGGGGGCGGGGGTTGTTGAGGATTCGACATGGCACCCTCGATTCACTATCCGGCAAGGGCCGACCCTCCCTTGCAGTGGGATCGATCAATGGTGCCAATTATGAACCGGCGCTTGAACTCCAACACGCGTTCCAGGAATTGGCTGATCTTTATGGCACGAATCGTCGCTAATGGGCCAGCTTTTCGGACAAATCAGATAAGCAGATGACCAGTACTGCAATTGCGATGGCACCGCCGCAGACCAGGACGGTCGATGGGGAGGTGCGATCGAGGAGGAGGCCGCCTGCCAGGGCTCCGGCGCAGAAGGTGGCTTGGAATGAGGCGGTGAACAGGGTTGAGGAGACCTCGGCGTGGTCGGGAGAGGCGGTGGCGAACCAGGTTTGCAGGATGACGGGGATGCCGCCGTATCCGATACCCCAGACGGTCAGCAGGGCTGCGGCGGCGAATTCCCGGTGGCCGAATACCGGCAGGAGTAATAGGGCGGCTGCCATCAGGGTCGCGGCTGCTCCGAGTGCGGCGCGTGGGCTGCGGCCGACCAGGTTGCCGCCCAGGAAGTTTCCGGCGATGCCCGCGATTCCGTAGATGAGCAGCAGTGCGGTGACGTTGCCGATGCCGGTGACCTGTTCGAGGAAGGGGGTCACGTAGGTGTAGGTCCCGAATTGGGCCGTGACGATGAGAACCGTTGCGAGGAGGGCGAATCGGGTGCCTGCGGCGGTCAGGCCCGTGCGCAGTGTCGACCAGCCGAGTTCCTGATGCGCGGGTAGTGCGGGGACCGCGAAGGCGAGCAGTGCGAGCACCGCGGCCGACAGGATGGCCAGCACCACGAACGCGGCTCGCCATCCGGCGATATCTCCTATGAACGTCCCCACCGGGACTCCCAGTACCGAGCCCAGCGGCACCGCGGCGAAGATCACCGCTGTCGCCCGCGCCGCGGCTTCCGGCGGCACCAGCCTGCTCGCCAATCCCGCTGCGATGGACCAGTATCCGCCGATGGTGATTCCGAGCAGCACCCGAGAAGCCAGCACCATCCAGAACGCCGGGGCGACGGCCGCGATCAGATTGGCCGCCACCAGCAGGAGGGTGCAGACGATGAGCAGGCGTTGGCGGTCGACCCGCGCTCCCGCGACGCCGACCACCGGGGCCGAGATGGCGGCGAGCAGGCCGGGCATGGTCATCATCAGCCCGGCCATGCCGTCGGACACGGTGAAATCCGCGCCGATCGCGGTGAGCAATCCGATCGGCAGGATCTCGGTTGTCACGATCGCGAAGATTCCGAGCATGACCGCGAGGACGCCGAGCCATCGGACGAATCCCGGCTTGGCGACCGAGGAGGGTGCGAGAAGTATGGACACGCAGTCCACTTCACCAACCCGATGATCCGATCACCGGCGGTTCCCGGCCACCATAGTTCGCGGCGTCACCGGGGAGGCGGTGGCGACGCGCGGCCCCCGGTTCACGGTGATCGACCGGCCGATCAAGTGGTCAGTCCGAGTCGGGCTGCTGGTCCAATGCTTCGATCAGGGTGCCGAGCGATGACATGAGCGCCTCGCGCTGCGGCTGATCCAGATTGCCCATCGCGGCGGCGAAGCGCTGGATGCGGGCCGAGGTGAGGCCGGTGACCAGGTTGTGCGCCTGGGCGGTCGCGCTCAGCAGTTGGGCGCGGCCGTCCTCCGGATCGGCTTCGCGGACGATATAGCCCGCCTTCTCCAGGCCCGTCACCATGCGGGACATGGTTGGCGCGCTGACCCTTTCGATATTGGCCAGATCGCTGAGCCGCATCGGTCCGCCGCGCGCCACCGAGGCCAGCGCCGACGCCGCGCCCGGACTGAGCGAACCCAGGTCACCCGAATGGCGCAGCAGCCGGAGCAGGCGGCCGATGGTGTGGTAGAGCTCGGCCGCCTCGGTCAGCTGATCGGGGTCGGCGACACTCGTGTGCTGGTGCAGTGCGGCCTCCTCGATCAAGGGTCAGATTCCCGCGCGGTCGGCTTCGCGGAGTTCTTCGACTTCGTCGGGAACCTTCCCGCTGCCCGCGAACCACGATGCCACCGCACCGATCAGCATCATAAGTGCGGCCGCGAGGAACACGACCACCAGACCCGAGTGGAAGGGGCCGGAAATCAAGTGCGGGAAGAACTCCTGGCCGGTCAACACGTCGGAGTTCACGCCCGGCTTGTCGAGCGTGCCGCTCGGGCCCAGCAGTTCCTTGAACGGGTTGTAGCCCAGGAACGTCGCGAAGAGGCTGCCGACGGGCGGCATATCCGCGATCTGACCCGCCACCGCGGGGGAGACGCCCTGTTCACGCAGCCCGGAATCCATTGCGCCGGGCAGAGTTCCGGACAGGCCGACGATCATGAGCGAGAAGAACACGCCGATCGACAGCGCCATGCCACCGTTCATGAGGGTGCCGCGCATGCCCGAGGCCACACCGCGCTGCGATGCCGGAACCGATGACATGATCTCCGCGGTATTCGGCGAGGTGAAGATGCCGGTGCCGAGACCGTTCAACAGAATGATCAGCGCGAACAGCCAGTAGTTGAAGTCCACCGGAATCACCACGAGCAGTACGAACGTGACCGCGGCGAGCAGCAGGCCACCGGCCGCGAAGTACCGCGCGCCGTATTTGTCGCTGAGCCAGCCCGAGATCGGTCCCGCCACCAGGAATCCGGCGGTCAACGGCAGCATGTAGATGCCGGCCCACAGGGGAGTGGATTCGAAGTCGTAGCCGTGCAACGGCAACCAGATGCCCTGCAACCAGATGATCAGCATGAACTGCATGCCGCCGCGTCCCACCGAGGCCATCAGACCCGCGAGATTACCGAGCCCGAACGCGCGATTCTTGAACAGCGACAGCTGGAACATCGGCTGCGCGACCCGGGATTCGATGTAGCAGAACAGCACCAGCAGCGCGATACCGCCGAATACGGCGGCCAGCACCAGCGGGTTGTCCCAGCCGGTCTTCGAATCACCGTGCGGCTGAATGCCATAGGTGATGCCGGTGAGCAGTGCGGTCAGACCCAGCGCGAAGGTGATGGTGCCCGGCAAATCCAGCGATCCGGCGGTGCGCATGCCGTTGTCGTGCAGCGAGCGATAGGACCACACCGTGCCCAGGATGCCGAACGGAATGGTGACCCAGAAGATCGCCTTCCAATCCCACTCGGACAGAATGCCGCCGATGAGCAGGCCCAGGAACGAACCGGCAACGGCCGCAACCTGATTGATGCCCAGCGCCACACCGCGTCGATTCGCCGGGAACGCATCGGTGAGGATCGCCGCGGAGTTCGCCATCAACATGGCACCGCCGACGCCCTGCACCACTCGCCAGCCGATCAGCCAGATGGCTCCCGCCCCGTGTGTGAACGGATCGAATGACAGCGCGACCGCGCAGATCGTGAACACCACGAACCCGAGGTTGTAGATCTTCACTCGCCCGAACATGTCGCCGAGCCGCCCGAACAGCACCACCAGCACGGCCGAGGTGAGCAGGAAGCCCATGAGCAGCCACAGCAGATAGCTGACATTGCCGGGCTCCAGCGGATTCAGATCGATGCCGCGGAAGATCGCGGGCAGCGAGATGATGACGATCGAGGAGTTGATGGTCACCATCAACATGCCCAGGGTGGTGTTCGACAACGCCACCCACTTGTAATGCGGATGATCGCGATCCACCCGGAGCCGCCTCCGAATGGTCTGAACATCACCGCTGTCGAGGTCGGTGGTCGGCGCACCCATGCAGAGCCTCCAAAACTGAATCGAACGAACTCGTCCAATATAGTTGCATAAGGCTAACTAACGAAATGGTGACGTGTCCCACTGGCCGGATCATGCCCCGGACATGGGTGAACAGCGCGGTGGCGGCACCGCGCGATGATCAGCGTTCGGTCAGAGCGTGAGCTGCTCGGATTGCCAGTCGCGGCCGAACAGCGAGAGCTGCGGCGAGGCGGACTCGACATCGGCATTGAGACTGCGCAGGCAGCGCACGCAGGTGACGGCGGCTCGGGTCGGCTGCAACGCCGACGGCGACCAACCCGCGACTCCGGTGTGGCACAACAGTTCCGGGACTTCCTCGGTGCCGAACCAGGTGCCCAGGCCGACCGCGTGCACGGTGCGGCCGTTGCGGACGATGGCGTGCACCCCGGGGTCGCCGAATTTCGCCCGTGCGGTTGCGGCCAAGGGGGCGATATCGGTCATGAACTGGACCATACGGACGCCCTACGACAAACTACGACAACTTCGCCGTTGGGGACCGCTATCGCTGGTCTATCGGGCCCAGGACGGGCTTGATATCCAGGATCGGCGTACCGTCCACCGCTTCCAGATCGCGGACCCGAACTCGGGTGCCGTCGATCGACACGATCGTGACCGTGTGCAGCCCGATCGGGTTCGGGCGATGCGGGGACCGCGTCGCGAAGACACCGGTTTCGGCACGGGTCAGATCTCCGCGCGGGTGCACGACCAGCTGATCGCGAGCGGCCCGGTCCAGCCAGGTGAGGACGACGATTTCCGCACCGGCGCTCAGGCCGGTCAGCGCGGGAGCGAATTCCGCCGCCAGCACCAGATCGCAGTCGGGAGCGCCCTCGTCACCCTGTCGTGGCGCGGCGTCGAGCTCGGTCAGCGGTGATTCCACGCGGCCGATGGGGTGAAACATCTGATCCGCCATGGTCGATACCTCTCGTTTGGTTTGTCATTGCGATACTGCCATCGCCTATCACGAAGCAGCACAACATCTTCGAAGTTTCCCGGCGAGGGATACGCTGTGTCGCCACACAAAGGAGATGGAGCGTGGAGTTCCCGCTGTACGGCGTCGCCGACGACCGTGTCGAGGCCGCACTGACCGATATCGATCGGCGAATCTGGAAGTCCTGGTACACGATTCGATACGACTCGCGCGATCCGGTCACGGAGCTGTGGGGGATGGTCGACGCACTGCTGGACTACGTCGGAGCGGAATCGATCAAAGATCGCGGTGTACACGCCGAGCCCGCGCGTATCGCGATTCGCACCGCCGCCGAAGCCGCGTTCGGGGCGATCTGTCTGGAGCGGTGGCCCGGCGGCAACCAGGACATTCGATTGCTGATGATCAATGAGGCCATCTCTTCAGAGAGGCAGGATTTCCGCCATCTGACCGAGGGGATCCCGACGGTGTCCCGATGGATGGAGTCGTACTGGTTGATGATCCTGGGCGGACAGGTCGCCCTGCAGGGCGCGGTCCTGGTAGAGGATCACGCACCGGAGGTGGCCGACGTTTGCGGCGACAGCGTCGAAGGGCTCGTCGTGATGGCGCTGTCCGCGTATATCGCCGGACCGTTTCCGGAGTCCTACGTATGCCTGCCACCGCCCACCGTTCGACAGCATCACCTCGATCGCCTGGCAGCGGTACCGATCACCGCGGGTTCGGAGGCCGGAATGCTGCGGGCGCTGCTGGCCGATGACGAAGCGGCATTCGAGCAGGAGCGGGAGAAATGGCTGGCCTGGCATCGCGAGCAGTTCGGCGCTGATCCGGAGCCCCGGGATCTGCTGCCACTGTCCGTGATGGGGTTGACCGCGCTGGCCGTGCACGCGCACGGCTGGCGGGCCCAGGCCGACACGGGCTGGCTGCCGCCCGGGCTGCCCATCGAGATCGATGGCGTCCCCGCCGTACTGACCGTCTCGGTTCCGGCGCATCCCGGCGAACGGCGGAGTACGTCCCAGCTCGCGCGAACGCTGAGAAATCTTGTCGCCGACGCGATCTCGAACCTGGAGCGATCACCCCGGTCCATCTTCTCGGCGTTCGCTTTGGCGGAGTTCTCCCTGCGGGCACAGTGCGCGGCCTACTCGCACGGGGACAGCCCGCACGAGGCGCGCATGGCGGCCATCCACGCCTTGCAACTGGGCTGCGCGATGCTGGAGCTCACCGCACGCACCGAAGGTATCGTCGAATGCGAGATCGACGGCTACATCCGTCGCATTCGCGCACTCGGACCGTGCTCCGAGCAGCGGGTCGAGCATTGGACTACGACCTTCTACCTGGGCCTGATCTGCGCGGATCCGGAACGCTTACAACAGCTTTCGCGCATCCCGATCGCCTCCCTGCGCTCACCGCGCGTCTTCGAGGAAGAGTTTCACTTCCGCTGGGTACAGACGCTGCAAGCCTGGTTCGCCGATGAGCCCGACTGGACCGATCGGCTCGGCGAGGCGATCACACTGTCCCGGCCCGAAGTCGCGACAACCGTCCCGACCGACTACCTCAGCCTGGTCCTCTACCAGCCGATCAGCCTCTTCCACATCCTGCACCGCCGCGACGAGCGCGCCTTCAACGACGCCCTGACCCGCGCCCTGCGCCTGCACCGCGACTACTGGACCGACAGAGAACACCCCGAAACCCTCGAAGCCGACCTCGCCCTGGGCCCTCTCGCCATAGCCTGCCTCGCCCAGGACTGCGGCCACGCCATCAACGTGAGATCCGACTACCTGCCCCATGTCCTGCTACAGCGAGGCTGGCCGCAAGACTACGGAATCAGCATTGGGGCGTAATGAGATTCGAGACGGGTCGGCTAGGCGAATGGGCCGTCAGTAGCGGCGGTAGGCGGGGTTGAAGCCGCGGCGGCGGGAGCGCACGAAGAGGAAGAAGAACAGGGGGAAGATGAAGAAGGGGAAGATGTGGGTGGTGGCGGCCAGCACCACGGCGAGGATCAGGACCGAGATCAGGGCTACCGGGACGAACGCGCGGGGTGGGCGCGGGGGAGTTTGGGGTGTGGGCGGGCGGATGGGGGAGGTTTGGGGGAGGTCGGTGAAGAGGACCGAGAGGTCGGCTGTGGTTTTGGCGGCGTAGGCGCGGGCTACCCGGTCGTCGTATTCGTCGACGTCGAGGCGGCCGGCGGTGAAATGTTTGCCGAGGGCTTCGGCGGCTTGCTCGCGTTCGGCCGTGCCCACGCGCAGGGCGGGCGGTCCGAATACCGCGGGGCTGAAATCGGTCATGTCCAACCACCTCACCGGGAGAATCAAATTCGCTGTCCACCACAGTAGGCCGAAAATCGAGGGTCGGCTTGCGACCCCGGGCGTATTCCGGTGTACGACCGTGGGCGTACGCGGCCCGGATCAGGCGGCGCGGAATGCTTTCTCGCCAACCCGTTCCGGATCGGTGATGTGGGACAGGAACAGGCGGGCGGCCGGGGTCGGTGTGCGGGTGGTGACGGCGTGCCAGGGACGGGTGAGTGGTGTGCCTTCGATCGGCAGCACTTCCAGATGGCGGTCCGCGAGATCGTTCTCGATGGCGTCGCTGTGGATCAGCGTGATGCCCAGACCTTCCCGCGCGGCCGCCAGCGCCGCGCCGTGGGTGCCGAGAGTCAGTGTCGGAGGGCGTATTTGGAGTCTGTCGAAGAGCGCGAGCGTGGTGTCGCGGGTACCCGAGCCCGCACCGCGCAGTAGCCAGGTCGCCTCGGCGGGATCCGGCCAGCGGCCCGGCGCGCCCACCACGACCAGCTCGCAGGGTCTTCGGGCGCGGGTGACCAGCCCGGCCTCACGCGGCGGACGCCCGGCGACCACGAGATCGGTTTCGTGGTGGGTCAATTCGACGAACAGCACGTCGCGGGGCTGAATCGACAGTCCCAGCTCGATATCGGGGTACCGGTTCCGGAACGAGGCCAGCAGCCGCAGCAGCACGTACTCACCGGCCGTGGCCACCACCCCGATGCGCAGCCGCCCGGTCTCGGCCTCGCGCACCGCCGCATGCGCCTCCTTCATGAGTCCGAGGATGCTGCGGCAATAGTCGGCGTACACCCGCCCGGCTTCGGTGAGCGCGATACCGCGGCCGGATTTCGCAATCAGTTTGGCGCCCAACTGTTTCTCGATGTGCGCAACCGCCGCCGACGCGGCGGCTTCGGTGATGTGCAACTGCGCGGCGGCCCGCCGGATACTGCTGTGCCGGGCCACGGCGAGAAACGTTTCCATGCGGACAGCGCTCACCGTACCCATCGTCAAACGGTAGCAAACACGACAAAATGGTTGAGGGAGACGAGAAACAATCGAATTGTTTGTCGATAACACTGCCGTCATCCTGGGAATCGCAAGTCGCCCAACCCCCTTCGCAGGAGGAATGATGGCCGTAACCGATGATCAGGATGGCACCCGCGGCCGGTGGGATCCGGGCGTACAGTCCTACGCGTCGATGGGATACTACAACCCCGACTATGAGCCCAAGGACACCGATGTCCTGGCCGTCTTCCGGGTCACCCCGCAGAAGGGCGTCGACCCGATCGAAGCCTCGGCCGCCGTCGCGGGCGAATCCTCCACCGCCACATGGACTGTCGTGTGGACCGACCGCCTCACCGCGCACAGCCGCTATCAGGCCAAGTGCTACCGCGTCGACGAGGTACCGGGCCGCCCGGGCGAGTACTTCGCCTATGTGGCATACGATCTCGACCTCTTCGAAGAGGGTTCGATCACCAATCTGACCTCCTCGGTCATCGGCAATGTATTCGGTTTCAAACCGCTGGCGGCATTGCGCCTGGAGGACATGCGAATTCCCGTTGCATACGTGAAGACCTTTCAGGGTCCGCCGCACGGAATCGTTATGGAACGGGAATACCTGAATAAGTACGGCCGCCCGCTGCTGGGCGCGACGGTGAAACCGAAACTCGGTCTCTCGGCCCGCAACTACGGCCGCGTGGTCTATGAAGCCTGCAGGGGCGGACTCGATTTCACCAAGGACGACGAGAACATCAACTCGCAGCCGTTCATGCGCTGGCGCGATCGCTACCTGTACGCCATGGAGGGCGTCAATCGCGCGATCGCCGATACCGGTGAGCTCAAAGGGCATTACCTCAATGTCACCGCCGCCGATATGGAAGACATGTACGAGCGCGCGGAATTCGCCAAATCGCTCGGCAGCGTCATCATCATGATGGATCTGACGGTCGGCTACACCGCCATGCAGTCGATGTCCAAGTGGGCCAGGCGCAATGGCATGCTGCTGCACCTGCACCGCGCCGGCCACTCCACCTACACCAGGCAGAAGACGCACGGCGTGAGCTTCCGTGTACTGGCCAAGTGGTGCCGCCTGATCGGCGTGGATCACCTGCACGCGGGCACGGTCGTCGGCAAGCTGGAAGGCGATCCGCATACGGTCAAGGGCTTCTATGACACGTTGCGGGACAACCACGTTCCCGCGAATCCGGCCAATGGCATCTTCTTCGATCAGGATTGGGCGAGCCTGCCCGGCGTCATGCCGGTGGCCTCCGGCGGTATTCACGCCGGGCAGATGCATCAGCTGCTCGATCTGTTCGGCGATGACGTCTGCCTGCAATTCGGCGGCGGCACCATCGGCCATCCCATGGGCATCGCCGCGGGTGCGGAAGCCAATCGCGTCGCACTCGAGGTAATCGTCAAGGCGCGCAACGAAGGTCGCGATCTGCTCAAGGAGGGCCCGGATATCCTGCGCCGCGCCGCCGAGACCAATCACCCGCTGGAAGTCGCGCTCAAGACCTGGGGTGATGTCACCTTCGACTACACCTCCACCGACGCACCCGACGCCATTCCGACCGCTACACGCTGAAAGGCATCGAACCGCAATGCAACTGCGCCACGGCACCTTCGCGCACCTGCCGGATTTCAGCGATGAGGAAATCGCGGCCCAGGTCCGCTACGCCCTGCTCAACAATTGGCCGGTATCCATCGAATACACCGATGATCCGCACCCGCGCAATGTCTACTGGGAGATGTGGGGCCTGCCCCTGTTCGACCTGGACGAGCCCGACGGCGTGCTCGCCGAGATCAATGCCTGCCGCGCCACCTTCCCGCGGCACTACATCCGGGTCAACGCCTACGACGCCACCTACGGGCGGCAGAGCACCGCGCTGAGCTTCCTGGTGCAGCGTCCGGCCGAGGAACCGGGCTTCCGGCTGGAGCGCACCGATGCGGCCGATCGCAGTCAGCGCTACGGCTACCACGCGTACGCCCTGGATGACCGTCCCGGCCAACGTTACGGCGGCTGAACATAATTCGGATCGGGAGGACCTATCGTGAGTACAGCGCATCCCGCGGTTCCGGGCGATCGGGCACCTGCAGCCGGCCGCTCGGGCAACGGGTTCCAAATGCATCGGCCCGGGGCCACGAACCCCGCACCGCTGCGCGGATCGGCCGCCGACCCCTCGTCACCGCAGGATGCGGCGGCCGACCATCTAGCCGATGACGCGCTGCTGGACCTCTCGACCGATATCGCGGGCAAGGATGTCGAGGACACCCTGACCCGCCTGGACGCCGAGCTCATCGGATTGGCCAATGTGAAGCGCCGGGTGCGGGAGATCGCGGCACTGCTGCTCATCGACCGCGCCCGCCAGCGCTTCGGATTGCAGGCCACCCGGCCCACCATGCATATGAGCTTCACCGGAGGGCCGGGCACCGGTAAGACCACGGTCGCCCTGCGCATGGCCGAGATGCTGCATTCGCTCGGCTATATCCGTAAACCCAAGGTGCACACCGTCACCCGTGATGATCTGGTCGGCCAGTTCATCGGGCACACCGCACCCAAGACCAAGGAAGCCCTCGCCAAAGCCGCCGGGGGCGTCCTGTTCATCGATGAGGCGTACTACCTGTTCCGGCCGGAGAACGAACGCGATTACGGCCAGGAGGTGATCGAGATCCTGCTGCAGGAGATGGAGAACGAACGCACCTCGCTCGTGGTCATTTTCGCGGGCTATCCGGATCGCATGGACACCTTCTTCTCCGCCAATCCGGGCCTGTCCTCACGGGTGGCGCACCATATCGAATTCCCGGATTACACCCATGCGGAACTGCTGGCCATCGCCGAGCTCATGGTGGCCCAGGAGAACTTCCACTTCGATACCGCGGCGACGCAGGCGTTTTCGCGCTATCTGGAACTCCGCATGACCCGCCCGCGCTTCGCCAACGCCCGTAGCGTGCGCAATGCCCTGGACCGCTGCCGGCTGCGCCAGGCCAAGCGGCTCGTCGAACTGCACCGGCCGCTGAGCCGGACCGATCTGATCACGTTGACCGACAACGACGTCTACGGCAGCAGCGTGTTCGCGGACGCCACCGCACCGGAGGTGGCCACCACGTGAGGAATTGAGCAGGGGTATGCCTGAAGGTCTGAAAACCCTCACCCGCTACACCATCGAGCAGGAGCACCGGCACCCCGGATCATCGGGGGAGTTCTCGGCGCTCCTGAACGTATTGGCCACCGCCACCAAGATCATCGCGAATCAGGTGACACGGGGCGCCATCGTCGGATCGCTCGGCGCGTACGAACCGGATAACCTCCCGGTCACCGTGCATCGCAAGATGGACGCCATCGCGCACGACGTCATGGTGGCCGAAAGCCAGTGGAGCGGACCACTTTCGGCGCTGGTGTCCGAGCAGATGCGTGAATTCCACGCGGTGCCCTCGGAAGTGCGGCGCGGTAAGTACCTGCTCGCCTTCGACGCCCTCGACGGCTCCAGCAATATCGATGTGAACCTGCCCGTGGGAACGATATTCAGCGTGCTGCGCGCCCCGGAGGACGGCCGGGCGGCCATCGCCACGGACTTCCTGCAACCCGGCGTACAACAGGTGTGCGCCGGGTTCACGCTGTACGGGCCCGCCACCATGCTGGTGCTCACCACCGGCAATGGCGTGGACGGCTTCACCCTCGATCGCGAGGTGGGCGCGTTCGTGCTCACCCACCCGCGCATGCGAATCCCGGACGACACTTCGGGTTTCGCCATCAACGCCGCCAATGAGCGCTTCTGGGAGCGTCCGGTGCGCCGTTACGTCCACGAATGCCTGCAGGGCGTCGAAGGCCCGCGCGGACGGGATTTCAATATGCGCTGGGTCGCGTCGCTGGTCGCGGACACCTTCCACATCCTCACGCGCGGCGGGCTCTACATGTACCCCCGCGATACCCGCAATCCCGACCGCCCCGGCCGGGTCTCACTGCTGTACGGCGCCAGCCCGATCGCCTTCATCGTCGAACAGGCGGGCGGCGCGGCCACCACGGGACACGAGCGGATCCTGCAGGTGCAGCCCAATGAGCTGCATCAGCGGATCCCGTTCATCTTCGGCTCGCGCAACGAGGTCGAGCGCATCGAGCGCTATCACTCCGAACCCGATGAGGGGCCGAGTTTCGACGCCTCACTGTTCGGATCGCGCTCGCTCTTCCGCCCGGCTCGTTAGCGGCGAAATCAGCTGTCCGGCAATCCAGGAGGTGCCATGTCGGTCAAACATCCCGTGGTCGCGATCACCGGGTCATCCGGTGCGGGAACGACCAGCGTCACGCGGACCTTTCAGGAGATATTCCGCCGCGAGGGAATCAGCGCGGTCATCGTCGAAGGGGATTCGTTCCATCGCTTCGACCGCAATGAAATGCAGTTGGCCATGGCCGAAGCCGAGCAGAATCGCAATCTCGGATTCTCGCACTTCGGCCCGGAGGCGAACCTGCTCGGGGAATTGGAACGGCTCTTCCGCGACTACGGCGAAACCGGGGTGGGCGCGGTCCGGCGCTATCTGCACGACGAGGGCGAGGCCAAACCCTATGGGCAGCCGCCCGGTACGTTCACCCCCTGGGAGGAACTGCCGCCGGGCAGCGATCTGCTGTTCTATGAGGGCTTGCACGGAGCCGCCACCACCGAGGGCATCGATGTCGCGCAATACACCGACCTATTGGTCGGGGTGGTGCCCATCATCAATCTGGAGTGGATTCAGAAGGTGCACCGCGACAAGACCGAACGCGGTTACTCCAGTGAGGCCATCATCGATACGATCCTGCGCCGCATGCCCGATTACGTGAAACACATTTGCCCGCAGTTCTCCCGGACCTATGTGAACTTCCAGCGGGTGCCGACCGTGGACACCTCGAATCCGTTCACGACCCGCTCGATTCCGACCGCGGACGAGAGTTTCGTGGTCATTCGCTTCGCCGATCCGAAGGTGATCGATTTCCCATATCTGCTGTCCATGCTGCACGATTCGTTCATGTCGCGGCCCAACAGCATTGTGGTGCCGGGCGGGAAAATGGACCTCGCCATGCAGCTCATCTTCACCCCGCTGATCCTGCGGCTGATGGACAAACGGCCCAAACGATTGCGCTGAAAACGGCTCGGGACAAAAGAATCCGGCGGCCGCTCTCCGAGGAGAGCGACCGCCGGGAGGTGAATTCTATTGCGTCAGAGCGCCTTCGGGACGTCCTTCGCATTGCTCTTGACCGTGAAGGCGCTGAATATCTCCATGATGCCGATGAAGATCAACCACCAGCCCGCCACCAGGGTCAGGGTCAGGATCGAGGTGAACGGCACCGCGATCAGCCAGCCACCACCGATCACCAGCATGATGCCGAAGAAGATCGCCCAGCCGCGGCCCGGCATACCGTCCGCGGAGATGCCCGCGATCAGTGAGGAGACGCCGCGGAAGATCCAGCTGATGCCGATCCAGATGGCCAGCAGCAGGACCGCGGTGGCCTCGCCCTTGTCGCGCCAATTGTGGAAGCATAGGAAGCCCAGGATCAGCGAAAGAATCGCGCTGATGAAGGACAGGATTCGCATTCCGGCGCTCAGGTGCACGCCGAAGGCCGCGATGAGTTGGAAGAGCCCGGACACAATCAGATAGACGCCGAAGAGAACGCCCGCCACCAGAATGGTTTTGCCGGGCCAGGCCAGGATCAGGATCCCCAGCACCACCGAGAGGATGCCGGTGACCAGGATCGACTGCCAGGCGCTCCGGGCCAGAGCATGCACCGGCCCTTCCATAACTTCCTCTTTGCTGGTTGTCATGTTTCGGAGAATATGCCCAGGTAAGTCACTTTGCGGTTAAGTTGCCCGGTGTGGTGTCAGGTTGTGATGCGGCGCAAGCGACGTCGGTTCGGCGTTTCTCCTCGTTCCGGCAGTAGCGCACATCGGCTCGCCAGGTGTAGATCGCGACCAACATCGATCCGATGACCGCCGCATCCAGCATGTATTCACCGGACACCGGAATACTGACCAGTCCACCGATGAGCGCGCCGAGCGCGAAAGACCCGTATTGCACGGCATATCCGGCCCAGTCGCGCACCGTACCGCCACCCGCCACATGCCGCTCGATACCCTGCGCGAGTTTCACCAGCGTGCCGGTGACATAACTGACCGGAATGGATACCTCACCGTTCTTCACGAAAGAGGTGTTCAGCGCGCCCATTCCGAAGGCGACGGCCAGAATCGGCGTCAGGCCGATTCCGCGTTCGCCGAGAATGTGATCACCGACGGCCGCGACCATCAGCGCCGCGGTGGTCAGCATGGTCGCGCCGTGCGGGTGATTGCGCCACCAGTACCGGCGGCACATCGAGGCCACGAAAACACCCAGCACGAAACACCCGATGAGCAGGGCCGCACCCGCCGCGAGGGTGTGATCGCCGACGAAATTACCGATGATGGCGCGTTCGGTATTGCCGGTCATGAAGGTGACGAAATAGCCCGCGGAGTGGGCGTAGGCGGCCGCGCCGATGTATCCGGCGAGCATCGACAGGACAGAGGACAGTCGGGTCTCGAGATCCCAGAAGGGACCCGGTGAGACGCCCTGGCTGGCAGTCATGGCAACAGGCTAGCAACCAATTCTGAGGTCTTCCTGGATGTTCCGATCGGGCCGAACGCGTCGGCTCGACGGTGCGGTACAGTACTGATGTTAACCGGAATTCACATCCGGTAGGCAGGTACGAACAAGGAGAAGCCATGACTTCCGCCGTCATAGTCGACGTCGTCCGCACGCCCTCCGGAAAAGGGAAATCCGGTGGTGGACTATCGGAAGTGCATCCCGCGACCCTCTTCGCCGGGGTCCTGGAGACGCTCGTCGAGCGCACCGGAATCGATCCGGCGCTGATCGATGATGTGATCGGCGGTTGCGTCACACAATCGGGTGAGCAGGCGTTCAATATCTCCCGGACGGCGGCACTGGCGGCCGGATTCCCGGAAACTGTGCCGGCCACCACAGTCGACCGGCAGTGCGGGTCGAGCCAGCAGGCTGCGCACTTCGCGGCGCAGGGCGTGATCGCCGGGGCGTACGACATCGCCATCGCCGGTGGCGTGGAATCCATGTCGCGCGCGCCCATGTTCTCCAATGCGCAGGGGAAGGACGCCAATCGCGCACCGCTGGCACATCGGTACCCGAATGGGCTTGTGCAGCAGGGCATCGCGGCCGAGATCATCGCCGCGCGCTGGAAGTTCGATCGGGCCGCACTCGATGAATTCGCGGCACGGTCGCACCAATTGGCCGCTGTCACCGCGGCTTCCGGCGGGTTCGACAATGAGATCGTCGCCGCGGGCACGCTGACCGCCGATGAGACGATTCGGCCGACCACCTCGGTCGAGGGGCTGTCCGGGCTGAAGCCCGCGTTCACCGACGCCGAGTTCAAGGCTCGCTTTCCGGAGATCGACTGGTCGATCACCCCGGGCAATTCGTCACCGCTCACCGACGGCTCGTCCGCCGCACTGATCATGAGCGAGGAGAAGGCGAATCAGCTCGGCCTGAAGGCACGGGCGCGGTTCCACTCGTTCGCGGTGGTCGGCGATGATCCGCTGCTCATGCTGACCGCGGTCATTCCGGCCACCCGCAAGGTGCTCGCGCGAGCGGGATTGAGCATCAACGATATCGACGCCTACGAGGTCAATGAGGCGTTCGCGCCGGTGCCGCTGGTGTGGGCGCATGAGCTCGGCGCGGATCCAGCCAAGTTGAACCCGCGCGGCGGTGCGATCGCGCTCGGGCATCCGCTCGGCGCGTCCGGGGTGCGCATTCTGGCGACGATGCTCAACCATCTGGAGCAGACCGGCGGGCGCTATGGCCTGATGACCATGTGCGAGGCGGGCGGGCTGGCCAACGCCACGATTATCGAACGCCTCTGATCCGGCGCGGGGAAACCCGCACTCGCGCAGCCTGATTCGAATCGAGGGCTGAGCGCGCCCGCCGGGGCAGCCGAATTCCACGGGCGACCCGGCGGGCTCAGCACCGCCCTCGTTCTGGGCATCGCGCCGAGTTACCAGCAGTTCACGACTACCGCGGTGTGGGGCCCGCGGTTCGCGTGCCAGCCGGGCGAGAGATTGTTGGGACACGGTCCGGCGGAGATGGGGAAGCGTGAGTGCGCGCGGTACCGCCGTTCACGAGAATGTCGGCGCGGGGTCGTACGGTGATCTCGGCTTCGGTGTCGTCGAGAGGTGGGTGCGGTGCGGGTTTCCTGGGATCAGGTGTTCGCGTGGCGTATGAGTCGGCAGTTCATCGACGCGCGCGATGGGGCAGATGCCGTTACGGTGGTGGGCCGATTGGCCGGGGTACAGGCGCAGGTGACTTCGGCGGCCGAAACCGCCGTGGCGCTCCGGACCGCGAAGGGTAAGCCCGGCGCGGTGGTCAAGGCGCTGGGGGATGGGAAACTGGTCAAGACCTGGGCCATGCGCGGCACCCTGCACGCGCTCACCCCTGATATCGCGGCCGGGGCGCTATCGCTCATGGGTTCGGCCCGCACCTGGGAAAAGCCTTCCTGGACAAAGGTTTACGGTGCGACCCCACAGGATGTCGCGGCACTGGTCGACGCGGTGGGGGAGATCCTCGACGGAGCGATCCTGTCGCGCGATGAGTTGGTGTCCGCGATCGTCGCCGAACCCCGGTTCCACCCGCTCGGCGAGCAATTGCGCTCCGGCTGGGGCTCGGTGCTCAAACCGCTGGCCTGGCAGGGCGCGCTGTGCCACGGTCCCGCCGACGGCAATTCGATCACCTTCGCCAGCCCCGCGCATCTGATTCCCGGCTGGAAGGGGATTCCGGATCCCGATGCCGCCGCACCCGAGGTCATCGCGGCGTATCTCGGGGCATACGGTCCCGCCGCACCGGAAACCTTCGACGCCTGGCTCTCGCGCGGCAATATCAAGAAGCCTGTGCTGCGCCGCTGGTTCGCCGAAATGGGCGACCGGATCACCGAAATCGAGGTCGAGGGGCGCAAGGGATACATCCTCACCGAACACGCCGAAGCTCTGGCCACCACCGAATCCGCACACTCCGTGCGGCTGCTGGGCGCGTTCGATCAATACGTTCTCGGCCCCGGAACCGCCGATACCGCACTGCTTTCCGCCGAACATCGCGCCAAGGTGAGCCGCACCGCGGGGTGGATCTCCCCGCTGGTCCTGATCGACGGCCGCATCGCCGGAACCTGGGAGATCTCGGGCACCGACCTCATCGTCTCGATGTTCGACGACGCCCCAGCGCCCGTGTCGGAACTATCCGCCGAGGCCGAGGGCATCGCCCGCGCCCTGGGTGTCGCGGACCTCGCCATCTCGGTGAAGTAAGTCCGGCGGTACCGTCCTTCGCGCTCCGCCGCCTCCGACGATCGGTTCGCCGGGCGATGCTCACCGCCCCGTAGTCGGCAGGAGGTCCGGGGTTCGCGCGCCGGGGCCGAGCTGTAGTCGCAGGTCGCGGCGCTGTACGTGCTCGCCGCAGGATGAGCAGACCGGTTCGACGGTCATGGTGTGGCCGCAGCCCCTGTGCACGGTCTCGATCGGCGGGCCGTCCGGGGCTGCGAAGGTGTCGCCCCACTGGCGCATGGCGGCGATGACCGTCCAGAGCGCGCGGCCCTTCTCGGTGAGCCGGTAGTCGTAGCGCGGCGGGTTCTCCTGGTACGGCTCGCGCGTGATGATGTCTTGCGCCACAAGGTATTCCAGGCGCTGGGTGAGGACATTGCGGGCGATTCCCAGGCGTGAGCGGAAGTCGTCGAACCGGGTGACGCCGAAGAGCGCGTCGCGGACGATCAGCAGTGTCCACCATTCGCCGACGGCTTCCAGGCACTGGGCGATGGAGCAGTTCATGTCCTCGAAGCTGGTTCGGCGCATACCTCCACCATAGTCGGTTGCTTGAAAGAACTCACCCGGCTATGGTGCGTTTCATGATGCAACTCACTGGCCCTCCCGGCCGCAGCCGTGGCGAATCCAGCCACGGTCAGGACACCGGAACCCGGCGACCGACAGGGGAACGAGCGTGAATACCGCTGTAGCCGAACAGGACCGCAAGACCGTCGATTCGCGGCTGGTGCTGGGCATCGTCGCGATCGGCGTACTGCTGTCCAGCCTGGATCTGTTCATCGTGAACGTGGCGCTGCCCGAGATCGCCGCGGACTTCAGTGGCTCGCATATCTCCGGACTGTCCTGGGTGCTGAACGCCTACGCCATCGTGTTCGCGGCGCTGCTGGTGCCCGCCGGGCGATTGGGTGATCGCGGCGGGAACCGCACCACCTTCCTGGTCGGGCTCGGTCTGTTCATTCTCGGTTCGGCGCTGTGCGCGGTGGCCTGGAATACCGGCGCGCTGGTGGGTTTCCGGGTGGTGCAGGCCATCGGCGGCGCGATGCTCACCCCGGCCTCGCTCGGGCTGGTACTGGCGGCGACTCCGCCGGAGCGCCGCGCCATGGCGGTGCGACTGTGGGTCGCGTTCGGCGGTCTCGGCGCGGCGCTGGGTCCGGTATTGGGCGGGTTGCTCGTCGAAATCGATTGGCGCTGGGTGTTTCTGGTGAATGTGCCGATCGGGCTCGCGGCGCTGGTCGTCGGCTGGCGGCTGCTGCCGAATCCGGCCGGTGACGGCGGTGCGCTGCCCGACGGGTTCGGCGCGCTCATGCTGGTCGCCTCGGTGGCGGCGCTGATCCTGGCGCTGGTGAAGGGCGAGGATTGGGGCTGGGGTTCGGCCGGGGTGATCGGGGGACTGGTCGCGGCGTTCGTTTTCGGGCTCGCTTTCGTGCTGTCGTCGCGGCGGCATCACAGTCCGGTGGTGGATCCCGCACTGCTGCGGCTGCCGAATTTCGCTCTCATGGTGGGCAATTCGATGCTGTTCAATATCGCCTTCGCGGGCATGCTGCTCTCGGTGGTGCTGTGGGCGCAGAACGTGTGGGGGTGGTCGGCGCTCCAGACCGGTCTTGCCATCGCACCCGGGCCGCTGGTGGTGCCGATCGTGGCGGTGCTGGCCGGAAAGGTCATCGCCAAGCTCGGCGCGGGGCCGGTGATCCTGCTCGGCGGCGTGCTGTTCGCGGCCGGAATCCTATGGTGGACAGTGTCTGTCACGCTGACGCCGAACTTCGCGGGCGGTCTGCTCGGGGGCATGCTGCTGACCGGACTCGGCGTCGGTCTCACCCTGCCGACCAGCTTCGCCACCGGCACCGCCGGGTTGCCGCCGCAGCGATTCGCCACCGGCTCAGCGGTATTGAGCATGGCGCGTCAGCTGGGATTGGCCATCGGGGTGGCGATTCTGGTCGCGGTGCTCGGCACCCCGGCCGGACCGGACGCGACGCTGGAGGCGTTCCAGCGCGGCTGGTACGTCATCGCCGGTGCTGCTGTCGCTGCCGGAATCGTCGGTCTGGCCGCACGACTGCCGCGGCCGGCCGCCTGATTCGCATCGGCGGCACCCGCGCATCCGACCGGAGGCGGGTGTCGCCCCGGTACATCTCAGGGCCGGACTCAGGGGTTGTCCCGATGGTCCGGGCGCAACCCGGCCCCTACGGTCGAACTATGCGAATCATGCCGATCGTGACCGCTTTCGGACTCCTTGCGGTGGCGGGCTGCAGCAGCGTCAGCGGCGATAACTCACCCAAGGTCGTCACGACGACACCGATCGAGGTGTCGCCGAGTCGAGTCGACCAGGTGCGCAAGGATATCGACGCGATAGTGCACGGGGGCGTGCCCGGTGTGATCGCCACGCTCACCGAGGGCGGGCAGACGGTGACGCTCACCTCGGGCGTCGCCGATCGGGCCACCGGCGCGCCGATTCCCATGACTCCGCCGCAGCAGACCCGGGTCGGCAGCATCTCCAAAACGTTTGTGGCGGCGATCATCATGCAGCTGGTCGGTGAGGGCAAGGTTCGGCTCGATGAACCCATCGATACCTACCTGCCCGGACTGCTCACCGGGCAGGGCGTGGACGGTCGCACCATCACCGTCCGCCAAATGCTCCAGCATCGCAGTGGATTGCCGGAGCTGACCGATGACCCGCGGATCGACGAATACCGCGCCGCCCTGGAAGGGCGCATCTATACGCCCGCGGAAGAAATCGCGATCGCCCTGCGCATGCCCGCGCAATTCGCACCGGGCACGCAGTACAAGTACACCAACACCAATTACATCGTCGCCGGGATGCTCGTCGAAAAGGTCACCGGCAGGGCATATTCCGAGGAGCTGGCCGGACGCATCACCGGTCCGAACCAGCTCGCCGACACCTACCTCCCGCCCACCGGCGAACTCGATATCCGCGGCCCGCATCCGCACGGGTACGCCATGATCGACGGCGTCCTGACCGATGCGTCCCGTTCCGAACCTTCGGTGCCGTGGGTGGCGGGTGCGCTGGTGTCGACCGGAGCGGATCTCAATCGCTTCTACCTGGCGCTGCTCGCGGGTCGTATCGTGGCCGCCCCCGAGCTCAATCAAATGCTGACCAGTGATTCCCCCATGCCCGAGGACGGCAACATGCGCTACGCCCTGGGCATCGGGCACACCCAACTACCGTGCGGCGCTGAATACTTCGGCCATACCGGTGGCATAGCCGGATACATCACCATTACCGGCGGCACCAAGGAAGGCCGAGCCTTCACCATCGCCATGACCGCCGCTCCCGACCAGAAGCCCGATGTCACCGCCCTCATCTCCCATGCTCTCTGTCCGTGACCGGCGTCGGGCCATAGGTGGCTTTGCGTAGTAGCCATTCGAGCGGGCCGTATCTGTGATGGCGCACCCAGATTCGAGCCGCGGCGAGCTGGGTGAGGTAGATGGCAACGGCTATGGCCAGAACCGTCCAATCGGAAAGCTTGCCCGCCAGGGCCAGGCCGTAGCCGGTGAAGATGATCGAGGTGATGATCGACTGGCTGATGTAGGTGGTGGCGGCGATCTTGCCCGCGGGAGCGAAGATATCGGCCACCCGCGGGCGAGCGTGCAGGATGCGCAGCAGCGTCGCCGCGTACGCGGCCGATAGCAGTGGGTCGGCGACCGTGACCGGACCCGCCAGCGGCGGCCAGTGGGTGAGTGCCGCGACGATCGAGACCGGAAGTCCCACACCGAAACCGATCCATTGAATCCGGGGAAGGTAGGGGAGGTAGCGGTCGGGTTCTTCCAGGACTCTGGCCTTTCCCGCGGCGAGGCCGACCAGGAACAGGGGCAGAATGTTGATCAGTCCGTAGACGACGAAGAGCGGCAGGTTGCCGCTGAACTCCTCCCAGCGCAGGCGGGCGGCAGCGCCCCAGCCCGCCCGCATGATCCCCAGCAGCCGATCATGTTCGGCGGCATCGGTTTCGGAAGAGCCGCCGGAGGCGAGCAGGCCAAGGACCGTCATCACGATGACGCAGACGGCGAATATCGCGCCCGCGACCTGCAACGCTCTGCGCGGTCGCAATCCGCTGAGCAGCAACAGCACCAGGCCGATCGCGCCGTATCCGAACAGTACGTCCCCGGTGAAGAAGAACACCGCGTGCAGTGCGCCGATGACCATCAGGGCCAGGCAGCGCCGCACCGTGCGAGCCCGCGCGCTGACGCCCGCCCGTGCGGCGGACCGGAATTGCATGGTCAGCGAGTAGCCGAACAGGAAGGAGAACAGGACGTAGAACTTGTTGTGGAAGAACGCTTCCAGCACCGTGATCGCGGAGCCGTCGCCGAAGCCGCCCGGATCGGACATCACCGTGATGTTCACCAAAAGGATTCCGCCGAGCGCGAATCCGCGCAGCGCGTCCAACTCGATCAGGCGCGGGACCGCCGGCCGTTCCGTCATCGCTCGACCCTAGAGTCGCCCGCGCGCCGCCGAATCGCCTCAGAGAATGACCCGCGCCTACCTCTACGGGGGTACTCACCCCGAGTACTGGAACGCGTTTCAGTATGGTTCCCCCATGACCCTTGTCATCGACAACAGCGTGGAGATCGACGCACCCGCCGAACTGGTGTGGCAGGTGCTCACCGATGTGGCCAAATACGGCGAGTGGAACCCCTTCGTCCCCTCCTGCCAGACCACCCTCGAACCCGGCACCCCGATCGATATGCAGGTGCGGCTACTCGGCTCGAAACCCCGCCAGCAGCGCGAATACATCCGAACCCATACCCCGGGCAAGGAATTCAGTTACAACATGAAACCGGTCCCGGGCCTGTTGAACAGCCTGCGGCAGCACAATGTCATTCCGCTCGAGGACGGCCGCACGCGGTACACCTCGCATTTCGAGTTGAATGGCCCGCTGAGCATTCTGGTGAGCGCGGTGCTGGGCGGCGCAATGCGCAAGGGCTTCGGCGGCATGACCGATGGGCTCAAGCAGCGCGCCGAGGCACTGGCGTCCGTCCAGGGCTGATTCGCGAAAGGAGCGGGCGGCCGTCAGGCTTCGAAGGGAATGACGTTTCCGAAGGAGTCGCGGCCGTCGGCTTCCTGTTCGATCGCGCCCGCCAAATCCTCTACCGCGGACCAGGATCGGGGTGGGGTGTCCTCGAGGTTGCCGATGGTGTACCAGGTGGCGGTGCCGCGGTACCGGACCAGACCTTTACCCGAATAGTCCAGCGTGACATCGAGATCCCCGGAAACCGTGCCCTCTTCCTGGGTCATGACGGCTGCCTCGGTGCGAATTTCGACGATGTCGACTATTTGAACTCTCCTCTGTCGATGCAGTCCTTGACCGCGGTCTGAATCGCGGCTTGCTCCTTGGAATCGACGTTCAGGTCGTACTTTATCTTGACCTGGATATAGCGGGCGATATAGCCACACCGGAAATTGCCGGGCGGGATATAGGTCGACGGGTCCTGGTCGCCCTTGGAACGGTTGGCCGTCGGGTCCGAGGGCGCGAGGTTCAGCGCGTCATTGGCGACGGCGCGGCGATGATCGTCATCCCACTTGGCCGCGCCCGAACGCCACGCTTCGGCCAGGGCGACAATGTGATCGATGTCGACGCCCGCCGAATCGGTGATGAATTTGTACGGCTTGAGGCCGTTGGTCTTCTTGTCCGGCACACCGTACTGATCCCGCCAGCCCGAATCCTTGCCGATGGTGAACTTGCACGTCGCGGGATCCAGGGTGACCGTGCCGACCGCATCGCGCAGCAGCATGACCTCGCGGGTGGTGCAGCGGCTGTACTTGGCGAACGCGTCACCGAAACCGTGTTCGGGCTTCTCGGTATCCCAGTGCGGGAACCGATCCCGCTCGTATCCGGTCATCGGCAACTCATTGGACACCTTCAATTTCGGTAGCAGGCCGTTGATTTCGGCCGCCGATGCCACCGGCCCGCCGCGCGGCGGCGCGGGCGGGGTGGAGGTGGTGGAGCTCTTCGAACCGCCCATATTCTCGAGCAGCGCGGCGGCGATGATGAGCACGAGGACGATGCCGACGGACACGACGGTCCCGAGGATTCGGCGCGAAGGCTTCTTTTTCAGCATGATTCGAACACCGTCGCAATCCTGGACCCGAAACAGCAAGTCGCACCGGCGGTTCGGAGACGCGTGTCACATCGCTGCGTGAGCAGCGGTTGTCGGCGAACGCGGCGCTACCTACATAGTGGGGTAGACGGGGGTCGAGAACAACGCGGTTGCAGCGGGTTTCGGGCGACACGCCGGGGCGACTCGCGGAAGCGCTGTCGCGCGGCACTTCTCACGCGCATGAAAAAGCCGCGCCGACACCAAGGTCGACGCGGCGAATTCGGGTGTCGCTAGGCGTTGTTGAGCTTGTTCAGGCGCTCACACGCCTCCAGGTACTCCTGGATGAGGCGCTGCACCACATCGGTGGAACGCTCGATCTTGTTGAGCTGACCGACAACCTGGCCCACCGGGTTGAAGTTCACGTCCTTGGCGGCCTCGGGATAGCGGTGCCCGCGCTTGACGCCGTCGAGCGCGACCATCATCTGCAGTGGCATGCCCAGCGGGTTCGGGGTGTCCTCGCGATCCCACGCCTCGGTCCAGTCGTTCTTGAGCATGCGGCACGGCTTACCGGTCCAGGACCGCGAGCGCACGGTGTCCGAGCTGGTGGCGTCGACGTAGGTCTGCATCTGCGCGGGCGGCACATTGGCCTCCTCCACGGTCAGCCACAGCGAACCGGTCCACGCGCCCTGCGCGCCCATGGCCAGTGCGGCCGCGACCTGACGGCCGTTGCCGATACCGCCGGCGGCGAGCGCGGGCATATCGCCGATCGCATCGACGACCTGCGGCCACAGCACCATCGAGGCGATCTCGCCGCAGTGGCCGCCGCCCTCGGTGCCCTGCATGACGACGAAGTCGAGTCCGGCGTTCTTGTGGTTGAGCGCGTGCTTGACCGAACCGCACAGCGCGCCGATGAGGCGGCCGGAGTCCTGGATCGTCTTGATCACGTCATCGGGCGGGGTGCCCAGCGCGTTGGCGACCAGCTTGGCCTTGGGATGCTTGAGGATGACCTCGATCTGCGGGGCGACGGTGGTGGCGGTCCAGCCCAGCAGCTGATTGTGCCGCTCGTCCTCGGGCAGGTGCGGGACGCCGTGATCCTCGAGGATCTTCTCGGCGAAATCGCGGTGGCCCTGCGGAACCAGCTTGGCCAGTTGGGCTTCCAGCTCCTCCGGGCTCAGGCCCTCGACGCCCTTGCCCTCGTACTTGGAGGGGATGACCAGGTCGACGCCGTACACGCCGGTGACATGCTCATCGAGCCAGGCCAGTTCGACCTCGAGCTGTTCAGCGGTGAAGCCGACCGCGCCGAGCACGCCCAGGCCGCCCGCATTGCTGACCGCGGCGGCCACATCGCGGCAGTGGGTGAACGCGAAGATGGGGACATCGATGCCCAGGCGGTCGCAGATCTCGGTACGCATGTGGTGGGGGCTCCTCTAACTTCCCGGCACTGGAATGTTCTGCCCATCACACTAGAACATGTTCTACATTGAGACCAGTCTCCGGACGACCAACCACTGCGACATGTCAAGAACATGTTCTAGTTAGTGGAATCGGGATGTGCGGCGAGCAGGCCATCGGCCAGCAGATCGTCGAATAACAACTGGTCGACCGGCGGAACATGCGGGCGATCGGCATAGGTGAACCAGGCCGTCTCCTCTATCTCGCTGCTGACGGCGAGCGTACCGGTGTAGTCGGCGGTGTAGCAGGCCATTCGCACGATGGCATCGGGAATCTCCGCCTCGTAAGTGCCAACGTGCACAACGGATTCCGGCAGCAGTGCGACCGTCAGCTCCTCCTCGATCTCGCGCAGCAGGGTCTGCGGATCGGTCTCCGCGCCTTCCCGCTTGCCACCCGGGATATAGAAGACGTCCTTACCCTTGGGCCGCGCGCAGAGGATCCGCCCATTCTCGATCCGCACCCACGCCACCGTGTCGATCAATCGCTGTTCCATCGGCATACCCGCAGCCTAGGGGACGCGCCGGAACTAAAATCGGAGCATGAGGCGGGGTGTGGCCGTCGCCGTCGCGATCATCGCGATGGGCGCGGGAATGGTTGGCTGCCAATCGAATGGGGCGTCACCAACGAGTACGACGGCAACCTCCGGTGTCGACCTGCCCGCGGATACGACACCCGCGGCGGCCGTCTGGGCCGTGCCGAGAGCGTTTCTGGGGGAATGGACCGGGGTGGTGACGGGAGCCGGGAGTTTCGATCTGGTCTTCACCATCCGATCGGGCAAGGGCGGCGAAGAGGTCGTGAACGCCGTCGCCACCGAACAGGGATCGGGGAATCGATGCGAGAGCATCGGGCGGATGATCTACGGCACTCAGAACGAGTTGACCTTCGCGTTTCGGCTCGTCGATGGGAGCGACTGCACCGATAACGGGAAGCTGGCAACACTCGGTGTGCACGCGGATCGATCCGCCGGTTACAGCAGTGAGCGGCCGGGCGGGACGCTGACGGGGACGCTTCAGAGAGCCTGATTCACAAGCCGATTCACCGACCGGGCGATGCGATCGGTATCGCCGGTGATCCACCAGTCGGTGATGATGCCGCGCATGCCGGAGATCAACAGGGTCGCCGCGGCTTCCGGGTCGTCGATGGCAGGGTCGATGCGAATGAGGGTGTCCGTCATGGCGGACACCAGGACGCGGACCGCGTCGGTGGCGTAGTCGGTGAACGGGCTACCGGGGACGGTGGCCGCGCCGAGCACCTGGAGCAGGACGCTCATGCTGATCGATCCGGGGCAGGTCGTGCTCATCGTGAACGACTGGGCCATACGGGATTTGAGGACTTCCGGATCATCGATGCCCGAGAAGAGGGCCGGAATGTCGGGACGCTGGGTTTCCAATGCGGCGATCAACATCTGCTCTTTGGTGCCGAAATAGTGGATGAGCATGCGGGAGCTGGTGCCCAGATACTCCGCGAGGGGGCGCAGGGAGAGTTCGGCCAGGCCGCGTTCGGCGATGTAGGCGATGACACCGGCGAGGAGTTCGGCGCGACGAGCGTGGTCGAGGGGGCGGGGCACGGGTTGACTGTAGCGGACGGTACAGGTATCCATGTCGGCATGGGTGTAGCAACTGGTACAGAAACTCGCAATGTCGTGGTTACCGCGATGGCGGCCACCACCTGCCTCGGGCCGGATCTGGATACGACCTGGCGGCGACTACTGGCGGGGGAGAGCGGAATCGCCACGCTCACAGACGATTTCGTAGCCGAGAATCAACTGCCGGTGCGGATCGGCGGACGGCTGACCAATCAGCCAGGGGAACAGCTGACCCGAATCGAGCAGCGCAGGATGTCGTTCGTCCAGCAGCTCGCGCTGGTACTGAGCCGACAGGTCTGGCAGGAGGCCGGAACGCCCGAGATCGATCCCGAACGACTCGCGGTCGCGGTGGGAACCGGGCTCGGCGGCGGCGAATCGCTGGTGCACGCGGTCGACGCCATGCGCGCCGGGGGCTATCGCAAGGTGCCGCCCATGACGGTGCCCATGGTGATGCCGAATGGATCGGCCGCCACCGTCGGCTTGGAGATCGGCGCGAAAGGCGGTGTGTACGCGCCGGTTTCGGCATGCGCGTCGGGGGCGGAAGCCATCGCGCACGGTTGGCGGCTGATCGCCACCGGTGAGGCCGATGTGGTGGTCGCGGGCGGCGTGGAAGGGCATATCGACGCGGTGCCGATCGCCAGCTTCGCCATGATGCGGGCCATGAGCACCCGCAATGACGAACCCGCGCGCGCCTCACGGCCTTTCGACAAGGATCGCGACGGGTTCGTCTTCGGCGAAGGCGGGGCGATGGTGGTGCTGGAATCCGAGGCGCACGCACGCGCGCGGGGTGCGCGGATACTCGGGCGCGTGCTCGGGGCGGGCATCACCTCGGACGGGTATCACATCACCGGCACCGCGCCCGATGGCGATGGGGCCGCGCGGGCCATGCGCAAGGCGATCGGCACCGCGGGATTGTCGGCGGCCGATATCCGGCATATCAACGCACATGCCACCTCGACCCCGGTCGGGGATGCCTCCGAGGCCAATGCCATCACGGCGGTCGCGCCGAATGCCTCGGTGTACGCGCCGAAGTCGGCGCTCGGACATTCCATCGGCGCGGTCGGCGCGCTGGAGGCGATTCTCACGCTGCGCACGCTGGAAGAGCAGATCGTGCCTCCCACACTGAATTTCGAGCAGGGCGATGCGGAAACCCCGCTCGATATCGTCGCCGGTGCGCCGCGTGCGCAGAGTTTCGATTACGCGCTCAGCAATTCATTCGGATTCGGCGGCCACAATGTCACCCTCGCGCTGGGGCGCGCCTGATTCACCGGTTCAGTTCCGCGCGGCGCGCGCCAGCACGGCCCGGCAGCGCTCGGCGAGCACGGGCTCGAAGGTGAAGCACAGGCTCAACCACAGGATGCCGAACACCCATCCGGCGAAGACATCGGTCGGCCAGTGCACCCCGAGATAGATGCGGGATACCCCGACGCCCACGACGAACAGCGCCGCGACGGTCAGCAACAGCGCCCGCCACACACCGTGCAGCACCCGCGCTGCCAGCAGTGCCACCACGCCGACCACGACGATCGACCCCAGGGCGTGCCCCGACGGATAGGAGTGATTGGTCTCGACCACCAGCCGATCGGCCAGCGGCGGGCGCGGGCGCGCGATCAGCAGTTTGCCGAAGTAGACCAGCGCACCCGCGCCGAGCCCGGTGACCGCGACGAAAATCGCTGTCTCCCATTGCCTTCCCCAGAGCAATACCGCGTACGCGACCGCCGCGAGCAAGGTCATGGCCGCGGTGCCGCCGAGCATGCTGATGCCCTTGGCGAGCGAAGTCGCGGTATCACCGCGATGCTCGACAAACCATCGCATCCAGCTCGCATCCGGTCCGAGCGGGTCCGGATGCGCCAGCACCGCGATGGTCAATGTCAGGACCGCCAACCCCAAGGCGATCAGTACGCCGAGCGCGGCCGGACGCGGCGGTTTCGGCCGCGTGAATACCGCCGATGACTCCATTTGCTTAGAGGTAGCTGCGGAGGACATCCTTCGACCATGTCACGAACCCGCTGAGAGGATGTTGAGAACACACGCCGATTGCGGGAGGTCCGCATCACCTGGTGCATGCTTGGGCGGTGCGAGTGCTGGTGGTGGAAGACGAGGAGCGCCTGGCGCGGACCATTGCGCGCGGTCTCGAGCTGGAGGGTTTCGTGGTGCAGCTCGCTCACACCGGGACCGACGGGCTGTGGTTGGCGACCGAGGACGATTTCGATGTGATCGTGCTCGACATCATGTTGCCGGGATTGAGCGGGTACGAGGTGCTGCGCCGATTGCGGCAGCGCGATGTGGCCACGCCGGTGCTGATGCTCACGGCCAAGGACGGCGATTACGAACAGGCCGATGCGCTCGATCTGGGCGCGGACGACTATCTGACGAAGCCGTTCTCCTTCGTGGTGCTGATCGCTCGCCTGCGCGCCCTGCTGCGCAGGCGAGCCCCGCAGCAGCCGTCGATCTTGGCGGCGGGTGCGCTGACGCTCGATCCCGCGCGGCGGCTGGTGCGCTACGGCGAGACCGAATTGACGCTCACGCCAAGGGAATTCGCGCTGCTGGAGTTCCTGATGCGGCACCGGGGAATCGCGCTCACCAAGGCCGAGATCCTGCGCAATGTCTGGGATGCGCACTACACCGGACCGGAGAATGTGGTCGAGGTGTACGTCGGCTATCTGCGCAAGAAGATCGATGCGCCGTTCGGGCAGAACACCATTGAAACGCTACGGGGCGTCGGCTATCGACTGATCGATCCCGGGACCAGTTAGCGGTAGCGCAACGATCCAGATCCGAGTGTCAGGGCAGGGTGTCGGTCTGAATGCGCGGGTCGAGTTTGCGGAGGGTGTCGGGGCGGTCGGTGAGACAGGGCCAATCCCGGCTCACCGCTTCGATGGTCGCGTGCCCGGCCGGGATGAGCGCATCGGCGTCGAAACGATCGGCCAGGGCCGCGCCGAGCTGATCACTCGCCGGGCGGTCCAGCGGCTGGATGACCGTATTCGGCAGATCCAGCAGGACGGTCAGAATGTCATGCCGTCCCGGCGGGATGAGCGCACGCGCCGCGGCCAGCGCGGTGGCCGGGATGACGATGGTGTGCCCGGCGTCCGCGGTGGCCCACACCACCGATTGCACATAGGCGACCCGATGCGCCCACGCGGTCAGCGCGGCGGTATCGAAGACGACGCCGCCGAGGGTGGCGCCGGGGGAGGTCATGCCGCGCCGGCGTGGTCGCCGTTGACATCCTCCTCGGGTAATGGAGGCAGGCCCTGCACGGCTCGGGCGCGATTGATCAGATCCAGGGGTGGGCGGCCGCCGAAGACCTGCTCGATACGAGCCAGGGATTCGGCGCGGTCGACGCGGTTCTTCACGGACTCCGCCACGAATGCCGAAATCGATTCGATACGACCCCGGCTGCGCCAATCGTCCAGGGTCGCGGCGATCTCCTCCGGCACCGTCACGGTGATCTTTCGGGTGCGACGTTCTCTCGCCATACCGCAATGGTAGCGCGGTATGCCCGAAGAACACGAGAAGGTAACGGTGTGATCCCACCTGGCAGGACTCGCCGATCCTTGCTCCCGATGGGTGTGCCGATCGCGATGATTCGGATTCCGGTGATCTGAAACCTGCCGGTCACGCGGCGATCCGTGTTCGATACGGTGGGCGTGTGCCGGTCGCGGGTCGCGCCGGAGTCAGCGAGAGGACAGACGATAGATGGCGACGAGTTCGATCGAGTGGGTCGACGGTGCCCTGGTCACCATCGATCAGCGCGCACTACCGCAGGAGCTGCGGGAATTGCGGATCACCACGGTCGACGATCTCATCGACGCCATTAAATCGCTGGCGATTCGCGGCGCTCCGGCCATCGGCGTGTCGGGGGCGTTCGGTGTGGTGATCGCGGCGCAGGCCGCCACGGTCGACGGTGTGGTGAATACCGAACTGGTTGAAGCGGAATCGGCGCGCATCGCCGATGCCCGGCCGACCGCCGTCAATCTCGCGTGGGGTGTGAAGCGGGCGCTGGCGCAGCTGCCGAACGGTGCGCAGGCCGTACTCGATGAGGCGCTGGAAATGCTGGCCGAGGACGGCCGGGTGAATCTGGCCGCCGCCACGCACGCCGCCGATCTGGTGCAGCGACTGTGCGCGGATCGGCCGTTGCGGATTCTCACGCACTGCAATACCGGACGGCTCGCGACCACCGCGGTGGGCACCGCCATCGGCGCTTTGAACGTGCTGCATCAGCGCGGTGCGCTCGCGGAAGTGATTGTGGACGAGACGCGTCCGCTGTTGCAGGGTGCGCGGTTGACCGCGTGGGAGATGGCCGAGGCCGGGATTCCGCATCGGCTCACCATCGATTCCGCCGCCGCCTGGGCGATGGCGACCGAGGGTGTGGACGCGGTCATGGTCGGCGCGGATCGCATCACCGCGGATGGATCGGTGGCGAACAAGATCGGTACCTACATGCTGGCCATCGCGGCCGAGCGGCATGGGATTCCGTTCATCGTGGTCGCGCCGGAATCGACCCGGGATGTGGCGACCGCGCGCGGCAGCGACATCGTGGTGGAACAGCGGGCTTCGGGTGAGGTCACCGGATTCGGTGGTGTGACAACGGCTCCCGAGGGGACGCCGACGTTCAATCCCGCGTTCGATGTGACGCCGCCGGAGTTGGTGACCGCCGTTGTCACCGAAAATGGCGTGCTCGGCAATCCGGCACTCGATGCCGGGCGGGAGATCGCGGCCATCGCGCGCGGGCTCTACGCCAATGGCTGGATGCCCGGCACCGCGGGCAATATCTCGGTGCGCCAGGGCGATACGGCCGTGGTGACCGCGAGCGGGCTGTCCAAGGGTGAGCTGGCCGAGAACGACACCGTGACGGTGGCGGTCGCGGATTCCGCGCCGCTGTCGGCGACCGGGCGAAAGCCGTCCGCCGAGACCACGATTCACACCGCCGTCTACCGGACCACCGAGTCGACCGCGGTCGTGCATGTGCATCCGCCGCACGCCACCGCACTGTCGATCATTGCAGCCGGTGCCGATGTGCAGCCCGTGCGTTTCACCGGATACGAGCTCATCAAGGGATTGGGCGGTACCCGTCCCGATCTCATCGACATTCCGGTTTTCCCGAATCACGCCGATGTCCCGCAGATCGGCGCGGATATCGAGAAGTATTTGAACGAACATCCCGACGCTCCGCCGGTGTTGTTCATTGCCGGGCATGGCATTACGGCATGGGGTGCGACGCTGGCGCAGGCCCGCGACCGCGCCGAATGCCTCGAGGCCATGTGCGAGCTGGTCACCTTGACCGGTCTCCGCGAGCTGCCGGTGCGCGAGAATTAGTTCCGAGGAAGGAATACCGATGACTCTGCTGCAGATCATGTCCGATCAGGACTCCGCCGATGTCAAGCTGCGCACCACCGATGACGCGGTGATCGCCGCCGAACTCGGTAAGCGCGGCATCACCTTCGAGCGCTGGTCGCTGTTCGACGGTTTCGACGCCGCGACCTCGACCGAGGACCTGCTGGCCGAATACCAGTCGCGCATCGAGGAATTGAATGCGGACGGCCGCTTCAAGTTCATCGATGTGGCGCGGATTCACCCCGATGCGAATGATCCGGAATGGCCCGCCAAGGCCGTCGCCGCGCGCACCAAGTTCCTGGACGAGCATCGGCACGCCGAGGACGAAGTGCGTTTCTTCGCCGCCGGACAGGGCTGCTTCTATCTGCATCTCGGTGATGAGGTGCTCGCGACCGTCTGCACCGCGGGCGATCTCGTCTCGGTTCCGGCGGGCACCCTGCACTGGTTCGATATGGGCACCGAGCCGGAATTCGTGGCCGTGCGGTTCTTCGAGGAGGAAGACGGCTGGATCGGCGATTTCACCGGCGATAAGATCTCCGGCGGCTTCCCGACCCTCGACGAATTGCTCCCGGCATGATCAATGTCATCGTCCTCGATATCGAGGGAACCACCAGCCCGACGAGTTCGGTCCGCGAGGAGCTGTACGGGTACACCCGTGACCGGCTCCCGGACTGGCTCGCGGAAAACACCGGGGGAGCGGCGGATTCGATCATCGCCGAAACCCGCGCGCTGGCCGAACAGCCGGACGCGTCGGTCGCCGAGGTGGCGGCGATCCTGATCAACTGGCTGAACACGGACGTGAAAGCCGAACCGCTCAAGGCAGCCCAGGGCATCATCTGCGCCGAGGGTTTCCGCAACGGTTCCCTCTATGGCGAATTCTTCCCCGACGTCCCCCCGATGCTCCGCGCCTGGCGCGAATCCGGCCTCGAGCTCTACATCTACTCCTCGGGTTCGGTCCGCAATCAAAAGGATTGGTTCGCCTACGCCCGCCCCGGCGACCTCTCCCCATTGATCACCGGTCATTTCGACCTGACCACCGCGGGCCCGAAGCGCGAAGCCTCGTCCTACGAAAAGATCGCAGGCGCAATCGGAGTCCCCGCCGAAAGCATCCTGTTTCTCTCCGACCATCCGGACGAACTCGATGCCGCGGTAGCGGCGGGCTGGCAAGCCATCGGCGTATCGCGCCCCGGCGAACCCAACCCGCCCCGCCCCCCACACCGCTGGATCAACGACTTCGCCGACGTCGAACCCAACTGATCCCGACCCGGTACCAATGCCGATCATTCCGGGCAATAACGCCACGTGACAGGAACATTCGGCCTGAAGCGGAATGCGCCGGATACCAGGGACGTCGTTGACGTCCCATTGGCACCGGCGCATTGTCAGGTGTTCTAGGCCCGCTTACGCACCTTCAGAAGCGCGAAACCCAAGGGGAGGTCGTGGCATTCGGTCACTTCGAGGTTGACCGATATAGCCAGATCTCGGTAATGGGTGGGGGTGCGTTCGCGGCCGCCTACGTTGCAGAGCATGTGGATGTCCCAGGCGGGGACGAGGGAGGGGGAATTGTCTTCGGGGAGGAGTCTTTCGATGATGTAGAGGTGTGAGGTGGGGGTCATGGCGGTGGCGCAGTTGTGCAGGATGGTGCGGCAGTCGGTGTCGTTCCAGTCGTGCAGGACTCTGGAGAGCAGGTAGATATCGGCGGCGGGGGGTAGCGGGGTGGTGAAGAAGTCGCCGGGGACCAGGTGACAGCGGTCGAAGCAGTTTTCGCGGAGCAGGGTGGTGCGGGCGCGGTCCAGGGTGGTGGCGCGTTCGAAGAGGGTGCCGCGCAGGCGGGGGTTCGCGGACAGGACTCGGGCCAGGAGTTCGCCGTTGCCGCCGCCCACGTCGATGACCGTGTCGGCGGTGGAGGTGTCGATCAGGTGGCCCACGTGACCGAAGATCGCGGCGCTGGCGGCCATGGCGCTGTCGAAGAGTTCGGCGCGGTCCGGATCGGCGGTGAAGTAGTCGAAATGGTGCTGGCCGAAATGTTCGTCGAATGCGGTGTGGCCGGTGCGAATGGCGTAGTCGAGGGCGCCGAAGGATTCGTAGAACGCGCCACCGTACAGGCGCGCAAGGGAATTCAGTGAGTGCTCGTGGCCGTGGGCTAGCAGTGCGCCGGTATCGGTGAGGGCGTAGCCCGCGCCCGCGGGTTCCACCACCTCGAGGTCGAGCAGATAGCGCATGAGCCGGGTCAGCGCACCGCAGTCGGTGCCGGTGCGGGTGGCCAGTTCGGCGAGTGGGACGCCGGGGGCGGCGGCGATATGGTCCGCGATGCCGTGTTCGGCGGCGACCGCGAGGGCCTGGGTGGCCCACGCACCGGTCAGCTGTCGGAGCAAACGCTGTGCCGGGCCCTCGGATTCGAGGGTGTGAGTGCTCAGCACCTGCGGTTGATGCCCGGCGACATGCAGTTCCAGTCGCCGGTACGGCTGGGTGCGCGCACCGGTGCACGCGAAGTAGAGGATGGTGGTGTCCTCGTGCGGGTTGTAGCCGCCGCCGTCGGCACGCATCCGGCCCCGGCCGGTGAACAGTGCGCGCAGACCGGTCAGGGTGATTTCGTCGATGGCCCCGGTGGCCATGGCCAGATGGGATTCGGCCCCGGTGACGCGTTCGGCGGCCGCCACCTCCTCCGGCGCGTTCTCGAGTGCGAAAAGCTCTATCTCACAGGGAGTTCCATCGAGAGCCGGTAACGCGGCCCGGTAGATGTGCACCGGCAGCCGCTCGTCCGACAGGCCGTGCCGGATGGCCAGGCGGCGGCGCACCACCGTGCTGGGGCCCGCCGAGACCACGGCGAGGTCATGCTCGGCGAACAGCGCGTCGATCGCCCGCGGTTCCTCCGGGAAGATCAGGACCGCGGTGTGCGCGAACCGGCAGTGCGCGGCGATGGCGGCGTGTTCGGCGACCGTCAGATCGGGCAGCATCGCGGCCAGCACCTGGCCGGTGTCATGCGTTCTGACGAACTCCACTGCCTCCGTGATTCTTTCGCGGTCGGTTGTTTCGATACGAAGGGGTACAGCCAGCGAACGGGTCACGCGTCCTCCTGTATTCAGATGCCGACGTAGTTCTCCGCGAAGAAGTCCTGATGGGTGCGCGAGGTGGCGAGGCTGTGCAGGCGGGCCTGCTGGAGATCGCGCTCGAAGGCCGGGTTCGGGCCGACAGGAGGGTGCAGCAGATTGATCATCCAGTGCGAGAACTCGTGCGCGCGCCGGATACGCGGCACACATTCGGCCGAATAGCGTTGCAGCGCAGCGGTATCACCGCCGCGCAGCGCCGCTATGAAGGCTCGCGCCAGCGTGCGCGCGCCGAGAATGGCCAGGTTCGCGCCCTTGGCGGCCGACGGGCTGATCGAGGATGCCGCGTCACCGGCCAGGAACAACCGGCCCTGCTGAATCGGATCCAGGATCTCCGAGCGCAGCCGCACCAGACCGCGCTCGAAAATGGGCCCTGCCCGCAGCGGTCCGTATCGGCCCGCGTCCAATCGCGTTGCGAGCGAATCCCAGATCCGCTGCTCACTCCAGTGCAGCGGATCATCGTGCGGATCGCACTGGAGGTAGTAGCGGGTCACCTCCGGCCCGCGCGGCATCTGCCCGGCGAAGCCGTCCCGGTGCACGCCGTAGACGACGGTGTCCGTGGTCGGCGGGGCCTGGGCCAGCAGTGCCAGCCAGGTGATGTCGTATTCGCAGGTCGAGCTGGGCGCGTTGAAGGTCTTGCGGGCCAGCCCCCGCGCACCGTCGCACCCGGCGACATAGCTTGCGCCGAGCCGGTTTTCGACGCCTTCCAGCGTGCGCGCGAGCACCCACGGCAGATCGCCGCGCAGGTCGCCGAGCTGCTGCGCGGTGGTCTCACAGCGCAGCTCGCCGCCGCGGCGCAGGTATTCGGCGACCAGATCGGTCACCAGATCCTGCTGCGGATACACGGTATGCACTTCGCGCCGACCCAGAGCGCCGTACGAAAGTTCGAACCGCCCTGCGGTAGTGCGGAATTCGCAGGAATCGTGGGTGCGCCCGCGCGTGCGCAGCCCATCGTCGAGCCCGTACTCGCGCAGCACCGCGACGCTTTCGGGCGCGAGGAATCCGGCCCTCGCCCGCTGTTCGATATGCGCACGGCTGCCGCGCTCGAGGATCACCGAATCGATCCCCGCGCCCTGCAGAATATTGCCGAGTACCAACCCGGCCGGTCCGGCCCCGAGGATCAAGACCTCGGCGATGCGATCATTTCTGCCCACATGCACGGGATCGGAGATTAGAGCACTTGACGCCTCGCAACCCCACTGCGACCGCGTGTCGTGACGAAGCCGATTTCAAATGTCCTCACCCGCAACATATTTGCGGGTCAACCGATCTCGCAGACTGAAAATCCCGTAGTCAACATTGATTTCAGTTACTTTCGGGCAAATCGGACGTGGAGGGCGACCCGCTGCCGCGCCCGGCCGATCGGAGAGTGGCCGCGAGAGACTCGCAACGGGCGGTGAGTTCCGGCGGGTACAGGACCTCGAAATCGTGGCCCAGCATCGCCACATGCATGAGGACGGCATCGAGATTGGCTGCGCCACTGCGCAATTCACAGGTGTCCCGATCCCGTGGATGTACCGAGGCCGCCGAGGGCGGCACCTGTGCGCGAACGGTGTCAGCGGGGGCATGGACCAGGAAGCCCGCTTGTTCGGGGTAGGCGCGGGTGGTCACGGCTTCCTGGACGTACGGAGCCGGATCGGGCGCGGGGCGCGGCCGGAAGCGCCAGGTTCGGGACGCGACCGCGGTCATGCGGTCCACCCGGAAGGTGCGCCAGTCCGCGCGATCGAGGTCGTAGGCGAGCAGATACCAGCGGCGATCGGAGGCGACGAGGCGGTACGGCTCGACCCGGCGGGGCCCGGTCGCGGAGGACGAGGGGTACTCGAACGCGGCTTCGAGGTGATCCCGGCAGGCTCGTGCGAGCGTCATCAGGACGTCGGGGTCGATCGGGGTGCGGCCGCCGTCGAAGGAATCGATTGCGCCGGTGAGGGTTTGGACCTGTTGCCGGAGCCGGACGGGAAGCACCCGATCCAGTTTGGTGAGCGCGCGCAGTGCGGCGTCGCCCGCACCCGTGAGCGCACCGCCCGCGCCGAGCAGTAGCGAGACGGCGGTGACTATCGCCTCCTCGTCATCGAGCAGCAGCGGTGGCAAATCTTGACCGCGCCCCAGCTGGTAGCCGCCGCCGACGCCCTGGCTGGCGTGCACGGGGTAGCCGAGCGCGCGCAGCCGGTCGACATCGCGGCGGACCGTGCGCGGCGTGACACCGAGACGCCCGGCCAGTTCGGGACCGGTCCAGACCTGCCGCTGCTGCAGCAGTCCCAGGAGTGTGAGGACGCGCTCGGTGGTGCCGCGCTCGCCCTCGGATCCCTCGTTCATACCGCCCATCGTGTCTAAGATAGCGGACCGGATCTGTCCGCTATCGGTGCGAGGGTGGCTGTCATGGATACGAACGAATTCGACTGGAATCAGACATTGCGCGAGCAATGGGAGTGGCATTGGGAGAATCAGATTCGTGCCCGGCTGACCGGGCTCACCGATCACGAATACTTCTGGTCACCGGTGCCCGAGGCGTGGAGTGTGCGGGAGCGGGGGAGTTCCACCGCACCCGTGCAGGCCGGGGCGGGCGACTTCACCATCGACTACGCCATCCCCACCCCGACGCCCGCACCCTTCACCACCATCGCGTGGCGGCTCGGGCATGTGATCGTCGGCGTGCTGGCCGCGCGTAATGCCGTGCATTTCGGTGCGCCCGCGGCCTCCTACGACGATTGGGAGTACGCCGGAAGTGCGGCGGATGCCTTGAAGCAGTTGGAGACCCAGGTCGACGTCTGGCTGGCAGGGGTGAAGGGGCTCAGCGAGGCCGAACTGCGCACCCCGGTCGGCTCGAAGGAGCCCTTCCCCGAACTGCCGATGGCAGCACTGGTGCTGCACATCAATCGTGAACTGATCCACCATCTTTCGGAGGTCTCGCTGCTGCGCGATCTCTACCTGCACACCGATGCCGCGGCGGGCGTCCGATGACCGCGGCGGCGATCCATCTCGATCCCGAAGAGCTGCACTACAACCCGGCGTTCACCCAGGGCGTGATCGCACCCGCGGGCCGGACGCTGTACGTCGGCGGCCAGCTCGGCACCGATGGCGACGGCGTCATGCTGGAGGGCATCGAGGCGCAGACCCGACAGGCGATGCGCAATGTACTGGCCGTATTGGCCGCTGCCGGAACCGATCCCGAGCATGTGGTGAAACTCAATATCTACATCGTCAACGGCGTCGACGCCCAAGCGGGCTTCGCCGCGTCACGGGCGGTATGGGGTGATCATCGCACCGCCATCACGGTCATCACGACCGCCGCGCACGGCCGCCCGGGCGCGCTGGTGGAGATAGACGCGGTGGCCACCATTCCCGAATAGCCTGCGGTGGTTCAGCTTTCGGTGCGGCGGGCAATGGCCTTGCGATAGCTGATCCGCCAGCCCTGCGGTTCCCGCCGCAGCGTGTCCTCGTAGATGGCGGTTCCGGCCCCTCCATCGGGTGCGACGCCCAGCCCCTTGGAGCGGGCCGACACCGTATCGCCGTCCTGACCGGTCACGACGGTATTGGTGACGTGATGGCCCAGCGCCTGATTCTTGTCGTCGTGCACGCCGCGCACCAGTTCCAGCATGGCGTCCAGCCCGCGCAGGGTGCCGTAGCCGTAGTCGGTGATGTCGAAAACGATGTCGGAGGCGAAAACCTCGCCGAGACGGTCCCATTCGCCATCGTCGATCAGATGGCCGTGCAGGGCGATGACCTCGTAGATCGCTACGCGGTCGGCGGTGGTGATGTTCAACATGAGACTTCCTCGAACTAAGTGGAGGGGGTACCCCAGTTACAGTTCGGTACGATACGGGGGACCCACCCCACTTAGCAAGAAGGTGCCGCGACCCATGGCCGAGCAACCCATCCGGCTGCGCGCCGACGCGCAACGCAATCGCGACCGCCTGCTGGCGGCCGCCGGTGAGGTCATCGGCGAGGCCGGAGCCGAGGCATCGCTCGAGGAGATCGCCCGCCGCGCCGGCGTCGGATCCGCCACCCTGCACCGCCATTTCCCCAGCCGCGCAGCCCTGCTGGGCGAGGTGCTGCACACCCGCGTGCAAGCACTTTGCGACCGCTCGGCCGACCTGCTCACCGCACCCGACGCCGGTGACGCCCTGGTGCTCTGGATACGCGATGTCGTCGCCCACGCCGCCACCGCCCGCGGCCTCGGCCCCGCCCTGACCGGCTACCACTCCGCCCCGGAGTTCGAGCCGCACACCATGATTCGACAGGCGGTCCGCCCGCTGCTCGAGCGCGCGCATCGCGAGGGCGTCGTCGATCCGACGGTCACCGTCGAGGATCTACTGCATCTGGCCAACGGCATCGCACTCGCCACCGAATCCCTTCCCGACCCGGCCCGCCGCGCGGACGCCCTGATCGCCCTGGTCGCACGCGGCCTCCTGCGCTGACCCGGCCCTGGCACAGTGGTGGAATGGAATTCGACGGCGGATGGGACAGTCGAGCGGTCCTGGTCGACGGCTGGGTGGAACGACGGCCACGCAGGCCCGAGGTGGGTGCGCAGTTGCGCCGCGAGGCGCGCCTGATGCCTTGGCTGGCACCGCGATTACCGCTTCCCGTCCCCGTACCCGGCGTCGTGAGCGAGGAGCCGCTGATACTGCGCCATCGATTCGTTCCGGGCGCGGAACTGACCGAACCGACGGCGAATCACGGCCGGGCGCTGGGGGAGTTCCTGCGCGCACTGCACGACGTCCCCGCGAATGACGCGCTACGGCACGGCCTCCCGCCCGAAGCGCACACCAGAACCGGGCGGGCGGCCGATATCGACCGTTTCCGAACCGAGGTCGTGCCGCTACTGCCTGCCGCACAGCGAGATTCAGCGTTGTCACTGCTGGATGCGGCGGTGGTTCTGCCCGCCGACACCGTCGTACACGGCGACCTCGGTCCCGAACACGTGCTGGCCGAGAATGGAACCCTCAGCGGCATTATCGATTTCAGCGACGCCCACCTGGGCGATCCCGCCATCGATCTGGCCTGGGCACTGTTCGGCACGCCTCCGGAATTCGGCGATGCTGTCACGCGAACCTACGGCGTGACAGTGCAATTGCGCGCCCGCGCGCAGATCTGGCATCGACTCGGCCCCTGGCACGAAGTCATCCACGGTCTGGACATCGACGGTGCCGCCGTCGTCGAGGACGGTCTGGCCGGAGTGCTCACCCGGCTGTCCTGACCGCGAGACGAAAGCAGCGCCCGTCCCTGAACTGGCAAGGGCGGGCGCTGCTTTCGTGGCGAGGGTGGTTCAGGTGGCCACGGGCGCGGCCGCGGCGCGGGTGATGAGGTACTCCACCAGCGTCATCAGCACGTTCTTGGCGGAGGCGCGGTCGCGGGCGTCGCAGAGCAGGACGGGGATCTGCTCGTCGAGGTCCAGGGCGTCGCGGACTTCCACCGGGGTGTAGAGGGGTGCGTTCTCGAAGCAGTTCACCGCTACCGTGAACGCCACACCGCGGCGTTCGAAGAAATCGATTGCGGCGAAGGAGCTTTCGAGGCGGCGGGTGTCGGCCAGCACCACCGCCCCGAGTGCGCCACGGGCCAATTCGTCCCAGAGGAACCAGAATCGGTCCTGGCCGGGGGTGCCGAACAGGTACAGCACCAGGTTTCGGTCGATGGTGATGCGGCCGAAGTCCAGTGCCACCGTGGTGGTGGTCTTGCCCTCCACGCCGCGCAGGTCGTCGACCCCGGCGGAGAGTTCGGTGATGAGTTCTTCGGTTCTCAGCGGCGTGATTTCGCTGAGCGCCCCCACCATAGTCGTCTTGCCCACGCCGAAACCGCCCGCGATGAGGATCTTCACCGACGCGGCCATGGGCTGGGATTGGTCAAAGTTTTCGGATGCCATCGAGTACAGCTCGCAAAATGTTGAGGTCACCGGGCGCCGCGTCGGGGGAGACGGGCGCACGGAACTTGAGGATGCCGTCGGAGATGAGGTCGCCGACGAGGATCTTGGTCACTGCAAGAGGCAGCCGCAGGGCCGCCGATACTTCGGCGACGGACAGCGGAAGCCTGCACAAGCGCACGATGTCGCCGTATTCCGGTTCCACCCGGCGCAGCGGTGGGGCCGCGTTCGGCACCACCACTACCGTGAGCATGTCCAAATCATGCCCAGCGCCCATGGTTCGACCGCCGGTCCTGGCGTATGGGCGCACCAATGGACCTGCTGCATCGTCGAACCAGTGATCCCCCGGCCGCGCCATCATGACAGCCTGGGGTTAACCTGTCCGGCCAGATGATGGCGCGGCGTGGTGGACAGATAGGTGCCGACGCGCTGCACGGTCAGGTTCATCTCATAGGCGACCATGCCGAGATTGGCCTGCTCATTGGCCTGCAGCGCGAGGCAGGCGTGGCTGCCCGCCGCGGTCACGAACAGTACGGCGCGATCCAGTTCGATGACCGCCTGGCGTACGCCGCCGCCGTCGAACCGGCTGCCCGCGCTGCGTGCGAGTCCGTAGAGGGTGGAGGACATGGCGCCGAAGTGCTCGGCGTCCTCCCTGCTCATCGCGGAGGAGCGCCCGAGCAGCAGACCGTCGGTGGAATGCACCACCGCGTGCCGGACGCCCGCGAGCCGATCCACCAGATCATCGAGTAGCCAGTTGAGATCACCAGCGTTTGAGGTGGTCACCGTCGCCTTCCTGTCGGTCCTGGAAATGCTTGGACACAGGCTCGGCCGCGCCGGGATCGGCCCGGCGGCCCTGCCTGGTTCCGTTTTCGATGGCGGAGAAAAGGTCTCGGGCCTGCTCGGCCGTGCGGGTGGGCTGATCGGGCGCTTCGGTAGCCGCCGTCTCCTGCGCCAATTCCGGTGCGAGACTTGCCTGCCGGCGCCTTCGCGGGAGCTCGGGCCGGACGTCCGAGCCAGTGTACTGGGATCGGTCGAAATCGCGAGAGCGGAAATCGTTTTCCGGTTGCGGCTCGGGTGCGGGCCGGGAAAACGACTGCGGGCGATTCGAGTTCGGCTGGGTCGGCGGTTCGAACGGCCGCGGGGTGTCGAAGGACATTTGACGCTCCGGTGCGCGAGGTTCAGGGCGGGCCGGAAGGGCTTGGTTGGAGAAGGACGGCAGCCCGGCGGGGGGTTCGAGCTGCCGGGGCGCCTCGAACGCCGGTGGGGCATCGAGTGGTTTGGGCGTCTTGGACGCCTCGAACTGCTGCTGTGCCTCGAGCTGTTTGGCGGTCTCGGCGGCCAGTGCGGCGTGGAACTGCCCGGTGTCGAATGCCGCTGGCACGGCCGGGATTTCGCCGGTCCGGCGGCCCCCGTCGACGGTGAGCGAGGACGGGACCAGCACGATGGCGCGCACGCCGCCGTAATCGGATTCGGCGAGCCGCACCGAGATGCCGTTGCGGACCGCCAGCTGCGCCACCACGAACATGCCGAGGCGGGAATCCTCCGAGAGCGTGTTGACGCCGAAATCCGGTGGGTTGCGCAGCATATCGTTGATGCGGGCTAGTTCGGCCTCCTGCATGCCCATGCCCTGATCGACGATCTCGATGGCGATGCCCTTGCCGACCACATTGCCGCGGACCTCGACCTGCGACTGCGGCGGCGAGAAATGCGCGGCGTTGTCGACGAGTTCGGCGAGCAGGTGCACGAGGTCGGCGACGGCGCTGCCGGCGACCGCGACCTCGGGCAGTCGAGTGATCTTGACGCGGGTGTAGTCCAGCGCCTCGCCCACACCGCTTCGCACAACCTCGATGAGCTGCACCGGGTTTCGCCACTGCCGTCCGGGCTGACCGCCCGCGAGGATGATCAGGTTCTCGGCATTGCGACGTTCACGGGTGGCGAGGTGGTCCAGGCGGAAGAAGATCTCCAGCAGTGCCGGATCCTCCTGCTTGGCCTCGGCCTCGTCGAGCACCTCGAGCTGCCGGTGCACCACCACCTGGCTGCGGTGCGCGATATTGAGGAAGACCGCCTTCACACCCTCGCGGGTGCGGGCCTCGGTGACCGCGGCGGCGACGGCGGCGCTGTGCGCGTGACCGAAAGCCTTTGCCACCTGGCCGATCTCATCGGTGCCGAAGTCCATTTCCGGTGTCTCGGTGGAGACTTCGACGGACTTGCCCTCGCGCAGCTGCGACATGATCTCGGGTAGTCGCTCATCGGCGAGCAGGAAGGTCTGATTGCGAAGTCGCGTGAGCCGACCGATGATTCGGTTCGCGAGCAGCAGCGCCACCAGGAACGCGGACAGCGATACCAGCAGCATGGCGCCACCGGCGATGGCCGAGTTGCGGGCGTTCTTATCGGCGGCGTCACCGGCCAGGCCGAGCGCGTACCGGCTCTGCGCGTCCCACATGTCCAGCAGCGACTTGTTGACGGCGGTGACCGTATCGCGCCATTCCTGCGGGGTGAAGGTGAGCGGCGCGACCGGTTGCGTGGCACCGGCTTTGACGGGAGCCGCGGTCATGGGATCGATGGCGCGTGCCAGCAGCACGTTCTCCATCATGATCAGCTTCTGCCAGTTCGGGTCGTTGACCACCGCCTGGAAGGCGGGCTTGCCCTTACTGCCGTCCGCGCCCGCGAGGACGCCGATATTGACGCGGTACGCACCGAGCACCCGCGAGAATTCGATGGCCAGATCCGGCGCGAGCGTTCCGTCCCGGAGCAGCACCTCGGCCAATGAGTCTGCCCGCGAGAGCATTTCGGACGCGGAGACGATCTCCAGGGTCGCCGCGGTCTCGATGGCGACTTCCGGATTGGGCGCGGTGGTCTCCACGGCGCGGGTGCCGACGGAGATGAGGTCGAGCAGATGTCCGTAGAAGTTGTAGGCATCGGTCAACGGCAGTGCGTTGCCATCGATCTGGGTGCGCACGGCCGCGAGCGAGCGGGTCAGGGTGAGGAACCCGCCGACATCGCCGGTGACCTCCTGCGGGCCGAGCGCCTCCATATCCTTGGTGGTGCCCGACATGCCGCGCAGTGCGTTGTCGAGGCGAGTCCTGGCCTGGGTCAGGGCCTTCGGATTGGGTTCGTCACCGGCCAGCTGGGCCATGGTGAGCTGGCGTTCCAGCTGCACCGAGCTGACCAGCTCCTTGGAAAGAGGAGTGGCGGCCGTCAGTGCGTCCGCCCACTCTCGCGCGTTCTTGCCTTCCACCACCAAGTATCCCGCGCCACCCACACCGATCACGAGCAGCGCGAGGCTCGGAACCAATGCGATGGCGAGAACACGGGTCCGGACCCCGAGTCTCGCTCTGAACATCTGCGCAACGTAACGGGATGAACGTCACATTCGTCAAGCTGATCTCATTGAGCGGGAACAGGATTGACACAGGTTCTCATGCATGCACCGGTATGAAACCCTCACGCCAGGGCGCGCGTGATCAGATATTCGGCGAGGGTGGTCAGCACCTCTTTGCAGGAGCTGCGATCACGCGCGTCGCAGAGCAGGATCGGCACGTGTTCGTCCAGGTCCAAGGCATCGCGAATCTCCTCGGGCGAATACACCGGCGCACCCTCGAAACAGTTGACGCCGATGGTGAATCCGATGCCGCGGCGTTCGAAGAAGTCGATCGCGGCGAACGAATTCTCCAGTCTGCGGGTGTCGGCCAGGATCACCGCGCCGAGCGCCCCGCGCGCCAATTCGTCCCACAGGAACCAGAATCGGTCCTGGCCGGGGGTGCCGAACAGGTACAGCACCAGTCCGGCGTCGATGGTGATGCGGCCGAAATCCAGCCCCACCGTGGTGGTGGTCTTGCCCTCCACACCGGTGAGATCGTCTATGCCCGCGGAGCGTTCGGTGATGATCTCCTCGGTGCGCAGCGGGGTGATCTCGCTGATCGAACCGACCATGGTGGTCTTGCCGACCCCGAAACCGCCCGCGATCAGGATCTTCACCGATTGCGCCAGCGGGGTGTCCACCTCGAACCCGGTCATGCGGGGGCTCAGCCGAATTCGCCGGAGCGACGGGCCGCGGTCGACAGGAACGAACCCACGCGCTGGACGGTCAGGTTCATCTCATAGGCCACCATGCCCAGATTCGCGTCCGCGCCCGCCTGTAGCGCCAGGCAGGCGTTCGCGCCCGCGGCGGTCACGAATAAGACCGCGCGATCGAGTTCGATCACCGCCTGGCGCACGCCGCCGCCGTCGAAACGGTGTCCGGCACTGCGGGAGAGCCCGTACAGCGTGGAGGACATGGCGGAGAAGTGTTCGGCGTCCTCGCGCAGCATGCGGGTGGAGCGGCCGAGCAGCAGACCGTCGGTCGAATGAACCACGGCGTGACGCACACCGGCGAGTTTGTCGACGAGATCGTCGAGCAGCCAGTCGAGGTCACCGGCGGGAGAAGTACTCACCGTCGCCTTCCTGTCGAGTGTTGTCGGATGGGGGGAGGGTGCCCGGATCGGAGCGACGGCCCTGCCGGGTGCCGTTCTCGATGGCGGACATGAGGTCTCGGGCCTGCTCCGGACTGCGTTCGGGCAGGGCGGGCGGCGCGCCCGCGCCGGGGCCGACGGCGTCCGGCGCCGGGGCGGGCGGCTCCGGCGCGGGGTCGTGCGCCAATTCCGGTGCGAGGCTTTCCTGCCGGCGGCGTTTGGGCAGCGACGGGCGGGTGTCGTGCGGGCGGCGCGCGTGCCGCCCGATATCGCCCGGACGCGCCGCGTTCGTGCTTCGGGGTCCGTAGGTCGTGTCATGGTTGATGGCGCGCGGCCGGTCCGAGCGCGCCTGGTTGGCGTCGTGGCCGGTGTCCCGCGCCGGGGGCGCGTCGAGCACCGGGAGTTCGCCGGTGTCCGGGCGGAATTCGGCGCGGCGGGGGATCGGGAGCTGGCCGGAGCTGTAGTCCGGGGAGGGGGTCTCACCGGCGATGAGGGCGGCCGGGATCAGCACGATGGCACGCAGGCCGCCGTAATCGGATTCGGAAAGGCGGACCGAGATACCGTGCCGGGCAGCGAGTTGGGAGACCACGAACAGGCCCAGGCGCGAATCGCTGGAGAAGCTGGTGAGCCCGATATCGGCGGCGGTCGCGAGCAGGGTGTTGATGCGCTCGAGCTCTTCCTCGCCGACGCCGACGCCCTGATCGATGATCTCCAGCGCCACCCCGCGGCCCACGGTATTGCCGGTGATCTGCACGTGCGACTGCGGCGGCGAGAAGTGCGCGGCATTGTCGATGAGTTCGGCGAGCAGATGGATGAGATCGCCGACCGCGACGCCGACAATGAAACTCTGCGGCAGCTTGCCGGTGCGGACGCGCTTGTAGTCCACGGTTTCGCCGACCGCGCTGCGTACCAATTCCATCAGTGGCACGGGGTTCCGCCATTGGCGGCCGGGACGGCCACCGGCGAGGATGACCAGGTTCTCGGCATTGCGGCGTTCGCGGGTGGCGAGATGGTCGAGCAGGAAGAAGGTTTCCAGCAGGACCGGATCCTCCTGCTTGGATTCGGCCTCGTCCAGCAGCTCCAACTGCCGGTGCACCACGATCTGGCTGCGGTGCGCGATATTGAGGAAGACCGCCTTGACGCCCTCGCGGGTGCGCGATTCGGTGACCGCGGCGGAGATGGCGGCGGTGTGCGCATGACTGAAAGCGTCTGCCACCTGGCCGATTTCATCGCCGCCGAATTTCAGTGCGGGAGAGGCGGTATCGATGTCGACCTGTTCACCGTCCGCGAGCCGCCGCATGGTCTCGGGGAGTTGATCGTCCGCCAGTGCGATGGTCTCGTCGCGAAGTCGCCGCAGCCGCCGAATGATTCGATTGGCCAGTGCCAGCGCCACCAGGATCGCGCCGAGCGCGGTGACCACCATGGCCGCGCCGGTGAGCAGTGAGTTCCGGGTGGTGTCGGCGGCGGCGTCACCGGCGAGCCGCTGCGCCTCGATGTTCTGGGCCTGCCACAGATCAGCGAGCGCCTTGTTGACCTCGTTCGCCACGCTCTCCCACTCGGCGGTGGTCAGCGGCAGCGGGGCGGGTTTGAACGTCGCGCCCTCCGCGCGCGGCACCGCGCGCTGGGTCAGCGATACCTCCATCGCGCCCAGTCGCTGCCATGCCGCCCCGGAGACAAGGGCTTTCGCGGCGGCCGCCTGCCGCGGATCGCCGTCGCCGATGAGCCGATCGACGCGATTGTGATAGAAGCCGAGCAGGCGCAGATATTCATTGGCCAGGTCGGGAGTGAGTCCGCCGCCGCCGTCGATGAGCGCCGCGCCCAGCGCGTTCGCACGGCTCATGGCCTCGAGGCTCTGCAATACCTCACTGGCGGAGGCGAGTTCGATGGCGGTGGGCGCGTCCGGGGCGGTCTGCTGGGCGATGCGCACACCGGCGAGCACGAGCTGCGGCATGGAGCTGTAGAAGGCGTCCGCGTCGCCGAGTACGAGGGTGCCCGCGTCGAGTCCGGCGCGAATCAGGGTGAGCCGCTTGCCCAGATCGGTGAGCGCGGAGGTGGTATCGCCCATGGCGCGGGGCCCGATGCTGCTCAACCGCGATTGCGCGGGAGCGAGCTGGGTCAGCGCGATATCCAGGCGCTGGCGGGCGGCGGCCAGGGCGTGCAGATCGGTATCGGCTCCGGCGATGCGCCACAGCGTGATTCGGCGTTCGGATTCGAGCGCCTCGATGAGTTCGCGGGTGGGTGCGACACCGTCGCGCATTTCATCGGCCCAGTCCTGGGCGGTGTTGGAGCGGTCCACGAGGTATCCGGTCGCGCCGACGCCGATCACCACCAGCGCCAGACTGGGCACGAGTGCGATGGCCAGAATCCGGGTCCGCACCCCGAGCCGCCTGGTGAGCATTGCCCGAGGGTAGCCATCCGGTGGCCGGAACACCCACGCGAGTCCTTTTGAGCGGGACGGGATTTGACTCGAAGACCGGCCGTCCGGTATGCGATCGCGGACGCGCAGACGCCGGAACAATCGTTGAATCCGTTGCGCGAGAGTATTTCTCGCCCACGGTCCGGCCACTCCCGGATCACCACCTGCGCTATGCGATTGGAGCCTGGTGACCAGAGAATAGCCCCGCATTCCCGCGCGTGTAGCCGGTTCGCGGGACCCGGAAATAGTGCCCGTGTCATCCACCCCATGTCAGTTGTCATGACATACGTTCACCGAATCGACAGCTCCGCGTCGGATTCGGGCAACCGTCCAGGGATACGTTCGCCGCGCCCGGGGTACAGCGGGTCGCGCACGGAGACCCCGTGCCGCGAAGGTTGGAGGGAACGAAGTGCAGCACAAGAAACGCGCCTGGCTCGGCGCGGTCGCGGCCATCACCGCCGCGTTCGTGGGCTCGACCCTGGTCGCGGGTTGTGGCTCGGACAAAAAAGCCGACAACGAAGTGCACAACATCATCTACCTGCTCGGCGACGGTATGGGGCGCAGCCACATCACCGCCGCCCGGGAACGCTTCGTCGGCGCCAACGGACGGCTGAACATGGAGCAGCTGCCCTATGTCGGCGCGGTGGCCACCTACGCGGTGGAGCCGAACAGCGATAAGCCGGCGCTGGTGACGGACTCCGCATCCGCGGCGACCGCCTGGTCGTCGGGCGTCAAGACCTACAACGCGGCCATCGGCGTCGACGCCTACGGCAAATCCGTGCCCACGCTGATGGAGCAGGCCAAGACCGCCGGGTACGCCACCGGCAATGTGAGCACCGCCGAGATCACCGACGCCACCCCGGCGGGCATGTTCAGCCATGCGCTGCTGCGCGGCTGCCAGGGACCGACGTTCACCGAGGCCACCTGCCTGCCCAAGAAGTCCGATGGCAGCTACGAGGCCGCACCCGCCGATAAGACGCTGGTGACCCCGATCGCCGAGCAGATCGCGCGCAACGGCACCGCCGACGTCATCTTCGGCGGCGGCCTGGCCCGCTTCGAACCCGATGACCAGAAGGCCTTGACCGACAAGGGTTATCAGGTGCTGGGCAATATGGGCGATCCCGCGCTCAAGGCGCAGACCGCCGACAGCCAGAAGGTCGCCACGGCCGCGGACCTGACCGCGACCAAGAGCGATAAGGTCATCGGCCTGTTCAACCGCGGCAATCTGACGGTCACCGCGGCCCGCAACGCGCTGCCGGACTCCGCACCGCAGAAGCAGGAGCCGACCCTGGCCGCCATGGCGACCAAGGCCATCGACCTGCTGTCGAATCGCAAGGACAGCAAGGGTTTCCTGCTCCAGATCGAGGGCGCGCAGATCGACAAGCGCTCGCACGCCAATGACGCGGCCCAGACCCTGGACGAGATGAAGGCGTTCGACGACGCCGTCGCCGCGGCCATGGACTTCGCGAAGAAGGATAAGCACACCCTGGTCATCGTCACCGCCGACCACGAGTGCGCGGGCTTCAACATCATCGAGAAGAACACCTTCACCAATGCCGAGGCGATCGCTCCGCCCACCAATGTGGACGCGGGCAACACCGCCAACAACTCCCTGCCCTCGCGCGACGGCAAGGAGAACGTGAAGGATCCGGCGCGCTCCAGCGGCCTGATCAACGGTGCGGGCTCGAACGATCCGAAGAACTTCGCCCCGGCGACCTTCCGCACCCCGAATGACAAGCCCGAGGTCAAGGACGGCTCGCCCGAGGCCAGCCTGTGGCTGACCTACCTGTCCGGCAACCACACCGGCGCGGACGTGATGATCTACGCGTACGGTCCGGGCGGTGACGTCTTCGCCGCCAGCCAGGACAACACCGCGCTGTACACCAAGATGCACAAGGCCCTGCTGCCGTGAGCATGAATGGTGTTGCGGGGCGCAAGGGTTCGGCACGGGTCGTGCTGTTCGCGGGACTGCTGCTGACGGCCACGCTGGGGACCGCGTGCTCGAATTCGCAGACCGCGAGTGCGCCGACCACGGTGACGACGCCGTCCTACGCGGCGAAACCCGCTGTGGCGCCCGCTGCTTCGATCACCGCCGGACCGGGCGAGGTGCGTCTCGAACCCGGACCGTTCACCGATCGAATTCAGCTGACCGGCACCCGGCTGGACGGGACCACGGTGCACGGGCGGCTGGCCATCACCACCGATGTGAGCGATGTGCTCGCCCTCGAGGTGCAGGCGGCGTTCTATGACGCGGCCGGAAAGCTCGTCGGGACGGGGCATTTCGAACATGCCGATGAGGAGGCCATGGGTGGCGGTACGCATATCCCGCACGACGACGGCATCGACTTCACCATTCCGGCTCCGGCTGGGGCGGCGGTTTCCGCCGCGGTGCTGTCGATTCCGGTGCTGGTGAACGAATAGCGCCGGACCGCAACACCACTCGCGAGCCCGCGTGCGCATACCTGGCGCACGCGGGCTCGCTTGGTTGTTCAGCGGATTCGCGCGCAGCGGAACGGAATTCGGCGCGCATTCGGCATCAGCGCACCGCCGCCGACTCCGCCGCGCCGATCAAGTCCGCGATATTGTCGGCGAAGCTGGGCCAGAGCTCACGGGGCAGGCTGTGCGCCATACCCGCGAACGAGATGAACTTCGCACCGGGAATCGCCGCGGCCGTGGCCTTTCCGCCGCTGATATCGATGACGCCGTCCTCCTCGCCGTGCATGGTCAGGGCGGGGACCGTCAATTCGCGCAAGCGCTCGGTGCGGTCGCCGGAGCCGATCACCGCCAGCATGTGCCGCATCATGGCGTCGAAGGCGAAGCCGCGATCCCAGACGCGGCCGAGCGTATCGACGGCGGCGGCCTCGTCGAAGTCGAAGCCCGGGGAGCTCAGTGCGCGAACGGATTTCAACCGCCAGGCAATGAACTCGTCACGGGTGCTCGGCGGTCCGCCGGGCTCGCCGAACGCACCGGGTCGCGCCCGGCCGACCGAGGGATCTCCGGTGGTGGACATGATGGTGGTCAAAGTTCGTACCCGGCTCGGATATTCGATCGCGATGAGCTGCGCGATCATCCCGCCCATGGACGCGCCCACCAGGTGCACGCTGTCCAGGCCGAGGGTATCGAGCAGGCCGACCGTATCGGCGGCCATATCGGTGAGCGTGTAGCTCACCGACGACAGATCCCCGGCCAGAGCCGCCGCGATATCCGGTGCGGGCGCATCGGTCATGAAGGTCGATCGGCCGGTATCGCGGTGATCGAAGCGAATCACGTACAGCCCCCGCGCGACCAGCTCATCACGGAATCCGTCGGGCCAATTGATCAGTTGCCCGCCCGCGCCCATGATCAGCAGCACCGGCGGATGTCCCGGATCACCCGCCGTCTCGTAGGTCAGCTCGATTCCCGCGGGCCCCACTCCGATCGCCTTGTGCTCAGCCATCTCCCACCTCGTCCTTCGGTCCAGAAAAGCCACAGAGCAGCGAGTATGGACCACCGCCGGGGGCTTGCGGCAAGCCCGGGTCCGCGATATAAGTTTCAGTGGGGAGGAATTCCGGCGGGACGCGCTACGGCAGCACCGCGGGCAACCCGAAGCGCGGGAACAATCGCGGATCCAGGAATACGGTGATCCGCTCGATCGCCGAATCAGACACGGTGAGTACGTGAATAGCGTGCGCGCGATGCACACCGTCTGCGCCCCGCAGATAACACGCCACGGCCGGTTGGGTATTCGCCGCCGTGCGCACCAGCCGCCATCTGCCCGGATCCGCGCAGGTCTTGGCGGTGAAGAAATCCACCACGTGCGTGCGTCCCGCGAACCACACCAGGGCGGGCGGCATCTCCATCACCGCGTCGTCGCGGAGCAGTTCGGCCAGCGCACGCATATCGGCATTGCCGAAGGCGTGCATATAACGGTCGACGGTCGCCCGCTCGTCCGGGCTCAATGATTCCGACATCTGGTCGAGCATCGGGGCGACCTCCTCCAGGTGGGCGTGCGCGCGCTGCAGCGCGCTGTTGACGGCGGCGGGGGAGGTGTCCAGGAGTTCGGCGACCTCGGCCGCCGACCAGGCCAGCACATCGCGCAGAATCAGCACCGCGCGCTGGCGGGCGGGCAGAAATTGCAGCGCCGCGATGAACGCGAGCCGCACACCGCTGCGCGCCGCCACCACCGTGGCCGGATCATCGGCCGAATTGCCCAGCAGCCCATCGGGAATGGGCTCCAGCCACGGAACCTCCGGATGCCGGGGCGGGGAGGTGTCCAATACCGGGCTCGGACCCGCGAGACCGCTGGGGAGCGCCCGCCTGTCGCGCTGTTCCAGCGCGGTCAGGCAGGCATTGGTGGCGATCCGATACAGCCACGTGCGCAGGGACGCTCGCCGCTCGTCGAATCGGTCCGCGGCGCGCCAGGCCCGCAACATGGTCTCCTGCACCAGATCCTCGGCCTCGTGGATCGAACCGAGCATGCGGTAACAGTGCGCGAGCAGTTCCGGGCGGAATGGTGCGGTGCGGGTCGCGAATTCGGCGCTGACCGTCATGGAAGTCGAACCTACCGGCGATTCGGGGGCCCGAGCGGCCGGACCGGTCATGCGTTGGTCCCGGTGCGCGTGACGGATGCGTGCGCGCCCACGGCGCTCGCGACGCGAACGGCATCGGCGTCGGCATCGAGCGGGGTCTTTTCGCCCACCGGACCAGCCGCTCCCGTCGAAGGGATCGCATCCGGCGCGGTGGGCGCTCCGGCGGGAATCAGCAGACCCGCCAGCGCCCCGGCCAGCGCGAGCAGCGCCCCGGCGATGATCGCGGCGATGAAGCCGTCGGTGAACGCGTGCGCGGACTCGTACCCGCCCACGGCCGCGAAAACCGCTGCGGGGACCGCGATTCCGAATGCGCCGCCGAGCTGGCGCAGTGCGTTGTAGGTTCCGGACGCGGCCCCGACCGCGGAGATGGGAACCGCCCGCAGCACGGCGCTCTGGGCGGAGGGAATGGCCATCGATGCGCCGATACCCGCGATAACGAAGGGCGCGACCAGCATCGCGTACGGCAGGTCGGGGCGGGCGATGAGCGCGATCCAGCCGTATCCGATCGTCTGCAAGAGCAGGCCGAGCACCACCAGCGGGCGTTCGCCGAATCTGTTGACCTGTTTGCCCGCGACGGGGGCGACGAAGAACAGCGTCACCGTCCAGGGCGCGAGGCGCAGGCCCGCGCCCAGCGGACCGTATTGCTGTGCCACCTGGAGGAATTGGGTGAAGAAGAACGCGCCGCTGAAGATGGAGGCGGTCAGCAGGAAGCTTGCCGCATTGCCCGCGCTGAACGCGCGGGAGGTGAAGAATCGCATGGGAATCAGCGGGGCGGTTGTCCGCAGCTCCCAGCGCACGAAGGCGATCAACCCTGCCGCGCCCGCCACGAACGCCGCGACGACTTCGGTGCTGCCCCAACCGGATTCATTGCCGCGAATCAGGCCCCATACCGCGCCGAACGCCGCGACGCTCACCAGCGCTATCCCGACGTAATCCACTCTCCTTGCCTCGCCGAAGCTTTCGGCCAGGCGGGTGAGCACGAGCGGAATCAGCACCGCCCCGATCGGCACATTGATCCAGAAGATCCACTGCCAGGCCAGCCCCTGCACCACCGCGCCGCCGACCAGCGGTCCGCCGAGCGTCGCCAATCCCGTTGTGGCGGCGAAGAACCCGAGTGCCCGCGTGCGCTGATCCGGCGGGAAGGCAGCCGATAGCAGGGCCACGGCGACCGGCATGACCGCGGCCGCGCCGACGCCCTGCACCGTGCGTGCGGCGATCAGCCAGCCCAGATCGGGCGCCAGCGCGCATCCGGCCGAGGCCACGGTGAACAGCGTCAGCCCCGTCGCCAGTACGCGCCTGCGCCCGTACCGTTCGCCGAGCGCCGCGCCCGCCATCAGCAGTACCGCGAAGCTCAGGTTGTAGGCATTGATGGTCCATTCCAGCGCGCCGATCGAGGCGTGCAGATCGAGTTGGATGGCGTGCATGGCCGTGGTGACGACCAATGCGTCCAGCACGATCATCAATCCGGTGAGTGAGGTGAGCGCCAGTACCCAGCGCTGACCGACGGTCATTGTCATCGCGTGCAGTCCTTCTCCGAAGGGGTGTCGCGAATACATACCGGCGAGCCCGGCCGGATTCATCGGAGCCGTTAGTGCTTCGTTGGTGGATGCAGAGTCACCGCACCGACTCTTGGTGCAGACCAACGAACACCAAGAAGGTGAGAAGACAATGACCAGTGCCCCCAAGCCCGCCCTGAAACGTGCCGTGATGGTCGCTTCGGCATTCGCACTCGCCGCCGGCGCGCTCCAGATCGCCGCGGCTCCGGCGTACGCCGTGGCGGGCCCGACCACCAAATACGAGTGCCGCGATCTGCAGACCCCCGGCAAGCTCTTCCCCGGTGACGAAGTGGCGTGCACCGTCACCGTCAGCACCGCCGGGAACGACTCGTTCTCCAATGTCATTGCCGAAGTGACCATTCCGAACGGCACCGTGTACGAATCCGGCGGCAACAAGCTGGGCGGGCAGAAGGTGTCCTTCACCCTGGGCGAGGTCACCAAGAACAAGACCGCGTCGGCGACCATGACCGTCATGGTCGACGGCCAGACGCCGCCGAACACCAATATCTCCAGTGACGCGGTGGTCAAGGGCTTCGCCCCGAACGGCGCGTTCGACACCAACGCCTCCTCCAACACCCTGGTGGTCGTCTCCGCCGGTGGCGCACAGGGCACCCAGCTGGTCGCCAAGACCGATGTGGCCTCGGTCAACACCTTCGGGCGCGCCGAGACCCCCATTTCCGAATTGGTCGACGCCCCGGCCGGAGTCACCCCCAAGATCGAACTGGTGACCAGCGCCGAGCCCAAGAAGAGCTACGTCGGCTTCTCGATCATCGACAACGGCCAGAAGATCGCCTGGACCGCACTGTGCACCGCGACCGCACAGGAGAAGACCCAGTCCTTCACCGTGAAGATCTCCGCACCCGGTCAGGCGTCGGTGGAGGCCAAGACCACGGTCCTGCTCGGCAACAACGTTGCCAACCAGGGCATCGTCCCGCCCGCCAATTGCGCGCCGAAGCCCTGATCCATCTCTCGCACACGACATTGCCGGTGTGGCTTTCGAAGCCGCACCGGCAATGTCTTCGTGCGTTGCGGGCGAGCGCGATTGCCGACATTTTCGGACGGAAACCCGGCTCGACCGGCCGTATCCCGGACTCAGCCGTCACGGGTGCCCGGTAAGGGTAGATTGTGTGTACCCCGAGGTTACCCGTAAGTAGGAGGCGACGATGCCCGTCCCGGCAGCCGCAGTGTTCGAACGTCTGCGGACGTTCGCGGCCGTTGATACCACCGAGGATCGCGATATTCGCGCGATCACCGAGGTGTTCACCGGAAAGACGCTCGGTACGGTGCCGGTGGGCACGGCCGCCGATGTGACCGTCGCAGTCACCAAAGCGCGTGCGGCGCAGGCGGAATGGGCCGCACGCCCGGTCAAGGACCGGGCCGCGGTCTTCAATCGGTATCGGGATCTGGTGGTGGAGAACCGCGAGTACCTGATGGATGTGGTGCAGGCCGAGACCGGTAAGGCGCGCTGGGCCGCTCAGGAAGAGATCATGGGCCTGATGATGGCGGCCCGCTATTTCGCCCGTGTCGCACCGCAATTGCTGGCCTCGCACAGCGTTCCGGGCGCGTTCCCGGTGCTCAACCGGGCCGCCGTGCGCGCGGTGCCCAAGGGCGTCGTCGGTGTCATCGCACCGTGGAACTATCCGATGCTGCTTTCGATCGGCGATTCGATTCCGGCACTGCTGGCCGGTAATGGCGTCGTGGTGAAGCCGGACAGCCAGACCCCGTACTCCTCGCTGGCCAATGCCGAACTGTTCGCTCGCGCCGGACTGCCGCGCGATCTGTTCGCCGTGGTCACCGGTCCGGGTACGGTGGTCGGCACCGCCATCGTCGAGGCCTGCGACTACCTCATGTTCACCGGTTCCTCCACCACCGGCCGCACCCTGGCCGAACAGTGCGGGCGTCGCCTGATCGGCTTCTCCGCCGAACTCGGCGGTAAGAACCCGATGATCGTCACCGCGGGCGCGAACCTCGACAAGGCCGCCAAAGCCGCTGTGCGCGCGTGTTTCTCGAACGCCGGTCAGCTCTGCATCTCCATCGAGCGCCTGTACGTCGAACAGTCTGTTGCCGCCGAATTCACCGAGAAGTTCGTCACCGCGGTCAAGGCCGCGAAAGTCGGTGCGGCCTACGACTATTCGGAGGATATCGGCAGCCTCATCTCCGAAGCTCAGCTCGAAACGGTCACCAAGCACGTCGCCGACGCGGTCTCCAAGGGCGCGAAGGTCCTCGCGGGTGGCAACGCCCGGCCGGACCTCGGCCCGCTGTTCTATGAGCCGACCGTACTGGCCGAGGTCACCGACACCATGGAATGCGGACGCAACGAAACCTTCGGCCCGCTGGTGTCCATCTACCCGGTAGCCGATGTGGAAGAGGCGATCACCCGCGCCAACGACACCGAATACGGCCTCAATGCCAGCGTCTGGGCGGGCAGCAAGGCCGAAGGCGAGCGCATCGCCGAACGCCTGCACGCGGGCACCGTCAATATCGACGAGGGTTACGCCCCCGCCTGGGGCTCGACCGGCGCGCCGATGGGCGGTATGGGCATCTCCGGCGTCGGCCGTCGCCACGGTCCCGACGGGCTGCTCAAGTTCACCGAACCGCAGACGGTCGTGGTCACCAGGTTCCTGAATCTCGATGCGCCCCCGCTCATCTCGCAGGACAAGTGGCAGCCGTTCCTGATGGGCGTTGCCCGCGCCATCAAGTACCTGCCCGGCCGCTGATCCGATCCGCCCGCCTGCCCCGGCCCGAAACCACCGGTATGTTTCGGTACGGGGGCGGGCGGCGATGTCCGGCACCCTGTTTCGATTTCAGGAGGGCCAATGACGCTGAGCACGGGGCAGATCGGGCGGCACTATCCCTGCGATCCGGATGCGGAGCGGCCCGGTGGCCGCCTGGATGACGCGATGGATCTGGTCCACGAGCAGGTCTCGGGGGCGTGGGAGACCGCGCACGCGATTCTCGAGGAGGAACTGGCGACCGAACCCTTCATCGGGTTGCAGGCGGTGGCCAATGAATTCCTCGGGCTCGCGGGGTATTACAGTCTCGCCGATTTCGGCGACGGGAACACGCGCATCCGCTCGTACACCGAATCGGCGGCCAACGCGCTGGTGGGCCGGTTGCAGGCGGCGCGGCAACCGGCGGGCGGCTCCGCCGTCACCATGATCATCGAGGATGATCAGTACCGGGTGCCGGGCATCGGCGGCCGCCAACCCGGCCCCGCCGCATCGGATTTCGTGTCCGCGCTCTCGCTGGGTCTCATCACCCGCGATCCGCGGCTGCTGGCATTCCTGGTGGGCACTGCGGACCGGCCCGGTTTTCCACTGCCGGAATCGGACGATTACGCGACGCTGTGGGCACTGGGCTGGCAGCAGCTCCACGGCGGTGTGGCCGGTGTCCGGGATACCTTGCGGGCGGCCTGGAGCGCGGCCGCGGATAGTTCGGACGAATACGCCGTTCTGTGTGCCGCGCCCGCGATTCGGGCGCTCGACTACGCCACAACGGGTGCGGCGGCGGAATTCAACACCGCGATCGCCGAAGCGCTGCAACAGCATCGGCGATTCTGGGGTACGCCCGAACGATGTCTCGCGCCGGTGGGTTTCGTCTCCTGGCATCTGCTCGGACTGGCCGGTTTCGCGGCCGATCGCGGACTGCCGGTGACCGTCGAGTCCGGTTATCTACCGCCCGCGCTGCTCGATCGCGGGTGGACGATTCCCTTGGCCGAGGAGATCATCGTGCGCCCCAGGGTGACGCACGACGACCAGGGGCATCCGCTGTATCCGCTGCGGCTCGGTATCGACGGTCTCTGGGAACTGCTGCCGCAGTAGCGTTTTCACGAGTGGGCGGTGGCGCGGCCGGCCCGGAGAAACCGGCCGCGCCACCTTTCTCATCCGGTCAGGTCGGCGCCTCGGGGCGGCCTGGGAGCCGCCTCCAACACCGCCGCCTCGGCATCGGTGAACAACCGCGACCGGATGATGAATCGGACCCCCTCGGGGACCTCGAGGGAGAAGCCGCTGCTGCGACCGGATATCACGTCGACGGTCAGATGGGTGTGGCGCCAGTGCTCGAAATTACCGGCGCTCAACCAGAATGGCGTATCCGGGAAAACCCGGCCGAGCATGACATCGGCCGCCCCGACCCGGAAATCGCCCAGCGGATAGCACATGGGCGAACTGCCGTCGCGGCAGCCGCCGGACTGATGGAACAGGACCGGGCCGTGATGGGAGATGAGCACCTGCAGCACATCGGCCGCGGCATCGGTGATGGCCACCCGGGTGACCGAACCCGTCTTCATCTGACTCCTCCAGTGATAGCTCGGATGTCGTGGGAAGCGTTGGGCCTCAGACGAACCCGAGCTACGGTGACCGGGGTCACTATGACCCCGCCGGGTTGGCACAGGGTTGGCGCGCGGTTGGTGAAAAGTAGGCTGTTCACTGCAACCTCGGCGCAACGATGCGCCAACCCACGGGCGTTCGTGTCCTATTCGCCGGACCGGTCCGCTATGGACCGGTATCGACCAACTACGCGCGTAGTGCGGTGTGCAGCCGGGCCGTGGCCAGCGCGCGGCGACTGTCGCCCGGGGCGAGCAAACGCAGTGCGTGCTCGTGGATTTCGATATCGTCCGGGCAACGCTGCCCGAATCGCAAGGCGTGCTCGGGATTCCGGTCCGCGAGCACGGCGGTGCGCAGACCCACGTCGAGATGTTCGCGCCACTGCACGATGCCGGGAATATCGGAATCCGGTAGCAGCGGACCGCGATACAGCCGCACGGCGGTGGTCAGATCGCCCGCCTCCAGCGCCGCGAGCAATTCGGTGGCGTCACAGGCCAGCGGATCGGTGAGCATATAGCGGCGGTCCGCGATCTGACCGTCGGTCGCACGGCGCAGGCGCGAGACATCGGCCTTGAGGGTGCTGGGGGAGACGGACCGATCACCGTAGACGGCGGCGTGCAGACGCTCGGGGGTGTAACCCTCCGGCTCCAGCGCCAGCAGCGTGAGGATCTCCACCTGCCGCGGGCGCATGGGGACCTGCTGGCCCTGCTTGTACAGGCGCGGCACCCCGAGGCATTCCAGCCGGGTGCGCGCCACCGGTCTGGATTGCTCTGTGTGCAAACGGGATTCGATGGCGGTGACCAGGGCGCGCACCGTGGCCAGGATCATCGGATGCGAGCGATCCCAATAGGTCGACAGGTCCAGTACGCCGATTTGACGGCCGTCGGCGGCGCGAATCGGGGCGCAGTAGCAGACCCAGCCGTGCAACGCCTCCACCAGATGCTCGGCGGCCCAGACCGAGCTGGGGCGGCCGGTGTGCAGGGATAGCGCCACCCCGCTGGTCCCCATGTACGGCTCATCCCAGCAACCGCCGGGCGCGAGGTTCACGGTCTCGGCGCGCCGCCGCACCGCGCGGTCGCCGCAGCTGAACAGCACGGTGCCCTCGTCATCGGTGACGACCGCGATCATTCCGGCGTCCTCGGCGATGGCGCGAATCTCCCCGGCGAGTTCGGTGACCGGGGTGCGCAGCGGCGATTCGGCCCAGCGCGAACCCAATTCGTCCCGATCGGTGGCCGGCGCCACCGCCCGTGCGGGGTCCACGGTGCGCAGCGAGCGCTCCCACGACTCCACCACTTCCTCGCGCAGCACCGGCACCGGTGCACTCGCGGGACCGAGCGCGGGCAGCTGTTGCGTCCCCGTCGCCCACCGCGCCCACACCTTCTCCAACTCCGCACGCTGTTGGAAAATGGCCGGTAGCTGTGTCATCGCGCAAACTCCTCGCGGGCGACTCGGAAATGCGATACCCCATGATGGCGTGCACGAGCCCCGCCCGTACCCCATTCGGTGGAGTCCGCGCGTTAATTCGATTCGACCGTCTTCGCAGGCTTCGCCTGGCGTCGCGGGGCCGATGCCTGTGATCTTGTTCGGATTCGACTGGTAGACAGTAGGTATGGCGTACCCATTTCGCTTCGGTGTGAACATGATTGCCCCGTCTTCGCGCGCGAGCTGGATCGAGAAGTGTCGCCGGGCCGAACAACTCGGCTTCGATGTGATCGGCGTCCCGGACCATCTGGGCCTGGCCGCACCGTTCCCGGCGCTCATGCTCGCGGGAGAGGCGACCGAGCGGGTCCGGCTCAACACGTTCGTCCTGAACGCCCCGTTCTACAATCCGGTGCTGCTGGCGCGCGATGTCGCCGGACTCGATCAGCTCACCGACGGCCGGGTCGAACTCGGCCTCGGCGCGGGCTACGTCAGGGCCGAATTCGAAGCCGCCGGAATGCCTTTCCCGTCCGCTCGGGAACGGGTCGACCATCTCGAGCGCACCGTCGCCACACTGCGCGGGCTGTTCGCCGATCCGGAGTACACCCCGCGGCCGGTACAGCCCGGCGGGCCCACCCTGCTGCTCGCGGCGTGGGGAGACCGTTCACTGCGCTTCGCCGCCGCGAACGCCGATATCGTCGCCTTCACCGGCGCGGGTGCGAGCGATAACGGCCGCCTGACGCTCGCCGACAGCGCGGCCCTCGCCAAGCGCACCGACTATGTGCGCGACCATCTGGGCGGGCGCTCGGTGGAATTCAATCTGCTGGTGCAGGGCGTCATACCGGACGAAGAGCGTTCCGCCGCAGCCGATTATCTGGCCGCGCACCTGCCGTTCGAGTTCGACGGCGAGCTCGATGACCTCCCGGTGCTGCTGCTCGGCACGCCCGCTCAGATCGCCGATACGCTGCGCGAACGCCGGGAAACGTTGGGCTTCAACTACATCACCGTGCTGGAGCCCAATATGGAGAAACTCGCTCCGGTCATCGAGCTGCTGCGCGGGGAATGATCCGCTCATACGTTTGAGCCCGCCGCGTCGAGGCATTACGTCCGCAAGAAGACGGACTCGGCGAGGAGGAGCAAGATGTCGGGTGCAGTAGTAACCGTGATTGTCATCGTGGTGGTGATCGCCGCGGCAATCGTGATCGCGCTGGCGCTGATGCCACGCATGCGCAGTCGCAAATTGAAGGAGCGGTTCGGGCCGGAGTACGACCGCGCGGTCGAACAGTCGGACAACCGCCGCGACGCCGAACGTGAACTGGTGGAACGGCAGAAGCGGCATCAGCAGTTGCAGCTGCGCGAGCTGACCGACGATGAGAAGCGCCGCTACACCATGCAGTGGGCGCACGTGCAGGAACAGTTCGTCGACGATCCGGCGCACGCGCTGGAGAACGCCGATCGCCTGCTCACCCTGGCGATGGCCGATCGCGGCTATCCGACCGAGGATCCGGACCAGCGGGTCGCGGATCTCTCGGTCGAGCACGCCCAGCCGGTGGATCGCTTCCGCCGCGCGCATCAGATCGCCGGTCAGGCCGGACGCGGGCAGGTGTCCACCGAGGATATGCGCGCCGCGATCGTCGACTACCGGCAGCTCTTCGCGGAACTGGTGGACGGCAACGGATCCCAATCCGACACCGCCGCACCGCATTCCGCACGCGATAACCGATAAGTGAGGTACGACAAAATGAGCACTGACAAAGAGCAAGCGAAACAGGCCGCAGCACAGGCGAATACGGTGACCGGCAGTGATGTCCGCGCCGCCGGTTCCCCGGAGCGGCCCCAGCACACCGGTCGATCCGAGGACGCCCAGCGGGGCACGCCGGAAGCCCTCGACCCCCGCCGCGATCCGAATTCCCTTGGGGCGCAGGCACCGAGTTCGGTTGCGACACAGGGACCGGATGCCCGTCCGGCGCACGCACCGGATCAGGCGGTCCACGGACAGCCGAATCAGAACGTCGAGGCGGATCAGCGACTCCGCGCCGCCCAGCCGCAACCGCCCGCGAGCACGCAGCGGGCACACGAGGCCGGACAGCGACAGCCGAACGGTGGTCCAGCCACCGATGAGGCCGGACAGCGACTGCACAACGGCGGCCCGGGCACCGACGAGCAACGGCAGCACGGCGCCGGACAGAGTGCGCATCCGGTCGACTCGAACCAGCTGCGCGGGCAGTGGCGTGAAGTGCAGACCATGTTCGTCGACGACCCGCGCGATGCGGTGACCCGCGCCGACAAATTGGTCGAGGGCGGCATTCAGGCGCTGGTGGACAGCTTCGCCCAGCGGCGGCACGCGCTCGAACAGCGCTGGCACGAGGAAAAGGGTTCGGACACCGAGGAACTGCGCCAGGCGCTACGCGGGTATCGCGACCTGTTCGATCAGCTGATCACGGCCTCGGCCGGCGGGGCGACGAACATATAGGACTTCTCCTCTATCCGCCGGCTGATCCGCCACTGATCGTCCACCCGGACGAATGAGTCGTGGTACCAGAGCCCGCACAGCATCAAGCGGGGCAGACCGTCCGCACCGGCCACCACCATCGGGTTGTGGCACATGGTGCGGGCGGTCGCCGTATCACCGTCGACCTTGATGGCGGAGTTGGCGATCAAATGCTGGAACGCCGTGAAATTCGGCATGACCGTGGCGAGAAAAGCCTTGGTGGAGGCCACATCTCCGGCCGGTCCGCCCATCGCGGTGTAGTCGATATGGGCGTCGGCGGTGAAGATCTCATCGAGCAGTTCCCACTGCTTGGTGTCCACCGCATGGGAGTACCGGACCATCAGGTCCTCGATCTCCATCCGATCCGAAATCTCCTGCAGGGACAGCATGCGCGCCTCCGGGTAGTGCCTTCTGTACAGCTGGTGTTCGGTGCCCGAGCGTACGGCGCGGCGCGGATTGATCTTGTGGTTTCCGAAAATCAGGACACCGCGACCGTGTAGTCCTTGGCCGCGACGGTACGCGCCACCTTCTGCGGGGCACCACCGATGAGACCGCGCCAGGGCAGGTACGGCAGCAGGCGCACATTCAGATTGCGGACCTTGATCATCGTCTTGCTACCGGGCGCGTACCACTGGCCGACGCCCTCGGCGAACCGCTGGCAGGCATCCACCATGGGCCGCATCTCCCGCTCGTAGGCGGCGAACGCGATGCGGTAATCGCCTGCGGCGGCGGCCAATTCACCCGCGAGCAGATATGCGCCGACCAGTGCGAGGTCCGCGCCCTGACCCGAGAGCGGGGAAGCGCAGTACCCCGCATCACCGACCAGCGACACCCGTCCCCGGGACCAGGTGTCCATCTTGATCTGCGCCATGGCGTCGAAGTAGAAGTCCGGGGCGCTGTCCAATTCCGCCAGTAGCCGCGGCACCTCCCAGCCCTGCTCGGCGAAGGTGTCGGTCAGAATGCGCCGCTGGGCGTCGCCATCGCGGAAGTCGTAGTCGAGCTGTTCGGACGCCCACGCGAAAATCGCCTTGGCTTCGGTGTTCTCCCGCGCGCTGTAACTGCCCGCGATCTTGCCCGGGGTGTTGTAGTCCAGTTCCCAGTGATCCAGATTCAGCAGGTTGGGGATGGTGAAGATCGAGATGTAGTAGCCCATATGGCGGACGAAATCCGACTCCGGGCCGAAAACCAGTGCGCGCGTGCGGGAGTGGACGCCGTCGGCGCCGATCACCAGATCGAAGGTGCGGGCGGGGGAGTGCTCGAAGGTGACGTGCACCCCGTCGGCGGTCTCGGTGAGCTCGGCGATGGAATCGCCGAAGAGGTACTCGACATCATCGCGCGTGGCCTCGTACAGCACCCGCGCCAGATCGCCCCGGGCGATCTCGGTGTCGCCGCCCGCGCCGACGCCGTTGAAGACCTCGCTGCTGATACTCGCCTTGACGGTGCCGTCGGCGGACACATACGAGGTGCCGCGCTTCCCGGTCTGCAAGGCGTGCACCTGTTCCAGCAGTCCCATCCGGCGAATGACCTCGGTGGCGGTGCCGAGCACGTCGATGGCCTGACCACCTTCGCGCAGGGCCGGGGCCTTCTCCACGATGGTCGGCCGGAAGCCGTACCGCCGCAGCCAGAAGGCGAGAGCGGGACCCGCGATGCTCGCGCCGGAGATGAGGACGTTCTGGTTGGCCAGGTTTCGCATGAGCAGAACTGTACAAATGTCTTAGGCAATTGCGCAATACTTTTGTCTCAGGCATTTGCGCTAGTCTGCACGGCATGGGAAACCGTGAGGATCTGCTGGCCGGGGCGCGCACCTGCCTGTTCGAGAAGGGCTACGCCCGTACCACCGTCCGCGATATCGCCACCGCCGCGGGCGTGAGCATGGCCGCCATCGGCTACCACTTCGGATCGAAGGAAGCTCTGCTCACCGCCGCCCTCACCGAGGCGACCCGGGAATGGGGGACCGAACTGGCGCGTGCCCTCGCGGCGAACGATGTGACCGATCCGGACGCACTGCGCCGCTTCGCGACCCGATGGGACGCGGTCCGGGAATCGATCGCCGATCACCGCGGCGTCTGGGCGGCCACCTTCGACGCGCTCTCACACGCGGATTCTCGCGAGCAACTGGCCGCGACCATGCCCGAGGCGCGGGCGGGCCTGGCCCGGCTGTTCGGCGGCGATGCCGAGGACGATCGCACCGCCGGACTGGTGTACCAGGCGCTGCTCATCGGCGTGGCCGCGCAGTATCTGATCGATCCGGAAACCGCGCCCACCGGAAGCGATCTCGCCGATGGTCTGCGACGCATCACCGGCGTGGACGCGCATCGGTAATCTCATTCGCACGTACACCACGACGCCTCGACGCGTATTGATCAGTGCCGAAAGCACTTTCGTCGATGCGGTCGGGGATGCGACACCGTCAGAAGGCTCATCGCCCTGTGCATCCGAGGCGGAAGCCGTTCTCACCCTTGATCTCTCGATGCGAAGGTCATTTGCGCCACACCGGCCCGCGGCACTGCGCGCGGCGCCCGCTCGCGCGATAGAATCGGCGAAAGTGGTAGGGCTGATCAGATTTCCGGGTGTGACGACCGGTCTGATGCGGCGGGTGTGGGCCCCTTTGACAGCGATGCGGGCCGGGGAGCGACCGCTCTCCGACTCCGCCCGGCGACTCGCGTCACCGACCGAATAGCGGTCGGATCGCCGGATCTGCCCGAAACGCCGGTATTGTCGGGTGGGCGGGTAAACTGGTTGGGAGATAGGCAGTTTCGATGGAACCAACCGATTTTTTCATGCCGTACGCCCCGGTGGACCTCAATCCGCTGGAGCTGGAGGCAGAAGCGGGTATGTGGGAGTGGCTCGAGAAGTTCGAGCTCGTGCCCACCGAGTTGACGCGGCGGCGGATGGTACGCACCAGACCGGCGCGAATGTACGCACTCTGGTGTCCCAAGGCCGACGTCGAGGAGCTCACGCTGCTCAGCCAGTACACGGCTTGGGCTTTCGTGGTCGACGATCAGTTCGATATTGAAATCCCCGATCCACAGCGCTGTTTGGAAGCGGTACGCGCGCTCAACGCGGTATTCGACAGTGCCAGGCAACCTTCCGGCGTACTGGCCGTGGCGTTCGCTGATCTGTGGCGGAGACTGTGCGAGGGTCGCTCACCCGAATGGTGCGAGGCCGTACGCGCGGAGATCCGGGACTGGCTCTGGACGTATTACACCGAGAGCGTGGGGCGGCTTTCCGGAAATCTTCCGGATCTGGAGACCTATCGCGCGCATCGCCGAGATGGTGTGGCGCTCTTCGTCTTTCTCGACATCAGCGAGCGCGCCGAGGGGATAGATCTCTGCGCGCCCGCCCGCTACCTTCCGGCCATGCGCAGCCTGCGCGAGGCGGCGGTCGAGCATATGGGCCTGTTCAACGATGTGCTGTCGGTGGCCTCCGACGAAGCCTCGGGCTACCTGTACAACTCGGTGCTGCTGGCCGAATATCACTTCGGGCACAACCGGACCCGAGCGCTCGAGCTCGTCAACACCATGCTCACCGAGTGCATAGCCCGCATGACGGCCGCACTCGAGCAACTTCCGGCCGAACTCGCCGATGCCGGACTCGGCGATCGTGACCGCGCCGACACTTTGGCCACCGCGGGCAGTTACACGGTGTACGTTCGGGCGAATTTCGATTACCACTATCAGGCCGCCCGTTATACGAGCGCGCCGGTGGAGGCGCTGGAACACGGCCTGCCACTCACCTGAGCTGCGGCGCAGCCGCCGTTGCCGAAATGAAATCCACAGGCGGTCCCGCGTTTTCACGTTCGGATGGGACGATTGGGATCTTCTATGCATGGCCGCCCAATCACCGCCGGGTGGCTGCGGAGGCCGTGTCCGAGTGAGCGGGGCCGATTATGCGAGCGTCGAAACCGACCAGAACCACAGCGGGACAACGACTCGAGGGCATGCGCCGCTGGGGTCTGACCCGGCCGACCATGATGAAAACCATCGGCCACAGCGAAATACGCCAGCGGCCCGCCGAATACGGCCAACATTCCGATGGCGGCCCGCACGTCGCGGCCCGCAGACAGCTGGCCGCGGCGCGCCTGGCCATCGAACCGGTCCTACGCGCGGCGGTCGCCTCACTCTCCGAACCCATGGATCGCATGGCCGGATACCACTTCGGCTGGTGTGACGCCGAAGGTGTGGAGATCACCGGATCACAGGGCAAGGCCCTGCGACCCGCCCTCACCTTCGCGGCCGCGGTGGCATGCGGTGGAACCATCGAGAACGCCACCCACGCCGCCGCCGCGGTCGAGCTGCTGCACAACTTCTCCCTGGTGCACGACGACGTCATGGACGAGGACCGTTTCCGGCACGGCCGGCCCACGGTCTGGCGGGTCTGGGGTGAAACCAATGCCACCCTGCTCGGGGACGCGCTACAGGCGCTGGCCCTGGGCGTGCTCTCGGACGGTGTGCCCGAATCGGTGACCGCGGAGGCGGTGATCCGGCTGGCACGCGCCACCGTCACCCTGTGCCGCGGGCAGTACGAGGATTGCGCCTTCGCGGCGCGCTCCTCGGTGACCGTCGATGAATACCTGACCATGGCCGCGGGCAAGACCGGGGCGCTACTGGGCTGCGCGTGCGCCCTCGGTGCGCTGTGTGCCGGCGCGGATCATCGGGTGGTGTCCGCGATGCACACCTTCGGATGTGAATTGGGGCTGGTGTTCCAGCTCGTCGATGACGCCATCGATATCTGGGGTGATCCCGAGGTGACCGGAAAACCCGCGCACAGCGATCTGATTCAGCGCAAGCAGTCGTTCCCGGTGGTCTGCGCATTGGCCTCCGATACCGGACCGGGCCGGGAGTTCGCGCGTCTCTATCACGCCCGGCAGCCGATGACCGCGCAGCGGGCGGCGCGGGCGGCGAACCTGATCGAGGAGGCCGGTGGACGGCAGCGCACGCTGGGGCGCGCGGCCACGGCACTGGAATCCGCACTGGGTGTGTTGCCACCGGAAATGGCCGCCGCCGATCTGACGGCGCTGGCTCATCTGGTGGCCTACCGGGACAAATAGCGGTGAACGAGGCAAAGGCGATTTATGTGTAACCGACGGTTACACATACTTTGACTCTTACCAAAGAAGGGGATTTGCCGCACACGACGGGCGGCTGATGGATACGACCATAGCATCCCGCCCGCCGTGCCGCGGCCCCGCCCCGGAAATTCGCCCTAACCGAATACCCGCGCACCGCCGACATAGGTCTGCTCGACCTTGGCGTCGGCGATCTCGGTGATCGGATGCTCGAACGGATTACGGTCCAGCACAACGAGATCCGCGAGCATGCCGGTGCGCAGACTGCCCGTGTCATCGCGCCGGTTCGCATAGGCAGAACCCGCGGTGTACGCGGCCAGGGCAGTCATCAGGTCCAGACTCTGCTCGGGCAGCAGCGGCGGCAGCGCCGAACCGGGGGTGACGCGGTTGACCGCCGTGTGAATGCCGGACAGCGGATTCAGATCGCTGACCGGCCAGTCGCTGCCCGCCGCCAGCGTGGCGCCCGCGCGCAGCAGATCACCGAACAGGTATTGCCGATCACGCAGGCCCGCGCCCAGGAACGGCAGGGTCAGATCATCGAGCTGCGGTTCGTGCGCGGCCCACAGCGGTTGCAGATTGGCGACCGCGCCGAGCCGCTGGAAACGTCCCATATCGTCCGGATGGATCACCTGCAGATGCGCCAGCTGATGCCGATTGCCGCGCGGGCCGTTGGCGATCAGCGCGGCCTCGACCGCATTGAGCGCCTCCCGCACGGCACGGTCGCCGAGCGCGTGGAAGTGCACCTGGAAATCGAGTGCGTCCAGTTCGGTCACATAGCCGCGCAATGCCAGCGGATCCACGAAACTCATGCCCGCGTTGGCGGTACAGCAGCCGCGATGGTCCAGATAGGGCTCGGTCATGGCGGCGGTGAAGTTCTCGGCGATACCGTCCTGCATGATCTTGACCGTGTCCAGGCGGAAGCGCTCGCTCCCGAACTGCTTGCGGCGCAGCACCATTGCCTCGATCTGGGTGACGTCGCGGTCGCGTTCCCACCACTGCGCCCCGGTGACGCGCGCGGTCAGCAGCCCCTGTTCGGCGGCGCGGGCGAAGGTCGCCGCGGAATCCATATTGCGGTCGTAGCCGCCGACGATCGCCTCCTGCCAGCCCGTGATCCCGAGCGAATGCAGCAGTTCCTGTGCGCACAGCAGTCCGGTCAGCCGGTCCTGCGGGGTGATCTCCGGCAGCACCCGCTCCACCAGCGCCATGGCGGCTTCCTGGAGCATTCCGGTTGGGCCGCCATCGGTTTCGCGTTCGATCCGGCCATTGGCGGGATCGGGGGTCGCGGCGGTGATCCCCGCGAGCTCCAGCGCGCGGGTGTTCGCCCAGGCTCCGTGATGGTCCCGATTGACCAGATACACCGGCCGGTCCGCGACCAGCGCGTCGAGCTGCTGCCGGGTCGGCTGCCCGCCCGGGAAACTCTCCATGGACCAGCCGCTGCCGGTAATCCATTCGCGCTCAGGATGTTTGGCGGCGTAAGAGGCGATTCGGCGCAGGTACTCGGCCAGGTCGACCGTTCCGCTCAGATCGCAGGCGGCCAATTCGATACCACCGGCGGCGGCGTGCACGTGCGCGTCCTGGAAGCCGGGCAGCAGTGCGCGCCCGCCCAGTTCGATCACCTCGGTGGCGGGACCGATGGCGGCGCGCACCTCGGCGTGCCCGACCGCGCTGATACGATCGCCGGTCACCGCCAGCGCGGTCGCACGGCTGCGGGCGGAATCCATGGTGAGCACCGCACCGCCGGTGAACACTAGGTCGGCATGGGACATGAAACTGCTCCTGACAGCGCTGGAAGTCGGTTGCGGCTCATAATCAACCAGCGTCCCATCCCGGACCGGACACCGGGTCAGCTGCCCCGGGCCAGAATCGCGAGCAGCAGTTCGGCGCGCACGCGCGCGCTGTCCAGATCGCAGCCGAGCAAACCCTGTGCCGTCGCAATGCGTTTGCGCAGGGTATGGCGGTGCACACCGATAGCGGCGGCGGCCGTCTCCCACTGGCCATTGGCCTCGAGATAGGCGCGCAGCGAATGCAGCAGATCCGAACCGTGCGCCGCGTCATGATCGATGAGCGGGGTCAGCACGGTATTGGCCAGGGTGTCCAGCACCCGGCGGGTGGAATCGAAGGACAGCAGCGATCTACCGGTGAGCGCGCCGAATTCCGATGGGGCGCTACCGCGTTCGGCGGCCGCGGCGGCCAGGCCGGCGGCATCGGCGGCGACGGTCAGTTCGGGGAGCGGATGTTCACCGCTCAGGCCGAAGCGCACCGAACGACTCGTGCTCTCGCCCAGATCGGCGGCGAGTTCGCGGGCGAAGGCGACGGCGGCGACCCCGGGCAGCACCACCAGTACGCGGCGCGCGAGCAGATGCAGGAACAGCGGATGACCCGAGCGCACCGCCATGCTCTCGGCCACCGAGCGGATCTCGTCGACCGCGTCCAGGCTGTCGCAATCGGCGGCGAGGACTCGAATGCGCCCGGCGGCATCGGCGGCCTGCGCCAGATGCGTCCAGGCGGGGGTCAGATCGGATTCGCTGCTCAACAGCAGGCCCAGCACGGTGCTGTTCAGTCGATGCTGGGCCTCCCATAGTCGTGCCGGTTTCTCGAAATCCAAGGCCAGCAACGAATTCGCGTGACCGAGCAGAATCTGATCGACCGCACTGAGCGGGGCGGAGCTCACCACCACCAGATTGCCGTGCACGCGGCCGCCGACACCGATGCGCTGATGGGTGATCGAGCGGCCCTGATCGGTGTGCACGCCGCCCGGATCGGTGGCGATGGCGGTGCGAACCGTATGCAGCAGTTCGTCATCGGGGGTATCGGGGTGCACATCGGTGACCCGGGTTTCCGCGTCCAGCACCAGCACGGTGGCGCGCAGCGCGGTGGCGAGCTCACGCACGATGGCGCGCGCACCCGAACGCACCAGGGCACGGGTCATGCGGGGTTGCGTGCGCGAGGCCCGCAGCAGGGCGTCGTGCTGGAGCTGGGCCGAGCGCGCGGCGATCCGGGTGGCGACGGCGGCGAACGGGGTGGACGGCGCGACCTCGAAAAGCGGCAGCCCGATCTCGTCGGCGGCCTTGATCAGATCCTCGGGAATGGCCGGATGGGTTTGGCCGACGCCGAAACCGACTGCGGCGACGCCTCGTTCATGCAGTCGGCGCAGGTAGGCGACTCGGGCGACGTGGGTCGCGGGTAGTTGCAGGCCGGTGGTGAGGACAAGTTCACCACCGGACAGCCAAGGGAACGGATTCTCCGTTTCGATGGTGAGCACCGACTCGATGGTGCGGCCGATACCCGCGACGCCGCCGCGCAGCGGAATCTCCAGATCGGGCTGCGCGAGCACCCAGCTCACCGGTACGGACACCCAACCCCCTCCGCCGAATCACCAGAATTACGTGTCGCATGAATGCAACGCCATGTGAAAGCAACGCCGTGTGAATCCGATGCCGCTAATTCTCCGAAGCCGTTAATGCAAGGGTAGGGGAGTGAGTGTACAGAATGTCGAAGACACGTTCCGCGAATAACCATTTCGGCGCGTGGTTACCGGCGAGTCTGGGTTTTTTGTACGAAATTGTGCCGCGCGTGATTGTGGTTACGGCAGCGTAGGTCAGGCCGGTTGCCGGTGCACCACGGCTACCGGAATCTCCCGGGTGGTGTTGCGCCGGTACTCGTCGAACTGGGGCATGACCGCGACCATGCGATCGTACAGCTCCGCCCGCTCCGCGCCGGAGGTGAATTCGGCTTTGCCCGTGTAGGTTTCGGTTCCCAGCTCGACCGTCAGCTCCGGATTCGCGCGCAGATTGTGGTACCAGGCCGGATGCTTGTCCGCGCCACCGTTGGAGGCGATCAGCACGATCCGGTCACCGTCGGCCACGTACACCAGCGGACTGGTGATGGCCCGCCCGGACTTCGCGCCGGTCGTGGTGATGAGCACCAGGTTTTTATTGCCCTCGAACGGCCCGCCGACCTTGCCGCCGTTCGCGCGAAATTCCTGGATCACATTTTCATTGAAGGCGTTCATCGCACCCGTCCTGTCGCTGTCGTCCTACGGTCTCCCGGCACCAACCCGGGGTGCGCCGACGAAATTCCGCACCTACCGAATCTGGGATCCGGACAACACCGTCGCCACCATGCGGCGCACCGCGACGGCGTCCGGCGGCGTGCCGGTGCGGTCGGCGAAGAGCAGATGTCCCGCGCCGATGAGGGTGGGGGCGAGGGCGTCCACATCGGCGTCGCGGGTGAGGCGGCCCAATTCGCGCTCGGCGGTGAGATATTCGGAGATCATGACGGTCGCGTCCGATAGCAGTGGGACGCCGATCGGGCGGGTGCGGCGCAGCCGGGTGCGCAGTTCGTCGCGGAAGATGATCAGACTCACGATGGCCACGGCGACGGGGCCGAAGACCTTGGTGACGGCATCGGCGAGATTGTCGTCGACGGTGCCAGTGCCCGCGGCGTCACGCAGTTCGGTTGCGTCGCGGGCGAGTTGAGCGATTCGGTCCCGGACCAGTTCGGCGAGGAAATCGTCGAAATCGGAGAAGTGGCGGTGCAGTACGCCTTTCGCGCAGCCCGCCTCGTCGGTGACGGCGCGACTGGTCAAACCGCTGGGTCCCGCGCGTAAGATCACGCGTTCGGCGGCGGCGAACAGTTGTTCGCGAACGTCACGGAGGGCTATGCCGGTGGGCACCGTAAATCCTTCTCTCACAGGGCGATCGTTGACGAGTGGGCAGGTGCCCACTAGAGTGGGCGCATGCCCACAATACCGCCGGAACCGGCGGTTCCGCGTGCACCGGAGCCGCATACGCATCGCGATGTCGCCGAATCGTTCGGGGTGGACGCCGCACGGTACGACCGGAGTCGCCCGCACTATCCCGAAGCGATGATCCGGCAGCTGGTCGCCACCGGCCCGGGTCCGCGCGTGCTCGATATCGGCTGTGGCACAGGCATATCGGCGCGGCAACTACAGGCCGCGGGATGTGCGGTGCTGGGCGTCGAACCCGATGCGCGCATGGCCGAATTCGCGCGCGGCACCGGGGTCGAGGTCGAGGTCGGCACCTTCGAGACCTGGGATCCCGCCGGTCGGGAATTCGATATCGTCACCGCAGGACAGGCGTGGCACTGGGTCGATCCGGTAGTCGGGGCCGCCAAAGCCGCGGACGTGCTGCGCCCGGCGGGCAGGTTCGCCGCGTTCTGGAATGTCGCCGACGCGCCGTCCGAGGTGACGGAGGCTTTCATCACCGCCTATCGGCGAGTGCTGCCCGATTCGCCGTTCGATACCGCCGCCATGCGGCGGGGTGCCACCGGCTCCGGCGCGGTCACCGACCGGGCCACCGAGGGGCTGCGCAAATCGGGCCGGTTCACCGAACCCGAGGTGTGGCGGTTCGAGTGGGAACAGCCGTACACCCGCGCCGAATATCTGGACCTACTACCGTCCCAGGGCACACTCACCCAGCTCGCGCCGGAACCGCTGGCGCAGATACTCGACGGGGTCGGTGCGGCCATCGACGCGCTCGGAGGCCGTGCGGTCGTGCGCTATACGACCGTGGCGGTCACCGCGACGCGCGGGTGAGCGTTATTCGCTGAAGGCGTCGCTGTCGAAGCCGTGCGCCTGGGCCACCAGATCGTAGAAAGCCCAGACCCCGCCCCGATGGTATGAGTCCGGATGCTCCGAACCGCCCATGAACGGATAGGGCGCGGCGATGTAGACCTCTTCCGCCGCGAGCGGACCGAGGCGACGGCGAATGGCCGAAACATGCTGGGGCTGCAGGATATACGTGATGACATCGGGGTCGAACAGGACCCGATCCACGAAGGCCGACAGATCGTCGAAGGTCCCGTAGACCTTGGTGCCTGGGAAATACGGGTCCAGAATGGCGTATTCGCCGGTACGGGTGCTCATGAGCAGGGCATGGCCTAGGTCGGTGTAGCCGATCACCCGGTCGAAGCGCGGGAACTGCGGTGCCCACGCCGGCATCACCCTATCGAAGTGATGCGGTCCGACGAGTTTGAAAGCAACGCTGGTCACTGGCCATATCCAACCAGAGCGGACGAAACGCTCGGCAGGTGGCATCCCGGGACGGGTCAGTCGGCCTCGTGCGCGGCCTCGTAGTTCGCCTCGAAGGAGCGCTCGCGGCGGCGTTCGCGCACCTTCCAGACGATCAAGCCGACGATCACCAGCACCGCGACGCCGATGGCGATATCGCGGCCGACGGTCTTGGCTACCCGCTCATAGGAATTGCCGGCGATGAAGCCGAGCACCACGAACGTTGTGCCCCAGACGATTCCACCGAACGCGTTGAAGGCGAGGAAGCGGCGGTACGGCATCTTCGAGGTGCCGGCCAGGGCGGGCATCATGGCCCGGAAGAACGCGGTGAAGCGGCCGAGGAAGACCGCCCAGCCGCCGCGCCGGGCCAGGAAATCCTGCGCCTGCTCCACCCGCCCGCGATGCTTGTCGAGAATCCGCACGGCCAGCAGTCGCGGACCGACCTTCTTGCCGACCTCGTACCCGACGCTGTCGCCCACGATCGCCGCGACCACCACCAGCACGATCATCGCCCAAAGCGCCACGTGCCCTTGACTTGCCGCGACGCCGCCGAGCACCGCCGCGGTCTCCCCGGGCACCACGAATCCGACGAAGATGGCGTCCTCGACGAAAACCAGTGCGGTGACTATCAAATAGATCCACACCGGTGCGATGTCCAAGATCCGGTGCAGCAGCGAATTCATGCCGCCACGCTACCCATTGAACCCATCACACCGGATATCGAATGCGTAAGCGGCTCAGGGAAACAAGTTCACGAGCGTGCCGCCGCGCCGTCTTCGACCGGCGGCCGCGCCCCGAGCACCGCGTCCAGCAACCCCGGAAACCGTTCCGCCAGTTCGTCGCGCCGCAATTCCACCAGCTTCACCCGGCCTTCGCGCCGCTCCCGGGTGATGCCGGATTCGCGCAGCACCCGCCAGTGGTGAGTCGCCGTCGGCTTGGTGACGGTCAGGGGAAGACTGCCGCAGGTTCGCGCGTCCTCGGACGCCGCCAGCTCCCGCACGATGAACAGCCGCACCGGATTGCCCAGCGCGGCCAATACGTCTTCGACCGCGAGGCGGTCCAGATCGGGGTGGTAGACGGTCACAGTTCGATTGTATGAGTTCTTTCTAACATTGCAACTGTTCGATGAAACTCATACGTTCGAACTGTTGATTCACCACGCGAAAGGACACTCATGGATCTGGAACTGAACGGCACCACCGCGGTCGTGACCGGCGCGAGCCGGGGGATCGGGTTGGCGATCACACGCGAACTCATCGCACAGGGCGTGCGGGTCGCCGCCGGAGCCCGCCGCGGCACCGCGGAGCTCGAACGCACCGGCGCGATCGTCATCGAGGCAGATCTCACCACCCCGGACGGACCCGCCAGGTTCATCGAGGCATCGACCACCGCATTGGGCGGGATCGATCTACTGGTCAACAATCTCGGCGGCGGAGGCGATCACGAACTGCCCGCGACCTTTCTGGAATCCACCGATCGGCAGTGGACGGATATGTTCGAGCTGAATTTCTTCAGCATGGTCCGCACCACCCGCGCGGCACTGCCCGCACTGCTGGAACGACGCGGCGCGATCATCAACTTCTCCTCCATCACCGCGCGCATCCCGCACACCTCGCCGCTGACCTACGCGGCCGCCAAGGGCGCGGTGAGCACGTTCAGCAAAGGGCTCGCCGAGGAGTACGGGCCGCGCGGCGTCCGGGTCAACACCATCTCGCCCGGACCCGTGCTGACCGAGCAGTGGACCGGACCCGACGGCACCGGAGCCAAGTTCGCGGCCGCTCGCGGTGTGAGCCAGGAGCAGTTGCTGCGCGATATCCCGTGCGAAATGGGTGTCACCACAGGCGAATTCGCGCAGCCTCGGCAGGTCGCCGCGCTGGTGGCCTATTTGGCATCACCGCTGGCGGGCGCGACGCACGGGGCTGACCACGTCATCGACGGCGGCGCCATCAAGACGGTGTGAACTCGCCGCGACAAAGGCTTGCTTGGAGTGCACTCCAGCTGATTACCGTTGAGCGCATGAGCAAAGTTTGGTTCATCACCGGGGTCTCACGAGGATTCGGCCGCGAATGGGCGGTGGCTGCGCTGGAGCGCGGCGACAGCGTGGCGGGCACGGCACGCGATCTGGGCACGCTCGATGAGTTGGTCGCGAAGTATCCGGATACGTTCCAGGCGTTCCAGCTCGATGTCACCGATCGCGAGGGCGATTTCGCCGCCGTGCGAGCGGCCGCGGATCGGTTCGGGCGGCTCGACGTGGTCGTCAACAATGCGGGGTACGGGCAGTTCGGCATGATCGAGGAACTGTCCGAGGAGGAACTGCGGGCGCAGTTCGAGACGAATGTGTTCGGCGCGCTGTGGGTCACCCAGGCCGCGCTGCCGATTCTGCGGGCGCAGGGGAGCGGGCACATCCTGCAGGTGTCCAGCATCGGCGGTATCGCCGCTTTCCTGAACCTGGGCGCGTATCACGCCTCCAAGTGGGCGCTGGAGGGGTTCTCCCAGTCGCTCGCGCAGGAGGTCGCGCCGTTCGGGATTCATGTAACCCTCATCGAGCCGGGCGGTTTCGGCACCGACTGGGCCGGAGCGTCCGCCAAGCACGCCACGCCCATCGAGGCGTATGAACCCGCTCGTGCGGCGCGTGCGGCTCAGCGAGCGCGCAACCAGCCCGGTGATCCGACGGCCACCGGCGAGGCGATCCTGAAGGTAGTCGACGCCGACAAGCCGCCGCTGCGCATCTTCCTGGGTGAGAACCCGCTCGCGATGGCGACCGCGGAATACGAATCCCGGCTGGCGACCTGGCGCGAATGGCAGCCGGTTTCGGCTGCGGCACAGGGCAACTGAGCTCGGTCAGCGGCGCAGGCCGCCGCGCCAGCCGCGCACGGCCAGCAGCACACCGGCGATGAAGACGATCGGTCCGATGATCGACCAGGTGACGGTGCCGGTCATCGGACTGCCGGAGACCACGCCGAAGCCCTGGAGCGCCCAGAGCCCTCCGGCCAGGGCGAGGATGACACCGAGCGCGACGAGGATGGGGCTGCGCATAGCCGGGCCTTTCGTTGGCACCGCGCGGAAGCGGTTCTCGACACCACCGTAGCCGCCCCGGGTGGGCGCGGCGGCGCACGCGGTGGATAGTGGAGTCGTGCCCGCCGACAAGGCTTCCCAGCCCGACGATCCAGGCGCACCCGTCGGACGCCGGGTGGTGCTGGGGTTGCTGGCCGCCGGGGCGGCCGGGGTGCTGGGCGGGGCCTCGATTCAACGGGGCCTCGCGGCGGTGCTCGGCCCCATCGGCAATCACGATCCGACGGGGCTGATCGGGCTGTTGCCGGTGGGCAATACGTTCCGCTTCTATTCGGTGACCCGCGGCGCGCCGAGACGCGATGAGAGCAACTACCGGCTCGATATCACCGGACTGGTCGACACCCCGCGCAGTCACACCCTCCCGGAGTTGCGCGCGCGGCCGCAGACCACGCTGGTGCGCGACTTCCAGTGCGTCACCGGCTGGCGAGTGCCCGAAGTCCATTGGCGCGGAGTGCGTTTGGCCGATCTGCTGGACGACGCGGGCGTCAAGAACACGGCGACCGCGGTGCGCTTCACCTCCTTCGACGGCACCTATACCGAGAGCCTGACCCTCGATCAAGCCCGGCGCGATGACGTCATCGTCGCCCTGGAAATGATCGACGGACCGGTCAGCCACGATCACGGCGGGCCGGTTCGGCTGTATGTTGCGCCCATGTACGGCTACAAGAGCTGTAAATGGCTCTCCGGAATCGAGCTGACCAGCGACGTCGTCCCCGGCTATTGGGAGCGCCGGGGCTATTCGATCGACGGCTGGGTCGGCGCTTCGAACGGGCGTGATGATGACCCGACCAGCTGAGCTGCACCGCTTCGGGCGGGTCGAACGCTGGGTGCACTGGCTGGTCGCGGTGCTCGTGCTGATCTGCGTAGCCACCGCCGCCATCCTGTACAACGGCTCGCTCGCGGTACTGGTGGGCAATCGGCACATCGTCGAATTGGTGCACGTCTATTCGGGTTTCGCGCTGCCCGTGCCGATCCTGCTCGGTCTGGTCTCGCGGGCCTACCGCGCCGATCTGTCCCGGCTGAACCGATTCACCGCCGCGGATCGACTGTGGTTCCGATCCAAGGCGCGCCGACTGTTCGGCACCGATGTCGGGAAATTCAATGCCGGACAGAAACTCAATGCCGCGCTGAGCGCCGGATCGATCTTCGTCCTGTTCGGCACCGGCATCATCATGTACTTCCCGGACTGGACCCGTCTGGTCTGGCGCACCGGCGCGACCCTCATGCACGACTGGTTCGCGCTGGCGTTCGGCATTCTCGTTGTCGGGCATGTCATGTACGCACTGCGCGATCGAGAAGCCATGCGCGGCATGCTCACCGGTACCGTCTCGCGACGCTGGGCCGACCGTGAGCACATGCTGTGGGCCGCCGAGCACGACTCCACCGACGAGACATCCTGAGACCCGGTCACCGGGAACTCCGCCCGCTGTGGCCCCCGTCACGGCTAGCTTCGACGTAGCCCCGTCGCACGGCGGGGCCGAGGTCGTGAGTTGGTTCGAAAGGTGCGGGCATGTCGCACAAGGTTGTTCAGCGGGTCGAGGAGCTCGCCGCCCAGCTGGCGGCGCACGCCGAGGAGACCGAGCGGGCAGGCAAACTGTCCGAGAAGAGCGTCGCGCTGGTACGCGAGGCCGGGGTGATGCGAATGCTGCAACCCACCGAATTCGGCGGATACGCCGCACATCCCAGGGATTTCGCCGAAGCGGTGATGGCGACCGCCGCCGCCTGCGGCTCCACCGGCTGGGTGTGCGGGGTCGGCGGTGTGCACCCCTGGGAGATGGCCCTGATGGATCGCCGTCTGCAACAGGAGGTTTGGGGCACCGATCCCGATACCTGGATCGCCTCCCCGTACGCGCCGCAGGGCGTGGCCACCCCGACCGACGGCGGCTACATTCTGCGCGGCCGCTGGAGCTTCTCCTCCGGCACCGACCACTGCGATTGGATCTTCCTGGGCGCGTTGGTCGGCAACCCCGACGGCACCCCCGTCATGCCGCCGCGCACCCTGCACGTGGTGCTGCCGCGCGCGGACTACACGATCGTCGACGACTCGTGGGATGTCATCGGGCTGTGCGGAACCGGCAGTAAGGATGTCAGCGTCGACGGCGCGTTCATCCCCGACTACCGCACCATCGATTCGGAGGAGGTGGCCTCGGGAACCATTGCCGCCGACCGCGCCGGGCGCACCGAAACCGTGTACCGGCTGCCGTTCTGGGCCATGTTCCCGCTCGGCATCACCGCCGCGGTCATCGGCATCGCCGAGGGCGCGCTGGCCGCGCACCTGGACTATCAGCGCAATCGCATCACCGCCATGGGCACGGCCATCAAGGATGATCCGTACGTGCTGTACGCCATTTCCGAGGCGGCCTCGGAGATCGCCGCCTCGCGTTCGCAACTGCTCGACGGCATCAGCCGCCTCTACGATCTCGCCGATGCGGGCAAGACCATCGCCTTCGAGGACCGATCGGTAGTGCGCCGCAACCAGGTTCGCTCGGCCTGGCGAGCGGTTGCGGCCGTGGATGAGATCTTCGCGCGCTCCGGCGGTAACGCGGTGCGCAAGAACAATGCGCTACAGCGCTTCTGGCGTGACGCGCACGTGGGATTGCAGCACGCCATCCACATTCCCGGATCGATCTACCACTCCGACGCTCTGACCTCGATGGGTGTCGAGCCACAGGGCATGCTGCGCGCACTGATCTGATACGGGTCGTCAGTGGACCAGCGCGGCCTCCCACGCCCGGTCCTGAAGGTCCGGGTCACGGAGTCGCTCGGGTAGCGATGCGGGTTTGCCCTTGCTCTCGAAGAATTGGCCGCTGCCAACACTTTCCAGGGCCAGGCGGAGGGGAACCCGGGCCGCTCTGTCCGGCCGTGCGCGCTTTTGTACGGCGCGCACGATCGGCCAGATGAAACGCCAGGCGGGGACGGTCTCGGGGGTGAGTTGCCGGACGCCGGGGGTCCAGGCGGTTCCGGGGTTGACCGCGTTGATCGATCGATTGTCGGCGGCCTGGCGGGCGAGCGAGAGCATGGCCAGCAGGTTCAATTGTTTGGCTCGGGCGTACGCGCCGATCGCGGTGTAGGTGTCGGGCTCGGTGAACGGGTCGCCCTTGTGCATGAGCAGTGCGCTGGAGACGATCTGCACGATGCGGGCGTTCGGGGTGAGGATGGGCAGCAGCGCATCGGTGAGAGTGATCGGGCCGAGGTAGTTGAGCGCCGAGATGACCTCGTGCCCTTCCGAATTCAGCGTTCGAGTCGGAAACGCCATACCGCCGACATTGTTCACGAGAATGTCGAGTTCGTCGGTGGTGTGCGCGACCGTCGCGGCCAGTTCGAGGTTTCCGTGCACCGTCGCGTGTTCGGCGGTCAGGAACGTCGCGCCCGTGTGCGCCGCGAACGCCGCACCGCGCGCGGCGTCGCGCCCGGTCACCAGTACCCGCGCGCCCGAGCCGACGAGTCCGATCGCGATTTCGCGGCCGATCCCCTCGGTGCCGCCGGTGACGAGCGCCCTCATGATCGGGCCCGCGATGAGATCAAGGACAGAGATGCCATGACAACTCCAAAGAATGAGTGATTCGCAGGTCGAACGCTAACTTCGGCGGGTGGCGGCCCACATCCGCCGCCAGCCGTAATCAGCGGTACGCCGCTGCGCGCAGGTCCCTGGAATCTGCTCCTTCAAACAAAAAGAGCCCTCCCGAAGGAGAGCTCTTTTCTGTGTCGAGAGGGGGACTTGAACCCCCACGCCCAATAAGGGCACTAGCACCTCAAGCTAGCGCGTCTGCCATTCCGCCACCCCGACTCGGTGTGCTCGACAACAGTAGCCGAGGATGTGGGAAAAACAGAAATCGGCTGGTAGCGGGCGGTTTCGGACTACTTCCTGATGAAGATTCCGGCGATGTCGGCGTTCTTGATCGGGGTTTCGCCATTGGCCTGGATCTGGCACAGGGTCTGCACCGAGGCCATGCCGATATCCACGTTGGTGCCGGACGGCTCGTTCTGAGTGTTGGTCTGCTGCTTGATGAACTTGGTGATGGTGATGCGCTGGGTGTCCGCATCCTGCTTGAGGTAGTCGGTGCATTTGGTGTCGCCGCCCTGGTTCACAGCGGTTTTGATCTCGCTGCAGCCGGACATCAGGGTGACGGCGAACGCGGCGGCGGCGAGGCCGGCGGTCCAGCGCATGGTCTTCATCGGTATGTCCCTCGGGGTAGCGCGCGACGGTGTCCGACCGCCGCGATCGACCGCCACTGTAGAACGGCGCGACCATTCGGCAATCCTGGCTGGACCCTGATATTCAATGGATTTGATGTGATTTGCGTCACATTTCACCGCACGTTCGGGGGTATGTGGATGGCATGGTGAGAGGTATGTCCGCTGCTTCCGCTGAAACGATTCGGGTCCTCGGCGCCCGCGAGCACAATCTGCGCAACGTCTCCCTCGACATCCCCAAGAACAAGATCACCGTCTTCACCGGCGTCTCCGGTTCGGGCAAGTCCTCCATCGTGTTCGACACCATCGCCATCGAATCCCAGCGCCAGCTGTACGCCACCTTCCCGGCGTTCATCCTGAACTTCCTGCCGCGCTATGAGCGCCCGCACGCGGAGGCCATCGAGAATCTCACCGCGCCGGTGATCATCGACCAGAAGTCGGTGGGCGGGGGACCGCGCTCGACGGTCGGGACCATGACCGATATCTACGCGCTCATTCGCGCGCTCTTCGCCCGATTCGGTTCGCCGTCCACCGGGCTGGTGTACGACTACTCGTTCAATACACCGCAGGGCATGTGCAGCGAATGCGACGGCCTGGGCATGACCATCACCGCGGATCCGGACAAGCTGGTGGACCGGTCGAAATCGCTCAACGAAGGCGCGATCCTGCTGCCCGGATACGGTGTGGGCAGCGGGGATTGGCAGCTGTACGGCAATTCCGGGCGCTTCGACCTGGATAAGAAGCTCGCCGACTACAGCGATGCGGAATGGCACGATCTGCTGCACGGCAGTGGCGGCAAAGTGGAGCTGACTTTCAACAAGGGCACCTGGAAAGCCAATTACGAAGGGCTGGCCGATAAATTCACCCGGTCGCGGGTCAAGCGGGATACCTCGGGGCTCTCGGACAAGACCCGGGAGCAGATTCAGAAGTACCTCACCGAGGGCGTGTGCCCGGCCTGTCACGGGGCTCGGCTGAATGAGAAGGCGCTCGCGACAAAGATCAACGGGCGCAATATCGCCGACTGGACCGGATTGCAGATCACCGATCTGATCGAGGTCCTCGGCGAGGTCCAGGATCCGGCGGCACTGGGGTTGGCCGAGGCCACGCGGATCGCGCTCGGGCGGGTCGCCGATATCGGGCTCGGATATCTGAGCCTGGACCGGCCGACGTCGACGCTCTCCGGCGGTGAGGGCCAGCGGTTGAAGATGATCAAACATCTGGGCAGCACGCTGGTCGGGATGACCTACATCTTCGACGAGCCGAGCGTGGGATTGCATCCGCGCGATGTCGGACGCCTCAATCGCATGCTGGAAGCGCTGCGCGACAAGGGCAATACGGTGCTGGTGGTCGAACACGACCCCGATGTCATCCAGATCGCCGATCACATCGTCGATGTCGGTCCGCGCGCCGGAGCGCACGGCGGCGAGATCATGTTCACCGGCAGTTTCGCCGAGCTGCGGGCGGCGCAGACGCTCACCGGGCAGGCGCTGCGGCGGGCGTTCACCGTGAAAGAGGCATTCCGTGCCGCCAATGGTGAACTGCGCGTGGACAATGCGAGCGCGCACAATCTGAAGAACGTCTCCGTCGGGGTTCCGACCGGAATTCTCACCGCCGTCACCGGCGTGGCCGGATCGGGGAAGAGCAGTCTGATCCGCGATGAGTTCATGGCGCGCTATCCGGACTCGGTATTCGTCGATCAGTCGGCCATCGCGGCCTCCTCGCGGTCCACGCCCGCCACCTACCTGGGTTTGATGGATCCGATTCGCAAGCTCTTCGCCAAGGCCACCGGGAAGCCCGCGAGCCTGTTCAGCTTCAATTCCGATGGCGCGTGCACCGAATGCGGCGGGCGCGGGGTGATCATCACCGAGATCGCGTACATGGATCCGGTGACCACGCATTGCGAATCCTGTGACGGCCGCAGGTTCTCCGAGGAGGTGCTCGGACTCACGCTGCGCGGTAAGTCGATCGCCGATGTGCTGGAGCTCTCGGCCGAGGCCGCCGTCGATTTCTTCCCGGAAAAGGCGCTGAATGCCAAGTTGCGCACCATGAATGAGGTCGGACTCGATTATCTGAGCCTCGGACAAGCCATGAGCACGCTCTCCGGCGGTGAACGCCAGCGCATCAAACTCGCCACCCAATTGCAGAACAGCGGGGCGGTGTACGTCCTGGACGAGCCCACCACCGGACTGCACATGTCCGATGTCGACACGCTGCTGCGGCTGATGGACGGCCTGGTCGAGCGCGGAAACACCGTCGTGGTGATCGAGCACAATCTCGATGTCGTCGCGCACGCCGACTGGGTCATCGACCTGGGTCCGGACGGCGGCAAGAACGGCGGCGAGATCGTATTCACCGGCACCCCGGCCGAATTGCTGCGGCATCCGGACTCGCTCACCGGCGAATACCTGCGGCTCTACAAGGACGGCTCCGCGGTACGCGGAAACTGAGATGCGCTGGCAGTGACTGCCATTCGGCATCGACTGCGCCCCGCCGGATTCGAAGTGGCGGGGCCGCAGTGGTTTCCGGTCAGTGCGCGGGGGATTCGGCGTTGATCGCCGCGCGCCAGATACGGGCTTCGGTGGGATTGCCGCGGCGGTCGAGGACGTCGGCCAGCCCTGCCATGGCGCGGGTATTGCCGTGCTCGGCGGCGATGCGCCACCACTGTTCGGATTCGGCGAGCTGGCCCAGGCGCAACAGCACCACGGCCAGATCGTAGGCGGCGCTCATATTTCCCAAACCGGCTGCCTGTCGCCATAATTCGCAGGCTTTGCGGTCGTCGCCGCGATGGTGCAGGGCCACGCCGAGGTCGTAGAGCGCGCCGGTGTAGCGTCCGGCGTCCGCGGGCGGAATGGGGTCGGGCGGGGTGGGGGCGGTGGCCAGTTCGACCACGAGTTCGGTGAAGTCGGGCGGGCCGACGCCGGTGCTGCAGTGCAGCACCAGGCACGATCTCTCGCGGGTGATGAGCATGCCGTAGTTGCCGGACCAGGAGACCACATCGCCGAATTCGTCGACCCAGACCGGGGTCAGCGAGATGGCGGCATCCCTGGAGTCGGGGCGGACGTGCAGTTCGATGCCGCCGGACATGGCGTCGGCCCAGACGTCAACCCCACTCAACTGGCGGCCGTTCAGGAGTACATGCCCGCTCTCCACGGCCAATCCCATACCCACCCCGCGTACCCCGCGGCGCGGTGCGGCCGAGCGCAAGGTGAGCGTGACGGTGGTGGGGGAGATGCCCACGCTCTGCGAATGCAGCGGGTAGACCTTCGCGCCGTTCCAGGTCAGCGGCTCGGAACTGTCGTATCGGTGCGCCAGCGGTGATTCATCGGTGGCCCACCCGGCGTACCGATACGAGTTTGTCATCTGCCCCGCCTTTCACCGGTGCGCGTGCGGTGTTCCGGCCCACCGTAATACCGATCCCGGCCGATGAGCGGCGTATTTGCCAGGTGACTTTTTCAGCAAACTTCTGGACAATTGACCGGCGATACGAGACGGTTTCGGCAGGTCGCTCGACGTGTTGAGCCGAAACACGCGGTGTGTCGTACCGGTTGCGGGCCTGGCGTCATGTTTACTCGACGCCGACGTACCAGCGAACGAGTGAAAGGTAAGGACATATGGCTCTGCCCACCATGACCCCCGAACAACGCTCTGAGGCGCTGGCCAAAGCCGCCGCGGTGCGCAAGGCCCGCTCGGAGTTGATCGCGCAGGTCAAGCAGGGATCGGTCAGTCTGGCGGAGGTTCTCAAGCGCGCAGACAAGGAAGACCTGGTCAAGAAGACCAAGGTAGCGGCCGTGATCAAGGCGCTCCCGGGAATCGGCCCCGTCAAGGCGGCCAAGTTGATGGATGAGGCGGAAATCCCGGCCGATCGTCGTATCGGTGGCCTGGGCTCTCGCCAGCGCGCTGCGCTGCTGGAGGCGTTGAGCGCCTGAGTTTCGGGGGGTCGCCGGCCGGGCCGCACATCAGCCCGGCGGCAACCGCTCCCGCCGCTCCGACGTCTCCTCCACCGCGCGATAAACGGGTTGCGACCGGGATGGATGATTTTGTACCGGACCATCGCATCCGATAACCTGGCTGAGCACACCGGTCCGGGTGGCGGAATGGCAGACGCGCTAGCTTGAGGTGCTAGTGCCCGTATTAGGGCGTGGGGGTTCAAGTCCCCCTCCGGACACACCAAGGCGTGAATTCCTGTTGAATGACACAGGGATTCACGCCATTTTTTATCGCTGTGGGGTTCGGAGGTTCAGGTGGAGCAGGTCTTTCAGGTTGATCTGCGCGGCATTGTGGATTTACTGAGTCACCACCTGTACGGCAGTCCGCGGGTATATGTGCGCGAGTTGCTGCAGAACGCGGTGGACGCGATCACCGCGCGCCGAGCTCTCGAACCGGACGCACCCGCCGTGATACGGATCGAAACACCGGATATCACCGGAGACGGCAGCATTCGGGTGCACGACAGCGGGATCGGGTTGACTGAATCCGAGGTGCACACTTTTCTCGCGACCATCGGCCGCAGCGCCAAACGCGATGAACTCGGGTTCGCCAGGCACGAATTCCTGGGGCAGTTCGGCATCGGCCTGCTGTCGTGCTTCATGATCGCCGATCAGGCGCTGGTGGTGACCCGGTCCGCGAAGGGCGGGCCGACCGTGCGCTGGACCGGATACGCCGACGGCCGGTTTCGGGTCGAGACCGTCGAGGACCGCGGCGAGCCCGGCACCACCGTCACCCTGCTGCCGCGATCCGGGATGGAGCAGTGGGCCACCCGCGCCACCGTCGCCGATCTCACGGCCCTGTTCGGTGGTCTGCTCCCGTTCCCGGTGATGGTGGACGGTCATTCGGGGTCGGATTCCGTATTGCCTTGGCAGGCCAGTCATCCCACCCCGGATGATCGGCAGGCCGCGCTGGCCGCGTACGCCGAGGACACCTTCGGGTTCACCCCGTTCGCCAGTTTCGACCTGTCCTGCGCCGAGGCCGGGCTCACCGGTGTGGCTTTCGTGCTGCCGCATGCCGCCAATCCGGCCGCGCGCGCCGGACATCGGGTCTATCTCAAACGAATGTTGCTGTCCGAGAACCTCATCGGTTTGCTGCCGGACTGGGCCTTCTTCATCCGCTGTGTGGTGGACACCGGTGAGCTGCGGCCGACGGCCAGCCGTGAGGCGCTCTACGAGGACGATCTGCTCGATGCCACTCGTGAGGCGCTCGGTGCGCGGGTTCGGGATTGGCTGGTCGAGCTCGCCACCGCCGATCCGGGCGGATTGGCACGGTTCCTGCAGGTGCACGACATGGGCGTGAAGGCGCTGGCGCTGCACGACGACGATATGCTCCGGCTGGTCGATCGGTGGCTGCCGGTGGAAACCAATGCGGGCCGCATCCCGCTCGCGGAATTCCGCCGCCGCTTCGGCACCGTGCGCTACACCCCGTCGGTGGAGGAGTTCCGTCAGCTCGCGGCGGTGTCCAGCGCGCAGGGCCTGGGCCTGGTGAACGGCGGCTACTCCTACCTCAGCGAAATCGTGGAGCGATTGCCCGCGATCGATCCCGATATCCGGGTCGCCCGATTGGATGCCGCCGAACTCGCGACCCATTTCGATCTGGTGGATCCGGCGACCGAACTCGCGCTGCGGCCGTTCCTGTCGATCGCGCAGCGCTGCCTGGATCGGCTGGACTGCGAGGTCGCGCTGCGCGGTTTCGATCCGCCGTCACTGGGTGCGCTGTACCTGCTGGATCGTGATACCGCGCACCGGGCCGAATTGCGGGCCACCCGCGAGGTCGCCGACGAGCTGTGGGCCGATGTGCTCGGCGCGTTCGACACCGGTCCGGGTCCGGACCGGCCGCAGCTGCTGCTCAACTACCGCAATCCACTGGTGCGGCGTGTCTGCGGGCTCACCGATCCGGGTCTGGTGACGACGGCGGTGGAAGCGCTCTACAGCCACGCGCTGCTGCTCGGCCAGCATCCGATGCGCCCCGTCGACAGCGCCCTGCTGACCAAATCTTTTGTCGGACTGCTCGATTGGGCAGTGCACGATCCGGAGGGGAAACTCTGATGGCGCCCAGCGAGGACGACCTGCGCACGCTGCTCACCCAGGCCGGCGAACTGCCCGAGGGTGACGGCAAGGACGCCGCGCTGGAACAGATCCTGCGGCACGCCGAGGCCGGTGGCCATTCGATGCTGGCGTTCGAGACGCGCTTGGACCTGGTCAGCGCGTACGCCGGGGGTATGCAGCCGTCGAAGTTGTTCGTGCCCTTCGCGCGGTGCCTGGCCGACTACGACCGGAATCCGGCGGAGTACCCGGAGTGGGCGGCCTGGCGGTTGCGCTGGTTCTTCAAGTTCGCCGTGCAGGGGATGGTGAATTTTCCGGAGGTGTCCAAGGATCGGGCGCTGGCGGCGCTGGATCAGATGGAGCGGCGCTACAAGTCCGAGGGGCAGAGCCCGAACGCGGTGTACGCGCATCGGCATCGCGTCACCCTGCATCTGGGTGATCTGACGGCCGCCGAGGACTGGTACGGGCGCTGGTGCACCAGCCCGCGCGACCACAATTCCGACTGCGAGGGCTGCGATCCCAGTCAGAAGGTCGCCTATCTCGCCGAACTCGGACGCGACGGCGAGGCGATCGAGGTGGCCACGCCGGTGCTCGCGGGTGAGCTGACGTGCCGGGAACAACCGCAGACGATCCTCAGCGAGCTGATGCTGCCCTATCTGCGCACCGGACAGTGGGAGCAGGCCCGCAACGCGCATCGCCGGGCCTACCGCATCCTGCGCAACCGGCCGCAGGATCTGGCCACCATGGCCCGGCATCTCGAGTTCTGCGCGCTCTCGGGCAATCATGCCCGCGGCCTGGAAATCCTGGAGCGCCACCTGCCCTGGCTGGATCGTGCGCCGAATCCGCTGGCGGCCATGCAATTCGCCGGGTCCGCGGCGCTGCTGCTGCGCACGGTCGCCGAGGCCGGGCACGCGGACGCCATGATCCGGCGTCCCGGGCACGCGGATCGGCCCGCCACCGAGCTCACCGCGGGCGCATTGCTCGAGGAGATGCGCGGTCACGCGCTGGCGATCGCCGCACGTTTCGATCAGCGCAATGGCACCGATCGCCAAACCGCTTCGGTGTGTGAACTACTCGATCAGAAGCCGGTGGTCGACCAACTGCCGCTGTCGATTTCGGTTCGGCCGGGCCCGGTACTCGACCCGCCCGCCGCCACGGATCCGCCGGAGCTGCCGGTACTCGAACTTGTCGAACGCCTCGAATCCGCTCAGGGCGCCAAGGCATTGGCCGCGATGGGCCCGCTGATGCGGCAGCTCGAAGAACACGATCCCGCCGATCCCGTGCTGGCCGGACGGATCGCGGCACTGCTTTCGTTCCATGCCGCGAGCGGCGGCGAGGACGAGCGCTCGGAATCATTGCTGCGGCGGGCGGTCGAATTGTTCACCGCCGCGGGGGAATCGGAGCGTCGCACGGTCGCGGTCTCGCGCCTCGGCGCGAAACTGTGCGGTAGCGGCGATCTGTCCGAGGGCCTGGCGCTGCTTCGCGCCGCATACGCCGACCTCGACCTGGTCGCACCGATCAACGACCGGGTGTGGGTGGTGCTGCGTCTGATCAGCGGACTCGGCGACGCCGTGGGTAACGGTCATGATGCTGTCACCCTCGACGAGATCGCGGTCCTGCTGGAACAGAGCGAGGAAATCGCGGCGGCATCCGAGGATCCCGTGCTGATCGGCGATATCGCCTACGAGCACATGGATTTCGAGGAGCTTCGACACCGGCACGAGGAGGCACTCGACGCCGGTGCTCGAGCGCTGGCGGCCTACCGCGCGTCCGGGCCGCCACTCATGGTGGTGCTCTGCGCGTGCCGAATGGCGGAAGCGAACGCCGATCGCGGCGACCACGACGCCGGGCTGGCTCTCGTCGGGGAAGCATTGGCCGTGGCATCGCCGGAGATCCCCGCCGGTTTGCGCGCACGCGCGCACAGATTGCGGGGGCAGTTGCTGCGGCAGGTGGATCGCGATGCCGAAGCGGTCGGTGAACTGCTGTCCGCCATCGCGCTGAGCGACGATCCCCATGAGGTCCCGTCGATGAAATGGTCTCTGGCCGAGGCATATCGCGCGACCGGGCAGCTCGTCGACGCCGCCGACGCGGCCGAGGAGGCGATCGCCGGATGTGAGGCGCACGGTCACCTCGCGGCGGCCCACGGCTGCCGGTTCCTGCTCGCCGATCTGCATCGCGCGCTGCGCGAACCCGAGGCGGCGCTGGCGATCTACGACGAAATCATCGAATTCCACAGCGGCGCGGACGATCACGCGGCCCTGGGCTACACCCTCGCACTAACCGCGGACTTCCTCGACGCCCTGGCGGCCGCGACGCCCTGGCGGCCGAGTACTACCGGCGAGCCGCCGAGGCGGCCGAGCTGGCCGAGGATCCACTGCGCGTGTCCTACACCCGCTACAGCGCTGCCCTGTCCTTACATTGGAGCGGCGCGAACGCCGACGCGTTGGCCGCCCTCGACCCGGCCGAGCAAGCCATCGCCGCCCTGGCAGCCACCGACCCGGATCCCGAAGTGCTGCACTGGCATACCGCACGTTTCGAACACAGTGCCGCACGCATCCTGCGCCGTGCGGGCCGTCTCGACGAGGCGGTGGCGAGATCGACAACCGCCGCCGCCCACTTCCGCTCGATCGGCGACCCCACGAACGCGGCCCGCGTCGATCTCGGCCAAGCCCGCATACTGATCGACCTCCACCGACCAGCCGATGCGGTGCACCTACTCGACGCCACCCTCACCGAAATCGCCGCCGACGAAGACTCCCTCCGCCCCGCCCTGATCGAAGCCCTGGAGCACGCCCGCACCCAACTCTGAGACGCACAGACGTATCCAGGGTTCGAAGCGGCCGCAGTCGGCTCGCCGAGCGCTCCGATACGGTGGCCGCCTAGCCTGGGCGAGTGACGGACAATCTCCTCGGTGAATTCCTGCGGGCGCGGCGGGCGACTGTGCAGCCCGCGGACATCGGGGTGGTCTCGTACGGTCGTCGCCGGGTGGCGGGGTTGCGGCGCGAGGAGGTCGCGGCCGCGGCCGGAATGAATCAGGACTATTACACGCGGCTGGAACAGGGTCGGGAGCGGCGACCGTCGGCGCAGCTGCTCGAGGCGCTGAGTCGCACGCTGCTGCTGAATGCCGAACTGCGCGATCACATGTTCCGGCTCGCGGGCGTCGCACCGACGGGGCGAGCGGTCGACACGGTCGCTCCGGTACTGCGGGGGATTCTCGAAAGTTATCCGGCCGCACCGGCTTTCGTACTGAACCCGGCGATGGACATACTTGCCGCCAATGCGATGGCCGACGCGTTCTTCTCGGGTTACGCGCGAATCGACAATCTGGCGCGCATGACATTCCTCGATCCGATCAGCCCCGACTTCTGCGGGGATTGGATCTGGACCTGTCAGGCGATCGTGGCGGGCTTCCGGCAATCGGGCGCACTGTTCCCCGACGACCTCCGGCTGTGCGAGGTGATCGCCGAACTCACCACGGCCAGTGCCGATTTCGTCGAGCTGTGGAATTCCTACACCCTGTGCGCCGCCACCACCGACGCCCGCGCGTTCACCCACCCGGAAGCCGGTCCGCTCCGCCTGACCTACCAATCGTTCGATGTGCGCGGTGCGGCGGGCCAGCGCCTGATGCTCTACCAACTCGAACCAGGCCCCGGCGCGGAGTCTTTGGCCCGGCTCGCCGCCCACCCCGCCTGATTCACCCGGTTTCCTGGGTGTCACGCACCCAGGCACACCCGCGGCGACCGCACCTACCATGCATGAGCACTCCGCGAACAGGCTCGCGGCAACCACTCAGCACGCAGGAGACCCCGTGCCGGATACGCGGCAGCACAACCTTCACGCCCGCAATCCCTCCCGGTATCGCGCCCTCGCCTCATCGTGCGCGGCCGTCGTGGCTCTGACCGCGACAGGCGCTGCCACATCGGCGAACGCGCACGCCGACCCCGCATCCTGCCCCGTCGCCACCGCCACGACGTTCACCGCACCGACCGTCCCATTCCTGGACTGGGCCGAGAACCTCGGCTACGACGCCCAGGGCAACCTCTGGGTATCCCGCCTCTACCGCAACGAGGTCCAGCGCTACGACACGACTGGCCGCATCACCGCCACCGTCCCCGTCACGTCCCCCGGTGCGATCCGCCTGGGCCCCGACCACCTGCTCTACGTCGTCTACGGCGACAACTCCCTGAACATGGTCCCCGGCGCGCGAAACGGCGGCGTTGTCCGCTTCGACCCGGCCGCCCCCACCCTCACCCCCGAAGTCTTCATCGGCGGCCTGACCATGCCCAACGGTGCTGCCTTCGACCCCGCGGGCAACCTCTACATCGCCGACACCGCAGAGGGCGTGATCCGAGTCCGCCGCGACGGCACCGTCGACACCGACTGGACCGCCCAAGCCACCCTCTTCGGCGTCAACGGCCTTGCCATACAGGGAGATTCGCTCTATACGACGGTCTACCTCGCCCCCGATGGCCGCATCCAGCAAATCCCGATCGCCACCCCCGCCCGGTCCCACACCACCCTCGACCTCCCGCTCGCCGACGACCTCACTTCCGCCCCGGACGGATTCCTCTACGTCGCAACAACCTCGGGCACCCTCCTGCGCGTGGACCCCACCCGACGCACCACCTGCGCACTGCTCAGCACCGGCCCCTTGGCCGCGGTGGTTCCGATCCCCGACACCCCCGATCTGATGGTCACCACCGGATCCGGCGATATTCTGCGCGTCCATCCGAGCGATTAGCCCCGCACCCTTCGTGGCGAAGTCGGGGCCGGGAGAGGACAGTTGAGGCGTATCGGCGAATTCGTCCTCAGGAGTAGTGCTATGGCGTCTGACAAGCCCTTTGGGATCGATCCGGAAGATTTCGAGCGTGCGCTGCGGGAGGCGGGGGTCGAGATCGGTGGGTTGCTGGGGAAGGCGGGGGAGTTCATCGATAAGGCGGGGGTGAATACGTTGGCGGGGTTGTTGGGGCAGTTCGCACAGCCGGAGCGGGGGCGGGCGACGAAGGTCGAGGAGGAGACGACCGGGGAGACCGGGAGTGGGGTGTGGGCTATTTACAGCCTCGATGAGGCCGGGGCGGCGTTGGTGGAGCAGGTTTTTCCCAGTGAGCTGGAGGCTTTGCGGGCGCATCGGGACAATACCGATGTGCGGCGGCGGGTGCGGTTTCTGCCGTACGGGGTGCCGGTGACCGCGTTGGATGGGAACTGAACGCCGGAGGCGTGCTACATAGTTCGGCATGACATTTGCTGCTGATCCGGCCCGATACGACGGGGCCATGCGTTACCGACGGTGCGGACGGTCCGGGTTGGATTTGCCGGTGCTGTCGCTCGGGTTCTGGCATAACTTCGGCGATGACCGGCCGTTCGAGGAGCAGCGGGCAATCGCGTTGCGCGCGTTCGATTCCGGGATCACGCATTTCGATCTGGCCAATAACTATGGACCGCCCTACGGTGCGGCGGAGATAAATGCCGGGCGGCTGTTGCGGGAGGATCTCGCGGCGTATCGCGATGAATTGATCATCTCCACCAAGGCCGGGTGGGATATGTGGCCGGGGCCGTACGGGCAGGGCGGCGGGTCCCGCAAATATGTGCTGGCATCGCTCGATCAGTCGCTGACGCGGCTCGGACTCGATTACGTCGATATCTTCTATTCGCACCGGTTCGATCCGGATACGCCGCTGGAAGAAACCGCGCGGGCGCTGGATACCGCTGTGCGGCAAGGGAAAGCGCTGTACGTCGGGATCTCCTCGTACACCGCGCCGAACGCGGCGGCGATGGCGGAGCTGCTGCGGGAGCTGGGAACGCCGCTGCTGATTCATCAGCCGTCCTATTCGATGCTCAATCGCTGGATCGAGACCGAGGGGCTGCTCGATACCGCGGCCGACGCCGGATTCGGGATCATCGGTTTCACCGCGCTCGCGCAGGGACTGCTCACCGCCAAGTATCTGGACGGCGTCCCGGCGGGTTCGCGTGCCACACAAGGCAAATCGTTCCAGACCGAATGGCTCACCGAGGAGATGATCGGCCGCCTGCGCGGATTGAACGATATCGCCGCCAAACGCGATCAGACACTGGCGCAGTTGGCCTTGACCTGGGCACTACGCGATCCGCGCGTCACCTCGCTGGTGATCGGCGCATCGTCGACGCAGCAGCTGGATCAGAATGTCGGCGCACTGGCCGGACCGGAATTGACAGATTCGGAATTGGCGGCGATCGATGCCCTGCTCGATGACGACGGCACGGTCGATCTGTGGCGCGCAGCCCGCAAGGGCGAGTTGTAAGCGGCCGGAAGCCTTCCCCGTGCGGTGGCCGCTCTCTATGCTCGGCTAATGCTGGACAGTCGACTAGATGCCTTCGCCGATGACGCCCTGGGACATCATGACGCGGTCGGAGCGGCGGCCGCGGTGCGCGCCGGAGTGACCACCGCGGCCGAACTGGCCGCGGCCGCCGCGGCCCGCGCCCGCAAGGTCGATCCGGCGCTGCACGCGATCGCGTACGCCGATTACGAACAGCCGCGCTACGGCGAAAACGAATCCGCCGCACTGTACGGGGTACCGAGCTTCGTCAAGGACAACACCGATGTGCGCGGTATGCCCAGCAATCACGGGACCACCGCGTTCCGGGCGCGGCCCGCACGGGCCGACGGCGTGTACACGCGCCAGCTCCGCGATACCGGGCTGACGGTGCTGGGCAAATCCCGGCTGCCGGAGTTCGGGTTCAGTGCCACAACCGAATTCATGACCGACGAACCCGCGCGCAACCCGTGGAACACCGAGTATTCGGTGGGCGCGTCCTCCGGTGGCGCGGCCGCGCTGGTGGCGGCGGGCGTGGTGCCGATCGCGCACGCCAATGACGGTGGCGGTTCGATTCGCATCCCGGCGGCGTGCGCCGGATTGGTGGGACTGAAGCCGAGCCGAGGCCGGCATGTGGACGGCGATATGGCGCGCATGATGCCGATCAACCTGGTCTCCGAGGGCGTGCTCACCCGCACCGTGCGCGATACGGCCGCGTATGTGGCCGCGGCGGAGGACTATCGGCGCAATCCGGCGCTGCCGCCGATCGGCGCGGTGCTGGGTCCGGCGCGGCGGCGGCTGCGCATCGGGCTGGTGACCGAGACGCTGATGGGCGAGCCGATCGACGCCGAGACGCGGACTGCGGTGGAATACACCGCGGCACTGCTGGAGCATGCGGGACATCATGTCGAGCCGGTGCGATTGCCGGTCACGCGCGGCTGGGCCGACGATTTCGTGCAATTGTGGGCGCTGCTGGCCGATTTGATCGGCACGGCGGGCAAGCTGACCTTCGACCTGTCCTTCGACACCGCCGAATTCGATGGGCTCACTCGCGGTTTGCGGGCGCATCATCGGGCGCATCTGTATCGCACGCCCGCGGCGCTGTGGCGGCTGCGCGGTACCGCGGACACGGTGGCCGGGATGTTCGCCAAACACGAACTGATTCTCTCCCCGGTGCTCTGCCACACCACGCCGAAGATCGGTTATCTCAGTCCCACACTGGATTTCGATGAACTGCTGACGCGGCTGATGAACTACGTCGGGTTCACCCCGATTAACAATGTGGCGGGCACACCGGCGATTTCACTCCCGATGGGCATGACCGGTGCGGGCATGCCCATCGGTGTGCAATTGTCCGCGGCCTACGGTGATGAACGGACGCTGCTGGAATCGGCGTTCGAACTCGAAGCGGCGCACCGTTTTCCGTCGATCGCGGGACGGCGTCCTACAGTTTGACGATGTGCGAGGTGCCCGGCGCCGAGGTGTAGTCGTCGGAATCGTCGTCATAGTCGGTGGTGACGCTCTGCAGCAGGCTCGCCGCGATGCCCAGGATCAGCATGACGATGAGCAGTACCTGCCCGGCGCGCGAGAGCAGCAGCGGCCGGGTCGGGGACTGCTGCGGCACCGACGGCACCCACTCCGCACTCGCATCGGCCGGAACGCCGGTCTGATCACCGAATACGCCCTTGAGGTAGGCGGGGGTGAGCAGATACGTGTAGGCCTGCGTGCGCAATTCGACCCGCAGCACCGCGCTGGTCGCCTCGAAGACCGGCCGCGGCATACGCCCGGTGATCAGCACGATCAGCCACAGTACGAACGACACCACCGCCCAGCCGCCGGTGAGCCAGCTGGCGAAGATGAGGATCGGGAAGGCCAGGATCAGCCGGAACAGCACCGCCAGCCGATTCAGCGGTGTCGGCGCCGGAAACAGCACGCGCACAGGATAATCCGGCGGATTCCAGGCGAACGGCGGGTACGCGTCGACCAGCAGCATGCCGTACGCGTAGACCCGCGTGCTGTAGGAGAAGTAGCCGCGCAGGAAATCGCCGCACCACTCCGGCAGCCGCCCGGTGAACAGCGCGCCGAACCAGCCGCAGACCACCACCACGAACGCCGCGATGCCCAGCACCCACAGCGCGATCAGCTGTGGAATGACCAGCAGTGCACGCAGCAGCACCGTCCAGCGCCGATGCTGTTCCGGCGGAAAGACATCCAGCTCCACCAGCGTCTCACCGCCCTGCCAGCCCTGGCTGCCCGGTGGTTGCTGCCACTCCGCGCCGCCGGAGGGCCACGGTTCACCCATCGTCATGTGATCACACCCGCTTTCGGATTCGAGCCGTACGCAGTCGAGCCCGAATGTAGTCCGGAACGGGAGAATTGCCCGGTAACGCGCCGGTGTGACGGCGACTACCGGGCGGGCGGCACTCGCGGCGAACTCACCGGGAGGGACGGGTCGCGCGCGCTTTCTCGATATCGCCGCGAATTCGCTCCGTGATAGCGGTCAGGTCCCAGCTCACATCGATGCGGGTCTCGGTGGTGAATCCCAGTGGCTGCCAGCCGTGGTACCACTCGGCGAGCGAACTTTCCGGCACCTCGGCGGCCAGCGGGCGGCTCGCATGCCGGACCAGGGTCTCCTCGAAGGTGAGGTCGAAACCGTAGAAAAGGCTCGCCGGGGCCGATCGGGCCAGGCGTTCGAGCATGGCCTCGTAGCGGCGGCTGTCCAGAATGCCTTCGACGATGGTCACCAGACCGCGAGCCAATGCGAACCGCGCGATGTGCTCGATCAGGTCGACATTGATGCGCCCGGGTTCGTCCGGCTCCCAGGTCATTTGACGGCGCACCACATCCTGCGGCACCACGACGCAGCTGCCGCGTTCCATCGAATGCTGCAAAGTCCGTGCGGTGGTGGACTTCCCGGACGCCGAATTGCCGCGCAGCACCACCAGCACCGCGCGGCTCGCACTGTCGCCTACGACCTCGACCGCACTGTCGCTCGCGACCCCGACCACGCTGTCGCCCGCGACCGGGGCCGCCCCGCCGTCTCCATTCGTCATCGCCCTCACCGTATCCGGCGGCCCGATCGGCGATATCAGGAGGCGACGGGCACGATGCGACCGTCGGCGGTGTGCACGTGAATGAGCGGATGTTCACCGTTGCGGGTGCGGACCAGGGCGAAGGCCAAACCGTTGGACGCGATCGGGGCCGTGTAGCTGTCGATGGTGGATATGACCGTCAGGCTGGTGGCATCGGCCGCGGCGGTGCCCAGCACCGCCGACCAACTGGTTTCGGCGGGTTTGCCATTCGGGTCCGGATGCGCGACCCGGCTGCGACTCATACGTAGTAATGGGCGATGGTCCAGCGTGCGGGCGGGCCGCGCGCGGGAGACCGGGCGCGGGGTGCCCGAGACCATCGCCGGGGTTATCCATTCATCGTCACGGTGTTCCACGATGACGATGACGCGGAAATCCCGGCTCTCCAGCAGCACCGCGGCCGCACCGTCGCCGTGTTCGATGAGCGCCACCGGCTCGAAGCCCTGGTCGAGTGCGGCCAGCCGGGCGGCGGCCGCCGCCACGGCGGGATGCGGAGGTATGGAAGTCATTGGGGCTGCCCCCTTCACCTCGGATCGAACCACGAATTGTAGGCAGCGGCGGCGGGCGCGGCCACTCATACGCGCTAAGTGAAATGAACACGCAGCCTGATGGTTTCGCGGACACAATGTCAGGGTTCGAATCGAATCCGGAAGGTGTCCGATGACAGATGTGCTGCTGACCCCGCCCGATGCGGCCGAGGTTCACCTGGTGGCCCGCGGGGTGGTCACCGCGGCGCAGGGTGAACAGGGACTCACGCCACTGCAGCAGTTGCTGATTCCGGCGCTGTTCCTCTCCCTGACCGGACACCCGGTGGAATTGGACGCCCTCGCCCCGATCAGCGCCGAGGAATACGCGCACGGTTTGACCCGCCGCAATCGGATCTTCCGCGAACGCGTCATCCAGACCATGCTGCTGGCGGCGCTGGTGGTGCGGCCGCTGCCCGCGAGCGTGGCCGAGAAGCTGCGGGTGTTCGCCGACGCGCTGGGCGTGGACGACGACATGATCTCGGTGGCACGTAAATACGCCGACGGCGCGGAGGATCTGGCGGCGGTCGACTTCTCCCGCAACGGTTATCTCGGCGGGCTGGGCGCGGGACGGCTGCACGCGCTGCACACTTCGGAGCTGGACAGTTCCTGGAGCGCGGTGGTCAATGATCCGGTGCTGGCGGCGCGCTGGGGTGAATTGCGGGAGCTGCCGATGGGCACGCTCGGGCGCGGGGTGGCGGACTTCTATCGCGACCGCGGCTTCGTCACGCCCGGATTGCCGGGTTCCGCGCCGCCGCTGCTGGCCCAGCATGATTGGGTGCATGTGCTGGCCGGATACGGCACCACGCTGGAGAACGAGATCGAGGTGTTCGCGTTCATGGCGCGCGCCAATGACGATCCGCGCGCGTTCAGTCTGCTGGCGATGGTGATCTCGCTGTTCGAAACCGGCTATCTGCGAGCCGGGGCCGGGCTGTTCGAGGCGGACGCCGGGCATCTGCGGGCCTCCGGTATGGCGGGGCGGCTGGGAGATGCACTGCGGCGCGGTGCGCTCACCCAGGGCAGTCATGACTTCCTCGATCAGGACTGGTTCGATCTGGCCGATCGTCCGATCTCGGTGGTGCGCACCGAGATCGGGCTGGTTCCCAAGGCCGAGGCCGCGATTGCCTCGGGTTCGGTCGGGCCGTGGCAGCCCGGCGGCATCACGCCGTACCAGTTGAATTCCGCCCGGGTGGCCGCGGAATCCGAAGCGCGCCCGTACATTCCGTGGGAGCCGGATCCGACGCGCGACTGATCAGGCCGAGCCGAGCAGGCCGAGCATGCCGGAAACCGCTGCGGACCAGGTGAATTGCTCGGCTCGAGTGCGGGCGGCGCGGCGGCGTTCGAGCAGGGGGCGGGACAGCACGTCGGTGACGGCGTGCGCGAAGGCGGTGGGGTGGTCGGCGGCGACGGCCCCGCAATCGGCGGTGACGATATCGGCGAGCGCGGAGGAGCGGCTCGCCACCACCGGGGTGCCCGCGGCGAGGGCTTCCAGGGCCGCCAGGCCGAAGGTTTCGTGCGGGCCGGGGGCGAGGGAGACATCGGCGGTGGCCAGCAGGGTCGCCAATTCGGTTCGGTCATTGATGAATCCGGTGAAATGCACCGCCGACAGGCCGTCGCGCAACGGCGTCAGGGTGCGGGCGCGGCGCTCGAGAGCCTCGCGGCGCGGGCCGTCACCGGCGACGATGAGGCGTGCGTCGACACCCTCGCGGCGCAGCCGCGCCACCGCCTCGATACTGCGATCCACGCGTTTCTCGACCGAGAGTCGGCCGCAGTGCACGAGCAGCGGATAGTCCTGTGCGCCCAGATCGGTGCGCAATCGGATATCGCAGCGGGACGGGGTGAACATGTCCAGATCGACCCCGAGCGGCACCAATTCCACATTCGGGACGTCGATGCGCTCGAATTCCTCGCGCGCGAATTGTGTTGTGCAGACGACGATGTCGTAGTTCTCGGCGGTGCGCCGATTGGCCGCGTCCGCCGCCCGCCGTGCGGCCGGGCCGGGCAGCACCTGTCCGAGCAGGCGGTCGAGCCGTTCGTGCGAGATCATCACCCCCGCCACATCGCGCCGCCGCGCCCAGCGCCCGAATCCCCGCAGTGTCAACCGATCCGACACCTCGAGCACATCGGGCCGCAATCCGGACAGCACATCGGCCACCCGCCGCGGATGCGCCGCCCGATACCCGCCCGTCCACGGAATCGCGGGCGCGGGCACGGTAATTCGCCACACCCCCGACGGCAACAGCTCCTCGCCACGCCGTGGCCCCGGCACGATCAGCACCACTTCGTGCCCCGCCGCCACATACCCCTCACCCAGATGATGCAGTGCGGTGCGCAGCCCACCCGACCGCGGCCCATAGAAGTTCGCCAGCTGCACGATGCGCACGTCGCTGATCGTGCAGGGCAACGGGTTACCCGCGGCACCCCACCGACCAACGCCACATGAACACCCGCCGAAGACCCCGCGAACCCCCACCCCGACCCGCCACACCCGCGTCACCACCCGCTCGCCAACCAGGCCAGCGTTGCGGTGTCGAATAGGCCACCCACTGGTCTGGCCGCTTGACCTGTTGACCAGGCGGATCTACGTTCGGGGCATGGCAATCAGGCGGATCGATCGGCGGACGGTGCCCGATACCGTGTTCGAGCAACTCGTGGACGAGGTGCTGGACGGGGAATTGGCACCGGGGGCGGCATTGCCCGCCGAGCGAGCGCTCGCCGAGGCGCTGGGGGTGTCGCGGCCGACCGTGCGGGAGGCATTGCAGCGGTTGGCGCACACCGGGTTGGTGGAAGTACGCCAGGGTGGGTCGACGACGGTGCGCGACTACCGACGGCACGCGGGGATGGATATGTTGCCGCGACTGCTGGTGCGGCAGGGCGAAATCGATCCGGCGGTGATCCGCTCGATCCTCGAAACCCGCCTCGTCCTGGGCCGCGAGGTGGCCGGACTCGCGGCCGAGCGGGCCGGGGCGCGACTGACCGCGGAGCTGGGTGCGGCCCTGGAAGCACTTGCGGCGCAGCCTGATCCGATCACGCAGCAGATAACCGCCATGGCTTTCTGGGATCACCTGGTCGATGCGGCCGACTCGATCGTCTTCCGTCTGCTCTACAACGACCTGCGCGCGGTGTACGAACCCGCACTCGCCGCCCTGGCCGGATTGATGGCCGCCGAGGTGAGTCAGGTCGAGCGCTATCGGGCCGTCGCGGACGCTGTTATCGCGGGTGACGGGGCGACCGCGCGAGCGACGGCGGAATCCCTGCTGTCCTTGGCCGCAAAGCAATTCGACACCGTACTGGGCCAGGTCCGCACCCCATAGCGGTGAGCGGCTGACGGTCGCACGCCGCCATCGAGTCTTCCGGACGCCCGGCGGCGACACGTCGCACTAACTTTCGCCGACCCTCCGCTCCCGCCACCATCCGGGCAGGGCGGTTGGGATAGCCCACAGCCACTGTTGCCTAATTCGCCCGCATGGATATAGTGGTCTGACCACTTGGCCATCTGGCCAAGATCGAATATCTGTGAACAGGCGGGATGCATATGACGCCCCTCGAGGAGGCGGTGCGGGACACGGCCGCTGATGGCGATATGCCTGGGTCGGCGACGGCGCAGGCGTTGATCGAGTCGGCTCGGGCCGCGCAGCCCGGGTGGGGTGCGCTCGGAGTCGAGGGGCGGGTGCGGGCGCTGGCCGGGCTGCCGGGGCTGCTGCTGGCGGAGCTGGATCGGATCGCGGAGGTGATCAGCTCGGAGAACGGCAAGCCTCGCGTGGAAGCCATTGCGCACGAGGCGGTTCCGGCCATCGCGTTGACCCGCCATCATCTGGAGAGCGCGGTCGCGACCCTGGGTCCGGCGAAGATCACCTCGGCCAGTGCGCCGCATCGCACGGGGTTGCGGCTGCATCATCCGTACGGGGTCGTGGTGGCCATCGCGCCGTGGAATCTGCCGTTCCTGATTCCGTTCAGTCAGGTGTTGCCCGCGCTGATCGCCGGAAACGCGGTGATCCTCAAGCCGTCCGAGCTGACCCCGCAGGTGGCGGCGGTGCTCGTGGAGGTGATCGGGCGGTGCGGACTGCCCGACGGGGTGCTCCAGCTCGCGGCCGGCGACGGATCGCTGGGCGCGGAACTGGTGGCGGCGGGACCGGACAAAGTGCTGTTCACCGGTTCGGTGGCCACCGGCCGCAAGGTGATGGCCGCGGCCGCGCGATTCCCGATTCCGGTCGGGCTCGAATTGGGCGGGGTGGACGCGGCGGTCGTGCTCGATGACGCGGACCTCGAGTTCACCACCTCGGCGGTGGCCTGGGGCGCGACTTTCAATGGCGGACAGGCGTGTTGCTCGATCGAGCGCGTGCTGGTGCACCGAGATCTGCATGATGCGTTCGTGGTGCGACTGCGCGACAAACTCCGCCGCATCGATACCGGCCGTGATCTCGCACCCGCCATTGATCAACGGCAGCAGAATATTTGGCGGCAGCACGTGGACGCGGCGCGGGAGGCCGGGCTCACCGTCGATGGCGGGACCGTCCTGCCGGGCCGCCGCTACACGCCCACCGTGATCACGGGCTCCGAGGTCACCGCATCGCAGGTGTGGCAGCAGGAGACCTTCGGCCCGGTGGTCGCAGTCGCCGCCTTCGATACCGATGAGCAGGCGATCGAGCTGCACAACGCGACCGACTACGGCCTCACCGCCAGCGTCTTCTCCGCCGATACCGCGCGCGCCCGAGCCCTGGGCGCACGCCTGCGCGCGGGTTCGGTGGCGATCAATGATGTTGCCGCCACCATGTATTCGACCCCCGAATTCCCCTGGGGCGGTGTCGCCCGCTCCGGTTTCGGCCGTTCGCACGGCACCGATGCCCTGCTGGACGCGGCCTGGGTGCAGATCGTGGAATCCCCGCGCGGTCCGGCCTTCGGCCCCAAACGCCCCTGGTGGTACCCGTACGGCGTCGAACTGGAGGACGCCATGCGCGCGCTGGCCACAACCTTCGCCGAACCCCGGCCCATCGCCCGGCTGCGCGGTTACGGCCGCGCCGGACAGCAGCTGCTCGGCATGCTCAGCCGCACACCGAAACTCTGAGGGACACAGCATGATTGCCACCGAACAGAACGCGCCGCGGCTGCGGCCCGGCGCCGATCACGTCGAATCCTGGTTCATCCGGGCCAATGACCCGCGGTCACCGCGCGCGGTGTGGATCAAGGCCACCGTGCTCACCGGTAAGGACGGCACCGCCCTGGCGCAGGCGTGGTGCAGCGTGTTCGACGGCGACCGGACCCGCGCATGGTGCACCGACATTCCCCTGGGCACAGCGCGATTCGAGGAGAACGCGCTCGGCCAGGCGATCACGGCCGGACCGCTGCGCATGCAGTTGACCGGTCGCGGCGGGGATTCCCAGGGCACCCTGGCCGACGACACCTCGACCATCACCTGGGATCTCGAATTCACCCGGGTTCCGGTGCTCGGGGCACCGCTGTCCATGCTGCCCTCGGATCGATTGCTGGACACCGGCTTTCCCAAGAACAAGCTGGTGACCCCGTTTCCGGTCGCCACCGTCACCGGATATCTGGACTGGGACGGTGAGCGCTGGGATCTGCACGGCTGGCACGGTATGCAGGGCCACAACTGGGGCACCGAGCACAGTCCCGAATATGCCTGGGGCCACAGCATTTTCACCGAGACCGGCACCGACGCCCCGTTCGCGGTCATGGAGGGCGCGTCCGGGCGCACCCGCCTCGGCGGCAAGGTGTCCCCGCTGCTGTCCATGCTGGTGATCCGCCGCGGCGACCAGGAATACCGTTTCGACCGCATCGCCGACCTGTGGCGGCAGCGCCCGCACCTGGACTTCCCGCGGTGGACACTGCGCATGCGCGGACGCGACGGCACCGCCGAAGTGCGCATGCACGCCGATCCCGCGCAGATGGTGTGCCTGGCCTACCGCAATCCGGCCCGTGCCACCAGCTACTGCCTCAATTCCAAGACCGCGGCGGTATCGGTGCATGTCGCCCCGGTCAACGGCAATGCCTTCGAATTGCGCAGCCCACACGGCGGCGCGCTGGAATTCCTTGCCCCGCAGCCGGTTCCGGCCGTACAACCCATCGTCTGAGCGAAAGTCCCGAACCATGCCTTTGACCTTCTTCGAGACCATGCGCGGCGAACTGCGGGACGCCGACGGTCAGCCGCATCACGTCGCCATGGATCTGCGCTGTGAATCGGGGCGGGCGCTGGGCTTCGTCACCAATGGGCGCTCGCGCCTGACCGGCACCATTCGTGCCCTGCCCTGGGTGGACGGCGCGGCCGTGACGGGCACCCTGGTGGCGCTGCCGGTGACCAAGCGGCTGATGGCCTACGAGGTGAGCTTCCGCGACGATGACGGGCGCGCGTGGCGGCTCAGCGGGCACAAGGATGTGCGCTGGCTGCGCCGTGCGCACGCGAGCCTGACCAACCTCGATGCCACGCTGTGGTGCGAGGATAGCGAAATCGCTTCGGGGCGAATGCAATTCTTCGCCAATGACTATCCGAGCTTCCTGCATTCGTTCCAGCCGTGGACCTCGCTGCGTGATGATCTGCCGGACGGCGGCAAACCCACCGGCGTCCTGACCGACGCGCAGCGCGCGACACTGCGCGCGGTCGCCGCCGCCCTGATCGAACCGGGTGGCGCGGTGCCACCGGTGGACGCGGGCACGGTCGATCGCGTCGATGAGTACATCGGCAATATGACCCCGATCATGCAATCGGGCCTGCGGCTGGCGCTGCGCGGCCTGGACACCGCCGCGCGCGCCCGATACCGGCACGGGCTGGCAGCATTGGGGGAGACCGATCGAGGGCAGTTCATCGAGTCCGCGCGCAAGCATCCGGCCCTGCAACATGCCGTGGCCGCGGTCGAAACACCGGTGCGGATAGCGCATTTCAGCGATCGCCGGTACCTCGACGCCATCGGCGCACCGAGCTATCGGGAGCCGGTGCTTGAACGCGCGCCCGGCTGGCTGGCGAATATGACCACTCCCGACGCGCTCCCGAGCCGGGATCTCATCGAATGCGATGTGGTGGTGATCGGCACCGGCGCGGGCGGTGCGGCGGTGGCGGCCCGGCTCACCGAACAGGGCGTGGGCGTGGTCATGGTCGAGGAGGGCGATTACGCGCGCCGCGCCGAATTCCGCGGCGAACTGCACGATCGCACCCAGAAGTATTGGCGCGACGGCGGATACAACCTCGCGCTCGGCAATTCGGTGCTCGGGGTGAGCACCGGACGCCTGGTCGGCGGCACCACCGCCATCAATTCCGGCACCGCCTTCCGCACCCCGGACTCGGTGCTGCGGGAATGGCTCGACGCGGGTTTTCCGGGCGATTTCGAACCCGAGATCTTCCGTTCCTACCTGGACGAGGTCGCGACCGAACTCGGTATCGCCCACGCCGATTCGCGCTATCTGGGCCGGGTCGCGGACATCATCGGCAAGGGCGCGGACGCGCTCGGGGCCACGCACGGCCCGCTGCCGCGCAATGCGGCAGGCTGCGACGGTCAGGGCCAATGCGTGTACGGCTGTCCCACCGATGCCAAGCGCAGCAGCAATGTGAGCTGGGTGCCGCGCGCCCTGGAGGCCGGTGCGCAGCTGTACACCAATCTGACGGTCACCCGGATTCTGCTCAATGACCGGCAGGCGGTCGGTGTGCTCGCCGAGGGTCAGGACAGCCATGGCGCACCGCGCACGCTGGAGATCCGGTCCCGCGCGGTGGTGGTCGCCACCGGCACGCTCATGACGCCGCTGCTGTTGCGCCGCAATGGCATCGACCTGCCCGCCTTGGGCCGCAACCTGTCCGTGCATCCCTCACTCGGCGCGGTCGCGATGATGTCCACTCCGGGCACACCGTGGACCGGTATTCCGCAGGGCTATCACGTCACCGGCCTGGGCGATCCGCTGTGCACGTTCGAAGGCGTGTCCATCCCACCGCAATTCGCGGCCGGGGTGCTGCCGTTCCACGGCGCGCGGCTCACCGAATGGATGAACCGCTGGGCGTACACCGAGCAGTTCGGGGCCATGGTCCGCGATACCGGCAGCGGCAGTGTGCAACACGGCCCGGGTGGGCGAACGTTGTTGCGCTACACCGTGACTCCGCGCGTTCAGGCCGCCCTCCAGCACGCCTGCGCGGGCTTGGCCGAACTGTTCCTGCACGGCGGTGCGGAGGCGGTGGCGCTGCCGATCGCGGGTATGCCGCCCATTCGGACGCTGGAGCAGGCTCGCGCGGTCGCCGAAACACCGCTCACACCACGGCAATTCCGCATGATGGGCCCGCATCCCCTGGGCACCGCCAGAATGGGCGGCGATGCCCGCACCGCGGTCGTGGACTTCGAGAACCGGGTCTTCGGCACCAGGGGCCTGTACATCGCCGACGGTTCGGTGGTGCCCACCTCACTCGGAGTCAATCCTCAGGTCACGATCATGGCGATGGCCCTGCGCGTGGCCGACGCGATCGCCGCCGAACTGCGCTGAGCGCCAACGATCCCCTGGGGCTGGCGCGGTGGCGGCGATCTTGGTACACCTTGGGGGCGAGACCGGAGTGATCCGGGTCATTCGGGGACAAGGGGAGTCATGGTGGACGCCAAAGCCGAACTGGAGCGGGAATTGGGCGGGCCGCTGGCCGCGCTCGAACTGCTCACCGAGGCCGAAACCGCCGATCTGCTGGAGGTTTTCCGGCAGGCACAGCGCACCGAGACCGCGGATATGGTCGCCGCGGTCGACAAGACCGTCGGCGCGCTACCGTGGCCGCTGAGCACGGCGGCCAAGAAGATCATGTTCGGGAACAAGCTCGGATGAGTGACCTGGTCACCCGCGCGCAGATCACCCTGCTGTCGCGGACATTGCATGTGCCCGAGGAGCGCCTGGCGCATCTCGAACGACTGGGCGCGCAACACCTGCACGAATTGCAGGAGGCGCTGGCGAAAGTCATGTTCGCCCAGCACAATCAGACCTTCTCCCGGCTGAGCATGCTGGTGCCGGTCATTCCGTTGAGCATTTCGCTGCCGCTGGTGCAGCGCCTGGTGCCCGCCCTCATCGCCGGGCGCGCGGCCGGGGCGATCGGGGTGGACCATCCGCGCAAGGCCGCCGAGGCGCTCACCATCCTCAGCCCCGGCTATGCCGCCGACGGTGCGCCGTATATGGATCCGCACGCGGTCGGTCAGCTCGCCGATTACGCACCGCCCGAACCGGTGGTGCGGATCGTCAACGAGATCCTGCGCCGCCGCGACTACGTGACGGCCGGACCGTTCCTGGCTTATGCCACACCGACATTGATCGCGGCGGTCGAGCGGGGCGCTCACGATGACGAGGGCCTGATCCGCTCGGCCGCCTACGCCTACTCCGGCGAGAGCATCTCCATGGTGGTGCGGCATCTGCTCAACGGGAACCTACAGCGGGTTCCCAAACTGGTGCGCACCATCCTGGGCGGCTCGGCCGAACTCCAACTGGCGGCGGTCTCGGTGTTCTCGCGCTGCGACGCCGATGTCATCGTGGGTATCGGCGACATTCTGTTCGATGAGGGTTCGACGGAGGACATCGGCGCGCTCATTCGCGCCTTCGTCACCGCCGGGGTGGTGCCCGAGACGATGCGGTTCGTCGGACAGCTCAGCCCCTCGGCCCTGGATCGGCTCGCCGCCAATCCGGCTGTGGCCGAACCCGAGTCCGTCGACGCGTTCACCGCGGCGATCGATATCGACAGCGATGCCGCGGTATGGCGTGGCCTGCTGGAGTTGGCCGACCGCACACCCGCTCCGGCCACGCGCCGGATCGGCGGCAATCTGTCCCACCTGGACGGAGCAATGCTGGCCCAGCTTCCGGCGGTGCTCACCGCGGCGGACCTGTGGACACCACTGCTGCGTATCCTCGCGGTCGCCGAACCCGATGCCCAATCGCGGATCGGCGAGGTGTGGTCCGCGCTGGAGGATGCCGAACGTGGCGCGCTGGAGCAGCGCATCGCCGACCTTCAGCTGGGTGAACAGCTTTCGGCACTGGCTGCCACCTTGCGGATCACACACTGACCGATACCGGACTACTTGGCGCTCAGCGCAATTCCTCGATGGTGCGGGCGAAGGCGAGGTTGCCGTGTCCGGCCCGGACCTGTCGATCCACCAGGGCGGCAATCGGTTCCAGCAGGTCCGGGGCGATCCCGGCATCCTTGCTGGCACGCACGATGGCATCGAGCGCGGACTTCTGGAAGGCGAGGTGCTGAACCTCCGCCGCGTACGTGCCCGCATCGATGGCCGCGCCGTACGCGGGCAGGCCCTGCACCATGGCGGACAGGAACGGCACGGCCCGCGCCGCGAATTCGGCGGCGGTCAGACCGCCCGTGCCCGCCATCGCCGCACCGTGGAAGAACCCGGCGAACATCTGATACATGCTCGCCAGCAATGCGAAATCATTGAGCGCCGCCGCACCGGCGTCGTCGCCGAAGTACTCGGCGGAGCCCATCAGTTCGAGCACGCTGCGATTCGTGTCGAACACTTCGCGCCCGCCGCTGTAGAAGATCGCCGAACCCGGTGTGCCGATCATGGATGGAATCGCCATGATGCCGCCGTCGAGGAAGTCGATGTCGTGCCGTGCCGCCCACTGCGCAAGTTCGCGTGATTCCTCGGGTGCGGTGCTGGTCAGGTTGACCCACTGCCGTCCGGTGAGCCGCGCGGCGACCGGATCGAGCTGTTCGTGCACCGAGGCGTGATCGAGCAGCACGCTGATGATCAGACCGTCACCGCTGATCGCCTCGGCGACCGACCCGGCGCGCACCGCACCGGCGTCGACCAGGTCGATATCCTTGCCCGCGGACCGATTCCACACCGTGGTCGGCACCCCGGCTTTCACGAATGCCGCCGCCAGCGCCTGACCCATCGCACCCAGGCCGAGCACGATCACCGGGGTGTGCTGATTGTTCGTCATTACGAGTACTCCTTCGATTCCGGCTGAAGTGATCGGCGCGCGCTGGAATCGAGATTGCCCGCGGTGACGTTGGGCAACAAGTACGCACTATTTTCTCGGACACGTACCGAAAGGTGTGTATCCAGCTAGCGAGGACGGGCATGAGCGAAAAGAGATCGGGACCATACTTCTGCGGTATCGATGCCGCCATGGATGTCATCGGCGGCAAATGGAAAGTCCTGATCCTGTGGGAGCTGCACGAGCACGGCGTCCGCCGCTTCGGCGAACTGCGCAGGGGACTGCCCGGCGTCTCGGAGAAAATGCTCGGCCAGCATCTGCGCGAGCTCGCGGAGGACGGCATCATCCACCGCGAGCTCTACCCGGAAATCCCGCCCCGCGTGGACTATTCGCTCACCGAGGAGGGCGTGGCCCTGAACACCGCCCTGAACGCACTGGGCGCGTGGGGCTCACGCCGCATCACCCGCATCGGCGCGACCCGCGTCCACGCACCCCAGCTGGCCGAGGCAATTCGCGACTAGCCGCCCCGGCCAACTGGTCCGCGCTCCCGTCATCCCGGCGTGTATTTGGCCAGGATCCACGCCCGTCACAACACCCGCCGCAGGCTACGCATCTCGCTCGGCGGGGCCGAACCAGCGGCTCAGCGCGTCCTGCAACCCGGCCACGTCGGAGGTGTCGGCCGCCCAGGCGACGACACCGTCCGGGCGCGCCAGCAGCGCGGAAACGGTTTGGGGCTGAGCGGGTTTGGCGGTGACGACACGCACCCGATGCGGCCATGCGGCGGCCACCTCGCGCAGTGCGGGGGAGTCGTTCAGGTCGAGCAGGACCCCGGTGCCGTCGGCGAAGTATTCGCCGAGCCGGGTGCCGTCGGCCAGTTCCAGATCGGGCGCGACCGTGCCGACCAGGGGATGCGTACCGCCCAGGTCGTAGCGGTGCAGGACGCCGGAGATGCGTTTGAAGATCTCGGTGGCCCCGTCCTTGGTGCCGAGTAGATCGGTCATGACCGCGCGCAGGGCGCGGCTACGCGGATCGGTGCGCATGACGGCGATCTGCGCACGGGTCCACTCCAGCACCCAGGCACCGATCGGATGGCGTTCGGTCGTGTAGGTGTCGAGCAGATCCGCCGGGGCCCAGCCGCGAACCACGGCCGCGAGCTTCCAGCCCAGGTTGAGCGCATCGCCGATACCGAGGTTCAGGCCCTGGCCGCCGAAGGGTGAATGGACGTGCGCGGCATCGCCCGCCAGCAGGACCCGCCCCTTGCGGTAGTCGGGGACCTGGCGGGTGTTGTCGGTGAAGCGGGTCGCGGAAATGACCTTGGTGATGTGCACTTCCACGCCGGTGACCTTGCGGAAGCTCTCCTCCAGCTCCGCGGCGGTGATGGGTGCGTCGCGGTCGGCGGGCGGGCCGTCGAGTTCGACGGTCAGGAACCGGCCGGGGGTGGGGCCGTAGACGTAGATGCCGCCGGGGGTGTCGTGCCAGCCGGGCCGAACCTGTTCCGCGCCGGTCATTTCCACCACGGCCTGCCGGCCGGTGATCTCCGGGTCCACGCCCGGGAAGTCGAAGCCCGCGAGCTTGCGCACGATGCTGCGGCCGCCGTCGCAGCCGACCAGCCAGCCCGCGCGCACGGTGCGATCACCGGTGTTCACGGTGACGCCGATACCGTCGTCCTCGAATCCGCTCACCGCTACTTCACGCCGGATCTCCACGCCCAGTTCGGTCGCGCGGCGCGCCAGAATTGTTTCGATGCCCTGCTGGGAGATGAACCAGGCCGCTGCCGCCGGGCCCGCGTTCGCGAAGACCGGATCATCGAGATCGATTGCGCCGCCGTCGAGTTGGATGCCCGCGAAGTGTCCGGGCACGAAGCGTTTCCCGGCGGGCGGCTCCCCGATCCCGGCGCTGCGCCGGAACGCGGCGAACTGGGCCATGGTGGCCTCATGCTGTTCCATCAACTCGGGCAGGAATCCGCGCCGGTACAGGGCCTGCGCGGTGGGCACGTTGATCGCGCCCGCCTTCAGGGTCGGATCCATCTCGGCGAGCCGCTCCAGCACCAGCACGTCCACGCCCGCCAGTCGCAACTCGCACGCCAGCATGAGCCCGACCGGTCCGGCTCCGACAATCACCACATCGCGTGTCTCGTTCATGAGAATCACTGTGCCGAGCCTCGATTACCGCGCCCTTGCGCTGTCTTGCGTACCGCTTGCGCCCGCATGAGAGGAGGCTGTGCCGCTCATGCGCGGACCTCGCACACCGCAAACAACGCGGGTCGCGCACCATATGGCGCGCGACCCGGAGGCGGTTGGGACGCCGTGCTGACGGCGCGGCGAGGCCGGATCAGCCCCAGCCGCGCGAATCCTGTTTGAGCGCGGTGTCGATGGCCAGGCCCGAAGCCACCACCATGGACAGCAGCGGCTGCGGCAACTGTCGGTGAATCTGCACAACATAGTTGTCGGCGGTGGTGAACATGTTCTTGAGCAGGCCCTCCCACGTCTTGGTGATGCGGGCGACCTCCTGACCGGTGTGGTCGTGGATCATGAAGTTCCAGGCGCGCCAGTTCTCGGCCCGAATCCCGCCGATTTGCTGACCGTTCACCACAAATGAGAAGTTGATCTTGCCGATCATGTTCTCCTGGATGATCTCCCCGATCGGCGCACCATTGCCGTGCTCGATCACGAAGCGCGACTTGAAGACCTTCGCCGGGCGCGTCACGCGCAGCACCGTCTGACCCTGACCGTCGCGGATCTCCAGCTTGTGCGTCATGAACTGGTCATAGCTGGACATGAAGCGCACGGCCTTCTTGAGCGCGCTCTGCCCGACCTCCACCACCGCGCCGATCTGACGGCCCTGCTGGTCGAAAACGGCGTACTCATTGGCCATTTCGATGAGCTTGACCTTCTGGTTCACCACCAGGATCGGCTCGGTGAACACGGTGCCGCCACCGGCCTGGGTCGCGCCGACGCCGGCCTGCTGCTGCACCTGGCGCTGGATAGCGGCGGGATCGTGCGCACCGCCGATATCGAATTCCAGGGCGTGCGCGTCACTGGGCTGCTGGTACTGCTGCTGGCCGTATTGCCCCTGGTGCGGCTGCTGACCGTACTGCTGACCCGAATACTGCTGTCCCTGCTGGGCATACTGCTGCCCGTGCGACTGCTGACCTTGCTGGGCGTACTGCTGACCCTGCGGCTGCTGACCCTGTTGGGCGTACTGCTGGCCCTGCTTGCCGTAGCCCTGCTGATCCTGCTGTCCGTACTGCTGTTGGCTACCCGTTTGCTGACTCTGCTGCGGTTGCGCCTGCTGCTGCGGTTGCGCCGATTGTTGCTGCGGCTGGGTGTGATTGGTCCATTGACTACCGTCCCACCAGCGCAAAACGGTGGATCCTGGACTCTCGGGGTACCACCCCGCGGGATGACTCATGGCCGCATCCTAACGGGGCTCTGTGAGTCTGCACTGTTTGCGGTTTTCGTCGTATCTGCCCGCCTATGATGGGCGGTCGAACACGGCGGGTCCAGACACGGACGCCGCAGGACGGGGAAACATGTCTGCCACAGTCGATTTCGCCTATGGCGGAAGACCCGCGACCCGGTGCGGCCTATGACCGATCTGGTCACCCGCGCCCAGTTGGTGCTCCTGGCAAGGACCCTGCACGTCCCGGTCGAACGCGTCGAACATCTGGAGCGACTCGGCGCGCACCGGCTCAATGAACTCCAGCAGCGCATGTCCGGGGCGTTGTTCGACCAGCACACACCGGTTTTCGAGCGGATCAGCTCACTGGTGCCGATCATTCCGCTCAGTATTTCACTGCCCATCGTGCAGCGCCTGGTGCCGCCCACCATGACCGGGCGCGCGGCGGGGGCCGTCGGCGTCCAGCATCCGCGCAAGGCCGTGGACGCGCTACTGCGGCTCAGCACCGAATACGCCGCCGATTGCGCACCGTATCTGGATCCGCGCACCGTGGGACAGCTCGCCGATGACGCACCCACCGAACCGGTGATAGCGATCGTCAATGAACTGCTGCGGCGGCGCGACTACATCACCGCCGGGCCGTTCCTGGCCTATGCCACACCGGAATTGGTGCGCGCGGTCGAGGAAGGCGTCCCCGATGATGAGGGGCTGATCCGCTCGGCCGCCTACGCCTATTCCGGGGAGAGCATCAGTGCCATTGTGCGGCAACTGCTCTCGGGCCCCGGTGATCGCATTCCGGCGCTGCTCGGCACGGTCATCGACGGTTCCAAGGAGTTGCGACTGGCGGCGCTGTCGGTCTTCGCGCGCTGCGCTCCCGATGTCATCGCCGCGGTCGGCGATATCCTCTTCGAGGTCGCGCCACCCTCGGCCATCGCGGATCTGCTCACCAGCTTCCTGGCCGCGGGCGCCACCGATGACCTGCTGCGTTTCGCCGGGCAATTGAGCCCGCAGGCATTGACCAAACTCGCGTTCAACCCGGTCGTCGCCGAAACCGCCGAAACACTGGTCGCCGCGCTGGACGGCAGCAGTGAGCTGGCCCTGTGGCGCGGGGTGCTCGAGCCGCTGGCTCGCACGCACGCCGAGGTGCGCCGCCGCGCGGGCACCCAGCTCGCCGCACTCGACGCCTCGACACTGATCATGCTGCCCGCCATCGCCCAGGCCGCCCGCCTCTGGGCACCCCTGCTGTGGGTGCTGGCCGCCACCGATGTCGACGTGCAGGCCCGCATCGGCGAACTCTGGGCCTCCGCCACCCGGTTGGATCCGGAGATTCTCGAGCGGCGTATCGCCGATCAGCGCCTGGAATCACTGCTGGCGACGCTGACCATGACCCTGCGCGTACTGCGCTGACCTCTCGGCACAGTGCCTGGCGCGGGGAAAGGGTTGGGCGAGGGCTGATTTCAATCGCGCCCGATACACCTCACCTGCGCGGCGCGGGGTCCGAGGCGATGGTGCGCGGCGGTGGGACTGTGCGGAGATGGTAGGAAAGGGGACGTGTCCGAAACTGGCGAACTTCGCACGTCCCGCGCCGTCTCGGAGGTGGTGGACCTGGTCAGCACGCTGATCCGGTTCGACACCTCCAATACCGGCGAACTCGAGACCACCAAGGGTGAGCGCGAATGTGCGCAATGGGTGGCCGATCAACTGCATCAGGCGGGCTACACCACCGAGTACGTGGAATCCGGCGCGCCCGGGCGCGGCAATGTGTTCGCCCGGTTGAAGGGCGCGGACTCGAGCCGCGGCGCGCTCATGATGCACGGGCACCTCGATGTGGTGCCCGCACAGGCCGAGGACTGGAGCGTGCACCCGTTCTCCGGTGCGATCCGCGACGGCTATGTGTGGGGCCGCGGGGCCATCGATATGAAGGATATGGTCGGCATGATGCTGGCCGTGGCCCGGCAGTTCAAGATCGAGGGCACGGTGCCGCCGCGCGATATCGTGTTCGCCTTCCTCGCCGATGAGGAGAACGGCGGGCGCTGGGGTTCGCAGTGGCTGGCCGATAATCGGCCCGATCTGTTCGCCGGGGTCACCGAGGCCGTTGGCGAGGTCGGCGGATTCTCGCTCACCGTACCGCGGCCCGATGGCACCGAACGGCGGTTGTACCTGGTCGAGACCGCGGAGAAAGGTCTGGGCTGGATGCGGTTGCGCGCCAAGGCGCGCGCGGGACACGGCTCGTTCCTGCACGAGGACAACGCGGTCACTATTCTGGCGCAGGCGGTGGCGCGCCTGGGCACGCATACCTTCCCGCTGGTGGTCTCGGATTCGGTGGCCGAATTCCTGGCGGCGGTCGCCGAGGAGTCCGGCCTGCAATTCGATCCGGCCAGTCCGGATATCGAGGGCCAGCTCGCCAAGCTCGGCACCATCTCGCGCATTATCGGTGCGACACTGCGGGATACGGCCAACCCGACCATGTTGCAGGCGGGCTACAAGGCCAATGTCATTCCGCAGACCGCCGAGGCCGTGGTCGATTGCCGCGTGGTGCCGGGGCGGCAGGCCGAGTTCGAGAAGGAGGTCGACGCGCTCATCGGCCCCGATGTCGAACGCGAGTGGATCACCAAACTCGACTCGTATGAAACGACTTTCGACGGTCACCTGGTCGACGCCATGAACGCCGCCATTCTCGCGCACGACCCGCAGGGCCGCACCGTGCCCTATATGCTCTCCGGCGGCACCGATGCGAAAGCGTTCGCGCGCTTGGGAATTCGCTGCTTCGGCTTCGCGCCGCTGCAATTGCCGCCGGACCTGGATTTCAGTGCGCTGTTCCACGGCGTGGACGAGCGCGTCCCGGTGGCGGCGCTGGAATTCGGTGCGAGCGTGCTGGAACACTTCCTCCTGAACTGCTGATCAGCCCCGCGATCGAAAGGACGGCCCGTGCCCGACTACTCCTACAATCCCTACGCTCCGCTGCCGCAACTGCCCGAATTCACCGTCACCTCCGGCGATATCACCGAGGGCGAGCCGCTGCACCTGGATCAGGTCAGCGCGCTGGGCGGCGCGGGCGGCAAGGACATCTCCCCGCAGCTGAGCTGGTCCGGATTCCCCGCGGAGACCAAGAGTTTCACCGTCACCGTGTACGACCCGGACGCGCCCACCGCCTCGGGCTTCTGGCACTGGGTGGTCGCCAATATCCCCGCGACCACCACCGGCCTGGAGACCGGACAGGGCAGTAAGGGCGGCAGCCTGCCCGAGGGCGCGGTCGTACTGCGCAATGACGCTGGCCTGCACGAGTACACCGGCGCGTTCCCGCCCGCCGGGCACGGGCCGCACCGGTACTTCGTGGTGGTGCACGCGGTCGGAGTGGACAAGCTCGAGGTCGATGAGAGCGCCTCACCCGCCTACCTGGGGTTCAACCTGTTCCTCAATGCCATCGGGCGCGCGACGCTGATCGGCACGCACGAGCAGAAGTAGTCACCAGGCTGTATTCGACTGTGGCCCCGAGCGATTCGCTCGGGGCCACAGCTTTTCCGTATATGTAGAGCAGATTCAGGGGGCCGGGTTCGAAAGTGCCGCCAGGGCTTGGATTCCGGCGGTGAGTTCCTCGGCGGTGGGGGTGTTGTCCGGGTCGATGAGGGCCTGGGCCAGTAGGCCGCCGATCAGGGTTTGCACGATGGCGCCGATGCGAGGGTCGTTGTCGCCCAGGGCTTCCGAGAGTCCCGCGCGGGCGCGGACCTGGGCGGCGCCGATCTCGGTGCGCAGTTCGGGGGAGTGCAGGGCCTGCGCCATGCTCTCGACATTGGCCGACCACACCGCGCGGTCGGCGCCGAAGGATTCGATGAGCTTGCGCCAGAAGGTAGTCAGGCGTTCGCCCGTGTCCAGGTCGGCGTCATCGGGCAGGGAGTCGAGTACCCGGGTCACCGATTCACCCGTGGATTCCAGCATCGCCTGATTGAGCAGCTGGTCGCGGGTGCCGAAGTGGTAGTTGATGGCGGCCAGATTGGTGCCGGAGGCGGCCACGATATCGCGCACGGTGGTGCGCGCCAGGCCGCGTTCGGCCAGGCACTTCTTGGCTCCGGCGAGCAGATCTTCTCGGGTTCCCACGGTACGCAGCCTAGCAGCGTGTTTGTGACAATCGTTTCAAACACATGTTTGTGACAATTGTTTGAAACGTGTGTATGGTCGATTTCGCCAGGTCCACCGCAGGAAAGCCGGAAGCATATGACCACACAGCGCCCACTGTCCCCGTTCGAGATCGGCTACTTCGGCGAGAACACGCATCTGGGCAGCGTGCCCATCGGCGGTATGCCGCTGTTCATCGGCAGCACCGTGCGCGGGGAGATCGATCCCGCGGCATTGCGTGCGACGCTCACCGAACTCGCCGCCCTGCATCCTCTGCTGCGCGCCCGAGTCGTCATCGGCGGCGACAGGGTGCAGCGCTTCGAACTCGTTGACGACTACCGGCCGAGCGTCACCGTCAGCCCCGGGGGTGCGCAGGCGTATCGGACGCTGGTGAACTCGCGGCAAGAATGGGGCACAGGGCTTTTCCGCGCGGAACTACTGCGTGAAGGCGAGTTCACGCGGGTCGTATTGGTGCTGCATCACGGCATCTCCGACGGCCGCTCGGTATTCCCGCTCCTGGACGAGATGTGGCGGCGCTACACCGCGCGGGTGACGGGATCGCCACTGCCGCAACCGGAATGGAACTACGAGTTGCCCGCCGGGGTCGATACCCAATTGGCGGCGCTGATCAGTGATGCCGAGGTCGACGCGTTCGTGGCCATGATGCGCGCGGGCGCGATGGCCATGGATCCGGCGGCCGCTCCGGTGCACCTGCCGATCGACGGGCAGCCCGGGGGAGACCCGAACGGCAGGCTCGCGGTCCGGCGCATCGAAGTGGATGCCGATCAGACCGCCGCACTGGTGGCGACCGCACGCGCACAGGGGTTTTCGATGAACAGCCTGCTCGCCGGAGCGGCCATGGCGGCGGTGCGGACCGAGTTCGCGCCCGAGGCCGGGACGCTGCCGATGATGTGCGGGCATGCGGTGGATCTGCGCCCGGATCTGGTTCCGGTGGTGTCCGCCTCGACCCTGCTCAATTGCGCGGCCGGTTCCGGAACACCGGTATCGGCGGCCGCGGATTCCGATCCGATCGACCTGGCGCATGCCGTCGCCGCGGGTATGAAAGACTCGGCGCAACTGCGTTTTCCGGCGATGTTCATGCGCGCCTCCCAGCGTGAACTCGACGCGGTGACCGCCGCGCTGTTCAACGCACCGCCCACCCTGGCGCTGTCCAATATCGGCCGGGTACCGGCACATTCGCTGCCCGCGACACTGGAGTTCGTGCGCGATGAGGTGTTCGCCATGGCCCCGGGCATGCCGCCGAAGATGACCATTTTCACCGTCGACGGCCGTCTCACGATTCAGGTCGAGTACGACACCGCCGAGCACAGTCACGAGCAGATGCAACGAATCAGCGCCGCGATGACGCTGCAATTGCGGCGAGCGGGAGTCACCGCCGCACGCGTCTGACATGACCGTGGCCCCGGATGAATCATCCGGGGCCACAGCGCTTTCCAGCTCAGGACAGGTTTACGACATTGTCCGGCGCGGGGGTGGTGTACAGCGCGGCGATATTGGCCGCGTACTTGGTGTTGATCGGGCTGCGCTTGAGTTTGAGGGTCGGGGTGAGTTCGTCACCGCCGGGCTCCCAGCCCGCGTCGAGCACGATGAAACGCTTGATCTGTTCCACGCGTGAGAGTTTGGCGTTGGCGGTGGTGACCGCCGCCTTGATCTCGTCGAGGATTTCCGGGCGCACCGCCAGGGTCTTCAGATCGGCGTCGGGGGTGCCGAGCGCCTTGGCGCGCACCACCGCGGTATCGGGGTCGAGCACGATGAGCGCGGCGATGTACGGCTTGGCGTCACCGATCGCCACCACCTGGCCGACCAGCGAGGACGCCGCCTTCACGGTGTTCTCGATATTGGTGGGAGACAGGTTCTTTCCCGCCTCGTTGATGATGAGTTCCTTCTTGCGGTCCACGATGGTGATGTAGCCGTCACCGTCGATGGTGGCCACGTCACCGGTGTGCAGCCAGCCGTCGGCGTCGATGGCCTCGGCGGTCTTATCGGCCATCTTGCGGTAGCCGTGCGTGACGATGGCCCCGCGCAGCAGCAGTTCGCCGTCCTCGCCGAGGCGAACCTCGGTGTCCTGCATGGGGATTCCCACGGTGCCCGGCTTGGGCTTGGCCAGCGGGGTGTAGGTGCCCACGCCGGAGGTCTCCGACATGCCCCACACCTCGGTGACCACGAAACCCAGTCCGAGCATGTACTCGAGGGTCTCCGGCGGGATGGCCGCCGCACCCGACGCCGCGACCTTGAGTTCGTCGAATCCCAAGGTGTGCCGCAGTTTCGACAGCACCAGGGCATCGGCCAGCTTGTGCTGCACATCGAGCAGCAGGCCGCGGCCGTTGCCGGACAGGTCCGCGCGCGCGGCTTCCACACCGACGCCGATGGCCCAATTCGCCAGGGCCTTCTTCACGCCGCTGGGCTCGGTGGCGAGCTTGGCGTCGATACCGGCCTTGATCTTCTGCCACACGCGCGGCACACCGAAGAACGCGGTGGGGCGGGCGTCGGGCAGGGCGGCGGCGATCTCGCGCGGATCGGGCACGGTGGTCATCTGCACGCCGGTGAACAGGTTGGCGCAGTGACCCGAAATGCGGTCCGCCACATGGGCGGCGGGCAGATACGACACCGAGCGGTCATCCAGGCCGACCACGAGCGGGCCGTTGACGAGTCCGACGATCTGGGCGACCACATTGCGATGGGTCAGCTCCACGCCCTTGGACGGGCCGGTGGTGCCGGAGGTGTAGATCAGCGTCGCCAGATCCTCGGCCTTGACCGCGCGCCAGGTGGCGTCGAAGTCGAAATCGGCGGCCGGTGCGGCCTCCACCTCGGCGAGGGTCTTGGTGCCCGCGGCCGAACCCTCCACCAGCACAATGTGTTCGATCTCCACACCGGCTCCGCGCACCGCGTCCAGGAACGCCGGTTCGGTGATGACGACCTTGTTCTCGGCATTGGTGAACAGATGCGCGATCTGCTCGGGCGAGCTGGTGTTGTAGATCGAGAACGGCGTCGCGCCCAGGTGCAGCGCCGCGGTGTCGACCAGATTGAACTCGGGCCGGTTGGTCAGCATGATGCCGACGGTGTCGCCGTGCCCGACCCCCAGCCCCGCCAGTCCGGCGGCAATGCCGCGCACCCGCTCCCCGTACTCTCGCCAGCTGATCTCAGTGGTTCCCCCCACCGTCCTGATCGCGATCTGCTCCGGACGCAATGTCAGCGTCTCCTGAAACGCTTCCGGAATCGTGTAGACCGTTTTGCCCGATTTGTGCGGATAGCCGATGTCTGTCGTCATAACCCTTTTCCGATTGCCTCTCGCTTACACCGCCACACGCGCACCCATCCGACCTGCGCGAACCCGACGTCCCGAGAGAACACCCACCGATCACGCGATGGCCGCACGCTCATCTGTGGCGCGGCTCACTCAGCTTAGCCAGAAAGTCACCGCTGTGTCTCGCGCTACAACCCAGATCCAACAAATCGGACATTTCGGACCGCACCCCAGGCTCCCCGCATCGCCCGCGCCGGCCATCGCCGCCCACCCACCGGCGACCGATGCCCCCGAAACCTCCGCTTGGCCTCCATATACTGGCGCGCCCGCTCACTCCGAGGCTCGGTCGACAGCGGCACCGTCACCACCGCGAACCCCGCCTCCTCCAACGCCGCCACCTTGTCCGGATTGTTGGTCATCAACCGCACCGACCGCAGCCCCAACCCCGACAACGCCTGCGCCGCATGCCCATACGACCGCGAATCGATCGGATGCCCGAGCATCCGATAACTGGTGAACGTATCCACCCCGATCTGCGCCCCGAGCCCGACTGCCTTTTCGATGAGTTCGGCCCCGCGCCCGGTCCGCTCCAGATAGACGAGCACACCGTGCCCTTCGGCTTGAATCATGTCGATGGCCAGGTCGAGCTTGGGACCGCAATCGCAGTCATCGGACCGCAGCGCATCACCGTATAGGCAGCGTGAGTGGATCCGCACCAGACACCCCGGCCCGGGATTTCCGAACACCAGTACGTGCCCGAAGATCGATCCGGGTTCACCGCCCACGCTGTCGTCACGGAGTTCCATCACCTGCACGCGTAGTTCACGACCCTTGCGTGCGAGCGAATGTGCTGTCGCCTGAAGCTCTTCCACGACCACCCCGGCTCATCTGCGGACCTTCGGCCATTATCGCCGAAGCATGCCCAGGTGCCGCAGCATCGCGCGAACCCGAAATCGGGCGTTGGCATTGGCGGGATGATTCAGTATGAATGTGGCGATCATCAGTAGGTGGCTGGTGATCACCAGTTCACGTATATCCAGAGCCCACGCGCCGACGACACTGAGGGTTGTGACAGCCACACCCACGCGCTTCGCCCAAATGCCGCAGACCCACGCCCAACGCGGTGGAAGCGCATGGCCACGATGAACGCGCTTCTCCTCCAGATACTTTCGTGACCTGACACTGCGTGGGACGGTGCGCAGCGGCACCCTGTCGACCTCGATTCGATGTTCCGCCAAGGCCGACTGTTTGTCCGGGTTATTGGTCAGCAGGCGTATCGACCTCAATTCGAGGTCGTCGAGCAAGGATTGCGCGACATGGTCGAATCGCCGCAGATCGTCCGGATACCCGAGCTCGTGGTAGGCCTCGAAGGTGGTTATTCCCAGCGACTGGGTCAATCGCAGACCCATTGCCTTGACCTCGAGTCCGGCTCCGCGACCCTCCTGTTCGAGATAGAAGAGCACACCCGCGCCCTCCCGCTGGATGGCGTCCATCGACTTGCTCAGTTCCGGACCGCAGTCGCAGTCATCCGATTGCAGCGCATCGCCGTACAGGCAGCGCGAATGGATCCGTACCAGTGGGTTGCTGCTGCGTTCGGCATCACCGACGATGATGGCTTTGCCGCCGCCGTCACCGGGAACATCCAGCACTCGCACCGTCATCTCCGCACCCTTGCGCGTCATCCGATGCCGGGTTCGCTCGACCTGTTCCCAATCGACCGTCATCGCGGGTAGCGCCACGTGTCCGGCGAGGGTGGCCCCACACGGGGTGGCGACATCGATCCGACCCGACAAATCGCCCACATCAACGCTCACATGACCGCCTCGTCTGCATCCAGGAGCGGAAAGTCCGCCACACCGACCGTCTTTCGCCCAGTCGTAGTCGGCTGGGCCCGGAGTCCGTGGACACGACGATGCCTCCCGCCATCGTGATGCGGGAGGCACAGGAGCGGTCCATGCACCGGCGCTGCAGGCGCCGATCACGGCTCGGACGACACGGTACAGGCAGGCAACACCACTCGCATCCGAATGGCAATCAATCCGCCGGCACGTGTCGCCGCACAGCCCGGTCGCGCGCGAAACCGTTACCGCACAGCCCGGGTGGACCCTGATGCGGCCGGCGTCATCGTCGGCGGAAACAGATACCCAGCGATTGCCGAGGAGAATTTCACAGCAACAGCTATTGACTGGCTACCAGAAGTCCCGTGACCCACGCAACCGCAACCTCCAGCGGCGATAGGTCGGAAGGTGGTGGCCGTACTGTCTTTTCGCTTCGAGATAGCGGCGGGCGCGTTCACTGCGTGGCGGAGTGTGTAAGGGCACCTGCGTCACGACCAGCCCCGCCGCCCGTGCCGCAGCGGTCTTCTCAGGATTGTTGGTGAGCAGTCGCAACGAACGGAGGCCGAACTCGAGCAGCGCCGCTACCGCATGCTCATAGGTGCGCGAATCGGGCGGTAGGCCGAGCGCACGATAGCTGGCATAGGTGTTGTCCCCGGTCCGTTCACCGTGCTGATAGGCCCGCGCCTTCGCGATCAAGCCGGCCCCCCGCCCCTCCTGCTCCAGATAGATCAGCACACCGGCGTTCGCATCCTGGATCAAGTCCAGAGCCATATCCAGTTCGCTGCCGCAATCGCAATCGTCCGACTGGAGGACTTCCCCGTGCAGGCATCGCGAATGAATGCGAACCAGGCAGTTCTCCAGCAGATCGGGACCGATCACGGACGCCAGCCCGAACCTGCCCTGCGGCCCTATCTCCCAGTCCCGCACCAACATTCGGTGCCCCTTGCGGATTACATAGCGCTGGTCGCCCACCGGGGTCAGCATCACCGGGCCGATATCTTCTGGCGGCATCGATTGCTCCCAACACCGGCGCGACCCGGTCGAGTAGCGAGCAGCCCGTCGAATGCCCCGCCTACCAGTTGCGGTTGGACCGACCCGGTTCCTCACCAATCACATTGAGTCCATTCAGGTTACCGCCGTCGAAGTATGAGTCGATTTCCGAGACCGACGGCATGGATTCCGGAATATCGAGCGCTTGAACGCGGGCAGAGATCGCCGCGGTGGCCCACTGAAAGTCGGCCTCGCGAGCGGCGCGCCGCATCGTGGTGAGCCGGTAGACCAAGGCAGCGGAGAATGCCGATGTCGATCCGGCCGAGCTGTCACGAATGCGGCGATGGGGGACATGGAGCTCACTGTCCGAAGTTCGAATCGTGCATCCCAGGCCGTCCACAATGCAGACGGTCCCGACGCCGTACCGGAGCAATCGCTCGGTGGAGGCCTCGCACGAACTCGCGGGCCAGGCCGCCGCCACCTCTTTCGCATTACCGATCAGGTAGTCGACCGCGCCCAGATGTCGATGCAGGTGCCCGGGAAGGACGGTAGGCGGGGAGGCATTGACGATCAGCCACGGACGCGGCACCGCACGATCCACGATCGCAAGCACCTCCGCCACAACATCGATCGGCTGCTCGAACGTGACCATCATGGCGTCGGAACTCGTCAGGGCCTGGTGAATCGCGGCACTGCTCAAATCGGCCGAGGTCATCGCGAGCCGGTCCTGTTTGAACGCTATGGAGGTGGACTCGCCTGTCAGCAGCGCGATCACCGTCGCCACGGGCGTATGCGGTCCGTCCATTACCTTGAGCAGACTCGTGTCGACCTTCTGCTCCTTCAGATAGTCCTCGATCCTCTTGCCGTCCTCATCGGCACCGATGGCCGCGATCAATCGGGCATCCATGCCGAGACGAGCCAGGGCGACGGCCCGGTTGAGACCCTTACCGCCGGGATGACGGCGGAAGTCCCCCCACGCGGAGGCGCCGAATTCGGGTATCGCCTCGACCACACTGACATGGTCGATGGCCGCATCGCCGAGCACGGTCACCGTCACGCGAACATGAGCCGACTCATCGTGCCCGCTGTCGGTCTTGACCATGAGGCCGACGTCGAGGTCGGAACCCATGGTCAACAACTCGGCCAGTGCGGTGAAGGCCAGCTCTTCCGGCGCATCCCGCAACGTCCTGGCGCTGGGAGCGGCAGGCGGTTCGGTGATGCGCAGGATTCGATGCAGCGCCGCCCAATGCCGTGTCAGATAGATACGCCGCCCGCCGAGCTCCGTCCCGTACAGCTGATCGAGATCCACTCCCTCGGAGCAGCTTTCGCGAAGCAGGCCCAACCCCAGCTCCGCGTCGACGATCAACCGCTGTGTGGATGGAAGCCGTCGAGCCACATGGCCGACGACGTTCGGCAAAACCTCGACAGCCGACTTCCCGCTCAAGTACGCATACCGCCGAACCACGCTCAGCTGCAGGAGCGGATCGATGTCGATTTCGGTGCTGGCCAGCCGTTCTCTGTTCAGACCGGATCGTTTGCGCAGGCGCAGGAGAAGTTCGCGGACCGCGACCACGCCCGGATCCTGTGGTGCCGACTCCCGGTCGGTGCGGCGGTGCGGGTTGTTCCTGGTCATTCTTCCTCCACGTACCGGAGGTCAGGTTTATTGAACAGAAGAACCGTCAATTCCCTTGGTGCATCGGCAATTGCCGGGATCGGTCGGCAAATGCCATTCTCAGTCTAGGCGAAAGAAAGCCTGCACCAGACGGTTTGGGAGGTCTCGGTGTTGGGAGTGATTCCACTGATTTGGCGGTTTCGGCGGGGGACGCGGGCGGCGGCCGGCGAGCCCGAGACGGAGCAGGACGGTGAAGTCGCTGTGCGGTAGGCGGATTCGCCGATTCAGCACAGACCACACCCTGTTCCGCCGTCGCCCGCTCGATCCGTGTACACAAAATTCGTTGGCAGCGACAGCACCGGCTGATCATCGCGACGCGATCGGCCGGTCTCGGGCATTCCGGAAAACGGATCCCGCGGCGGCGGCGCTTCACCTTTGGAGAACCGTCTTGATGTACGAGAGCAGTCGATCGATCACCAGTAGCGCGTGCCCCGAATGGGCGCGGCGGCGCAACGATCGGGCCGAACCCGCGTGGGAACTGAGTTGGTGGCCCGAGCGGTTGTTCACGCTCGAGCAGGCGCGGGCCGGGATGGAGCTTGCGGAATTGTGTAGTTCGCCCGAAGAGCCGGGGGCTCGGGCGGAGGTTCTTGCGAGGGAACTGGGAACCAGCGTGAAACACGTCATGGCGGTGCTGCATCAGCGGATGATGGAGCGGGGGAGACCGTGACGATCTACTACTCCGACTGGCAGATGACCAGTGACCTCACCGGCGAGGCAGCGCATCGGGTGGCCGATGGCTGGGAGTTGGACTGGCGGTTGACTTGGTTGCCGCATCGATTGGTATCGCGCGGGCAGGCGTTGGCCGGGATGGAGTTGGCGGAGATCTTTTCCGGGCAGCACTATCGCCGCGATGTGATTCTGGCGGCGCGGGCGATCGTCAACGCGGACGAATTGGGCATGCCGGTGGAAGAGGTGCAGCAGGTATTGCAGGGGAGGAGAGAACACTGAATTTCCCGACAAAACGGGCGGCGTTGGGAAATGGTGAAATACCGACCGCCCGGTGTTCGATGAGGATGCAAACAGCTCAGGGAGGACCCAGCAGTGACAATCGATATCAGCCATCGGGAGATGACGAGCGACATCACCCCCGAATTCGCACGACGCGCCCGCGATGAGGACGCGTGGTCGCTGAGCTGGCTACCGGAACAGCGATTGACCCGCGCACAAGCGCACGCGGGAATGGAATTGGACGAAATCCTGTCCGATCCGGAGATCGTTTTCGATGACGCCGCCCATTCCGAGGCCGCCGAGCGCGCGTCCCGGCTCGGCATTCTGGTCGAGCACGCGGTGGTCATGCTCGCCCAGCGCATGGCCGAACGCATGCATCACGACACCCTGGTCCCGTACGAGACCGATGCCGCACTGCCCGAACCGTTCCTGCGCGGCTGGTATGTGGGAACACTGCCGCCGGGCACGCTGGCCCCCGCCGCCTCCGGCGCGCGCTCACAGCATCTGTGGGCCTGACGACATACGCGCACGACGTCCCGGCGTCCTGACCCGGAGCGCGTCACCGCACCCGAAAGTCGTTGCCACCGAAAGCTGTTGCCGAAAGTCATTGCGCCGACTGCAAAGTCGCAGTCAGCGCAAGAAACCCACTCAGGCGCGAGCGGTATGCCCCGCGCCCACGGCCTGCCCCAGGCTGGAGTATCCGTGCGCGCGCAGTTTGACCGCGAGCCCGCGGTGCATGCGCCGCGCCCAGAACGGCCCGCCGTAGATGAATCCGGTGTAGCCCTGCAACAGGGTGGCGCCCGCGAGAATCCGCTCCCACGCCTGTTCGGCGGTCTCGATACCGCCGACCGAGATCAGCACCAGCTGATCCCCGACCCGCGCGTACAACCGGCGCAGCACCTCGAGCGAGCGATCGGCCACCGGCGGACCGGACAGCCCGCCCGCACCCAGCGCCGCCACCGCATCGGCGGGGGTATTGAGCCCGTCGCGGCGAATCGTGGTGTTGGTGGCCACGATTCCGGCCAGCCCCAACTCCACGGCCAGATCGGCGACCGCGTCGATATCCTCATCGGACAGATCCGGCGCGATCTTGACCAGCACCGGCACCGATACCGTATCGAGCACCGCCTGCAACAGCGGCCGCAGCGATGCCACCGCCTGCAGATCGCGCAGACCGGGGGTATTGGGCGAACTCACGTTCACCACAACGAAATCCGCGAGCGGCCCGAGCAGGCGCGCACTGCTGGCGTAATCGGCGGCGGCGTCGGCGGCCTCGACCACCTTGGTCTTGCCGATATTCGCCCCGATGGGAATCCCGCCGGCGCGCCGCCGCGACAGATGCGAAGCCGCCTGTGCCGCACCGTGATTGTTGAATCCCATCCGATTGATCAGCGCCCGGTCCGCGGGCAACCGGAACAGACGCGGTGCGGGATTGCCCGGCTGCGCCTGCGCGGTCACGGTGCCGATCTCGGCGTAGCCGAAGCCCAGCGGCCCCCACGCGTCGGCGCCCTCGGCATCCTTGTCGAACCCGGCGGCCAGCCCGAGCGGGGCCGGGAAATCGATCCCGAACGCGCGCGTGGCCAGCACCGGATCATCGGCGACAAGCAGTTTCGAGGTGATCCAGCGGCCCGGGGCGAACCGGGTGGCCAGTTTGATCGCACCGAATGCGAGATGATGAATACGCTCCGGGGGGAGCAGGAACATCACCTTCAACAGCAGGGCGTACAGGCGCTCAGACATGCGGGTTACATCACCGCCTCGGGTGTCGGGGATAGCAGGGAACTCTTGCGGCGGCGCAGCAGCACGCGACGGCTGCCGTCGGTGTAGGCGCGCACCCGCGACAACTCCCAGCCGCCGTATTCGGCCTGAATGGCCAGGCGCATGGAGGCGGTCACGCGATTCATTTCCGGGGGTAGTCGCAACGGCACGTATTCGTACTCGTCGCTGGTTTCCTCCCAGCCGGCCGGTAGTGCGCGCGAATTATGCGCTGATCGTGAGGCCCGAGCCATCACTGCCCTCTCTTCCGCTGGTCCGCGCTGATCCGCTGCAGACCGTCACCGGTCGCGGATCCCACGAACAGGTCACCGGTGCGAGCGTCGACGGTCACCGTGTTGGGCTGGCGCACCGTCGGGTAGCGCCCCACCTCTACCGGTATACCCGTCGACAGGTCGTATCCGACGACTTGGTTACTGCCTGTCAGCGTCACCCACACGGTCTCGGACCGCTGATCGTAGGCGAGTGCGTAGGGCGAAGAGCCTACCGGGAAACGCTGGCGCAGGACCAAAGGATCGGCGGTGTAGACCAGCAGTTCTGCTCCGGCGGTGTCGGTGACGATGCGCCGGCCGAAGTGATCGCCGATCAGATTCGTGGCTCCGTCACCGGTACGCAGGGTCAAGCCGAGGCGCTTATCGGGCAGGTTGAGTTCGGTCAGCGCGCTCTGGCGACGGTCGAGCACCACGATGGTGTCGGTGCTGGTGTCGATGGCATCGGCCGAGGCCAGGCCCGAAATGCTTTCGCGCACAGCGCCATCGGGGGCCATTATGAGCACCTTGCCCTTGGCGAGCCCGGCGACCAGATCACCGTCGGCGCGCAGCGCGACCGAGCGCACGTCCCCGTCCACGGCGATCTCGGTGACCTTGGCGGTGGCGGCGTCGAGGCGAAGTACCTTGCCGGGCACCGCGATCAGGATTTCCCCGGGCTTCCCGGCGGCCAGCGCGGCGGCCGGACCGGGCAGCGGCACCGCGCGGGTGCCGCTCTTGTCGATGAGCGAGAGCGTCTTTCCCGCATCGGAGAGCACGGCCAGGATTCCGGTGGACGGTTCGGCCAGCAGCGCTCCGACCGCGGCGAACGGGGTCACCTCACCGGTCGGCGCGGCGGCGGCCACGGGAGCCGCGGCAGGCGTGGCGGGTTCGATGGTGGGTTTGTCCCCACCGTCGTCGCTGGAGGAACATCCGGCCAGCAGGGTCAGCACGGCCGCACCCGCGAGGGCCGACTCGATCCAGCCGCGACGGCGCATGCAGCGAACTCCTTACCTGACCGACAAAACGTATGCGTGCTCTCCAATATGACCATGTTGCCCGACCACGCCCGGTGGGCGGGGTCTTGGTTCACGGCGCGCCGTCATGCGCTACATGACGGGGCACACATTTCGCGGGCGCGCCGCATACGCGCCGAGTCATATGACGTGACATGGGGTTTGGGAGAGCGTGTCGGGGGCAACGGTTACCGTGGAAGGTAATAGTGGGCGCTGGCAGGGGAGATTCGTTGGTAACCGACCACACCTCGGGCATACCGGAGCCCGGTTTCGCCGTCGAGGACATCACCGTGGGTCGGTACGCGCACGGGTTCGGCGTCACCGGTGACGGGCGCTCGTTCGCGTTCCGCACGGTGCGGTCCACGCTCACCCTGGAGATCTACCGCCCCGACCTCGATACCGATGTGCCCGCCGCCGAGGATGTGGTGGCCGTGGCCGTGGCCCGGGTCACCGATATCGATCTCGACGATGAGCGCAGCATCATCGCCCTGGTCCGCGATCTCATCCCCGAAGCGGTCCCGGTGCCCGCGGTGCAGCCCCTGGAAGCCAGCACGGTCCGAGCGCTCCTGGGCCGCCTCGGCGCGGTACTCGACGGAATCTGAGACCCGCGCGCCCGGACGCGGTCATGAGCTCGGACACTCGGCCGCGCACATGTGACGCGCGAGTCAGGTTCCACAGGTTCGCATGATTGACTGTGGGCAAGTAACCGCAGTTCGAGCATGAGGAAGTTGATGGCTTTTCGACGACCGGCCGCAGCAGCACTGATCATCACCGTCCTCGGTCTCACCGTCAGCGCGTGCGGCGGCTCCGATGACGAATCGTCGGTGGCGGCGGCGCGCTCCTCGGCCTATGCCGCACTGAGCTCGTCCTCCCAGGCCGCCGCCGTCTCGAGCGCGAACCGGCCGCCGCTGCCGACCGCCGCCGAACTGGACGCGCAGATCAAGGCGGCATTGGATCCGTCACTGCCCGATGCCGATCGCACCGCCCTGATCGAGGACGGTGAGGCGTTCAAGGACGCCATTCCCGATATGTACAAAGCGCTGCAGGACAATCCGCGCGCGGTGTACGGGGTCAAGGATCCGGTGTTCGACAATCACGACGGCACCCTGACCGCCACGTTGAGCCTGGACAAGGACGGCACCGGGTCCAATGTGCGCACCACCGTGGTGCATTTCGTGAACAAGGACGGGCGCTGGAAGATCTCGCGCACCGATCTGTGCGGCATTCTGCGCTCGGCCGACTATCGCACCGCGGCCTGCGGCTGATGGTCGGTAAGACCGGAGAGCGCGCACCCCGGATCATGATCGACAAAGCACCGGTGCACTCTCCGCTCGCGCTGCGGTGGGGACGTTTGGTGTATCGGCACCGGTATCTGGTGTTCGCGGTGTTCGGGCTGATCGTGCTCGCGTCGGGGTTCTACGGCCGCGATCTGGGTGATCATCTGACCCAGGAGGGCTGGTTCGACGAATCCAGCGAATCCGTCGCCGCCTCCAAACTCGCCGATTCCACCTTCGGGCGCGATACCGACAGCGATCTGATCGTGGTCTACACCGCCCCGCCCGGGCACACCCTCGATGACGAACCGATGCGCTCGGCGGTCACCGATGAGCTGAATCGATTGCGCGCCAAACATTCCGAGCAGATCCTCAAGATCGACTCGTATTGGGACGGCGCGCTCATGGGCCAATTCGCCGACGCCTCGCGCACACACGCCTTCGCCAGTATCGGATTGCGCGGGGACGGCGGCACCGACACGGTCAACAACTACATGGCCGTCAAGAACGAATTCCACGCCGGCGCACCGGGTTCCGGGCCGGGCGGGACCACCGTGCAATTGGCGGGCATGCAACCGGTGGTCGAGGGCATCAACACCGGCATGCAGAACGATATCCATCGCGCCGAGCTGATCGCACTGCCGATCGTGGCGATCCTGCTGTACTTCGTCTTCGGCGGCGTGGTGGGCGCGCTGTTGCCGGTGCTCATCGGCGGCATGACGATTCTGGGCACCCAGGGCATCATGCGCATGCTCACCGATCACATCCAGGTGAACGTCTTCGCCTCGGCCGTGGTCACTCTGGTGAGTCTGGGCCTGGCGATCGACTACGGCTTGTTCGCGGTGACCCGATTCCGGGAGGAGTTGGCCGCCGGGCGCACCGTGGAGGAGGCGACCGCGCGCACCGTGGCCACCGCCGGGCGCACGGTGCTGTTCTCGGCGGCGATCATCGCGGTGAGTCTGGGCGCGCTGTTCATCTACCCGAACGGGGTGCTGCGCTCGGTGCCGCTCGGCGGTATCAGCGCGGTGCTGCTGGCGGCGGTGCTGTCGGTGACCGCGCTGCCCGCGATGTTGAGCATCGTGGGGCGGCGCATCGATCTGTGGGGCTGGCATCGCCTGGCCAGCATTCGCACCGCCGAGCAGATCGATGCCGGATTCTTCTCGCGCCTGGCCACTTTCGCGATGCGCAAACCGTGGCTGGTGATCGCGCCGATCGTGCTCATGCTGCTGGCATTGATCCTGCCGTTCCGCAGCATCGAGTTCGGCGGGCTCAGCGAACGCTATCTGGCCTCGGACAATCCGGCCCGGGTCGCGCAGCAGGATTTCGATCGCATGTTCCCGCAGTTCCGCACCGAACCGCTCAAACTCGTGGTGGTGGGCGCGAATCCGCAGCAGCTCAGCGATATTCGGTATGAGGCCAATCAGGTCAGCGCCGCGCATATGACCGGGCCGTTCGATCCGGTGGCACCGACCAAGGACGCGGTGACGGTGCTGGGCAGCGGCCTGGCCGATAAGCGGGACGCCGATACGGTGATGTCGGCATTGCGCGGGATCGACAAACCGCCCGGGGTGCAGGTCATGGTGGCGGGGGTGCCCGCGCTCGAACGCGACAGCATTCTCGGGTTGATCAAGGGGCTGCCGCTGCTGGCGGCGATTCTGATCAGCGCGGCGCTGGCGCTGATGTACGCGGCGTTCCGGTCACTGGTGCTGGCGATCAAAGCCGTGGTGATGAGCGCACTCTCACTCGGTGCGACCCTGGGCATCCTGACCTGGATCTTCGTCGAGGGACACGGGGCGGGGCTGTTCGATTTCACGCCCGGACCGCTCATGTTCGCGGTGCTGGTGTTGATCGTGACGGTGCTGTTCGGGCTGTCCACCGACTATGAGGTGTTCCTGCAATCGCGCATGGCCGAGGCGCGCGCGGACGGCGCGGAACCGGCCGAGGCCATCCGGTACGGCATCGCGCACACGGGCGGCGTGATCACCTCGGCCGCGGCTATTCTCATCGTGGTGACCGGCGCCTTCGGCTTCTCCGATCTGGTGCTGATGAAGTACATCGCGTACGGCATGATCGCGGCACTGCTGTTGGACGCCACGGTGATTCGTATGCTGCTCACCCCGGCTGTGCTGAAACTGGTGTGGCGTTGAGTGTGGTCAAGGGCGCGAACCTGCTGCTGATGTTCCTGCTGGAACTGTGTGTGCTGGGTGCGGCCATCGCGTGGGGTTTCAGCCTCGATGTGCCGACGCTCGTGCGCGTGCTGGCCGCGTTCGGCGCGGTCGCGGTGTTCGTGGCGGTGTGGGCGGTATTCGGTGCCGCCCACGACGCGCGGATTCCGGTGCGCGGCTGGAAGCGCGCGGTACTGGAGATCGTGTGGTTCGGGGCGGCCGGTGTGCTGCTGGGCTTCGCCTGGCATCCGATCGCCGGACTGGTGTTGTTCCTGCTGTGGCTGGGCAATGCCGGACTGCGGCTGCTGTGGGGTCAGGTGTACGCGGGCGGTGCGGAAGCACCGCGACCGCCCGCGGGAGACTGATCTCCTACACGCCGAAAGGTGCCGCGTAGCGGATGATTCCGCGCGGCGGCTCCGAACCGTCCAGGCTCATGACCATCAGGGCCTCATCGGGGACCTCGACGCCCATGGCGATGCCGTACTTCGAGGCGCGGTCGAAACCGAACCTCGGGTAGTACTCGGGATGTCCGAGCACGGTGACGAATCGTTCACCGCGCGTTGCGGCTTCGCGCAATACCGCGCGAATGAGCGCGCCGCCCGCACCGCTGCGCTGATACTCCGGCAGTACGGCCATCGGTGCCAGGCACACCGCCTCGGTATCGCCGATGTGGTTGCGGGTCACCAGGATATGCGCGATCGGGGTGTCGGTGTCGTCGGTGGCGACCAGGGACAGTCCGTCGATCCAGGCGGAGTCGGTGCGCAGTTGGTCGACCAGTTCGGCCTCGGCGGGGGTGTCGAAGGCCGCGGCGTTGATGGCGTGCACGCGGGGGATGTCCGCGTTGTTTTCGGTACGGATGGTCCAGGAGTGGCGTGTGCTCATGGGGCACAGACCCTTTCGTGTACGAGGAACCGCCGCGCGTCAGGCGCGAGCGGGAGGGCGGGAACGGGTCAGGCCGTCGCCGCGGGGGATGCGGTGATCCGGCTGGCGGCAACGGCCATGCGCGCGGTCATCAACATCACTCCCTGGTTCTCGTGGCACACGAAGGTGCGGAATTCGGACGCCGCCCAGCCTAACAGAAGCTGGGCGACCGTCCAGCTAATTCGAGGCGAGTGTCACCACAGGCGGCGCGCCCGGAGGCCCGCGATACCGATCGCCAGATCGGCGGCGATCTCGAAGAGGGCGGCGAACCAGGAGAAGCCGGTCACCTTGGCGCTGGCGGGCGGGTTGATGAAGCTGTCGCTGAACGGGCCGAACCAGTCGGGGAACACGTGTACCAGGGTGAAGCCGACGGCGCTGGCGAAGCCGATACCGATCGCGAAGGTCGGAGCCCAGCGGTGGCCGGTGAAGACCAGGGCGATGGTGATCAGCGCGATCGCCGATTGCGTGAAGCCCAGGACCATGACGGTCATGGAGACGGTGTTCATGCCGCGGCGCAGGTGGTCCGCGCCGTGGGTCGCCAGTGCCACCGCGAATATGACGGTGGCCCAGCGTAATTGGAGGGAGGTGGCGGCGGGGGCAGATGTTTCGAGCATGGCGACATCCAGGGGTGCGATGGTGCGCGGCCGAGTAGTACTACTTATCGTAGTATTTCTGGGCGGTGCTGTCGCCGGTTTCGGGTAAGTCGCGTTGATCCGTGGTCAGGGCCGCCCGCGCACCGGGAGCACCAGTTGTGCGCCGGTGGCGGGATGGTCGAAGACATCGACCGGATGCTTGTAGACGCGAGTGAGCAGTTCGGTGGTCAGCACCTCGCGCGGCGGGCCATCGGCGGCGATGCGACCGGAGTCCAGGACCGCGACCCGGTCGGCGTAGGCGGCGGCGACACCGAGATCGTGCAGCACGACCACGACGGCCGCTCCGGCGCTGGCGCGTTCGCGCGCCAGGTGCAGGACCTGTTCCTGATGACCCAGATCCAGCGCGGCCGTGGGCTCGTCCAGCAGCAGGGTCGCGGTGTCCTGGGCCAGCACGCGGGCCAGGGCGACGCGGGCGCGTTCACCACCGGACAGGGCCGGAAACGGCCGTCCGGCAAGGTGTTTCACATCGGTGGCGGCCAAGGCGTCGGCGATGTACCGCTCATCGGCGTCCTGACGGTCGGTGCGCGCCCAGGGCGCGCGGCCCATGGCGACGACTTCGCGTGCGGTGAACGGGAATCCGACGGTGTGGTTCTGCGGGAGTACCGCGCGGCGGCGGGCCATATCCAGGTGCGCCCAGTCGCCCAGGGGTTTGCCGTCGAGTTCGACGGTGCCCTCGGTCGGGTCGAGTTCACCCGCGAGTGCGGCCAACAGGGTGGATTTGCCCGCGCCGTTGGGGCCGACCAGGGCCACGATCTGCCCGGCGATGACCTCGAAATCGACACCGTCGAGAACACGGTTGCCGCCGTTGCGGATCAGTCCGACCCCGCGTGCGCGCAGGGTGACCTCGCCGATTTTCGGGGTCTCGGGCAGCTCGTGGGTGCGTGCGAAAACGCCGGTGATGCTTCGCAATACGGTGCTCACGCCCAGCCTCCCGAACGGGCGCGGGTGCGCCGCAGCAGCCAGAAGAAGAACGGCCCGCCCACCAGGGAGGTGAGCATGCCCAGCGGCAGGTCCGCGTTGTGCACCAGGGCGCGCGAACCGATATCGGCCGCCACCAGCACCACCGCGCCCACGATCGCCGAGAGCGGGATGAGCACGCGATGGCCGGGACCGACGAGCATGCGCACCAGATGCGGCACGATCAAGCCGACGAACAGGATGATGCCGGTGAACGCCACCCCCGCGGTCGCCAGCACCGCGACCACCACGATCACATTGCGGCGCAGGCGTTCCACGTCCACGCCCAGATGCCGGGCGGCGGATTCGCCCAGGGCCAGCAGATCCAGGCGCGGGGCCATCAGGATCGCGGCGGCCACGCCGAGCGCGGTCAGCGGCGCGACCACGTACACCGATTCCCAGGTGGCCCCGTTGAGACTGCCCATCTGCCAGAACACGATCTGATCGCGTGCCGCCGGTGAGGCGCTGAACAGCAGGAACGAGATCAGGCCACCTGCGAAGGCGTTGATGGCCACACCGGTCAGCACGAGCGTCACCACTTCGGTGCGCCCGTTCGAGCGCGAGAGCACATACACCAGCAGCGTGGTGAGCAGTCCGGCCACGAACGCGCCCGCCGCCACCGACCAGGACGCCACGAATGCCCCGCCGACCACGATGACCGTGCCCGCACCGACCGCCGCACCCGCCGAGACACCGATGACGCCCGGTTCGGCCAGCGGATTGGCGAACACGCCCTGCAACAGCGCACCGGCGGTGGCCAGTGCCGCGCCGACGAGCATGGCCATCACCACGCGCGGGAATCGCACTTCCCACAACGTGACATCCCCGGCGGGATGTTTGGGCATCGGACCCCAGTCCAGCCCGATGCGATGCAGGAAGCTGCCCGCGACTTCCAGGGGTGTCGTGGGCACCTGTCCCACGGCCGCCGAGATCAACGCCAGCAGCACCAGCGCGAGCAGCGATCCGGCGAAGATGAGCGTGGTGCGCGAGGTCGAACTACGCCGCGACTTGCCATGTCCGCCTATCGAATCCACCTCGGCATTCAAATCCGGCACCGACCGCACATCGGCATCGTTCGCGGAATCCGGTGCCGGGACATCCTCATTCGAGGGGTCGGGGGAGTGCGCCGGGGGCACGGTTCTGTCCTGTGCGTCGGGGTGAGCGGGGTTGGTCATGCCGTCTTTTCGCCGTAGACGGCCTTGACCAGGGCGGCGACGACGCGGCCGGTGTTGGGGCCGAAGCTCAGGACGACCGCGTCGGACATGTCGACCACGCGCTTGTTCTTTCCGGCGGGGGTTTGGGCGATGCCGGGGACCTTGGCCAGGCCGTCGATCCCGCCGACCGAGGCCAGGCCGTCGGTCATGACGATGAGCACGTCGGGGGCGGCGGCGATGAGGGCTTCGCTGGTGATCGGGATGAAGGGTTCCTTGATGCCCGAGGCGGTGCCCGCGTCGGTCGCGCCCAGGGATGCGATGAGCGAGTCCGCTCCCGAACCGGGTCCGGCGATCATGGTGATGGCGGTGCTGCGCAGGTACAGGAACGCGATGCGCAGTTTCGGATCCTGCGCGGGGACGGTCGCGGTGGCCGCGGCGATCTCGTCCTTGGTGCGCTGGGCGAGCTTGCGCCCGGCCTCGGGGACACCGAGCGCGTCGGCCACGGCCTGGATCTGCGGGCCGACGCCGTCGATGGTGCGCTGCGGATCCAGGTACACCGTGGTGATACCCAGCGCCTTGAGCTGATCGCGCATGACCGGGGTGGCGCTGGTGCTGTCGGTGAGCAGCACCGAAGGCCGCAGTGCGGCAATGGCTTCCACGTTCATCGAGCCCGAACCGCCCGCGACGTTGGCGACGTCCTTGACGGCGGGGAAGTCCGCGGAGGTGGAGCGGCCCACCAGTTTCGAGCCCATGCCGAGCGCGTACACGGTCTGCGCGAACGTGCCCGAACGGTCGACGGCGATGATGCGGCTGGAGTCGGTGACGGTCACCTCGCCGCCGTCGTAGCTGTGCACGGTGACCGGCAGGGTCGGGGTGGGTTCGGGGCCGATCGGCACCGGGTTGGCATCACCGACGGTCGCGGTGGCCGGTCCCTGTTGACCGGCCGCCGGTGTGTTCGATGTGCTGGTGCAGGCGGTGGCGCCGATGAGCAGACCGGCACCGAGCACGGCGGCGACGGTGCGCATCAGGACCGCTGATCGGGCATTCGCGAGACACCTCATGCAGGTAAGGCTAGCCATCGCTCATTTCCAGCGCTCATTCGGTGCGCGCACTGACGTCGCCGAGTGCGGCGGTGATGGCGCGCGGCAGCTCCAGGGTCTCGGCGGCGAGCACACCGGTGAGCTGGCCGATATCGCGGGCGCCGACGACCATGCTCGCCACACCGGGCTGATCACGAATCCACGCCAGCGCCACCGCCAATGGCGAGGTGCCCAGCCCGTCCGCGGCGGTCACCACCGCATCGACCACGCGCACCGCGCGATCGTCGAGGCTGGCGTTGATCTCCGCGGCGGTGGCCTCGTCCGCGCCGCGCGAATCCGCGGGCACGCCGTCGCGGTATTTGCCGGTCAGGATGCCTCCGGCCAGTGGCGCGGTGGCGATGATGCCGAGGCCGTGATGCTGTGCGGCGGGGACGAATTCGTGTTCCACACCGCGCGCGAGCAGCGAGTACGGGGTTTGCGCGGCGGTCAGCGGCGCGGCCGCGGCCAGGGTGGCCAGCTGCCAGCCGTCATAGCCGCGCACACCGGCGTAGCGCACGCGTCCGGTGCGGACGGCGTATTCGAGGGTGCCCGCGACCTCTTCCAGGGGTGTGTGCGGATCCCAGGCGGCCACGGTCCACAGGTCCAGGTGATCGGTGCCCAGCACGCGCAGGGTCTGATCGAGTTGGCGCATCATGGTGCGGCGCGAGGCGTCCACGCTCCAGCGGATGGTGGCGGGTCCGGCGGCCGGATCGGTATGCACCGCACGCTGTCCCGAGCACACGCTCAACACCAGATCCTCGCGTCCGATCTCGGCGATCAGGGGTCCCAGGATGCGTTGCGCGGCACCGTCGCAGTACGCGGGGGAGGTGTCCACCAGGGTGCCGCCCGCTTCGGCGAAGGCGGCCAATTGCGCTGCCGCGTCCTCGGCGTCGGTCTCCCGGCCCCAGGTGTGGGTGGCCAGTCCGAGCCGGGAAACTCGGAGCCCGCTGCGCCCCACCGTCCGCTGTTCCATCACCGCGCATGCACTTTCGTCACACGCGTCAGCCTAAGCGCACATGTCCCGTCCGCCCCGCTATGCCTCGCCGGGCCGTGCGGGTATCGATTCGGCCGCGATGTCGCGCGGTCACCGCGTCCGATCGCGCAATCCCCCTCTGGACCACCATGTTTGCGTGTTCGCGGTGTGCTGGCGCGCGTGGTGAGCACCGCGGTTCCGGTGCACGCGCGGTGACGGTCCGGACCCCGTGCGATGGTTCCGCGCCCGGTTGGGTGCTTCCGCTGACAGGTGTTGTCCCGCGCCCTGTAGGGTCACCGGCGGTATTCGCGGCGAATCCGTCGCGCGTGGGCGAATTGTCCACCGGCAGCCGACGATTCGGGACTGGAGGATGTGCGTGGGCGAGTCGATGACGTGGGTGCAGGCCCTGATATTGGGTCTGGTGCAGGGCTTGACGGAGTTTCTGCCGATTTCGTCCTCGGCGCACATGCGCATCGTGTCGGCGGTCTTCTTCGGCGATGACGCGGGCGCCTCCTTCACCGCGGTCACCCAGCTGGGCACCGAGGCCGCGGTGCTGGTGTATTTCGCCAAGGACATCTGGCGAATCCTGGTGGCCTGGTTCACCACCATCTCGTGGAAGATCACCGGACGTGAGCCCGCGCGGGTGCCGCTGCACGATCAGCCCACCACCGTGCTGCCGGTCTATCGCGACGATGTACCCGGCGGGTATGTGCTGGATCCGGATTCGCAGCGCGATCTGGACTACCGCATCGGCTGGTATGTGATCATCGCCACCATCCCGATCGGTGTGATCGGATTTCTGCTCAAGGACCAAATCCGTACCGGCGCAAGGAATCTGTGGCTGGTCTCGACCATGCTCATCCTGTTCGCACTGGTGATCGCCGCCGCGGAGTACTACGGCGAGAAGCGCCGCCCGATCGAACAGCTCACCACCCGCGACGGCCTGATCATGGGCTTCGCGCAATGCCTGGCGCTCATTCCGGGCGTGTCGCGCTCGGGTGCGACGTCCTCGGCGGGTCTGTTCATCGGCCTGACTCGTGAAGCCGCCGTGCGCTTCTCATTCCTGCTCGCGATTCCCGCGGTGCTGGCCTCGGGCTTGTTCTCACTGCCGGACGCCTTCGAACCCGCCGGTGAGGGCCTCAACGCCTCGGGCATGCAGATCCTGGTCGCCACGGTCATCTCCTTCCTGGTCGGCTACGCCTCGGTGGCGTGGCTGCTGCGGTTCGTGACCAAACACTCCCTGGATTGGTTCGTCGGCTACCGCATCATCCTGGGCCTGACGGTGATGGCGCTGCTGGCGACCGGCGTCGTCAGCGCGACGTAGCACGTAGGCTGTCCCGGTGACGGTGATCCTGTTGCGGCACGGCGTCTCCACGTCGAACACTGCCCGCACCCTGGCCGGCCGCAGCGCCGGCGTCGATCTCACCGACCGCGGGCGCGAGCAGGCGCATACGGTCGCACAGCGACTGGGGTCGCTGCCCATCGAGCACATCGTGACCTCACCGCTGCTGCGCTGTCAGCGCACCGTCGCCCCGCTGGCGGACAAGCTCGGGATCGAGGCCGAACCCGATGAGCGCCTGCTGGAAGTGGATTACGGCGACTGGACCGGGCGGCCGTTGAGCGAGCTGGTGAACGAGCCGCTGTGGAAGGTGGTGCAGCGGCACGCCTCGGGCGCGGTGTTCCCCTCGGGTGAGGGTTTGGCGCAGGTTCAGTTCCGCGCGGTTTCCGCTGTGCGCGAACACGACCGGATTCTGGGAGAGAAACACGGCGGCGATGTGTTGTGGGTGGCGTGCACCCATGGGGATGTGATCAAGTCGCTGCTGGCGGACGCGTTCGGAATTCACCTGGACGGTTTCCAGCGCATCGTGGTCGAACCGGCCTCGATCAGTGTGATCCGCTACAGTCCGACCGCCCCGTACGTGTGGCGGCTCAATGACACCGGCTCGGATCTGTCCGCCTTGGCGGCGATTTCGCCGCAAACCGGCGGCGAATCCAGATCGGGACCGGTGCCCGGCGGTGAAACGGGCAATACCGGTAGTACGGATAATGGGGTAGCGGAGCGCCCCGATTCTTAGTGGTGAGTGAGCTTTGGAGGAGGTGCCATGGGCCGAGCAATCCATATTTTCCGCACCCCCGATCGATTCATCGCCGGCACCGTCGGCGAGCCGGGTGACCGCGCCTTCTACCTGCAGGCCGTGCAGGAGCCGCGCGTGGTCAGCGTGCTGCTGGAGAAGCAGCAGGTGAAAGTGCTGGCCGATCGGATGGGGCTGCTACTGGACGAGGTGGCGCGCCGCTTCGGCACCCCGGTGCCCCCGCAACCGGCCGATGTGGCCGATATCGCACCGCTGGCGACCCCGATAGAAGCCGAATTCCGGGTCGGCACCATGGGTTTGGGCTGGGACGCGGACGCGAACGCGGTGGTGGTGGAGCTATTGGCGATCACCGAGACCGAGGTCGACGAATCGGTGGTGCTCGATGACACCGAGGAAGGCCCGGACGCGGTGCGGGTATTCCTGACCCCGGTGCAGGCGCGCGAATTCGCGTTGCGCTCCACGCGGGTGATCGCGGCGGGCCGCCCGCCGTGTCCGCTGTGTCAGGAACCGTTGTCCCCGACCGGGCATATGTGTGTGCGCACCAACGGGTACAAGCGCGGCGAGATCTTCGGCGCCACCAGCGAGCCAGAAGAGGATTGACGTGTCGAACGACCCGCTGCGCACCGCCGAGCTGACGGTGATCGGGCAGGTCACCACCGCCAGCAATGTGACGCTGGTGTGCGAGGCCGAGCAGGACGAGCACCAGGTGCTGCGCGTGGTGTACAAACCGGTGCGCGGGGAACGACCGCTGTGGGACTTCCCCGACGGCACCCTCGCTCAGCGCGAGGTCGCCTCGTACGCGGTGTCGGAGGCGTTGGGCTGGGGCGTGATTCCCGAAACGGTGCTGCGTGAGGGCCCGTACGGGATCGGCATGGTGCAGCGCTGGATCGATATCGTCGACGAGGGCCCGGATCTGGTGGATCTGGTGCCCGTGGGGCAGATTCCGGACGGGTTCCGGGAGGTGCTGCGGGCGCTGGATCCCTCCGGGCATCCGGTATCGCTGGTGCATGCGGCAGACCCGCGGCTACTACGCATGGCGGTGCTCGATGTGCTGATCAACAATGCCGATCGCAAGGGCGGGCATGTGCTGGCCGGGATCGATGGCCGGGTGTACGGGGTCGATCACGGCATCTGCCTCAATGCCGAACCCAAACTGCGCACGGTGCTGTGGGGCTGGGCCGGTGAGCCGATCGAGGACGAATTGCTCACCGACATCACGGTTTTGGTCAAAGCGCTGCCGGGCGAGCTGGGTGCCCGGCTCGCCGAGCTGATCACCGACACCGAAATCGAGGCCCTCGAGGCCCGCGCACGGGAGTTGCTCGAGCATCCGGTGCTGCCGCTGCCGTCGAGCCAGCGACCCATCCCCTGGCCCGCATTCTGATCACGCCGAGTCCGTTGCAACGCGAAAAACGTTGCCTGCATCATGATTTCAACCATTGACGGGTGCGCGGACGTAATTAAAGTGCAGGTCGAGCGGTGCATCACCGCGGGGGTGCGGGTACCGGTGAGCGGGGGCGCGCGGGTTGGACGCCCGTCACACAGTTAACCTCGATTCATGCAGTCCTGGTCCGATACCGCTGTCCCGACCGTCCCCGGATCCGGACCGGCGTTACGTTTGTTCGACACCGCCGATCGGCAGGTGCGCCCGGTCACCCCCGGCCCCACCGCCACCATGTACGTCTGCGGGATCACCCCCTATGACGCCACCCACCTCGGGCACGCCGCCACCTACCTGACCTTCGATCTGGTCAACCGGCTCTGGCGCGATGCCGGACATGAGGTGCACTACGTGCAGAACGTCACCGATGTGGATGATCCGCTGTTCGAGCGGGCCGCGCGCGACGGTATCGACTGGCGTGATCTGGGCACCCGTGAGATCAACCTGTTCCGCGAGGATATGGAAGCGCTGCGCGTGGTGCCGCCCGCGCACTACATCGGTGCGATCGAATCGGTGCAGGAGGTCGTCGAACTCGTCGACAAGCTGCTCGCCTCGGGTGCGGCGTATGTGGTCGATGACGCGCAGTACCCGGATATCTACTTCCGGCACGATGCCACCGATCAGTTCGGCTACGAATCCGGCTATGACCGGGCCACCATGGAGAAGCTGTTCGCCGAACGCGGCGGCGATCCGGATCGCCCCGGTAAGCGCGATCCCATCGACGCGCTGCTGTGGCGCGCCGAGCGCGAGGGTGAACCGTCCTGGCCCGCCCCGTTCGGTGCGGGCCGCCCGGGCTGGCATATCGAGTGTGCGGCGATCGCGCTCAATCGCATCGGCACCGAATTCGATATTCAGGGCGGCGGCAGCGATCTGATCTACCCGCATCACGAATACTCCACCGCGCACGCCGAAGCGCTGGTCAAGGGTCGTCGTTTCGCCCGCCACTACGTGCACGCCGGTTTGATCGGCCTCGATGGCGAGAAGATGTCCAAATCGCGCGGCAATCTGGTGTTCGTGTCCAAGCTGCGCCGCTCGGGCACCGATCCGGCCGCCATCCGGCTGGGCTTGTTCTCCGGGCATTACCGCCAGGACCGCGAATGGTCCGATGCGGTGCTCGCCGAAGCACTCTCGCGCCTGGACCGCTGGCGCTCGGCGGTCGCGCTGGCGTCCGGCCCCGATGCCGCGGACACCATCGCGCGCCTGCGCCAGCACCTCGCCGATGATCTGGACACCCCCAAAGCCCTTGCCGCGGTGGACAGCTGGGCGCAGCAGGCGCTGAACTACGGCGGCCCCGACGCGGATGCCCCCGGCGCGATCCGGGCCGCGGTGGACGCGTTGCTCGGCATCAGCCTGTAGCGGAAATACCGGCGGGGTTCGGATCGCACTGCGCGACAACGACAATCGCCACGCATTTCGGCAATCGCCCTATCGAGAATCGCCCACGGCCCATGCGGCGGTGGGCGATTCTCGTTTCCGCCCACGAGCCCGGAAGGTGCTTCCGCGCTCCCGAGGCCGGGCACCCCTCCCGCTCAGCGCCGGTTGGCGATACGGTGAGGCTTTAATGCTCTCATCCTCAATGAGGAGGTTCGACGGTGACTTCGGTGCCCGGGTTCGACAAATTCCGTGCGGTGCGTAAACAGCTGCGCGCGGGCGGTGATCTGCTGGGGGCCGTGCGCCGGGATCCGCGCATCGTGCGCGATCTGGTGGCGGGATTGACCGGGCAACAGGCGGCACCGGAACCGGTGGATCTCGGGGAGCACACGCCACCCGCGGGGTTGAGCGAGTTCGTGCGGACCGCGCACGCCCAGCAGGGACTGGATGTCGACGCGGCCACGGCACTGGCGTATCTGGTGGATCTGCACCGGATTCCGGAGTGGGTCACCTTCCATGCGGGCTGGCGCGGTGAAGCCCCCGGACAGGCCGAGGCGGGCCTGGAATACGGGCAGGTCGCCAAGTTCATGGGCATTCCCGCCGATCTGCGCTGGACCGTGGCGGGGGTCGACGAGACGGGCCTGCACTTGCGGGGTACCGGACCGCAGGGGTTGACCCTCGGATTGTGGATTACGGTGACGCCCGCCGGGGCCGGGTCGACGGTGTATCTGGATGCGGGACTGGCCGGACAGCCGATCGAAGGCCCCCTGGGTGGGACGGTGGCGCGCAGTCTCGGTGACGCACTGGCCGAGTCGCTCACCGGACTGCCCGCGGCGATCGCGGCCGCCGGGCCCGCGTCCCGTCCGTCTCGGAAAGCCGTGCGGCACAAGGCGTCCGGTGCGGTGCTCGCGCCGACGACACCCGTACTGGTGGGTGTGGGCCAGATCGTGAATCGCACCCCCGACCCCGGCTATGTCGATCCGTCCGAGCTGGCGGTACGGGCGCTGCGCGCCGCGGCCACCGACGCCGGTGCCGGGGACGCACTGCTGGCGCGCGCGGACGCGGTGTACTCGGTGTCCCCGACCTCGTGGCAGTACCGGGATCTGGGTGCGCTGATCGCCGATGCGGTGGGCGCGGGCACGGTGGAAACGGTGCAGTCGAGCCCGTTCGGCGGGGACGGCGGACAGCTGGTGCTCAACGAGGCGGCCGCGGCGATCGCGGCGGGCGACTACGACGTGGTGCTGGTGACCGGAGCCGAAGCCGGTGCCACCCAGGCCGCGGCCCAGCGGGCGGGCATCGAAGTGGATTGGCCGGTGCAGGACGCGTCCGCGCATCCCACGCGCACGGTCGGTATCGACAAGCCCGCGAACAACACACCCGAGACCGAGTCCGGACTGCTGGCTCCGATCAATATGTACGCGCTGCTGGAATCGGCGAACCGGCATCGCCTGGGCCGCACTGCGGCCGAGCACGCGCAGGCGGTGGCCGAGCTGTGGTCGCGACTGTCGGCGGTGGCGGCGGGCAATCCGAACGCGTGGCAGCCGCAGGAATTCACCCCCGCCGAGATCGCCACGGCCACCGAAGCCAATCGCATGATCTCCGCGCCGTACACCAAACTCGAATGCGCGAACCTGACCGTCGATATGGCCTCGGGCATCATCATGTGCAGTGCCGCGGCCGCCGAAGCCGCCGGTATCCCACAGGACAAGTGGGTGTTCCTGCACGCGGGCGCGTCGGGCAGCGATGAATGGTTCGTCTCCGAACGCACCGAACTCGCCGCCTCCCCGGCCATTCGCGCGCTGGGCGCGGCGGTGTTCGACCACACCGGTATTCGCCCCGAGGATCTGGCCCATATCGACCTGTACGCGTGCTTCCCGGTCGCGGTGCAGATCGCCGCCCGCGAGCTGGGTTTGCCCGCCGATGATGCCAAGCGTCCGCTGTCGGTGACGGGCGGGCTGACCTTCGGTGGCGGTCCGGGCAACAACTACGGTGGTCACGCGGTCGCGACCCTGGTGCAGCGGCTGCGCGCCGAACCCGAATCCTTCGGCCTGTCCACCTCTTTGGGCTGGTATCTGACCAAACACGCGATCGGCGTCTACTCCGCGACCCCGCCCGCGGCGGCCTACCGGCATCTGACCCCGGTGATCGAGCATCCGCCCAAGCGCCGCGCCCGCACCGGTTACGACGGCCCCGCCGTGGTCGAGGCGTACACCCTGCCCTATGACCGCGACGGCCACCCCGAAGCCGCGATCCTGAGCCTGCTCACCCCCGAGGGTGATCGAGTCCTGTTGCGCAGCACCGATTCCGCCCTTCTCACCGCGCTGAGCGGCGAGGGGACGGCGGCCGATGACCGCACAGCCACCACCGGCTCGGCAGTGGACACTCCCGCCGGTGCGGCCGAATCGGTTGCTGTCGGTGCGGGTACCGATTCCGGCGAGGCCGCGGTGACCCCCGGGCAGGCCGGTTCCGGGTTCCCGGTCGATGGTGATCTGCTCGGGTTGCCGGTGACGGTGACCGGGGATCTGGTGCGGGTCGATGGCACCGAACGGGTCGAATTGCCCGCCGCGCCACCGGCTCCGGTGTTGATCGAGCGGCGCGGGCACGTGATGATCATTACGATCAATCGGCCCAGGGTGCGCAATGCGATCGATCTGGCGACCGCACTGGGGCTCGAGCGGGCGATCGACGCCTATGAGGCGGATCCGAACGCGCGGATCGCGATTCTGACCGGTGCGGGTGGATATTTCAGTGCCGGAATGGATCTCAAGGCCGCCGCGCGCGGTGAGGTGCCGGTGACCGAGAAGCGCGGCATTCTCGGGATCGTATCGACGCCGCCGCGCAAACCGTTGATCGCGGCGGTGGAGGGTCCGGCGCTGGCGGGCGGATGCGAGCTGGCGTTGTCGGCGGATCTGATTGTGGCGGCACAGGATTCGACATTCGGCATTCCGGAGGTCAAGCGCGGTCTGGTGGCCGTGGGCGGCGGTGTGCTGCGCCTGTCGCAACGCCTGCCGCGCGCGATCGCGATGGAGTTGACCTTGACCGGTGATCCGATCACCGCGACCCGGGCGGCCGAGCTGGGGTTGATCAATCAGGTCGCCGCGCCCGGGAAAGCCCTGGACGCGGCGCTGGAGTTGGCCGAGCGGATCGCGGTGAACGCCCCGCTGAGCATCGATGCCGGTAAGCAGATCATCGATCAGGCCCCGGATTGGTCCACCGCCGAGGCGTTCTCGCGCCAGGGTCAGGTCGCCGCGGCCGCGCTCTCGTCCGAGGATGCCGGTGAGGGCATGCGCGCATTCGTGGAGAAGCGCGCACCGGTGTGGCGGGGCCGCTGAGCGGGATTTTCCCGCCGATTTCACCGTTCGGCATGCCCGGGGTGGAATATGTTGTGGCACAACCGCACTCGCCGATCGGGCGGGTGCGTGCGCGCGCCGGGTCGCGGCGCGCGCCTTCGGCCCCATCCGTCACCGCGGGTGGGGCCGCGCTCGAAGAGAGGTACCTATGACATCGGCTGACACCGGTGAGTCCGCGCTGGAGTTGCGGCGGGACGGTTTATTGCTGTCGGCACGGCAGTTCGGGGAGGCCGACGCACCGCTGGTGATGCTGCTGCACGGTTTCCCGGACTCCCCGCACAGCTGGGACGGGTTGATCCCGCTGCTGGTCGATTCCGGTTTCCAGGTGCTGACCCCGTGGCTGCGCGGCTACACCCCCGAGTCGGCCCGCCGTCATGCTCGCTATGACCTGATGGCGGTCGCGGACGATATCGCGGCCTGGCATCGTGCCCTGGGCGGCCCGCCGACGCATCTGGTGGGTCATGACTGGGGTGCGTTCGCGGCGATGGTCCTGTCCAAACGCCAACCCCGCCAATGGCTTTCCCTGACTCAGCTGGCGATCCCGCCGTTCGGCGCAGGGTTCCCTCCGGCCGCGGCGTGGCAGCTGCCCCGGCAAACCGTGATGTCGTCCTATATCCCGATAATGCAGTCCGGTGCCTCGCATCGCCTGCTGACCCGTCATGACGCGGCGTTCGTGCGGCGGCTGTGGCGGCGCTGGTCACCGGGCTGGGATTTCACCGAGGCCGAGTTCGCGCCCACCGCAACGGTTTTCACCGATCCGGCGACCGCGCACGCGGCGACCCGCTACTACCGTTCGCTGTTCACCGTGCATCGCGCCCCCACGCGCCGGTTCCATCGCGTGCTCATGGCGGCTCCCGCACCGATTCCGACGCTGGCCCTGTCCGGTGCGCGCGATGGCTGTATGTCCCCGCCGATGCAATTGGCGTTGGCGCGCAGTGCGGGGGTCGATGCCGCTCAGATACCGGACGCGGGCCATTTCCTGCATGCCGAACAACCCGTCGCGGTGGCCGAACACCTGCTGCCACATCTGCACGCCACGTCCCGCTGAACCCCGTCGGCCGCTGTTAAACCGTCCGCGCACCGAACCTCATACGGCCCGAACCTCATACCGGCAGTGCCCGTCCGATCCGATGCGGTTGCGGCCGTGCCGGATCGGCGAGGGCCGCTTCGAGCAGCTGCTGGAAGGTGGGGCATTGCATATGGGTGGGCGCGGAGCAGTCCGCGGCGTGGCGCAGGCTCTCACTCAGAGTGGTCAGGCGTGCGATGGTGCGGTCGAGTTCATCGGCTTTGGCCGCGAGCATGGCGCGATCGAGGTGCGGGTCGCCGTCGGGGGTGAACATGCGCCCGATTTCGTCGAGGCTGAATCCGGCGGCGCGTCCCATGCCGATGAGGGCCAGTTGGCGCAGCACGCTGGGCGCGAACATGCGGCGTTGTCCGCGCCGGCCGGTGGAGGTGATGAGGTTGCGTTCCTCGTAGTAGCGCAGGGTCGAGGCGGGTATGCCCGAGCGGGTGACGACCTCACCGATATCGAGATCCACGCCGGTGCTGGGGTTCATGGCTTGACCTCTAGTCGACTTGAACTGACACAGTGAAGTCTGTACCGCAGATCCCGGTGAGTAAAGGAGATCCCCCATGGCGAGCGCACCGCAGGCCGATGAGCAGAGCACCCGCTGGAACGGCCCGTCCGGGCACGCGTGGGTGCAGTGGCAGGAGCTGCTGGATCAGGTGATGAAACCGCTCGAGGAGTTGCTGGTGCAGCCGGTGGTCGCCGGATCGGGGGCGCGGATACTCGATGTGGGGTGCGGGGCGGGTGCGACCACCATCGCGGCGGCGCAACGTATGGGTGCGTCCGGTAGTTGTACGGGGGTCGATATCTCCGAGCCGATGATCGCCGCGGCGACGGCGCGCGGGGTGGATTCGGGTGCGCGCGTGGACTTTCTGCTCGCCGATGCCCAGACTCACGATTTCGAACCGGCGTCGTTCGATCTGATCCTGTCCCGGTTCGGGGTGATGTTCTTCCCCGATCCGGTGGCCGCGTTCACGAATTTGCGCTCGGCTACCCGAGAGGGCGGCGCACTGCGGTTCCTGGCGTGGCGCGGTACCCAGGACAATCCGTTCATGACGACCGCCGAGCGCGCGGCCGCCCCGCTGCTGCCGAATCTGCCGCCGCGCGTGGCGAATCAGCCGGGCCAGTTCGGGTTCGCCGATCCGGAGTTCGTGCGCGGGGTGCTCGACAAGAGCGGGTGGGCCGATATCTCGGTGCGTCCGGCCGATGTGCGGTGCGCGATGCCCGAGGAGTCACTGGTCGGGTATTTCACCCAGTTCGGCCCGGTGGGTCAGGTGCTGCCCGAGGCCGATGACTCCACTCGCGCCGAGGTGATCGAGGTGGTGCGGGCGGCGTTCGAGCCGTTCGTGGACGGCGATCAGGTGCGCTATACCTCCGCGTGCTGGATGGTCGACGCTCACGCGTGATGAATCCTGTTGCCGCGCGGCGTTATTCGCACCTGATGCGCCGGACCGCAGCGGAACCGCACCGGGCCGTGCAGGGTGCGGTTAGGGGTTGGTCAGCGCGGTGACCGCCCCGGCGAACATGACGCTCTTGATCGCTCCGAGCGTGCTCTGATCCTTGGCCCCGAGTGGGGCGAGCACGGCCACCGCCGCGTCGAGGACTTCGGCCTCGGGTGCGGTGGCGTCGATGAGTTCGTATTCCACGGCCTCGGGCGCGGGAAAACGCCGCCCGGTGGTCATGGACGCGATGGCCGAACGCGGGGTGAGCTTGCCTTGGATGAGCGCTGCCATGCCCTTGGTGAACGGGATGCGGATATCGGCTTCGGGGAAGCAGAAGTAGCCGCGGTCGGCGCGCATGAGGCGGAAGTCGTGGGCGATGGCGAGCATGGCTCCCGCGCCGAAGGCGTGTCCGGGCAGTGCGGCGGCGGTGGGCAGCGGGAAGGTGAGCATGCGGGCGAGCAGTGCCTGCACCTGTGCCACATACCAATCCGCGCGGTCGCCATTGGCCGAGAGCCATTCCAGGTCCAGGCCGTTGGAGTAGAACTTGCCGCCGCCGGTGGTGATGAGCGCGTGCGAGCCATCGGTCAGCACGGTGTCCAGGGCGGCGTTGATCTGGTCGAGGCGTTCGGGGGTGAAGCGGTTCTCATCGCCGCCGAGGTCCAGGACGGCGATCTTGTCGCGGTGGGTGAGGGTGATGCTCATGAGGGTTCCTTCGGATCGGAGTGTGACGGTGTGGTTCGGGGTGCGGGTCCGACCGCGAGGACCGCGCGCACGGCGGCGCGCAGATGTTCGCGGGCGGTGGGGTCGGCGAGCCGGTCGCGGCGCAGCAGGATGGCGGTGGGCAGATCGACCAGGCAGGTGGTGATGGCGTCGACGGCGCGCCCGTCCTTGCGGCCCCACAGGTCCAGGGCCAGGCGTTTCATCAATTCGATGAGGGAGCGTTCGAGTCCGCCGAGCTCATCGGCGACCTCGGCGGGCAGGTCATCGCCGAGCAGATCCCCGCGCCGCACGGTCAGCAGCAGGCGGGAGGATTCGGGAAAGCGTTGCGCGAACACCGCGGGCGCGTCCGCGGCGGCCACCACGGCCTCGACTCCGCCGCCGTCGTGGGCGTCGATGAGTTCGAGCTGGACGGCTCCGAAGCGTCGGGCGGCGCGAATCCAGGTGCGCCCCAACAGTTCCGAGCGCGACCCGAAGGTGTGGTAAATGGCCCCGTTCGATACCCCGGTGGCGGTGGCGACGGCGCGAATGGTGACCGCGGCGGCCCCGCCGTCGGCGGCCAGTGCTTCGGCGGCATCGAGGACCGTGCCGGGGTCGTGGGTGCGGGGGCGGGGCATAGTCGAAACATAACAGAGCAAGCGCTCTGTTACGAGTGTGGTGTGTGGCACCCGCCCGAAGACGGGTGCTTCACCTGCGGGAATGCCTCCTACGCGGGCGCGGAGGCCTGTTCGGTGCTCGGTTCGTGGACGTCGGCGTCGCGTTCGGGCGCGTACATGCGCTCGATATCGGCGGCGTATTTGTCCGCGATCGGGTTGCGGCGCAGTTTCATGGTCAGGGTGATCTCGTCGCCGCCGGGCTCCCAGAACACGGGCAGGATCACGAACCGTTTGATCTGCTCCACGCGGGACAGATGCGTGTTCCCGGCCGCGACTCCGCGTGCGATCTCGGCGATCACCTCCGGATGCGCGGCCAGTGACACCGCCGACGCATCGGTCAGATTGTGCTGTGCCGCATACGGTTCGGCGGATTCGGCGTCCAGGACGATGAGTGCGGTGTTGTAGGGCCGCCGATCGCCGATGGTGGCCAGGGCTCCGATGAGCGGGGTGGCAGCTTTGATGGTGTTCTCGATATTGGCCGGGGACATATTCTTGCCGCCGGAATTGATGATGAGTTCCTTCTTACGGTCCACCACGCGCAGATAACCGTCCGCGTCCTGGGTGACGATATCGCCGGTGGCGAGCCAGCCGTCCTGTAGAGCGTCGGCGGTTTTGCCGGGCTCGCTGCGGTATTCGCGCATGACCAGGGGTCCGCGGACCAGGAATTCGCCGTCCTCGGCGATTTTGGATTCGAGTCCGGGCAGCAGTTTGCCCACGGTGCCCAGACGGGCTTGGGTGGGCGGGCTGACGCTTGCCACACACGTCAGCTCGGACATGCCCCACACTTCGGAGATGGGGATGCCGAGCCCGAAGAAGAAGCCGAGTGTTTCCGCCGGAATCGGCGCGGCCCCCGAGAGCGCCCATTTGAGTTGATCCAGGCCGAGTTTGGCGCGCAAGGCCGACAGCACCAGTTCATCGGCCTTGGCCCATTCGGCGGCTTGCACGTCATCGAGCGGTACGCCCGCCAATTGCGCCTGGGCTTTGCGGTCGGCGACCTCGAGTGCCCACGCCAGCGCGGCCTTGCGCGCGGGATCGGTTTCCCCTGCGACCGCGAATTCCACTCCCGCCTTGAGCTTTTCCCACACGCGCGGCACCGCGCCCCAAATGGTGGGCCGCACATCGACCAGCGCGGCACCCAGGAGCGCGCGATCGGGCACCGCGGTGATCTGACTGCCGAAGTATTCGTGCAGATACAGCCCCGTCACCCGATCGGCCATATGCGCGCTCGGCAGATACGAGGTGATGCGGTCCCCGAATTCCACGGGCATCACCGAGGCGTACGCCTGGCATTCGAAACTCAGGTTGGCGTGCGATATCTCGACGCCTTTGGGGTTGCCGGTGGTGCCCGAGGTGTAGCACAGGGTCACGATGTCCTCGCCGGTGACGGCCTGCCAGGTGGCGTCGAAATCGAAGTCCGAACGCGCGAGCGAGGTCAGTTGCGCCACCGACAGCGTGCCGGGCACCGCACGATCCACGCACACGATCGTTTCGATCGGCACCCCCGAGGCCCGGATGCGGTCCACGTATTGGGCTTCGCAGATGACGATCCGATTCCCGGCATTGGTGAACACATAGTTCAACTGTTGCGCGGTGAGGGTGTTGTACACCGAGAACGAGGTCGCGCCCGCGTGCTGCGCGCCCACTTCCAGGGGATAGAACTCGACCCGGTTGGCCATCATCAGGGCCACGGTGTCCCCGCGCCCGACCCCGAGTGCGGCCAGACCCCCGGCGACCGCGCGCACCTGTGCGGCGTATTCACCCCAGGTCAGCGACTGCTCCCCGCCGATCGAGCGCACCGCGATGGCGTCGGGGTCGATGGCCGCGGTCGCCTGGAATGCCGCCGGGGCCGTAATCATTTCTGCCATAACACTTCTCGATCCACTCACCAGCCTGCTCTCTCAGACAGTAGAGGGTGACCGTGGGGCGCGCAGGAGGTTTGCGCGCATCGCCGCCGGGTGGTGATCGTCCTAAGGGACGGTTAGGAAACCCCGTCATGGCTTCTGCGGGCGTGTGTCGCGGGCCACAGTGGGTGCGGGATGCGATGAGGCTCCCAGAGAAGGAGTATCCGGTGACCGACATCAAACCCGGCGGGGAGCGGCGGGTCGTGGCCAATGTGCTGCGCGGCTCGATCGGCAATCTGGTCGAATGGTACGACTGGTATGTCTATGCGGCGTTCAGCGTGTATTTCGCGAAATCGTTCTTCCCCGACGGGGATCCGACCGCGCAATTGCTGTCCACCGCCGCGGTGTTCGCGGTCGGATTCCTCATGCGCCCGATAGGCGGCTGGGCGCTGGGCCGGTACGCGGATCGGTTCGGGCGGCGCGCGGCGCTGACCCTGTCGGTGACGGTGATGGCGGCGGGTTCGCTGATCATCGCCGCGACCCCCTCGTACGCGACGATCGGATTGGCCGCACCGGTCATTCTGCTGCTGGCGCGACTGTTGCAGGGATTGTCGGTCGGCGGTGAGTACGCCACCAGCGCCACCTATCTGTCCGAGGTCGCCTCGGCGGGCAAACGCGGGTTCTATTCGAGCTTCCAATACGTGACGCTGGTGGCCGGGCAGTTGACCGCACTCGGTGTGCAGTTGGTGCTGTTGCAGTTCCTGTCCTCGGCGCAAATGTATTCGTGGGGCTGGCGTATCCCATTCCTGATCGGCGCGTTCGGTGCGATCGTGGTGATGCTGCTGCGCCGCGGTATGGACGAATCCGAATCGTTCCGTGCCGAATCGGCTGCGCCGCAAGCCAAATCGAATCGCGGGTCGCTGCGGGTGCTGTTGCAGTATCCGCGCGAATGCCTGCTGGTGGTGGGGTTGACCCTGGGTGGCACGGTCGCGTTCTACACGTACACCACCTATATGCAGAAATACATGGTCAACACCTCGGGTATCTCCAAGCCGACCGCGGCGTGGATCAATTTCGCGGCGCTGCTGGTGTTCGTGGTGTTGCAGCCGATCGCGGGCGCGCTCTCGGATCGCATCGGCCGGCGCAAACTGCTCATCACCTTCGGTGTGCTGGGGACGCTGGGCACGGTGCCGTTGATGACACTGCTGGGCGATACCCGCAATCCGTTCGCCGCGTTCGCGTTGATGCTGTCCGCGCTGGTCATCATCACCGGCTACACCTCGATCAACGCGATCGTCAAAGCCGAACTGTTCCCGACGCGTATTCGCGCACTCGGGGTCGGATTGCCGTACGCGCTCACGGTCGCGATTTTCGGTGGCACGGCGGAAATGATCGCGCTGGCATTGAAGAAGGCCGGGCATGAGTCGCTGTACTTCTGGTACGTGTCGGCGTGCGTGCTCATCTCGCTGATCACCTATTTCTTCATGCGGGAAACCTCCGCGGCCTCGACCATCGATGCCGAGGACAGCCCGGCGGTGCCGAACCCCGTGCCGGTCGCGGTCCCGCAGCACTGAAAGAATCCGGTCCATGCGCCTTGCGGTAGTCGAAGATGACGACGGGGTCGGTGACGCCCTGGTGGAGGCGTTCACCGCGCGCGGATTGCAGGCGACCCGGATGCGCCGGGGTGCGGATCTGCTGATCGCGCATCGCGGATATGACGCGATCATTCTGGATTTGGGTCTGCCCGATGCGGACGGGCTCACGGTGCTGCGGCAATTGCGGGAAGTGAGTGCGGTGCCGGTGGTGATTCTGACCGCCCGTAATGACGAACGTTCCATCGTGCGCGGATTACGCGGCGGCGCGGACGATTACGTGGTCAAACCGGCGCGCATTTCCGAATTGCTGGCGCGCATCGAGAATGTGACCCGCCGTGCCGGTGCGGTGACCGCACCACCGCGGCGCACGGTCGAATCCGGGGATGTGCGGGTGGATCTGGGTGCGCGGCGGGTCGAGGTCGCGGGCGTCGATATCGGGTTGACGCCCAAGGAGTTCGAATTGGTGGAAGCGCTGGTGGAGCGGCCCGGTGCGGCGGTGAGCCGCCAGCAGTTGATGGATCGCATCTGGGGTGACGCGTTCGTGGCGGTCTCACGTTCGCTCGATGTGCATATGACCGGATTGCGCGCCAAACTCGATCGGCCCGGCCTGATCACCACCATCCGCGGCTACGGCTACCGCTGGGGTGAGTAGGTCATGCGCCGCCGCCTGCTGATCGCGTTGACGGTGTTCGCCACCGTCGCGGTGCTCGCGTTCGCGATCCCGCTGTGCCTGACCGCGGCCACCAGCCGCACCCAGGAATTGATCCTGGGCCGCACCGGTGACGCGGACCGCCTGGCCGCGCTCGCGGTAACCGCCGCCGCCACCGGCGACAATCGCGCCCTGACCATGGAGGTGGATCGCTATCACGACCTGTACGGCGAACCGGTGCTGGTGATCGACGGGCGCGGCACCCCGATCGTGAATGCCGGTGTGAACCAGCAGGATCCGGTCGTCGCGACGGCGTTGAGCGCCGCGCGCCGCAATCAGCGCACCGCCACCGTGCAACGCCTGACCCCGTGGTCGAACACCGGCCTGCTCATCGCCCGCCCCGTGGGCAGCGACACCCATGTGGACGGTGCGGTCCTGATCGAGGCCTCCACTGCCACCGCCCGCACCGATATCACCCGCGTCTGGGGAATCGTCGCCGTCGGCGGTCTGGCGGCCATGGCCCTGTTCACGGCCCTGGCCCTGATGCTCTCGCGCTGGGTCCTGCGCCCGCTGGCCGGACTCTCCGGATCGGTCGCCGAACTCACCGCCACCCTGCCCAAACCGCGCACCGCCACCCCCGTCACCCGCCATCACGGCGGCCCACCCGAACTCCGCGCGGTCGCCGAATCCTTCGACACCATGGCCCTGGCGGTCCGCGATTCGGCCCGAGCCCAGCGCCGCCTGGTCGATGACACCGCCCACGCCATGCGAAACCCGCTGGCCGCGTTGACCATTCGCCTGGACTCCCTCGAACCCGGCGTCTCGGAGACAGCACTGCCCACCTTGCACGGCGCGACCCGCGAGGTAGAGCGCCTCACCGCACTGCTGGACGGCCTGCTCGATCTCGCGGTCGCCGAGGGCACCGATTTCGACCCCACCCGAGCCCCGACCACCGACCACTGTGACCCCGACACTGTCATCGACGACCGCATCGACGCCTGGCAGACCGCATTCGAACACTCCACGCAGACCCTGGTGCGAGCCCCGTCGGACAGCATGCCCGTGGCGGTGACCGAGTCGACGGCACCGGACACCACTGCGGCCGCGACCAGCCCGAACGAGGCCGTCTCGGCAGACTCCACATCTCACAGCGACGGCGGGCAGGGTGAGAGCACCCCGCGAGGCGACCTGTTCGCGTGGCCCGCTTCGACGCACCACGCCACCGAAATCGCGGTCTCGGCGGATGTGCTGGCGCAGATTCTCGATGTGGCGCTGAGCAATTCCTGCCGATACGCGGGCCCGGGCTCGACCACCTACCTGGGCGTGAGCACCGAACCCGGATGGGTGATCGTCACCGTCACCGATGACGGTGTCGGTGTGCCCACCGCCGAACTCGCCGAACTGACCACCCGGTTCTACCGAGGCTCATCCGCGGACGGGATCGGCGGATCCGGCTTGGGACTGCCGATCGCGGCCGCACTGACAACGTCGCGCCACGGCACACTGACGCTGCGCCCGGTGCGACCGCACGGCCTGTCGGTCATCGTGCGCCTGCCCGTGGGGACGCCGCGATGACCGCACCGCGATCGCGCACGAGCGCCGCCGGGCGAGGGTCGCGAATTCCGTCCGAACGCACACGCCGGGCCGCCGCATCGCTTGATGCGGTATTCCACTCTCCCACAGCATCTTTCGCTGGCGGTCAGCGATGATCGGGCGACGCGGATTCCTGCGCGGCGCGGGTGCGCTCACGGCCGGGACCGTACTGTCGGGCACGCTCGGGGGATGCGCGAGCGATGAGACAACCGTGCGCATGGCGGCGGGGGAGTCGGGTGGGTTCTATTACGCCTTCGCGCAGCTGCTTTCACGGACCGCGGCGGGGTCCGGAGTACGGATCGAGGTGGTGAGCACCGCCGGGTCGGTCGACAATTTGGAGTTGCTGGCGCGTGGGGGAGCAGAGGTGGGGTTGGTGCTGGCCGATTCGGTGGCCGACAGCGCTGATCCGCCGCCCGCGATCGGGCGCGTGTACGAGAACTATCTTCAGGTGGCGGTGGCCGCGGACGGGCCGATTCGAAGCCCGGGCGATATGCGGGGTGCGCGAATCAATGTGGGGGCCACCGGGTCCGGGGCCGCTCATACCGGGGAGAAGTTATTGTCGGCGGCCGGTTTGAGCCCGGCCGAGGTGACCGCGACGCATCTGCCGCTCGCCGAGGCGGTCACGGCATTGCGGCAGGGGCGCATCGACGCACTGCTGTGGGCGGGTGGGGTGCCCACGCCGGCGCTGGCCGAGCCCGGGGTGCGACTGCTGGATCTGGGGTCGCTGACCGAGCCGATGCGCGAACGGTTCGGATACCTGTACGACCCGGTGCTGATTCCGGCGGGCACCTATCCCGGCTCGCCCGCCGTGCACACCATCGGGGTGGCGAATCTGCTGGTGGCCGCGCCCGCCCTGGCGGACTCGACCGCGCGGGCGCTCACCGAAGTGCTGCTCGCGCACGCCGATTCACTGGTTCCCGCCGAAGCCGCGGGTACCCAGTTCCTGGACGCACGATCCCTGATCGGTACGGGCACGGTGCCGCTGCATCCGGGTGCGGCGGCCGCCTACCGCCGTCACCACGGATGACCCGCACCCCACACGACTGATGTCACGACGAACGACACGACTTCGAGTACGACATTGGCTCCGCCCGAGTGTTGACTGTGCTCGAGTGTGCGCCGACAGGGCTGTGCCGCATCATGTTCGCCGCGAATGCCGGACCGGGCAGTCCGGTGACGTCAGCCCTTCGGTGACTGCCGTACCGCGTCCACGATTTCGGTGAGCTGGGCGATGATGCCGGTCAATCCGGTGGTGTCCCCGCCGATCTGCACTGATTTGAGCTCGGCGGGCGCGGGCATGCGGGACACGATCGCGGGGAGTGACTGCACCAGCTGGGCTTGAATATTGGTCGCGCTGCGACCGTTGGCATTGTCGATGCCGACCTTGTCGCGTTCGAGGACCAGGAGTTGTTCCTCGTGCGCGGCGCGCGTACGGGCTTGCGCCAGTGCCAGTTCCGCCTCGAGCTGTTGGCGCGCGAGTTCGTGGTGCAGGCGCGTGTTCTCCACCTGTTCGGCATGGCGTTCGCGTTCGAGGCGCAGTGCCTGCAATGCGGTCTCCTGGGCGAGTTCGGCGACCGCGCGTTCGTCATCGTGTTCACGGTTGGTGCGCCGCAACGCTTCCACCGCTTCGCGATCGAATCGCGCGGCCTCATTGCGGGCACGTAGTTCGGCCAGTTCGCGTTCGTTCTCGATGCGTCGTTCCTCGGTGGTGCGCGCGACCGCGACCTGCCGTTCGGACACCGACTGCTGGGCTTCGAGTTCGGCCAGTCGCGCCACCCGATCCTGTTCACTGCGGTACGGCCGTTGCAGGTTCTCCCACAGCGTGTTCGAGGACACCACCGCCTCTTTGATCTGCACGGTCACGATATTCAGCCCGAGCCCGCGATCATTGCGGCTCTCCCCGCCACTACCCTCGGCGACGGTGCGCAGGCGTGCGGTGAGTTCTTCGATGATGGGTTGTTTATCGCTGAGCACATCACGCACCGCCATGGTGGACACCTTGTCCTTGATGGCGGCCTCGGCCTGCTCCCGCAATTGCACATTCACCAGTCGCATCGGATCCTCGGCATCGGAGAAGTCGAGTTTGCGATACGCGGTGGCGAAATCGTCGATGATCCACTGCACATACCCCTGCACCAGCACACCCTGCAATTCCTTGCAGATGCAGTAGGCGTTGATCAGGATCGTCTGAATCGCGCCCGGCACCACCAGATACGAGTCGGTGGACGGATCGAACCGGAACGACACCCCCACCCCGATATGCAGCGGTTCGGCCCGCCCGCGCCGGGTGTGCACCACGAACGCGTTGGGCGGCACCAGCACCGTCTGCCACCGCCAGAACCCGGTGATGCGCACATCCACCGGGCCCTGCGCGGGCGTCTCACGCGCGGGCCCGATCCGCCCCGCGCGTTTCCCCAATGCCCCGCGAGCCGGAGCGCCCGCGGATTCGGCGCGCGCGGGCCCCGACCGCAGATCCTCTTCCAGCGCCGCCTGCTGTGCCACCACGTGGTCGAGATAATTGTTCTTGGCTGCCATGGGCGCACGTTACCGTCGCAAACCGCTGCGGCCCAGCGATTTTCGTGCCGCTACGACAGCCGCGCACCCAGCAGCGCGAGCTGTAACCGGTTGGCGGTCCCGGTCTTGCTCAGCAGATTGGTGATGTGGGTTTTGACGGTGGTGACACCGACATGCAGGCGCACCGCGATCTCGGCATTGCCCAATCCGTCCGCCAGCAGTGCCAGCACTTCGGTTTCGCGCGGCGTGAGACCCGATAGGGGGTTCGGCCCGTTCGCCGGTGACACGAGCGACTCGGGTGCGGTGCGCGCCCGCACGGCGGCATCCACCACGCGCTGCAAAATCTCAGGGGTGAAGGCTTGCTCACCGGCCGCAGCCCGATGGATGCCCGCCAGCAGTTCCGCCGGTGAAGCGTCCTTGACCAGGAATCCGGCGGCCCCGGCCGCGAGCGCGGGATACAGGTGGTCGTCATCGTCGAAGGTGGTCAGCACCAGCACCCGGGTGGCGGGCCGGGCAGCGAGAATGGCGGCGGTGGCTCGAATGCCATCCATCCCGGGCATCCGCAGATCCATCAGCACCACCTCGGGTGCGAGCTGTTCGGCCAACCGGATGGCCTCGCGCCCGGTGGCGGCCTCACCCACGACCTCGAGCGCGGGATCGGTATGGCACAGCATGCGCAACCCGGCCCGCACCAACTGCTGATCATCGACGATCAGGACACGCACACTCATGCGGGCACCCGCGCTCCCAGGGGCAGGCGCGCACTGAGCCGCCACCCCGGATGCGCGGGCGCGGCCTCGAACTCCCCACCGAGTAACTCCACGCGTTCGCGCAATCCCACCAACCCCAATCCCCGGCCGTCCGTCTCACCGGGCAGCGCATCGGCGGCGACGATCATTCCCGAACCGTGCGACGGCAGCGCCGGTGCGCCCGAACTCGCCGGATGCCGGGTATGCCCGCTCCCTCGTCCGGAACCGTGCGGCCGCCGGGAACCGTTGTCGCGCAACACGAACACCACTTCGTCCTCGTCCGCGTCGATGCGCAGATCCGCGGTGACATCGGTGCCCGCGTGCGCGGCGATATTGGCGATCCCCTCCTGGGTCAGGCGCAACAGCGTCAGCGCGGACACCGCGTCGATCTCACCGGCACGCTCATCGATCGCACAGTCCACGGTGATCCCGAGTGCGCGGGCGCGTTCGGCGACCGCGCGCACGGTGACCGGCAGATCGGCGGGGGAGAGGAACGCCTCACCCGTCATATCCGGATCCCGCAGGATCGACACCAGGCGGCGCAGATCGGCCAGGGTTTCGCGGCCACTGGCATGGATCTCGTCCAGCACCTGCAACACCGGAGCGGGTGCGTCGGGCAGCGCGTGCCGCGCCACACCCACCCGCAACACCGTCGAGGACACGTGATGGGCGATCAGATCGTGCAGTTCGCGCGCGATGGCGGTGCGTTCGAGCGCGCGTGCGGCCGCGACCTCACTATCACGCCGCCGCGCCACTTCCACCGCGACCCGGCGCGCCTCGACCGCGGATCGGTGTGCCGCGCGCAGCACTCCACCCAGCAGCAGCGGTGCCCCCGCCATCACCACCGCGCGATACCCATTGGCCGCGAACTCGCCACTGGGATGCAGCAGGTACACCGCCGCCAGCACGACGGCCCCGAGGTAGGGCTGCCACCCATCGCGGCGCGCCGCCAATTCGGTCAACGCGATCCCCGCACCCACCTTGGCGACCAGCGGGCCGGTGGAACCGAATTCGAACCCGGCCAGCAACAGCGCGGAGGTCACCAATGCCGTGGCCAGTGGCCGGCGCACACCTACGGCGGTGACACCGACCGCGAGTAACGCGATGGCCCAATCGATTCCATTCGGCGCGGTGGACAGGAACAGCAGACAGCCCAGCGCGGGAATCAACAGCACCACGGCACGCACCGGTATGGCGCGCGGATCGAGCCATGAGTCGAGACCGTGCGCCCGTGCTTGATCCATCACAGCGATCATTGTGCGCGAATCACGCCGAACCCGATTCCTCCGATCGGAGGAGACGACTCATCCTCGTGGCCGACGGACGGGCTCGCGGACGGATTCGCGCGCGCCCCGCATTCGACAAGCTCAATGCCATGACACGTGAGACCGGCCCCGACACGAACCCCACCTTCGGCCAGGACGACGACAACGCCTCCGAGACAACGGCATCCGCACAGGCATCGGACTCGGCCACACGCCCCGGCCCGAGTCGTCGCCGCATGCTCGGCGGCCTGGCCTCCGGACTGCTCGCGGGCGGTGCGGCCGGACTCGCCGGTGGTATCGCACTCGGCGCGAATTCGAATGCACCGCAATACACTCCGGCCGCACGTCAGCGATTCACCGGTAAGACGGTGCTCATCACCGGTGCGACCTCCGGGATCGGCGCGGCCGCCGCGCACCTGTTCGCCGCCGAGGGCGCACGGGTGATGTTCTGCGGTCGCCGGGAGGATCGCGGGCGCGCGGTGGAGCGTGAAATCCGCTCCGCCGGTGGGGAAGCCACCTATTTCCGCGCCGATGTCCGGGACGAAGCCCAGGTGCGTGACTTCGTCGACGCCACGGTCCGCAAGTACGGCGGGTTGAATGTGGCGTTCAACAATGCCGGGGTCACCATTCAGAAGAAACTGCACGAATACTCCGCCGACGAGTTCGATCAGGTCCTGCACACCAATCTGCGCGGCACCTTCCTGGCCATCAAATATCAGGTGCCGCATCTGATTCGGGCGGGCGGCGGCACCATCGTGGTGACCTCGTCGAGCAATGCCATCGCCACCGATGCCGCCCGCGGTGCGTACACGGCCAGCAAGCGCGGTCTGGCCGGGCTGGTGCAGGCGGCGGCCCTGGATTACGCGGCGGACAATATTCGTATCAATACATTGATTCCCGGTACCACCGATACCGAGCTGGTACGGCGTGCGGCGGGTATGGAGGCGATACCGGATGACGCGTGGCAGGTGTTCATGAAACAGTGGGCCAAATCCAATATTCCGGGGTTGGGCAGGCTCGGCACCCCGGCGGAGATCGCCGCGTTCGCGTTGACCCTGGCCTCGGATGAGCACCCGTACCTCACGGGGGCGCAATTGGTCATCGACGGCGGTAAAACCGCACACGCGTAGGGTCCAGCCACCCCACCTCAATACGTCACTGTGACGTATTGTACTGTGCGGGAACGGATCCCGAGGGGAGTGGAATCGGGAAGAACCGTCACAGTGACGTATTCACCGGAGATCGCCGAACGCACCCCGATTGACCATTTCGGTGCAAACAGGAAATTCTCCGGCGAATCACGGATTGGCCGGAAATAAAATTACGGCCGCAGTTTACGCCGTCCACGGCGACAACCGCGCGCCGACGGCAACCCACGGGGCGGGGCCGGAAGATCTGCCCGGCAGGAGCAAAAGCAGTCAAAATGCCTGTCGCACAAGATCATTAAGCCCGTCACCCGCCGCCGTAAAACCACCGATAATCAATATTATGTCAAGTTACGGATTATGGGGTGGCTCCCCTCCAGACCTCACCGACGCCAATAGTTGTCCGGCCCAGCCTGTTTCACCGCGGCCTCGGCCGCCGGGTCCAGCCACTGCTTGACCGAGATATCGGTCGCCAGGTTGATGTACAGGGCCGTGGACTTGAAAATGTAGCGATGCGACAGTGAACCCCAGTTGGTGCGCACCGCCGATCCGGCGTCACTGTCGCACAGCGCCGAACCCGGCCCCTCGTTCGGGCACCAGATAGTCCAATCCTGCGGTTGCCCCTTCATGGTGGTGTACAGCGCGGTCGCATCCGCGGCGGTCGCGAACGCGAACACGTTGATCGAGACCAGGATTCGATTCGACTGATCGATATAGGACCCCGCGACTTGCTTGGTGCACTGGTACTTGGTGAGGATCTGCTTCACGTTCTGCGACATGCCTTTGGTGACACAGTCCCGTACTCCCCCGGCCCGCCGCGTGTATTCCACATTCTTGGCGTCCCGGAAGCGTTTGGGCAGCAACCCGTCCTCGGTGAACGGGGTCTTATCGGTGCCCGCGGCATCCAGGGACGCCGGATCGAACACCGGGGTGGTCGTCACCACGGGTGCCGCGGCGGGTGCGGCCGCCTCGGTCGTTTCGGGCTCCCCCGACCGGACCGCGATCAACCCGATGACCGCGAGCAGTCCGGCCACCGCCAGCAGGATGCCTGCGATCCGGCCGCCCGGACTGCGCTGTGGACGCGGAAAAGCGCCCACCGGCAAGGGTTTCAGGGTCGGGGCGGGCCGATCCACCACATCGAGCATTTCCATGCGGTACGCGCCACCGTCGGAGGTCAGGAAGGCCGCCTTCAACGCGATCAGCCACTCCTCCGGCGTGGGTTTGTGTTCGGGCGCGGCGGTGTCGGCGCGATCGAACAGCATGCGCAGACGCAGGTCGAGATCCTCGGGAATGCCGGGGGCCAGGAACAATCCGCAGCGGATGATATTGGCCAGTGCGAGCCTGCCCGCGAACTTCTCATCCCCGAGGGCGGGCCGCAGTCCGTCGCAGTCGATCAGCTGGGCGCGGGGTTCGGTGCGACTCCAGGCCAGTTGCGGTTCGGCGATACCGGGGAGCGCGAGATAGCGTTCCTCGAGGACGAGGAAGATATCGCAGACCCGGATCAGCACCCCGACACGGAAGTACGCGGCAGCCGGATGCTCCCCCACCAGTTGGTCGAGGGTGCGGGGTGTGCCGTCCTCGCGTAGGAATTCGTCCGGGATCAGCGGCCGGATCACCCCGGCCAGGGCGTGGTCGCGCATGATCAGATCGATGGGCCAGTTGATCGAGGTCGCCGCCCAGTCCCGGGAGCCGGGTTCGTCCTCGGCGGCGAGCACGATCTCCCGGCCCAGCAGCAGGGCCTGTTCGGCGAAGCCGATACTGTCCGGATCGGTGATCGGTTCCGCGTATTTCCGGTAGATGCGGTCGCGGCCCTGCTGGTCGCGGCAGCGGAACAGTTCGCCGTCGATCCCGATGGCGCCGAGCGCTATCTCGTACTTCTCACCGGATTCCCCGGTCACCGAATATTCCGACACAGAAGCACCCCTCTGCTCCGGCGGCCCCTGCACCGCCCTACTACGGCGGTTTCGAACTGTGCCATACCCGTCAAACCGGCACAATCGGACGAATCATATTGCCGGACTTGACGAGTGAACTACTCCGGCCGCTGCGGCCACGCGATGTCGGCCATGAGCCCGTAATGGTCGCTCGCGATGGGGCCGGTGAGCGAATCATGGAAGGCGAAGTCGGTGTACAGGATTCGGCCCGCACCGCCCGGGCGCAGGAACGGATCACCCACCAGGATGTAGTCGATGCGCTGCGGCGGCACGTTCAGGAACCGCGCCTGCGGATTGGTGAGCGGATCGAGGGTGTACCCGGGCTCGGTGGGCCGCAGCGTGGACCACGCGTCCACGTAATAGGTGCTGCGGCCCTCGATGACCGCGTTGGCTCCCAGATACCGCATCTCGTCCGATTGCGGCTTGGCGTTGAAATCACCGCACAGAATGGCGGGCATGGGAGTGGCCGGATCCCGGGTGGCCTTGATGGCGTCATCGATGGCCAGCACCTGCCGCACCCGGTGGTACGCCTGCGATGGCGGCGGGGCCAGATGGGTACTGAAGACATCGATTCCGGCGGTGTGCGCGTGCAGCAGCTCGGCCTGCATCCGCCAGGAGGGATGCGAATCCGCCGGGTTCTCGTCCAGGGGCAGTGCGAACACCCGATGGTTGTCGATGGGCCAGCGGCTCAGGATCGCCGAGCCGAACAGCAGGCTGCGATCGGCCCAGGCTTCCTCGGGCAGCGGATATCCGCCGAAGCACCAGTGCCAGCGCCCGGGTGCGGCGTTATCGGCGAGCCAGCCCGCGGTATTGGTGCCGGGTTCGGTCTCCCAGACCTCTTGCAGGCACACCACATCGGGGTTCAGGCGGTCGAGCCAGGCCAGGATCTCGACCCGTCGTTTATCCCAGTGCGGTTCCAGCAGTGAGCCCATATTGAGCTGCGCGACCCGCAATGCCTTGCCCTGCGACATACATTTCCTCACTCGCCCAAGGGATTCCAGCAACTGTAACGTGTTCTACTCTGGCGGGGTGGACATCACCTACGAGAACACCCGCCGCGAGATCAGCACCGACCAGGGCACCCTGCGCTACCACGAAGCCGGCGACGGCCCACCCCTGCTGCTGCTCCACGGATCCGGTATCGGAGTCTCCGGCTGGCGCAATTATCGCGGAAACCTCGCCGTCTTCGCCGAACACTTCCACTGCTACGTCCTGGAATTCCCCGGATTCGGCATCAGCGATCCCGTCCCCGGCGCACACCCGGTGCTCTCGGCCGTCGACTCGGTCATCCGCTTCATGGACGCACTGGGCATCGACAACGCCGCACTCATCGGCAATTCCATGGGCGGGGTCGTCGCGGTCAACGTCGCCGTCAAACACCCCGCGCGCATCAACAAGATCATCTCCATCGGCGGTGTCGGCACCGGCGTCTTCAGCGCCAACCCCAGCGAAGGCACCCGCCTCCTGCAGGAATTCGCCGACAACCCCAGCCGCGACGCACTCACCCGCTGGCTCAACTGCATGGTGTACGACCCCAAGACGGTCACCGCCGACATCATCGACGAACGCTGGGCAACCGCCGCCAACCCCGACTCACATCAGGCCCTCAAAGCCATGTACGGCTCCGAAGCCTTTGCGCTACAACAACAATTCCTCGCCAACGCACCCACCCCGCCCTACTGGGCCATGCTGCACAAGGTCACCTGCCCCACCCTGCTCGCCTGGGGCAAAGACGACCGGCAATGCCCACCCGATATGGCCATGATGCCGCTGCGCCTCATCCCCGACAGCGAACTGCACATCTTCCCCAAATGCGGACACTGGGTCATGATCGAAGCCAAACAGGCCTTCGAACGCACCAGCCTCGAATTCCTGCAACGCTGACCACCACCGGACGGTGCGGGCCACCACGACCCGCACCCCGGCCGAACTACCAGACCAGCGTCTCGTGCGGGGTACGCACCCGCGCGAAGAACCGCTTACCGATCTGCTCACCGTCATGGTTGTAGCTGTTCAACAACGCCACCAACTCATCGGCCAACAGCTTCAACTCCGGACTCACACCCTCCGAGCCCACCCACTCCCCGGGCACACCCTCGATCGTGATCACAATCGCGTTCTCCGCCGGCGAACTCACCACCGAATAGGTGATCCCCCGCGGCGCATCCCTGATCACATCGTGCAGCGCGGGCTCATTCGGACCCGGGCCACCCACATGCGGCGCGTCATCGAACACCACCCGCACGAAAGCGAGATCATCGCGAATCATCTCCGCGATCGACTCCAGATCCGCATGCCTGCCCACCCGCTCATACCGGACACCATAGGAACGACCATCCATCGCCGCATGCGAATTCGACTTGGACAGAATGCGATCCAGCATCCGCTGAGCCGCCGCCCGCTCCCCCGCACCCGTCGACGGATGCTCGATCAACGCTCGCAGATGCGCGACCCGCGACATATCAGCGCTGACCGAACACGGTCGTCTGACACTCGGTCAGCAACGCCACGAACTCTCTCGCCTCCCCCTCATCCAGTACCGCCCACACCGGAGCGATCAACTCATCGGTCAAAGCCTCGGCCTGCATCCAACGCCCCTTCAACTCTGGAGTGATTTCACCGAACGGCTCCGGCCAGCCGTACAAACGCGCCTGATCCGGACCAGAACTCAACGGCGAACCCGCGATCAACACCGCATCACGCGGCGCCAAACCACTCGCGCGCACCGCCATCAAATGCAACCCACCACGCAACTCACGCAGCGCCACGATCAAATGCAGAATCCGCGCCGGCGCATCCTCCGCCTGCGGCAAAGCCCGCCAACCGGCGAACAACACCACACCCGCCGGATCCGCCGCGGACACCACCCTGTCCAGCAACTCCGCCAGCCGATCCGCGCCCTCGAACGACGCCAACTTGCGCCGCCCGAAATCCTGAGCCGCCTGAAGATACCCCCGCGCGGCCTTCGCAGCCGGTACCCCCGCCGTCGAGTCCCACGCTGCCCGAATCGAATCCGCCGGAAAGAAGCCGAACGCCGCGGTCACCACATCCGCGGGCACATCCCCCAGCACACCCCCGCGCCCCCGCGTATACGTCGGCATGAACCCCGGCACACCCACCTCCGCGGCGAAGGCCTTCGCCTCCCGGGAGAACATGAACCCCCCGCCGATCTGCTGAATCTGATCCTTCACCGCGGACGCTACCGACATGTCCGTTCCTCTCTGAGCGGAAAGCGCAATCCACCCGACCATATTTCACCGGTCGCGCACCCCCGCCGCAGCCCCCGTCACACCGCCAAACAATCTCCGCTGCACGCACATTCGAAAATCGCTACCCTGGGCGGGCAACGAAAGGTGTTGCCAGCATGACCGAACCCCGCCGTACCGTCATCGCCTCCGAGGTACGGGAAATCCTCAACTACTTCGGCAAATGCCCACTCTGCGGCTATCCCGCGCGCGCCTCCACCTACACCGCGCAATTCTCCGACGGCAGCACCGAAGAACAGATAGTCGCCACCTGCGGCCTACCCTGCGGCTGGAACGGACCCGCCGACCTCAGCACCATGACCAGCAATACACCCGTACACCGCACCAGCCCCAAAGCCCTGCCGCCCAACACGTGAACTGTCCTGTCGCCCAACACATGAACGCAAGACCAACAACATGAACTAATCTCTACAGGTGCTAGGACATTCACACGCAACCAGTGGTGCGCTCGCTTGGTCAGCGGCCGCCGCGGCGTTACCCCTGACCGTATTGACTTATCCCGCAATGCAATCCGGAAACATCCGGGCCGTCGACCTGGTGATGGGCACCTTCCTCACCGCGGGCGCGGCCCTGCTGCCCGACGCCGACCACCCCTCCGGCACCATTTCCCATGTACTGGGCCCGGTTTCGCATTACGCCTGCAAAGGCATCTCGTGGATCTCCGGCGGACACCGCCACGGCACGCACTCTTTCGCGTTCGTCGCCCTCGTCACCTACGGCACCTGGGCAGGCGAACACTGGCTCGGCAGGTATTTCACGCTCTCCCTGGTGTTCTTCCTACTCGCCCTGGCCGTGCGCGCCCTCAACCTCGCGCCCACCGGCGACAAACCCCAAGCCTGGGGCACCGTCATAATCCTCGCCGCCGCAGGCACATTCGCCATCGACCACTTCATCAGCGATAAACCCGCCTGGCTGCCCTTCTCCGTCGGCCTCGGCGCCTTCGCCCACCTGGTCGGCGACTGCCTCACCGATCGCGGCTGCCGCCTGCTCTGGCCGCTCAAGATCCGCACCCGGCTACCGCTCATCGACCGCACCGGCAACAAGATCGAGACCCTCGTCGTGGTCCCGATCTTCGCGCTCGGCACCCTCGCTCTGCTCTGGTACACCATCACCCACCAGCCCTGAGCACGCTCGTATGATCGCCTGAACGACCACCACACGGCAGAGGGAGCCAGGGATGAGCGATCGGGAAGAACTCGACTGGGAACTGTTCGGCATCGCCGGACGCGAACTAGCCCAGGAAATCGCCGACGACGGCTTCGAACCCGACCTCATCCTCTCCATCGCCCGCGGCGGGCTCTTCGTCGCCGGCTCCCTCGGCTACGCCCTCGACGTCAAGAACCTGCACGTGATGAACGTCGAGTTCTACACCGGCGTCGACCAGCGCCTGGACCTGCCCGTCATGCTGCCGCCGGTACCCAGCGTCGTCGACCTCACCGGCGCCAAAGTGCTTGTCGCGGACGATGTCGCCGATACCGGCGCGACGCTCAAACTCGTCCGCGACTTCTGCCAGGACCACGTCGCCGAAGTCCGCTGCGCGGTCATCTACGAGAAGCCGCGCTCGGAAGTGAACTGCGAATACGTCTGGAAGCACACCGACCGCTGGATCAACTTCCCCTGGTCGGTACAGCCGCCCGTGGTACAGCGCGAAGTCCGCGTCCTCGACGCCTGACCCCGCGACGCCCGACCCCGCACAGCACGACGCCCCGGATTCGACTCTCGAATTCCGGGGCGTTCTCCGTACAGCGGGAAGGTGTCAGACCAGCTCGGCCGACAGGATGGTGACGGCCTCGACCGGCACATCCTGATGACCGGCCTTGGAACCGGTGCGCACACCCTCGATCGCGTCGACAACGGCATTGCCGTCGACGATCTTGCCGAAAACGGTGTAGCCCCAGCCGTCCTGGCCCGGGTAGTTCAGGAAATCGTTGTTCTTGGAGTTGAGGAAGAACTGCGCGCTGGCCGAATGCGGATCCATGGTGCGCGCCATGGCGATCGTGTACTTGTCGTTCTTGAGACCGTTGTTCGCCTCGTTCTCCACCTTGTTCGGGGCGGGCTTCTGCTGCATATCAGCGGTGAAACCGCCGCCCTGCACCATGAAGCCCGGGATCACCCGGTGGAAGATCGTATCGGTGTAGTGGCCCGCCTTGACGTAGTCGACGAAGTTCGCGACGGTCTTCGGCGCCTTGGCCTCGTCGAGTTCCAGGGTGATATCCCCGGCGGAGGTCTTCAGGAGCACTTTGGTCATGGCGACCATCGTATGGGAGAGCCGAACCGGTCAACCGCCCGGCATCCTCTGCTGCGGTTCAACGGGATTGGTGCGCAGGTGAGGTTCCGTTGGCCGAGAGTTCACGTCGATCTTCGAGAACCGAAAACCAGTGCGTAGATGCGCATATTTCCATTATCTAATCGCCACACCCATCCCGGCGATGCCGCGGTCACGCCTCGTACAGCTCCAGCGGCAGATCATCCGGATCGAAGAAGAAGCCGAACCGCTTCCCCGTGTACTCGTCCACCCGCACCTCTTCGACCGCCACTCCCCTGCCGGCCAGCTCCGCCAGCGCCTCCCCCACATCGGCCACCACGAAGGCCAGATGCCGCAGCCCGATCGCCTCGGGCCGAGAGGGCCGCGGCGGGGCGTCCGGGAAGGTGAACAATTCCAGCTGTCCCCCATCGGGCAGCGCGAGATCCAGCTTGTGCGAACGCCTTTCGGCCCGATAGTGCTCCCCCACCACCTTCAGCCCGAGCACATCGACATAGAAGGTCTTCGACCTCTCATAGTCCGACGCGATCACCGCGACATGATGAATCCGCTGCAGCTGCACACGCCCGACCGTATCCCACCCGACCGACAACCCGCCGCACCCCGCGCGGCGGCAACTCCCCTTTTGAAGGCAGCTTTTTCCTTATGGTTCTTTGCTCCTACCGGACCCCGACACACTGAGGATTCACATGCGTAGATGCGCATATCTCCATGTTTGTATGAACTATTTGAACAAAGTGACTGTGCGAGGCCAGGATTCGAGTCTTGAAGACCGCGCTATCAGCCGTTATTGCGCCAGCGCAGCGGCCGCGGCCGCCAAGGCCATCCCCCGGTAGGAGTCGCCGTAGAGCACCACGTGCACCAGGAGCGGGTGCAGCTGATGCAGTGGAATGCGTTGGCGCCAGCCGGAAGCCAAGGGTGTGCGTTCGTGGTAGGCCGCCAGGATGCGGTCGAGGTAGGGGGCTCCGAAGAGGGCGAGCATGGCCAGATCGGTCTCGCGATGACCGCCGTGCGCGGCAGGGTCGATGAGCAGGGCGCGATCTGCGGTCCAGAGCAGATTGCCCGACCACAGGTCGCCGTGAATGCGACTGGGCGGTTCCGGTGGACCGGCCAGGTCGGCTATGCGGCGCATGACCTGCTCGATCGAGCGGATTCCGGCTCGGCCCAGATACCGTTGGGCCGCAGGCAGATACGGGGCGAGACGGTGCTCGGCGTACCAGCTCCCCCACTCCCCCGTGCTCGGTGAGTTATCCAGTGGGAGCGTGGCGATGTAGCCGGGCCAGGGTGCGCCGTAGGCGGGCGGGGACTCCGCGTGCAGCTCCGCGAGATCGTGGCCGAATTTCTCGGCGACGGGTGCGGAGGCGGATTCGGCTGCCAGCCAGGGCAATACGAGCATTCGGTCGTCTGCGGCGAGGACCGGGGGTACGAGATTCGCATCGCCGTCGGCGAGCCAGCGCAGGCTTGATGCCTCCGCGGTGAGCGGGCTCGGCGTCGAATCTCCGTCGTGCGCTACGGACGCGATATCGCGGGGCAAGTCCGACGCTCGGGCCCGAGCCGCTGACTCCGCGTCTCCGTGCGAGTCACGGGGCTCTCGCATGGCCTTGACGAATACCTCGCGCCCGTCTGCCAGATCGGCTCGGTACAGGGTCCAATCGTGGCTGCGGCCCACGGGTTCCAGGTGCGCGACCGGGGCACCCGTCAGCTGGGTCAGGTGCGCGGTCACGTCCATGGAATTCGATTCTGACCGATGCGCCGCGGTTGGGAGGGTTAGTCGGCGGGGATGGCGATCCGTGCGCGCAGCAGGGCGGCGGTGGCGGCGTCGGCGGGGAAGAAGGCTTCGATGGCGAGTTCGGCGACGGTCACATTCATGGGGGTGCCGAAGACGGTGGTGACGCTGATGAAGGCGAGGTCGTGTCCGTCGTAGCGGAAGCGCATGGGTACCACGGCCTGATCGGGTTCGGGAAGTCCGGGGGCTTCCTCGCCGCCGGGGTAGCCGCGCAGTTCGGCCAGGAGTGCGATGAGTTCGGGTGCGCCGCTGACGTCGATCTGGCGTTGCAGGCGTTCGAAGAGGTGGCCGCGCCATTCGGCGAGGTTGGTGATGCGGGGTGCGAGGCCGTCGGGATGCAGGCTCAGGCGGAGCGCGTTGACCGGTGGTGCGAGCAGGCGCGGGTCGACGCCTTCGAGGAAGAGTGCGATGCCGGCGTTGGCGTCGACCATGTTCCAGCTGGCGTCGACGGCGAGGGCGGGGTGCGGTTCGTGGCCGGTGAGGATCTGGCGGATGGCGTCGCGTACGGGTGCCATGGCGGGTGCGTCCAGTTCGGGTTCGTGGTAGACGGGTGCGTATCCGGCGGCGAGCAGCATTCGATTGCGTTCGCGCAGTGGGATTTCCAGTTCATCGGACAGGTGCAGGATCATCTGCCGGCTGGGAGTGGCGCGGCCGGTTTCGATGAAGCTCAGGTGCCGGGTGGAGGTTTCGGCCCGGCCCGCCAATTCGAGTTGGCTGAGCCGCCGGGTGACCCGCCAGTGCCGCAGCAGGTCCCCGGCAGTTTGTGTACGCATGTCTCGATCGTACGAATCGGGCGGCGGCACAACCATTACCCGTCAGGTAATGGTTGCGGACTGACCGACGCCGGGGTGCGCGAGGTGCCGTGACAGCGGTTTCGGCAGTTCCTACCGTGGGGGCTGGAAGCCGCCGATTTCCCGTTCGAGGAGTTCGGCGAGGCGCAGTGGTGTGCGGTCTTCGTACATGGGGCCGATGAGTTGCACTCCCACCGGCAGGCCCTCGGGTGAGCGGCCCGCCGGTATGGCGGTGGCGGGCAGGCCGGGCATGGTGGCCACGCCTGCCCAGGCGAGTTGGTTGTGGAACGGGTGCATTGTGCCGTCGATGTCGATGAGGCGCTCCCCCAGGCTGTGTTCGTGGTCGTGTGGGAAGGCGGGGGTGGGGGTGATCGGGCAGAGCACGATGTCGTATTCGGTGAAGAGTTGCCGCCATTGCCGCCGGTGTTGTTCGCGGAGGTTGTCGGCTCGGATCCAGTCGCGGTGGGTGAAGGCGGGGCCGCGTAGCCAGGCGGTGTCGTATCCCCGGTTGGTCGGATCGAGTTGGGCGGCTTGGGCGCGGATCTGTTCGTAGCGTTCGAGGGGGAAGCCCGCGGCGGCGAAGGAGGTGAGCAGTTCGACGTAGAGGATCGCGGCTTCGGTGAGGTCGGGCAGGAGTGGGCTGTGCCGGTCTACACGGGCTCCGTTGCGGGTGAGGGTTTCGGCGAGGTCGTTGAGGGCGGTGCGCACGGCTGATCCGGTCGGGATGAGCGGATGGTCTTCGATGATGAGGACCCGGTAGTCGGCGAGGCGGTCGTGGCGTGCGGGTGGCAGCGCCAATCGGTATGCGATGCCGAGGGTTTGCGGGTCGGGTCCGGCCATGATGTCCAGGAGCAGGGTGAGGTCGCGGGCGGTGCGTGCCATGGGTCCGACGACGGCGAGGTCGTGTGGGCTGGGCAGGGCGGGTGCGTGCGGTGGGACCATGCCACGGGTGGAGGCGAGGCCGAGGGTGGGTTTGTGCGCGTAGACGCCGCAGAAGTGGGCGGGGGTGCGCAGGGAGCCGGCGATATCGGAGCCGAGGGACAGTGCGCCGAATCCGGCGGCGAGCGCGGCGGCCGAACCGCCGGAGGAGCCGCCCGAGGTGCGGGCGTGATCCCACGGATTGTTGGTGACGCCGTAGATGTCGTTGAAGGTCTGGATGTCCTGGAGCATGTACGGCACATTGGTTTTTCCGAGGATGACCGCGCCCGCGGCGGTGATGCGGGCGACCTGTTCGGCGTCTGCGGCGGGCACGAAGTCGCGATGCTCGGGCATGCCCCAGGTGGTGGGCAGTCCGGCGATGTTGTAGGACTCTTTGACCGTGACGGGGATGCCGAGCAGTGGGCCGTCTTCGCCGCGCGCTCGGGCTTGGTCGGCGCGCTGTGCGGCGGAGCGGGCGCGGTCGAAGTCGGGGACGCAGATGGCGTTGATCGCTTTGTCGTCGAGCTCGATTCGGGCGATGGCTTCTTCGGTGAGTTCGAGGGAGGTCACCTCGCCGCCGCGCAAAGCGGTGGCGAGTTCTTCGGCCGAGAGATAGCTGCGTTCCATGTCAGCGACGCTACCGAGGGTCGTTTTCAGCCACGAAATATCAATTTGCGCAACGGCTTCCACGGCCCGAAATCGGTTATGCGGAGTCTTCGACGGGCAGTGTTTCGGCGGGGGCGGCCAGATAGGTGAGCAGGCCGGGGTGGCGGGGGTCCAGGACGATGGTCTGCTTCTTGATGTGCCGGGTGACCGCGGGGGTGAGGAAATAGCGGGGCCAGCTGGTGCGGGCTATCGCGATGCGCAGGCGATGGCCGGTGCGCAGCAGAGCTTCGGTGGGGGTGATATCGATGTCGAGGTCATGTGGCACACCGGGTTTCACCGGCAGGATGGCCTCGGCGGTGAGGGGATGCGCGGGGTGCAGGAGTTCACCGTTGCGGTAGTCGCTGGCGGTGTCGTCGATGGCGCGGCGGGTGGAGCGCAGGGCACCGCGCGCGATGACGGCCGAGGTGCCGTCGGGGGCGACATCGCAGACGGTGACAGCCCAGAAGGCATCGGTGCCGCTCGCCATAACGCGCAGGTGCAGGTTCAACGGTCCCGAGAGCACGTGATCGGTGTCGAATGCCTCACCGGTGAAGGTGACGGCGGCGGCTTCGTGGCCGCGGTCGTCGACGGCCCAGTGATCGCCGAGCAGGGTGGGCAGGCCCATCAGGATCCAGCTGCTGGTTTGCGAGGCGATGCCGGGGCGCTTGCGGGGCAATGGGATTCGCCCCGGGAGCCGATCGGGTTCGGCGCGCAGCGAGCCGTCCACGGCGGCGTGCGGGGCCGTACCGCTGGATTCGGCGGACAGGTAGCGACGGTGCACGGTGGCCCGCGGGTGCGGGAAGGCATCACGGCTGATCCAGCCCCCGCCGAGCTGGCGGACGGTGACGGGTCCGTAGTCGTCTATACCGTTGTCGACGCCTTTGACCCAGCGGTCGAAGAAGGCGCATTGCAGTTCGTCGAGACGTTGCGGGTGGTCGGCGGAGCCGAATCCGGTGCCGGGGCCGACGTGATAGCTGTCCTCGACCACGAGTTGGGCCGCGCCGGGCGGTAATTGGAGGCGCTGATAGAGCGCGGGCGCGGAGCGGACGAAGACGTCATGCCAGCCCGCGTGGATCCAGGTGGCGGCGGCGAAGTTCTCCAGGTTGGGGCGGCGGCCGTCGGCGTCGGCATCGTAGAAGTGCTGATGGTGCCTGTCCGAGAGCAGGGCTCCGGCGATATCGGAGCCCCGGGTGAAGGGGCTGGCGAGCCGGTCGCGCAGGAATCGGCCGGTGGCACCGGTTTTCACGAGTCCGGGCACCGAGGGCAGCCATTTCATACCGTTGACCGCGGCGATCCAGGCCAGGTTGAAGGTGGATTGGGTGCCGCCGGTGAGCATGATGTCGCGGGTGGGGTCTTCCGAACCGACCAGTGCGAATACGGCTTTGAGCCCTTCGGGGCGGTGTCCGGCGGTTTGCAGGGCGGTGATGGCGAGGTAGGAGATGCCGGTCATGGCGAGGTCGCCGTCGCACCAGGGTTGGCGGCGCACCCAGTCCAGGACTTCGAGGTGGTCCTGTTGTTCGCGTTCGGACATGAGTTGCAGTCGGCCGGTGGAGGTTCCGGTGCCGCGCACGTCGACCGCGACGTGGACGTAGCCGCGGGAGATGAGGGTTCGATTGGCGCGCACGGCTTCCAGGGCTCCCCCGCCGAGGGCGCGCAGCATTTCCCGACCGCCCGCACGGCCGTGTGCGGAGGGTGGGACGGCACGGTAGATGAGCGGGCCGAGCGCGGAGACGGCGTTGATGAGCGGGTTGGCCCGGGTCATCAGGGTTTTGTTGTACGGGCTCAGCGTGATGACCGCGGGCAGGGCGGTGGTGACCGCTTCCCCGTGCCGATCCGCGGGACGGGTGATGTCGGCGGACAGAATCGTGCCGTCGCTCAAGCGGATTCCCACCCCGCGATCCACCTGGATGCGCGGGTAGATGGCGGGTCCGAGCTTGAAGCGCGCGTTCGGTGGCAAGGGCGCACCGCTCGCGGGCAGCGCGGACGACAGATTCCGGGGATGCGCCATGGTCGGCTCCTTTGCCGATGCGGCCCGCCATCACGCGAGCACGTTGTCTCAGACAGTAGCGCCCGAACGGTGGTGCTGTCACTGGGCCGAACACTCCGAAACACGGCCCGCCACTTGTGCATTCCGCCAAACGCGACTACAGCGCGCGAATCACCCGGGCCGGATTGCCCGCCGCGAAGACCTTCTCGGGCAGGTCGCGGGTCACCACGCTGCCCGCGCCCACCACCGTGTTCGCGCCGATGGTGACACCAGGGCAGACGATCACTCCGCCGCCCATCCAGACATTGTCACCAATGGTGATGGGGGCGGCGGTTTCCCAGCGTTGGCGGCGCAGTTCGTGATCCTCCATGGGGTGCAGGGCGGTCAGCAGTTGGGCGCGCGGGCCGATGGAGACGTCATCGCCGATGGTGACGGGGGCGCAATCGAGGATGATGGCGTCGTAGTTGAGGAAGCTGTTGGAGCCCAGGCGGATCAGATGCCCGTAATCGCATTGGAAGCGCGGCATGATCCAGGAGCCTTCGCCTATGGACCCGAGCAGTTCGGTCAGCAGGGTGTAGCGCTGCCGGTCCTCCCCCGCCGCCGTGGCGTTGAAGGTGTCTAGTAGTTCTTGGCAGTGGCGGCGCTCGGCGATCAGTTCGGGATCGTTATCGCGGTAGAGCTCACCGCGCAGCATGCGGTCTTTGTGTTCACCCACGACATCCATCCCTACCGCAGTCATCGTCCGGGGACCGCGCGGTACGGTCGGACACGACGGAAGCTGTGTCCGAGTGCACTGGCGGAGGTGCGGCGTGGTCGCTTCGAATGTCGACGAATACATCGCGGGATTCCCGGCCGAGACGCGGGAGGTGCTCGAACGGGTGCGGGCGACGATACGGGAGGCGCTGCCCGAAGGCACCGAGGTGATCAGCTATCAGATTCCGGCCATGCGGGTGGACTCGAAGGTCGTGGTGTTCTTCGCCGGGTGGAAGAAGCACATCAGCGTGTACCCGGTGCCGGTCGGGGATGCCGCCTACGCGCGCGCGATCGAGCCGTATCAGACCGGCCGGGGCACGCTGAAGTTCTTGCTGGACAAGCCGATTCCGTATGAGTTGATCGGGCGGACCGCCGCGCTGCTGAATGCCGAGCGCGGCGGTCACTGAACCGGGTCAGCGCCCCCGCGCGCGGGACAGGTTCCAGCTGCGCCAGGAGTCGCGCTCGATGCCCGAGCGGATCATGTCGGCGATCTTGTCGCGCTGCGCGGCGGGCAGGCGGTCCACCGCGGGCAGCGCGTCGGGTGACAGGCCGCTCAGATATTCGCTGTCGAGCCGATGCGAGGACTCCCAGCGGTCGATATTGCGGTCGGCGATGAAGCCTTCCGGATTCACCACCGCCAGCGCCAGCAGGGTGAGTGCGGCCGCGCCGATCGCCGCGCGCGGCACCCACTCCCGCGACAGCCGCACCAGGCTCGCCAGCACCAGGATGTAGATCAGCGCGATCCAGAGTTCGAACACCTCCACCAGCACGCGCAGCACGGTGAAGCCGTACGCCTGCTGATAGGTCCACATGCGATGCAGCGCCGAGGCCACGATCACCATGGTCAGTACGCTCACCGCGGCCACCGCCACGCGCAGCCACAACCGGTCGCTCGGGGTGCGCTGTGCGGCGGTGCGCTGCACGATCGCGATCACCCCGAGGGTGAGCAGGCTGACGATCGACAATTGCCAGAAGCCGTTGCGCGCGTATTCGGCGTAGGTGAGATCGGCGGTGCGCTGCACATAGCCGTCCCCGCCGAACAGCACAGCCAACTGGGTGCCGACGAACACCGCGAACAGTACCGTCAGCGCGCCGAGCGGCAGACCCCATTCGGCTTTGGAGAAGCGTCGGACACCTTGCGCGCCAACGGTATCGGGACCGGAGAGCAGATCATCGAGCACCTCACCGGCCACCGAATCGCCCCGCGCGGCGGGCGGCGGTCCCGCCAGCAGGTAGAGCGCACCCGCCACGCCCAGCCCCGCGAGCACGAACAGGAACCCCCACGACCACACATCGGCCGGATCGAGCGAAGGGATCAGACCCGACACCAATCGCGCGAAGACCGCGTCCGCTCCCGCCAGCAATGGCACGAACACCACCAGCAGTCCGAGCGTGACCAGTACCGACCAGCCCGCACGGCGACTCCCCGCGCGCCGTGCGGACTCTCGCCGCCCCGCCCATCGATACAGCCACGGCAGTGCGGTCAATGCCCCGTACGGGACAGCCAGCACATCGAAGATCGTCCCGTAGGCCGTGCGCCGCCCCACCACCGCGAGCGATGCCGCCATCGCCGCGCCCAGCAGGCACAGCACGAACAACCAGTTCGCCGCCCGGAACGTCCCGACCGCCACCAGCAGTACCGCGAGCAGCACCCACCACATGCGAGCCGACCGCAGTACCCGATCCGCCGGCCATCCGCCGATCACGGGCATCCGGCTCCATATCCCGGCGGGCTGCGGCGAGTCTCCGTGCGAGACGGCGGGATTCTCCTGCGACACTCCCCGGTTCGCAGCATCTCCGACACTCTCACGCGGCACTCCGGAGCTGGCGTCTCCGGAATTCTCTTGCGGCGCAGCAGTGTTCGCGGCACCGCCGGACGCACCCGCCGCATCGACACTCGAATCCGGTACCGCGGCGCGCGCCTCCGATGCCGTATTCGGCACCGACTCTCGCGCCTCGGGACTCGCCTCATCCGCGGCCGCGTCTCGCCGTGCCCGGCGATCCACCGCATACACGGCACCACCGGATGCGAGCACCGCGAACAGCCATCCGATCCCGGGCCGATCCAGCGGCACACACACCGCCGCGGCCACGCCCGCACCCGCAATGGCGGTGAACGTCCCGCGCGGCATCGGAATCACCGCGGACCTGGGCGGCCGCTGCACCGGCGGAACACGTCGCGGATACAGCAGCGCCTCGGTACCCGACATACCCCACGGCGCTCCGGCCGGAGCAGCACCCATCTCACCCGCCACGGGAATCCGCCATCCCGGCGCGGCGGCCGCCGCATCCCAATAGGTCCCCGGATCCGCCGTAGAAACGGCACCCGGGCCCGCATTGTGCGACGGCCGACCCCACGCGGCCGCGTCCCCTTGCGCAAGCCCGTTCGAGCCTGCGGACACGAAATCGGAGACGGGCGCGACCGGATCCGGCGCGGTGGGCACGGGATTCGAGGTCGGCACGGCGGACGGTTCGGGCCGGGCCCAGTTCGAGTTCACCGGCGGTGCACCAGCATTGGCAGGCCGCGCATCCGTTCCACCGTCCGCGCCCTCCCGATCGCCCTCGGTGGGTACGGCCCCGGGAACCGCTCCTGCGGCTGCCTCGGCACCGGAGTCCGGGGTGGCCGGATCGGTGTCTGCCGGTTCACTCATGTCGCCGATGCTCTGTGGTTCAGGGTGCTCCGCTGACGGAACATCGGCGGGGGCATCGGAATTCGCGCCAGATGACTCGGCATTCGCGCCAGATGACGCGAATGGGGCGGTGGCGGGAGGCGCAGATGCGGCGGTGTTGGCAGACGCGGGTGGAGTGTCGGCGGGATCCGGGGTGGGGGCGGCGGGGGTGGGTTTGTCTGGCATTCAGGTGCCTCCGATGGGCGTGCGGTACCCGCCCGGGCACCGTGGGTGATCCGGGTGGGTGGTGAATGGAGTTGGGTGGAAACGGTGTACGGGTGGATCGGGCGGGCGCGGCCGGATGTGCCGGGTGGCGCGGTGGGTCAGAGGTTGGGGAGGGTGAGGCGGATACGGGAGCCGGGGGCCGCGACGGCGATGGTGCCGCCGTGCAGTTCGACTATCCAGCGGGCGATGGCCAGGCCCAGGCCGGTGCCGCCACCGTTGGTGCGCCCGCCGCGGGTGAAGCGTTCGAAGGCGCGGGCGCGGTCGGCGGGCGGGATGCCCGGGCCGTCGTCCTCGACCTCGATGACGGTGTGATCGCGCAGGGCGTGGGCGGTGACGCGGACCTCGCCGTGGGCCGGGCCGTGCCGGGTGGCGTTGTCCAGCAGGTTGAGCAGCACCTGGTGCAGGCGGGCGCGATCGGCGTGCACGGTCAGGCCGGGGGTGGCGGCGATGGTGAAACGAACGGGACGGTCCACCGCGGCGGCCATGACCTCGGCTTCGGCGACAACGTCTTTCAGCAGTGGCTCGAGGGGTAGTGCTTCGCGATCCAGGGAGACCGCGCCCGCTTCCACGCTGGACAGCGCGAGCAGTTCGGTGACCAGCAGGCTCAGCCGTTCGGTCTGAGCCAGGGCGGTACGCAGCGTCTCCGGATCCGGTTCGGCGACCCCGTCCACCAGGTTCTCCAGCACCACACCCAAAGCCGTTATGGGAGTGCGCAATTCATGCGAGACATTGGCGATGAAATCGCGGCGCTGCTGATCGGCGGCGGCCAGATCGGCGGCCATCTGATTGAACGCCTCCGCCAGCTGCCCCACCTCATCGCGGGAGGTGGCGCGCACCCGGCGCGAATAATCGCCCTGCGCCATGCGTTTGGCGGCCGCGGTCATCTGCCGCAGCGGCAGCGTCATCCCGTGCGCGAGCACCTGGGACAGCACCAGCGCCAGCAGCATGGAGGCCACCGTGGTCTTGGGTGGCAGCCAGCCGATGCGCAGTGCGAAGAACGCGAACGCCACCGCACCCGAGCACACCATCACGATGGCGAGTTTGAGTTTGATCGAGCGCATGCGATCCAATGGCCGCGGTAGTCGCGCCGATAACCAGTCCGCGCGCTCACGCATGGTCGTACCGCTGTCCATCACACCTCCCCCTGTTCGCGCGGCGTCGACCGCCGCACCGCGCACCCCCCGTGCCCGGATCATCGTGCCTCGAGCGCGTAACCGACGCCGTGCACGGTACGAATCAGATCCGAGCCGAGCTTGCGGCGCAAGGCTTTTATGTGACTGTCCACCGCGCGGGTGCCGGACGCGTCGGGCCAACCCCAGATTTCCGAGAGCAGCCGATCGCGGGCCAGCACCGCGCGCGGGCGGCGCGCCAAATGCACGAGCAGCTCGAATTCCAGTGGTGTGAGCTGGGTTTCGGCCTCGGCCCGCCACACCCGGCGCTGATCGGTGTCGATGCGCAGATCACCGACGACGATGGTGGCCCCCGGGGTGGCGGTGCGCTCCACCCGGCGCAGCAGGGCGTGAATGCGCGCGGTGAGCACGCGCAGCGAGAACGGTTTGGTGAGATAGTCGTCCGCGCCCACCCCGAGCCCGATCAGCACATCGGTCTCATCGGTGCGGGCGGTGAGCATGAGCACCGGCACGGGTCGATGCGCCTGAATCCGACGGCACACCTCGAGCCCGTCGAAGCCGGGCAGCATCACATCGAGCACCACCAGATCCGGCAGCAGCGATTCCGCGGCGGCCACCGCGGCCGGACCGTCATGCGCCAGCTCCACAACGAACCCCTCGGCGCGCAGCCGGGCCGCGATCGATTCGGCGATGGTCGGCTCATCCTCGACCACGAGAATCCGCCGCGCACTGCCCTGCTGGATCGATTCCATGGAGGTGACATTAGGCAGTGCGCGTGGAGATGGTTCGCGCCGCTTGTGAAGATCCTGTGGAGACCCCCGTCACGGGCCGCGCGAGCGGGGCGAACCGGGCATCGGAAAGTCCGGCCTGGACACCGGTTCTGATACGACCGGTCGTAGTATGACCGGGTGCACTCACCGACGGATCACACCGCGCGCCTGCGCGGCGCTGCCGTCGGGGCCGCCTCGGGAGCCGTCGCCATCTTCGCGCACGGGCTCGGCGGCGGGACCACCGCACCCGAAGGATCCGCGCTGGCACTGCTGTTCGCGGCGTGCGCGCTGATCGGGGTGATCGTGGCCTCGGTGCGACCGCGCTACGGGCTCACCTCGCTGATGGGGATGCTGGCCGCCGGGCAGGGTATCGGGCATATCGCGCTGTCGATGTCGCCCGGGCATCACCATCACGCGGCGTCTCCGAGCATGCTGGCCGCGCATCTGATCGCGATCCCGGTCGGGGCCATGGCGATTCGCGCCGCCGAAGCCGGTATGCGGCGCGCGATCACCAGCGTGCGGCGATTCATTCTCGCCCTCGGTCTCGCACCCGTTCCGGCGGAGCGGACCGCACGCACCACCTCCACAGATGAGCGAGCCACTGTCCGGCTGCTGCTGGTGAGTCCCGGAATCGCGCGGCGCGGGCCACCCGCGCGGGCGCGTCATCTCTCTCACCTCGCCCCGGCGTAGCAGCATTCTTCGCGGGCGCATCGCGCGGTGTTCCGGCACCGTGCGCCTGCGCACCCCGCAGCACCCGCCCGCGGGTGGCCGACCGTCGTTCCGACTGTTCGCGCCCCGGGTAGGCCGTTCGCACAACCGCTTTCGGTGTTCGCACGTTTCGGGTCGAATCTTCCGCCGCTTTCTCATCGAACGGAGTATTTGGTGTCCGTATCTGTCGCAGGCCGCGCGCCGCGTATCGCCCGCCGCCTCACCGCCATCGCCGCCATCTCGGCGCTGACCGTTTTCCCCGTCGCCTGTTCCTCCGATTCCGGATCGAGCACCTCCACCGGTAAGGCCGCGGACAAGGTGACCATCAAGGATCAGTGGATCAAGGCCGCGGACAGCGGTATGTCCGCCGCGTTCGGCACGCTCGAGAATTCGAGTGATCAACCCGTCCAGCTGGTGGCCGCGTCCAGTCCGGCCTCGGCGCGGGTGGAGATCCACGAAGTCGTCGCCGATGCCGCCGGTGGCGATAAGACCATGCGCCCCAAGGAAGGCGGGCTCGCCATCCCCGCGCACGGATCGGCCACGCTCAAGCCCGGCGCGGAGCATCTGATGTTCATGGATTTGAAGCAGCCGCTGCGCACGGGTTCGGAAACCGCCATCACCCTGGTGTTCTCCGATGGCTCCAGCACCACCGTCACCGCGCAGGTGCGTGATTTCGCCGGCGGTAAGGAGAATTACGCACCCGCCTCCGGCGACAACTCCGCGCACGGTGGCTGAGCGGGCACAGCCGCCGCACCCGTCCCGCGTGACCCGGCGGCGTTTACTCGGCGGCGGGGCCGCGGTGGCGGGTGTCGCGGGCGCGGCCGGCATCGGCTGGGGCGCGGCCTCGGCCACCCATCGCGAACACGATCGCGATCCCGGACTCGAGACGGTGCCGTTCCACGGACCGCATCAGGCCGGAATCGCCACGGACGCACCGGCTTCGGCCGCGTTCGTGGGCTTCGACCTGAACCCGGGGCTCGATCGCGAGGACATCATCGGACTGCTCAAGATCTGGACCGATGACGCGGCCCGGCTCACCCAGGGCATTCCGGCGCTCGCCGATACCGAACCGGAATTGGCACAGCGCCCGGCACGGCTGACCGTGACGGTCGGCTTCGGACCGGAACTGTTCACCGTGGCCGGACTCGACACCGAACGACCGGCCTGGCTGAAACAGCTGCCGCCGTTCAAGATCGACCAATTGGATCCGGCGTACACCGGCGCGGACCTGCTGTTGCAGATCTGCGCCGATGAGCCGACCACGGTCGCGCACGCGGTGCGGGTGCTGTCCAAACATGTGAAATCGCTGGTGCGGGTGCGCTGGGTGCAGCGCGGGTTCCGCAACGCCCCCAAGGGGCAGACCATGCGCAATCTCATGGGCCAGGTGGACGGGACGGTCAATATCGCCCCGGGCACAGTCGATTTCGATCGGCTCATCTGGGATGACGGGGCCGCGCGGCCGTGGCTGGCGGGCGGCACCTCCCTGGTGCTGCGCCGCATCGCCATGAAGCTCGACACCTGGGATGAACTCGATGCCGACGGGCGGGCCATCACCATGGGGCGGCGCGACAGCAATGGCGCACCGCTCACGGGCTCGACCGAATTCGACGAACCCGACTTCGCCAAGGTGGACCAGTACGGCATTCCGGTGATCCCGCCGTCCTCGCATATCGCTCGCGCGCATCACGCGCACGACACCGAGCGATTCCTGCGCCGCGGCTACAACTACGACGACGCACCCGCCCCCGGGCAGGTGTCGAATTCGGGGTTGTTGTTCGCGGCCTTCCAACGCGATGTCGACGCCCAGTATCTGCCGGTACAGGCCCGCCTCGCGGAGTTCGACGCCCTGAACCAATGGACCACACCCGTCGGTTCGGCCGTCTTCGTCATCCCACCCGGCGTGCCCGCACCGGGCGGATACCTAGGCCGGCAACTCTTCGACGCCGCCGCGCGGCAACGCTGACCCGATCGGCCGGACCGCGCTGAGGGGCGGTCCGGCCGAATGGTCAGCATCCGATTGGCAATCGCGAATCGAGGACGCGGCGTACGCTCGGCTGACCAGCAATACCGTGCCGGAAGGTCGCGTCATGTCAGCCGATGACAGTGTGTTCACGGGGGTCGTGGCGAAGTTCTACGAGACCTATCTGGTGCCATTGATATTCGAGCCCTACGCAGTGCCCGCCGTGCGACTGCTTTCCGCACCGGATATCTCCGAGGTATTGGAGATCGCGGCGGGCACCGGTGTGGTCACCCGGGCGCTGGCACGCGAATTGGCGGCCGGAACAGCCATTGTGGCAACCGATCTCAATCAGGCCATGCTGGATCAGGCCGCGGCGATCGGCACCGCGCGACCGGTCCGATGGCAGCGGGCCGATGCCCAGAAACTCCCCTTTCCGGATGCGAGTTTCGACGCGGTGGTGTGCCAATTCGGTGCGATGTTCTTTCCCGACCGGACCGGGGCGTACGCCGAAGCACGCCGGGTACTGCGGCCGGGCGGACAGTTCGTCTTCAGCACCTGGGATCGCATCGAGGTCAATGAATTCGCCGATACGGTCATCACCGCGATGGCGTCGATATTCCCGGAGGATCCACCGCGATTCCTGGCGCGCACACCGCACGGGTATCACGAAATATCCGCCATCAGCGCGGATTTGGCGCGGGCGGGATTCACCGATCCGCGCATCGGCACGGTCACCGCGCGCAGTCGGGCCGAATCGGCGCGCATTCCCGCCCTGGCCTACTGTCACGGCACACCGTTGCGCGATGAGATCGAAGCCCGGGGCGATCTCGATGTCGCGACCGGGGCGGCCGAGCGCGCGTTGACCGAGCGATTCGGGACCGGGGCGGTGGACGGGATGATCCGGGCACATCTCATCAGGGTTGGCCGGTAATTCGCTGATCTAGGGTGAGCGCATGACCGTGTTGCGTTCGATCGCGCTGTTCGCACTGGCCGCCGTCGCCGAAATCGGTGGGGCCTGGCTCATTTGGCAGGGGGTGCGTGAGCATCGCGGGTGGGCGTGGATGGGGGCGGGGGTTATCGCGCTGGGGTGCTACGGATTCGTGGCGACGCTGCAACCGGATGCGAATTTCGGGCGGATTCTGGCGGCCTACGGCGGAGTGTTCGTGGCCGGATCACTGCTGTGGGCCATGGTTTTGGACGGGTTCCGGCCGGACCGCTGGGATGTGATCGGCGCGCTGGTGTGCCTGGTGGGTGTCGCGGTCATCATGTATGCGCCACGCTCCACGTGAAACAACCGTTGACCTGCGCGCATTCGTGCATTTCGTGCAAAATCGCAGTCCGCGAAGGACATTCGGATGCGCGCCGGTCAGCGCGATGTCGACGACCGTTTCACGCGAATGCGTTCAGCGCGTTGACGATCCGATGAGCAGATCGATGAGCGTGCGCGCGGTCGGAATCGCGGAGTCGTCGCCGAGCCGGGCGGCGGTATTGGCCGCGGACACCAGCGCGTCGAACTGGAAGGCGAGAGCGTGCGGGTCATGCCCGGGCGCGTAGCCCTGCTCCTGCGCGCGGCCGATCTCCTTCTCCAACAGGGCGAACCAGTCCGCGCGATCGGCGGCGAGCGCATCGCGCACCGGGCCCGGGCGACTGTCGAATTCCGAGAGTCCCGCTACCCGGAAGCAACCGCCCGGCAGGACCGGTTCACCGATGTAGACGAACCAGTTGTCCAATAGCGCGCGCAGGCGGTCGATACCCCCGGGGACCGAGAGCGCGGACCGCACCACGTGGTCGATGAATACCTCGCGGGCGGATTCGACGGCGGCCAGTTGCAGATTCTCCTTGGTGCCGAACAGCGTCGCCACACCGCTCTTGCTCACCCCGAGGTCGGTGGCGAGCCGCCCGAGACTCAACCCGGTCAGCCCCTCCACGGAGGCGACATCGGCGGCATGCCGGGCGATGGAGGCGCGGGCGCGCGCTCCCTTCAGCAGGCGCTGATCGGAAATCTGCTGTTCAGCGGGGTGCACGGGCTCATCCATTCTTCCAGTCTCGCACTAACTCTTGCTTAAACGCACGATCGGTCGTACTTTTCAACAATACGAACGATCGTGCGTACAGTTTTGATCCCGCCTCTCGGAAGCACTCCCATGACAGAGACCTCCGCGCGACACTCCCCCGCGCCACCGGAACCCGGCCGATCCCCGTCACCCGCCGTCACCATCGCACCCGCCGACCGCTCCAGCCGCCGCGCACTACTGGTGGCCTGCGGTGCGGCTTTCATTGCCTTCCTCGACCTTTCGGTCGTGAACATCGCCTTCCCCGCGATCGGGCGCGACTATCCCGGCACCGCACCGGCCACCCTCACCTGGGTGGTCAGCGGCTACGCGGTCGCCTTCGCCGCACTGCTCACCCCCGCCGGACGACTCGCCGATTCCCTCGGCCGCGGCCGCGTATTCCTCGGCGCGCTGGCCGGATTCGCACTCACCTCCCTGCTGTGCGCACTCGCACCCGGTGCCGAATGGCTCATCACCGGACGCTTCCTGCAGGGCGCGACCGCGGCATTCCTCATTCCCGCCGGATTGGGATTGGTGCTCAGCGCCACCCCGCCCGCCCGCATCGGCATGGCCATGGCGGCCTGGACCGCCGCGGGCGGATTCGCCGCCACCGTCGGACCCGCGGTCGGCGGCGCGCTCGTGGACTGGTTCGGCTGGCGTTCGGTCTTCGTCATCAATGTGCCGATCGCGCTGGCGCTCATCGCTTTTGGACTGACACTCACCACGAACGAAGAACGTCACCGTGACGGGCTGCCCGATCTGCTCGGCACCGCCGCCACCGGACTCGGCATCGGCGCGGTCGTCGCCGCGGTCACCCAGGGCCAGCAGTGGGGCTGGGCCGATGCGCGCACCCTGGCCGCCGGAATCGGCGGACTCGTCCTGCTGGGTGTGGCGCTATGGCGTTCCCGCCGGCATCCGCGACCGGCCATCGCCGTGACACTGTGGCGCAGTCACCGCTACGCGCTCGTCAATGCCGTCGCATTCGTCTTCGGCGCGGCCATGTTCGCCTGGCTGCTGGCCGGACCGCTCTGGCTCGACAGCATCTGGCACTACTCGGTGCTCAAATCCGCCGGGGTCATGACGGTCGGGGCCATCGCCTCGATGGTGACGGCCGTGATCGCCGGGCGCGCACCCGAATCCACCCAGCGCTGGCTGGGCGTACTCGGCGCGGTGCTGTTCGCCGCGTCCGCGTTCTACATGTGCACCGATATCTTCGATGCCACGCCCGAACTCTGGAGGGGCTGGATACCCGCCGGAATCCTGGGCGGCGGCGGAGTCGGCATGGTCATCACGGTGCTGGGCACCGCCGCCGCGAGATCGCTACCGCCGCAACGCTTCGCGGCCGGGGTCGGCATGAATCTGACCGCCCGCCAATCCGGCGGCGCACTCGGGGTCGCGGTACTGGCCGCCATCTTCGCCGCCCGGCCGGATGATCCGATCGCCGCCTTCCACACCCTGTTCGCGGTCTGCGGGGTCATCGCCCTGATCGCCGCCGCACTCGCCGCCCTGCCCGCCCGCACCGAGGAAGTGAACCTGTGAGCGCCAACGATATTCGCAGCGTGGACACCGATATTCGACGCGTGTGTGACGACAATCGCGGCGTCGATACCCTCACCCCGCGCACTCGGATCGGGCTCGACGATCCCTACCTGCTCACCGATCCCACCGCGCGCGAATTGTTCGCTGGCGTCCCGTGGCGCCGGTTCGCGGTCATCGGCGACTCCACCGCGGCGGGCACCGGCGATCCGTCCCCGGGCCATGAGAACGTGTCCTGGGCCGATCGTCTGGCGCGGTGGTTCCGGTCCGCGCATCCGGACACCGAATACCTCAATACCGGTCGGGTGGGCGCGACCATTCCCGAGGTCCGTGCCGAACAGCTCGGCGCGCTGCGCGCCTTCCGCCCGGATCTGGTGCACATCACCTGCGGTGGCAATGACCTCATGCGCCGCGACGGCGATGTCGACGCGGTCGAACGCGATCTCGACGCACTGTGCGCCGAGGCCGCCGCGACCGGTGCGCGCCTGTCGATGTTCACCCTGGCTGACGCCTTCACCGGGCCATTGCGCCCGCTGCGCCCGCGTTTCGCCGGGTTCGCCGAGAGTGTGCGGCGGGTGGCGGCTCGCCATGACGCCATCCTCACCGAGTTCTGGCAGCATCCCGCCCGGCTGCGCCAGGACTGGCTCAGCGCCGACAGCATTCACCTGACCATGGCCGGTCAGGCCGTCGTCGCCGCCGAACTGGCGAAATCCTTTGCCCGCCACGCCGACTCGAGGCACGGCGGCGAATAGGTCATCGCGCGGGCGTCATCGGAGGGCCCGCGTCATATCGAAGAGCCCCGGCCACCGCACAATTCGGTGCCGGGGCACTTCGGGGTCAGTGCCAGAGCGCGGCGATGAAGACGTTCAGAATCGCCAGCCCACCCGCGGCATGGGTCATCCACGGCACCGCCTTACCGCGCTTGGCATCGGCGCGGCCCATCTCCGCGAACGCCGCGACCAGAACGGCCACAACGAGTTTGGTGATGATCTTCGGCATATTCGGATCCTTGCCGAGCGAATCGATCGACTCGGCCAGTCCGACCAGGATCACGCCGGTGATGAGCTGGGCGCGCGCACCCCACACCATCAATTCCGATACTCGGGGCTGCGCGGCGACATATCCGCCGACCACCGCCGCCATCCCGAGCAGATGGGACACAACCACCAGGTTGTAGACAACGTCCATGGCTGTACACGCTAATGGATCGGCTCGCGTCAACGACAGCCGGTAGTACCGAAAAGCGCCTGCTGATCGGGTACGGCACAGGTTTTACCACCCCGTCGGCCGGGTAGTCCTCCTCCAGTGGCTCTCCGTGCTGTACCGGGAGAGCCCTCAATGTGTGAGCAGTGACGCTTAGGGAGAACGCAGGTGGCGGTTGTACTCGTGCTGCGGGCACGCGGACTGGGTGATCTACTCACCGCGGTCCCCGCATTGCGCGCACTACGCCGGGCCCGGCCCGAAGACCACATCGCACTGGCCGCACCCCATCGACTCAAACCCATCGTCGACCTCATCGCCTCCATCGACGAAATGATCCCGACCGCCGATCCCGCCGGAATCCGCTGGGACGGAGCGCCGCCCGCACTCGCGGTGAATCTGGACGGAGCGGGCGCGGACAGCATCACCGAGGTGACCCGCGTACACGCCGATCGCGTACTGACCTATCGGAACCCGGCCTTCCCGGAGGTGGCCGGACCCGACTGGCAGATCGATATGCACGATGTGGACCGCTGGTGCCATCTGCTCGAATCCGCGGGGATCAGCGCCGATCGCCGCAATCTCGGACTGGTGCCGCCGGTGGCGGGCACCAGCCATCGCGATTGCGTGGTCGTGCACATCGGCGCGGGAGCCGCGGCGCGGCGCTGGCCGCCGGATCGCTTCGCGGCCGTGGTGCGGCATCTGCTGGTGCAGGATCGCGATGTGGTGCTCACCGGCGATGAGACCGAACGCGATATCGCCCTCGGGGTCGCCGCGCGCGCCGGACTGCCCATCACCCATGTGCTCGCGGGCCAGCAGAACCTCATCGAACTCGCCGCGACGGTCGCCGAGGCCGCGCTGGTGGTGTGCGGGGATACCGGAGTCGCCCATCTGGCAACGGCTTTCGGCACCCGGACGGTACTGCTGTTCGGGCCGACCCCGCCCAGTCGTAGTGGACCGCCGCCGCATCTGCTGGGCAGGCATGCGGTGCTGTGGGCCGGACAGGTCGGCGATCCGGACGCAGCCACCATCGATCCCGGACTGTTGAAGATCAATGTGCCCGAGGTCGTCAACGCCATCGACAAGCAACTGCGCAAACGGCCGTGGCCCGGCACCGGACTGGATCGACGGGCGCAGCAGGCCTATCGGCGCGTGGGCTGAGCGCTCCCCTTATAAGGAGAGCGCTTCTATATAGGGAAGCGAATCAGGTGTCCGCGATATCGGCGCGCGCACTGGACAGCGCCGCCGAATACGCCGCGATGGCACTGGGCCAGAACTGTTCGAGATAGTCGCGGGCATCGGCCAGACCGCGCGGGTCCAGGGTGTACAGGCGGCGCGTGCCCTCGGGCTGTGCCATCACCAACCGGGCCTCGCGCAGCACCTTGAGATGTTGAGATACCGCCGAGCTACTGACCCCGACCAGGTCGGCGAGCTCACCGACCGATCTCGGCCCCTGCGGTAGCGACTCGAAGACCGCGCGCCGGGTAGGGTCGGCCAGTGCGCTGAGCACTCTCACTCCGTTAGCGGGCACTTAAATAGAGTGCCCGGCGAAGTTGATCAGGTCAATACACGCTGAAACGCCCGATACCGAGGTCATAACGAAATTACCGCCGTGTCGTTATCTACTCGTGACAATCGACCTGGCGTTTTGTACCAACGTGACGGTGGTAACAGGGTTTGTGGACCGGTTATTACCTCCCATACGTTCGATGCATGCCCGTAACCGTTCCGTTATCTCGAAGCCTCATGAGGGCCAGCCGGTACCGGACGGCCGCAACTCGTGCAGTGGCCGTCTCCGCAGTCGTCTGTGCCTCCGTGAGTGCGCTGGCCGCCGCAGACCCGAACACCGATACCCCCGACAGCAATGTCTCGGTTATCGCCGCTGCCGCCCCGCAGGACGCGAAGTTCACCGCCTTCACCCCGTACGAAGCCCAGATGCCGCAGTTCGTGCCGCCGGAGGTCACCGACTTCCTGCGCAACCTCGGCGTCGAGCAGGCTCGTCCCAAGACCGTCCGTCCCGTGGCAGGTCCGCTGACCTCCGGGTTCGGGGTGCGCTGGGGTGCCATGCACGCCGGTATCGACTTCGGCGACGGCTTCGGCTCGCCGATTCGCGCCGTCACCGACGGCACCGTCATCGAGGCGGGCCCCGCGTCCGGTTTCGGCCTGTGGGTGCGGGTGCAGCAGGATGACGGCACCATCGGCGTCTACGGCCATATGCAGGACATCCTGGTCAATGTCGGCCAGCAGGTGCGCGCGGGCGATGAGATCGCCACCGTCGGCAGCCGCGGTTACTCCACCGGACCGCATCTGCACTACGAGGTGCACACCTCCCCGGGCGCTGCCATCGATCCGCTGCCCTGGCTCGCCGGCCGCGGCATGGACGTCGGCACCGCGACCGACTGAGCGGCACAGCGAAATAGCAACGCCGAGAATCGATGAGGGGTTCTCGGCGTTTCTAGTACCCGGGTATTACGTGCGAACCCCACCGCCGGGGGACGCCCGGTGCGGAACGGCGCTCATAGCGTCACCGATATGACCACCAGCGTCGCCGAAATCCGCACCGCCGCTCCCGCTTCCAGCCCGCGGCCGTGGCATCGCCCCCTGCTCGCCATGACCGTCGTCATGTCCGCGCTGGCGCTATTCGCGCTGTGCGCCATGGCATTCGACGATCGGATGCTGCTGCACGAATCGGTATGGCTCAAACCGCTCAAATTCGCGGTCGCCTTCGTCGCGTACTCGATCACCCTGGCGTGGCTGCTGCGCTTCCCGCATCGCGGGCAGCGGCTCACCTGGTGGATGGGAACGATCTTCGCCGCCACCGGAATCCTGGATGTCGGATTCATCGTGATGCAGGCCGCGCGCGGCACCTTCAGCCATTTCAATACCGAGACCGATGCCTTCAACACCATCGGACAGCAGATCTTCATGACCGGTGTGCCCGGACTGTTCCTGGCGAATCTGGTGATCGCGGTGACGCTGAGCTGGCAGCGGGTCACCGATCGGCCCGTCAGTCGCGCCATCCACGCCGGGCTCGCGCTCGCGGTGGCCGGGATGGGCGTGGCGTACATGATGGGCTTCAGCGGTAAACAGGAATCCACCGATGCCTACGGCAAGCCCATCGAACTCGCGGCCGGACACACCTTCGAGAGCGGACAACCGCTGGTGCGCGACGGGGTCGGCACCATGCCGATCACGCATTGGAGCACCGTCGGCGGCGATCTGCGCATCGCGCACTTCCTGGGCCTGCACGCGATTCAGATACTGATCGTGGCCGCGCTGCTGCTGGCCCGGCTGGCCCCGCGCACCCGCTGGCTGCGCACCGAACGCGCTCGCGCCGACCTGATCTGGGTGTTCGCCCTGACCTACGCGGGACTGTTCGGCGTCATCGCCTGGCAGGCGCTGCGCGGTCAGGCGCTCATCCATCCCGATTCCGCGACCCTGCTCGGCTTCGGAATCACCGCCGCGGTACTGCTACTGGGGACCGCCCTGGTCTACGCGATCCACGGCCGCGGCACCGCGCCGGTGGTCAGCGCAGCCGCTCGGCATCGCGCGTCAGTTTCACCAATATCGCGGTGAGTTCGGACAGTTCGATGGAGTCGGCCCCCTCCTCGACGGCGGTGGCCACATCCTCGGCGGCACAGCGCGCGGCGAACCAGCGATCGGACAGATCGCCTACTTCCTGCGCGCTGAGCACCACCGAATCCTCGGGAATCCCGCTCCCCTTCAGGCTGTTCCGCGCCTCATAGGCGCGCTGCCTGCATGATTGCCGGCAATACCGCCGACGCCGCCCCACCTCCGAATCGGCGATCTCCCTCCCACACCACTGGCAGGACAGTTGCCGCTTGGGGGCGCGATGATCTGAGGTAGGAGTACGCGTCACGCAGCACACGATAGCCGGATCGATCACCCGTACCGCGGCAACACCACAACCCACCTCCTCTTTTTCCACCGGATCACGCCCGTATGCGCAGCCCGGGATGCTCGAGTACCGCGCGCCATGCCGCCGAAAGCGGAAGTGCCGCACCCGGTTCTGCGGGCACGATGGTGACCCCGCTCTCGGCGAGGGTGCGCAGGGCCCGCTGAATCGGCCGGAAGTTCAATTGCCCTTGACTCGAATAGGGCACGGCCACAACAGGTTTCCCATCCCCGACGGCTTCGATGAGCAGACCGAGCGCGAGCGTGTCCGAAATGCCCACCGCCCATTTGGCTATCGAATTACCGGTCAGCGGAGCCGCGATCATGGCGTCCGCGGGCGGCAGCAGATCCGGGGTCCCCGGTTCCTTGTATTCGCTGCGCACGGGCCATCCGGTCGTGACCGCGAGGGCGTCGGCATCGATGAACTTTCTCCCCGATGGGGAGGCGATCACACACACTTCCCACCCCTGCCCCCGCGCCATATCCACCAGGGCCGCAACCTCGCTCGCCCGGGAAGAGCCGGTGACGATCGCGTACAGCACCGGCGCACCTTGACCATTCATATGACCAGCATGAGCCACCGGACACGCGGCTACGGGACGAGCACGAGCTTGCCGGGCCCGTGGCCCTTGATCCCGTCGCGATGCGCCTGCGCCGCCTCGGCCAGGGGGTACACGGCGTCGATCAGAATGCGCAGCTCGCCCGAACGCGCCGCCAACTCCGCGCGCGCGGCATTGCGGACGGCGAACCCCGCGTCCTGGCCCGGACCGTAACCCAGTGCCTTGATACCGGCTTCGATATGACGATCCGACGCCGCGATCGACGCGATCCGCCGCGGATCGGCGACCACCGCCAGCGAGACATCCAGGGCCTCGTCACCACCCGCGCAATCGATGGCGGCGGTAATGGGCCCGGGCGCGACGGCCCGCACGCGATCCAGCAGTCCGGGACCGTAGGCCACCGGAATGGCACCGAGGCCGTGCAGCAGTTCATGATTCGCGGCGCTCGCGGTGGCGATGACGGTCGCGCCCGCCGCCACGGCCAACTGCACGACCAGGGATCCGACCCCGCCTGAACCGCCGTGCACGAGCACGGTGTCGCCCGGGCCGACCCCGGCCGCGTGCAGCGTGTGCGCCGCCGTGGTGCCGGTGAGCATCAGTGCCCCGGCTTCGGGCCAGCCCAGTTCGGCGGGCTTGGGGATCAGCGAGGTCACCGGTGCGGTGACGTAATCGGCGTAGGCGCCGGTGACGGGATAGACGATCACCTCCGCGCCGACCTCGATATCGTGCACGTCCGCACCGATCGCGGTGACCACGCCCGCGCATTCGAGTCCGAGCCGGGGCAGTTCCTCGGCGAGCCCGGCGGCATCCTTCTCATCCTCGTCCACCTCGTGGAAGGCGCCGCTGTAGAGCTTCCAATCGATGGGGTTCACCCCCGCCGCCCGCACTCGCACGACTACGCCGTCCGCTTCGGGCAGCGGTACCGGGGTCTCGACGATCTCGAGCACGTCCGGCGATCCGTATCCGGTCGGCCGTACGGTCCGGGCCACGGTGTCCATTCTCTGATCTCTGCTCATGAACTCAGTCTCGAATTCGAATGGCATGATGTCTACTGCATACTTCGCAGTCCATGATTGCGTCGAACGCAATCCACCCTCGGCGCATGGCGTGTGACACGCCGTGGCGAAAGCGTCGCCGACGGGCGAGTAGAATGGCACGGTTCTCCCCCCACGGGAACCGAAGCCCGCGCCCCTGCGTTAACTGTGCAGAAGCGTTGACATGAAGTTTTGAACGTTGCCGATAGGCGAGAAGGGACCGCACCCATGGCAGATCGCGTACTCCGGGGCAGTCGACTTGGAGCGGTGAGCTACGAGACCGACCGCGACCACGACCTGGCGCCCCGTCGGATGGCGCGGTACAAGACGGAGAACGGCGAGGAATTCGATGTTCCGTTCGCCGATGACGCCGAGATTCCCCCGACCTGGTTGTGCCGCAACGGCCAGGAGGGTGTGCTCATGGAGGGCACCACGCAGGAGCCCAAGAAGGTGAAGCCGCCGCGCACGCACTGGGACATGCTGCTGGAGCGTCGCAGCAAGGAGGAGCTGGAAGAGCTCCTGCAGGAGCGGATGGATCTGATCAAGAGCCGTCGCCGCGCCTGATCCGCGGTACATACTCCGCGCTACGGAATTGGCCGAGCCCCCCTCCCATTCGGGAGGGGGGCTCGCCTCTTATATCTTACCGGCCCGCCACCCTTGGCGGGCCGAATTGGTTGCTACTCAGTGGCTGGCGACCTTGCGATACTGCAACAGCGCCAACGGAACCGCGATCGCGAGGATGCCGAGCGAGCACAGCGACGCGTACATGATGCAGTGATCGGCGGGCCAGCCCTGGGCGGGAGTGAATCCCGGGGGCGAGCCGTTTCCGAAGAGTTTGCGCCCGGCCGCCGAGACGGCGGTGATGGGATTCCAGGCGGCCACGGTACGCAGCGGACCGGGCAGGGTCTCCCCGGAAATGAACGCCGAGGAGATGAATGTCAGTGGGAACAGCCAGATCAGGCCCGCGCTCTGCGCCACCTCCACGCTCGGTGACATGAGCCCGGTCAGCGCCCCCACCCAGGACATGGCGAACGCGAACAGCAGGATGACCGCGAAAGCCAGGACGGCGTTGATGACTCCGTCGTTGATGCGCCAGCCCACCGCGTACCCGCAGCCCACCATGACCGCCAGGGCCAGGATATTGACCACGAGATCGGAGAGCGTGCGGCCCATCAGCACCGCCAGCCGGGACATGGGCAGGGTGCGCATCCGGTCGATGATGCCCTTGTGCAGGTCGTTGGCCAGGCCGACGGTGGTGAACGCGGCATTGAATGCCACCGTCTGGGTGAAGATTCCGGCCAGCAGGAATTCGCGGTACTGACCGCCGCCCAGGGACGCGCCGAAGATGTACGCGAACAGGAAGACGAACATGAGCGGCTGGATGGTGGCGGTGACCAGCAGGGTGGGCACGCGCAGGATGGTCAGCAGATTGCGGTAGGCGACGATGGCGCTGTCCCGAATCGCCCTGGGCAACAATAGGAGCGCGGTGTTGTCCGTGCTCGGCGGCTTGTTCGGCGCCGGGGCTTCGGCGGTGGTGGTCACGACAGAATCTCCTCTTGCACGGTATCGGTGCTGCGGGCGGAGGTTTTGCGCTCCGCGGATTTGCCGGTGAGGGAAAGGAATACGTCGTCGAGGCTGGGCCGGTGCACATCGGCGTCCAGGATGCAGACGCCCGCGTCGTCCAGGCGGCGCAGCGCTTCGACCATGGTGCGGGTGCCGTCGCCGACCACGACGGTGACCTGATCGGTGGCGGCGTCCGCGCTGGGTTCGCCGATTCCGACCTGCGCCAGAATCTGTTTGGCGGGTGTGGGGTCCTGCCCGGCCGCCAGGGTGACGGTGAGTTTGTCACCGCCGATGGAGGTCTTGAGTTCATCGGCGGACCCGCGCGCGATCACCCGGCCGCGATCGATAACGGTGATGCGGTCGGCGAGCAGATCGGCTTCCTCGAGGTACTGGGTGGTGAGCAGCACCGTGGTGCCGTCGTCCACCAGATCGCCGATGACGCGCCACATATCAAGGCGCCCACGGGGATCCAGTCCGGTGGTGGGTTCGTCGAGCACGACCACGGGCGGTTTGCACACCAGTGCGCCCGCCAGGTCGAGTCGCCGGGCCATACCGCCGGAGTAGGTGCCCGCGCGCCGCCCGGCCGCGTGTTCGAGGCCGAGCGCGGCGAGCAGTTCGGTGGCGCGCTGGGCGGATTCCTTATGGCTCATGCCATACAGCCGCGCCACCATGCGCAGGTTCTCGAAGCCGGACAGGTTGGCGTCGATCGCCGCGTACTGGCCGGACAGCCCGAGCCGGGTGCGGGCGCGCGCCGGATTCTTGAGCACGTCCACCCCGGCCACCCACACCTTGCCCGAACTCGGGGCTAGCAGGGTGGTGACGATGCGGACCGTGGTGGTCTTGCCCGCGCCATTGGGTCCGAGCAGGCCCATCACGGTGCCGGACGGGATTTCCAGATCGATCCCGTCCAGCACCCGGACCTTGCCGTAGTACTTGATCAGTCCTTCCACTTCGACCGCGAGACTCATCGGCTCCCCTCCCGCTCGGTGCGGGCGGCGTTGGCGGCCAGGTGATCCCGCAGAACCGGTCCGATGACCGCCAGGGATTCGGGCGTGGTCATGCCCGAGTGGCGGCAGCGCACCAGTTGATCGTGTACGACTCCGGTGACGTGCGGTTCCCAGGCGGCGGCGTTGCGGTCCGGGTCGGAGCGGTTGATCTCGTCATCGGCGGCGGTGAAGAAGAGCAGATCGCCGATGAACACGCGGGGTTCGAAGCCGTGTGCGAGGACCGCGCCATTGGCATAGCCGTTGTAGAGACGTTCGAGATGGTCGACGGTGAGCGCGGCGAACGGTCCGGGACGGTTGCGCAGGAACTCCGCGGCCTCCTGGAGTGTCATGCGCGGGTCGACATCGGTGTCGCCGCCGAGCAGGTCACTGCCGAATTCGCCGATGATGTCGGCGACGCCGGGCACCGCTTCCTCGAGCCACTGATCGGACAGCTGGTAGCTGTCCATGAGCGCGAGCGTTGCCACCTCATCGCCGGTTTCCTGCAGCCGCACCGCGATCTCGTGCGCCAGCAGACCACCGAGCGACCAGCCGAGCAGATGGTACGGGCCGTGCGGCTGTACCGACTTCATGTGTGCCACATAGTAATTCGCGGCTTCACCGATGGTGGCGTGGTCATCGCCACCGGTGACGTGCGGCGCCTGCAACCCGTAGACCGGGCGGTCGGCGGGCAGCTGGGCGAGCAGTCCGGCGAAGCACCAGGCCAGACCGATGGCCGGGTGCACGCAGAACAGCGGGGCCGCACTGGTTTCGGTCATGGGACGCAGCGGCAGCACCGGTTGCAGTGCGGCCGCCAGGGCCGCACCGGCGTCACCGTCGGCATCGGCCAGCCGCCGGGCGATGGCGGCCGGGGTGGATTCGCCGAACATGGCCTGCACGGGCAGGTCCACCCCGGCGGCGCGCAGCTGTCCGACCACCTTGGTGGCCAGCAGTGAGTTGCCGCCGAGTTCGAAGAAGCCGTCGTCGACGCCGACCTGTTCCACGCCCAGCACATCGGCGAAAGCGGCGCACAGTGCCGCTTCGGTCGCGGTGGTGGGCGCGCGGTAGCCCTCGCGGGCGGCGAACACCGGTTCGGGCAGCGCTGCCCGATCCAGTTTGCCGACCGGTGAGAGCGGCACCCGATCCAGCAGCATGATCGATTGCGGGACCATGTAATTGGGCACCAGTTCGGCCACGTGCGCGGTGAGCTCGTCGATGCTCGGCGAGGTGCCGTTGCGCGGTTTCACATAGGCGACCAGCGCGGTGGAGCCCGCCGGTGTCCGATGTCCGATGGTGGTGGCGAATTCCACGGCGGCATGCCGGGCCAAGGCCGCGTCGATCTCGCCGAGTTCGATGCGGAAGCCGCGGATCTTGACCTGGTGGTCGGTGCGCCCGACGTATTCCAGATCCCGTACGCGCCCGTTCTTCTCGACCCAGCGCACCAGGTCGCCGGTGCGGTACATGCGCTCGCCCGGTTTGCCGAACGGATTGGCCACGAAGCGCTGTGCGGTGAGTCCGGGCCGCCGCAGATACCCGCGCGCCAAAGCCGCACCGGCCAACTGCAATTCACCGGTGACGCCGGCGGGCACCGGGTGCAGGCGACTGTCCAGCACGGTCGCGCCGACACCGCGGATGGGTCCGCCGATGGTGATGTGCCCGTTCGGGCGCATGGGCTGGGACATCAGGGTGACGATGGTGGTCTCGGTGGGCCCGTACACGTTGTAGAGCTTGCGGCCCGGTGACCAGCGGGTCACCAGATCCGGTGGCAGCGCCTCACCGCCGACGAGCACATGCCGCAGCGAGGTGACGCCGGTGGGATCGACGGTGCCCAGCGCCGAGGTGGTGATGAAGGCGTGCGTAATGCCCTCGTCGATGAACACCCGGCCCAGATCCGCGCCGCCCACCACACCGGGCGGGCTGATCACCAGGGTCGCCGCACCGCCGAGCGCGAAGAGCAGATCGAGCATGGCGGCGTCGAAACTCGGTGTGGCGAAGTGCAATATCCGGCAGCCCGGTCCGACCTCGAACCGCTGTGCGGTTTCGGCGGCGAAGTTGGACAGACCGCCGTGCGTCACCACGACACCCTTGGGGATGCCGGTGGAGCCGGAAGTGTAGATGACGTACGCCGGATTGTCCATGCGCAGCGGTGCGACGCGCTCGTCATCGCGGATGGGCGCGTCCGAGGAGGCCAGCACCCGCCGCCGGAACGACGGCGCGTCCAGGACGGTCCAGTTCGCGCCCTCGGGCATGCGCTCGCGGTGCGCGGAGAGCGTAATGCCGATGGCCGCACCGGAATCGAGCAGCATATGGCTGATGCGCTGTTCCGGATAGTTGGGATCGACCGGTACGAACGCGGCTCCGGCCTTGGCAATGGCCAGGGTGACGGCCACCGATTCTGCCGACCGCGGAATGCCCATGGCGACCAGGGTTTCCGGTCCGACGCCGTAGCCGATGAGCACCCGGGCGAGCCGGTTGGTCCAGCGGTCCAGGGCGTCATAGGAGATCTGGGTGCCCGCCGCGCGCACGGCGATGGCCTGCCGGTTGAGGTTGGCCGCGGCCTCGAACACCTCGGGGAAGGTGATCGGCAAACCGGGCTCCGCACCGCGCACCGGGGCCAGCGCCGACCATTCGCCGGAGTCCAGGAGTTCCAGATCCCCCACGGCCAGTGCCGGATTCGCGGCGGCCGCGCCGAGCATGCGCACGAACCGATCCGCGAGTCGCTGTGCGGTGCCCTCGTCGAAGAGGTCGGCCGCGTAGTTCACCGAGACGGTGATGCCGTCGGGTTCGCGGCGCGGGGTCCAGGCTTCGGTGAGGGTGAATTGCAGATCGAATTTGGCGATGCCGGGATCGGCGTCGTCGTTCTCGATGCGCAGACCGGGCAGCTCCAGCACGCGCACGGGCTGGTTCTGCACCGACAACATGACCTGGAACATGGGGTGGTGCGCCTGGGTGCGCACCGGATTGAGCACCTCGACGAGCCGTTCGAACGGTACGTCGGCGTGCGCGAAGGCTTCCAGATCGGTATCGCGGACCGCGCGCAGCAGATCGCCGAAGGCCGCGCCGCCGGTGACCCCGGTACGCAACACCAGGGTGCCGACGAACATGCCGACCATGCGATCCAGTGCCGGATGTCCGCGCCCGGCGATGGGTGTGCCGACGGTGATGTCGTCCGCGGCGGTAACCCGGTGCAGCAGGGCGACCAGTGCGGCATGCAGCACCATGAACATGGTGACGCCGTGTTCGGCTGCCAGGGACTGCAATTCGCGATGGGTGAAGGCGTCGAGGGTGCATTCGACGGTGCCGCCGCGATAGCTGGGCACCGGCGGTCGGGACCGGTCGGCCGGAACCGACAGCAATTCCGGAATGCCGTCCAGGGCGCTCCGCCAGTAGTCGAGCTGGCGGCTGATCACCGAATCGGAATCGCTTTCGACGCCGAGCACGTCCTGCTGCCACAGCGTGTAATCGGCGTACTGGATGGGCAATTCGGCCCAGTCCGGTTCGCCGCCGCCCGCGTAGGCGCGGTACGCGGTGGCCACATCGGCCGCGAGGGGTTGCAGTGACCAGCCGTCCATGGCGATGTGGTGCACCACCATGACCAGCACGTGTTCGGACGGTTCGGCCCGGTTGCCGCCGGTCGCGCCGGTCAGGCGCAACAGGGTGGCGCGCAGCGGAACCTGGGTGCCGAGGTCGAATCCGGCGGCGGTGACCCGGCGGATCTCCTCGGGCACCTCCTGCGGTTTGACCGCGCGCAGCGGCAGCGAGACCGCGGCGTCAGCGGGTTCGAGCACGTGCTGGCAGGGTTCGCCGTCGATTTCGGGGAAGACCGTGCGCAGCGTCTCATGCCTGCGCTGCACCGCGTGCAATGCCGCGCGCAACGCCTGTACGTTGAGGTCGCCGTGCAGGCGCAGTGCGACCGGAATGTTGTACGCGCCCAGCGCTTCTCCCTGATCCCCGGAGGCATTGAACTTCTCCAGGAACCACAGCCGTCGTTGCGCGGCCGAGAGCGGGATCTGCGCGGGGCGGGTGCGCCGGCGCGGTTCCAGGCGGGCGTCGGCGGTGCTCGGACCGGAGTCCAATGCGGCGGCGAGCCCGGCCACGGTGGGTGCGGCGAAAACGGTCCGCACCTCCAGCCGGACACCGGTGGCGGTGGCCAGGCGCGCCACCAATTGGGTGGCGAGCAGCGAGTTTCCGCCGATTTCGAAGAAGCTGTCGTCCGCGCCGAGGTTGTCCGCGCCGACCAGATCGCTCATCACCTGGGCGACCAGGCGTTCGGTATCGGTTTCCGGATCGCGGGAGACCAGTGCGACCACGGCCCGGGGTTGCGGCAGTGCGTCGCGATCGAGTTTGCCGACCGGGGTCAGCGGAATGCGGTCCAGCGGGGTCAGGCTGCTCGGCACCATATGCGCGGGCAGGTGTTCGGCACAGTGCGCCCGCAGCTGATCCAGATCGACAGTGGCCGGATCGACGGGCAGTACGAACGACACGATGCGCTTGGTGCCCGCGATATCGCGGACTTCGGTGTGCGCGAAGTGGATTCCCGGATGTGCGGTGAGCACGGCGTCGATCTCGCCGAGTTCGATGCGGAAACCGCGCACCTTGACCTGATGGTCACTGCGGCCCAGGTAGTTCAGTTCACCGTCGGCGGTCCAGCGCACCACATCACCGGTGCGGTACATGCGCGCGCCTTCGGGACCGTACGGATCGGCGATGAACCGCGCGGCGGTGAGGTCGTAGCGGTCGATATAGCCGCGCGCGGAACCCTGTCCGCCGATGTACAACTCACCGGGAACGCCGACGGGCACCGGCCGGAGTCGCTCATCGAGGACGAGTGCCCGCGCACCGCGCACCAGGGTGCCGATGGTGACGGGTTCCCCGACGACCATGGGCCCGGCGATGGTGACCACGACGGTGGTCTCGGTGGGTCCGTACCCGTTGAACATGGCGCGACCGGGCGCCCAGCGGGCCACTAATTCCGGCCCGCACGCCTCGCCGCCGACCATGACCGAACGCAGATGCGGCAGCGCCCAGCGGTCCCGGTCGATGGTGGACAGTGCGGCCGGGGTCATGAAGGTGTGGCTGATCTCCTCTTCCTCCATGAGCGCGGCCAATTCGTCGCCGCCGTAGATATCGGCGGGCACAATGACCATGGTCGCGCCGGAGCCGACCGCCAGCAGCAGATCGAAGATGGCGGCGTCGAAGCTCGGCGAGGAGAAGTGCATGGTGCGGGCCTCGCGGTCCACTCGCATGCGGTCGCGGATCTCATCGGCGAAATTGGACAGACCGCCGTGGGTCACCGCCACGCCCTTGGGTTTTCCGGTGGAACCGGAGGTGTAGATGACGTAGGCGAGGTCGGCGGTCCACAGCGTGGTGGTGCGGTCGGCGTCGGTGATGGGTCCGTCGTCGAGTACTTCCAGATCGTCGAGGAGTTCGGGATCGTCGAGCAGCATCCAGGACATGGCGTGATCACCCGCGGCCGCGTGCAGCCGGTCGGCGTGTTCGGTCATGCTGATGCCGACCCGGCAGCCGGAGTCGGTGAGCATATGCCGCACCCGGTCCGCCGGATAGTTGGGATCGACCGGAACGAACGCCGCCCCCGACTTCGCGACGGCCAGCACCGACAGCACCGATTCGGCGGAGCGGGTCAGGCCCAGGGCCACCCGGTCGCCCGGGCCGATGCCCTGCTGAATGAGCGCACGTGCCAGGCGATTCGAGTAGACGTCGGATTCGAGGTAGGTGAGCGCGGTGTCACCGAAGCGCAGGAATTCGCGGTCCGCGTTCAGGTGTGCGGTGGCGGCGAAGTACGCGGCCAGGCTGCACTGTGGTTCGGGCGCGGGTCCCCAGGCGGGGGTGAGCAATTCGCGTTCGGCGTCGGTGCGGGCGTCGATGGCGCGCACCCGGACCCGCGGGTCGGCGGTGACGGCCTCGAATACCCGGAGCAGGCGGTCGGTGAGGATCTGCACCGACTGCTGATCGAAAAGCTCCGCCGCGTAGACGAATTCGTAGATCCGGTCCTCGGCGGTGCGATCGCCGGGCAGCACCCGCAGTTCGAGATCGAACTTGGCGAGCGCGATATCGAGTTCCTCGGCCTGCAATGCCAGACCCGGCAGTTGCAGTGCGGGCAACGGTGTGTCCTGCACGGTCAGCGCGACCTGCAGGACCGGGCGGCTGCCGCCCGCACCGGTGCCGAGCTCCTCGATGACACGTTCGAACGGCACCTCGGCATTGGCCATGGCCGCGAGTTCGGTATCGCGATCGGCCTGCAGCAGTTCGGCGAAGGTGCGGTCCGGATCCACATCCGAGCGCAGCACCAGGGTGTTGACGAACATGCCGACGAGCTCGTCCAGGCGGGTGTCGGTGCGACCGGCCACCGGGGTGCCGATGACGATGTCCCGGCCGCCGGTGACCACGCGCAGCAACACCGCGAGGCTGGAGCGCAGCACCATGAACATGCTGACGCCATGGCCGCGCGCGAGGTCGGTGAGCCGGTGCTGCAGGTCTTCCGGCACCTCGAACCGCACCACGCCGGAGCGCTGGGTGGGTTCGGCGGGCCGGGCCCGGTCGTAGGGCAGCGGCATTTCCTCGGGCAGATCCGCCAGCGCGCCCCGCCAGTACGCGAGCTGGGTAGCGGCGGTGCTCTCCGGATCGGATTCCAGGCCCAGGCATTCGCGCTGCCACAGGCTGAAATCGCTGTACTGCACCGGAAGTGGCGTCCAGGCCGGTGCGACCCCGCCGTGCCGGGCGGCGTACGCGATGGCCAGATCCCGGGTGAGCGGGCCCAGTGACCAGCCGTCTGCGGCGATGTGATGCAGCACGATGCCGAGCAGATGCCGTCGATTCCCGGTGCGCAGCAAGGTGATTCGCAGCGGGATGTCCCGGGTGAGGTCGAAGCCGCGGCGGGCGAGCGAGCGCAGTGCGGTGCGCGCGCCGACGTCATCGGTGTCGATCGGGTCCAGCACCGGCAGGCACTGGGCGGTCTCCTGCAGCACCTGGTGTGCGCCGTGTTCGTCCTCGGGGAAGACGGTGCGCAGCACCTCGTGCCGCTCGACCAGATCCGCCAGGGCCGCGCGCAGGGCGGGCACATCCGGATCGCCGTCGATTCGCAGCACGAACGCGATGTTGTAGGCACTGGATTCGGGGGAATATCTATTGAGGAACCACAGTCGCTGCTGCGGCAGGGACAGTGGTATGCGCTCCGGGCGCGGGGCATGCACAGCCAGCGCCGCCCGCTGCGTCCGGGGCGCTTCCTGCAATCGGGCGGCCACGCCCGCGACGGTGGGCGCTTCGAAGATGGCGCGCACCGGCAGTTCCACACCGAATTCGGTGTGCAGGGCCGCGGTGAGCCGGGTGGCGAGCAGTGAGTTGCCGCCGACCTCGAAGAAATTGTCTTCCGCGCCTTGGATTTCGGTGCCGAGTACGGTGCCGAAGACGGCGGCGACCTGGAGTTCCATCTCGGTTTCCGGGGCGCGGGAGGGTGCGCCCGCGGCGAAATCGGGTGCGGGCAGCGCCTTGCGGTCGAGTTTGCCGGACGGGGTGACCGGCAGATTCTCCAGGAGGGTCAAGGCCGAGGGCACCATATAGCCGGGCAGCCGACCCCGCGCGGTCGCCATGACGGCCGCGATATCGACCTCGGTATCGGCGGTGAGATAGGAGACCAGGCGCGGGATACCGCGTTCGTCATTGTGGACGACGGTGAGCGCGAAGGTGATTCCCTCATGCGCCAGCAGCACATGATCGATCTCGCGCAGTTCGATGCGGAAGCCGCGGATCTTGATCTGATCGTCCGCGCGGCCCAGGAAACGCAGCTGGCCGGAGCCGTCCGCGACCACGAGATCACCGGTGCGGTACATGCGCTCACCGCGTCGCCCGTGCGGATTCGCCGGGAACGACTGGGCGGTGAGCCCGTGCCGTCCGAGATAACCGCGCGCCAGGCCGGGACCGGACAGGTACAGCTCGCCCGCCACCCCCGGGGGCACCGGATGCAGGCGGCCGTCGAGCACGAACAGGCGCATACCGCGCACCGGAAGACCAATGGGCACGGGCTGACCCGCGATCATCGGACCGGTGGCGGTCGCGGCGACCGTGGCCTCCGACGGACCGTACATATTGTGCATCCGGCGCACGGGCAGTGCTTCCGGTCGCGCCTCGGAATCGGTCCAGATGCGCACCAGATCCTCGGGGCAGGCCTCACCGCCGACGATGACCGCCTCGAGATCGGGCAGATCCCGCGAGGGCACGGTGCCCAGCGCCGCCGGGGTGACGAAGGCGTGCGTCACCCGCTCCTCGCGCAGCAGCACCGCCAGTTCGATCCCGCCGTAGATACCGGCGGGCGCGACCACGATGGTGGCTCCGGCCGCGAAACCGAGCAGCAGTTCCAGTACCGAGGCGTCGAAGCTGGGCGAGGAGAAGTGCAGTGTGCGTGCGGAATCGGTGACGCGGAACAGATGCATCTGCTCATGTGCCAGCGAGGCGATGCCCGCATTGGTGACGACCACGGCCTTGGGCTTACCGGTGGACCCCGAGGTGTAGATGAGGTAGGCGGGTCCGGCGGTGCGCAGCGGGTGATGCCGGTCGGCATCGGTGAGCGGGGTGAGCGGGAACTGTTCGCATTCGGCGGCGAGTTCGGGTGATCCGATCAGCAGCCAGTCGACGTAGCTCTTGCGGTGCCGCCCACGGTTTCCCGGCCAATCGGGCATTTCGCCCCGACGGTCCGGACTGGTGATGCCGAGCATGGCCCCGGAATCGGCGAGCATATGCGCGATGCGATCGGCGGGATAGTCCGGATCGATCGGCACATACGCGGCACCGGTTTTGGCGACCGACCAGACCGCGAGCACACAGTCCAGACTGCGCGACAGCGCGACGGCCACCACCACTTCGGGGCCCGCACCGTGTTCGATGAGCACGCGCGCCAGGCGATTCGAGCGCTCGTCGAGTTCGCGATAGCTGGTGTCCTGCCCCTGGTATCGCACCGCGACGGCATCGGGCACCCGTTCGGCGGTATCGGTGAGCAGGCGCGCCAGGGTGCTGGCGGGTTCGGCGGGCGACCCCATGATGGGCACCAGTTTGGCGATCTCGCGGGCGTCCAGCATGGGCAGATCGCCGACCGGTACGGCCGGATCGGCGACGGCGGCGGTGAGCACCGCGCCGAAGCGGCGGGCGATGGCCTCGACCGTGGCATGGTCGAAAACATCCGCGGCATAACCGAATTCGGCGGTGAGCGGCATTTCCTCGGCCGCGGTGCCGAGCGGTTCGTGCACGGTGAGCTGCAGATCGAACTTGGCCACGTCGACCGCCATGGGCAGCACCTCGGCGGCCACCCCGGGCAGATCGAACTTCAGCTCGGGGGTGCTGTCATAGGACAGCATGACCTGGAACAGCGGATGCCGGGCCGCCGAGCGCTCCGGGTTGACCACCTCGACGAGGCGTTCGAACGGTACGTCGGCATTGGCGAAGGCATTGAGATCGGTATCGCGGACCTCGGCGAGCATGCGATCGAAGCCGGCGGCCGGATCGACCCGGGTGCGCAGCACCAGCGTGTTGACGAACATGCCGACGAGCTCGTCCAGGGCCGGATCACTGCGCCCGGCGATGGGGGTGCCGATGGCGATATCGGTCGTATTGCACAGGCGCGCGAGCACGGCCGCGAGCGCCGCGTGCAACACCATGAACGTGCTGACGCCGCGTTCGGCCGCGACGGCGGCGAGCCTGCGGCGGGTGTCGACCGGAATGCTGAACTCCACCCGGCCGCCATCGGTGGAGCGCTGCCGCGGCCGCGGGCGATCCAGCGGCAGATCGAGCTGATCGGGCAGATCCGAGAGCGCGGCACGCCAGTAGGCGAGCTGTTTGGACAGCGCGCTGGCGGGATCGGCTTCATCGCCGAGCAATTCGCGCTGCCAGAGCGCGAAGTCCGCGTACTGCACGGGAAGTGGCGTCCAGTCCGGTGCGACCCCGGTGCTGCGGGCGGCGACCGCGCTCATGATGTCGCGGGTCAGCGGTGCGATGGACCAGCCGTCACCGCTGATGTGGTGCAGCACCATGAGGAAGACGTGCCGGTCCGGTCCGGTCTCGTAGAGCGCGACCCGCACGGGGGCCTGACTGCGCAGATCGAAGCCGTAGCCCGCGAATTCGGTGGCGAAGGTGATGACATCGCCCGCGGTGGCGTCGATCGGGTCCAGGGTGAGCGGGATCTCGGCGGCCGGATGCACCACCTGGCCCGGGCCTTCCGGACTGTCCGGGAAGGTGGTGCGCAGGCTTTCATGGCGTTCGAGCACATCGAGCAGACCCGCGCGCAGTGCCGAAATGTCCAGTGGCCCGGTCAAAGCCACGGCCAGGGGCATGTTGTAGGCGGCGGCGTGTTCGGCGAAGCGGTTCAGGATCCACAGCCGCTGCTGGGCCAGGGACAGCGGGATGTGCTCGGGCCGCTGTGCCGCACCGAGTTTCGGTGAGGAGGTCTCGGCCGCGAGACCCTCCACGCGCGCGGCGAGGGTGCCGACCGTGGAGGATTCGAACAGATCGCGAATGGTGAGTCCCGCGCCAACCACATTGTTGACGCGCGCGATGGCCCGGGCGGCGCTGAGCGAATTGCCGCCGAGGTCGAAGAAATTGTCGCCGACGCCGATCTCGTCGATGCCGAGCACCTCGGCGAAGATGGCGATGAGCTGATGTTCGAGTTCGGTGCGCGGTCCGGCGCTGGGCCGGGCGGCACGACGCGGGGCGCTGCCCGGATCGGGCAGCGCCTTGCGGTCGACCTTGCCATTGGCATTGAGCGGTAGTTCGTCGAGCACCAGCAGCACCGGCGGCACCATATAGCCGGGCAGGATCCTGCGCAGTCCGGCGAGCAGTTCGGCCGAATCGAGCGGTGCGGTGCCGGGTGCGGCGACCGCGTACGCGGCGAGTTCATCGCCGCCGCGACCGCGGCGTGCGACGCAGACCGCGCGCGCGACCCGCTTATCGGACAGCAGTGCCGCTTCGATCTCGCCGAGTTCGATGCGCAGACCGCGAATCTTGACCTGGAAATCGCTGCGGCCCAGGTATTCCAGCACTCCGGTGCGACCGCCGCGCCAGCGCACCAGATCACCGGTGCGGTACATGCGGGTACCGGGGGTGAACGGGTTGGCCACGAAACGATCGGCGCTCAATCCGGGTCGGCCGAGGTAACCGCGCGCCAGCTGGACACCGGCGAGGTAGAGCTCGCCGACAACGCCGGGGGCCACCGGCTGCAAACGCGCGTCCAGAACATAGGTGCGGGTGTTCCACACCGGTGCGCCGATGGGCACATCGGTCGCGCCGGGCGTGCAATGCCAGGCGGTGACGTCGACGGCGGCCTCGGTGGGTCCATACAGATTGTGCAATTGCGGTGCGCCGGAACCGGTGCCGAGCGCGGTGTGGAATTCGGCGACGGTGGCGGCGGGCAGTGCCTCACCGGAGCAGAACACCCTGGTCAGTCCGGTGCAGCCCGCGACATCGGTATCGGTGAGGAAGACCGACAGCATGGACGGTACGAAATGCGCGGTGGTGACACCCTTGTCAGCGATGATCCGGGCCAGATAGCCCGGATCGCGATGTCCGTCGGGTGCGGCGATGAGCAGTCTCGCGCCGATCTGCAACGGCCAGAAGAACTCCCACACCGAGACGTCGAAGGTGGCGGGGGTCTTCTGCAGCACCACATCGGAGCTGTCCAGCGGGTACGCGTGCTGCATCCAGCGCAGCCGGTTCACGATGGCGGCGTGTGAGATGCCCACGCCCTTGGGCTTACCGGTGGAGCCGGAGGTGAACAGCACGTACGCCAGATGTTCGGCGCGCAGCGGGGCGGTGCGGTCGGCATCGGTGACGGGCCGCGCACCGTGCGCGGACAGGTCGGCGGTGTCGATATCGAATCGGGTTGCCGCATCGGGCAATTCGACCGCGTCCCGGGAGGCGGTGAGCACGCAGAGCGGATGCGCCTGTTCGACGATCTGCTCGATGCGATCCACCGGATGATCGGGATCCAGGGGCAGGTACGCCGCACCGGCCTTGACGATGGCGTACATGCCGATGAGCAGGTCGAGGCTGCGGCGAATGGCAAGGCCGACAACGGTATCGGGTCCGGCGCCGCGCGCGATGAGTTCGCGGGCCAGGCGATTGGCGCGCTCGTCGAAGGCGGCGTAGGTGAGCGTCTCGCCCTCGAAGTCCAGGGCTATCCGCCCCGGGCACATGGCGGCCCGATCGGCGAAGAGCCCGGCCAGGGTGCCCTCCTGGCGCGCGACCTGGGTCGAATTCCATTCGTGCAGAACGCGTTCGCGTTCGAAATCGGTCAGGGCGGGCATATCGCCGACGGCGGTCTGCGGATCGGCGCGCAGGAACCTGGCCAGATAATCGAGGAACCGGCCGTGGTGCATGGTCAGTTCACCATCGCTGTACAGGCGCGGATTGGCCTCGAAGTCGATGTGAATGCGATTGCCGACACCGTTGTACAGGTTGATGGACAGATCTTCGACCGGTCCGGTGGAGAGCACATTGAGCGAGCCGACCAGGCTGCCGAATTTCAGCTCACTGTGGAACAGCATGAGATTGACCATGGGGCCGAAGAATCCGCGGGCGTCGCGGGCGTATCCGCTGTCGCGGCGAATGTCATCGCTGCGGTAGCGCTGATGCCGCAGCGCGCCGGTGATCTGCAATTCGACCGCGCGCACGGTGTCGGCGACGGTTTCCGGGCCGGTGAAGCGGACCCGCACCGGCACCACATTGGACACCACGCCCGCCGAGCGGCGCAGGGCGACGGTGGTGCGCGCGGAGACCGGAAGGCTCAGCACCACATCCTGATTGCCGGTGACCGCGCGTACGTAACCGGCGAGCGCGGCGACGAAGAGCGCGGACGGGTTGGAGCCGAACGCGGTCGCCGCCTCCTGCACCGCGAGTTCGACCTCGGGGGCCAGCACCGCGGTGGCGCAGCGGCGGCCCGCGTCCGAACCGGCCGCCAGCACATTGGCATTGGAGAGCGTGATGGGTTCGCTGACGCCGTCGAGCTGTTCGCGCCAGTAGTCCGCGTCATTGCGGGAGCGGCTGGTTTCGCGGTAGCGGTTCTCATCGGCGTAGATGGTGGCCAGCGGGGTGGCGCGGGAGACGACCGGTTCGGTCTGGTTCTCCAGGGCCGAGTAGATCTCGGCGGTGCGGGTGGTGGCGTTCATGGCCCCGTACCCGTCGATGACGATGTGATGCCCGCGGGTGTACCAGATGTATTCCGAATCGCCCGTCCGCAGCACCACATTGATACTGAGCGGATCGTTCTCGATATCGATGACCGAACTGGCGTGATCGTTCATCCACGCCAGGGCCGCGGCCCGCGGATCCGGTTCCTCGCGCAGGTCGATGCGACCCCAGCCCGGCCGCCGGGTGTGGTCGATCACCTGGTGCGGCACCCCGTCGATCTCCAGCAGCCGTACATGGCCCACCTCGGTCTCCGAGCCGAACCGCTCGATGGCGTACAGCAGGCGGCCGACATCCAGATCACCGTGGATCTCCACATATTGCGCGATGGTGAGGGGGATGTCGGGCCGGACATGTTGCGCGTACCAGAGGGCCGATTGCGCGGGAGACAACGCGAAAGGTTGAGCCGAGAATTCACCCGAAGAACATTGGTCGACACGATCGGTGGCCAATGAACTCATCAATCACTCCTTCTGCCGCTGTAAGACGCAACTCCCCGAACCCCCGTGCCCCGTCTCTTCGGCTTTCGCGCACGCGCGAGCCTTAGGACGTGATCCACGCCCTATGATTCGGAGCACCTCCCCGACCGGATTGGGGATGATCTCGAGTTGCCCGGCAACGAACGGCGTTGGCGGAGCGCATATTTAGACAGCTACCTCAAAGCAAACCTCGCGATTTTCGCGTTACTCGCAAAAGGAACCGTAGGAAACTCGGGCAAATCGGACGGTTCGACGGCCTCAGCTAAATATCGGCGAATCATGATCGCCGCAGCGGGACAGCCCTCGTCGCACGTGCCCGCAGTGAATTATTCGGCCGGAAGGGTGCCGGCCACCGCATCAGGATCTGCCGGAGTCGCAGTGGTGGTGCGCCGGCGAGTGACGGCCGCCACAGTTGCGACCGCGGCCAGGATACACAAGATTCGTTCCGGCGCGGGACCTATCCGGGAGGCGAGTGTCGTGTTCGTGCGCAGCGGCAGGGTCGCCACCAGAGCGGCCGGAACGAACTGCTCAGTCTGCTGCTGGATGGTGCCGTCGGCGGTGATCATGGCGCTCACCCCGGTGGTCACCGAAACCACCACGGCGCGACCGTGCTCCACCGCGCGAATCCGCGACATGGCGAGCTGCTGATAGGTCATCTCGCTCTTACCGAAGGTGGCGTTATTGGACGGCACCGTGAGAATCTGCGCACCGGCGCGCACCGCGTCCTCGAAGGCGCGATCGAAGGCGACCTCGTAACAGGTGGCCACGCCGATGGCGACGGGCGCGCCGCCGCTCGCGGGCTGCACGTGCACCACGCCGTCACCGTTGCCCGGCACGAAATAGCCCGCGCGGTCGGCGTATTCGGAGAAATGCCGGAAGAAGCTCCGATAGGGCAGGTATTCGCCGAATGGCTGGATGATCTTCTTGTCGTGCCGCTCCCCCGGGCCGCCGTCCGCGGTCCACACGATCACCGAATTGGTGGTGGTGCGATCGTCATTGACGAGCACCGCGCCAACCAGGATGGGGGCCTTGATATCTCGCGACGCCTGCGTGATCTCGGCATAGGCGTCGGAATTGCGCAGCGGGTCGATATCGGAGGAATTCTCCGGCCAGATAACCACATCCGGCTGCGCGGCCTGCCCGGCCGCGACGGCCTTGGCGAGCTCTTCGGTGCGCTTGACGTGATTGTCGAGAACCGCGCGGCGCTGGGAATTGAAGTCCAATCCCAACCGCGGCACGCTGCCCTGGATGGCGGCGACCGTGATCGGCCGGTTGCCGTCCTCCGGGCGGGGCAGCGCGGTCCGGAGGATCACTCCGGTGAGGGGAACTATAGCCACAAGCATTGCCGCAGCAACAATTCGGTTCCAGGATATGAGACGCCAACGCCCCGATCTGGGACGATTCGGACGCGCCCGCGGCGTGTCCGTGCTACGCGCGAACGCGATGCCCCACACCGCCGCGGCGGCCAGTCCGGCCCCCGTGAGCGCCACCGCGAAACTCACCAGTGGTGCGCCGCCGAGCATGGCGTACGGCAGATACCAGCCGTCGGCCTGACCGAAAGCCAGTCTCCCCCACGGGAACCCGCCGAACGGAAAACTCGACCGCCCCCATTCGGTGAGCGACCACACCGTGGCGACCCACAGCGGCCAGCCCGGCAACCGCCCGACCACGCGCACCAGCATCCCGAACAATCCGACATACACCGAGAGCGCCGTTGAAAGTCCGATCCACGGCACCGGTCCGACATAGATTCCGGTCCACGGCAGCAACGGCAGGAAAAACGCCATCCCGGCGAGGAATCCATATCCGAAACCCCCACGCGGACGGCCGTTTCCGCGCACGGTCAGAATGAGAATCGCAATCCCGACCGGCGCGAGGAACCACAGCGTCCGAGGCGGGAAACTCGCGAACAGCAACAGTCCGGCGATCACCGCCGCGACCATGCGCGCCGGCACCGGATGATCCCGCAGCAAACCGTTCGCCCGGGCGGCTATGCCGCGCCCCGCCGCGTCGCTCCCCGCGTGATCATCGCCCTCGACAATCGACTTGCTCACGACGCCAATACCTTTCGATCCTGCACCGCACCCCGAAACGTCTTTCCCGATGGGATGCGGATCGCACGCCCGAGATATGGCCTGCCGGTTCGGAATTCATGCCGACCGTACGCGATGTCGAGCGGCGGGCGGTGCACCAGGCCGCGACGCGGCCGGGCCTTCGCCCTATCATCGGCCACTGTCGTGCGCGAAGCGCCTTCCGCAGGCCCGTCAGACCGCATGAATTGTGGTCCCGCGGTGCACGGTGGCCAGGCAGCGGGGCAGGGCCGCGTCCGGGGTCAGGGGCGGGAGGCCGGGGACGCGGGAGCGGGGGTCGGTGGACCAGCGCTGGACGGTGTCGGCGGCCGCGGCGACGACCAATTCGTCCGCTTCCCACACCGCGTACGAGGCGGGTGAGCCGGGGACCAGGGTTCCGGCGACGCCGTCACGGACGCCGCCCGCGCGCCAGGCGCCCCGGGTCGCGGCGGCGAAGGCGGCGCGCGGGGAGATCTGGTGGCCGCGGGTGCGGTGGTTGACCGCCGCGCGCAGCGCCTCCCACGGGCTCAGGGCGGTGACCGGGGCATCCGAGCCGATGGCGAGGGAGATGCCCGCGGAAGCCATGGCGGAGAACGGGTTCAGAGTGGCGGCGCGGTCCGCGCCCAGACGCGCGGCGTACATACCGTCCGTTCCGCCCCAGGCGGCGTCGAAAGCCGGTTGGACGCTGGCGATTACACCCCAGGCGGCCAGTTTCGCGATCTGCTCGGCGTCGACCATTTCGGCGTGTTCGATGCGGTGCCCGCGCGCGGCGAAGGCGGGGCCGCCGACCTGGGTGACGACCTGTTCGAAGCCCGCGACGACCGCGTCCATGGCGGCATCACCGATGACGTGGAACCCGGATTGGATCCCGGCCTCGGTGCACGCGAGCACATGGGCGGCAATGGCTTCCGCGTCGAGGTAGGAGGTGCCGACGGTGTCCTGATCGGCGTACGGGTCGCGCAGCCACGCGGTGTGCGAGCCGATGGAACCGTCCACGAACAGGTCCCCGCCGAGCGCGTGCACGCCGAGTTCCTTGATCAGGGTGCGGGCCTCGTCGGCGGTGCGCACGGCCTGACCCCAATAGGCGCGCACCTCCACACCGTGGTCGAAGGCGAGCAGTTCGCGCACATCGGTCTCACCGGAGATATCGGGTCCGGCGCATTCGTGAACGGCGGCAATGCCATTGGCGGCGGCGTGATCCAGGGCGGCGCGGCGGGCGGCTTCGCGCTGCGCGGGTTCCAACGCACCGAGCGCGGCGCGGCGCACCAGGTGATGCGCTTCGGCGCGCAATGGTTCACCCCGGGTGAAGCCGGGCGTTCCGGTCAGCGCGGGCACAGCGTCCAGCAGTGCGGTGGAGGCGACGGCCGAATGCGCGTCCACCCGAGCCAGATACACGATGCGCCCGGGTGCGGCGGCATCGATCTCCGCCAGGGTGGGTGGGCGGCCTTCGGCCCACGTGGTGTCGTCCCAGCCATCGCCGAGCACCGGTCCGGCGGGGTGCGCGGCGGCGTGCGCGCGCAGCAGTTCCAGGCATTCGGTGAGTGAACGCGCCTGTGCCAGATCGAGTCCGGTGAGTTTGAGTCCCAGCGCGGTGGTGTGCACATGCGGGTCCACGAACGCGGGTGCGACGAACGCCCCGCCGAGGTCGACGATCTCGGCGTCCGGGTGCAGTGCCCGTCCGGTGCGGTCCGCGCCGACCCACACCACGGTGCCGTCGGTGACGGCCATGGCGGTGGCGTCGGGATTACTGGAGCTGTAGATGCGACCGCCGACAAGCAACTGGGTACTCACGGGTTTCCAGTCTGCCGCACGCGCCGTGTGCACTCGCAACCGCACTCCACCCACCGGACGTACGTCACATCTCGCCCGGCGCTCACGGTGATTCGGACTCGCGCGCTCCGTGTGGGAGACGACATTATTCGGAGGGTTGCGCCTTGGCCGCGAGTTCGGTGATGGCGGCCGCGACCTCGGCGGGATGGGTGAAGGGCAGTTTGTGATCGCCCTCGAGCCAGCGCACCTCGATGCTCGGTACCGCGGCATGCAGGATTTCGCCGCCTTCACGCCAGGTCTTGTTGATCCGGGTCGCCTGCGCGTCCTTACCCTGCGAGGTATGCGTCGCCAGCAACATGGTCACCGGGCAGTCCAGGGTGCGGTAGGTGTCCAGCAGTTTCTGCCGACGCTGATCGACCTCGATGGTGAGATCGGCGAACGCCTTGCCCGGCATGGCGTATCCGTGCGCGCTCATACGCACCAGCAGCATGGCGAGTTTGGTGCCGAGGCTGTTGAAGGATTCGCGGGTCTTCTTGGGATCGTCGATGAGCGATGCCTGGATGGGGGCCGCGCCGTCCAGCAGCACCAGTCCGGCGATCTCGCCCGGATGCGCGGCGGCGTATTCGACCGCAAGATCTGCGCCGAGGGACCAGCCGATGAGTATCGGCTGCTGCACATCCAGCGCGCGCAGCACCGCGTCCACATCGGATTCGAAGTCCGCGAACTTGTAAGACTCTGCGGTGGAAGCCTTTCCGTGCCCGCGCAGATCGAAAGTGATGCTCTCGTATCCGTGCAGTTCCGAGACGACCTGCTTCCACGCGACCTGGGTCGCGCCCGCGCCGTTGAGGAAGACGAGCGCGGGACCCGCCCCGGACCGCGTCACCGGCAGGGTGACCGCGCCATTGCGCACGGTGGTCTCGCTGGACATCGTTATCGGCCCTTCGACTATGCGGGTCTGAACGGCGTTCAGCCTACGGTCAGCGCGGGTCGATCATGCGGCGGGCATCACCCTGGCCGTCGTCGTAGTACTCGGTGACCACGGTGGCGTCGATGACCTCACCGTCGGGATCGATCACCACATTGCGGTAGCCGTACGGGCCGACCGCGGTGGCGACCCGGGCCAGGCGGCGCGCGGCGAACGCGGCCACCACCGGGCGGATCAGGAAACGGGTGAACGGCACCAGCGCGACCAGGCCGATCAGCGAGGTGAGCAGACCGGGCACGAACATCAGCACCGCGCCGACCGTGACCAGTGCGCCGTCGGCGACGGCGGTGCTCGGGTCGAGCTCACCGCGTGAGGCGCGGCGGAAGTTCTCGAACACGCGGCGGCCCTGCGAGCGAACCAGGATTAGGCCCGCGGCCGAACCCGCGATGAGCAGCAGAATGGTCGGGAACACGCCGATGAGGTGACCGAACAGAATGAGCGTGGCGATCTCGGCGATGAAGTACGCGGCGAACAATAGTGCGGGCATTAGGCGATCCTTTCGGCGATCTACTTCCCTCAACGGTTCGCACTGCGAATTTTCTCCCGATGCGTCCGGATTCACATTCGGCTATCAGGGTGTATGCGGTAGTGCCCGGTGCAGAGCGGGTCAGGCGTTGCCCGGCCGGACAAGTCCGGTTTCGTAGGCCAGTACCACCGCCTGCACGCGATCGCGCAGGTTGAGCTTGGTGAGCACGCGCCCGACATGGGTTTTGACGGTCGCCTCGGACAGGAACAGGGCAGCGGCGATCTCGGCATTGGAGCGTCCGACGGCGATGTGTTCGAGCACCTCGCGCTCACGCGCGGTGAGCACATCGAGGATGGCGGGATCGCGCCCGGCGGCGGGATCATCGGCGATGAGACGGTCCAGCAGGCGTTTGGTGACCTTCGGTGACACCACGGCGTCCCCGGCGGCGACACTGCGAATGGCCGAGATGAGGTCCTCGGGCGGGGTGTCCTTCAACAGGAAGCCGCTGGCCCCGGCGCGCAGCGCGCCCAGCGCATGCTCGTCGAGATCGAAGGTGGTCATGACCAGAACGCGGCTGCCGCAACCGGATTCGATGATTTTGCCGGTGGCGGTGACACCGTCGGTGATGGGCATGCGCACATCCATGAGCACCACATCGGGGCGCAGTTCGGCGGTGCGGGAGATGGCGGTGGCCCCGTTATCGGCCTCCCCCACCACCTCGATATCCGGGTGGGCGCCCAGCACCATCTTCAAGCCCGCGCGCATGAGTTCCTGGTCGTCCACGACGAGAACGGTGATCGGCACATCATCCAATCTATCGGTACGGCGGCCGGACCGGCCCCGGCGGCTAGTCCGGGACGGCCCGGTACAGCGGGATCGTGGCGTGCACCGCCCAGCCGCCATTGCCGGTGCGGCCGACGGTGAGGGTGCCGCCGAGCACCGCGATGCGTTCGCGCATACCGACCAGGCCGAGACCGCTGCCGGGAATCAGGCTCGCGGGGGCGGTGATCCGGGTGGGCAGGGATTCACCGCATTTACCGTGCGCGCGGGCGCTGGGCGCACCGCCGGAATCGACGATATCGAGCAGCACATCGTTCTCCGCGCGTTCGATGCGGACTTCGGCGCGCGGATCGGGACCGGCGTGCCGCAGGGTATTGGTGAGCGATTCCTGCACGATGCGGTGGATGCCGAGGCTGACTTCCGGTGTGACGGTATCGATTTCGCCGCACAGTTCCAGGGAGACATCGAGTCCGGTATCGCGCATCATGCGCACGACTTTGGCGATGCCCGCGGTGCCGTGCTGCGGAAGTTCTTCCGGCGCATGCTCGATGCGCAGCAGCTCCACGGTGCGCCGCAGCTCACGCAGCGCGTCGCGGCCGGTTCCGGCGATGGTGGTCATGGCCTTCTCGGCCAGATCGGGATTGTCCCGCAACGCGAATCGCGCCCCGTCGGCCTGCACGATGATCACGCTCACCGCGTGCGCGACCACATCGTGCAGTTCGCGGGCGATGCGCGTGCGCTCAGCGGCGACGGCATCGTGCGCACGCCTTTCCTTGTCATAGTCGGCGACGGCCAACCGTGCGGCGACCTCGGCGTCATAGGCGTGCCGCGCCCCAACGAATTCGGCGAAGGTCCAGCACAGCGCGTAATACAGCGCCGTGAACGCCAGATCACCACCCTCGGGTTTGCCGATCAGCAGAAAAGAAAGCGTGCTGTCGAAGACCAGCAACCCCAGATACCAGAGTCCTTCGCGCCGCCCCACATACGCGACCAGCGTGTACAGCATCACCCCGAGCCCCAGCAGCGCCGGATGCACCGACGAATCATCCCCGGCCCAATGCGTGATCGTGGTGCTCGTGGAAATCAGCACCAACACCAGCGCCGCCCCACGCGGATAGGTCCGCCGGAAAATGATCGGCACCACCAACAGCACACCCAGCACCAGGTATGCAACCTTATTCCTGGCCTCCCCCACCGTCAGCACATCCAAGGTCAACAGCAACAGAGCCAGGATGGAATCGGAGATGAGCGGCTTCCCTCGCAGCCACAAGCTGAACCGGCGCACTCCCACACCCTAGAGGTAGGCGGTTTGCTCGCGGTTCACGAAGTCTGGTTGGGTCGCGGGGTGGGTGTTGCGGACTGGGCGGTTTTGCTGACGGCGGCTACCGCCGCGGGGTGGGTCGATGCCGTGGTCGGCGGCGGGGGTTTGATCGTCTTGCCGACGCTGTTCGTGGTGCTGCCCGGACTCGCGCCGCAAACCGCGTTGGGCACCAATAAGATTGCCGCGTTCTCCGGCACCACGGCCGCGGTGATCACCTTCGCCCGCAAGGTGCCGATGCGCTGGAAGCTGTTGATTCCCGGCGCGGTCATCGCCGCCATCGCGGCGGCGTGCGGTTCCGCACTGGTCGCCCTGATCGACCGCAAATACTTCATCCCGATCGTCATGGTGGTGCTGATCGGCGTCGCCATCTTCGTCACCATCCGCCCGTCCGTGGGCGTCACCATGGCCACCCATCCCCCCACCCGCCGCAAAACCCTGCTGGTCGTGGGCCTGGCCGCCGGTCTCATCGGCCTCTACGACGGCGTCCTCGGCCCGGGCACCGGCACCTTCCTCATCATCACCTTCGCCACCCTGCTCGGCACCGAATTCGTCCGCGCCGCCGCCATGGCCAAGGTCATCAACTGCGGCTCCAACCTCGGCTCCCTGATCTTCCTCGCCTCCACCGGCCACGTCCTCTGGGCCCTGGGCCTATCCATGGCCGTCGCGAATGTGGCAGGCTCCATCGTGGGCTCCCGCATGGCCCTCGCCAAGGGCGCAGGCTTCGTCCGCATCGTCCTACTGGTCGTGGTGGTAGCCATGGTGATCCGCCTGGGCTGGCAGCAGTTCGGTTAATCCAGTACCGCGCCAACGGCTTTGACCAGCAGAGCGGTGGCGTCCCGCAGGACGTCGGCCAGTGGTTCGCTGTATTCGTTCGCGGCCCAGTGGTCGACGGCGGCCAGATACCCCCATGCGGCCTGTGCGGCGGCGTAGCGCACCGCCAGATCATTGTCGTCGCGCCCGAGCCGCGCGGCGAGCAGGCGGCGGATCTGTGCTTCGAGCCCGTGGATCTGCTGCAATTCGCCCGTACGCACTTCGGGTTCGGAGGTCATCAGCCGAACGCGCCGTTCGATCCGGTGCTCATCGCCCGAATCCAGTAGCGCCGCAAGCACGATCGGCGCGGCGGCGCTCAACCCCGCCAGCAATTCCGCAGGTGTGCTCACCCCCGCATCGGCGGTCAGCAAGGCCAGCCCCTGGGTATCGACGTGATCCCAGACCACCAGCGTTGGCCGAGCAGCGAACACGGCGGCGCGATCTGGTGGTGAACGGCCGCCGGATCGCGTTCACCGACACCGGTTCCGGATCGCGGACCTGCGTCCTCGTCCACGGCCTGGGCGGCTGTCGAAGGCATTGGGCCGCAACGATCCCGGCTTTGGCGCGCACCCATCGCGTCATCGCCCTCGACCTCCCCGGCTTCGGCGATTCCGAACTCCCGCGCATATCGACGATCGCCAACGCGGTCACCGTCATCGACGCACTCCGCGCCCACTGCGGTGTGGACCGCATCGATCTGGTCGGTCATTCCATGGGCACCCTGGTGGCCTGCGAATTCGCGACGCGCCTGCCCCATCGCACCCACCGCGTCGTCCTGGCCGGCGGTCCGATCACCTCGGTCCTGGCCCTGTTCGCCGCCCCGATCACCACCTTGCGCCGCGACCCCCGCCTCGTAAACTTCCTCATCGAGGCCGCGACCGCGGGACTACCGCTACCCACCGCGATGCGATCGCTGATCACCCGAACTCCCTGGGCACGGAAATTGGCTCTGTCCCCGTATGTTCCGCATCCGGAAGCCATATCCGAGGAGATATTCGGCCATTTCCTCTCGGGAGTCGGCGCACCCGGAACCCTGGCAACCCTCCGCCAGGGCTTCGGCTACGACTTCTCCGCCGCACTCACCCTCACACACCCCACGCTGGTGATCGGCGGGGAGCTCGATCGCATCGCCCCAGCCCGCGATCTGCATCGCTTCGCGGCCACCACCCCGGCGGTCCGGCAGCTCCATATCCTGCCGGAAATCGGCCACCTGCCAATGCTGGAACGCCCGGCCGAATTCAACCGCGTGCTCAGCGAATTCCTCACCCGGGAGTGGTCAGACGTAGGCGTTTTCGCGGACTCGTAGGTCGCCTGCCGGTTCGGGGTCCGGGTCGGATGCGGAAGAGTTGCCGCGCCAGGAGGATTCGCCGCCCGAGTCGGGGGTGGGGGTGGAGTCGGGGGTGACGCAGGAGCCGGTGGGGAGGTGGTGCACCGGGTCGGGGGTGACGCGGCGGAGCATGGCGGCGCCGAGGTGGCGGACCGGGAGATCGGTGCGGCGCACGGGTTCCGTGGTCACGTAGGACGGGCGGGGGTCTTCGGCGCGGGGCGCGGGGGTTTGGTCTACGCGCGGGGCGGCCGTCATGGCGTGCGAATGGCTGGCGTCCGGATCGGCGCTGGCTATCGCCGCGGGGGGCGGGGCGGAGAGCCAGGGGGCCAGGACCTTCGAGGTGGTTTCCTGGATTTTGCGTTGCAGCTCATCGGGATCGCTGATGGCACTGGTTTGGAACAGGACCGTGAGGGCGCCGGAGACCGCGCCGACGACCGCGCCCACCAGGGCGGCCGCGCCGACCTCGTCGAGTTCGTCGGGGAAGGCGGTGCGCAGTTGGCGGGCTATTTCCTGTTGCGCCGAGAGCTGGGCGTAGGCGGCGCGGCCCGAGACGGCGGGGACGGTGCGCGAGACCTGGGCTCGGACAACGGCTATACGGGCGGCGAGGGTGTCGCCGAGATGCTCGCCGGGGTTATCGCCGGCCGCGCGTAAGGCACGTAGCAACACCTCGACGGGGCGTTCGTCGGGACGGCGGGCGGCGATGGCGCGGGCGGCCGCGCTCACCCGATCGTCGGGTTCGGGGAAGAGGAGTTCCTCTTTGCTGGCGAAGTAGTTGAAGAACGTCCGGGTGCCGACTTCGGCGGCCGCGGCGATATCGGCGACGGTGGTCGCCTCATAACCTCTGCTTTCGAACAATTCGACGGCGGCCTCGTAGAGGGCACGGCGGGTGCGTTCTCGTTTGCGGTCGCGGAGCGCTGATGGCGGCACGCGGGCAGACGCTACGCCATTGCGACCGAAAAACCCGGTATGTACTGGGCTTGTCGCCCGCGTTTCATGCTGCGCTTCTTCACACTCTGTGCATTCTTGCAGCGTGTGCAGGTTTGCGCGGTGTGAACTTCATTGTGTCCCAGTGTGTTGTTGAAGCACCGGTACGCGACCCTCTAGCGTGGTGCGGGTGAGCATCGCAACCAAGGTCGTGGATCCCGAGTTCCGCGCGCTGCCGCTGACCGCGCTCGCCGATGCCGCTCTGACGGCGGCGCGAGCGGCCGGGGCGGAGTACGCGGACCTGCGGGTGCATCGACTCACGCAGCAGAGCATCCGGTTACGCGACGGGCGCGTCGAATCCGTGCGCGACAGTACCGATCTCGGTTTCGCGGTGCGCGTGATCGTTGACGGCACGTGGGGTTTCGCCTCGCACGCGGATCTGACTCCGGAGTCGGCGGTGCAGGTGGCGCGGCGCGCCGTGACGGTTGCCAGCACATTGCGGGGCTTGAATCGCGAGCGTGTCGAGCTCGCCGACGAGCCGCGTTATGACGGCGTGGAGTACATCTCCGAATACGACATCGATCCGTTCGCGGTGCCGACACCGGACAAAGTCGCACTGCTGCTGGACTATTCGGAGCGTCTCAAAGCCGCCGACGGCGTGGATCACGTGACGGCGAATGTATTGCAGGTGAAGGAGCAGACCTTCTACGCCGACACCTTCGGCTCCCGCATCACCCAGCAGCGCGTGCGCCTGCATCCGGAGATCGAGGCCATCACCGTCGACCCGTCGGCGGGCATATTCGAAACCATGCGCACCCTCGCCGCCCCGGCGGGTCGCGGCTGGGAGTATGTCACCGGCGCGGACGGAACCTGGGACTGGAACGGCGAACTCGCGCAGATCCCCGGGTGGCTGGCCGAGAAGGTCAAGGCCCCGACCGTCACCGCCGGACCCACCGATCTGGTCATCGACCCCACCAATCTGTGGCTGACCATTCACGAATCCATCGGCCACGCCACCGAATACGACCGCGCCATCGGCTACGAATCCGCCTATGCGGGAACCTCCTTCGCGACCCCCGACAAACTCGGCACGCTGAAGTACGGCACCCCGATCATGCATGTCACCGGTGACCGCACCCAGCGGCACGGCCTGGCCAGCGTCGGCTGGGATGACGAGGGCGTCGCCGGACAGCGGTGGGATCTGGTGCGCGAGGGCACCCTGGTCGGCTATCAACTCGACCGCGTCTTCGCACCCCGCCTGGGCCTGGAGCGTTCGAACGGCTGCTCGTATGCCGATTCGGCACACCACGTTCCGATCCAGCGCATGGCGAACGTCTCCCTGCAACCCGATCCCGAACGCGACACCACCACCGCCGAACTCATCTCCCGCGTCGAGAACGGCATCTATATCGTCGGCGACAAGTCCTGGTCGATCGATATGCAGCGCTACAACTTCCAGTTCACCGGCCAGCGTTTCTTCCGCATCCGCAATGGCGAACTCGCCGGGCAGCTGCGCGATGTCGCGTATCAGGCCACCACCACCGACTTCTGGGGTTCGATGGAAGCGGTCGGCGGCCCCTCCACCTGGGTGCTGGGCGGTGCGTTCAATTGCGGTAAGGCCCAGCCCGGTCAGGTGGCGGCGGTCTCGCACGGTTGCCCGTCGGTGCTGGTGCGCGGGGTCAATATTCTCAATACCCGCGCCGAAGCCGGACAGTAGGAAAGGACCGACACGGTGAGTGTGCTCCCCGCCCCCGAGGTCGTCGAACGCGCGCTGCGGTCCTCGCGCGCCGATGAGGCCATGGTGATCGTCACCGACGCGCATGAGGCGTCGCTGCGCTGGGCCGGAAACTCCATGACCACCAATGGTTCCTCGATAGCGCGGGACTGGGCGGTGGTCTCGATCTTCCGCGATGACGCCGGTGCGCGCGTCGGCAGCGTGAGTTCCACGAGTGTGGACCCGGCCGATATCGAGGCCGTGGTGCGCGCGAGTGAGGAGGCCGCGCGCACCGCCGAACCCGCGCGCGATGCCATGCCGCTGCTGGATCCGCAGATCGTGGATCACGCGACCCTCGATGCCATGCTGGATTGGGAGGGTGAACCCGGCAGCACCGATATCTCGGTCTTCGCCGAACTGGCCCGCGATCTCGCACCCGGTTTCGACGGCAGCGATCAGCTGTACGGATTCGCGCATCATCAATTGCATTCCACCTGGCTGGGTACCTCGGCCGGGATTCGGCGGCGCTGGGTGCAGCCGACCGGATCGGTGGAGATCAACGGCAAACGCGGCGCCGGAGCGGATTTGGCGAGCGCGTGGGTCGGTGCGGGCACCACCGATTTCGCGGATGTGGATGTGCCCGGCCTGCTCGCCGAGCTGTCCCGCCGCCTGGATTGGAGCAAACGGCGGGTGGACCTGCCCGCCGGACGCTACGAAACCCTGCTGCCGCCCTCGGCCGTCGCGGATCTGATGATCTATATGGCGTGGACCATGGAGGGCCGCGGCGCACACGAGGGCCATACCGCGTTCTCCCGCGCGGGTGGCACCCGAATCGGGGAGCGGCTCACCGATATTCCGCTCACCCTGTATTCGGATCCGAGCGCTGCCGGGCTGGAGTACCGGCCGTTCGTCGCGACCCCGGCGTCGTCGGAGTCGCTGTCGGTGTTCGATAACGGGCTCACCGCGCAGCGCGCGAACTGGGTGCGCAAGGGCGTCATCGAGAATCTGGTGTATCCGCGCGCCACCGCGGCCGAATTCGATGCCACCGTCACGGTTCCCGGCGAGAACCTGCTCATGACCGGCGGCGGGGACGCGTCCCTCGCGGATATGATCGCGCGCACCGAACGCGGACTGCTGCTGACCTGCCTGTGGTACATCCGCGAGGTGGATCCGGCGACGCTGCTGCTGACCGGACTCACCCGCGACGGGGTGTACCTGGTCGAGAACGGTGAGGTCACCGCCGCGGTCAATAACTTCCGCTTCAACGAATCACCCCTGGATCTGCTGCGCCGGGTCAGCGAAGCGGGCCGCAGCGAGATCACCCTGCCGCGCGAATGGAAGGACTGGTTCACCCGGACCTCCATGCCCGCCTTGCGAATTCCCGATTTCCACATGTCCTCGGTGAGCCAGGCGACGTAACCGGTGACGGTGGGCGACTCGCACGCGGATGTGGGCGGTTCGTCGCGCATCGGTATGGGTAAACGCGGCGGCTGGTGGGCGGTTGTCGCGGGAATGACGGTGGTCGGTGTGCTCGAAGCCGTTGTGCTGCATTTCCTCGCGACGGCGCTGCTGCCCACCGTGGCGGCGCGCATCGCCGATGCGGTGGTGGGCGGTGCGACGCTGCTGGTGTTGCTCGCGGCGGCCTCACCGCTGTGGACCGTGATCCGGGTCGACAACGCCCGCGTGCGGGCGCGGTTCGGCTGGCTTGCGGCCGTTGATATTCCGCGCACCGAGATCGGCAAGGCCGAGCGGTTCCGGCCGACGCCGCAACGCCCCGCCGAACTCGGCTTGGATTTCGACGCGGACAGCGGACTGCTCTCGTTCATCCGCTCCCCCGGCTCCCCCTTGGTGCGCATCGACTTTCGCGCCGAGCTGCCCGCCCGCACCCGCGGTACCCGGCGGGTGCGCGCCCGGGCCGTACTGCTCAGCACCTCCGATGCGGAGCGATTACTCGCGGCATTGCCCACCGCCGCACGCTGATCGCGACACGCCACGGCGCGGGTGACGCGCCCAGCGAACACGCCGCAGACGGCGAACACACGCCAAATCGGCTCCGCCACGCAATGATTCCTTCGGCTAGCTACCCGGCTGTACCGGCATCACCTCTTCCAGCGTTCGCACCAGAAGGACCGAACCATGAGCACCTCGACCGTTATCTCCAAGGACGGCACCGTCATCGCCTACGACAAGATCGGCGGCGGCCCGGCCGTCGTCCTGGTCGACGGCGCGTTCTGCCACCGGGGCATGGGGCCCAGCGCCCCTGTGGCCAAGGAGCTTTCGGACAGCTACACCGTGTACACCTATGACCGGCGCGGACGCGGTGCGAGCGGGGACACCCAGCCGTACGATCCGCAGCGCGAGATCGAGGATCTCGCCACGGTGGCCGCCGAAGCCGGTGCGCCCGTGAGCATTTGCGCCTTCGCCTCCGGCGTCCCGCTCGCCCTGGAGGCGGTGCGGCACGGATTGGCCGTCGACAAACTCGGGCTCTATGAATTCCCCCTGGTCACCGATGATTCCCGCACGCCGATCCCGGCCGACTACCAGCAGCGCCTGATCGATCTCATCGCCGCCGAAAAACGCGGCGCCGCAATCAGATACTTCATGCGCGCCGCCATCGGAGCGCCCGCACCGGTGACGGCGGTCTTCCCCCTCATGCCCGGCTGGTCCGGACTCACCAAGACCGCGCACACGCTGCCGTACGACGCCCGCTTCCTGGCCGACGCCCTGGACGGTAAACCCATCCCCGCCGATCGCTACGACTACATCACCGCCCCCACCGCCGTCTTCGCGGGCTCCAAGAGTCCGCAGTGGATCCGCCACGGCAATACCGCACTGGCGCAGGCCATTCCGGGCGCGTACTACGCCGAACTGCCCGGTCAGACCCGCCAGGTCAAGGCCAGGCTGTTCACGCCCACGTTGAAGACGTTCTTCGCGGCCAGGCCGACTCACTGACGATCCCGCGCCGGTTCCACACCGGCACAGCGAGTTTCGGACCGGATCGGACCCGGTGATCCGCACCCCGCGCGCCGATCACCGGTTCCGATCAGCCTGCCGCGCGAGTGGCGGTGGCCAAAGCCGTCCATTCGAGAATGGTGTCCGCCACCAGCTTCGGATCGTCGTACATGGGGACGTGGCCGACATCGGGCAGCGTGCGCCAGGTCGCGGACGGCGCGTAGCGACGCCAGTTCGGAGCGTAGCGGTCGTACGGGAGGATGCGATCGCTACCGCTCCAGGCGATCAGCACCGGCAGATCCAGCGGACCGTACGGCTCGTACTCGGTGGCGATAATGCCCGGGAAGTCCTCGATCGCGGTGCACTGCAAAGCGTTTCGCGCGGCGAGAATGGCATGCTCGGCGGTGACCCGATCACCGTGCTCACAGACCACCCGCATGGCCTCGCGGCGCAGCGCGGGCACCCGCATCACCAGCGGTAGCAGGGGTGCGCCCAGCCGTTGCCGACGGCGCATGGCGCGGAAGATGCCCGGCACCCGGGTCTCGGTGGTCGACCACGCTCCGGCCGGAGACAGCGCGACCACACTGCGCGCCCGGCCCCGGCGCGCCAATTCCATCGCCAACCAGCCACCCAGGGAGTTTCCCACGATGTGCGCGGTCTCGAATCCGGCGTCGTCCATGGCCTTTTCGAGCCAATCGGTGGCCTTCGCGATCGTGTACGGGCGCGGCCAGCCGGGGACATCGATCATTCCGGCATGTCCGGGCAGGGTGGGCGCGAACACATCATGCTGTTCGAAGAGCAAGGGCGCGACCGTATCCCAGCAATGCCAACTACTGGTGCCGCCGTGCAACAGCAGCAGCGGTTCCCCCTCCCCTCCTCGCAACGCGGTGGCCGAATGGGTATCGGGGTTCGTCGGCATTGACGAGTCCTTTCTACGGTGGATCGAGCAGGGCCAGGCGCATGAGCTGACCGAGTGAGCGTGCGGAGTTCTCCGGGGTGTCCCCGGGCTGGATCATGTGGCTGAACAGCAGCCGGACCAGGCTGTTGACGAAGAATTCCAGATCGATATCGGTGCGCAGCAGGGGTTTCCAATGCTGTTCCACATTGGCCAGCGCCAACTGGGTCGCGGCGGCCAGGTACGGCCCGGAGCGAATGGTCACCAGCGAGAGCATTTCGTCGGGAGCCTCGGGCGCGGCACCCAGCACCACCGCCGAGAGCGGATCCTGAGCCTGGGTGCGCAACAGGAATTCGGCGATCGCGGTGATGGCGGCGACCGGATCCGCGCGATGCTCCTCGAACACCGCGGCCGCACCGGTCAGGTAGCGCGAGGTGTTCTCCCAGGAAATGGCTTCCAGCACAGCCGCTTTGGAGCCGAATTCGTTGAACACGGTGCGCCTGCTCACCCCGGCGCGGGTGGCGATATCGGCCATCCGGACCGCGTTCCAGCCGGTGCTGCCCGCCAATTCCATGGCGGCGTCGATGATGCGCTGCCGGGCCAGCGCACGGGAGGCCGCGCGCAGGGAGGGTGTCTCGCTGCTGTTCACGGCGTACATCCTTCCCTGTCCGCATGATCGCGCCTTCCTTCACCCGCCGGTTGACAGCCGCACTCCGCACATTGAATAGTTGCACTCTGATGTTCTCAGAGTGCACGTACCGCACTCGACTGTCAACAAGATGCACGTTTTGGAGGTTCCGTGTCGCTGCCCGCCGACCTGGCCGACCGGCTGACGATCCCGCTCATAGCCGCGCCGATGACCGGCGTCTCCGGTCCGGAACTGGTCGCCGCGACCTGCCGGAACGGGGTGATCGGAGCCTTTCCGACGCATAACGCGGCCGATTCCGAGGAACTGGACGACTGGCTCACCCGTTTGAGCGCGCTCCCGGCCGACGCCGCCCCGATCGCGCCCAATCTGGTGGTGCATCGCACCAACGCACGCCTGACCGCCGATCTCGACCTGCTACGCGCACATCGGGTGGAGTTGGTCATCACCAGCGTCGGCTCCCCCGAACCCGTCATCGAACCCCTGCACGCCTTCGGCTGCCGCGTCTTCGCCGATGTCGCCACCCTGCGTCATGCCCGCCGCGCGCTCGACGCGGGTGCGGACGGCCTGATCCTGCTCACGGCGGGTGCGGGCGGGCAGACCGGTTCGGCGAACCCGTTCGCGTTCGTGCGCGCGGTGCGCGAATACTTCGACGGGCCCGTCGTGCTCGCGGGCGGTATCGGCGACGGTCACGCCCTGCTGGCCGCGCGCACGCTCGGCGCGGATCTGGCCTATATGGGCACCGGATTCATCGCCACCACCGAAAGCCGTGCGCCACAGCGCTATCGCGAAGCCGTGGTGGCGGCGACCCTCGACGATGTGCGCCAGACCGACGATGTCGGCGGGCTCCCCGCCAATCTCCTCGCCGCCTGGCTCGATGAACTGCACGTACAACGGGTTTCGGCGGGCGACTTCCGGACCGAACGACTGCTGGGCGGCCGAGCCGTCTGGAGCGCCGGGCATTCGGTGTCCGGTGTGCACGCGGTGACATCGGCCGCCGAGGTCATCGAACGGGTGCGCGCCGAATATCGCGAAGCCCGCGATCTGCTGCTCGAAAACTCCTGCGGGTGAAGGGAATCACCGTCATGACCGATCAGAACTCACTGTGGGGACCGGTCACCCGCGTCCTCGATCGCGCCTGTCTGCACTTCGCGCCGCGCACCGCGCTCATCGCCGGTGACCGGTCGCTGACCTATGCCGAACTGGGTGGCCTCACCAACCGGATCGCGAACAGCCTGCTCGCGCTGGGCATTTCGAAGGGTGACCGGGTGGGCCTGCTGATGCCGAACACCCTGGAATTCGTGCCCGCCCAGTACGGCATCTGGAAGGCGGGCGCGGTGCCGGTGCAGATGGCCGCCCGCGCCTCGGCCGAGGATCAGGAATACTTTCTCACCGCGTCCGAGGCCACCGCGCTCATCTATCACCAGGCTTTCGATGCCGTGGCGGCCGGGCTCGTACAGCGGGTGCCGACCCTGCGCACGCTCATCCGGGTCGGTGACCAGCCCGTCGATCTCGCCTTGGACTTCGGCGAAATCACCTCAGCCGCCTCCGATTCCGCGCCCGGGGTGGAACTCGGCCCGAACGATCCGGCCCAGATCCTGTTCACCTCCGGTTCCACCGGCATCCCCAAGGGCGTGCTGTTCACCCACGATCGGCTCAGCCACTACCTCATCACCGCGGGCCTGGAGATCGGCGACACCCGCCCCGGCGAGGTCTTCGCGCACGGCGCTCCGCTCACCCATTTCACCCAGATCTTCCTGCTGCCGACCTTCCTGCGCGGCGGCACCAACGTGATCATGCCCGGCCTGGACGTGGATACCCTGCTCGGCACCGTCGAGCGGCATCGCGTCACCGCCACCGCGATCGTGCCCACCGTGCTGTACGTCTTGCTCGACCATCCGAAACTGGCTGCGGCGGATCTGAGTTCACTCGGCACCGTGATCTACGCCGGTTCCCCGATGGCCCCGGAGAAACTGCGCGCCGCCGTCGACGCGCTCGGCCCCGTGTTCGTCCAGGCGTACGCGGGCACCGAACCCGGTTTCATCAGCTGCCTGCGCAAACAGGATCACAACGCCGACGACCCGCATGCGCTCGCCCGCCTCGGCTCGGCCGGACGCCCACTGTTCCAGGTGGACATCTCCATTCAGGACGAACAGGATCGCCCGCTGCCGCCCGGCGAACCCGGTGAGATCTGCGTCCGCCAACTCGGCCGCATGGCCGGATACCTGGACTCCGCCAAGGATTCCGAGGCCATCCGCGCGGACTGGGTGCACTCCGGCGATATCGGCTACCTCGATGACGCGGGCTACCTGTTCCTGGTCGATCGCAAGAAGGATCTCGTGGTCACCGGCGGATACAACGTCTTCCCCCGCCAGATCGAGGATGTGCTCGCCACCCATCCCTCGGTCGCGCAGTCCGCGGTGATCGGTGTGCCGCATCCGAAATGGGGTGAGGCCGTGCACGCGGTGGTGGTCCGCCGCCCCGGGCATCCCGTCACCGCCTTCGAATTGATCGAACTGGTGAAGGAGCACAAGGGCAGCGTCTGGGCACCCAAAACCCTGGACTTCGTGGAATCGCTCCCGCTCAACGCCTCCGGCAAGGTCGACAAGAAGGCGCTGCGCGCACCGTACTGGTCCGGCCGGGACCGCCAGGTCAACTGACCGCGGCCGCCAATCGACCCCGATCACATTGCGCTACCGGCGAACAGGATGCCGAGACGCCCGCGCGCGGGCATCCTGGGAGCAGGCAACGTAATCATGTAATCGGGTGGTGATGACCATGGCCGACGACTCAACCCTCTCCCCGACCGCCAGTTCGGACGGAACCGGGCAACCGGACTTCGACGCGACGGGTTCCCGCGCGGACGCGCCCCGGCCAGCGGATAGCGGGGCCGTCCCGAGCACGGAACGATCAAGCAGCACTGGCGGTACGACTGCCGACATCGATGCGGCTGCCGAAGCCGCCGCGCTGGACGCGTACTCCCGCACGGTGATCAGCGTGGCGCAGGCGGTGACCCCGCATGTGGCGAGCGTGCAGACCCGGCGCGGCGGCGGATCTGCCGTCGTCTACACCGATAACGGGTATCTGCTCACCAACGCACACGTGGTGGGCTCGGCCAAGAACGGGGTGGTCGTTTTCGCCGACGGCGTGGAATCCCGCTTCGACGTGATCGGGGTGGATCCGCTCTCGGATCTGGCGGTGCTGCGCGCTCGCGGTGGCGCACCAGCGGCGGTATCGATGGGCGATGCCGACAACCTGGTCGTCGGACAACTCGTGGTGGCGGTCGGCAGTCCACTCGGCCTGGCCGGATCGGTGACGGCGGGCGTGGTCAGCGCGCTCGGCCGTTCGGTACCGGTGGGCAATGGCCGGGCCGCCCGCGTCATCGAGGATGTGATCCAAACCGATGCCGCCCTGAATCCGGGCAATTCCGGTGGCGCACTGGCGGATTCGGCGGGCCGGGTGGTGGGCATCAATACCGCCGTGGCCGGAATCGGCCTGGGCCTGGCCATTCCGATCAATGTGACCACCCGCCGCATCATCACCACCCTGCAGCACGAGGGCAAGGTGCGCCGCGCCTACCTGGGCATTGTCGGCGTACCCGCACCGCTACCGGAGGCCGTCGCCGAACGCACCGGCCAGAACGCCGGTCTGCGCATCGTGGAGGTGGTGCGCGGCGGCCCCGCCGAACGCGCCGGTCTGCGGCGCGGCGATCTGGTGCTGAGCGTGGCCCGCCGCGAAGTGCGTGACGCACAGGGCATTCAACGCCAACTCTTCGGCGATGCCATCGGCCGCACCCTTCCGGTCACGGTGCTGCGCAACGGCGCGATGGTGGACGTAATCGCCGTGCCGGTCGAATTGACCGTGGACTGAATCGGTTTCGGACGGGCGGACCGCCGTCAGCCGATACGGTCGGCGGGCTCGGCCTAGGAGGCGGTGAGCCGCGCCGATTCCACGACGGCGGGCTGCCAGTTATCGGCCAGTTCCTCCAGGGAGATGCCGAGGGCGCGGCTCAGGGCGACCACGGTGCCGAAGGCGGGGGTGGGCATGCGGCCCGATTCGATCTTGCGCAGCGTCTCCGGTGAGATGCCCGCGTCGACGGCCACCTCGACCAGATCCCGGTCGCCGCGTGCGGAGCGCAGCGCCGAACCGAGCCGCCGACCGGCTTCTACCTGGGCGGGGGTCAAAGGGAGTCGAACCATGCCCGCCACCTTACGGTTGGTATAAAAATACCGCAACCCGCTATGGTCGGTATTAAAATACCAATCCGGAGGTTGTCATGGTGGAACTCAAATCCGCGGCGGAGATCGACCGCATGCGGGTAACCGGCGAATTCGTCGCGAACGTCCTGTCCGAACTACATGAGCGCGCACGACCGGGGGTGAATCTGCTCGATCTGGAAGCCCATGTGCGCGAACGTATTCGAGAGCGCGGTGCGGTGTCCTGCTACTGGGACTACTCGCCCTCGTTCGGGCGCGGCCCATTCCGCAATACCGTCTGCCTGTCGGTGAACGACGCGGTGCTGCACGGACTTCCGTTCGACTACACCCTCGCCGACGGTGATGTGCTGACGGCGGACCTCGCGGTCGGCATCGACGGCTGGGTCGCCGACTCCGCCGTCACGACCATCGTCGGCACCCCGGACGCGGCCGACGCCCGCCTGGTCCGCGCCACCGAGGAGGCCCTCGACGCCGCGATCTCCGTTGCGCTGCCGGGCAATCGGATCGGCGATATCTCCGCCGCCATCGGCGGTGTCGCCAAGTCGTACGGCTATCCGGTGAACACCGAATTCGGCGGCCACGGCCTGGGCCGCACCATGCACGAGGATCCGCACATCCCCAATACCGGTCGCGCGGGCCGCGGCTTCATCCTGCGCCCGGGCCTGACCATCGCCATCGAACCGTGGTTCGCCCGCACCACCGATCGGATCGTCACCGATCCGGACGGCTGGACCATTCGCTCGGCCGACGGTTCCCGCACCGCGCATTCCGAACACACCATCGCCATCACCGAATCGGGTCCGCGCATCCTCACCGCCGCCGCCTGACACCCGCCCGGTCCAGCGCCTTTCCGCTGGACCGACGGGGTGTCGCGCGGTTGGGCGGGCAACCGGACAATATTCTCAGCGCAATGAGGACCCGGGTGCTCGTCGGAACGCTCGCCGCCACCATCGTTCTGGTGGCCGCCCATGCCCCGATCGCCTTCGCGGCTCCGGTGGGCACGCTCCAGGACACCGTCGACACCGACGGCGACGGGCTGCCGGACAATTGGGAGAAGTACGGGCTGGACGCCGACGGTGACGGTGTCGCCGAGGTGGATCTGCCCGGTATGGGCGCGGACCCGAATCATAGGGACATCTTCGTCGAGATGGACTACATGACGGGTAAGGAGCCCTCGGACGCGGTGCTGGACCGGATCACCCAGGTGTTCGCGACCAGCCCGGTCACCAATCCGGACAAGAAGACCGGCATCGGCATCCATCTGGACCTCGGCACCCGGGGTGCGCCCATTCCACCGCCGCGCCAACCGGCACGCGATGCCGATACCGGTTCGGCGAACTCACCGGCCTCGGGCTCATCCGGATCCGCCGCGTCGCCCGGTCCATTGACGCCGAAAAACGCACCGGCACAGGGAAAATACGATCTCGGCGGCGGAAATCAGGTCCCCGCCGCCGAGGATCTCAACCCCATGCTCGCCGGACTGCAACGGTTGAAGGATCAGTACTTCGCGCCGGAACGACAGCACGTCTTCCACTACATGGTCTGGGTCAACGGCTATGACGGCGGCTGTTCCAGCGGTAATTCACCGCAGCTGCCCGGTGACACCTTCATCGTCGCCTTCAGCCCGGCGGCGGTGTGCAGTTGGGGACCGACGCCCACCGACGATGAACTCGTCGGCACCTTCGTACACGAGCTCGGCCATAATCTGGGCCTGCAGCACGGCGGTCATGACGGGGTCAATTTCAAGCCCAATTACCTGAGCGTGCTGAACTATTCGTTCCAGACCGGCGGCGTCCCGCGCGGTGACGGCACCAACTATTTCGGCTACTCCGCACTCGCGCTGCCGGATCTGAACGAGGACCACCTGGACGAATCACTGGGCCTGGGCGAGGGGGCCGCCGGGTGGCGCACTTCCTACTACTGCCAGAAGTGGGCGCAGTGGATGGTCACCACCCAGCAGACCGCGGATAAGCGCATCGACTGGAACTGCGACGGCATCTTCGGCCCGGCACCGGTCGCCACCTCGATCAACAAGGACGAGGTGCGCGGTGTGCTCACCACCCAGAACGATTGGACCGCACTGGTGTACAACGGCGGCCTGATCGGTTCGGCGATCAAATATCAGGGCCAGGTCGCCCCCGGTCCGGCCGAACTCGACAGCACCACGGCCAAGGAGATCGCCGAGCACCGCCGCCCGCGCTAAGCCTCCGCGCGTCGGGAGCCGCCGAGCAATCCGGCCCCGATACCGGATACGGCGACGTGTATGTCCGGAATCCGTTGCAGATGCGGTGTCGAGGCGATGTCGTTGACCATGATCTGCGCGGCCTGCACACGAATGCGGGCCGTGACCGGATCCAGCTCCGGATGCGATCGGCGCAGCAGATGCACCCATTCGGTGATGTACGCGCGCTGCGACAGTCGCGCTCGCTCCCGCTCCGCCTCGGGCAGATATTCGGCCTCGGAGACGAGAGTCCGGATGAGATAGGGGTTTTCGAACGCGAATTCGCTGTAGCTGCCCAGCAATCGCACCAGTCCGTCACCGGGATCCGAGGCGGTGGACAGCGCGCGATGCATGCCCATGCGCAGCCATTCGTCGCCGCGCACCATCGCCGCGGCGAGAATATCGGTCTTGCCCGGAAAGTGGTTGTACACACTGGGTCCGGCGATGCCGACCGCCGCGCCGATATCGTCGACGCTGACCCCGGCGAAACCGCGTTCGGCGAACAGTCTGGCCGATTCGGTGAGAATCGCCTCGCGCCGCGAATTGGCCGCCAGCGCAACCGAATCCGCGCGCCCGTCGCACAAGGCCGGCACCGGGGCGTCGACCACGACCGCGATGAGTTCGCGCAGTAGCGCGGTGAATTCGGGCTCCGGCAGCGAAAGGCTATGGAACGAAATACTGTCCGCGACCGCCAGCGCGCACCAGGCCAGCAGATCGGCCTGGGCGGCATCGAGTTCGGGCCGTCGCCGCCGCAGCACCTCGGCGAGCTTCACACCGATGCGCCGGGCATCGGCGCGGAATTCCGCGCGATCGGCCTCCGACAGATGCCGGGCCTCCCGCTGCCACAGCACCCCGACCTCGCGATGGGCGAGCGCGAACGCCGCGAGTACACCCGCGATATCGTGCGGCGGCTCCCCCATCTCGTCGATAGCGGCATCGACCTTGGCGAGCGCCCCGCCGATGACCGTGGCCAGCAGCCCCTGCTTACCCCGGAAATGCCGGTACAGCGCGGACGGCCCGATGGCGACCGCCTCGGCCACCTCGCCCATGCCGATATTCTGATATCCCTTGCGGTAGAACAGATCCGCCGCCGCCGACACGATCAGCTCACGCCGGTTCGCCGGCCGGGTGCCACGGGCCGGACGGACCACGTCCGGCCCGTTCACCATTGCATCACTCCTTCAGGACATCGCTCGGCGGCGATGTGCGCGTGCTGCGAATCCTAGATGTTGAACCCGCCGCCGCAGACCAGGGTCTGCCCGCTGACGTAGTTCGATTCCGGAATGCAGAACAGGTACACCGCACCGGCGGCCTCGGCGGGCGTGCCACCGCGACCCAGCGGCACCATCTGCTCCATGGCCGAGAGCAGTCCGGGATTCACCCCGACCTTGATCTCCTTACCCTGCACATCGATGGTGCCGTCGCCGCCCGCGGGCGTTTCGGTGAGGCGGGTCTTGATCACGCCGAACGCGACCGAGTTCACGGTGACGTTGTAGCGGCCCCACTCCTTGGAGATCGCCTTGGTCAGACCGTTGACCCCGGCCTTGGCCGAGGAGTAGTTCGCCTGTCCGGCATTGCCGCCGGTGCCCGCGAGGCTGGAGATATTGACGACCTTGCGGCACGGCACCGGCTCACCCGCGGCCTTGGCCTTCTTGACCGCGGCCGCGATCACCGGCTGCGCGGCGCGCAGAATCCGGAACGGGGCCTTGAGGTGCACATCGAGAATGGCGTCCCACTGCTCATCGGTCATCTTCTGGATGACCGAATCCCAGGTGTATCCGGCATTGTTCACGATGATGTCGAGTCCGCCGTAGGTGTCCACCGCGGTCTGCACGAAGCGCTCCGCGAAGCCTTCCTCGGTGACGCTTCCGGTGCAGGCCACGGCCGCCCCGCCCGCGGCCTCGATCGCGGCGACGGTCTCCTTGGCGGGTTCGGCGTCGAGATCGTTCACCACGACGCGCGCGCCCTCGGAGGCGAGCTTCAGCGCGATCTCGCGGCCGATACCGCGCCCCGAGCCGGAGACAATGGCGACCTTGTCATCAAGAGTTCCCATGGGAGACAAAACCTTTCGATTGGTGGTGGAAGTCAGAGCGCGACGACGGCGTCGCCGGTCAGGGTGACGGTGCCGTCGTCCAGCGTGACGACGAGTTCGACGGTAGCGCGCCGTTCCCCATCGACCTCATCGATGGCGACGACCCGGCCGGTGGCGGTGGGCTTGCCCAGTACCGGGGTGATGGCGGCGAACCGCACACCGTAGGACCGAATCGACGATTGCGCCACCCAGCCGGTGAGCAATCGGCCGAGATAGGCCATGGACAGCATGCCGTGCGCGAAAACATCGTCCAGCCCAGCGGATTTCGCCACATCGAGATCGATGTGCATCGGGTTGTGATCACCCGACGCGCCCGCGAACAGGGCCAGCGTGGTGCGCGAGATGGGCCGGATCTTGCGGGGCGGCAGTTCGGTGCCGACCTCGACGGGCTGCGTGAGGGTCATTTGCCTGCTCCCGGATTGCGAACCACGATAACCGATTTCAGCTCCGCGACGGCCGCACCGTCGGCCCGGGTGACAGCGGTTTCCTTGACGATGAATTCGAGCGCGCCGCCCTTCTTGCTGTACACATCGGTGATGCGCGGCGTCGCGGTCAGCACGTCACCGGCCACCGCCGCCGAGTGATAGACGAACGACTGCTCACCGTGCAGGACGAAGCGCAGATCCACGCCCGCCGCCGCCAAAAAAGTGAAGGGGTCCGGGTTTTCGAATTCGATGGAGAACAGGAAGGTCGGCGGTGCGGGCAGATCGCGATAGCCCGCCGCCTGCGCGGCGTCGAGATCGGTGTACACCGGATCGGTCTCGCCGATCGCCTTGGCGAAGAACCGCAGCCGACCGGCGTCGATGGTCAAAGTCGTTGCGGGCAGCTCGGTTCCGATGATCGCGGGATCGACGGCCATATCAGCTCACCTTCTCGTACAGCGTCACCACGGCCGCGCCGCCGAGGCCGATATTGTGCTGCAGCGCCAAGCGCACATCGCCCTCGACCTGTCGCGCCTGCGCCTGTCCGCGCAACTGCCACACCAGTTCCGCGCACTGCGCCAGCCCGGTCGCGCCGAGCGGATGCCCCTTGGACAGCAGTCCGCCGGAGGGGTTGGTGACCACGCGGCCGCCGTAGGTGTTGTCGCCGTCATTGACGAACTTCTCCGCCGTCCCCTCCGCGGTGAGCCCGATCGCCTCGTAGGTGAGCAGTTCATTGGCGGTGAAACAGTCGTGCAGTTCGACCACGCGCAGATCCTCGGGCGATACCCCGGACGCCTCGTACACCTGCTGGGCGGCGGCCTTGGACATGTCGTAGCCGACGATCTTGGTCATATCGTTCTCGGTGAAGGTCGACGAGAAGTCCGTCGCCATCGCCTGCGCCCGGATGATCACCGAGGCGTCGATATCGTTGGCGCGGGCGAACTCCTCGCTGACGATGACCGCGGCGGCCGCACCGCAGGTCGGCGGGCAGCACTGCAATCGGGTCAGCGGGCCGTAGATATGCGGGGACGCCAGCACTTCCTCCACCGTCACCGGATCCCGGAACACCGCGAACGGATTGTTCGCCGCGTGCCGGCGGGACTTCACCGAGATCTTGGCGAAGGTCTCCGGCGAGGTGCCGTACTTGTCCGCGTACTGCCGGCCCGCACCGCCGAACATCTGTGCGGCGAAAGGAGATTCGTCACGCTCCTGGATCTGATCCATGACCGCGTCGAAGCGTGCGAACGGGCTCGGGCGATCGGTGTATCCCATCGCGAGCGCACCGCGCTGCATCTGTTCGAATCCGACGGCCAGCACCGCATCGGCCGCGCCGGACTCCACGGCCTGGCGCGCCAGGTACAGCGCCGAGGATCCGGTGGAGCAGTTGTTGTTCACGTTGATCACCGGGATCCCGGTCTGCCCGAGCCCGTAGACCACGGCTTGTCCGCAGGTCGAGTCGCCGTACACATATCCGGCGTACGCCTGCTGGATCCTGGCGTACTCCACCCCGGCGTCGAGCAGGGCGGCCTGTGCCGCTTTCGTGCCCATGACGTCATAGGTCTCACTGCGACTTGGCGTGGTGAACGGGATCATCCCGACACCGGCCACGACGGCGCGTCTACTCATGCCATTCCCATTCCGTTGACTAACGCTGATTCACTTAGTGAATACCGTCGACAAGACAACAGTCAAGGAGAAGTTTTTCCGCCCCGGCTACAGCAGGGCGGAACTAGAGACGATTCACATCTCAGCGATCGAGGAGTGCGGTGAGTTCCGCCCTGGTCGCGGGCCACGCATCCCGGCGCGGCCGCGCGGGACGCGGCTGGATCGTCTGGGTGAGCGCGAGTCCGCGCATGGCGTCGAGCGCCACCGCGATGCGATGGGTCCATTCGGCACGCGGAAGATGTTCGGGGGCAACATCATCGGCGATCGCCGCGAAGGCCGCCGACAGCGCCGGTTCGAACGGGGCCAGCGCGGCATAGAGCTCCGCATCGTCCACCGCGGCGATCCACACCTTCACCCATACCGCGAACAACTCGCTGGTGAACGCGGTCCACAGCACATCGAGCAGGGCTGGGGTGCGCTCCTGCGGCCGGGCCGCGATCGCCGCGGCGGCGGCCGCGTGCAGCTCCGCCGCCATGCGCCGCCCGACCTCGTCGAGCGCGGTGGTGATCAGGTCGATCCGCACCGGGAAATGGTGTGCGATCGCCCCGAGCGAGACCCCGGCGATCTCGGCGACCCGGCGCGTGGTGGTCGCCGGATAGCCGTGCGCGGCAAGGCTGTCGATGGTCGCCTCGATCAACCGGGCACGCATCTGATCACTGCGTTCGCGCTGGGCACTGGCGGTATTGCGGGTCGCGGCGGAAACCATGGCCCTCACTATATAGACGACAGGTCACTTGACCTGTAACCTCCGACACAGGTCAAGTGACCTGTAATTACCGGAACGAAATGGGGACCCCGGTGCCGAGTACCGAAACCTCAACTCTGGATCACAGCGCTGGACTGCGGGTGCGACAGCGCTCGGACGGGATCCGCGTCCTGATCTTCGATCGCCCCGAATCCCGCAACGCCATCACCGATGCCCTGTTCACCGAACTGATCAGGCAACTCGAATTGATCGCCGCGGATTCGAGCGTGCGAGCGGTCGTGGTGACCGGAGCGAACGGAACATTCAGCGCCGGTGGCGATTTCGAGACGATCGGCGATCTCGGCCGCACCTCCGAACAGGAGGTGGCGGAGAATCTCGCGCGCACCATGCGCGCCGCCGAGCGGCTCTGGGCGCTGCGGCAGCCGACCATCGCCGCCGTCGACGGCGCGGCCGTCGGTGCGGGCATGGCGCTCGCGCTGGCCTGCGATATCCGGGTCGCCTCCCCCGGGGCGATACTGCTGCCGTCGTTCATTCGCATGGGCCTGCTGCCCGATACCGGGGCGAGTTGGCTACTGCCGCGCCTCATCGGCGCGGGCCCGGCCTTACAGATGTTGCTCGCGGGCCGACCGGTCGGTGCGGAGCGCGCCCAAGAGATGGGACTGGTCGCGCAGGTGACCGCGGATCCCTTACAGACGGCGCTGGAGCTCGCGACGATGCTGACCCGGCAGCCGGGGGCCGCCGCGGCGACCAAACGGCTACTACGCGCGGCCGCCGAGACCGATCTGGCGACCGCCATCGACCTCGAGGCGGTGGCGCAGGCCGCGGCCTTCCATCGCGGCGAGTTCGCGGCCGCCTTCGACGCCTGGCGCACCACCCGCGTCGCCGACTGACCGATCACCCTGTCGAACACGCCGTTTCAACCGATGAAGGACGAAAGACCATGCCCGCGATTCGATGTGGACAGACCTCCCGCGACTACGACGAACTACGACTGCGCGCCGCACAGGTGGCGACCGGACTCGCCGAATACGGTGTGCGCGCCGGTGACCGGGTCGCCATCTTCATGCACAATGACCTGCCGTTCATCGAGGTGAGCATGGCGGCCGGACTGCTCGGGGCGACTCCCGTTCCGGTGAACTGGCATTGGAAGGGCGCGGAACTGGCCTATCTGCTCGATGACAGCGGCAGCCGGGTGATCTTCGCGCATTCGGATCTCATCCCGACCGTCGAACCCGTGGCGGGTGATCGGGTGCTCATCGAGGTGGACTACGACGCGGTAGCACCGACCGGTCGCCATCCCCGCTATGAGAAATGGCTCGGCGAATTGCGTCCGTGGTCCCAATCCCCTACGCGGGCACCACAGTCGATGATCTACACCTCCGGCACGACCGGACGGCCCAAGGGCATCGTGCGCGATGCCACCACCCCCGAACAGGGCGCGGCGCTCGCCGCACTCGTCTTCGAAACCTTCGGTCTCGCACCGGGAATGCGCACCCTGGTGCCCGCGCCGATCTATCACACCGCGCCCAATGTGCACTGTCTGGTCAGCGCGGCGGCGGGCATCGATCTGACGATCATGCCGAAATTCGATCCGGAGGAGCTGCTGCGGCTCATCGACACCCATCGGATCGATCACTTCCAAGCCGTGCCCACCATGTTCGTCCGGTTGCTGCGCCTGCCCGAATCCGTGCGTGCCCGTTACGATCTCTCCTCGCTGAAAGCGGTCGTGCACGCCGCCGCCCCCTGCCCGCCCGAGATCAAACGCCGCATCATCGACTGGTTCGGCCCGATCGTGCGCGAGTACTACGGCGGCTCCGAGACCGGCGGTTGCGTCGCCTGCGACAGCGAGGAGTGGCTCGCGCATCCGGGAACGGTCGGGCACCCGATCGGTGACGGCGATATCCGCATCTACTCCGACACCGGCGAACCACTGCCCGCCGGAACCTCCGGTCGCATCCATCTGCGTCCGCCCACCGGCTGGCCCAACTTCACGTACCACGGCAATCCGGCCAAGCGCGCCGCCATGGAACGCGACGGCTACCTCGATATCGGCGATATCGGCTACCTCGACACCGACGGCTACCTCTACCTCAATGACCGCAGCACCGACATGATCATCTCCGGCGGCGTCAATATCTATCCCGCCGAGATCGAAGCCTGTCTGCTCGAACTCCCCGGTGTCCGCGATGCCGCCGTCTTCGGCATCCCCGACGCCGACCTGGGGGAATCCATAGCCGCCCATATCGAGGCCACCGGCCTCACCGCCGATCAGGTCCGCGAGCACGTGCGCGCCAACCTGGCCGGGTACAAGGTCCCGAAGATCGTCGTCTTCGACGACAACCTCCCCCGCGAGGACACCGGCAAACTCTTCAAACGCCGAATCCGTGCGGGCTACTGGCCCGAGGAGCCCGCCTAAACGCGCGGGCACCGGATAGGCTGCGGGCGTGGATAACCCGTTCGGCCCGGTAGGGACCGCCAAGTACGTCCTGTTGACCACCTTCAAGAAGGACGGCACCCCGGTTGGGACGCCGCTGTGGGCGGCCCTCGATAACGGCCGCCTCTATGTCTGGACGGTCACCGACAGCTGGAAGGTCAAGCGCATTCGCCGCAATCCGCAGGTCACCGTGCAGGCGTGCGATGTGCGCGGTAAGCCGAACGGTGACATCGTCAGCGGTAAGGCGACCATCCTCGATGACGCGGGCAGTGATCGCGTGCGCGGTCTGGTCAAGCGCCGCTACGGCCTGCAGGGTCATCTCGTGGTCACCGGCAGCACGCTGCGCCGGGGTAAGACCGGCACCGTCGGCATCGAAATCATCGCCGAGGGCTGAGAAACCACCGTCGAATAAACCACGGTCGAACCGCCGGGCCGGTGATCCGGTCCGGCGGTCCGCCATGCGCACGGCTCGGTGCTGCCCCGCGCACAGCCGTGCTCACCTCATGGTTGCTGGCCGGCGATGATCGCCCCGAGCAGGCCGCCGACACCGCAGCCCACGATCGCGCCGACGAAGAAGAACCACACGCCGATCACCGCGCCGACCACACAGCCGATCAGCGCCCCGGCCACGATGGATCCGACATTGGAGATATTCTGTAGCGCGACCGGATCGGCTGCGGGCGTGGCGATATCGGCCGCGTTCTCCGGGCGCATCGTCAATGTCGTTCCGGCGGCGTCGATTTCGGGGATGACATTGAGCGCCCGGTCAGCGGCCTGATAGGTCAGCGGTAGCGAGGCGATGGTCTCACCGCTCGGTCCGAGCACATCGACTGTGCCACCGGCCATTTCGAACCTGCCACCGGTGAGCGTGGTGGTGACCGCGGAGTGATCGGGCGCCAGGGCAGTGGTGTACTCGACCCCTCGATCGACACCACTGATACCGGGTTGCGCGACCGCGGGTTCACCGTGCGCGGTGACCGTGGCTATACAGACCGCGGCGATGGAGAAGAGGGTTGTTGCGGCGAATTTGGCTATTCTCATGATGATTACCCGTATTCGAAGAGCCGATTCACCGCATTACCTAGAAGGCGTATTCCGGGGGTGCACACGGCGAATCGGGGAATCCACATCCAATTATTCATCCCAATAGCGTGATTGGAGTTCCCGGCGCCTCCCCGAGACTGACGCCGGGACGATTCTTATCGTCCCCTCAGACTTGCCGCGAGGATAGGGCAGGTGCCGGGGTTGTCCGCCGATGTCCTATGCGTCCGACCCCGACTCGCCGCGAAATGCGGAATTCCCTTATTCCAGTTCGCCTTCGGTTTCCAGATAGACCTCGCGCAGTCGCTCCAGGGTATCGGCTTCCGGCTGCTCCCAGAGCTTTCGCTCGGCGGCTTCCAGCAAACGCTCCGCAATACCGTGCAGCGCCCACGGATTCGACTGCTCCATGAACTTCCGATTCACATCGTCGAATACATAGGATTCCGCGAGCTTTTCGTACATCCAGTCCGCGACCACATTCGTGGTGGCGTCATAGCCGAAGAGATAGTCGACGGTCGCCGCCATTTCGAACGCGCCCTTGTAACCGTGCCGGCGCATCGCCTCGAGCCAGCGCGGATTCACCACGCGCGCCCGGAATACCCGCGCGGTCTCCTCGGACAGCGTGCGGGTGCGCACCGCATCGGGACGGGTGCTGTCACCGATATAGGCTTCCGGGTTCTTACCGGTGAGCGCGCGCACCGCGGCGACCATACCGCCGTGATACTGGAAGTAATCGTCGGAGTCGGCGATATCGTGTTCGCGGGTGTCGGTGTTCTTGGCCGCCACCGCGATTCGGCGATACGCGATGCGCATATCGTCTGCCGCCGGAACCCCGTCCAGCTCGCGGCCGTACGCGAAACCGCCCCAGGCCGTGTACACCTGGGCCAGATCGTCATCGGTGCGCCAGCTCTTGGAATCGATGAGCTGGAGCAGGCCCGCACCGTAGGTGCCCGGCTTGGAACCGAAGATGCGGGTGGTGGCGCGGCGCTCATCGCCGTGCGCGGCCAGATCCGACTGGGCATGCGCGCGAACGTAATTCGACTCCGCGGGCTCATCCAGCCCGGCCGCCAGGCGCACCGCGTCGTCGAGCAGCGCCAGCACATGCGGGAACGCGTCGCGGAAGAAGCCGCTGATGCGCACGGTCACATCGATGCGCGGCCGGCCCAGTTCCTCGAGCCCGATGGCCTCCAGCTTGGTGACGCGACGGCTGGCCTCATCCCAGACCGGCCGCACACCCAGCAGTGCGAACACCTCGGCGATGTCATCGCCGGAGGTGCGCATGGCCGAGGTGCCCCAGACCGAAAGGCCAACGGAGCGCGGGTATTCGCCGTGATCGGCCAGGTAGCGCGCCAGCAGCGATTCCGCCATGGCCTGCCCGGTCTCCCAGGCCAGCCGGGACGGCACGGCCTTGGGATCGACGGAGTAGAAGTTGCGCCCGGTGGGCAGCACATTGATGAGCCCGCGCAGCGGCGAACCACTCGGCCCGGCCGGAATGAAGCCGCCGTTCAGCGCGTGCAGAATGCGCGCGATCTCGACGCCGGTCTGCCGCAGGCGCGGAACCACCTCTGTCGCAGCGAATCCCAGCACCCGGCGCACTGCGTCACGTGGCGATTCCGGGGTCGCGCTCGAATCACCCTGCGGTGCGGTGGATCCCGCCGCATCGGACGCGGGCTCAGCGCCCGCGTCCGCATCGGGGACCAAGCTCTCGGTAATGGCGTCGATCGCCTGGACGTCCCAGTCGGCCTCCTGCATTGCCGAGACCAGTTCGCGCGCAAGGGTTTCGAACGTGTCGACGCGCTCGCGGGATTCATCGCCCGCTTCGCTCAGGCCCAGCGCCTCGCGCAGGCCCGGCACATTGGTCTCGCCGCCCCAGAGCTGGCGGGCGCGCAGCATGGCCAGCACCAGGTCGACCTCGGCCTCACCGGCGGGCGCCTGCCCGAGAATGTGCAGGCCGTCGCGGATCTGCACATCCTTGATCTCGCACAGCCAGCCGTCGACGTGCAGCAGCATGTCATCGAAGACGTCCTCGTCCGGCCGCTCGGCCAGTCCGAGGTCGTGGTCCATCTTGGCCGCGCGCATGAGCGTCCAGATCTGCTGGCGAATGGCAGGCAGCTTGGCCGGATCCAGGGTGGAGATATTGGCGTGCTCGTCGAGCAGCTGTTCCAAACGCGAGATATCGCCGTAGGTTTCGGCGCGCGCCATCGGCGGGATCAGATGGTCGACCAGGGTGGCGTGGGCGCGGCGTTTGGCCTGGGTGCCCTCGCCCGGATCGTTCACCAGGAACGGGTAGATCAGCGGCAGATCGCCGAGCGCGGCATCGGTACCGCAGGAGGCGGACATGCCCAGGGTCTTGCCCGGCAGCCATTCCAGATTGCCGTGCTTACCCAGATGCACCATGGCGTCGGCGGCGAAACCGTCCGGGGCGGCGAGCCAGCGGTAGGCGGCCAGATAGTGGTGCGAGGGCGGCAGATCCGGATCGTGGTAGATGGCGACCGGGTTCTCGCCGAAACCGCGCGGCGGCTGCACGATGATCACCACATTGCCGAATCGCATTGCGGCGATGACGATCTCACCCTTGGGATCGGCGGAGCGATCCACGTACAACTCGCCCGGGGCCGCTCCCCACGCCTCTTCCACGCCCTCGCGCAGATCCTCGGGGAGCTGCGCGAACCACGCGCCGTAGGTGTCGGCCCCGATCCGAATCGGGTTGCCCTCCAGCTGTTCCGCGGTCAGCCAGTCCGGGTCCTGACCACCGGCGGCGATGAGCGCGTGGATCAGCGCGTCGCCGTCTCCCTCCTCCAGGCCCGGGATCTCGCCCGGTTCGCCGAGGTAGTAACCGGCGGAACGCAATTCGTTCAGCAGGCGCAACGCACTGGCCGGGGTGTCCAGGCCGACCGCGTTGCCGATGCGGGCGTGCTTGGTCGGGTACGCCGACAGCACGATCGCAATATGCTTGTCGGAGTTGGGAATATGGCGCAGTCGCGCGTACCGCACCGCGATGCCCGCCACGCGTGCGGCACGCTCGGGATCGGGCACATAGGTGGAGAGCCCGTCGGCGTCGAACTCCTTGAACGAGAACGGCACCGTAATGATGCGCCCGTCGAATTCCGGCACCGCCACCTGGGTCGCGACATCCAGCGGGGACAGCCCGTCGTCATTGGCCTCCCACTGCGCGCGCCCGCTGGTGAGGCAGAGTCCCTGCAGGATCGGCACATCCAGATCGGCGAGCGCGCCCACATCCCAGGCTTCGTCATCGCCACCGGCGGACGCGGTCGCGGGCTTGGTGCCACCGGCGGCGAGCACGGTCACCACCAGGGCGTCGGCCGTGCGCAGGGCGGCGAGCAGCTCCGGCTCGGCGGTGCGCAGTGAGGCGCAGTACACCGGCAGCGCGCGAGCGCCCTTGTCCTCGATGGCCGAGCACAGTGCGTCGATGTAGCCGGTGTTCCCCGCCAGATGCTGTGCCCGGTAGTACACGACGGCGACCGTCGGCGCACCCTCGGCAACCGGTCGCGAATCCCGTTCCAGCTCACCCCAGCTGGGCAGTTCCACCGGCGGTTCGAAGCCGTGCCCGGTGAGCAGGACGGTATCGGACAGGAAGTTGTGCAGCTGCAGCAGGTTCGCGGGCCCACCGGCGGCGAGATAGTTGTGCGCGTCGGCGGCGACACCGCCGGGCACGGTCGAGCACTCCATCAGCTCGGCGTCGGGGGCGATCTCACCGCCGAGGGCGACCAGCGGAATACCGCTGGCGCGCACCGTGTCCAGACCCTCCTCCCAGGCCCGCTTACCGCCGAGGATGCGCACGATCACCAGATCCGCGCCCTCCAGCAGGCCGGGCAGATCCTCGGGCAGGATGCGCGCCGGATTGGCGAGCCGATACGCGGCGCCGCTGGCGCGCGCGCTCAGCAGATCGGTATCGGACGTGGACAGCAGCAGAATCACAGTGGTTTCAGCCTTCCTCGGGTGACGCGCCCAGCACGGTGTGGCGCTCGACGGGAAGGTCTGACTGTCACAGTGGCGCGACCGCACCGGAATTGCACCGGTTTCTTCCGTCCGACGAGCTCGCCGATGCTATCGCGCCCGGATCACAGTGCGGCAAAGCCCGGTCCGCCATACTGTTCCGCTATCACCGCCGCGCGTACGCTGCCGGTATGCCAATCACACCGGGATGGGTCAGGCGGAATCGCTTTGCTGCCTGGTCAGGATACTTTTGCACACTGGTTGCGTTCGCAACGCTGGCAATGGCTTTGACCGCCGCCGGCAGTGGCCACACGCAGTACGCGATGCTCGCGGGCATTATCTGCGCGGGCACCATCCTGTTCGGGATCACGTTGATCACCACCACGGTGCGACGCGATCACCAGGACCACCACAATGTCCCCAACCTCCTGCAGGACACCTGGGAACTCTCCCCCGCGTTCGCGACTCGCCGCGGCGCACCGAAATCGATCGAACCCCACCAGGCGGGCTGACCGCCCGTCCCGACACCCGCTCACCGCGGCAGGCAATGCATCGGCCTCATAACGCGCCCGATCTCGCCGCCGCGGTGAGCTCGTCGTGTTACCACCTGGACACGGCGGGTGTCGTCGGCCGCCCGCGCCGCTCGTCGTAGGCTTGTGTTGCCATGAGCCGAACAGATCCCGACTCCTGCCCGGGAGTGTTGCGCCTGCACGATGCCGCCGACGGGCCACTCGCGCGGATTCGCGTACCCGGCGGACAGCTCACGCCGGAACAGATGCAGACCCTGGCCGAGGCCGCGCGCGAATTGGCCGACGGCAATATCGAACTCACCTCGCGTGGCAATGTGCAATTGCGGCAGGTCCGCGATGCGGCGGCGCTGGAGGAACGGCTCACTGCGGCGGGGCTGCTGCCGAGCGCCTCGCATGAGCGGGTTCGCAATATCATCGCCTCGCCGTTGGCCGGGCGCGTCGGCGGCTGGGCGGATGTGCATCCGCTGGTACCGGCGCTCGATGCCGGATTACAAGCCGATGCGCGGCTGGCGGAACTGCCGGGGCGCGTGCTGTTCACCCTCGATGACGGTCGCGGCGATGTGAGCGGACTCGGCGGGGATATCGGCGTGCACGCGGTCGACGAGAACAGCTTCGCGCTGCTGCTCGCGGGTGCGGACAGTGGGATTCGGGTGACCGCCGACGATGCGGTCGAGCTGATGCTCGCCGCCGCACACGGATTCCTCGAACTGCGTGACGGTCAGTGGCGGTTGCACGAGATCCCCGACGGTGTCACCCAGCTGACCGAACACCTGCACACCAGCCGCCCCGGGCTGGAGACCAGCACCTCCGGCGTGGAAGTGACCGGCCACCATGACATTCCGATCGGCTGGCTGACCCAGGCCGATAATCGCGTCGCCCTCGGCGCGGGCGTGCGACTGGGCTCGCTGCCCGCGCGCACCGCCGAATTCATCGCCGCGATCGAACACCCCATCCTGATCACACCGTGGCGCAGCCTGGTCATCGCCGATCTGGACGAGTGGACCGCCGAACAGGTGGTGCGGGTGCTCGCCCCGATGGGCCTGATCTTCGACGCCAACTCCCCCTGGCTGCTGGCCAGCGCCTGCGCGGGCGCGCCCGGCTGCGCGAAATCGCTCACCGATGTGCGCGCCGATGTGGCCGAAGCGGTCGAATCCGGGCGCGTAGTCCCTTCCGGCGCACCGCAATTCGCGCAGGAGGGTCTCGACGCCGAGGAGGTCGTCGCCTCCGGCCGCCAGCACTGGTCCGGCTGCGATCGCCGCTGCGGCCGACCGCGCGGCGCGGTCACCGATGTCATCGCCACCCCCGACGGCTACCGCATCGACCCCGCCGACTGACATCCGATCGCACGTCCCGCCTCGCTCCGGCCGACAATGGATTGTTCGGGAACCTCGGATTGTTGATCGGCGCATAGGGAGCGCGCGGGAGGTCGGCATGACTGTTTCGAAGATGAGCGATGACGAGATCGCCGCCATGTCCGATCATGAGCGGCGCGAGCTCATCGCACGATTACAACCCGCCGGGCGCGGACTGCCACGGCCCGAGGTGGTGCGGATTCACCGCCGCATCCGCCTCACGCTCATGGTCGGCGGCTCACTGATCCTGATCCCCTGGATCGTCTACCTCGCCATGACCCTGCCCGCCGACTATCACGCCCGCAATTGGTCGCTGACCTGGATCGGCTTCGACGTGCTGCTGGTGATCATGATGAGCGCCACCGCCTACCTGGGCTGGAAACGCCGGGTATTCCTGGTGCTGCCCGCCTTCGCCACCGGCATGCTGCTGCTGGTGGACGCCTGGTTCGATATCGTGACCGCCGCGCCCGGCGATATCTGGGTGTCGGTGGGCACGGCGCTCATCGGCGAGATTCCGCTGGCGATCCTGCAGATCACGGGTGCGCTCATGCTGCTGCGGTTCCTGGTGATCGCGCACCCGCTCAACAATCCGGCGGTCAGTCCGTGGAAGGCCGCACTGCCGTTCTGACCGAATGCTGTTCCAGCGTGCAGCATTTCACGCTGCCGCCCGCCTTGAGCAGTTCGGACAGCTCGATGCCGACGGGTTCGTAACCGCGCGCCCGCAGCTGCTCGGACAGTGCGACGGCCTTCTCGCTCAGGAATACGTGGTAGCCGTCGCAGACTCCATTGAGGCCCAGGACGTTCGCATCCTCCTCGGTGGCGATGATGGCATCGGGATACATTCCGGCGAGCAGGCGCGCGCTCTCACCGCTGAAGGCGGCCGGATAGTAGGCGATGGTGTCATCGAGGACCATGAGCGCGGTATCGAGGTGATAGAACCGCGGATCGATCAATTCCAGTGAGATGACCGGCAATTCGAAGAATTCCTGCACCTCTTCGTGCGCGGCGCGCGAGCTGCGAAAACCGGTGCCCGCCAAGATCTTATCGTGGGCGATGGCGAAATCGCCCTCCCCCTCATTGGTTTCGCGCGCGGCGCTGACCCGCGCGAAACGCTGTGCGGAGAGCCAGTCGTGATAGGCCGGGCCCTCGGCCGCGCGTTCGGGATTGGCGAAGCGGGCCGACAGCGCCCGATCCCCGATCACCAGACCACCATTGGCGGCGAAGACCATATCCGGCAGTGCGGGCACGCCGTCGATCACATCCACCGTGTGACCGTGGCGTTCGAAAGTGGCGCGCAGGTTCTCCCATTGCGCCAGCGCCAGGGCCCGGTCGACCGGGGCCGTGGTGTCCATCCAGGGGTTGATCGCGTAGTAGACGTCGAAATGATCGGGTCGGCACATCAGATACCGGCGCGGGGTGGGGCGGCGGGCGCCCGTGGGTTCCGGCGCGCGGAGCGTGGCTGCGGAGGTCAACGAGGCTCCTTCATGACTTGCGCGTACAAGCATTGATCACGAAGTTAAATGGCGTACCGTTGCGTCAGAAATAGCGAATCGTTGCGCAATTTCCACGGATGGCGGCGATTCGTTGCGTCGGAGCGAAAGGCGGACCGGTGGACGAGATCGATCGGCGCATTCTGGCCCACCTGCTCAAACAGGCCCGTGCCTCGTTCCAGGAGATCGGCGCGATCGTCGGACTCTCCGCGCCCGCGGTCAAACGCCGGGTGGACAAGATGGTCGCGGCCGGGCAGATCACCGGCTTCACCGCACTGGTCAATCCGGCCGCGCTGGGCTGGCGCACCGAGGCGTACGTCGAGGTCTACTACCGCGACAACATCTCCCCGGCCGAACTGCGCCGCAGCCTCGAACCCATCCCGCAGGTCATCGGCATCTGGACCATCGCCGGGGAAGCCGACGCCCTGGTGCACGTCATGGCCACCGATATGGCCGAAATCGAAGTCACCGTGGAACGCATCCGCGAGAACGCCCGCGTCGGCCGCACTCGCAGCAGCATCGTCATGTCCCGGCTACTGGAACGCCCGCGCACCTGAGTCGAACACCGGCGCAAGGACGCTGGCGGGCACGGCTTAGGGTGAACCCCATGTCCGACGTGCGTACCAGCTACCTCACCGACGGGGCCGAGATCTATCGGCGCTCGTTCGCCACGATTCGCGCAGAAGCGGATCTGGCGCGCTTTCCGGCGGATATTTCGCAGGTCGTGGTGCGGATGATTCACGCCTGCGGGCAGGTGGATCTGGCGGCGGACGTGGACTTCAGCAATGACGTGGTGAACCGGGCGCGGACCGCCATGCGGGCGGGTGCGCCCATCCTGTGCGATGCGAATATGGTCGCGTCCGGGGTGACGCGTAAGCGGCTGCCCGCCGATAACGAGGTGCTGTGCCTGCTCGGCGATCCGCGCGTGCCGGGACTCGCGGCGGAGCTGGGCAACACCAGATCGGTTGCGGCGCTGGAACTCCTGCGCGACCGCATGGACGGGGCCGTGATCGCCATCGGCAACGCGCCGACCGCGCTGTTCCATCTGCTGGACATGCTCGACTCCGGTGCGCCGAAACCCGCGGCGGTGATCGGCATTCCGGTCGGGTTCATCGGCGCGGCCGAATCCAAGCAGGCCCTGGCCGAATACGGTGATATCGAATTCCTCACCGTGCGGGGCCGGCGCGGCGGCAGCGCCATGACCGCCGCCGCCCTCAATGCGATTGCGAGCGAACAAGAATGAGCGGCAAGCTCTGGGGTGTCGGGCTCGGCCCCGGCGATCCGGAATTGGTGACGGTCAAGGCCGCGCGGATCATCGGCGCGGCCGATGTCATCGCCTTCCACAGCGCCAGGCACGGGCGCAGCATCTCGCGCGCCATCGCCGCACCGTATATGCGGGCGGGACAGCTCGAGGAACACCTGGTCTACCCGGTGACCACCGAGACCACCGATCATCCCGGCGGCTATCAGGGCGCGATCGACGAGTTCTACGAGAGCGCCGCCGCGCGGCTGGCCGAACACCTGGCCGCCGGGCGCACGGTCGCACTGCTGGCCGCGGGAGATCCGTTCTTCTACAGCTCTTTCCAGCACATGCACCGCCGCCTGGCGGACCGCTTCGAATCCGAGATCATCCCCGGCGTCACCTCGGTCAGCGCCGCCTCCGCCGCCCTGGGCACACCCCTGGTCGAAGGCGAACAAGTCCTCTCGGTCCTGCCCGGCACCATGCCGGTCGAAGAGCTCACCGAACGCCTGCGCACCGCCGACGCCGCCGCCATCATGAAGCTCGGCCGCACCTATCCGAATGTGCGCCAAGCCCTTTCGGACGCCGGTCGCCTCGACGACGCCTACTACGTGGAACGCGCCAGCTCCACCCGCCAGCGCGTGCTGCGCGCCGCCGACGTGGATGAGAGCAGCGTCCCCTACTTCGCGATCACCGTCGTCCCCGGACCCACACCACAAACGCGGATCGCGCTGACGGACAACGTTTCCAGCGCTGCCGAGAGTGACCGCGACACAGGTCGGACTGCTCGCACCGCCACCGTGCCCGCGACATCGCATGAACCCGCCGAGGTAGCCGCGGTGCTCGATCTCGACGCTGCCGCGACGACCGGCGGCGGATCGACCTCCGATCCCGCTGTTACACCGGGTGATTCGCGCGGCGAAGTGGTTGTGGTCGGGCTCGGGCCCGGCGCGGCGGAGTGGACCACGCCGGAGGTGACGCGGGCGCTGGCCGAGGCCACCGATATCGTCGGGTACGCGACGTATGTGAATCGGGTGCCGGAGCGGGCGGGGCAGCGGCGGCACTCCAGCGATAACAAGGTCGAATCCGAGCGCGCGGCAATGGCTTTGGATCTGGCCAAGGCCGGGCATAAGGTCGTCGTGGTTTCGGGCGGCGATCCCGGGGTATTCGCCATGGCGGCGGCGGTGGTCGAGGAATCGGCCGATCCGCAGTGGCGCGATGTGCCGGTGCGGGTGCTGCCCGGGGTGACCGCGGCCAGTGCGGTGGCGAGCCGGATGGGCGCGCCGCTGGGCCACGATTTCGCCATGCTCTCGCTCTCGGATCGGCTCAAGCCGTGGGAGGTGGTGGCCGGGCGGATCGCCGCGGTGGCCGCCGCGGATATGGCGTTCGCCGTCTACAACCCGGCGTCCTCGCAGCGCACCTGGCAGGTGGGCGCGATGCGGGATCTGGTGCTCGAGCATCGCAAGCCCGAGACGCCGGTGGTGATCGGGCGCGATGTGGGTGGTCCGACCGAGACCGTACGCGTGGTCACCCTGGGCGAATTGGACCCCGCCGAGGTGGATATGCGCACGTTATTGATCATCGGTGCGTCCACCACCACCGTGTTCGACGCGCCCGGAGGACCCCGGGTGTACACGTCCCGGCGATATGGGGACTAACATTCCATAGTGGAATGCAGGCTGGAAGGAGTGTAGTGGCAGAGGAAAAGACCCGGCGCCCGCTCAATTCGACGGCCGCATCGCTATTGGGCTTCCTACACCAGGGCGATATGTCCGGTTGGGATCTGGTCGCGCAGGCGCAGGACCGCATCGGCGATTTCTGGACCATCACCCAGAGCCAGGTGTACCGCGAGCTGGCGACCATGCATCAGCACGGCCTGGTCGAAAAGGGTGAGACCGGTGCCCGCGATCGCACCCCGTACCGCATCACCGAGGACGGCCGCGACGCCTTCGCCGAATGGATCGCCCGCGATCCGGGCGCCGAGACCATCCGGGTGCCGCTGCTGCTCACGCTGTCCTTCGGCGAATTCGTCGATCCGGTCCGGCTGGAGCGCATCATCGCCGCCAACCGGCCACTGCACGAACAGCGGCTCTCGGGCTACCTGTCCGGGCATGACGAACAGCAGATGTCGCCCTTCGAACGCGCGACACTGGATTTCGGCATCCGCTACGAACGCGCGGTGCTGGACTGGTTCGACCGGCTCCCGGAACTACTCGACCCGGCCAGCCGACTGTCCTGACCCGGCCTGCCGCAGCCATTCCCAGGCCGCGGCAACGGTTTCCACCCGCCGCGCCCCCGCGGGCAGCGGCGGGCGATCGATCATCAGCACCGGAATACCCAGGGCGCGAGCGGCGGTGAGCTTGGCCTCGGTCAACGCTCCCCCGCTGTCCTTGGTCACCATGACCTCGATGCGGCGATCCGCGAGCAGTGCCGTCTCGTCCTCGACGCTGAAAGGCCCACGCGCCAGCAGCAATTCATGCCGAGACGGCATCGCACCGTCCGGCGGGTCGATCGCGCGGACCAGAAACCATTGCGCCGATTCGGCGAAGGCGGCCACGCCCTGGCGGCCGATGGTCAGAAATACCCGATCACCCAGTCCGGCAACGGCTTCGGCCGCGGCACTCACATCCGGGACGCGAATCCACCTGTCCCCCGCCTCTTCCCGCCAGCTGGGGCGGCGCACATGCAGCACCGGCAACCCGGCGTCCGCGGCGGCCTGCGCGGCATTGGCGGTGATCCCCCCGGCGAACGGATGTGTGGCGTCGACAATGGCGTCGATCCCATTGTCCGCCAGCCACTCCCGCAGCCCGTCGACTCCCCCGAATCCCCCGACCCGCACCGCCCCGACGGGCAGTACGGGCTCGCGCACACGACCGGCGAGCGAAGACACGATATCGAATCCCCGCTCACCGGAAGCGATAGCGGCGAGTTCCCGGGCTTCCCGGGTCCCGCCCAGAATCAACGTTTTCAGGGTTGCCCCGTGAGAGCCGCGGAACCCGAATCGATCAGCGGCTGCCCACCGACCACCAGCAGGCCGATGATCGCGCCCGGGATCGCGCCGATACCGATGAAGATCAGACCGATGAGACCACCGATCAATCCGCCGATCGCCGCACGCTGCAATTCGGAGATGAACCAATCCACGCCGCTGATTTCCTTCGCGGACATGACCGGGGTGGCATCCGAGGTGAGCGTCAACTGCCGCCCATCCTGATCGATCGCGGCCGCCAGATCGATCTGCTTACCGGCCACCACACTGGACAAATTCACCCGAGTGAGGACCGCGCCATCCTTGTTCTGCAGCGCCACCGACTTCCCATCGGCGCTCATGCTGAACTGTCCGCCGGTCACCTGGGTAATGATGCCATTTCCGGCCTGCGCCAGATTCACCACATAGTCGACACCCTGCTGGCTGCCCTTCATCTGCGGCAAATCCTGCTGGTCCTGTACAGCCGGAGCCGGAGCCGCCGGAGCCGCATATCCGGTGCCCGCCGCGATCGTTGTCGCCGCCGCCGCAATGAATGCCGTCGCCACATACTTCGTGTACTTCATGAATCTCCCAATAGAGCTCTAACAGTCGGATCCGGCAACAGCCGGATCACCGCTGGCCACCCTACCGCCGACTCGCACACGTTTCATTCTGAATGCTTCGCTGTCCTGGTGAATTCCGGCGTGTACGCACCGCGCCGCCCGGACCCTTTGTTGCGCAGGCGGATACCGCCATCTACTATCGCCGTACGTACGTAGTAGTTAGGTTGCACGCTCCTCATCGGCACGCCCTCCTCCCCGATTCGGAAGACAGGAATGCGACCACCGAACTCCACGCGGACCTACGGTCAGTACTGCGGGCTGGCCCGCGCGCTCGACATCATCGGCGAACGCTGGAATCTGCTGATCGTGCGCGAATTGCTCATCCGCCCAGCGCGATACAGCGATCTACACGCGGCGCTGCCCGGTATCGCGACGAACCTGCTCGCGGAGCGGCTGCGCGGGCTGGAGAGCGCGGGCGTGATCCGGCGCAGCCTCGAACCCGGGGTCAGAGGCGTCAGCTATCGCCTCACCTCCTGGGGTGAAGAACTCCGCGGCACCGTCGATTCGCTGGTGACCTGGAGCGCGCCGCTGATGGCGTCGGGTCCGCAGCACGAAGAGACCTTTCGCACGCATTGGCTGGTGGTGGCCCTGCGCGCGCTGATGCAGGACAAACGAACCGAGACGCCGACCGTCGTGGGCGTGGAGGTCGACGGCACCCTGGTCGCGGTTCGCGTCGATGCGACCGGCACGCACGCGATGCTCGATCCCGATGAATATCCGGCGACGGTGTTCCACGGCGAGCCCGCCACGGTGCTGGGACTCGCTTCGGGGCAGCTCACCGTCCAGCAGGCCGCCGAAATCGGCGAACTGCGCGGGGACACACTCGAACTCGCCGCGGTGTTCAGCAGAGGCTGAACACCGCGCGCCCGGCCCTGTTGTCCCATACGGTGCGAAATCGACTGTGACGCGGGATCCAACCGGCCGTCGCCGATGCGTGGCGGCGACGGATGTGGGTAAGCGCCAAGTATGCAGCTTTTCGCCATTGTCGCCATCGCGTCACTGCCCCTGGTGGCGGTCCTACTTCTGATGATAAAACCGTCGGACTCGCTCCCACCGGATTCGTCCGATGCCCAGCCGCCCGCACAATCCGCAGCACCGGAATATCCGCGCGGCTGGTATCTCGACGAACTCTCCGGCAAGCCCCGGCTCAAATAACCGCGGCCACCTACAGCGGTTTGACGACCGACCACTGGGTGACCGGAAGCTGCGGACGCCACGCGGTGAATCCGCCGAGTGGTTCGGCACGATAGACCTGAAATTTGCGAAGCGCGCCACCGTATTCGGCGGCCAGCGCGGTCAATAGCGCATCGGATTCGACCGTCACGGAATTGGCGACCAGTCGACCGCCGCGCGATAGCCGATTCCAGCAGGCGTCGAACATTCCCTGCTGGGTCAGTCCGCCGCCCAGGAATATCGCATCCGGATCAGGCAGGTCCGCAAAGGAATCGGGGGCGGCACCGTGTACGTCGACGGCGGGAACGCCGAGGGCGGCCGCATTCTCGGTGATCTGCTTGCGACGGCTCTCGACCCGTTCGAAAGTGAGTGCGCGGCAGGCCGGATGGGTGCGGCACCATTCGATAGCGATCGTGCCCGAACCGCCGCCGATATCCCAGAGCAGCTCGCCGGGGACGGGAGCGAGAGCGGTCAGGGTCAGCGCGCGGATCTCGCACTTGGTAAGCTGGCCATCCCCGGCGTAGACCGCATCCGGGAGACCCGGCAACCGGGTCAGACGGGTCGCCGTCCGGTCGGCCACACAGTCGATGGCGACGATATTGAGTGGGTTTCCTGCCGCCCGTTGCCAATTCGCGGCGCTTGCGGCAGCCAGCAGTTCCTCCGGGCCGCCGAGCTGCTCCAGAACCGTCAGGTGGGAATCACCGAAACCGTTGCGGGACAGCATCTCCGCCAACCGGGCCGGGGTGTGCTCATCCTCGCTCAGCACGAGAATCTTGCGGCCAGCCGATAACTCGGGAAGTACGGTCTCCAAGCGGCGGCCGACGACGCTCACCACCGGGGTCTGCGCCAGACTCCAGCCGAGCCGGGCGCAGGCCAGCGAGGCCGAGGAGGGCTGCGGCAGCACCCGCAGGGCCGCGGCGCCGACCAGCCGCTCCAGCGTCACCCCGATGCCGTAGAACATGGGATCACCACTCGCCAGTACGCAAACCCGCAGGCCCGCATGCTGATTCAGCAGGCCGGGCAGGGCGGGAACCAGCGGGGACGGCCAGGCCACGCGCTCGGCCACGCATTCGGAATCGGGTATCAGGGCCAGTTGACGGGGCGAGCCGAACAGCACCTGGGCGTCGGCGACGGCGCGGCGCGCGGGGCCGCCGAGACCGTCCCAGCCGTCCGCGCCGATACCCGCGACCACGATCGGGCGCTCCGCGGGCCAGGACACCGGGCGGGTCATCGCGGCATCCGCCGCCAGATCGACTGCGGCACAAAGTGCATGGCCATGAACATGAGTTTGATGGTGCGCGGCACGCTCACCACGCGCGAGCGCCGGTACAGCGCGGAGACCACGGCGTCCGCGACCTGATCGGGGGTGCTGGACAGCGGAGCCGGATCCATGCCCGCGGTCATGCGGCCGATGACGAAGCCTGAGCGCACCAGCAGCAGGTGAACCCCGGTGCCGTACAACGCATCCTGGAGACCGGTGACGAAACCGTCCAGACCCGCCTTGGCCGAACCGTAGACGTAGTTGGCGCGCCGCGTCCGCACGCCCGCGATCGAGCTGAACGCCACGATCTGCCCATTTCCCTGCGCGCGCAACAGATTCGCCAGACTGGTGAGCACACTCACCTGCGCCACATAGTCGGTCTGCACCACCGCGACCGCATGCGCCGGATCATGTTCCGCGCGTGCCTGATCACCCAGCACCCCGAACGCCAGCACCGTCACCCCGAGCGGTCCGTGCTCGGCCGTGACCTTCTCCAACAGCGATTGATGACTCGCGAAATCATCGGCGTCGAACTCCACGCAATGCACTTCGGCCGCCCCCGACCTGCCCATTTCGGCCCGCTGCGGTCCCAGGTCATCGGCCCGGCGCGCCGCCAGCACCACCACCCGCCCCGGAGCCAGCCGCCGCGCCACCTCGAGCCCGATCTCACTGCGCCCACCCAGCAACAACACGACGCCCGCATCGGCATCCCGCGAACCCATTCCCATGGCGAACAGTCTGCCATTCGCCCCGCCCGCACCGGCGCGCCGAGGTGGCCGACCCGCAACGACCAACACCAGGTCCAGGCCCCGCACGGCGCATCGCGCACGCCACGCACGGGCATCGGTCGGGGGTTGCTAGCGTTCTGCGCATGCCGACCACGTCAACCAGCCCCGAACTCTCGCCCGCCGCCATCGAATTCGTGACCGAGCGACACCTCGCCACCCTCACCACGTTGCGCGCCGACGGGACCCCGCACGTGGTCGCGGTCGGATTCACCTGGGATCCGGAGGCCGGGATCGCGCGCATCATCACCGATGGCGGGTCGATGAAGGTGCGCAATGTGCGGCGCGGCGGCTATGCGGCGGTGAGCCAGGTGGACGGCGCTCGCTGGCTGACCCTGGAGGGTCCGGCGACGGTGCTCGACGCGCCCGCCGATGTCGCTGCGGCGGAAGTGCGCTACGCCGGTCGCTACCGTCAGCCGCGCGAGAACCCGACGCGCGTGGTCATCGCCATCGCCGTGCGGCGCGTACTGTCCAGCAGCGGCTTCAAGCCCGGAGCGGCTCAGCGCTGAGACCGGTATCGGCGGGAATCGTCCCGGAAACAACCGAGCTCCGCGAAACAGGTCGCGGAGCTCGGTGAAACCTCTTGCGGTACGGCGCTTTACAGGCGGGTGAGGCCGTGCGGGCGCTTGTTCACCGATTCGCAGCCGTCGGCGGTCACGACCACGATGTCCTCGATGCGGGCTCCCCATTCCCCGGCGAAGTAGATGCCCGGTTCGATGCTGAAGGCCATGCCCTCTTCGAGCACGAGATCATTGCCCGCGACGATGTACGGCTCCTCGTGCACGGACAGGCCGATGCCGTGGCCGGTGCGGTGCACGAAGAATTCGGCCAGTTCGGCGGCGGCGAGCAGATCGCGGGCGGCGGCATCGACCGATTCGGCGGTGACACCCGGCCGCACCGCGGCGACGGCTGCGGCCTGCGCGCGCTCGAGCACCGCGAACTGTTCGGCGATCTCCTCGGACGGCTCACCCAGCACATAGGTGCGGGTGGAATCGGAGAAATAGCCGGGTTCGACGGGGCCGCCGATATCGATGACCACCACGTCACCGTCCTCGATCACGCGATCGGAGACCTCGTGATGCGGGTCCGCGCCATGCGGGCCGCTACCGACGATCACGAACGCGGCGCGGGTATGGCCCTCGGCGATGATGGCGGCGGTGATATCCGCGGCGACCTCGGCCTCGGTGCGCCCGGCGCGCAGGAACTCACCCATGCGGGCGTGCACCCGATCGATGGCCGCGCCCGCGCGACGCAGCGCGTCGATCTCGCTGGGGTCCTTGAGCATTCGCAATTCGCGCAGCACCGGCGTGGCCGAGACCGGCAGCGTGCCGAGCCGATCGGTGATCGGCAGCAAATGCAGCGCGGGCATATTGTCATCGACGGCGGTGCGGGCACCGGCATTGAGAATGGACTTCACCAGCCCGTGCGAATCGACGCCGTCCACCCAGTCCACGATCCGCAGACCCAGCTCGGCGACCGCGGACGGCCCCAGCGCCGCCAACTCCAGTTTGGGGATCACCACGGACGGCGTCTCACCCGAGGCGGGCACCACCAGGCAGGTCAACCGCTCATGCGACTGCGCCCGGGACCCGATCAGATATTGCAGATCCGGCCCGGGGGTGATGAGCAGTGCGTCCAGATGGGCGGCCCGCGTCAGCTCCGCCGCCCGCTCCAGCCGCGCCCCGTAGACGTCCGCTCCGAATCGTGTCTCGTCATGAGAGCTCATAGCCCCCGACGTTACCCGGTACCCCCGACAGCCCGGGCAAGGTCATCGCGGTGGATCCGCGAACAGACCGCGTCCGCCTCGAATCATCCAGCGCCGCGATCGATTCCGATCACCGTCAGTCCATCGCGCGACTCGGGGCCGGCCATCGCGCAGCTCGACGCAAGCCATCGCACGACTCGAGCCCGGCCAGCACTCGGTTCGAAGTCAGCCATCGCACGGTTCATGGTGAGCAGTCGCACGGCAGAGTTCCGTGCGCGATGACGGCCACATTCTTCGTCGCGCGACCTGCGTGATCGCCGAGAATCACGACCAATCGGGCAACCCCTGCGCGGACCGCCGTGATCGTCAGCGCATGCTTGGCAAATGAGCCTTTCCGTCTACGCCTATGTTCTCGACGAGAACCGCGCCTGGCAACTGCTCGACCCGCCGACACCGGGCGGCGAACTTGCCGGGTTCGAACGCTGGCGTACGACCGTCTGGGGCTCCACCGCCGTGCTGGCCTTGGGCGCGTACTACTTTCCCGTCCTGGCGCGCGGCGACCTCACCGTCCTCCCGCACGCGGTCCCGGAATTCCTCGACGAATGCGCGCTGCTGCGTGCGCATCTGGACGCGATCGCGGCACAGGCCGACGACTCCCATCCCCGCGAAGTGCACACCGAACGCATCGCCGCGCGCCTGACCCATATCGAAGCCGCCGCGGCCCGCGCCCTGGAAGTCGGCGGCGGCGTCCTGATCTGGTAACGCGCTCACGTCACGTCGTGCCGTGCCGCGCGGTGTCGGGGGTGCGCGGTAGCGTTTGGCGTTATGAGCGCTCCCGCCACCGGTCCCCTGCTGCTGCTCGACGGCGCCAGTCTCTGGTTCCGCGCCTTCTACGCGATTCCGGAGAAGATCACCGCGCCGGACGGGCAACCGGTGAACGCGGTGCGCGGGTTCACCGATATGGTCGCGGCGCTGGTCAAACAGCATGCGCCGAGCCGACTGGTGGTATGCCTGGATCTGGATTGGCGGCCCAAGTTCCGGGTCGATCTGATTCCGTCGTACAAGGCGCACCGGGTCGCGGAGGAACAGCCCGCGGACGCCATCGACGCTGTGGCGGAAGAGGTTCCGGACACGTTGACCCCACAGGTGGACATGATCATGGCCGTGCTGGAGGCCGCCGGGATCGCGACCGCGGGCGCGGAGGGGCTGGAGGCCGACGATGTGATCGGCACGCTGGCCACGGTGGAGCGCGATAGCGAGGTGATCGTGGTGAGCGGCGATCGCGATCTGCTGCAACTGGTTCGCGATACCCCGGCTCCCCCGGTGCGGGTGTTCTATGTCGGGCGCGGTCTGTCCAAGGCCGAACTCTGGGGTCCCGCCGAGGTTTCGGCGAAATACGGTGTGCCGGAAGAGAACGCGGGCCCGCTGTACGCCGATATGGCGACTCTGCGCGGTGACGCCTCGGACGGTCTGCCCGGTGTCGCGGGCATCGGCGATAAATCCGCCGCCCAGCTCGTCTCCAAATTCGGTTCGATCGAATCGCTGCGCGCCGCGGCCGCCGATCCGGACTCCGATATGGCCAAGGGCGTGCGCGCCAAACTCGTTGCCGCGGAAGACTATTTGAAGGCCGCCGCACCCGTTGTGCGGGTGGTCCAGGATGCCACGGTCGAGTTCTCCAAGCCGGATATTCTCCCCCGTGAACCCGCGAATCCCGAAGAGCTGCAAGCCCTCGCGGTCGCGTACAACGCCGAGAGCCCGGTCAAGCGCCTCATCACGGCCATGGCCAAGCGCTGAAGCACGCTGCCCGGCCGATGGCCGGGCTCCGGCTCACATCGGCCAGGTCTCCGGCTTACCGTTCAGATCGGTGATCACGGCCTGCCGAAAACGATTGCCCTGCACATCGGTCAGCGTGATGTGCGTGGGCCCGGTGGCGACACCGCCCTGCGCGCAATTGGGTACGCAGGTCCGCCGGGACTGGGTGCCGTCGCCCTCGGCGGTATTCGGCCCCCAACTGGACCAGGTGATGTCCTTGACCCACAGCCCGCCGTCACCGCAGGCGAGCAGGACGTTCGAGGGCCGCTGCACCGCTTGATCGGCGGTGCGGGTGCAGTCGTAGACCACCGGATCGGGTCCCGCGGCATTGACGACGACGGCGGGGGCGAAGGCGGCGGCCAGCGCCGCGATCGAGGTCACGGTCCAACCGGCTTTGCGCGCAGCGTTTTTCATCATCACGCCCCCCACACTCCTATCGGCTAACACGATCTTGTGGCCACTGTACTCCCGATATCCCTCCCGCTCACCCCGGACAGTCCCTTCCAGCGCATTCACCGCAACCGCCCCCGGAAATGACGAAACCCGGGGCGAAACGCTCTCGCCCCGGGTTGTCAACGCCTATCGCACCGGATCAGCTGGGACGACCCACCTCGTAGGTGCCGTCATCCTTGGTGACCTTGATGGTGACCTTCTTGGCCTCACCGCCCACCTTGAGCGAGCAGTCGAAGGTCTTGTCGACCTCGACCTTCTGGCCGGACGGGCAGCTCACATCCTGGACATCCTCGATGCCGTAGGAATCCTTGAGCACCTTCTGCACACCGGTGGCCACGGCCTTGTTGTCGAGCTGATCCTTGGCGGTCAGCACCACCACACCGCCGACGATGGCGCCGAGCACCACCAGGACCGCCAGCGCGATGCCGATGATCAGCCCGGTCTTCTTCTTTTTCGCGGGCTGCGGCTGCGGCCACTGCTGACCACCGGGCTGGGACTGATCCCAGCCGGGCTGCCCGGGCTGACCCTGCTGCGGCCACTGCGGCTGGCTCCCCGCCCACTGCTGACCGGGCTGCGGCTGCTGGCCCCACTCCTGACCGCCGGTGGCGGGCTGCTGCGGCTGACCCTGTTGCGGCCATTGCGGCTGACTCTGCCCCCACTGCTGACCGGGCTGCGGCTGCTGCGGCTGGCTCTGCGCCCACGGCTGCTGCTGGTCACCCCAATTCGTGGTCGGCTGCGCGGGCTGCCCACCCCAGTTCTGACCCGGAGCGCCGCCGGGCTGCGGCTGACCGCCGCCCCACTGCTGCGTCGGATCGTTGCGTCCCTCCCCAGTGCCTGGGGCGTCGTTCGGTCCGTACGGGCCGCTCATTTGCTTGCCTCCACTCGCAATCCGATGTACACACGCTAGCCCCCCGAGCGGGAACACGCTCGTGAACCCACCGCGGTCGGTACGTCTGAAAGAATCAAAGCACAGTCACATTCGCTACGCGGCGTCCACCGCGACGACACCCCGCCGAATAGCCTTGACCGCCTTGGCCGCTGTGGCCGCGACCTCCACATCGTCGGCGGTGTTGTGGATCTGATCCAGCATGTCGATGACCTGCCGGCACCAGCGCACGAAATCGCCCGCCGAGAGCGGATTTCCGCGATCGCCACTGGCCAGCAGCGCATCGGCGAGGTCATCGCCGCGCGCCCAGGAATGCATACCCGTGACGAAACCCAGATCGGGTTCGCGGGTGGGCGAGAGCCGATGCTTGGCCTCATCCGCACGCAGCTGCGACCACACCCCGATGGTGGCGTCCACGGCCCGGCGGATCGGCGCGGTCGGCCCCGAAGCGCCGAGATAGCCGCCCTCTTGGCGGGATTCGAACACCAGGATCGATACCGCCGCCGCCAATTCGGCCGGGCCGAGGCCGCGCCACAGCCCCTGCCGCAGACTTTCGGCAACAACGAGATCGGCCTCGGCGTAGATACGCGCGAGCCGCCTGCCGTCGGCGGTCACCTCACCGTCTTCCACGTATCCGCGTTCGGCGAGCAACGCGAGAATCCGGTCGAAGGTGCGCGCCAGCGAATTGGTCGTCGACGCCACCTGCTGACGCAGCGATTCGGTCTCGCGCGCGAGCCGGTTATAGCGTTCGCCGATGCGCGCCAACTGTTCCCGATCCGGCCGTGCGTGCGCCGGATGGTTGCGCAGGGCCCGCCGCAGCGACTGCAACTCGTGATCGTCCGCGGCCTTGGACTTCTTACCGGTGCGACCGCGCCCCGGCACCACGATGCCGGTACTGCGCAGCGCCGACGCCAGATCGCGCCGCACCCGCGCGGTGCGATGGTCCACATGCCGCGGCAACCGGAGATGACCGAGCGATTGCGCGGGTGTCGGGAAGTCCGCGGCCGAGACCCGGCCCGCCCACTTGTCCTCGGTGAGCACCAGCGGACGCGGATCACCCGGTGTCGCATCGGCTTCCAGAATTACCGCGAGCCCCTGGCGCCGACCCGCCGGAATGGCCACCACATCGCCGCGCCGCAGCGCGGCCAGCGCGTTCACCGCCGCCGACCGCCGATCGGTGCGGCCCTGATTCTCGATCTGACGTTCCCGGCCCCGAATGCGTTCGCGCAGTTGGATGTACTCGAGGAAATCGTCATCGCCGAGCTGCGAACGCAGCTTGCGCATGGCCGATTCGTTCTTGTCGATACCGCGCACCAGCCCCACCACCGAGCGGTCGGCCTGGAACTGCGCGAACGAGCGCTCCAGCAGCGCCCGCGAGTTCTCCGCACCCATCCGATCCACCAGATTGATGGACATGTTGTACCCGGGCCGGAACGAGCTCTTGAGCGGATACGTTCGGGTGGAAGCCAATCCGGCCACCGCGCTGGTGTCCACATCCGGATTCCACATGACCACCGCGTGGCCCTCGACGTCGATACCGCGCCGCCCGGCCCGCCCGGTGAGCTGGGTGTACTCGCCCGGGGTCAGCTCCGCGTGCGTCTCACCGTTGAACTTCATCAGGCGTTCGAGCACCACGGTGCGCGCGGGCATATTGATGCCCAGAGCCAGTGTCTCCGTGGCGAATACGGCCCGCACCAGACCGTGCACGAACAGATCCTCGACGGTATGCCGGAAGGCGGGCAGCATGCCCGCGTGATGCGCCGCGAATCCCCGGTGCAGTCCCTCACGCCATTCCCAGTAGCCGAGCACCTCGAGATCACCGCGCGGCAGATCGCCGGTGTGCTTCTCGATGATCGCGTCGACCTCCTCGCGATCCTCATCGCGTGAGAGGTCCAGCCGCGAGCGCACGCATTGGGCAAGCGCCCCATCGCATCCCGCGCGACTGAAGATGAACGTGATGGCCGGGAGCAGACCCTCGTCATCGAGTTTGGCGATCACCTCGGGCCGGGGCACCGGCCGGAAGAACCGGCGCGGACCGCCGCGCCCACGCCCGGGCACGCCGAAATTCTCGGTCCGATCCGCGGCTTCGCGCTGTTTGATGAAGCGCACCAGATCCTCATCGACCAGGACCTTCTGATCGCTGGATCGGGAGTCGAAGAGATCGAACATGCGCCGCCCGACCATGACGTGCTGCGACAGCGGCACCGGCCGGGTCTCGTCCACGATGACCGCGGTATCCCCGCGCACGGTTTCCATCCACGCGCCGAATTCCTCGGCATTGCTGACCGTGGCGGACAGGCACGCCAGCCGCACCTCGGGCGACAGGTGCAGGATGACCTCCTCCCACACCGCGCCGCGGAACCGGTCCGCCAGATAGTGCACCTCGTCCATCACCACATACGAGAGCCCTTGCAGCGCATCGGAACTCGCGTACAGCATGTTCCGCAGCACCTCGGTGGTCATCACCACGACCGCGGCGTGCGGGTTGATGGACTGGTCACCGGTGAGCAGACCCACCGATTCGCGCCCGTAGCGGGCGGTCAGATCGGCGAATTTCTGGTTCGACAGCGCCTTGATCGGCGTGGTGTAGAAACACTTCCCGCCCGAGGCCAGCGCCAGATGCACCGCGAATTCACCGACCACGGTCTTACCCGCACCGGTGGGCGCGCAGACGAGCACACTGTGCCCGCCCGCGAGCGCCTCACAGGACTGCCGCTGGAACGGATCCAGCTCGAATTTCAGCTCGGCGGCGAATGCCGCCAATTCGCCAGTAAGCGACCTTGATGTCACCGTCAGAGGGTATCGGAGTAATCCGACACGCTTCGCGTTGTTTTCTCCGGCGTGGCCGCGGCGACCGGTTCGGGAGTCTCCACGGGGGTTGCCGCATCGATGCCGCCACTGCTGTCCCCGAGCGGTGAGGCCTCGTCATCGGGCAGGTTGTTCCAGTTCTCGGCATTGCGCGCCTTGCGCTTATCGTTGACGCGCGCGATCTGCACCGCGATCTCGAACAGCACGGTCAGCGCCAGCGCGAGCGCCAGCATGGAGAACGGGTCCTGCGGTGTCACGATGGCCGCGAACACGAACAGGCCGAAGATCAAGCCGCGCCGCCACTTGGTGAGCCGCTCATAGGTGAGCACGCCCAGGAAGTTCAGGCCCACGATCAGCAGCGGCGTCTCGAAGCTCACGCCGAAGATGATCAGCAGCTTGATGATGAAGCCGAAATACAGCGAACCGCTGAGCGCGGTGATCTGGGTGTTGTTGCCGATGGTGAGCAGAAAGCTCAAGGCGTGCGCCACAATCCAGTACGCCAGCACCGCGCCCGCGACGAACAGCGTCGCACCCGCGGTGACGAACGAGACCGCGTACTTACGCTCCTTGGCGTACAGCCCGGGCGTCACGAACGCCCACAGCTGGTACAGCCAGAACGGGCTGGCCATGACCACACCCGCGGTCGCGCCCACCTGCAATCGCAGCATGAACTGTTCGAACGGCGCGGTCGCCAGCAGGCGGCACGCCCCGTCGGGGCTGATATTGGCACGGGAGGACGCGGGCAGTTCACAGTACGGCCCGGTCAGCACATCACCGAGGCTCTCGATCCCGAGGAACGAGTGCGAGTACCAGAAGAATCCCAGCAGCGTGGTGACCGAGATGGCCGCCAGTGCGACGAGCAATCGATAACGGAGCTCGGCCAGATGCTCCACGAGGGACATGGTGCCCTCGGGATTGGTCCGGCGTTTGCTGCGGCGCGGATCGAACGGAATGCGCATGTGTGTGTGACTGCCTCGCGGTGAGTGAACGCCCCGGACCTGGACAACGCTCGACCCGGGGTGAGCTGATCACTCAACCCCGGGGACGGATGATGTCAGGCCTGGGGCTTCTCGACGTTCACGGGCTGCGCGACGGCAGCGGGCTGAACCGGCTGCGCGGCGGGAAGCTGCTGCGGGGCGGCCGCCTCGGGGGCGGTCTCGGCCGGCTTATTGGCCTCGGTCTGCATCTGGCTGACTTCGCTCTTGAAGATCCGCATGGATCGGCCGAGGCTGCGCGCGGCGTCGGGCATGCGCTTCGAGCCGAAGAACAGCAGGAAGACCAGTGCGACGATCAGCAAGTGCCACGGGCTGATGCTGCCCATAATTCCAACCTCCAAAGACTGTGGTGTTTCAGATGCTACCGGACATGCATATGCCCGGGTTTTTCGTCAAGAGTCCGAATGGGTCACTGCGCTCAACTCCGCCAGCAACTCCGGCCCGGACCAGGTGCGTTGGTCACCGTTCTCGGCGGCCGCTATCAATTCGATGAGCCGCGCGTTGACCGGTGTCGGCAAGCCGACCATGGTTCCGAGGGTCACGATTTCACCACAGAGCCAAGCGATTTCGGTTTTGCGACCCGCCGCCAGGTCATCGGCCATGGATGAGCGGGCCATCGGATCGATGGCGAGCACCCGTCCGGCAACCCGGCGGAAAACCCCGTCGGGGGCGGTCAGCAGGCGTGCCATCAGCTCGGGCGGCAGCGGGGTGAGCCGGGCCGGGCGAATCCGCGCGCGGGTCATCACCGCGAGCGCCTCCTGCTGGGTCAGGGCCAGACAGCGACGGTAATCGCGGGTGCCCAGCTCCTCGCGCAGCGGGCGGCCGGACAGCGCGTTGATGGGATTGTTCAGATTCAGCAGCAGTTTGGCCCACTGCACGGACAGCAGGTCCGGATAGCGCTTCACGCCGAGCCCGGATTCGTGCAGCACGGGCGCGAAACGGTTCAGCACGGCGTCATCGGCGATGGCGACCCCGCCCGCGGTACCGCGATGGAAGCGGCCGTTCTCGCGGTGCACGACATTGAACATGACCATGCCCGCCAGCACCACGCACGCGGGCAGCACCTCCCGGATGACCGCGTCATTGCCGATGCCGTTCTGCAGGCTGATCACCACGGTGCCGGGCTTGACCAGGCCGGACAGTTCGCGCGCGGCCTTCGCGGTATCGGCGGATTTCACGGTGATGAGCACCAGATCGGCGTCGGCCGCCGCGGCCGGATCGGTCGCGGTCCGGAACGCGGACGCCTCGACACGCTGGTCCAGTCCGTCCAGATCGGTGAGCCGCAGCCCGGACGCGCTGATCTCGTCGAGCAGGCGGGGCCGTCCGATGAACGTGACATCCGCGCCCGCACCGGCGAGCTTGCCGCCGACGAAAATGCCGATACTGCCCGCGCCCAGCACCATTACGCGCGGCGCGGAGCCCGGCGGTGTCATGTTCGGGACGGTCACGCCGGACCGACCTCCTCTAACCCGGTCAATTGCAGTTCGGTCGAATTATCTTGGACCAGGGCCGAATACGCGGCCAGCGCGGTGCCGGAGCGTTCGCGCACCGCGGTCACCAGTTCGGGCGGGCCGAGCACGGTGACCCCGGAGCCGAAGCCGAGCAGCAGCCGGGCCATCCAGTCCAGGGTGGCGAAGCGCATGGTGGCCTCGACATTGCCGTCCGGATGCACCGCGACCCGATGCATCGGATATTGATCCAGGACCCACGAGTAGTCGGCGTGAATCAGCAGGCGCGCCAGCGGAACCGCCGGATCGTCGACGAAAAGGTCCAGCGCCGAGGTCTCATCGGCGGCGGCCTCCGCGGGCGGACGGGCTGGTTCGTCGAGTTCGGCGGCCTCCTCGATGCGATCGAGGCGGAACAGGCGGACGCCCTCGGCTTCGCGGCACCAGGCCTGCAGATAGCTGTTGTTGTCCACCAAGACAATACGAATCGGGTCCACGGTTCGTTCAGACACCACATCGCGACTGGCCGAGTAGTAGACCATCCGCACGGCGTGACCGTTGGCGAGCGCGGAGCGCACCGTCGCCACCGACGGGGCCTCGGCCGGGGTGGCCGGGGCCTCGAATTCGATGCCGGAGATGGCGGATTCGATCTTCGCGATGGCCGAATGCGCGGCGCTGGGATCGACCATGCCGGGCAGATCCGCGATCGAGCGCAGGGCCACCAGCAGTGCGGTCGCCTCCAGTGAGGTCAGTCGCAGCGGCCGATCGATACCGGCGGAGAAGGTGACCTCGATGCTCTCCTCGGAGAACGACAGATCGATCAGATCACCCGGTCCGTATCCCGGAAGTCCGCACATCCACAGCTGATTCAGATCGCTCATCAGCTGTTTGGTGGTGACGCCGAGTTCGGCGGCGGCCTCCGCGGCGCTGATGCCCGGATTGGCCTGGAAGTACGGGACCATATTCAGCAGCCTGGACAGCCGCACCGAAAGCCTGCTCGCGGCAACGGCATTGGCACGGCGATCGCGGGCCCCGGTGGAGACGCGCGCACCGTCCGTGGCACCCGATGCGGGTTTGCGCGGATTGCCGCCGTCGCTCATGCCGAGACCTCCGTCCGTTCCAGCACCGACTCGAGCCGGGCGATCACATTGTGGCGCAGCTCTTCCGGCGCGAGCACCAGCGCGTCCGCGCCGAGACCGGTGATGAGCCGGGCCAGCCAATCGCGGGAACGGATGGGCACCTCCACGATCGAGCCCTTACGGCCGCCGAGCTCACGCTCCTCCATGGTCGCGCCGAGCCTGCGGATCTCCTGACCGCGGCCGTCCGCGACCCAGACCGTGGCCGAACCGGTGATCGGGGCCTGCCCGGTGACCTCGGCGACCAGCGCGCGCAGATCCACATCGGCGGGCTTGTGCACGACGTCCTCGGGGCCGTACGCGGTGATCGCCTCACCGATACGAGAGATGCGGAACACTCGCGGCGCGTTGCGAGCATTGTCATAGCCCGCGAGGTACCAGCGGCCGTGATGGGTGACCACACCCCAGGGCTGCACATCGCGTTCGATGGGTTCGCCGTGTGATTGCCGATGCAGGAATCGCACCGCGCGGCCCGCGTCGATGGCGGCCAGCAGTTTGCCCAGTACGGGTTCGGAACCGCGGGTGCGCGCCGGGACCGCGGGCACCGACGCGACACCGGCGTCGGGCTCGAGGTGAATGCCCGCCGCGCGCAGCTTGAGCAGTCCGCCCTCGGCCGCCGCGGCCAGTTCCGGGGACTCCCACAGCTGCACCGCGACCGCGACAGCGGCGGATTCGGCGCTGGTCAGATCGATATCGGGTAGCTCGTAGGCATCCCGATTGATGCGGTAGCCCTCGGCGCCGGAATACCGGCTGATGGGCCCGATTTCGAGGGGGATGCCCAGATCGCGCAGCTCGTTCTTGTCGCGCTCGAACATGCGGCTGAAGGCCTCGTCGCTCGCCGACTCCTCGTATCCCGCCACGGAATCCCGAATCCGCTCGGCGGTCAGGAACTGACGGGTGGACAGCAGCGCGATAACCAGATTCATCAACCGCTCGACCTTGGATATCGCCACCCGTTAGAGAGTAGTGTGCCCGCGCGACGCGCGTAGCACGGCAGTACCCATTTGCCTTCGGCTTCGCTGCAAGCGAATTCACGAATCCGCCCGGCGCGTCGGCCACCGACGACGAGGCGGGCCGTGAATCCGAGGATTCACGGCCCGCCTCTCGATCGCGAACTATGCCGCTACATCGAGGCGATGAGCCGGTCGACGCGCTCATCCACCGAGCGGAACGGGTCCTTGCAGAGCACCGTGCGCTGGGCCTGATCATTGAGCTTGAGGTGCACCCAGTCGACCGTGAAATCACGACCGGCTTCCTGTGCGGCGGTGATGAAATCGCCGCGCAGTTTGGCGCGAGTGGTCTGCGGCGGGGTGTTGACCGCCGCGTCGACCGCCTCGTCCTCGGTGATGCGCTTGGCCAAACCCTTGCGCTGCAACAGGTCGAAGACGCCGCGGCCGCGCTTGATGTCGTGATAGGCCAGATCCAGCTGGGCGATCTTGGGATCGGACAGCTCCATGCTGTAGCGATCCTGATAGCGCTGGAACAGCTTGCGCTTGATGACCCAGTCGATCTCGGTGTCCACCTTGGCGAAATCCTGCGCCTCGACGGCATCGAGGGTGCGGCCCCAGAGGTCCACCACCGCGTCCACCTGCGGATCGCGATCGCGATTGCGCAGATGTTCGACGGCGCGGGCGTAGTACTCGCGCTGGATTTCCAGGGCACTGGCCTGCCGGCCACCCGCCAAGCGCACGGGGCGCTTACCGGTGAGATCGTGCGACACCTCACGGATGGCCCGAATCGGGTTGTCCAGAGCGAAGTCTCGGAAGGCGACGCCCGCCTCGATCATCTCCAGCACCAGCGATGCGGTGCCGACCTTGAGCATGGTGCTCGGCTCGGCCATATTCGAATCGCCGACGATCACGTGCAGGCGGCGGTACTTCTCGGCATCGGCGTGCGGCTCGTCACGGGTGTTGATGATGGGCCGCGACCGCGTGGTCGCCGAGGAGACGCCCTCCCAGATGTGTTCCGCGCGCTGTGAGAGGCAGAACGTGGCGGCCTTGGGCGTCTGCAGCACCTTGCCGGCACCGCAGATCAGCTGGCGGGTCACCAGGAACGGCAGCAGCACATCGGAGATGCGGGAGAACTCGCCCGCACGCACCACGAGGAAGTTCTCATGGCAGCCGTAGGAGTTGCCCGCGGAGTCGGTGTTGTTCTTGAACAGGTAGATGTCGCCGCCGATACCTTCTTCGGCGAGACGCTGTTCGGCGTCGATGAGCAGATCCTCCAGGACCCGTTCACCGGCGCGGTCATGAGTGACCAGCTGCACCAAGCTGTCGCACTCGGCCGTCGCGTACTCCGGATGGGAACCGACATCGAGGTAGAGCCGGGCGCCATTACGAAGGAACACGTTGGAACTACGGCCCCAGGAAACCACCCGGCGGAAGAGATACCGGGCCACCTCGTCAGGACTCAACCGACGGTGACCGTGAAAGGTGCACGTCACCCCGAATTCGGTTTCGATCCCCATGATTCGTCGCTGCACCCTATCGACATTACAGCGATGTAGTGCCCGATAAGGGCGGTGTGGCAGACCCGATGCAAACGTATTCACAACGATTTAGCACGGGATGCAACGCCGCACCCCCTGTAGGCAGCGAAAAGGCAAGTCCCCTTTGCACTCTGCTGTGCAGAGTGCAAACACTCGCAGGTCCCGAGTGCAACGTGGCGGGGGGTGAAAATGCGAAACCGGGCCGCGAACAATAGGTTCGCGGCCCGGTTTCGGGGCGGGAGAAAATCGCCCGGAATCGCCGGGCGCGCACTTGTCGTGTGCGGCCGGGGATTTCGGCGAAATTCTAGGCCTGGGACGGATCTCCGGACGAGGGCCTGTCGGCCTCGGCCGCCGCCGCGGCGCTCTGCGCCTTACCGGTGATCAGTTCCTGTAGTGCGGCCCCGGTGATGCGGCGGAAAGCCCGTCGCGGCCGGGACTGTTCGAGCGTGGCGACCTCCAGCGAGGCCGACGCGGCCGGCTTCTTGTCCTTGTCCGCGCCCTCGGGTGCGGACTTGGCCAGGGCCTGCATCGCCACCGTGACAGCGGAGTGCAGGTCCAGGCCGGGCTGGTAGGACGCCTTGAGCGCGGTGACGATGGGCTCGGTATTGCCGCCCATGACCACGAATTCGCGCTCGTCGACGATGGATCCGTCGAAGTTGATGCGGTACAGCACCGAACTCGGCGTCGAATCCGGGTAGCCGACCTCGGCCACGCAGATCTCGACCTCGAACGGCTTGAGCTGATCGGTGAAGATGGTGCCCAGGCTCTGCGCGTACAGGTTGGCCAGGAAGCGGCCGGTGACATCGCGCCGGTCGAACTGGTAACCACGCAGATCAGCCTGCAGAATGCCACCGCGGCGCAGGCTTTCGAACTCGTTGTACTTACCGACGGCGGCGAAACCGACGCGGTCGTACAGCTCGCTCACCTTGTGCAGTGTGGCCGAGGGGTTCTCGGCCACGAACACCACACCCTTGTCGTACACCAGCACGATGACGCTTCGCCCGCGTGCGATGCCCTTGCGCGCGAGTTCGGTCTTATCGCGCATGATCTGTTCGGCGGACGCGTAATACGGCAGTGTCATGCTCGCGCACTCCCCTCTTCGTCCGCGCGTTCGGCCACGATCTCGCGGGTGATCTCGGCCAGCCGTCCCTCCGACACCTCAACGGAGCCTTCGGAATCGATGACGATCGCCGTCGGATAGATGCCCCGCAGGGTGTCGGGGCCGCCGGTGGCGGTGTCGTCGTCGGCGGCGTCGAACAGGGACTCCACGGCGATGCTCAATGCCGCGTCCTGATCGATGCCCCGGCGATAGGTCTTCTTCAGCGACGATTTGGCGAACAGCGAGCCGGAACCGACCGCGGTGTAACCGAATCGCTCCTCGCTGCGGCCGCCGACCACGTCGTAGGAGATGATGCGGCCGGACTTATCCGGATCGGATTGATCCGGATCGAAACCGACCAGCAGCGGCACCACCGCGAGACCCTGCAGGGCCGCGGGGAGGTTGTCGCGCACCATCTTCGAGAGTTTGTTGGCCTTGCCGTCGAAGGTGAGGGGGACGCCCTCGATCTTCTCGTAGTACTCGAGCTCCACCGCGAACAGCCGGATCATTTCGATGGCCATACCCGCGGTGCCCGCGATACCGGCCGCCGAGAAGGTGTCGGTGATGTACACCTTCTCGATGTCCCGGCTGGCCAGCAGGTTGCCCTGGGTGGCCCGGCGGTCGCCCGCGATCAGCACACCGCCGCGGTAGCTGACCGCGACGATGGTGGTGCCGTGCGGTGCGATATCCGAGGGCGCGCCCGTATTCGAGAGCGCTCCGTCACCCCGGAAGCTGTTGCCGGGCAACAGTTCCGGAGCGTGCATCCGCAAGTATTCGGAGAAGGAGGAGAGGGCGTTCCCCATCTGGAGACGCAGTGGGTCGCCTTGGGTCACTGGCCGCCCTTCTGAACGTATGCGCGCACGAAGTCCTCGGCATTCTCCTCGAGGACGTCGTCGATCTCATCGAGCAGGTCGTCGGTCTCCTCAGCCAGTTTCTCCCGGCGCTCCTGCCCCGCAGCACCGTCCCCGACGGGGCCCTCATCCTCGTCGCCACCACCGGCGCGCTTGGTCTGCTCTTGTGCCATAGCAGCCGACCTCCTCTGTGATCATCGGCGAGCACCGGAGAAAATCCGATGCCCGTCCCCCAACACTACCCAGCGGCGGCGACAACATGCCGGATTAACCGCAATGACGTCGCTTCGCGATCTTCCGGAAGCCTGCCGCCGCCTCTCGTTTTCACCCTCAGTGGGTGAGCTGTTGCACCAATTCGGCCGCGGTCTCGACACCGTCCAGCAACTTGCCGACGTGGGCTTTGGTGCCGCGGCGGGGTTCGAGGGTGGGGATGCGGACCAGGGAGTCGCCGCCGAGGTCGAAGATGACCGAGTCCCAGCTGGCGGCGGCGATGTCCGCGCCGAAGCGGCGCAGGCATTCGCCGCGGAAGTAGGCGCGGGTGTCCGTGGGCGGGTTGGTCATGGCGTCGAGGATCTGCTGTTCGGAAACCAAGCGCTGCATGGAACCTCGGGCCACCAGGCGGTTGTAGAGGCCCTTGTCCAGGCGGACGTCCGAGTATTGGAGGTCGACCAGGTGCAGTTTGGGGGCCGCCCAGGTGAGGCCCTCGCGCTTGCGCATGCCTTCCAGCAGACGGAGTTTGGCGGTCCAGTCGAGCAGGTCCGCGGTCTCCATGGGGTCGCGCTCGAGCAGGTCCAGCACATGCGCCCACTTGGTGAGCAGGTCCTGCACGCGGGCGTCGTCGATGCCCTGGCGGTAGACGAATTTCTCCACGCGGTCGAGGTAAATGCGTTGCAGCGCAAGGCCGGTCAGCTCGCGGCCGTCGGCGAGCGCGACCGTGGCGCGCAGCGTCGGATCGTGGCTGATGGTGTGCACGGCGGTAACCGGGCGAGCCAGTTGCAGATCGGAGAGATCCTCGCCCGCTTCGATCATGTCGAGCACCAGCGCCGAGGTGCCGACCTTGAGGTAGGTGGCCCATTCGGACAGGTTCGCGTCACCGATGATGACGTGCAGGCGACGGTATTTGTCCGCATCGGCGTGCGGTTCGTCACGGGTATTGATGATGCCGCGCTTGAGCGTGGTCTCCAGGCCGACCTCGACCTCGATGTAATCCGCGCGCTGGGAGAGCTGGAATCCGGCGGTATCACCGTTCTGGCCGATGCCGACGCGACCGGAACCGCAGATCACCTGGCGGGACACGAAGAACGGGGTGAGGCCCACGATGATCTGGTTGAACGGGGTCTCACGGCTCATGAGGTAGTTCTCATGGGTGCCGTAGGAGGCGCCCTTACCGTCGGTGTTGTTCTTGTACAGCTGCATGCGGGGCGCGCCCGGCACGCTGGAGGCGAAGCGGGCGGCGGCCTCCATGACCCGCTCACCGGCCTTGTCCCAGATCACCGCGTCCAGCGGGTCGGTGACCTCGGGGGCGGAGTATTCGGGGTGCGCGTGGTCGACATAGAGCCGTGCGCCATTGGTGAGGATCATATTCGCCGCGCCGACCTCGTCGGCGTCGATGACGGGTGCGGGGCCGTTGAGCCGGCCGAGGTCGAATCCGCGTGCGTCGCGCAGCGGTGATTCCACCTCGTAATCCCAGCGGGTGCGTTTGGCGCGCGGCACGCCTTCGGCTGCGGCATAGGCGAGAACCGCCTGGGTCGACGTGAGAATCGGGTTGGCCGACGGCTCCGAAGGCGTCGAAATGCCGTACTCGACCTCGATTCCGATGATGCGCTGCATGTGGTCGAGCCTAGGCGACGCGGGCGCGGATCGGGCGCGACCGGGTCGGGCTCGGGTCTCGGGGTTGGTCATTCGTGCGGCGTATCCGGCATCGTCCTCCCGGGTGATCCGCCGCCACCTGCGCGGACGACACAATGTCAGACATGGTCGAACCGGTCACCTCCCCGCGATCGGAACGCCCGATCACCGCCGCGAGCGCGTCGAATCCCGTTCCGGCGGAACGCGATACCGCACCGACGGCATCTCGTTCGACGCGACTGCCCGCCCTGGATGTGCTGCGCGGCATCGCGATTCTGGGCACCCTCGGCACCAATATCTGGATCTTCACCAATGGTTCGGGACTGGTCGGCTACATCTCACACCTGGACGAGCCCGATGGCGTGTGGCTGTGGATCGAGCGCTTCCTGCAACAACTGGCGCAGGGCAAGTTCCTCGGACTGCTCACCATCATGTTCGGTATCGGGCTGGCGATTCAGCAGGGGTCCGCGGTGCGCGGCGGGCGAGCGTGGCCGGGCAAGTATCCGTGGCGAGCGGCCCTGCTATGCCTGGACGGTCTGCTGAACTTCCTGCTGGTCGCCGAATTCGATGTGCTGATGGGCTATGCCATTACGGGCCTGGTGGTGGCGTTCGTGCTCGCCACCGGGCCGCGGGCGCAGCGCCGCTGGCTGATCGTGGCGGCGAGCGTGCACACGCTCATGCTCACCGCGATCGTGGCGGGCATCGCGCTGGCCGACGGGCAACAGGAATCGTCCACCCCGCAATCGCTGGACCCCAATCCCTATGCGGACGGCTCCTTCTGGGATCTGGTGGTGTTCCGCGTCGACCACGCGCTGCTGTTCCGACTCGAACCGGTCTTCATCTTCCCCATGTCGATCGCCCTGTTCCTGCTGGGCGCGCGCCTGTTCCGGGCCGGGGTGTTCGAACCGGACGGTGCGCGAATCCGCAAGCGCCTGATGATCATCGGAGCGGTCGCCGCACCCGTGGACTTCGCCGTCGGCATGGTGGGCGGCGACCTGATCCTGGTGACCCGCTACGGCCTGGCCCCGTTCGTGTCGATGGGCATCCTGGGCCTGGTCGCCCATGTCTACACCCATCGCAGCGCCCCGGCCTTCGTCGGCCGCCGCTTCGCCGAGGTCGGCCGAATGGCGTTGAGCTGCTACATCTTACAGAATCTGCTCGCCGGATTCCTCTGCTACGGCTGGGGTCTGGGCCTGGCGGCCCTGGTCTCCCCCGCCGCGCGCGTCCCCTTCACCCTCGGTATCTACCTACTCGTATCGGCCTGCATGCTCGTCTTCGCCCACATCTGGCTGCGCCGTTTCGACCGCGGCCCGGTCGAATGGCTGTGGAACGCCAGCTACCGCGCCCTGGCAGAGCGCGGCAGCGGCACCGCTCACGCCGCGTAGACGACGCGAATCAGACCGTGCTCACCGGCACAGCGTCGAACCAACGGGCCAGCGCGAACCGCAATCCGCCCAGGTCGGTGATATCGAGGGTCGGGGCGTCGGTCGCCCAGGCGACGTAGGTATCCGGACGCAGCAGGAGTGCGGCGGCGGGTGGATCTTCGGTGCGAGCCTGCACGATCTCGATCCGATCGGCGTATGGCCTCAGTGCATCGGCGAATGAGCCGGTTTCGGTGAGGTCGAGCAGCAATGGCCTCGCGGCCCTGGTCAATTCGGCTACGCGAAACCGGCCCGAGGTGGTGTCCAGGTCGAGGTCGGGGGCGGGCGCGCCGACCAGCGGATGCGGGTCCGGCACGCCCATGTCGTAGCGAACGTCCGATCCGGAGATCAGCTCGGCGATCCGCAGCACCGTGGCCGGGTCGGTGAGCAGTTCGGCGAAAACCGCGCGCATGGCGGTGATGTCCGCGCCGGGCGCGAGTAGCGCCGCCTGAGTTTGCGACTGCGCCACCGCGCGGTCGGCGGCGATTCGCCGCTCGACGTCGTACGTGTCCAGGAGACCGTGCGGCGCTTGGCCTTTGATCTCGGCGGCGAGTTTCCAGCCGAGGTTCATGGCGTCTTGCAGACCCAGATTGAGGCCGGGACCGCCGCCGAATACCAGCACATGCGCGGCATCACCGGCGAGGAAAACGCGGCGGTCCCGGAATTGTGCGGCGACCCTGGTGTTTCCGCCGAGCTGGCGGCGCAGGGCGTGCGGTCCGGGTCCGGTCGCGGGACCGAGTTCGATCTCCGCGCCCAGCACGTACGCGATGCTGGCCTGCATTTCCGCCAGGGTCATCGGCCCGTCCTGTGCCGGGCGATCCCATTCGGTGGTGCTGAACAGCGGCGTCCGGCCGGGGAACGGCGCGTAGGCCAGTCCGCCGTGTTCGGTGCGAATCGGCAGGAAGGGGCGAATCTCGCCGTAGCCGGGGACGCGCAGCATCCCGGTGACGGGATCCACCAGGTCCGGGGAGATGGTGGCGTGCGCGGTGCGGGTGGTGGTGCGGTCGTAACTGACTCCGGGAAAGCCGATTCCGGAGCGCTTGCGAACCACGCTGTGCCCGCCGTCCGCGCCGACCAGGTATCGGGCGCGCAGCCGGACCGTCTCCCCCGCCGTCGAAACATCCACGGTGACAGCGTCTTCGTCCTGCGAGATGCCGGTTATATCGGTGCCCCAGCGGATTTCCGCGCCGAGTTCGAGCGCCCGATCCCGCAACACCGCGACGAGCTCCGGTTGCGGAATCGCCATATTGTAGACGGGACTGTGCTCGAGCAGGCTCAAATCCAAAGGGAGAGCGGCGAACATGAAGTAGGCGGAGTTGGGTTGCGGCCGTCCGGGCAGTCCGCCGAGACGCTCGTACAGGCCGCGCCTATCCATCATCGGCACCACCTGTCCGACCAGGCCGTTGGCCTTGGCTTCGGAACTGGGTTCGGTGAGCCGTTCGAGCACCAGCGGGCGGATACCGGCCAGGGCGAGTTCGCTCGCCAGCATCAGGCCGACGGGGCCCGCTCCGGCGATGATGACGTCGTGGGTCATGACTTCTCCTGCGAGACAGCGTTTTTCAGTTAGGGCACCGGCAGGCCCGCGGCCAGCCGGTCGAGCGCATCGCGCAGCAGATCCATGAGCGGTTGCGGCGGATCGGCGCGCTGACTGTGATCGATGGCGGCGCTGATGGCGGCCGAGACCGCGGCGGCGACCAGACTCGGATACAGGTCCCGGGCGGGATCGGTGCCGGTGCGGGCGGCCACCGCGGCCGTAAGTGTCTGCTGCGCGGTCGCATTGGCTTCGAGAATGGCCACCTGCACCGCGGGTGTGCCGAGCATGATGCGAATGCCGTCCACCCAGTGCCGGTCGGTGGTGGTCGCGGCGGTGACGGTCTCGCCGAGTCCGAAGCGGTCCAGGACGGCGGCTGTCATTGCCTCCCAAAGGGTTTCACCGTCCGGGCGGGCGGCGAATTCCTCGGCGACCTGTTCCATGCGTTCCAGATGCCGGGACGCCACGGCCTCGGCCTTACTGGAGAAGTAGTTGCGGAAGGTGCGCACCGAGACATTGGCGGCGGCGGCGATGTCCTCCACCGTCACGTTGTCCCAGCCGCGTTCGACGCCCAGCCGAATGGTGGCCAGGCTCAGGGCGAGCCGGGTTTCCCGCTTCTTGCGTTCACGCAGTCCATCGCTCACCTGTCCCAGCGTACCAATTTTTGCCGTCGCGGCAATATTTCCCCGTCGGCAAAATTATTCGACGTACGAGAGGCCCCGCCATGTCTTGCGATGGTGATCGACCGAGCAGCGACTGTCAGCCGAGCTGGGCGGCTTCCCGGCGCGCCACCAATTCGGCGACGACGGTATCCCGGGTCATCGGCACCTCGAGACTGCGCGCATTGCCCTCGAGCAGCGCGAGAACCGATTCGGTGAGGATGCCCTCGACCTGCTCGGAGGTGAGCACACCATCCGCGCGCCAGCTGTTGACCACGCCGTCCACGAAACCGACCATGCCGAAGGCGGTGGGGCGGGCGCGATTCGGATCGAGTCCGAAGCCGCCGAGGATATCGGCGAACAGGTCCGCCAATTGCGCACCGATGCGATCACGCGCCCCGGCCAGCGCCCCCGAGGACTGCCCGTGTGGATCACCGGCGGCCAGGAAGCGATGCAGATTCGGATGCCGCACAACCCAACCCACGTAGGTGCCGACCGCGCCGCGCACCGCATCGCGCACAGTGCCGTCGGGCCGCAGGCGCGGAAGCAGTTCGGCCAGTAGCGAATCCAGAATGTGGCGGCGAATCGCCTCGTCGAGATCGGCGCGGCCGTCGAAGTGCCGGTAGACGACCGGGCGCGGCACCTTGAGGCGATCGGCGATCTGCTGCACCGAGATCTCCACACCATTGTCCTCGATGACACCGAGGGCGGCGTCGAGCATATCGGCGCGGCGGCGGGCCTTGTGTCCGCTCCAGCGGGTGCTGCGGCCGTCGCTCGACGGGGTATGAGTGCTGGTTCCGGTCACTCGGCCCACGATACCCACCTGCTTATTGACCGATACACCGTGTACCACTAATCTGAGTGTAACAGCGTGTATCAGTAATTTCAGTCAGGATGCTGCCATGAGCAACGACGCCATCGCCTCCCCCGACAAGACACTGCTCCCTCGCGATTCCTTCGCTCAGCGACTGCTCACGGGGCATGTGAAGAAGTTCTACGATCCGGTCGTCGATATCGACTGGGACGCACCCCTGGACCCGGACAAACTCTTCCTGCCGCCCGAGGTGGTCTCGCTCTTCGGCACGCCGCTGTGGGATGCGATGGATCATGAACAGCGCCGCGAACTCTCGCGCCAGGAACTGGCCAATGTGCTCTCGGTCGGCATCTGGTTCGAGAACCTGCTCAATCGACTGCTGTTGCGCGAGCTCATGTCCGGTGATCCGCGGTCCCGGCATTCGCACTACACGCTCACCGAGATGGGCGATGAATGCCGGCACATGATGATGTTCGGCAAGCTCATCGATCGGGTGGAGGCGAAGCCGTACTGGCCCAATCGCTATGAGCGACTGACCATCAGCGCATTGCAGATCGTCCTGCGCGGTTCCATGGTGTGGGTGGGCGCGCTGGTCGGCGAGGAGATCTTCGACGCCATTCAGCGCCAGACCCTGGACGACCCGGAATTGCAGCCGGTCGTGGCGCGCGCCATGCGGATTCACGTCACCGAGGAGGCGCGCCATATCGGTTTCGCCCGGGATGCCTTGGCGCGCATGGTCCCCGAGATGTCGCGGGCCGAACTGGCGTACACCAAACTGTGCGTCGCCATCGCCGCACCGCTGTTCGTGCACCTGATGACGAACTGGCATATGTACGTCCGCGCCGGCATCGAGGACGGTCGCGGTGCACGGCGGATGGCCCGCGCCAATCCGCATGCCAAGCGCGCCCTGGGCGTGGGAGCCGCGAATCTCGGTGCGTTCCTGGACAAGCAGGGCCTGATCGGCCCGATCGGTAAGCGCATCTGGCAGCGCCAGGGGCTGCTGTGAGGCGATCGCGGCGGGCGGCGGCACCGGATATCGACTATCCGGATCCCGCTCCCGCACCGGAGTATTCGGGTCCGGCGCTCTTGGACGCGCCGGGCGCGGAGGTCGCCGTCACGGTCAGCCTGAACGGCCATCTCGATCCGATCGACGGCAATTTCCATTGGTACGGAAGGGTTTCCGCGCCCGAGGGCGTCGAACTACCCGATCCCGGGCGCGGTCAGGTCTTCCTCACACTGCCGGGTGGGACGCCCGCGCGCGGTGTGCTCCAGGAGCGTGACCCGTGGGGCAATCTGCGCATCGTCGGACTCGGTGAGCCGCCATTCCCGTTGGAGCAGGCCGAGATTCACCACCGTTAGCCGGACAGGCCGATGAGATCGGCCATCAGTTCCACGGCGTAGTCGAAGAACGGCCCGGCGGGATCCATACTGCCGACCAGCTGCCCGGTGAGTTCGAAGCCGACCGCGCCGTAGAGCTGCGTCCACGCCACCACCGTGCGCGCCACGCCCTCGGGCGGCAATCCCGGCGCGATCTGCGCGGCGATCTCGGAGCATTGTGCGGTGAGCTCGGCGGACATCTCGCCCTCGCCGTCCGCCAAAGTGCCTGCCCGCCAGGCGTTCACGACGATTCCCAGCGCGGCGACCGGCACCCGGGACGCGGGCCCGATGGTGTCCTGCGGCGCTTGATACCCCGGCACCGGCGACCCGTACAGCAGCGCGTATTCGTGCGGATGCCCGATGGCCCAGTGCCGCACCGCCGCCGCCGCGGCCCGCCACTGCGCGCGCGGGGTGTCCCCGGTCGCGACCGCGTTCTCCACCGCCTCGCCGACGGCGTTGTACGCCTCGATGATCAGCGCGGTGAGCAGTTCGTCCCGGCTCGGGAAGTACCGGTACAGCGCCGAGGACACCATGCCGAGTTCGCGGGCGATGGCACGCAGCGACAGCGCGGCCGCGCCGGAGTCGGCGAGCTGACGGCGCGCCGCGTCGGTGATCTCGCGGGTGATCTCGGCTCGTGCCCGTTCACGGGCGGTGCGTGGGGCGCTCATGCGAATAGTGTGCCACGTTTCGGAGCATATGAATGAAATGAGAGCACTGCTCTTGACAGCGCGGCGACCGGCGGCGCACACTGATCACATCAGAGAGCGCCGCTCTCGAATATGAGAAGGAAGTCAGCCATGAGCGACCTCGCAACCCGGTACCTGTCCCCCACCGGCCTGGACCCGATCATGAACCGCATCGCCAACACCCTGCCCAAACTGGGCATCAGCGTGGCGGGTTCACGACTGCTCGCGGTGCGCGGGCGCAAGAGCGGCGAATGGCGCACCACGATGGTCAATCTGCTGGTCGTCGACGGACAGCGCTATCTGGTCGCACCGCGCGGCCACACCCAGTGGGTCCGGAATCTGCGCGTCTCCGGCAATGGTGAACTGCGGCTGGGCCGCAAGACCGAGACCTTCACCGCACGGGAGCTCCCCGATGCCGAGAAGCTCCCCGTCCTGCACGCCTACCTGGATCGCTGGGGCTGGGAAGTGGGCCGGTTCTTCGAGGGCGTGACCAAGAACTCCTCCGATGCCGAATTGGCCGCCATCGCACCGGGATTCCCGGTTTTCGCGCTCTCGTGACGAATCGTCGCGCCGCTCAGCGCAATTCGTCGAGCGCTTCGTCGCTGCGGGCGAGAATGGCGCGGCCGTCGGCGGTAAGCACGATCGGCCGCTGGATGAGTCGCGGATGGGTGGCGAGGGCTTCGATCCAGCGGTCCCGCTCGGCGGGCGTGCGATCCCAGGAGGCCACCCCGAGTTCCTTGGCCTCGGGTTCGGCGGTGCGGGTGATATCCCACGGTTCGAGCCCGAGTTTGCCCAGTACGGAATCGATTTCGGCGACGCTCGGCGGATCGTCGAGGTAGCGGCGCTCGACGTACTCGACGCCGGTGTCATCGAGCGTCGCCTTGGCCGTGCGGCTCTTCGAGCATTTGGGGTTGTGCCAGATCTCGGTTGCCATACCGGGCAGCCTAATTCGGGCCGATCACAGCCAGTCGACGACCCACGGGTACGGGCGCATCCAGTACAGCGCCGATTCGGGCAGCGGTCCGCCCCAGCGCTGTTCGGCCTGGCCGAGTTCCCACAGGTATTCGGGGGCGGGCTCACCCTCGTGAATCTCGAACAGGTGCCGCCGCCAGGTATTGAGCATGGCGGGCACGACCTGCGGATCGGTGCCGAAGGCCCAGTTCACGCAGCGGCCCATGAGGGTGTCGACGGCGTGATTGGCGGCATTCGGATCACCGGTGCTGAGCGAATGCAGGAAGGCCGCGACCAGGTTGTAGGCCATGGCGTCGTGCACCGAGGTCTGACCGTTCTCCAGCGCCCAGACGCCGAGATAGGTCGGCCCCTGCTCATCGATCCACACCGCATGCGCCTCACCGACCCGATTGTCGAAGATGAGCGCCATCAGCAGGCCGAGCACGGCCTTACCGGCGATCAGCGGATCTGGTGTGCCGGTGGCGATGGCATCGTCGATGAGCGCGCGATACGCGGTGGCGGCGATACCCGGCCGCTGCGCCTCGAGCAACGCGTCGGCGGCCTCACCGCCCGCGAGCTGATCCGCCGGAGGCTGTTTCGGCCCGCTGACCGATTCCATCCCGTCCCCGGAGATGTTCAGCAGTTCGGTCTGCGCCACCTCACCCAGCGGCGGCCCGAGCGGCACCGACAGATCGATGGGCGGGGGCGCGTCGAAGGGCTCCGCGCCGAAGGGCGGCGGGGCGAGGAAATCCGGATCCACCGGAGCCGGACCGAAGGGACCCGGAACCGGCGACTCCGGGCCGAGCGACGGCTGCGCGAAAGGAGCTGAGCCGAGCGGAGGCTGACCGAGCGGGTCCGGTCCAGGCAGTCGCTGGCCGAGGGGGTCCGGCCCCGGCAGACGCTGGCCGAGTGCATCCGTCCCCGGCAGGGGTTGACCAAGCGGGTCGGAGCCGAGCGGAGGCGTGCCGAGGGGATCCGCGCCGAGCGGGGGTTGACCGAACTGCCCCGGTCCGGGCGGCGGCGCGAATGGATCCTGGCCGAGGGGCACGTCCGTGCGCTGCGGGGCCGGAGCGGCATTTTCCACCGCGGCGGAGCTGTTCAGGTATCCCAGTGCCTCGCGGGCGAATTCGTTGTCGTGCGCGAGCAGCCAGTCGCGGCCGGCGCGCAGGGTGTCGATGAGGTGGCCGCCGACCTCGTGTTCGATGGCGGCGCAGATGGCGTAGTAGCCGTAGGCCCGGTATTCGTCGTAGCCGTCGCCCTCGGCGACCAGGAGCTGGGCGTACCGGCTTGCCAGATCATGTCTTTCGATATCGCCGAGCAGGGTGCACGCGGTCATGGCGGCCATCAGGACCTCGCCGTGATCGCCGTGGCTGCGGCGCAGATCGATGCAGCGGTCGGCCATGAGCACGGCGCTGTCGGCGCGGCCGAGCTGGGTGGCGGCCTCCACGCCCATGGAGTACATGGTCGCCAGGGTCGCGGGCGGGATATCGGCCGGGAACCGTGCCGGGCCGTTCTCGGCGATGCGCAGTGCCTGGTCGTATTCGCCCGCGGCGAACGCGGACCGGAAGGTGTACGACACCACCCAGCCGTAATCCTTGGGGTCCGGCGGTGACAGCAGCGCATTGTCGAACGCCGTCAGCCGGGCGAGCGCTTCGGGCGCGCGGCCGGATTCCAGCATGCCGCTCGCCTCGTTCATCACCTCGACGAACGCATTTCGATCCATGGCCTCTTCGCCTTCCCGCCTTCTTCAGGTCCGGATCGTATGGGGCGCCACCGGACTCGCGCGGGCAGTGAGGGAAACGTCATAGTTTGAGGGACGCGGGCATGAAAGGCTACCCGGCGACCCGCTCCGGTCGCCGGGAATGCTCCTCCCCCGGCACTCAACTACGTTCCCCCACAACATTTTCCGCCGCGCTTACGCCGACGGCACCACCCCCTGATCGGGCTCACAACCGAATATCCGGTGGTGCGGGGATGATTCGCCGCCGCACCACCGAATACTTCAGCACTCAGCCCGGCACCTTGTCCAGGAATCCGTGCACCCGTTCGATCTTCCCGCCGGAGATGGTGATCACATCGAATCCGATGACGATCGGCTCCTGCGCTCCCGGCGCGTTCAGGGTCCAGGTGAAGCGGGCGATATCGTGGTGGCCGTCCACGGCGCCGAGTCCGAATTCCAGCCCGGCGAACTGTTCCTGGGCTCCGGCCACCATCTCCGCGACGGCCTCGGTGCCGACCAGGGACACCAGCGGATCGGTGAAAATCACGCCGGGGGTGTACAACTCGTCGATCAGCGCCAGGCGCTTATCGGCATCCTTCTCGTTCCAGCTGTCGATGTACCGCTGTGCAATGTTCTCGTATTCGCTCATGTACCAAGCTTGTTCGCTGAGCTGCGCGGAAGCGATTACGCGTCAGGTAAAACCTTTCGCGGCCGCAGCCGCACCACCACGGTGCCGCGATCGAGCGCCGCGCGCAGTTCCTTGCGGTTGACGCGGCCGACGGGGTCGAGGCTGATCTTGGCGAACTTCCCGTGGGTCGGGTTCTGCTCGAGGATGATTCCGTAGCATTCGGCCGCGGTCTCCTCATCCCTGATCACCTCCCAGTCCGCCTCGACGGGTTGCCGTCGCACCGTGAGGCGCACCGGCTCGCCGGGGCGCAGATTGCGGTGCCAGCGCGCGGCGGTGCCGATCAGGATCTGCCCTTCGAATTGGGCGTAGCCGACCGGGTTTTCGTAGACGTGCCCGGTCTTGCGGCCGATCACGGTGACGATCAGCAGTTTCGAGCTGACCATGCGATGCAGTGGTGAGCGCAGCAGGCGGCGCATGAACGCGTCCCCCGTGCGCTGGACGCGCGATCCGACGGCGGGTTGGACGCTGGTGGCGGGACTGGACATCGGGACTACCTCCGAGTCACCTATTTACTGAGTAGATACTCAAAAACTACGGCCGAATGCGGCATACTGCAAGGGCAGGCAGCGAAAATCCAGGAGGCGATATGACATCGGAGCGCGCGACCCGCCCGCGTGGCCGCCCCCGCACCGGCGTCCGCGAGGCCGTCATCGCCTGCGCCCAGCAGACCCTCACCGAATCCGGCGTGGCCCGCCTGTCCACCAAGGAGATCGCCAAGCGCGCGGGCGTCGCCGAATCCAGCATCTTCTACCACTTCGGCGACCGAATGGGCCTGCTACAGGCCGTGATTCAGCATCAACTGCGCCCCTTCAAGGACCTCCTCACCGACCGATCCGGCACCGCCGCAACCGATCTCCGCACCGACCTGGTCACCCTGCTGTCCACCCTCGAGGACTTCTTCACCGCCGCCATCCCGGTCATGGCAGCGGTCGAATCCGACGCCGACCTCCGCGCGGTCTACCAGCAGCGCAGCCGCGACCTGGACCTGGGTCCGCACCGCGCCGTGGAAGCCGTTGCCGCACAACTGACCCGGCACACCGCCCCCGGCACAGACCTGCGCCCCGCGGCCCTGCTGCTTGTCGGCGCGGCCCACCAGCGCGCCCTGCAACGCCGCCTCAGCCCGCCGGACGCGCACGCGGACCTGCCCGCACCCGCCGCCATCGCCGACGCGGTGGCCCGGCTCCTGGAACCTCACACGTCGAAGTAGAGGTCGAATTCGTAGGGGTGCGGACGGACGTTGATTTCGGCGATCTCGCTATCGCGTTTGATGCGGATCCAGGTTTCGATGAGGTCCTCGGTGAAAACGCCTCCGTGGGTGAGGTATTCGTGATCGGCTTCGAGACGGTCGATGACGGCGTCGAGGCTGGCGGGGGTTTGGGTTACCTCGGCGGATTCCTCGGGGGTGAGTTCGTAGAGGTCTTTGTCGACGGGGAGGGCGGGCTCGGTTTTATTTGCGATGCCGTCCAATCCGGCCATCATCATGGCGGCGAAGGCGAGGTACGGATTGCCGGAGGAATCGGGGCAGCGGAATTCGAGGCGCTTCGCGGCGGCACTGGTTCCGGTGACCGGGATGCGCACGGCGGCCGAGCGATTGCGCTGGCTGTACACCAGATTCACCGGGGCCTCGTAGCCGGGGACCAGGCGCTTGTAGGAATTCACCGTGGGGTTGGTCCAGGCCAGCAATGACGGGGCGTGATGCAGCAGGCCGCCGATGTAATGCCGGGCCAGATCCGAGAGGCCCGCATAGCCCGCCTCATCGTAGAACAGCGGTGCGCCGTCCTTCCAGAGGGATTGGTGCACATGCATTCCCGAACCATTGTCACCGAACAGCGGCTTCGGCATGAAGGTGACGGTCTTTCCGTGCTCCCACGCGGTGTTCTTGATGATGTACTTGTAGAGCTGGAGGTCATCGGCGGCGGCCAGCAGGGTATTGAAGCGGTAATTGATCTCCGCCTGCCCGCCGGTGCCGACCTCGTGATGCCCCTTCTCCAGATCGAATCCGGCGCGCATCAGGTTGGTGCACATCTGATCTCGCAGGTCGACGTCGGCGTCATAGGGCGCGACGGGGAAGTATCCACCCTTGGGGCGCACCTTGTAGCCGCGGTTCAGGGATCCGTCCGGATTGTGTTTCGCGCCGCTGTTCCAGCCGCCCGAGACCGAATCCACCTCGTAGAAAGCGCCATTCATCTTGGTCTGATAGCGCACCGAATCGAAGATGTAGAACTCGGCTTCGGGCCCGAAGTACGCGGTATCGGCGATTCCGGTGCTGCGCAGGTAATCCTCGGCCTTGCGCGCCACATTGCGCGGATCGCGACTGTACGCCTGCCGGGTGTGCGGATCGTGCACGAAACAGTTGATATTGAGCGTTTTCGCGCCGCGGAACGAATCCAGTTGTGCGGTGCCGAGATCCGGCAGCAACAGCATGTCCGATTCATGGATGGCCTGGAAGCCGCGCACCGACGAACCGTCGAACGCGATGCCCTCCTGCACCAGATCCGGTCCGAACATCGTTGCGGGAATGGAGAAATGCTGTTGTACGCCGGGCACATCGCAGAAGCGGATATCGACGTATTCGACGGCTTCGGCGCGGATGAATTCCTGTACGCCGGGTGCGGTGGGGGTGATCACTGCGGGCTCCTAGTACAGCCGCACCGCTACCCGATCGGACGGCCCGGTCTGGGTCCGGCGGTCCTACGGCTGTAAAAACCATACGTCGCATGCCGACCGGCCATCCCATTCCGGCCGCCCCGGCACACAATTTGTTCACGTGCACAAACCGCGCGCCGCTTGTCTTCTTGATTGCCACTGGTATCGCACCGCCTTTGTGCGGTGTGCTGGATGGCAATCCGAGAGAGGTAGGTTCGTGAGTTCATCAAAGGTGACGACGGTGCGGCCGCGCACGCTGTGTGAGGCGTTCCAGGCCAATGTCGCGGCCAATCCGGACGCGATCGCACTGCGCACGCTCGGCGGGGCCGTGACCATCACCTGGCGCGAGTACGGCGAACGGGTCCGGAGCATTGCCGCGGGCCTGGCGGGATTGGGCATCGGCCCCGGTGACACGGTCGCGATCATGCTGACCAATCGCCCGGAGTTCCATCTCTGCGATACCGCGGTCCTGCACACCGGTGCGACGCCGTTCTCGGTGTACAACACCAATCCGGTGGATCTGCTGGCCTATCAGTTCGGCAACGCGGGCAATCGCGCCGTCATCTGCGAGCGCCAGTTCGCACCGCAGATCCTGGCCGCGGTGGAGAAGGCCGCGGCACAGGGCAATACGGTCGAGCACGTGATCTGCGTGGATGAAGCGCCGGACGGCACCCTGGCGCTGGCCGCGGTCGAGGCCGCCCCGGCCGCCGATTTCGATTTCGAGAAGTCTTGGCGGGCGGTGGATCCGGAGAATCTGCTGACCATCGTCTACACCTCGGGCACCACCGGCCCGCCCAAGGGCGTGGAGCTCACGCACACCAACTTCCTCGAAAACGCCCGCGTGGTCGACGAATTCGGTGGTGGCGGACCCGAGGACAAGGTGGTCTCGTATCTGCCGGACGCGCACGCCGCCAATCGCTGGTTCGCGCACTATCTGGCCATGATCAGCGGCGGCGAGATCACCACCTGTCCCGATCTCAAACAGGTCGCCGAAGCCCTGGCCGAGGTGCATCCGTCGGTCTTCCTGGGCGTGCCCCGGGTGTGGGTGAAAGTCAAAGCGGCACTGGAGGATCGCTTCGCCGCCGAACCCAGCGCGGTGCGCCGGGCACTGGTGGACTGGGCGATCCGGACCGGCCGGGCCCGCGCTCGCGCGATCTCGGACGGTCGCCCGCTGAGCCCGCTGGCGACGCTGCGATACCGCCTGGCCGACCGCCTGGTGCTGGCCACCATTCGAGAACGCCTGGGGCTGGACAAGGTTCGGGTCGCCGTCACCGGCTCCGCGCCGATTCCCCCCGATACCCACGAGTTCTTCCTGGGCCTGGGTCTGCCGTTGTGCGAGGGGTACGGCATGACCGAGTGCACGGCGGGAGCGACCGTGGGCCGCCCGGAGCGCATCAAGATCGGCACGGTCGGCACGGCGCTGCCCGGTGCGGAGGTCAAGATCGCCGAGGACGGTGAGGTGCTGGTGCGCGGTCGCATGGTCATGCGCGGCTACCGCAACGCCCCCGATAAGACCGCCGAGACCATCGACGCCGACGGCTGGCTGCATACCGGCGATATCGGTGAACTCGACAGTGAGGGTTTCCTCAAGATCGTCGACCGCAAGAAGGAACTCATCATCAACGCGGCGGGCAAGAATATGTCGCCGACCAATATCGAGAACACCATCACCGAGAACACCCCGCTCGCGGGCGCGGTCGCGGTGATCGGTGAGGCGCGCTCCTACAACACCGCGCTGATCTGCCTCGATCCGGACCTGGCCGCCGCCTTCGCCGAGCGGCACCAGCTAACCGACCGTAGTATCGCGGCCATGGCACAGGATCCGATCGTTCGCAAAGCCCTCCAGGAGGGTGTCGATGCGGCGAATGCCAAGCTCTCCCGGGTGGAGCAGATCAAGAAGTTCGCGGTGCTGCCGGATGTGTGGCTCCCGGGCAGTGACTGCCTCACGGCCACCGGAAAACTGAGGCGCAAACCGATAGCTACCGCCTATGCGGCTACTATCGACTCGCTGTACGCGTAGTAGGAGAGTCATGCAAGCGCGAATCCGGGACCGTGCGCTGGAAGAGCTGTATCGGCGCGCGGTCGCGGCGCGGGAGGTATTCCCCGCCGCGCTGCCGCCGTACCGCACCCTGCCGCAACCCTTGGTGGCCAGCGGTTTCGAACGCGGCACCAAGCTCAATGTGGATCTGTTCTTCGATTTCCTGCGCACCGGGATCACCCCCGGTGAGGAGGACACCCGCGAAGTCGTGGAGATCGCGCTGGGCCGGGTCCGCGACGGCGAACCCCTCGAGGAAGTGCTCGGCCGCTATCGGATCGGCGCGGAATTCATCTGGTCGCATATGCTCGCCGCGGTCGAGGGACCCGAGCGGGAACTGCTCACCGAGGCCGCGCTGCCGCTGCTGCACTACATCACCACACTCACCGCGCGCATCGCCACCGCCTGTGTGCATCGGGCGCACGATCCGCGCTGGGAACTGCTCGAGCGCCGGCGGGCCATCGCCGACGCACTGCTCACCGGACGCGATCCGATCGAATGGGCCGATGAACCGGCCATCGCGGTGCCGGACGCGTTCCTCATCGCGGTGTTCCGGCTCAGCTCGGCCCGGATCGCCGATACCGGCGATCTGCGCCATCGCATCGAGGCCATTCCCGGAGTGTTCCTGCGCCTGGACAGTGGCGGCTGGACCGCGCTGCTTCCCCTGCACCCGGGTGATGACGGTTCCGCGACCATCGCCGCGCTCAGTGCCCGGCTGCTCCCCACGCAGGAGCAGCAGACCCAGCGCAGCGCGACCCGCCGCCCCGAGCAGTCCCCGCCCGCCGCGGCGAATCACCCCGCACCGCAGCCCGATTCAGCCAATCAGGCCACTCACGCCGCGCCCTTCTGGGTCGGTGTCACGGTGGCGTCCACCCGCGACGCGGTGCCGGAGCTGTTCGCCGAGGCCCGCATGCTCGCCGAATTGGGCCGCTGCCTGGAGCGCCCGCAAACCCTGTGCCGCCGTAGCGATCTCATGTTCGAGTACACGGTCGCCGCGGGCGGTTCCGCGCGGGTGGGCCTGGCGTCGGTGCTGCTCCCCCTGGATCCGCAGCCGCTGCTCGCGGAAACCCTGGAGGTCTTCGTCGACAGCGGTTTCAATCAGCTGGCCACCGCGCGCCTGCTGAATATCCACCGCAATACGGTCACCTATCGACTGGCCCGCATTCACGAATTGACGGGTCTGGATCCGCACCGGCCCACCGATGCCATGACCCTGTCCGCGGCCCGGATCGCGCGCCGCCTCGAATCCGCCGCCTTCGCACCGTAATTCCCTCCCGATCTTGGTCCAGTGCACAACGGGGCCCGGCGGAGTCTTGGGGATTGGCGGTGTCCGAGGGTGGGGACTGTGCGGTGTGCTGAACTCCGACGACGAGGTCACCGGGCGGGATGGGCCGCCGCGACGGCCTCCTGACCATCCGCAGAGGTAGATCGTTGAGTAACAAGTCACGGTGGCCGCGCTGCCGCCGTCTGGTTCCCCTGGCCGTGGCGGGCTTCTCCGCGTTCGCCCTGACGGTGTCCAGCAGCACCTTCGCGGGGGCGGTGCCCGGCAGCGGGCCGGTGCCGAACGCGCCGGTGAATTTCGGCCTGCCCGCCGACTACGAGCCGACGCCCGCGGCTTATGGCGTGAGTTATGAACTGGGACATGTGGTTCCGCTGTCCGACGGTACGCAATTGCAGGCCGAGGTGCGGTATCCGACCGATCCGGCGACCGGGCAGCGCGCGGCCGGGGATTTCCCGGTGGTGGTCAACTTCACCACCTACGGTGCGGTCACCAGCGCGCTCACCGCGGCACTCACCAGCGTCATCGACGAACTGCACATCGCACTGCCGGATCAGATCAAAGACGTTCGGCGCGTGATCAATCAGGCCACCAGCGCACAGGACATGCTGGTGCGGCACGGTTATATCGAGGTGATCGCGGATGTGCGCGGTACCGGCGGGTCGACCGGCGCGTGGAATCCGGCGTCCCGGCAGGACGGCATAGACGGTGTGCAGCTGGTGGATTGGGCGGCCAAGCTGCCCGGGTCCAATGGCAAGGTCGGCATGTACGGGTATTCGTTCCCGGCGTTGAGCGCCCTGCGCACCGCCGAGGCGGTCGGCCCGGATTCACCGCTCAAAGCCATTGTGCCCATGGCGATGCCGAACAATATCTTCAACGAGGTGCTCGGCCACGACGGCATGATGAGCCCGATCCTGCTCACCGCCATCTCGCTCATGGTGCCGTATCTGAGTCTGATGGGACCGTTCCTGACGGCGGTGGTATCCCCGCAGACCTTCGTCAAATCGCTGGTGGATCACCTCCAGGCGCTGGTGTCCTCGGATAGCACCATCAAACTGCTGCTGGAGGCGTACGCGGGTGGGCCGCTCGCCTATGACACCTCGTGGTGGCAGGAGCGGCGGTTCGAGACCGATCTGCACAATCTGGTCGACAACGGCATCGCCATGTATCAGGTGGGCGGGCTCTGGGACCTCTATCAGGAGGGGCCGTTCCGCAATTACTCGCAGCTGCAGAATCTTTCGGCCGGACGCGATCAGTTCGCGCCCATGGCAGGAGACCAGAAGGCCGACGGCCGCTACCAATTGCTCATGGGCCCTTGGTATCACGTGGGCCTCGGCGTCGGCCCGGGCTCGCGCCTGGACACCGATATGATCACGCTGGCCTGGTTCGACCGCTGGCTCAAGGATATTCCGAACGGGGTCGAGAACACCGACAGGCCGCTGCACGTCATCGATCCGGGCAACAATGCCGCCGATACCGCGCACTATCCGTTCGATCAGGCCACCGTGGTGCGGCGCTACTTCGATGCCGGTCGGCTGACCGAGCAGGCTCCCACCGGCACGGACGGCGCGGATCGAATCGAGTACTCCGGTATCGACAATCTGTGCAATCGGCAGAGTCTGGGCCAGTACACCGCGGGGCTGCTGGACTTCGTCTTCCGCGTCTTCACCGCATACAACCCGTGCACCGAGCGGGTGCTGGAACCCACCGCCGGCCTGAAGTACACGGCCGATCCGGTATCCGAGCCGACCGTGCTGGCCGGGCCGTCGAGTGTGAGCCTGTACGCCTCCTCCACCGGCACCGATGCGGCCTTCCAGGTATGGCTCGACGATGTGGCCCCGGACGGTTCGGCCGTGAACATCACCGGCGGTTCACAATTGGCGAGCCAGCGCACCCTGAACGAGGACAAGACCTGGCGCACGCCGGACGGGACCGTCTACGCGCCCGAACATGTGCTGCTGCGGGAGAATCAGCGGCTGCTCACCCCGGGCGAGGTGGTGCAGGTCGATATCAAGCTGCGCCCCACGTTCTATCGCCTGGAGCCGGGGCATGCGCTGCGCCTGCGGATTTCGACCGGTACATTCCCCTCGACGATGCCGATTCCGACCGATCTGCCGCGTCTGCTGGGAACGTCTCAGCAGGTGCAGCGGAATTCGGTGTGGCCGTCGAGTCTGGTGTTGCCGCTCGCGCCCGCGGGGTCGCTCACGCACTGAGTCCGCGGGGTCCGAATCCACCGGCCCGGGTGGCCGGGGGCGGGTGGTACGGCTGGTCGCCGCCGCCGTACCACCCTGCAACGCCCCCGCGTCCGCGCATTGACACCGCTGCCGTTGCCCGCCAAGCTGGAGTCGAATCACCTGTCTGAGACAGAGGAGGCGGCAGTGGCGCTGCAAACCCGGACCGTGACCAATGGCGAGATCGATATCGCCGTGTACGAACAGGGCGTGCCCGATGGGCCGGCCATCGTGCTGGTGCACGGCTGGCCCGATTCACATCGACTGTGGGACAACGTCCTTCCGCATCTCATCGACCGATTCCTGGTCGTCACCTACGATTCGCGCGGGCACGGGCGCAGTACGAATCCCAAGGACCACAGGGCATTCCGGATACCGGAACTCGCCACCGACTTCTTCGCGGTGATCGACGCGGTCAGCCCGGACGCTCCAGTACACGTCCTGGCTCACGACTGGGGTTCGGTGACCGTATGGGACGCGGTATGCGAACCCGGGGCCCAGGCCCGCATCGCCTCGTTCACCTCGGTGTCCGGGCCGAATCTCGATCACGCCGGTCACTGGGCGCGCGGCCGCTTCACCCGGCCGACCCCCGGAAATCTCGCCGCTCCCCTGGCCCAATTGGCCTCGATCGCCTATCAATTCGCGTTCATGGCACCGGTGACCCCCGCGCTGGTCCGGTTCGGTCTGCGGGACCGGGTATTCCGCGCGGGGCTGCGTCTGGCGCAGGGCACGCCCGCCGAACAGGTCACCCTGGGTGACACCTTCACCGCGGACGCCGCCAATGGACTCCAGATCTACCGCGCCAATCTCGTTGTGGCGAAGCTGTTCTCGGCACGCGAGCGGCGAACCACGGTACCGGTGCAGCTCATTGTCGCCCAGTACGATCCGGCGGTGCGCCCGGCGGTGTTCGACGATGAGGATCAATGGACCGATCGGCTGTGGCGGCGGGATCTCAAAGCCGGTCACTGGGTGCCGTATTCACATCCGGGGGTGCTGGCGCGGGCCACCATCCAGCTCATCGACGCCGTATCCGGTGCCGAGCCCGCGCGGGAATTGCGCCGCGCCGAAGTGGGGCGCGACCGCCGTCCGTTCGAGGATCAACTCGTCGTGGTCACCGGCGCGGGGTCGGGAATCGGCCGCGAGACCGCGCTCGCCTTCGCCCGCGCCGGGGCCGAGGTGGTGGTCTCCGATATCGACGCCGATGACGCCAAGGAGACCGCCGCGCTGATCGCCGAATTCGACGGCGCGGCATACCCGTACGCCCTGGACGTCTCCGACGAGGCCGCTGTTCAGGCACACGCGGACGAGGTGGCGTCGGTGCACGGCGTCCCCGATGTGGTGGTGAACAATGCCGGGGTCGGCCAGGCCGCGCCGTTCCTGCGCACGCCCAGCGAGAGTTTCAAACGGGTGCTGGATATCAACCTGTTCGGTGTGGTGCACGGTTCGCGGGCCTTCGGACATCTGATGGCCGAACGCGGGCTCGGCGGTCATATCGTGAATGTCTCCAGCATGGCCGCCTACACCCCGCAGCAGGGCTTCAGCGCGTACTCGACCAGCAAGTCGGCCGTCTTCACCTTCTCGGACTGCCTGCGCGCCGAACTGGCCAAGGACGGTATCGGGGTCACCACCATCTGCCCGGGCATCGTGCACACCAATATCGTTCGCACCACCGAGTTCTCGGGTGTCTCGGCGGATCAGCAGGATGCCAGGCAGCGACTGTTCGACACCCTGTACCGAATGCGCAGCTACCCACCCGCCAAGGTGGCGGCGGCGATTGTCCGTGCCGTCCAACGCAATAGCGCGGTCGTCCCCGTCACCCCGGAAGCGTGGGTCGCCTACTACGGCACCCGCTTGACCCCGCCGAGCCTCATGCGCTTCGGCATGGCCCGCGCCAGCCTGACGCGATAGCGGCCCCGATGCGGCGGCGGAACCGGCCCCGCCGCACCGGTATTCGCATCCAGCACCAGCAGCTCGCCGGGCTGTGCCCGCGACACGCAGATCAGCATGTCGCCCTGTGCCCGCTGCGCGTCGTTGAGCACGGTGTCGCGGTGCTCGACGGTTCCGGCGAGCACCCGCACCTTGCAGGTGGTGCAGAAGCCCTGACGGCACGAATACGGCACCGCCGGATCCGCCTCGGCGAGCACCGCGAGCACCGTGCGATCGGCGGGCACCTCGAAAACCCCGCCGCGCCTGCCCCACTGCACGCGGAACGCTCGCCCGTCGACAATCGGCGGCGGCGCGAACCGCTCATGATGCAGCTCCACCACGGGCGCACGCGCCACCCGCGCGGCCACCACCTCGAGCAGCGCGGGCGGACCGCACACGTACACGGCCAGCCCCGGTTCCACGGACGGCACCAGCACCGCCGCGGTCGGCAACCCTGCCTCATCATCCGTACGCACGGTGACTCTGCCGCCGTAACAGGCGATTTCATCGAGGAACGGCAGCGCCGCTCGATGGCGGCCGGTATACAGCAGCGACCACTCCGCCCCGGCCCGATCGGCCGCGCGCATCATGCCCAGCATCGGCGTGATCCCGATTCCACCCGCTATGAACCGTATTCGGCGAGGTGACTCGGGCGGCGAACCATGGCCCGCCAGGGTCAGCGGGAACGCGTTGCGCGGGCCGTGAATTCGCACTCGCATGCCGGGCCGCAGGTCGTGCAGTTCGATGGAACCGCTGCCATTCGGTATGCGCCGCACCGCGATTCGGTAGTGGAACGGGTCTTCCGGGTCGCCGCAGAGCGAGTACTGCCGCATGCGGCCGGACGGCAGGACCAGGTCCAGATGAGCGCCGGGGCTCCAGGCGCGCAGTGCCGCGCCGCGCGGGTGGGCGAAGACCAGGCTCACGACGTCCTCGTCGGCGGCGACGACCGCTCGGTCCACCAGCACCAGTTCTCTGGCCTGTACGGCACGTGGCGGCTCCGGTGCGTCCGGCGAGAGCCACGCCAGCACCCGCGCCCCGGGACCGATGAGCCGGTCGGCCACCATCAGCAGCGGATCGCGGCGTAACGGGGCCCAGAAGGCAGGTGGCACACCGCGCGTGCGCATTTCGGCGATGCGGCCTTCGACCGATTGCAGTTCGGGGGTTCTGGTCATGACGCGTGCGCCAATTTGGCAGCGGGAGATTTGGCCAGGTAGGCGACGGCCTGTGCGGTGTCGCCGGTATCGGCCGGGTCGTAATCGGCACGCACGAAGGAGGCGAAACCGCGTCCGATCAGGCCCCAGCGCGGCAGCACCCCGCGCCGTATACCGCTGCCGATCTCGCGGAATACCCTGACCGGTCCCATATTTCGCATGGTCGGGTCCTGTCGCACCAGCCACCAGGCGATGGCGATCAAGCCCACCGGCAGCCCCACGCTGGTGCCCAGGTAGAAGGTGACCAGGCGCGGCCGCTTGGCCCCGAAGTAGCGGGCGACATCGTAGGCGACACTGCGATGTTCGACCTCCTCCGCACCGTGCCAGCGGAACAGATCGGTGAGCGCGGGATCGGCGTGCAGGCTCTCGAAATCCTGATTCAGGATCCAGTCGCCGCCGAGCGCGGTGAAGTGTTCCACCCCGGCGATGAGCGCCAGCATCTGCGTGACGACCCGGTGCCGCAGGTTCTCCGGCAGCGTGTCCAGGCGGGCGATGGCCCGGTCGAAAAGGTATTCGGCCTCGGTCAGAATGGGTTCGGGGTCGATATCGTGGCGTTGCAGGAACTCCCAAACGGCCTGATTGTGCGATTCGGCGTGGATGGCCTCCTGCCCCATGAAGCCGATCATCTGCTCGCGCAGGTCGGCGTCGGTGACATAGGGCAGCGCCCGCCGGAACATCTCGACGAAGCCGCGCTCGCCCAGCGGCAGAATCAGATTCAGGCCCGAGATGGCATGTGAGGCAACGGGTTCACCCGGTATCCAGTGCAGCGGCGACCGGGAGAAATCGAACCGCACCGCTCGCGGTCGCAGCGCGACCGAACCGATCTTCTCGTTCATCGTGATCACTCCTGTGCCCGATCGCGCGAACCGCCCCATTGCCGTCCGGGCAGACCGGTCGCTTAATTGTCCCAGACAATCACATGATTGACCCGTCCCGCACCTGAAATCGTCACCCGGAATAACCCATTGCCACCCCAACCGGTCAAATCCGCCGCTGTCCGGCCTACCCCCGGAGATCGACCGCATGACACACTGAGACACCCGATCTTGGGAGGTCCTCGATGCTCGAACCGCGCCAGGGTGGTCTCCGGCGACTCCGTCGTCGCACCGAACCGGAGACGACCGGTCAGCCGCCGACCCGCGCCGCCGTCCGAAATACCAAGATCGTCACGCTGCCGGTGGCCTATGCGGCCCGGCGCGCGGGCGGACTCGGGCGACGCGCGCTCGGAGCGCCCAAACGCGAGGTCGAGATCGATATCCAGGCCCGCACCGCCCAGCACATGTTCGAGGTGCTCGGCGAGCTCAAGGGCTGCGCGGCGAAATTCGGCCAGGTGCTCGCCCTCTACGAGATGGCGCTGCCGCCGGAATTGGGCGCACCCTACGGCGAGGCGCTGAGCCGCCTGCAGGACTCCGCCCCGGCCATGCTGCCCGGTGCGGTGAATCAGGCCATGGCGGACAATATGGGGCCGAATTGGCGAGATCAGTTCTCCGACTTCACCCTCCGCGCCTGTGCGGCCGCCTCCGTGGGGCAGGTGCATCGCGCTGTCTGGCACGATGGCCGCCCCGTCGCGGTCAAGCTAATGTATCCGGGTGCGCGCGAATCGGTGCAGTCCGATCTGCGGCAGATTCGCCAACTCGCGCCACTGGCAACGGTTTTCGTGCCCGGGGCCGATACCAGGGCCTTGGCCGAGGCGTTCGCGGAATGCATCAGCGAAGAGCTGGACTACGCCAAAGAGGCTGACACCCAGCGGATTTTCGCCGAGGCGTACGCCGACGACCCGGATTTCGTGGTCCCGCGCGTGGTGCATCAGGAGAACGATGTGCTGGTCACCGAATGGCTGGACGGGATTCCGCTGCCGCGCATCATCGCCTCGGGCGCACAGCAGGAGAAGAACCGGATCGGCCTGCTGGTGCTGCGTTTCGTCACCTCCTGCGTGGGGCGGACCGGGTTGATCTACTCCGATCCGCATCCGGGCAATTTCCGGGTGCTGCGCGACGGCCGCCTGGGCGTGGTGGATTTCGGCGCGTGCCCGCCGATTCCGGCCGGATTCCAGCAGGTGGTCGCCGATATCGCCGATGCGGCGTTCAACGGGAAGAACGCGCACGTGGAGGCCGCACTGCGGACGCACGGTTTCGTCGCCCCCGATCGCGAACTCGATATCGTGGCGCTGCGCACCCTGGCCGAGCCGATTCGGGAGCTGTTCTTCCCGCATACCGTGCGGCTGACCACGAAATGGTTGCGCGGGCAGGTCCGCCGGACCATCGAGCCGAGCCTGTCGAATGTGGGCAGGCAGCTCACCGCGCCACCCGCGTACACCCCGATCGGGCGCACGATTCTGGCCACCGTCGGCGTACTGGCTCAGCTCGGGGCCGAGGGGCCGCTGCGGGATGAATTGTTCGCGGCGCTGCCCGGACTGCGGACCGCGATGGAACGGTTCAATCTCGGCGAGGGTATGGCGGGGCGGGTGGTGCGCCCGGTTACAGATGCATCCAATTCGGCCACACCTGTGTCCACGATTTCTTGAGGCCGGTGCACTTCCAGATCGTCACGTTCTGGGTATTGCCCGGGAAGCCGATGCGGGTGTCGACCTTGCCCACCGGATCGACGTGTTCGAACTGGTAGCGCAGCACCGCCTCGTAGCCGCCGACGGCGATCACCGCGCTCGCGTCATCGGGTGGGGTGCCGAAGTATCCGAAGCCGCGACTGGGGCTGTAGATGGGCGGTAGGTCATGGCGGCCGAGCTCATCCAATGCGCTTGCCTGCCAATAGGTATCGGCGAGGATGATGGCCTTGGCGCGCTCCTGCGGGGTCAGGCCCGCATAGACCCGCTCCACCTCATCGGTGAGTTCATGCCAGCCGAATGATCCGTACACGCCGATATTGATGGCGGCCTCGGCGTCATCGGCGGGCGGATGCACATCGGCGGCGGGCCGCCACGGGGTGGAGTACAGCACGAATGCCGTTGCGCCCAGCGTCAATACGGTGACCACGGCGATGAGCGCGCGCCGCGTCTCGACCCGCATGCGCTCGGCGGTGGTGACCACGCCGACCGCGCCCGCGGCGATCAGCACCCCGTACATTCCGGCGGCGTAGTAGATCCGCCCGCCGGTGATCAGGAACGCCAGGTACAGCAGGATCAGGGTCGCGCCCAGAAATCGGTAGCGCCGCAACGACTCCCACACCAGCAGCACCCACACCCCGAATACCAGCAGCACCGCGCCGAGGAAGCCCGCCAGGCTCACCGACATGGGCAGGAACATGAGCCGCCCGCCCAGGATGTCCTGTTCATTGCCGATCACCCGGCCCATCTCCAATTGCGGCCAGTCATGGTGCGCCTGCCACAGCAGTTCCGGAATCGTCGCGGCGACCACGATCGCACCGCCCAGCCACAGCAGCGGGCGGCGCACCAGATCGCGCGGCCCGAAGACCAGACTGCTCGCGGCCACAGCCAGCCAGAAGAAGGGGATCAGCCATTTCACCTGCATGTCCACGGCGGTGACCAGGGCCGCGGCCAGCAGCAGGCGGTCATCGCGGGTGCGCACCCAGCGCACCACCAGCCAGGTGATGATCACCCACAGCGCGGTATCGACCGCGTTGGTGGTGAGCATGGTGCCCTGCAGCAGCAGGAACGGTGAGGTGGCATAACCGGCGGCGGCCAACGCCTGCGCCCAGCGACCGCCGCCGAATTCGCGAGCGAGCAAGGCGCACAGGACGATCGCGGTCACCGTCAATGCCACCGCGGGCAGGCGCAGCACGAAATAGGAGCCCGGCGCGATGGTGTCCATGAGCCGCGCCAGCAGCGGCAGCACCGGTCCCTGATCCGCGTAGCCGAACGAAGGCCGTCGTCCGGCGGCCAGGAAATACAGCTCGTCGCCGAAGTAGCCGTACCGCGTCGCGGCGAGTAGCAACACCACAGCAGCCGGTACCGCGACGGCCGCGATCGCCTTCCACGCGATGATCGGACGATCCGGTTCCAACCGGTGCCGACCGGAGGAATTCGGCTGGGCCGGACTATTCACCACCTCGGTCAACAGCATGCTCCTGCCCGGTGAAGTACTGCTCGACCTGATGACGACGGGACATCAGCAAATCTACAGCTTCACTTCGGGCGAGAGCGCTTACGACAGCAGGGGAAGATCGGGGGCGGTCCGGACGGCGGCCGCGACCGGTGGACTATTCCGCCAGCCGAGCCTGCACGTAGTACTCCACCGACAGCGCGGTCAGCACCTGCCGTACGCCGATCGGGGCCCAAGCCGCCGACGAGTCCTGCCTCAGCACCGGATCGGTGAGGGTGATCACGCGCCCCCGGGTCTCGAATTCGAATTCGCCCGCCGCCCGAATGTTCTTCAGCCAGTCCACCTTCGGCCCGTAGGTGAGCGCGATCCGATAACCGCCGTCACGCCGGAACACCATCACCGGCGACCGATACACCCGCCCCGACTTGCGCCCGGTATGGATGACGATCCCGAATCCCGGTGCGATCCGGGCCATTACACCGAGTACGGGATTGCTGATCCGGCGATTGATGCGCGCGAGCGCCTGGGGCAGCGGCATGGGTCTCGTCCTCTCCGGCGAAATCGATTGCGCCCCAGACGCTACGCGCCCGGCACCCCCTCCGCGTCCCGGATCTTCCCCCGATATGGCTAGTCTGCTCCCGATACCGCCGCCGACCCCCGGCGGCACGGAAGGGAACCGCCATGCCGGAGATGATCGCGGTATACGACGCCGCGGGCCGCGAGATCGGCGCCGAGGATCGCGCCGTCGTCTACACCGAAGGTCTCTGGCACGCCAGCGCGGGTGTCCTGGTTCGTTCCCTGGACGGCACCCGCGTCTACGTCCACCGCCGCACCGACACCAAATCCGTCTTCGCCGGTATGCACGACTGCCTCGCCGGCGGCGTCCTGGACCCCGGCGAAGATCCCGCCGAAGCCGCCATCCGCGAACTGGGCGAAGAACTCGGCATCCACCTCACCCCCGCCGACCCGCGCCCCACTCCCCTGATCACCTCATCCTGGGACGGCGAATGGGCCGGAATCCCCATGCGCTGCCACCTGTTCGCCTACGAGGTCCACTCCGACGGCCCCTTCACCCATCAACCCTCCGAAGTAGCCGACGCCTGGTGGTGGACCGATGTCGAACTCCGCACCCACCTGGCCGATCCCACCTGGCCCTTCGTCCCCGACACCCGCACCCTCATCCCCCACCTGCTGCGCTGAGCGGCATGGTCCCGACATGAGGACGGCCCCTTACGAATCCCGCGCGATTCGTAAGGGGCCGTTCGCGTTTCCGCGAGTTACTGGCCGGTGCTGCCGGTGAACAGACCCTGGAGGGTCTTGATCAGTACCTGGGCCAGGAAGTCCGAGGCGGATCCGGACACGCGTTACTCCTCATCTATGAAATGACATGTCGACATGTGAAGCATGCACGATTCACTTTGGTTGGTGAATGATTTTCGAGAGAAAAGCATCGCCTGTCGACGGGCGCACCAAGTAGAACCTGTTCCAGCTGGGGTTATTTGAGAACAGGCGAAGAGTGAGGTATCTCACAAGATCTAACCGGAGGAGGCCGACGAACCGGCCCAGGCGGCGAAGGCGCCCGGATTGCGGGTTTGCAGCAGGACGCGGCCGGGGCCGACGAAGTCGAAGACGAAGCCTTCGCCGGATTTGAGGGATTGCAGCGAGCGGCCCGAGACTGCGCGGCGGATGGTGAAGTTCATGGCGAGGTCGTAGGCGACGACGTGGCCGGTATCGATGGTGACCGGTTCACCGGGGGCCAGATCGATGACGTCGATCGCGCCGAAGACGCCCAGCACCACCTCGCCGTCGCCGTGCGCGCGCAGGCCGAAACCGCCCTCACCACCGAAGAGATTGGCCAGGCCACCCCATTTGGCCTCGACGGTGACCGCGTGCGAATTCGCGATCCAGCCGCCGCGGCTGATGAAGTACGGGCGGTCCTGGGTGATGGAGAGCGAGAGCATGTCACCGGGGAGCGCGGGCGCGACATCGACCCAGCCGCCCGCGGCGGGCGCGGTGAAAGTGGACACGAAGAACGATTCGCCCGCGAGCACCGACCGCTTGAGTCCGGCGATGATGCCGCCTTCGGCCTTGGCGGCCAAGGTAACTCCGGCGGAGTGCGCCACCATGGCACCGCTCTCGACCCGCATGGGCTCACCGCCCGCGAGGAAGCAGCGGGCGATGGTCGACGACGGATTGTGCCGCAGTTGAACCTTCATGTGCGCCAAGTTAGCAGCGAAAACCCGGGGCAGGGGTGTGATCCCGGCGCGTTGGCGCGAGCAGTCCGGTGAACCACCCCCGCGCGCGGCCGGGAGGTGGAATGATGCCGACCGCATAGTCCGATCACTATGCGGTCCGAAGCGCAATCCGCGAATGAAGGAGATCCCGACCGGTGAATACCGAACCGCACGCGCAGACCGTCGACGGCGATACCGCCCGGCAGCCCCGCCGTATCCGCCTCGAACGCAAGGCGCTTCGGCGGGTCGGCCTGCTCGGGCTGACCATCGCGGTCGCCCTGCTGGTCACCGGACGGGCTCAGGCCGCCCCCGCGCCGCGGTTCGAGACCGCCCCCGGCTGCAACCCCGCCGCGAGCGGACAGCCGAACGGTTTGAAGTGGCAGAGCGAGCCGGGCATGACGATCGACCAGAACGCCGCGTACACCGCGGATCTGGCGACCAACTGCGGCACGGTCACCGTCGCCCTGGACGCCGCCCGCGCACCGCATACGGTGAACTCCTTCGTATTCCTGGCCCAGCAGCAGTATTTCGATCACACCACCTGCCACCGCCTGACCACCCAGGGCATCTTCGTACTGCAGTGCGGGGATCCGACTGCCACCGGCACCGGCGGTCCGGGCTACAAGTTCACCGATGAGAACCTCGCGGGCGCAACCTATCCCGCGGGCACGCTCGCGATGGCCAACTCCGGCCCGAACACCAATGGCAGCCAGTTCTTCCTGGTGTACAAGGATTCTCAGCTGCCCCCGAACTACACCCCGTTCGGCAAGGTCACCGGCGGCCTGGACGTGCTGCAGAACATCGCGGCCGCCGGGGTGGCGGACGGATCCGGCGACGGTGCGCCCGCCGCCGGAGTCACCCTCGACACCGTCTCCGAGAACCGGAACTGACCGGATTCACCCCAGCCGCAACATAGTCGGCCACTCGCGCGACCACGGTGCGCGCGGGTGGTCGCAGCGCCGGATGGTGATATCGCGGGTGACGCCCGGAATCCCCAGTCGCGCATCGGCTCTGCCGATATCGCTGACCTGCTCGCACCGCGAGCGCGGTTCACCGCCGTCACCGCCGACCCAGATCACCGTGGTGGCATCATCCGGCGGTGTGCCGAAGTAACCGAACCCTCGATTGGGAGAGTAAACGGGCGGCAGTCCATGCTTGGCCCGATCCAGGTCCAATGCGCTTGCCTGCCAGTAGGAATCGGTGATGATCACCGCATGCTCCCGCTCCGGCGCGGGCAGCGCCTGATAGGCGGCCTCGGTCGCCTGTGCCAGGTCCTCCCAGCCGAACCGGCCGTATACGCTCAGGCTCATCCACGCATCCTGTTCGGACGCAGCGGGTTTCACCTTCGATTCCGGTTGCAGCGGCAGCGTCAGCGCGAGGACCGCCACCGACACCACCGCCAGCGCGCCACCCACCCAGCGCCGCCACCCGGCGATACCGTGGCGAGTGGCGAAGACCGCACCGGCCGCCATCACCGCGGCGTAGCAGCCGACCACGTAATACGCACGGCCGCCGGTGATCACGAAGGCGATGGTCAGCAGTACCGGCACCAGCCCGAGGAACCGGTAGGGCCGCAGCTCGGGCATGCGCAGCAGCGCCACGATGCCGCCCAGCAGCAATACCGCGCCCAGTACGCCCGCCGAGGCGAGGGCCATGGGCACGAACATCGCGCGCCCGCCGATATCGGCCTGTTCGGATGCCACCTGCGCACCCATGCCCAACTGCGGCCAGTCGTGCCGGGCCTGCCAGATCAGGCTGGGCACCATGGTCACCGCGACACCGGCCGCACCCGCCCACAGCACCGGACGGCGCAGCAGCTCGCGCGGCCCGAAACAGAGCACCCCGATGGCGATCGCGCCCCACAGGAACGGGACGAGCCATTTCACCTGCAGATCCAGTGCGGTCACCACTGCCGCCCACAGCAGCAGACTGTCCTGCCGAGTGCGCACCCAGCGGATCACCAGCCAGCTGATGAACACCCAGAACGCGGTGTCGATGCTGTTGGTGGACAACTGGGTTCCCTGCACCAGCAGAAACGGCGAGGTGAGATAGGCCAGGGCGGTGAGCGCCTGCGCCGCGCGGGAGCCGCCGAGTTCGCGGGCGATCAGCGCGCTCACCACCAGGGCCGCCACGGTGAGCAGCACCGACGGAAGCCGCAGCGCCACCATCGATCCCGGTGCGAGCAGATCCATGAACCAGGCGATGGCGGGCACCAGCGGCCCCTGATCGGCGTAGCTCACCGCGAGCCGATGCCCGGCCGAGACGAAATACAGTTCATCGCCGAAGAATCCGTACTGGCCCAGGGTGGCCAGCAGCGCCAGCGCGCCGATCGCGGCGATGGCGCTCACCCAGCCGAGCGCGAACGGCGGTAGCTCATCCGCCGAATCCTGCCGTGTCACTTCGATATCCAGTGTTCTTGTCATTACTCCCCCGGTTTGCCCGTAGCCAGATCGAAAATGCGGCACACGTGTGCCGCGTACGCACGCGCGTCGAAATCCGGTTCATTGATGACCCGCCCGCCGGTGCCGTCGATGGCATCGCGAATGGATTTCGCCATCAGAATCGGATCGAAATCCCCGAACTCGCCCTCGCGCTGTCCTTCTCGCAGCATGTCCGCGATGGGCCGCAGGATCTCCCGCGCGCTCTCCACGTTCACGAACCGCGATTTGCCCTCGGCGTCACGCAGATTGAGCACCACATCGGTCATGGCGGCCACATAGCGCTTATTGGCGGCGATGAACTCCAGATTGGATTCGATGTACGCCAGCACCTTGCCGCGCCAGCCCGGCGCGGCACCGATGATCGGGGTCATGTACTCCGCCCCGGAGACATACAGCTGGATGACCAGCTGCGTCATCAGATCGTCCTTACCGTCGAAGTGGTAGGAGATGACACCCTTCGAGATTCCGGCGTGTTTGGCGATCCGAGCCAGTGAGGCATTGCCGTAGCCGAATTCGGAGATCACTTCGACGGCCGCGGCGATGATCTGCCGCCGCCGCGCCTCCTCGATGAACGACCTCGGCTGACCGTCTGGCTCATTTTCTGACCGCACGGCCAAATTTTATGACAGACGGTCAACCGAAGGGAAGCCCCAGAAAACAGGGGTGCCCGCCGCCCCGAGCGCGAAGCGCGGGACGACGGGCACGATCAAGCCGGTGAGCTGGCTATTTACCGCCCTCGGTCAGGGTCACCGGCTGTGCGGTGTACCCGCTGCCGGTCACATCCAGACCCTGCGACTTCAGCAGATCGAGGGCCTTGGTGGCGTATTCGGTCGTATAGGCGTCCGCGTCCGGATCCTTGGTGAGCACGGTCGCGCCCTCCTGATTGCGGGCGGTCTTGGCGATCGACACCGTCCGATCCCACGCGGCCTTGTCCATCAGGCCGATGCCATTGGGCGAGGGCCAGATGAGTTTGTTGACCTCGGTGATCTGCCACTGCTGATGACTCGCGCCGAGCGTGGACCCGGCGGCGACGGTGATATCGCGGCATTTATCGACATTGTCGCGGCAGAACGCCCAACCCTCGAGCGAGGCCGCGATGAACTTCACCGTCTGATCGGCGTATTTGGTGTCCTTCAGCTTGGATGTATTGGCCCAGATGGCGTCCTGCAACATGGCCACGCCCTGATCATTCCAGTCCAGGGCGGCGAAATCGTCTGCGGTGTAGAGCTTTCCGGTGGCCGGGTTCTTGGTTTCCAGCAGCTGCGCGTACTCGTTGTACGACATGGCCTGTGCCGCATCGATATCGTGCGCGAGGAAGGCGTTCATATCGAACTGCTGCTGCACCAGTTTGACGTCCTTGGCCGGGTCGATGCCGACCTTGGTCATCCCCGCGAAGAGCTCGAACTCATTGCCGTAGCCCCAGTTTCCGACCTTCTTACCGCGCAGGTCCGCCGGAGCGTTGATGCCCGCGTTCTTGAACGACACCTGTTTGGTGCCCGACCGCTGGAAGATCTGCGCCACATCGGTGATGCCCGCCCCCGCCTCGCGCGATGCCAGCGCCTTGGGCACCCAGGCGATGGCGTAGTCGGCCTGCCCCTGTGCGAGGACGGTCTGCGGCACGATATCGGTTCCGCCGTCGAGGATTTCGACGTCCAGACCCTGTTCCTTGTAGAAGCCCTGGTCGACGGCAGCCAGATATCCGGCGAACTGTCCCTGTTTGAACCACTGCAGTTGCAGCTTCACCTTGGTCAGACCGTCGGAGGTGGTGGTGCTGTCGGTGGTGCTGCACGCCGTCAGCGCTGCCAGGCCCAGCGCCGCGACGGCCAGACAGGCCCGGAATCGGTATTTGTGTGCGGTACTTCTCATTCGGATCTCCAGAGGGTGGTGCGGGGTCGGCGGGTGAGTTGTTCGAGCAGCAGGACCGCGGCCAGGAAGAGCAGGCCCAGCACCATGGCGGCGACCACATAGGCCCAGGCGCGGGGGTACGCGGTATTGGCCGCGGCCGAGGTGATCCGGCTGCCCAGTCCGTGCTGAAGACCGCCGAAGTATTCGGCGATGATGGCGGCGATGACCGCGCCCGGTGCGGCGATGCGCAGGCCGGTGAACAGATGCGGCAGCGCGGCGGGCAATCGCACGGTGCGGGTGATCTGCCAGCCGGTGGCGGCGTAGGCGGTCATGAGGTCGTGCTGTACGCGCGGGACCTGACGCAATCCCCGTGCGGTGCTGACGAATACGGGGAAGAACACCACGATGGCGGCGACCAGTCGGCGCGGCAGATCGGTGGTGGTCGAGTACATGGAGTTCAGCAGCGGGGCCAGCGCCACGATGGGCACGGCCGCGGCACCGGCGGCGAGTGCGCCGAGCAGTCCGCCCACCACCTCGAAGCGCACGGCCAGCATGGCGGCGGCGATTCCGAACCAGCTTCCGACGATCAGGCCGATGAGCGCATTGGTTCCGGTCGCGGTGGCGGCCTTGACGATCGCGTCGAAATTGCCGGTGAAGGCATCGGCGATCGCGGACGGTGACGGCAGCAGGAAGGACGGCACCCCGGCAGCGACGGTGAGTACCTGCCAGAGCACGAGAATGGTGATGCCGAAGAGCACCGGCGGCAGCGCGGTTCTGAGCAGTCGAGTCACCGGATATCCCGTCCCGCGGTGTCCTGGGGATCGGTGCCGTGGCCCTCGTGCAACGCGGCGCGCACGGCCGCGACCGAGGCGAAGAAGGCGTCGCTGGAGCGCACATCGGTGTCGGTATCGCGATCCCAGCCGCCGGTATCGAGGACGGCGGTGATGCGTCCGGGCCGCGGTGTCATGACCACCACGCGGTCGGAGAGGAAGACCGCTTCGGGAATCGAGTGCGTCACGAAAATGACCGCCGCGCCGGTCTCTTCGGCGATGCGCAGCAGTTCGCCCTGCATGCGTTCACGGGTCATCTCATCGAGCGCGCCGAACGGTTCGTCCATGAGCAGGAGTGGTGGTTTGCGAGCCAATGCCCGGGCGATGGCGACGCGCTGCTGCATACCGCCGGACAGTTCGGCCGGATAGCGGCGCGCGAAGTCGGTGAGTCCGGTGATCTCCAGGAGTTCGGCGCTGCGGGCGCGTCGCTCACGTTTGCCGATTCCGTGCAATTGCAGTGGGAGCTCGACGTTTTCCTGCACGGTCCGCCAGTCCAGCAGTCCCGCTTGCTGGAAGGCGATGCCGTAGTCCTGGTCCAGGCGCGCCTGCCGCGCTGTCTTACCGTGCACCACAACGGTTCCCGAACTGGGCTGTTCGAGATCGGCGACAATGCGCAGCAGCGTGGATTTACCGCATCCGGAAGGTCCGATGAGCGAGACGAATTCGCCCGCGGCGACGGTCAGGCTCACCTGTTCGAGCGCGGTCACCGCTCCGGCGGTGAAGATCTTCCCGACCGCGTCCAATTCCACGGCGGGCACGGAATCCGTTGTGGTCGATGTTTTTTCGGATAGCGAGGGTTCGACGGTCAACGGGTATCTCCTGAAGAATGACCTGGCCTGCTGTAGCGGCGCAGGGCGACCTCGGCCAGCCCCACCAGCGCGGTGAGCACCACTCCGAGCAGCGCCGCCGCGATGACCGCCGCGTACAACCGGGCCGCATTACCGGTGGACTGCTGCGAGAAAACGATGATCTGGCGGCCGATACCGCCCGCGGTGCCGGTGGATATCTCGGCCACCACCACCCCGATCACGGCGGCGGCCGCGCCCAATCGAAGTGCGGGCAGCAGATACGGGACGGCGGCGGGCAGGCGCAGATGCAGTAGCGTGCGCCACCATCCGGCCGCGCAGCTGTGCAGCAGTTCAACCGAAGCCTTGGCGGGCGACTGCAAGCCGCGCAGCATGCCGATGGCGACAGGGAAGAACACCAGGTAGGCGGCGATCACCACGATGCTCATCCACGGTTTCCAGGGCTGGCCCGCGATGACCACCCGCCCGCCCCAGCCCGCGACCAGTGGCGCGAGCGCGATGAGCGGAACCGTCTGGGAGACGATCACATACGGCAGCAGTCCGCGCTCGATGACCGAGAACCGTTGCATGAGCACCGCCAGCGCGATGCCGACCACGGTGCCCAGCACCAGCGCCAGCAGCGCAAGCCCGAGGGTGAATCCGGCGGTGTGCAGCAGGGTCGCGCCGACCGACCGCTTTCCGTCCTTCTCCCCCAGTACAGTGAGCACCGCCCACACATGCGGCAGCGCGCCGTCCGAGGTGCGCGGCAGTATCCGCTGATCCCCGATGCTGACACCGTTCTCCGGCACCAGCGTTTTCACCAATTCCCATGCGGCGAGCAGCAATACGAACGCGGCGACCGGATACCCGAACGCGCGCAGCGTTGCCGCTGCGCGCACCGGGGTACCCCGTCGCATGGGCCGGACGACCGCGGCGGGTTCGAGCGCGGCCGCCGCGGTCAGCGTCGATGAATCGGTCATGCGCTGGTCGCCGTCACCGGATGGGCCAGGCGCGGTAGCACCGATTCGCCATATGCCTCGAGTGTCGAGGTCTTGGCATCGTGTTGCAGGTACACCGCGAACTGGTCGACGCCGAGGGCTTCCAGTTCCCGCAGCCGCACCAGGTGTTCATCAGGTGTGCCGAGGATGCAGAAGCGGTCCACGATGGCATCGGGGACGAAGTCCGCGTGCGTATTTCCCGCCCGCCCGTGCTGGTTGTAGTCGTAACCCTGCCGCCCCGCGATGTATTCGGTCAGCGCGGCCGGAATCTCGCTGTCGGCACCGTATTTGGCGACGATATCGGCGACGTGATTGCCGACCATGCCGCCGAACCAACGACACTGTTCGCGTGCGTGTTTCAGCCCGGCCTCGGTGCCATCGGTGATGTACGCGGGTGCCGCGACACAGATGGTCACCTCGTTCGGGTCGCGCCCAGCGCGTTCGGCCGCCGACCGCACCCGCGCGATGGTCCACGCGGTGATATCCGGATCGGCGAGCTGGAGGATGAAGCCGTCGGCCACCTCACCGGTGAGATCCAGTGCGCGCGGACCGTATCCGGCCACCCACACCGGCAGGCGGGAATCGCCCGCCCACGGCAGTCGCACCGTGGTGTCACCGATGGTGACCGCGCGGCCATTGCCGAGTTCCCTGATGACACCGATGGATTCGCGCAGCGTCGCCAGATTCGACGGCCGCCCGCCCAGCGTGCGCACCGCCGAATCACCGCGTCCGATACCGCAGATGGTGCGATTGCCGAACATCTCGTTGAGGGTGGCGAAGGTCGAGGCGGTGACCGTCCAATCCCGCGTCGCCGGATTGGTCACCATGGGCCCGACCACGACTTTGCGGGTCACGGCCAGGATTTGGCTGTAGATGACGTACGGCTCCTGCCACAGCAGATGCGAGTCGAATGTCCACACGTGCGAGAACCCGTGCGTCTCGGCCACTCTCGCGAGTTCGACCACCCGTGACGCGGGCGGCGTGCATTGCAGCACCACTCCGATATCCATCCCGCACACTCCCTTCGCGTCAGATGAGGTTCTGTGACAGTGCGCGTTTGACGAACCGGCCGTGTCCGGCCGCACCCAGGTACTGTCCGCCGTCGACGATCACCCGGCCGCGCGAGAGCACCGTGTCCACGTGTCCGTCGATCTCGAAGCCCTCGTAGGCGGAGTAATCCATATTCATGTGATGGGTCTTGTCCACCCCGATGCTGGTGTGCCCGTTGGGGTCGTAGATCACCACGTCGGCGTCCGCACCGGGGCTGATGATGCCCTTGCGCGGGTACATGCCGAACATGCGCGCGGGTGTGGTGCAGCAGATCTCCACCCACTTCTCCAGCGAGATGCGGCCGTCCTTGACGCCCTGGAACATCAGATCCATTCGATGTTCGACACCGCCGATGCCATTGGGGATCTTGCTGAAATCGCCCAGCCCCAGCTCTTTCTGGCCCTTCATGCAGAACGGGCAGTGATCGGTGGCGACATTGGCGACGTCACCGGTGCGGATATACCGCCACAGCTCGTCCTGATGCCCTTCCTCTCGCGAGCGCAGCGGCGTCGAGCACACCCATTTCGCGCCCTCGAAACCCGGTGCGCCCAACTGCTCTTCGAGCGAGAGGTAGAGGTATTGGGGGCAGGTCTCACCGAAAACGTTCTGCCCCTTACCGCGTGCGGTGGCGATCTGTTCCAGGGCCTGTTTCGCCGAGACGTGCACCACGTACAGCGGCGCACCGGTCACATTCGCCAGCATGATGGCGCGGTGCGTGGCCTCCTCCTCCAATTGCCAAGGGCGACTGGTGCCGTGGAAGTACGGTGCGGTGTCACCGCGCGCGATCGACTGTTCGACGAGCACATCGATGGCGATTCCGTTCTCCGCGTGCATCATCAGCACCGCGCCCAGGTCACCGGCGGTCTGCATGGCGCGCAGGATCTGCCCGTCATCGGAGTAGAAGACGCCCGGGTAGGCCATGAACAGTTTGAAACTGGTGACGCCCTCGGACACCAATTCGCTCATGCCCTTGAGGGATTCGGCATTGACGTCGCCGATGATCTGGTGGAAGCCGTAATCGATGGCGCACTGCCCAGCGGCCTTCCGATGCCACAGCTCGAGGCTGTCCTGAACGCGCTCACCGGGTTTCTGGATGGCGAAGTCCACGAAGGTGGTGGTGCCGCCCCAGGCGGCGGCGCGACTGCCGGTCTCGAAGGTGTCCGAGGCTTCGGTGCCGCCGAACGGCATCTGCATATGCGTATGCGCGTCCACACCACCGGGAATCACGTATTTGCCGGTGGCGTCGATCACCGTATCGGAGGCGGCGGCCAGATCGGTGCCGAGCGCGGTACTGCCCGGTTGTACAACGGCCGCAATGGTTTCCCCGTCGATGAGTACGTCGAGGAGTTGGGAACCGGTGGGCGACACCACCGTTCCGCCGTGAATGAATGTGCGCGTCATCAGGGGTTCACCAGCGGTCCGTAGGCGTCCGGGCGGCGGTCGCGGTAGAAGGCCCAGCGATCGCGCACCACCTTGATCAGATCCATATCGAGATCGCGCACCACCAGTTCCGGGCTGGTGTCCGAGGCGACCTCACCGACGAATTTGCCTTCCGGATCGACGAAATAGCTGGTGCCGTAGAAATCGTCATCGCCGAGTTCTTCGATGCCGACCCGGTTGATCGCGCCGATGTAGTACTCGTTGGCCACCGCCGAGGCGGGCTGTTCCAGCTTCCAGAGATAACTCGACAGTCCGCGCGAGGTGGCCGAGGGATTGAAGACGATCTCCGCGCCCGCCAGGCCCAGCGCCCGCCAGCCCTCCGGGAAATGCCGGTCGTAGCAGATGTAGACGCCGACCTTGCCGACCGCGGTATCGAAGACCGGCCAGCCCGAATTGCCGGGGCGGAAGTAGAACTTCTCCCAGAACCCCTTGACCTGCGGAATATGGTGCTTGCGGTATTTGCCGAGGTAGCTGCCGTCGGCGTCGATGACGGCCGCGGTGTTGTACAGCAGTCCCGACTGCTCCTGCTCGTACACCGGCAGCACCATCACCATGCCCAGCTCGCGCGCCAGCGCGGCGAATCGGTCCACCGTGGGGCCGGGCACGGATTCGGCGTAGTCGTAGAACTTGGCATCCTGGACCTGGCAGAAATACGGCCCGTAGAACAGCTCCTGGAAGCAGATCACCTTCGCCCCGGCCGCAGCGGCCTGCCGCGCATAGTCCTCATGCGCCTTGATCATGGACTCTTTGTCGCCGGTCCAGTTCGTCTGGACCAGCGCAGCTCGAACGATTGCCATACTTTGTGATACTGCACCCGAAACGAATTTCGTTGTGTTACATGTTGACGGAAACAGTTTCGTGACCGTAAATCTTGCGGACCGCACCCGTCACCCGGCATGCGCCAACGCAGAATGAAAGCGTGACAACGGAACTCGGCCCCACGGTCCCGGACGACGCGCCCAGCGCCGATCCGGCCCCGGCCGGTCCGGAGGCCATCGAATTCCTGTCAGGGGTGCACGACCGCACCGCCGCGGGCATCGCCGCAGCCGTCAGCCGCCGCATTCGGTCCGGTGCGCTGGCACCGGGCACCCGGCTGCCCACGGTCCGCGAGGTGTCCCGGGTGCTGAAGGTGTCACCCGCCACTGTCAATCAGGCTTGGCGCGCCCTGGCCGCGGCGGGCGCGATTCGCGCGCGCGGACGCGCCGGGACCTTCGTCGCCACCCTGCCGCAACCGATCCCGGTCACCGCCGCGGGCCGCTATCAGCGCCTGCATTCACACTCGGACAACAACTTTCGCATCGACCTCTCGCGCGGTGTCCCCGATCCGGCGCTACTGCCCGATCTGACGGCGGCCCTGCGCGCCCTGGGCGGCGAGGACGCCATCGATGATCTCTCCGCCACCTACCTGGGCGAGGCCGTGCTGCCCGAACTGGAAGCCACGGTGCGCGCCGACTGGCCCATGCGCGCCGAACGCTTCACCGTGCTGGACGGTGCATTGGACGCCATCGACCGCCTGCTCACCGCCCACATCCACCTCGGCGACGCGGTACTGGTCGAGAACCCCTGCTTCCCGCCGTTCCTCGACCTGCTCTCCCGCATCGGCGCACGCCCCATCCCCCTCCGCATGGACGAATCCGGTCCGCTGCCCGCCGATCTCGCCGAATCCCTCCCCCGTCACTCCCCGGTGGCGCTGTTACTCCAGCCCCGAGCCCAAAACCCCACCGGCGCTTCTCTTTCCGCGACCCGGGTCCGCGAACTCGCGGACATCCTCACCGCGTCCCCCCTGCTCGTCATCGAGGACGATCACTCCGACGGCATCGCCCACACCCCCGTCCGCTCGCTCGGCAGCCGCCTGCCCACCCACACCGTCCACATCCGCTCCTACTCCAAATCCCACGGCGCGGACCTGCGCCTCGCGGTCGCGGGCGGCCCCGCCGCCTACCTCGACCCCATCATCGAACGCCGCATGCTCGGCCCCGGCTGGACCAGCCGCCTCCTGCAGCGCGTCCTGCTCCACATGCTCACCGACGACACCGCCCGCACCACCGTGGCCACCGCCCGCACCACCTACCGCACCCGAGCCACCGCCCTGCGCAAAGCCCTGCACCGCCACCACCTCCCGGTCACCCGAGGCGACGGCATCAACCTCTGGCTCCCCGTCACCGACGAGAACGCCGCCATGATCTCCCTCGCCGCCGCGGGCATCAAAGCCGCCCCCGGCGGCCCCTTCGAGGTGACCGACCACCCCGACACCGACCACCTCCGCCTCACCATCGCCACCCTGCCGCTCACCGAAATCGACTCCCTGGCAGCGCGATTGGCGGTCGCCGCGGTCGCCGCCCCTGCCTATCGGCGCATTCGGCGAATGTGACGGAAGCCCTTCTCCAACGAACTCAAGGGAATAGCCTTATAGCGCTGACTTTTTCGACATTGTCGGCACATTGCTGAGAGTTGCCACGCTCGTCAGAGCAGGGGGAAGAATGAACGTCAAGCGCGAACTAGCCTTTGGAATCATCGTCGCAGCATCTTCGATATTTCTGTCCGCCAACGTCGCATACGCGGATCCGAACTCGCCTACCGATCCGTGCGTCATAGAGCCACAACTCTGCGCACTTAGCGGAGCTGTGCAGGACGGATCGGATCAGCAGCGACGACTGGACGAACAAGCCAACAATTGGAACCGATAGTCAGCAGACACACTGTCAGGATCGGTACGACCACACGACGATATCCCCGACAACGAAGGTCATCGAATCAGGCGTTCAGGGCCGCGAGGATGGCGGGGCGGGCCTTCCAGAGTTCGGCTTCCCAGTACTTCCAGGTGTGGATGCCGGAGGCGGGGAAGTCGAAGGTGGCGGGGATGCCGAGGGAATTCAGGCGGGCCTGGAAGGATCTGGTGTTGACCAGGGCCACCGCTTCGATGCCCATGCTCACACCGGTGTCGAAGACCTGGGCCACGCTGGCGGGGCGATCGTCGGGGCCGGGGAGGGCGCTGCCCGCGGAGATGTACATGGGGAGGTTCTTCAGCTGGGGTGCGAAGACGAAGGGGTCCATGCGCAGCCAGGCGGGGCTCCAGGGGGCGGCCATGGCGTCGATGTTGTATGCGCCCCAGCGCAATACGGCCACGCGAACGGCTTCGCGCATACCGGGGGCGGAGATGTTCAGGGCTCCGGAGAAGGTACCGGCGAATTTGAACTGGTCACGGTGGAAGGCGGCGAGCATGAGCGCGGCACCGCCGCTCATGGACAGGCCGACCACGGCGTTATTGGTGCGCGAGACGCCGTAACCGGCGAGGAAATCGGGAAGTTCCTTGGTGAGGAAGGTTTCCCAGCGATAGGTGTACTTCTGGCCGTTGGTATTGCTGGCCGAGGCCCAGTCGGTGTAGAAGCTGGATTGGCCGCCCACCGGCATCACCAGGGTGACATCGTCGTCGCCGAACTGTTGCAGCGCATTGGTTTCGAAGGACCAGGCGTTGCGATCGTCCCGGGCCGCCATACCGTCGAGCAGATACAGCGCCGAGCCGCCACCGCGTTTGGCCCACTGCACCTGCACCTTGACCGGGCCCATACTCGACGGAACCATCAATTCCTCGAAGCCGCCGGCGGGCGCGCGATGCACCGGACCCGATATCGGTGCGGCCGATGCCGTCGGCGGGGCGGCCACCGCGGCCGCGAGCGGAATGGCAAGAGCCGCCGCGCTTATCGCGAGCAGGCGTGCGGAATCGAAACGCATCGGGACTTCCCCTCCAGGTGCCCATCATCCGGTCATGCAGCCAAATACGCTGCACACCAGCAGAACTCGTTCACTCGACAATCCCCCGACGGTCGAGGTAGACCGTATGCGATACCTCGGGTTATGACAACACGAACATCACGATGCAACGTTTGCCGGGGCGCGCACGATGGATGATCGACGCCGTATGGCATTCGAATTCGATGGAGGGGTAGTGCAGACAAGCGTTCGAAACATCACCCGCCTCGCCGCCACCGCGGCCGCGACCGGAACGGCCCTGGCCTTCGGCGCGGGCGTGGCGGCGGCCGATGACTGGCCGCAGCAGCAGCCGAACAGCCCGATCTACGTGATCGAGACCAAGAACTTCCTGACACCCACCGATATCGGGTACTGGAATCCGCTCGATTCCAGCCCCCGGCTCACCTCCCCGTACGGCACCAGCACGCGGATCGTGTGCACCGGATTCCACGGTGTGTCCACGGGCTGCTGGCAGGCCGACGCGGACGGCAACCCGCACAAGCTGATCGCGCTGCCGTTCAACTTCCCGTCCTTCACCGGATCGGGCGCGCCGGGTGGCGGCGCCAGCCATTACGTCTACCCGGGATTCATTCCGGGCAGCGGTTAGGCCACCGCCAGCACCTCATCGCGGGCGAGCAGATCGGCGTAGAAACCGTTGCGCGCCAGCAATTCCGCGTGCGTACCGCGCTCCACCACGCGACCGTGATCGAGCACCACGATCTGATCGGCATTGCGGATGGTGGAGAGCCGGTGCGCGATGGTGATCGTCGTGCGGCCCTGCGACAGCGCGTCGATGGCGGCCTGGACCTCGCGTTCGGTGCGGGTGTCCAGGGCGCTGGTGGCCTCGTCCAGCACCAGGATCGGCGGGTTGCGCAGGATGGCGCGCGCCACCGCCAGGCGCTGTTTCTCACCGCCGGAGAAGCGGTAACCGCGTTCGCCGACCTTGGTGTCATAGCCGTCCGGCAGCGAAGCGATGTGCTCGTGGATCTGGGCGGCGCGCGCGGCGGCGTACAGTTCCTCGTCCGTCGCATCGGGTTTGGCGAAGCGCAGATTCTCCGCGACCGAGGCGTGGAACAGGTAGGTCTCCTGGGAGACCACGCCGACGGTGGCGGACAGATCCGCGAAACTCAAGTCCCGCACATCGATTCCGTCGACGGTGACCGCACCCGTGCTCGCGTCGTACAGCCGCGCGGCCAGGTAGCCGAGAGTCGTCTTGCCCGAACCGGTTTCGCCGACGATCGCCAGGCTGGTCCCGGCGGGAACGCTGATATCGATATCGTTCAGCACATTCCGATCGGCGGGATCGTAGGCGAACCCGACCCTGTCGAACCGCACCGCGCCGGTCACGCCCGCGGCGGGCAGCGCCACCGGATGCTCCGGTTCGGCGATTTCCGGTCGCAGATCCAGATATTCGAAGATCCGCCCGAACAGCGCCAGCGAACTCTGCACCTCCACACCGGTGGACAGCAGCATGACCGCGGGCCGCAGCAATCCGGCCTGCAAGGTGGTGAACGCCACCAGCGTGCCGATGGACACCAGCGGATGTCCCGCCGCGACGGTCAATCCCGCCGCCCAATAGACGACCGCGGGCATGGCCGCCATCACGATGGTGATGGTCGACTGCCGCCACCGGCCCGCCATATTGGAGCGAATCTCCAAGTCCACCAGGCCCCGTGACTCACGGGAGAAATCATCGACCAGTGCGGGCGAGCGACCCATGGTGCGGCCCAACAGGATTCCGCTCACCGACAGCGATTCCTCGACGATCGCGGACATGCCGGCGAGTTGCTTCTGCCGCTCCCCGGTGATGCGGCGGCGCTCGGAACCGACTCTGCGACTGATCCATACGAAGAACGGCAGCATGAGCAGCGATACCAGGGTGAGCCGCCAGTCCAGCGCGAACATGGCGATCACGGCGGCGAACACCGAGGTGAAATTGGAGATCAGCGAGGTCGCGGTCGAGGTGACCGTCGATTGCATCCCGCCGATGTCATTGGCGATGCGCGATTGCACCTCACCGGTGCGGGTCGCGGTGAAGAACGCGAGCGGCATGGACTGCAACCGCGAATAGACCGCCGTCCGCAGATCATGCATGACCTGCTGGCCGACCGCGGTCGACAGATAGGTCTGCCAGACGCCGAACACGGCGGTGAGCGCCGCGACGGCGATCATGCCCGCCGCCAGCGCGGTCAGCAGTCCGGTGCGCCCCTCGGGCAGCGCGGTATCGATGACCCCGCGCACCATGAACGGCGAGGCCAGTCCCACGATCGAGGACAGGCCGACCAGCACGCCGACGACGGCGAGCCGGGAACGATAGGGATGGAACAGCCGGAGTATCCGGCGAAGTTCGGATCGGGCAGCCATAGGCGCCTCCTTCCAACGGGAATCTCTCCCCATAACTGAGCTAGACTCACAATTATTCCACATGACAGTGAGCTATGCTCAGCAATATGGAGAAGGTATCCGAAGGCGACCTGCCCGACCTGTTCCTGCGCACCGCCAAACGCATCCGGCACAGTCAGATGGCCAACCTCGCCCCCCTGGGCCTGACGCCCGCCCAGGCCCGCGCGCTGCGCACCCTGAGCCGCGCGGGCGAACCCCTGCGCATGTCCGACCTCGCCGAGCGCCTGGGCATCGTCCCGCGCTCCGCCACCACCGTCGTGGACGCCCTGGAAGCCGCGGGCCTGCTCACCCGCACCCCCGACCCCACCAACCGCCGCGCCACACTTGTAGAACTCACCGACGCGGGCCGCACCCTGCTCACCCGCATGTCCGAGGCCCGCGTCCAAGCCGCCCGCGACCTCTTCTCGACCCTGTCCCCCGACCGCCGCGAAACCCTGCGCGACATCCTCGCCGAACTCGACACCGCGAATACCCCCGCACGCCAGGGCTGATCACATACGACAAGGGCCGCACCCTCGAATGAGAGTGCGGCCCTTGTCGATTCGATCCTTACAGGTACTGACCCGTATTCGACTCGGTGTCGATGGCGCGGCTGGCGGAGGCGTTCTTGCCCGTCACCAGGGTGCGGATGTAGACGATCCGCTCGCCCTTCTTGCCCGAGATACGAGCCCAGTCATCGGGATTGGTGGTGTTGGGCAGATCCTCGTTCTCAGCGAACTCGTCGACGATGGAGTCGTAGAGGTGCTGAATGCGCAGACCCGGGTTGCCCGATTCCAGAACCGATTTGATGGCGTACTTCTTGGAGCGGTCCACGATGTTCTGAATCATGGCGCCGGAGTTGAAGTCCTTGAAGTACAGGACTTCCTTGTCACCGTTGGCATAGGTGACCTCCAGGAAGCGGTTGTCCTCGCTCTCGGCGTACATCCGATCCACCACCCGCTCGATCATGGCCTTCACGCACTTGGCGCGCTCACCATCGAATTCGGCGAGATCGTCCGCGTGCAGCGGCAGCGTCTCGGTGAGGTACTTGGAGAAGATGTCCTGTGCCGCTTCGGCATCCGGGCGCTCGATCTTGATCTTCACGTCCAGGCGGCCGGGCCGCAGAATGGCCGGGTCGATCATGTCCTCGCGGTTGGAGGCGCCGATGACGATGACGTTCTCCAGGCCCTCGACGCCGTCGATCTCCGAAAGCAGCTGCGGCACAACGGTGGTCTCCACATCGGAGGAGACACCCGAACCGCGGGTGCGGAAGATCGAATCCATCTCGTCGAAGAACACGATCACGGGGGTGCCCTCGGAAGCCTTCTCCCGAGCCCGCTGGAAGATGATCCGAATATGACGCTCGGTCTCACCGACGAACTTGTTCAAAAGCTCGGGGCCCTTGATGTTCAGGAAGAACGACTTGGCTTCCTTGGCATCCTCACCGCGCGCCTCGGCGATCTTCTTGGCCAGCGAATTCGCCACAGCCTTGGCGATCAACGTCTTACCGCAACCGGGAGGGCCGTAGAGCAGCACACCCTTGGGCGGCCGCAGCGCGTACTCGCGGAACAGATCCTTGTGCAGGAAAGGCAATTCCACCGCATCGCGGATCTGCTCGATCTGGCGCCCGAGGCCGCCGATATCGTGGTAATCGACATCGGGCACCTCCTCCAGCACGAGATCCTCGACCTCTGCCTTGGGGATTCGCTCGAAGGCGAAACCGGCCTTGGTATCGACCAGCAGCGAATCACCCGGGCGCAGTTTGCGAATGGGGCGATCCGGATCTTCCATATCGTCCACGTCGACGAGCGCGGAGAGCGGGCCGGACAGCCACACCACTCGCTCCTCGTCGGCATGACCGACAACCAGTGCTCGACGGCCGTCGTCGAGAATCTCGCGCAGCGTGCCGATTTCGCCGATTGATTCGAACTTGCCGGCCTCGACCACGGTCAGTGCCTCGTTGAGGCGCACGGTTTGACCGTAGATGAGGGTGGCGGTATCGATATTCGGCGAGCACGTCAAGCGCATCTTGCGTCCTGAGGTGAACACGTCGACCGTCTGATCGTCATATACACCAAGCAGAACGCCGTAACCGCTCGGTGGCTGACCGAGCCGATCGACTTCCTCACGGAGAGCGACGAGTTGCTGTCGCGCTTCCTTGAGGGTGTCCATGAGTTTGGTGTTGCGAATTGTCAGCGAATCAACGCGCGCTTCCAATTCCCGTGAGCGATCCGGCGAGTCGGCGAGTTGCCTCCGGAGTGCAGCCGCCTCGGCGCGGACGGCCTCGAGTTCCCTCCAGGCCGCCGAGTCCGAATGTTCGTTGGGGCTCATGATGCTGCTCCTCCCAGTCCCGGTCTATCAACGCTACCGGGCGATACTCGTTCTCGCTTTCCGACATGGTTTCGTCGTGATCACATCTAGGCTGCGGCTAGCGGACCGGACGGACATGTTAGCCTGCCCTAACATGTTTCCGGTGAGTTAATCACCGGCCGATCCGAAAGGGTGCCGTTGATGCTCCTTCCCACCAGTCGAACTTCTGGTATGCGCAACGCCTCGCGGACGCTTCGTGTTTCCGTGGCTACCGTTGCGGCGGCCCTCGCCGTTACCGCAACCCTGGCTGGCTGCGGCTCCGATGACAAGACCTCCACCGACTCCGCGGCCACCACCTCGGCCGCGGTGACCAAGGCGGCCACCGCGCCCGCACCGACCGCCGAGCAGCTCCAGGGCGTGCTGACCGCGTTCGCGGATCCGGCGAAACCCGCCGCGGACAAGGCGAAACTCGTTGTCGACGGGGACAAGCGGATCTCACTCATCGAGACAATGAACCAGGGTCTGGCGCATTACGCGGTGTCTTTCACCGTCGGCGAAATCAAGCAGACCGGCGATAAGGCCGATGTGAAGGTGTCGGTCGTATCCCCGCACGGCACCATGGCCGATGTGCCGATGTCGTTCCAGTACGTGGACGGCACCTGGAAGCTCGCCGATTCCGGCGCGTGCACCATCCTCGGTATGGCGCGCGCCGCCTGTCAGCCGTAATACCCAGCAGTAACCGCTCCGATCGAAAGGCTCGACCGCCCATGCTCGCTCGCTCCGCCCGCATCACCCTGGCCGCCCTCGGCGCGAGTCTCGCGCTCGTCTCGGGTGCGGGATTCGCCAACGCCGACTCCCCCGCGCCCTCGCCGGAGGAGTTGCAGTCCACCCTGGAACGCTTCGTCGACCCGAATATCGCCACGGTCGACAAGGAGCAGCTCATGGTGGGCGGCGATCGGCGCGCGAGCAATATCGACACCATGACCTCGAAGCTCGGCAATTACGGCAAGATCGGCTTCGGCGTCTCGAACATCCAGGTCGACGGCGATAACGCCAATGCCTCGGTCGCGGTCATCTCCCCGCACGGCACCATGCCGGGCGTGCCGATGTCCTGGCAGCACACCGCCGCGGGCTGGCAGCTCTCGGAGAGCACCGCGTGCACCATCCTGTCGATGGGCCGCGCTCCCTGCTGATGCGCACGGGGTGAAAACCCGCACGGGCTGAAAAACTCTCGGCCCGGAACACACGAATGTGCCCCCTTTCCAAGCGGAAAGGGGGCACATCGTGTTGAAAAGCATGCGAGGCAGGCCGATTCGCGGTGTCAGCCCTTACCGGCGCGACGCTGCGGCTTGGGCGCGACCACACCGTCGGCGAGGCGGCGGGCGGTCACCAGGAACGCGGTGTGACCCTGCATGCGATGCTCCGGGCGCACGGCCAGGCCGACCACATGCCAGCCGCGGACCATGGATTCCCAGGCGCGGGGTTCGGTCCAGCATTCCTGGCGGCGCAGATGCTCGACCACCTCGGACATCTGCGTGGTGGTGGCCACGTAGACCATCAGCACACCGCCGGGGACCAGCGCCTTGGCGACCGCGTCCAGGGTGTCCCAGGGCTTGAGCATGTCCAGGATGACCCGGTCCACCTGCGGACCGGAGTACTCGGCGACATCGCCGAGGGTCAGTTCCCAGTTGTCCGGGCGCTCACCGAAGAAGCGCTCGACATTGCGGACGGCGTGTTCGGCGTGATCCTCGCGGATCTCCCAGGACACGACCTTGCCCTCCGGGCCGACCGCGCGCAGCAGCGAACAGGTCAGCGCGCCGGAGCCCGCGCCCGCCTCGAGCACGGTCGCGCCGGGGAAGATATCGCCCTCGTGCACGATCTGCGCGGCGTCCTTGGGGTAGATGACCGCCGCGCCGCGCGGCATGGACAGCACGTAGTCGGTCAGCAGCGGCCGCAGCGCGAGGTAGGCGGTGTTCTTGGCGGAGGTGACCACACTGCCCTCATCCGCGCCGATCAGATCGTCGTGGGCGATCTCGCCCGCATGCGTGTGGAAGGTGCCGCCCTGCGCCAGGATCACGGTGAACTTGCGTCCCTTGGCGTCGGTCAGCTGCACCCGGTCGCCGATCTGGAAAGGCCCGGTCCGTCTGGCCGTCATGAATCTCCGTTCTGGTTCGACCCCGGCGCATGCCGAAAGTCGCTGCGATTTTGCTGCGTGAATCAGGTTCGCACCTTGTCGGTGCCTGCGTTTAGCCTGCCAGGTATGTCGGTACCCGCGATCACTACCCCGGACTCAGCGGGCGCCCAGCCGCGCAGGCTCGCACTCTCACCTTCGCGCGCAATGGATTTCAAACAGTGCCCGCTCAAGTATCGGCTACGTGCGATAGACAAGATCCCGGAGGCCCCCGCCCGGGTCGCGGTGCGCGGCACGCTCGTGCACGCGGTGCTCGAGGCGCTCTTCGGACTGCCCGCGCCCGAACGCGATCTGGCACACGCCGGTGATCTGATCGCGCCCGCCTGGACCCGCCTGCTGGAATCGCGCCCCGAAACCGTCGACCTGATAGCCGAAGAGGAACTGCCCGGCTTCCTGGCCGAGGCGTACGACCTGGTGCGGGTCTACTTCAACCTCGAGGATCCCACCGCCTTCGAACCGCAATCGCTCGAGGCGTTCATCGAGACCGATCTGCCCGATGGCACTCCGCTGCGCGGTTTCGTGGATCGAATCGACCGGTCTCCCGATGGATTACTGCACGTCATCGACTACAAGACCGGCCGCTCCCCCAGTCCGGAACGCGAAACCCGGGCGCTGTTCCAGCTCAAGTTCTACGCCCTGGTGCTGATGCGCACGCTCGGCGCGGCCCCGGCCGAACTTCGGCTCATGTACCTCGCCGATGAACAGACCCTGAGCTATGAACCCGATGCCGAAGAGTTGCTACGGTTCGAGCGCATTGTCTCCGCGCTCTGGCAGGCCATCGAATCCGCCTCCAAGACAGGCGATTTCCCGCCGAGCCGATCCTGGCTCTGTCAGTACTGCGATTTCAAGCCGCTGTGCCCGGAGTTCGGCGGCACCCCGCCGCCGTATCCGGCCATCGCCGCACCCGACACCATCACCGTCCTCACCGAAACGGCCGACTGAGCATCGAAGACAGCCTCGCCCGCCGCGAAAGCGCGGCGGGCGAGGCTATTTCGGCTATTTCGCGTTCGCTATCTCGCGCGTGGACGCGACCGATCAGAACGCTCGGCAGGAGCGAATATCGGTGGCCAGGATGGCCTTCGCGCCGAGATCGGCGAGCTTGTCCATGAGCTCGTTGCCGTTCTTGCGCGGCACGAGCGCGCGAACCGCGACCCACTCCGGATCGCTCAGCGGTGCGATCGTCGGGGACTCGAGGCCCGGGGTGATCTCCACGGCCGCGTCGAGTAGCGACTTGGGGCAGTCGTAATCGAGCATCAGGTACTGCTGCGCGAATACGACGCCCTGGATGCGAGCCACCAGCTGATTGCGGGCCTTATTGCGCTGATCCGCGCCCTTGGCCTCGATGAGCACGCCCTCGGAATCGCAGAGCGAATCGCCGAACGCGACCAGGTTGTGCTGACGCAGGGTGCGACCGGAGCCGACCACATCGGCGATGGCATCGGCCACGCCGAGCTGAATCGAGATCTCGACCGCGCCGTCGAGGCGAATGACCTCGGCCTCGATGCCACGCGACTTCAGATCGCTGAGCACCAGATTGGGGTACGAGGTGGCGATGCGCTTGTCGTAGAGATCCTCGACCTTCCATTCGCTGCCCGCGGGGGCGGCGTAGCGGAAGCTGGAGTTGCCGAAGCCCAGGGCCAGGCGCTCCTGGACGGGCGCGCCGGAATCCAGGGCGAGATCGCGCCCGGTGATGCCGAGATCGAGCTCACCGGAGCCGACGTAGATCGCAATGTCCTTGGGGCGCAGGAAGAAGAACTCGACCTGGTTGGCATTGTCGAGCACGCTCAGATCGCGGGCGTCCTTGCGGCCGCGGTAACCGGCCTCGGCGAGGATGGCGACGGCGGATTCGGACAGCGAGCCCTTATTTGGGACGGCGACGCGAAGCATAGATATTCCTTTCGGGACGGGTGGGGGGACGTGAGGACAGTGGACGCGGGGTTGTCGGCCGCACGGGCTGTGCGGTGAAACGGCGCATCACAGATGTCGGTACACGTCTTCGAGCCGCAGACCGCGGCCCACCATCAGCACCTGAACCCAATAGAGCAGCTGGGAGATCTCCTCCGACAGCGACTCGTCACTCTCATGTTCCGCGGCCAGCCATACTTCGCCGGCCTCCTCCAGTACCTTCTTGCCCTGCGCATGTACACCGGCGTCCAGAGCGGCGACGGTTCCGGACCCCTCGGGGCGGTTTACTGCACGATCCTGTAGCTCGGCGAACAGGGCTTCGAAAGATTTCACGGTAAGTGATTGTCGCAGATCGCCACCCCTGCCCCATGAACCGGCCGGTCCGGGCGGTTCACCCGCAGGGCGGGAACCACCCGGACCGGAGCGAATCCCAGGTCAGGCCATGGCGAATCGCAGCAGGGCCTGCATATCGCCCTGCTTCACCTTGCCTTTGCGGTCGAGCACCTCGAGCTGCCAGGCCGGGCCGTTGCGGAAGGCGCGGGCGATGGCATTGGCGTTATCCGCGCCGAGCAGCGACGGCCAGATATCGGCGACCTGCTGGGTGCTGCCACCGGTCGCGTCGTAGATCTTGAAGGACACATTGTTGGCCTTCTCGAAGCTGCTGCCCTTCTTGAAGGCGGCCGCGACGAAGATGATGCCGTCGATGGCGGGCGGCACAGTGGCGAAGGTGACGTGCACGGTCTCATCGTCACCGGAGGCCGCGCCGGTCTGCTCATCGCCGGTGTGCTGCACCGAACCGTTGCCGAAGGGGTCGAGGGAATCCAGGCCCGCGAACCGCACGGGTTCGCTGCCCTGCATGAGCACTGCGATCAAATCCAGGTCGACGCCTTTTTTGCGCCGAGCGATACCGAGTAGTCCACCACTGCTGCCCGAGGAGGGATCCCAGCTGACCCCGACGCTCATCTTGGTGATGCCGCCGAGATCCGCTGCGCCGTCTTCTTTCTTGAGCGTAATCACGATTGTCACGTTACCGACAAATCAGACAGCAGTGGCGGGCTCCGAACTCATCCGGCCAGCAGCTTCTCCAATTCCGCTGCGGCCGTGCGCAGTTGAGCGGCGAAGTCGTGCATCTGCTGCGCCACCGACTTCGGGGTGGCCAGGTAGAGGTTCCAGCGATCGGGCAGCAGCACGTACGCGATACCGATGCAGGTCGGGCTCGTCGATCCGAAACCGAAGTACTGGATGTTCACCGACGGAGCCGAACTGGTGCTCAGATAGTCATCGCGGGTGATCTTCCAGCCGGGGCTGTCGTAGAACGCCATCGGCTCGGTCGCACCGAGCTGCTCACCGCGCCGCCGCTGAATCCACTCGAGCTCCCACAGGTGCTGTTCGGGGGCCTCCCCGCGCTGGCACTCCTGCGCCCGTCGCACATGCGCGGTGGCGGCCGCCCGCACGGCCTCGCGCTTGCGATCGTCATCGGCGGCCGGATTCTCCATGGCGGCAATGAATTCCAGGATCTCCGGGGTCACCACGCGCATGGCCTCGGTGCGGCCGTTGCGGAACTGCCGGGTCGCGATCGACTCGTAGGTCGCACCCGTCAAGCCCTTGCTGCGCCGATGCGCGAGCTGATAGCTCAACTGCGCGAAGGCATCCGGGGAAATACCGAGGGTCTTGATATGCCCGGTGCCGAACTCGAAGGACACCGTACTGGTGGCGGTGTCCAGCGCGAACTGCGAGAACGACGCCGCCGCGGCCGAGGTCACCGACCGCTGGGCCGCATCGAGAGTGAACTCGATGGGTTCGGCGGCGGGCAGCCCCTGCGGCTGCGCCCCGGATTGCGCGGCGTGATCGGCGACCGAGGTCTCCAGCAGCGTGTCCACGAACGACAGGATGGTGGTGCCGTCCAGCCCGCAGTGCTCGACATTGATACCGGTCCGGCCGTCGGCGAAGACGATGAACGACACCGCCTTGTCGAACCAGCGATTACCGCTGTCCCCGTGCAGGAGTTGATCGCACGCGTGCAGGGTGTCGCGCGGGCTGAAATCCTCCAGGCAGACGCAGAACAGCGCGGTCTCGATGGTCTCGAACGCCGCGGCGTTGACCGGCCGCAGCTGCTGGTACAGCGGGGCCCACTCCTTGCGCGCCAGGGTGGTGAGATGTCCGGCCGAGGTGTTCACCGGTGCGCGCCGCGATCCGGCCTTCATTACCCCGAGGAGTCCGGCGGTCAGATCCTCGGGGCTGTACGGCACGCCGTCCGCGCCGAGCACATCCATCCGGAACATGTTGCCGCGGTACAGGACGACGATATGGCCCGCCTGCGACGGCCCCGGCCACTCATCGGTGTACGGCACCCGCACGGTGTCCTGCGGAGCACCCGGAATCCGGGTCTCGGAGAACAGGAACTTGTTCTGCGCCATATTGAGTTTCTGCCCGCGCTGGGTGACCGGCGGGATCTCCTCGGCATCGAGGCGCAGCTTGTAGTTCACCGCCGCGGTGACCAGTGCCGAGGCCCGCTCCGCCTGTCCGGCGGAGGTGGAGGACGCGAGCACGGTGTCATCGCGGAACAGGAAGAAGAAGTTGGCGTTCAACGCGATTCGGTCCCGGCGCCCGAGGTAGCGCGAGGGCCAGAATTCGTCCAGCCAGCTGCCGACGCCGGGTTCGGCGTCGAACCGCTGCAAGTCCGCGTGCAGGGTGCGGGCCGGGCTGTCGGGGCGCAGCAGATCCTCGACGGCCGCCGCGGTGGCGGCGTACTCGTCGCTGGAGAGCAGCGGCGCGGACCAGTGCAGGAAGCGAGTGCAGCTCTCCTCCAAAGTGGGGAGCGGCACCCGCGGCAGCTGATCGTCGTGGGCGAAGGTCCGTTCGCTCAATGCAGGTCCTCGTGGTCGAAGGATAGGTTCGGGCGGGACAGGTGGAGCTGGGCGTAGAGCCAGCCATCGGATTCGTAGCCTTGCGTATCGATTCCATTGGCCGCCAGTGCATTACACACCTGCGCCTGCTCCTCCGGCGAGGCGAACCGGCGTTGCCGGAAGGCGCCGGGCGCGAGTTCGGTGTGATAACCGAGTGCGGCCAGATGTGCGGCTATGGGATCGAAGGAGAACATGCGCAGTACGAAATGCGCCATCCAGGGCAGCTTTCCACCGTGGGCGCGGGCCACCCGCAGCAGGGTGTGCTCGGTGACATAGCCGACGCAGCCGGTGGAGATCACCAGATCGGCGGTCGCCAGGACGCGGCGCTGGGCCTCGGTGGGATCGGCCGCCTCCAGATCCGCGTGCACGGTGTCGTGCAGCAGTCCGGCAGTGCGGGCGTAGTCCAGCGCGACACCGGAGGCGTCCATACCCAGGAATCGGACACCGGGTAGCTGATCCTCCTCGGCCAGGCGAGCGCGGTCGCGGGCCCGCAGATCGGGCGGGGTGGGTTCGGCGTAACTGTCGAACAGGTCGGACATGGTGGTGTCCAGGCGCAGCAGGGCCGCGTTCACCCCGTACGAACAGCCGATATCGAGCACGGTCGGGCTCGTGATGCCGGTGGCCGCGTGGTGGTCGGCCAGCAGCTGCTGGAAGTGTGGTTTCGCCAGTTCCGGTATCCGATAGTCCAATTCGGACATTCGGGCGTAGTACGCACGAGGGTCGGGGCTCTCATAGATATCGTCGAACGACGCTTTCCCAGTGCTGTGTAAGGAAACCGGCACGTGGTCCTCTTCTCAGTCGAGCAGGCGGTCGCCGCGGACAGCATCGGCCGCGAGATGATCGGGCAGCACGCGCCCGAACAGTTGCCGGGTGCGCTCGGCGGTGCCGATGACGCCCTGGGAATCGCTGTAGGCGAAGATCGCCGAATGCCGCTGCACGGTGCCGCCGACGGGCGCGACGCGGTGCAGCGAGAACCGCCCCTGGAACAGTTGCAGGTCGCCGGGGCGTAGTTCCAGCCGCCGGATGAGGTGGTCGCCGTGGCCGGTGAGCACCGCGCGCACATCGTCGAGGTGCTCGGCCTCGCGGGAGCGAATATTCGGGCAATACTCGAACACCCCACCGGCTTCCGGCTCCTGGGTGAGCATGCTGACGGTGAACTCATTGGTGTCGAAATGCCACGGATGCGACATACCGGGCGCGACGACATTGAGGCACAGACCCGCCAGCGGATCGGTGTACTCGTGCAGCGCGTCCAGGCCGAAACACTCGGCGATGAAACGCTGGAAGCGCGCATCGGTGTAGAGCCGGTGGATGAGCGCCGCGCGCGGGATCAGATCCCTTGCGACGAAGGCGTTTCCACGGCGCAGCACGATGCGGCCCGGATGATCGGCGGGTAGGTCGGCATCGATCGGGATGTTGTAGGCGTTGACGTTCTCGACCGTGTAGTAGGCGTGCGGTGCGAGCGCCACGCCCTCGGTGCGCATGGTCTCGACCTCATCGGGCCGAATGAAACCGCGCAGTACGGTGCAGCCGTCGGCGGCCAATTCGGCGCGCGCGGCCGCCACCGCGGCATTCCACCCGGCGTCGCCGGGCGAGTCCAGCGGATAGCGGGCGATGTCCACACCGGGGACAGCACTGCCCGCCGGCGTGGCCGCCACCACCCCGGCGCCGTCCGTATCGCACACGTCTGCCCTACCCCCTGTCGCAACCATGTCGATCATTCTGGCGGGCAAACCGACCGACACGCCCGGGATGTACCGGGATTGTGGATATTCACTATTCCTGTGCACCAAGAGTTTTCATGCGCCAATCCGGCGCGGCCGCCGCATCGCGCGCCCGGCCGGTTCCCACTCCCCGGGACCATCTGAAAATGCCAGTGGCCGAATGCTCGGAGATAGCTCAGGATGTCTGATATGTCCTTTGTCAATGGTTCGGTGTCGTATTGGTTCCGTGAGCTCGCCCCCGTCGACCCGGGAGCCCCGCTGTCCGGGCACACCCAGGCCGACGTGTGCGTTATCGGAGCCGGATACACCGGATTGTGGACGGCCTACTACCTGAAACAGGCACAGCCGGACCTGCGAATCGTGGTGCTGGAGAAGGAATTCGCCGGATACGGCGCCTCCGGCCGCAATGGCGGCTGGGTTGTCGGAGAGATAGCGGGATCCGCGCAGGCGTACGCCCGCGTCCACGGCCGCGATGCCGCGGTGCGGTTGCAGCGCACCATGTTCGACACCGTCGAGGAGATCGTGAAGGTCGCGGCGGCCGAGGGCATCGACGCCGATGTGATCAAGAGCGGACAGCTGACCGTGGCCCGCAACGATGCGCAGCGGGCGCGGCTCGGCGACACCCTGGCGCATGCGCGCGAATGGGGTTGGGGCGAAGACGATCTCATGACCGTCGCCGCCGACGACCGAATCCGCGTCGCCGGAGCCACCGGGGCACTGTGGACACCGCACTGCGCGCGCGTCCAGCCCGCGAAACTCGCACGCGGACTTGCCGATACGGTGCGGGCGCTCGGGGTGCGGATCTACGAGAACACCACGGTGGAATCCGTACGCCCGCGCACCGCGTCCAGCTCGGCCGCCGCGATCACCGCGCGCGGCACCGTCACCGCCGACTACATCATCCGCGCGACCGAGGGCTTCACCGCAACTTTCGCTTCCAGCCATCGTGATTGGCTGCCGATGAACAGTTCGATGATCGTCACCGAACCGCTGCCCGATGCGGTGTGGCGCGAAATCGGCTGGCAGGGCGGCGAATTGCTGGGCGATATGGCGCACTACTACATGTACGCCCAGCGCACCGCGGACGGCCGGATCGCCTTCGGCGGGCGCGGAAAGCCGTACCGATACAGCAGTCGCATCGATGCGGACGGGCAGACCCAGCAGTGGACCGTGGACGTCCTGCGCGCGATGCTCACCGACTTCTTCCCCGCCACAGCCGAAGTCCCACTCGCACACGCCTGGTCCGGGGTGCTCGCGGTCCCCCGCGACTGGTGTTCCAGCATCGCCCTCGACCACGACACCGGCCTGGGCTACGCGGGCGGCTACACCGGGCACGGTGTGGCGACCACCAATCTGGCCGGTCGCACCCTGCGAGATCTCCTGCTGCGCAGGGATACCGAGCTCACCTCGCTGCCGTGGGTGAACTGGCGGGTGCGCCGCTGGGAGCCGGAACCCTTGCGCTGGATCGGCGTACAGCTCATGTACAGCCTGTATCGCGCGGCCGATCACCGCGAAACCCGCCTCGGGCACACCTCCCGCATCGCGCGAATGGCCGATCTCATCTCGGGTCGCTGACACTCCGCCCTGCTCGCGGCGGTTGTCGCGAGCAGGAACGTTCCGCCCGAACGGCACCGGTGCGCGGTGAGCCACGCCCGAAGTACATGCTTAGATGCGCATATTTCCATTGACTAATTGTGCAATTGCCACATCGAAGCCGATCCAGCACATCTGCAAGCACGATTTACCGTGCACTCCAACGGGTTTCGATCCGTTTGACAGTCCCCGCGATCCGGGTACACCGGTAGTGAGAGGACTTCGCTATGGACTCGAACCGATCCTGGGACACCATCACCGCCGCCCTGAACCGGATATCCGGTCCCGGCCGGCGCGGTGCCGACTGGACCACCTACCTGTGCCCCGTTCACGAATCCGACGGCCGTCATCACCATCCCTCGCTGGGCGTCGTCTACAACCGGCAGCGCGGGCGCACGGTGGTGCGGTGCTTCGCGGGCTGCCCCGACGAGCAGGTGCTGGAGCGGCTCGGCCTGCGCATCCGCGATCTATTCGACGAGCCACGAGCCGCCGCCGGTGCGCGCCGAACCCACTCCCCCGCAGTGGCTTTGGCCGATCAAGCGTTGCAACGGGCGGGCCTGTCCCTCGAGGTACACAAGCGTGATCTCGGTCCACGACTGGCCAACCCGAAGGATGTGGCCACCTACCTTTACCGCTGGCCCGACGGTCGCTCGGCGGGATGCGTGGTCCGCGTTCACACCGAGCACCGGAACGGCCGCGCGAAGTCCTTCCGGCAGTATCGCCGCACCGAGAGTGGTTGGACCCCCGGCGGTTTCGCGCACTTGCCCTTCCATCTCCCCGAGGTGCTCGACGCGGTCCGCTCCGGCCGCGACATTCACATCTGCGAGGGTGAGGCCGACGCACTCACCGCCACCCACGCCGGTCTCACCGCCACCTGCAATGCCGGTGGCGCACAGGGCTGGCATCCGGATCACGCCACCTGGTTCACCGGCGCGTACCGGGTCTGGATCATCGCCGACCGCGACGCACCGGGTTACCGTCACGCCGCCCGGGTCGCCGAATCCCTGGTCGACCTCGTCCGCGAATTACGTATAGTCCAGGCCCGCGACGGCAAGGACCTCACCGAGCACTGCGATGCGGGCCACCACATTTCCGACCTCGACCCCGTGCCGGTTCTGGACGCCCACTACAGCCTGCGAAGTCACGATCGCTGACCGCACCCGTTATTTCGGTGCGGTGTTCTGCGCGCGGCTGGGTGGCGATTGCCAGGAGGCGGGGCGACCAGCGCGCTACGAGTCCAACTGGGCCACCAGGGCTTTGGGGGCAATCAGCCGGTATGCGTCCTGCACTATCTCGGCGATCTCGGTCCAGTCGACGGGGACGTCGAGGTAGACGCCGAGCCAGCCGCGGTGGCCGACGTACGGCGGTCGGAAGTAGTTGTCCGGTTGTCCGGCGACCAGTTCCTCCTGCACGCCGGGCGGGGCCGCGCACCAGAAGCCGAGGCGATCGTCGTGATGGTGATCGGCGAACATGACGAAGGTCTTCTTCCCGCGCACGAACCAGGTCGGTTCGCCGTGGCTGAGGCGTTCGGTCACCTCGGGCAGGGCGGTGCACAGCGCCCGCAACGATTCGAGAGGTTCACCCATGGCCGAAGGCTAACCGATCTCCCAGGTCCCGGACTTGTACGAATGGGAACCGCACCGCATCGAACGGCAGGTCTTTCACCTCAGCATTCCCCCGGGAACGCCGCCGAACTATTCGGGAGCGAGCGCACGTTCGTAGCGGCCGATCAGATCGCGCAGTGCCGCAGCCAGTTCGGGTGAGTCGACTATCTCGAAATCCGCGCCGAGCATGCCCAGGTAAAGGGCGAGCTGTTGCGGGTTGTCCGATCCCGGTTCGAAGGCACAGCGGTTCTCGCCCAGCGTCTCGATATCGACCTGGATCGGGAGGCGTTGGCGCACATGGGAAGCCGGAGCGTGCACGATGACGCGGGCGCGGAATCGCCAGACGGCCTCGCCGACGGAGCGTTCCACACGGGTGGCGATATCGGCGTCGGGGGGAATCGGGCGCGGAGTGAAGCGCGGGCCGGTCGGCGTGCGCGGACGCATGCGGTCGACGCGGAAGGTGCGCCAATCGTCGCGCTCGACGTCCCAGGCCATCAGATACCAGCGCTGGCGCAGGCTGACCAGACGATACGGTTCGACCTCGCGGCGGGTGGACGCACCGCCGTGCGATTCGTAGTCGAAGCGCAGGCGTTCGTGATCGCGGCAGGCGGTGGCGATGACGGTCAGCACATCCGGGTCGACCAGCGGACCGCGGGCGGGCACCGGCAGCGCGTGCTGGAACGCGCTGACCCGATGCCGCAATCGCGAGGGCAGGATCTGCTGCAGTTTCGTCAGCGCGCGCAGCGCCGTCTCGTCGATTCCGGCGATGGAACTGCTTGCGGCCGTGCGCAATCCGACGGCGACCGCGACCGCCTCCTCGTCATCTAGCAGTAGCGGCGGCAGCGCGCCGCCCGCACCCAGCCGATAGCCGCCGTCCACGCCCGATTTGGCCTCGACCGGATAGCCGAGTTCGCGCAGCCGGTCGACGTCATTGCGGATGGTGCGGGTGGTAACGCGCAGTCTTTCGGCGAGTTCGGGCCCGGTCCAATCGCGCCGCGACTGCAGGAGCGAGAGCAAACGCAGCAGGCGGGCGGAGGTTTCCAACATTTTTCGATGGTATCCGGCAATCGCGGAACGAACCTTTCCGCGATCGTTCCTAATGTTGGTCCCATCGAGCAAGCCACTCCCTCGAAGGAACGGAAAACCCCTGATGAGCACCGAGATTCGCCCCTTCCGCATCGATATCCCGCAGGCCGAGCTGGACTACCTGTCTGACCGCCTGGCGCATGCCCGCTGGGCCGCCGGACTCCCCGGCGTCGGCTGGGAGCGCGGTATCCCGGTGGCCGATCTGCGGGAGCTGGCCGACTACTGGCGCACCGAATTCGATTGGCGGGCACAGGAAGCGGCGCTCAATGCCTTCCCGCAGTTCACCACCGAGATCGACGGACAGCAGATCCATTTCCTGCATGTGCGCTCGACTCGCCCCGATGCTACTCCCCTGCTCATCACGCACGGTTTCCCCAGCTCGATCGCCGAATTCATGCATCTGATCGGGCCGCTCACCGAGCCCGAGGAGGGTCCGGCATTCCACGTGGTGGCCCCATCGCTGCCCGGGTACGGCTTCTCCACCCCGCTCTCGGATACCGGCTGGTCCATGGCCCGCACCTCGCGCGCCTGGATCGAGCTGATGAACCGGCTCGGCTATGCCCGCTACGGCGTGCACGGCGGTGATATCGGCGGCGGCGTCTCCGGTATGGTCGGCGGTCTCGATCCCGAACATGTGCTCGGCGTACACGTGGTCACCGATCCGCTGACCGCCGCGAATGTCGCCACCTTCCTGCCCGGTGTGGCCGACCGCCTCGATGCCGATGATCCGGTCGACAAGGTGATTCTCGAGCGTATGGACGCCTTCCGCCGCGAGGGTTCGGGCTATCTGGCGATCCAGAACTCACGCCCGCAGACCATCGGCTACGGGCTGGTCGATTCCCCACTGCTGCAATTGGCTTGGATCGCGGAGAAGTTCGAGCAGTGGACCGATCTCCCCATCGACCGCGATCAACTGCTGACCACGGTCAGCCTCTACTGGTTCACTGGTGCCGGAGCAACCGCCGCGCACACCCTCTACGAACAGGCGCATTCGATGGACTGGGGCTCGGCACCGATCGCACCCCAGGGTTTCGCCGTCTTCGGCTCCGATGAGACCGTGCGCCGGGTGGTCCCGGCCCCCGCCGATGCGCACTGGACCGAATTCGAGCGCGGTAAGCATTTCCCGGCCATGGAGGCTCCCGCCGATCTGGCCCGGGACCTGCGAACCTTCTTCGGCCCGCTGCGGTGACACGCCACCGGGCGCGCGGGTGGCCCGCCCTGCCCCGCGCCCGGTTCTGCACTACGCTGACCTCATCGCGCCCCGGCATTGCCGCCGCGGACTCTTGGCACCGCAGCCTTTTCGCACTCCCCGCCCCACTCGGATGGATGTCCCGGAGGTTTGCCGATGATGAACCAGCTCACCGATCCGCCGCCGGTGCTGCCCGCACTGGACGACCATCCGATGCTGCGCCCGCTGCCCCCGGTCCCGTCCTCGGGCCATATCTTCGACTTCCCGGGCCGCCTGGGCACCGTCGATATGGATGAGAACCAGGGTTTGCGCATCGACGGCATCGCACGGCATATCCAGGACGCGGGCGTCGATCACCTGGTGCATTGCGGCGCACTGGAATCGCATCCGCACTGGATAGTCCGCCGCACCGTCATCGACGTCATCCGCCCGATCACCTGGCCCGCGAAACTCCGCACCCGCCGCTGGTGTTCGGGCATATCACCGCGCTGGTGCACCATGCGCGTGCGCATCGACTCCGAATCCGGCGGCCTCATCGAAACCGAGGGCTTCTGGATTCATATGAACAAAGAGACCATGAGCCCGTCACGGGTCGACGACAAATTCTTCGAATTGATGTGCACCACAACCTCGGAACAGCGGCTGCGCTGGCGGCAATGGCTCACCGATCCGCTGCCGCCGATCGCCCCGGCTCATTTCCCGCTGCGCCGCACCGATATCGACCACTTCCAGCACGTCACCAATACCGCGTACTGGCATGCCGTGCATGAATTCACTTCCGACACAGCGGATCTCACCGCCGGACCGCATCGCTTCATCCTCGAATACAACAAACCGATCCGGCACGGTGAGCCCCTCGATATCCATACCCGCCGGACCCCCGACGCACAGACCCTCTGGTTCACCATCAAGGGCGAGGTGCGCGCGGTGGCCCAACTGCGTTCTCTCCCAGGGATTTCCTGAGCCGATTCGCCGAGCTACGGCAGCGCGGCGAATACCTTGCGGGCGGATTCGGCGATCAAATCCTCACTGGGCTGGGAGTCGTATCCGTCCCGCACCCGGTCGGTCATGATGGCGAGCACCCAGGTCGCGCCGTCGGGCCGCGTCACCACCCCCACGTCATTGGCGCGCCCGTAGTTCCCGGTGCCGGTTTTGCTCCGCACCGTCACCCCTTGCGGCGCACCGGCTTTGATGCGCTTGGCACCGGTAAGACTGCGTTCCAGCCAATCCGAGAGTTTGGCCCGCCTGTCCTCGGGCAGCGCCGATCCCAGCAGCAGCGCACGGAAATTGTCCGCGATGGCGCGCGGTGTGGTGGTATCGGAATCATCGCCCGGCGCTACATTGTTCAACTCCGGCTCATAGTTCACCATCTTGCCCACGTCATCGCCGAGCGAGCGCAGATACGCGTTGAATCCGGCCGTCCCGCCGATCTGATCCAACAGCAGATTCCCCGCGGTGCCATCGCTGAACCGCACCGCGGCATCGCACAGCTCCCCCACCGTCATTCCGGTATCCACCCGATCCTGGGTCACCGGTGAAATCGATCGAATGGCGTCCCGCGAGAACATCACCCGGGTATCGAGATACTCGAGCGGATTCTTCGCCAGCACGGCCGCCGCGGCAATGGCCTTGAAGGTCGAGCAGTAGGCGAATCGCTCATCGGATCGATAGGCCACCGTCGCCCCCGACCCCATCGATACCCCGAATACCCCCACCCGAGCCCCGAACCTGGTTTCCAACTCCCCGAACCCCGCACTCAGATCCACCGTTCGGGATGGCGACGGCGGTCCCGGATCCGAACCCGATCCCGATCCCGCCTTTCCGCAGGCCGCGATCGGAAGTACCAGCGCCGCGCCGAGCACCGCGCGTCGCCCCAAATCGGTTGTGCCATAACGAGTCACCAATCCACCATAACCAAGATCAATATGGCCGTGCAGGTTCGCCATTGCGCCATTGCCACAGAGTCGCCAGCTCACCGAGGCGGGCGCACGGCACGGCGAGCCACCGCCGCGGTGCCGCCGAGTTCGGCGAGCAATTCGGCCAGCTGGGATCGAACGGCGTCGAGGGCCTCGGTACCGAAACGCTCCGTGAGCCGGCGATCGAGATCCGCGCGAGCGGTGCGCGCGGCCGCGATGGCGGCATGGCCGCGCGCGGTGAGGCGAACGCGGCGGATGCGGGCGTCGATCGGGTCGGGCACGCGTTCGCAGTAGCCGAGTTTCTCCAGTTCGGCGACGGCCTTGGACGCGCCCTGCTGGGTCATCTCCAATTCGGCGGCCAGGGCGCTGACGGTGGGTTCACCGTCGACCAGGTGCTGGAACAGATAGCCGTGCGAGAAGCGGAGATCGCCGAAACCCGCGTCCGCCAACTGTTTCTGGACCGCCGCCGCGCCGGCATTGCCGACGAACAGGGCCAGGGTTCCGGTGTCGAGGTCGAGCGGATCGATCGATGCGGGCATGGCACCATTCTCTATTGCACAACCATAGTTGTGCAACTATGGTTGTGGACATGACGCTGCAACAGCACCCCAATATCGATATCGCCGTCCGCTACCACCGCGCCGTCTCCCGATCAGCGGTCGGTGACGAGCTCGCCGAGTTCTTCCACCCCGAAGCCGTACACCACGAATTGCCGAACGCGCTCTTCCCCCATGGCGTCGTCCGCGATATCGCCGGACTGCGCGCCGCCGCCGAGGCTGGCCGAAAGAATGTGCGCGAGCAGAACTTCGAAGTGCTCAATGCCATCGCCGCGGGCGATCAGGTTGCGCTGGAAGTGCTTTGGGAGGGCACCACGGCGGTGGCCATGGGCGAGCTCCCGGCGGGCCATGTGCTGCGCGCGCATATCGCGACCGTGCTCGAATTCCGCGACGGCAAGATCCTCGCCCAGCGCAATTACGACTGCTATGAACCCATCACCGCCGGCGCCGGAGCGGCAGAGCGGCGCTGAGCCGCAGGTCAGCCCACGGAACCCAATGTTCAGCTTCGGCGGTCAGCGCGGTGCGCCCGCGGAAATTATCGTGAGCTCATGAGGATTGGATCGCGGCGGCGGGTGTATCTGGCGGCGGAGTACGCCGGGCTGTTCTTCGGCGGGACGACCCTGTACAACGCGGTGGGCCGGGGCAGATCGCCGATTCCGGTACTGCTCGCATTGGCCGCGGGCGCAACGGTTTACCTGCGCCGGTCCTCGGGCTTCGATCGGGACGCGCTGTGGCGCAGTGCGGCCGTGCGCGAGCAGGCACGGCCGATGGCGGCACTGGCGGGGGCGAGCGCACTGGCGCTCACCACGGCGGTCGCGGTGCGGCGGCGGGAGGATCTGTTCGATCTGCCGCGCAGCAACCCGGCGATCTGGCTGGCGGTCATGGTGCTGTACCCGGCATTGAGCGTGTACCCGCAGGAATTGATCTTCCGATCCTTCCTGTTCCACCGGTACGCACCGGTTTTCGGTGAGGGCCGCGCCATGGTCGCCGCCAGCGCCGCCGCCTTCGGCTACGTGCACATCGTATTCGGCAGCTGGTTCTCGGTCGCCGCGAGCGGGGTGGGCGGCTGGATCTTCGCCGATCGCTATGCGAAGACCCAGTCCCTGTTCACCGCGTCGGTGGAGCATTCGGTGTACGGCATCATGGTTTTCACCGTCGGCCTGGGCCGGTACTTCTATCACGGGGCCGCACCGGCGGCGCGGGTTCAGCTCAACGGGCGATGAGCCCCCGCAGATCCGCCTGCGTCAGACCCACCAGCGAATCCCGGAAGGTGCGCCCCGGAGCTGCGGGAACCGCTATCTCACAGGGGATTACGAGCACCGTGCAGCCCGCGAGGGCGGCGGCCTCGGCACCGGTGGGCGAATCCTCGATGGCCACCGTATGTTCGGGCGCGACCCCCAGCAGCTCGGCCGCCCGCAGATAGACATCCGGCGACGGCTTACCGTGCGGCACCTCATCGGCGCATACGGTCGCGGCGAAGTGGTGCCGCCCCAGGGTGTCCAGGCCGTATTCGGTCAGTGCCCGTTTGGTATTGGTGACCAGCGCCATCGGAATACCCGCCGCGTGCAGCGCACCGAGCACATCCTGTGCGCCCGGCCGCCACGGCACCGGATCCCGGAACAGTTCGATGATCCGGCGTTCGATCCAGGCATCGGCCTCGGCCAGCGCCTCGGGTGTGGCCGCCACGCCCAAACCGCTGAACATGATGCGCAGCGCGTTCGGGCCGGACGCGCCGATGAGCGCATGCCGCATCGCATCGTTCATCTCGTGACCGAGTTCGCCCGCGAGTTCCCGGACCGCGATATCCCAGAGCTTCTCCGAATCGAGCAGCGTTCCGTCCATATCCCACAACACCGCGTCCAAACGCGTCACCGGAACACCACTCCTGTCATCCACTGCCACTGGCGCTCGCGGAGGCGAGGCGGTGTACAGGTTATCGGGCGATTGGTCTGGACCGAATTCGCGGGTGCGATCCGGTCCAGACCAATCGACTACAACCCCGACGCCGCGATCAGAATCCGGCCGCCGGTGGAATCGACCTGGATCCACCGGCTCTCCCGATCGACCTGACCGTTCCGCATGGTGTAGGTCAGATTCACCACCGCGCGATTGTCACCGGTGGTGGTGACCCCGCCGACGCTCACCGCGGCGACGCTGCCCCAGAACTGGGAGTACGCGCCGAAACCACCGGTCGAGGCCTGATAGCCGGGCGAGAGCATGGACCACGCGCCGCCGACATTGCCGGGCAGCATGCCGTAGTAGCCCTGGATGAACGAGGCCACCGAGGCGGCCGACGGCGGACCCGCGGGGGTCGTGGTCGGCGGTGCGGGGGTCGTCGTACTCGGCTTGGCCGGGGTCGTGGTGGTGCTGGCGGGCGGCGGTGTGGTCGTGCTGGCGGGCGGATGCGTCGTGGTCGGCTGCGCGCCCTGGCTGGGTTCGGTATTCCCGGCGCCGCCGTCGGCCGGACCGATGGCGGCCTGCGTGGACGGCGGGGCCGACGGATTCACCGGTGCCACAACCGAAGTGGTCTCCCCGGCCACCGGTGAATTGTCATTACCGCCCCGGCTCACCGCGTACGCCACCAGCGCGGCCAGCACCAGCGCACCGACGACGCCGAGCGCCACCAGTCCGAGCTGTCGCCGATTCCGGTCCTGCCCACCGGTTTTCGGCGTGAACGGCGGTACGGGCGGCACCGGCGTCTCGGGCGAGGTGGAGCGAGCGGACGGTCCGCCGGTGGCGATATGCACCGTCGGATCGGTGGCATTGGCCGAGGACTGACCGGTCGTGGACGTGGCGAGCACCGTGGTGGCGGCCGAACTGTCCACCGCCGCACCGTCATTGACCGTGGGCAGCACCTTGGTCTGCTGAATCGGCGCGGTGACCCGCCCGTCGGCGACGGCCTGGAGTCGTTCGGCGGCCTGTTCCATGGTCGGCCGGTCCGCGGCTTCGGCGGCCAGCAGATCCATCAGCACCGGCCCGAGCGCGCCCGCGTGCGCGGGTTCGGGCACCTGCGCCCGCGCCACCGAATGCAGTACCGCGAGGGGGTTATCGCCCTCACCGAACGGGGGCATTCCCTCGACGGCCGCGAAAAGCGTTGAGCCCAGCGCGAATACATCCGAGGGCGGCTCCGGATTCTCACCGCGCGCCACCTCCGGCGACAAATACGCAGGCGTCCCGGCCAGGAATCCGGTGGAGGTCACCGTCACATCACCGATGGCGCGCGAGATGCCGAAGTCGGTGATCTTCACCGTCCCGTCATCGGCCACAAGGATATTGGCGGGTTTCACATCGCGATGCACGATCCCGGCCTTGTGCGCGGCCGCGAGCGCCGCCGCCACCTTGGCACCGATCCGGGCGACCTCGGTGGGCGCGAGATTGCCCTTCTCCCGCATGAGCGCGGCCAGCGAGACCGCGTCCACGTATTCCATGACCAGCCAGGGCTGGCCGTCCTCCTCCGCCACATCGAAGACGGTGACCGCGTTCGGGTGATGCAGTCGCGCCGCGATGCGCCCCTCCCGCATCGCGCGCATCTTGGCCTCGATCGCCTGGGACCGGGTGAGCCCGGGACCCAACAGCAACTGCTTGACCGCGACCGTGCGCCGCAGCCGAACATCGGTCGCGCGCCACACGACCCCCATCGCACCGGTGCCGATCGGATCCGTTAGTCGGTACCGCCCCGTGATCAACCGGTCTGAAGTCATGTGGTTGTGCCCCTCCTGCTGGCTTTCGCGCCGAGCCACCCTGCAACGTTGCGCGACGAGCCCGCCGGTAACTCTTCGAAAATCTTAGGCGTTGAAGTACTTCGCTTCCGGGTGCAGAAGTACGAACGCATCCGTCGACTGCTCCGGATGCAGCTGCAGTTCCTCCGAGAGCTCCACTCCGATCCGGCCCGCCTCCAGCAGGTCCACCAGTTTCGCCCGATCTTCCAGGTCGGGGCAGGCACCGTACCCGAACGAGTACCGTGCGCCACGGTAGCCGAGTTTGAAGTACTCCAGCACATCGGAAGGATCGTCGTCGGCGACGGAATGCCCTTCCAGCACAAGTTCTTCCCGGATGCGGCGATGCCAAAACTCCGCCAGCGCCTCGGTGAGCTGTACACCGATGCCGTGCACCTCGAGGTAGTCGCGGTAGTTATCGCCCGCGAACAGCTCATTGGCGAAGTCCGCGATCGGCTGTCCCATGGTGACCAGCTGGAACGGCAGCACATCGACCTGTCCGTGCTGTACCGCGAGTTCGCGCGAGCGAATGAAATCGGCGATGTTCAGGAACCGGTCGCGCTGCTGACGCGGGAAAGTGAACCGATACCGTTCCGGCGCATCGGGTTTGGGCTCGGTGAGAACAATCACATCGTCGCCCTCGGATACGGCCGGGAAGTAGCCGTACACCACCGCGGCATGCTGGAGCACGCCCTCGGCGATCAACCGGTCCAGCCAATACCGCAGCCGCGGACGGCCTTCGGTCTCCACCAGCTCCTCATAGGAAGGGCCCTCACCGCCACGCTGACCGCGCAGACCCCACTGGCCCAGGAACAGTGCCCGCTCGTCCAGCAGACCCGAGTACTCGGCCACCGAGAGGCCCTTCACCACGCGGCTGCCCCAGAACGGCGGGGTCGGCACCGGCAGGTCCGCGGCCACGTCCGAGCGGGCGGGCACCTCGATCGGCACCTCTTTGGCCTTGCGCTCCTCCGCGATTCGCTTGGAGCGCTCGTGCCGGGCCTTGCGCTCGGCGATCTTCGCGGCCTCGGCCTGGGCTTCGGGGCTGTCCGGATCCGGGCCGCCGCCGCGCTTGCGGGTCATGATCTCGTCCATGAGGTGCAGACCCTCGAAAGCGTCACGGGCGTAGTGCACATCGCCCTCGTAGACGTCGGTGAGATCGTTCTCCACATAGCCGCGGGTCAGCGCCGCACCACCCAGCAGCACCGGGAACTGTTCCGCGACACCGCGGACATTCATCTCCTGCAGGTTCTCCTTCATGACCACGGTCGACTTGACCAGCAGTCCGGACATGCCGACCACATCGGCCTTCTTGTCCACCGCGGCATCCAGGATCGCCGAAATCGGCTGCTTGATACCGAGATTCACGACCTCGTAGCCATTGTTGGACAGGATGATGTCCACCAGGTTCTTACCGATATCGTGCACGTCACCCTTGACCGTGGCCAGCACGATGCGACCCTTACCGGAGTCGTCGGTGGCCTCCATATGCGGTTCCAGGTGCGCGACAGCGGTTTTCATCACCTCGGCCGATTGCAGCACGAACGGCAGCTGCATCTGCCCGGAGCCGAACAGCTCACCGACGGTCTTCATGCCCGAGAGCAGGGTCTCATTGATGATCTGCAGCGGCGGAACCTCTTTCATGGCCTCATCGAGGTCCACGTCCAGGCCGTTGCGCTCACCGTCGACAATGCGGCGGGCCAGGCGTTCGAACAGCGGCAGCTGGGCCAGCTCCTCGGCGCGCGAGGCTTTGGACGAGGCCGCCGAGACGCCCTCGAACATGGCCATCAGCTCTTGCAGCGGGTCATAGTCCTCGGTGCGGCGGTCGTACACCAGATCCAGCGCGACCTTGCGCTGATCCTCGGGAATCCGCGCCATCGGCAGGATTTTCGAGGCGTGCACGATCGCCGAATCCAGTCCGGCCTCGACGCATTCGTTCATGAACACCGAGTTCAGCACCTGGCGCGCGGCCGGGTTCAGGCCGAAGGAGATATTGGAAAGACCCAGCGTGGTCTGCACATTCGGATGCCGCTGCTTCAAAAGCCGGATGGCCTCGATGGTTTCGATGCCATCGCGCCGCGACTCCTCCTGACCGGTGCCCAGGGTGAAGGTCAGCGTATCGACGATGATGTCGGATTCGGCCAGGCCCCAGTTCTCGGTGATATCGGCGATCAACCGCTCGGCGATGGCCACCTTGGTCTCGGCGGTGCGCGCCTGACCGGTCTCGTCGATGGTCAAGGCCACCACGGCCGCACCGTGTTCGGCGACCAGCGCCATGGTCTGCTGGAACCGCGACTCCGGTCCCGCGCCGTCCTCGTAGTTGACCGAGTTGACCGCGCAGCGGCCGCCCAGCTGCTCCAAACCCGCACGCAGCACCGGCAATTCGGTGGAGTCCAGCATGATCGGCAGCGTCGAGGCGGTGGCCAGGCGCGAGGCCAGCTCATTCATATCGACCGCGCCGTCACGGCCCACGTAGTCCACGCACAGGTCGAGCATGTGCGCGCCGTCGCGAATCTGATCCTTGGCGATATCGAGGCACTTCTGCCAATCCTGCGCCAGCATGGCGTCGCGGAAAGCCTTGGAGCCGTTGGCATTGGTGCGCTCACCGATCATCAGCACCGACGAGTCCTGCTCGAACGGGACCGCGGAGTAGATCGAGGACACCGCGGGCTCGTGCACCGGCTGGCGCACCGCCGGGGTGACCGCGTGCACCGCCTCGGCGACCTGGCGAATGTGCTCGGGCGTGGTACCGCAGCAGCCGCCGACCAGCGCCAGGCCGAACTCGGAAACGAAGCCGCTCAACGCGATAGCGAGCTCCTCGGGCGTGAGCGGATACTCCGCGCCGTTCGCCCCCAGCACCGGCAGACCGGCATTGGGCATCACCGAGACCGGCAACTGCGCGTGCTTGGACAGATGGCGCAGATGCTCGCTCATCTCGTCCGGGCCGGTGGCGCAGTTCAATCCGATCATGTCGATGCCGAGGTTCTCCAGCGCCGTGAGCGCCGCCCCGATCTCCGAGCCGACCAGCATGGTGCCGGTGGTCTCCATGGTCACGTGCGTGATGATCGGGATCTTGCGGCCCGCGCGCGCCATGGCGTGATGGCTGCCCACGATCGCGGACTTGACCTGCAACAGGTCCTGGCAGGTCTCGATCAGGATGGCGTCCGCGCCACCGTCGAGCATGCCCAGCGCCGCCTCGGCGTAGGCATCGCGCAGCGAGGCGTAGGGCGCATGACCCAGGGTCGGCAGTTTGGTGCCCGGACCCATGGAGCCGAGCACATAGCGCGGGGTGCCGTCGGCGGACGGGCCCATCTCATCGGCGACCTGTCGCGCGATGCGGGTGCCGCGCTCGGACAGATCGCGAATCCGATCGGCGATGTCGTAGTCGGCGAGGTTGGGGAGATTGCATCCGAAGGTATTGGTCTCGACGGCGTCGGCACCGGCCTCGAAATAGGCGCGGTGAATGTGTGCGAGCACGTCAGGACGGGTTTCGTTGAGAATCTCATTGCAGCCCTCGAGGCCGCGGAAGTCGTCCAGCGTCAGGTCAGCGGCCTGCAACATGGTGCCCATCGCACCGTCGCCGATGACGACACGCCGACTGAGCGTGTCGAGTAGGGTGGTGTCGAACTCGGCGCGGGGGGACACAGACATGTCCTCAAGAGTAGTGGGGAGCACGGACAATCCGGCCCCCGGTGTAGCGCGCCGGGTCGCGAACCCCGCGCGCCGCCCGGCGGGTCGCCCTTCTCCGCGCTTTCGCAGGCCACTTCGGCCTTCCGCTCACCGGCTCGCCGACCAGCACGGTTGCGCGTCGCTGGCGCGTCCGGGTGTCCAACCCCCTAAGCTGACCGGGTGAACGCCAGTGAACCCCCGGTGCCACCCGATTCGGACCTGCCTACGCTGCGGGATCCGATCCTCGTCGCCGCCTTCGAAGGGTGGAACGACGCGGCGGATGCGGCGAGCGGAGCCGTCGAGCATCTGGAATTGATCTGGGACGCACAGCCGCTCGCCGAGCTGGACTCCGAGGATTATTACGATTACCAGGTGAACCGGCCGACCGTTCGCCAGGTCGACGGCGTGACCCGGGAAATTCACTGGCCGTCCACCATGCTCTCGGTGTGCTCCCCGCCCGGTAGCGATCGCGATGTGGTGCTGCTGCGCGGGGTCGAGCCGAATATGCGCTGGCGTTCGTTCTGCAATGACCTGCTGGAATTCGTGGAGCAGCTCGATGTCTCGACCGTGGTGATCCTGGGCGCACTGCTCGCCGACACCCCGCACACCCGGCCGGTGCCGGTCACCGGTACGGCGTACAGCAAGGAAGCCGCGGAGCGCTTCAATCTGGAGCAGACCCGCTACGAGGGGCCGACCGGTATCACCGGGGTGCTGCAGGACGCGTGCGTGCGCGCCGGGGTTCCGGCCATTTCCTTCTGGGCCGCGGTGCCGCACTATGTCTCGCAGCCGCCGAATCCCAAGGCGGTCATCGCGCTGCTGCATCGCGTCGAGGATGTGCTCGATGTCGAGGTTCCGCTCGGCGGTCTGCCCGAACAGGCCGAGGAGTGGGAGGGCGCGGTCAACGAGATGACCACGGGCGATGAGGAAATCGCCGAATACGTCCGCTCGCTGGAGGAGCGCGGCGATGCCGAGGTCGATCTCAACGAGGCCATGGCCAAGATCGACGGTGACGCCATCGCCGCGGAATTCGAGAAGTACCTGCGCAGGCGGGGTCGCGGCGGATTCGGTCTCTAGGCGTTAACTTTAGGTTCATTCGGGAGTGGCTTGCCGACAGGTAAGCCTACCCTGCCTAGAATGTCCCGAATGAGCTCGCCACGGATTGCCGCGCACCTGAACGGATTCGGCGATCGAACGGCGATCATCGGTGATGACGGCCACGAGCTCAGCTATGCCGAACTAGCCACGCGAATCTGTGATTTCGCGAACAGACTGCGCGCGGAACAGGTTTCACCGGGGCCCGGTGGCGAATGCCGGGCAACCGAACCGGTCCGGCGGCTCGTCGCCATGGCCGCCCGCAATGACATCGGTTCGCTGGTGGCCTATCTCGGTGCGCTCGAGGCGGGCTGCGCGGTGCTGCTCACCGGTTCGGTCAGTGACGAAATGCTCCGCGTCTACGATCCGGATATCGTCGTGGAATCGGGCGACGGAGCGATTCCCGAACCGCGCCGGCGGCGAACCGGTTCCGCGCACACCCTGCATCCGGAGCTGGCGCTGCTGCTCAGCACCTCCGGATCGACCGGCTCCCCCAAACTGGTGCGGCTCTCCTATCGGAATCTGCTCGCCAATGCGGAATCGATCGCGGAGTACCTCGATATCCGGGAGACCGATCGCGCGGCCACCACCCTGCCGCTGTTCTACTGCTACGGCCTCTCGGTGGTGCACAGCCATCTGCTGCGCGGTGCGAGCCTGCTCATGACGAGCCGGTCGGTGCTGGAACCGGAGTTCTGGGATGACTTCCGATGTCATCGCGCAACGTCTTTCGCGGCCGTGCCCTATACCTTCGATCTGCTCGAACGCGTCGGCTTCGAACGCATGGCGCTGCCGCGGCTGCGCTATATCACCCAGGCGGGCGGCAAACTCGACCCCGACCGCGTACGGCATTACGCCCGGATGGGTGCGCGCGCGGGCTGGGATTTCTATGTGATGTACGGCCAGACCGAGGCCACCGCGCGAATGGCCTATCTGCCACCGGGATTGGCGGCCACACGGCCCGACTGCATCGGAATCCCCATTCCCGGAGGCTCGTTCAGTCTGGAACCGGTCGACGAGGGCGGTGATGAACTCGTCTATCGCGGCCCGAACATCATGATGGGCTATGCCGAATCGCCCGCCGAACTCGCGCTCGGTCCGCAGCTCACCGAGTTGCGGACCGGGGATCTGGCCTGCCGTACCCCCGAGGGGCTCTATCGGGTGATCGGCCGCCGGTCGCGGTTCGCCAAGATCTTCGGACTGCGAATAGATTTGCAGCGCATCGAATCCGGGTTGGCGGCGGCGGGCTATACGGTCTGCTGCACCGATGACGCGGAATCGCTGGTGGTGGCCGTCACGAGTGAGGATGCGGCCGCCGCGGCGCAACTCGCGGCGCAATTGTCCGGTCTGCCGGTCTCCGCGGTGCGGGTGTGCACGGTCGGCGAGATCCCGCGGTTGCCCTCCGGGAAACCGGACTATCCAGCCATTCGGCGCTTACCGGTCGCTCGCAGCAGGCCATCCGCGAATGTCCGGACCCTGTTCGCCGATGCGCTCGGACTCGACACCGCCGCAATCACTCCCGAGGCCACCTTCGCCGATCTGGGCGGCGATTCGCTCACCTATGTCGCGCTGTCGGTGAAACTCGATCGGGCGCTGGGACAGCTCCCGGCGAATTGGCAGACCATGACGGTGGCCGAACTGGAGTCGCTGCCCCGGCGCAAACGGCGGTTCGGCCGATCGCTGGACACCACGAGTCTGTTGCGCGCCGCCGGGATCATCACCGTATTGGGTTCGCATATCGGACTTTTCGTACTGTGGGGTGGGGCACATGTGATGCTGGCGGTCGCCGGGTTCAACTTCGCCCGATTCGGCGTTACGCCCGCACCGGCCGCGCAGCGACTGCGCAAAACCCTGCGCACCGTCGCGCTGATCGCCGTACCGACCGGCCTGTGGGTTGCGCTGACGCTCGCCTTCACCGATTACTACGGCTGGCAGAACGTGCTGCTGCTCAACAAGATTCTGGGACCGCAGGACAGTCCGACCGCCGGGCATCTGTGGTTCGTGGAGGTCGCGGTCTACTTCATGCTCGCGGGCGCGCTACTGCTGCGGCTGCCGCTGGTCGATGCCCTGGAACGGCGCGCGCCGTTCTGGTTCGCCATGGCGGTACTCGCGGTCGCGCTGATCTTCCGCTACCGGTCCTTCGATCTCTATGCGCCGCACGATATTCCATTCTCACCGCTGGCGGTGTGGTTCTTCGTGCTCGGCTGGGCGGGCGCAAAGGCCACGTCGGTACCACAGCGCGCGCTGCTGACCGGGGTCGCAGTGCTCACCGTGCCCGGATATTTCGGCGAGAGCAATCGCGAACACCTGGTGCTGGCCGGTCTGCTGCTGCTGATCTGGGTGCCGTCGGTGCGGGTGCCGGCACTGATCGCGGGCGCGGCCGCACTGCTCGCCGACTCGTCGCTGTTCGCGTATCTCCTGCATTGGCAGGTGTATCCGCTGTTCGGCAAGCATCACATCCTGGCGCTGACGGCGTCGGTGGCAGCCGGAATCGCGGCCGCACAACTCATGGGCAGGGCCCGGAATGTGACGGCGCGAATTACGGTGCACCACCGGCCGGTTCGCCGGATGCTGGAATCAGTGCTCGACGGCCCAGATCTGCGCGGCCGCCTCATGAGCCAGTTTCGCGATCAGCAGATCGCGCGGAATCGTCTGGCCGGCAAGATGATCGAGTGACGGCACCACCACATGGTGTGCATCGGCACGCTTGAGTTCGGCTGTTAGCTCCGCGAACGCGGTGCCATCGCCGGGGGTCGATTCATGGAACGTGGCCGCGAAGCAGAAACCGGCTGATTGCGCCAGGCTGGTCATAGCGTCTTCGAGCTCATCGCTACGGCCGTCTGCCAAATCGTCACGCACGTACCCATAGATCAACGCTTCCACCCGAACCTCCGTTGGATTGGGGATCGCTGTCCTGAAGTGTGCCCGAAACCAGCATGGTGTATTCGCGAATGCAATTGCAGATGTCAACCCACTGACATCTACATGCCCTATCCGGGTCCATCCAGCGTTAACCAGTGGGATACTACAGAGTGTGTCCGCTGGCGATGATCGACCTGTCTGGGCTGTCCGAATGCGCGCCGAACGCGATGCTCGGGGGTGGTCACAAGCCGATGCCGTGCGCACCATGCGGAGCAAATCGAGCCACAATCTGCCAACCGACAGCACACTTCTGCGCAACTGGCGGCGCTGGGAATCCGGGGAGTCCCGGCCCGATGATTTCTACGCCCCGATAATCGCGGCGGCATTCGACACCGTCACGGCGGCATTCTTTCCCAAGGCCCGGCCCAATCGGGATGACGAGTTGCTCTCGGCGACCGGGATGGACACCCTCGAGTTCATCGGGCGGCTGCGCATGTCCGATGTCTCCTCGGCGACCTTGGACGCCATTCGCATCACCGCGGATCGGCTGTGTTCGGAGTATCCGTGCGCGGATCCGCATGAGCTGCATACCGAGGGCACGGCCTGGCTGCGGCGCATCACCTCGCTGCTGGATGGGCGACTCACGCTGGCACAGCATCGCGAGGTGCTGGTGCTCGCGGGATGGGTTGCCCTACTGGTCGGTTGCGTGGATTACGACCTGGGCTGGCGCACCGCCGCCGAGGCCACCCGCCGGGCCGCGGTATCGCTGGGCCAGGAGGCCGAACATGTCGAAATCATCGGCTGGGGAGCCGAAATGGCGTCCTGGTTCGCGCTCACCCAGGCGAACTATCGCGGGGCGATAGAGACCGCGGAGGCCGCGCACGCGAGCACCGGGCGGCTCGGGGTCGGGGTGCAGTTGTGCGCGCAGCGCGCCAAGGCGTGGGCCCGGCTGGGTGATCGCCGCGAGGTGGAAGCCGCACTCGCGCAGGGCCGTTCGATACTGGACGGATTGGACCATCCGGCCAATTTGGACAATCACTTCGTGGTCGATCCGCAGAAGTTCGACTTCTACGCCATGGACTGCTGTCGCGTCGCCGGTGACGATCGCCTCGCCGAAAGCTATGCGCGCCAGGTCATCCTGTCCGCCACCCGCCCCGACGGCACCATCCGCAAACCCATGCGGGTCTCCGAAGCACACCTGACCCTGGCCGTCGTCGCGGTCCGCGACCGCAACCTCGAACTCGCCCTCGACGAGGGCATGCGCGCCTTCACCGGCAAACGCCGCTCGCTACCCTCCCTGATGTGGATCGCCGGTGAGACCGCCCGAGAAATGATCCAGCGCTTCCCGAGCGACCCCCGCACCCGCACCTACCTCGACCAGTTGCGAGCCCTCGCGGCAGGCTGAGGCTCAGTGCCCACCATGCGCATTCGGGGCGAAAGCTCTGTGCCCGCTGCGCGTGTTTGGGGCGAAGGCCGAGTGCCCGCTGCAGGCGTTCGAGGCGAAGGCCGGGTGCGCGCGGCGGCGTTCGGGGCGCGCGCCGGGCGTTCCGGTTACGCTCCAGCCCATGGACTTCAGTCTGTGGACCTGCGCTACCCGCGGGCATGAGACCTACGCGCCCGATGAACCCGAGCTCGCCGCCCGACTGCATGTGACAACGCCCGCCGGGGAGTCGTGGCGTTGCCTGCGCTGCGGTGATTTCGTGCCCGGTGAGCCGCGACGCACGGGTCCGGCCGATAACGCGCCGGAGGTGCCGCGCGGACATCTGCTGCGCGACCGGATCATCATGCGATTGCTGGCCGCCGAGCGGGTGCTGCGGGCACTGGTGTTGATTCTGGTGGGCGCGGGCGTGCTGAAACTACGCGGCTCCCAGGAACATTGGCGGGACAAGTGGGGCGAGGAGCTGCCACTGATCCGGCAGCTGGCCGACCAGATCGGCTGGGATCCGGACCATTCCAAGATCGTGCACTGGATCGACAAGGCATTCACCCTCTCCCCCACCACGCTGACCTGGGTGGCAGTGGGCATATTCGCCTACGCCGCAATCCAACTCACCGAGGCGGTCGGCCTGTGGCTGGTCAAGCGCTGGGGTGAATACTTCGCCGTCATCGCCACCAGTCTCTTCCTGCCGTTCGAGATCTACGAACTCACCGAGAAGGTGACCGTCATCCGCGCGGGCGCCCTGCTCATCAACCTCGCCGCGGTCATCTGGCTGCTCTGGAGCAAGCGCCTGTTCGGCCTCAATGGCGGTGCGAAGGCGTACTACGCCGAACACCACACCGAAAGTCTGCTGACAGTGGAGCGTTCGGCCGTCGCGGCCCAGGCCGCCGGGACGACGTAGGGTCCGCGTACATCGGAGGAAGCGATCACCGGGAACTCACGGGCCGAACACGCGCGATCGCGACGACTGGGTCCCGGTGATCACTCGTGCGCGCCCCCGGGTGACTGCGCGCCCCAGATGACTGGGAGTGCGCGGCGGGCGCCGAGTGACGTCCGGCCGTTCCACCGCCGTCATCGGGCGGAAACCGGGTGTGGGCGCGCCGACACCCGCCGCAATGCCAGACCGGTCGGTGGGCGGTACTAACCTTCCTTCGGTGACCGAAGCCGCTGACCGATTGCTGCCCGACCCCGCAGGGGCCGGCGTGGAGGAGTTCGCGCATGCCGAGCGGCTGCGGTTGTTCTCCTTCGCAACGGCTGAGAAGCGGGGCGACTACCTGTGGGTTTTGCGTGCTTTCGATATGGCGCGCGGGGCCTACGTGGTGCTGTTGCACGCCTCCGACGTCGTGGAGACGCTCAATCGTTGCCCCGGTGGGCCGCGGCTTACCCCCACCGAGGTGGGGCCGCTGCTGGAGCAGCTGCATCAGTGGGGGGTGCTGGAGCGCAGCTATGACGGGACGCGGGCGGCGACGCTGGCCGAGTACCGGAATCGGCATTTCGTGTACCAGTTCTCGCAGGCCGGGTTTCAGGCATATCGGGCAGTGTCGGAGGTACTGGAAGCGCGGCTCGATGAGGCGTCGCTCTCACGACTGGTGCTGCCCGAATTACTCGCCGATCTGCACACCCTCGCGGAGGCGAACCGAAGTGGGGACGCGCCCCGGGTGTACCGGGTGCTGAATCGGCTCGATCGGGCGCTGTCGGATCTGGCGGATCGCGCGGCGCATTTCTATCTCACGCTCGGCGATCTGGTGCGGACCACCGAGGCCACCCCCGAAGCCTTCCTGGCTCATAAGGACGCGCTGCTCGCGCATATGCGTGAGTTCTCCATGGACCTGGCACGGTTCGCGCCCCGGCTGGCCGCGGCCATTCGCGAGGTGGAGGAGACCGGGGCCGAGGAGCTCATCGAACGGGCTGCTCGCTGTGACGAGCGGGTTCTGCTCAATACCGCTGAGCGCGAGGCGGATTGGCGGGCGCGCTGGCAGGGCCTGCGGGCGTGGTTCATCGGTGACGGCACCGAGGGCGGGCTCACTGAATGCGAGCGGCTGCGCGAGGCGACCATGAGCGCCATCGCCGCGGTGCTGTCACTGCTGCGGCGAGTCACCGAGACCCGCAAGGGCGGAGTCAGCCGGGAATCGGCGCTGCGCCATCTGGCGGGCTGGTTCACCGCGGCTCCCAGCGCGGATGCCGCGCACGCGCTGTTCGATGCCGTCTTCGGGCTCGGCAGGCCCCGGCATCTGGCCATGCACCACCCCGACGCCGATATCATTCCGGCGATCCGATCCTGGTGGGACGCACCGCCGTTGGAGATCGCGCGCACCCTCGCCGAAACCGGCCGTCCGCCGACGCCCGGCGCTCCGGCGCGCCTGCAACGCAATGACGCGGGCATCCGCCGCCTGCGCGAGGCACAACTCGACGCCCAGCGCGCCCGCTCCCAGGCCGCGCGCTCGCTGGCCGCCGCCGACGTCCACGACCGCGAACTCGACGAACGCGAAACCGAGGTCCTGCTCCGCCTCATCGACGCCGCCTCCACCGCCTGGGTGCCGGTCAGCGGAAGAGTCTCCGGCACAACGGGATCCGACAGCGGCGTCACCCTCACCGTCTCCGAGCACGAGGGTTCCACGGTCGTGCGCACCTCGCGCGGGCTCCTGCACCTGAACAACCGCAAACTCCAGGTGCGTGAGACGGCGTCCACGCGCAAGAGCAAAGCCGTGGCCGCGCACGCCGCCAACCGCACATCGACCGGCGGCGGATCAGAGTCCGGTGCCAACACCGCAACCGGCGGCGGCGCGAGTGACGCCTCTGGGGATTCGCAGGCCGTGGACGGTTCCGGGGAGGGGGTGGACTGATGCATGCGCGGACTATCGATTCGCTGGCGCTGGACAACTATCAGCGGGCGGCTCGGGTGGTGCTGGCGAACCATCTGATCACCCGGAGTTATCCGGATCGGATTGCGCTGCCGTTGATTCGGCGGTGGGCGACGGAGTTGCGCGAGGATCTGGCGGAGCTGTTCGGGTACCGGCTGGAGGTCACCGAATCCACGGCTCGGCTGTTCCCGGTGCTGGACAGCCTCGATGCCGGGCGGCCCGCGCGCACGGCGGCGGATCGGCTCTTCGATCGGCGGCGATACGCCTATCTGGCGCTGGCGCTGGCCGCGCTGGGGCGAGCCGGTGATCAGATCACCTTGTCGGAGTTGGCGGATCAGGTGGCCTCGTACACCGAGCGGGTGGACGGGCTCGATCTGGCGGCCGACCGGGCCGGTGATCGCGACGCGTTCGTCGACGCCGTCGGCTGGCTGGCGGCGCGCGGTGCGGTCACCCTCGCCGACGGTGACGCCGGAGGCTGGGCGAGCGATCCCGAAGCGGGCGAGGCGCTTTACGATATCGACCGATCCGTCGTTTTCGCGCTGTTCCGGCCACCGCGCGCGCTACAGCATCTGCAGAGCGTGACCGGACTGCTCGGCGAGGAAGCCGGTGGCGGTGATACCCGCTCCCCCGCAATGGCTTTGGCATCGCGCGCGGTGCGGCGGGCGCTGGTGGAACAGCCGGTCGTCTACGCCGACGATCTGGCGGAGCCGCATCGATCGCTGCTCGCGCAGGAGAAACTCGTGCACGAGGTCGAGCTGGTCACCGGGCTCAAGGCCGAGCGGCGCGCGGAAGGCGTTGCGCTGATCGACAGTTCGGGGCGACTGTCCGATGTGCGGTTCCCGGGCACGGGCACGCTCGCGCAGGTCGCGCTGCTGCTGGCCGGTGAGATCGCCGACCTCGTACTGGATCTCGACAATCCCGTCGCGCGCATCCCCCGGCCCGAACGCCCGCGCGCCGACCTGGCGGACCAGTTGGATACCGCAATCCCGGTCACCACGGTATTCGCGCCGCTCGCCGATACCGTGGATATCTTTGCCGCCGAACAGGATTCGGATGACGAGGACGCCGAGCCCGAGATCCCGGACTATCCGTTCATCGAATCGGCCTGGATTCGCGATACCGTGCGCATGCTCACCGGCCGCTACGGCGCGACCTTCGCCGCCCAATGGCAGGCCGACGTCCCGGGACTCACCGTCGAGGTGGTCGGACTGCTGGAGCGACTGCGCCTGATCGAACGGGTCGACACCACCGCATCCGGCTCCCCCGCACCGGACGACCTCGGTTCCGGCCTGCTCATCCTGCCCGCCCTGGCCCGCTATCGCGGTGCCATCGTCACCATCCGCACCCGCGCGGAAACCGAATTGTTCATCTCACCGACCGATGTCGGCGCGCGGCCGGAACCCGGTGCACCGGTGACGGATCCCGCCCCGGCCGTCCCTGACGACGCGGCCGCGGCGGAGGGTGCCGAGCGGGTCGACCCGCAGTCCGCGATCGCACCCGATCCGGCGGAGACCGCCGCGGACAATTCCGAGCTTGTCGCTACAGAGAAGGGATCCGGGAGCTGATGGGCGACCTCATTCACGGTGGAGTCCGCTTCGTCCCCAGTCGCGCGGGCATCGTCAACCTGTGGGACTACCGGGATCAGGAGTTCTGTTTCGCCGATGGGCGATTGGTGCTGCGCGGGCCGAACGGGTCGGGTAAGACCAAGGCGCTCGAGGTGCTGTTCCCGTTCGTGCTGGATGGGCGGATCGAACCGCGGCGGTTGAATCCGTTCGCGGGTGAAGAGCGCACCATGAAGTCGAATCTGCTGTACCGCAAGCAGGAATCGGCGTATTCGTACGTGTGGATGGAGTTCGCGCGCGGGTCCTGGTCCGATCCGGAGACGGTGACCGTCGGCATCGGGATGCGCGCCACCCGCTCCTCGGACAAGGTGACGCGCTGGTATTTCGTCGCCGACGGGCGTGTGGGCGTGGACTTCTCGCTGCTCGGACCCGATGATCGCCCGCTCACCCGCAAACAGCTGGCCGAGCAGATCGGCGGTGACGCGATCGTGGATCGGCCGGTGGAGTATCGCGCCGCCATCGACGCCCGTATGTTCGGGCTCGGGCAGCAGCGGTACGACCAGCTCATCAATCTGATTCTGACGCTGCGCCGCCCGCAGCTGGCCAAGAACCTGGATCCGCGCGGGCTGTCGCAGGCGCTCACCGACGGTTTGCGGCCGCTCGACGAACAGCTGATCCTGGACGCGGCGCGGTCGTTCAGCGATATGGAGGAGGTCGGGCGCACGCTGGAGGGCCTTATCCAGGCCGATTCCGCGACCAAGGCTTTCGTCGGTGTATACCGCAAATACCTTGCGGTGCAGGCGAAGACCGATATCGATCAGGTGCGCGTGCGCTTGGACGCGGTGACGCACGCCAGCACCGCCCTGCACGCGGCCGCCGCGCTGCGCCGGCGCCGGGAAACCGATCGCGCCGCCGCCGAGACCCGTGCCGAGGATTCCGATCGCGCCTATGAGCAGGCGCTCTCCGATCGCGAAACCCTGCAGCGTTCCAGCGCTTACGAGGGCAAACAGCAGCTCGACGATCTCGCCGACGCCGTGCGCCGCCTGGAGACCTCCTCCGGTGTGCACCGGGACAAGGCGCTCAAGGCCCGCCAGACCGTGGATCAGCGCGCCCAGGAATCCGAGCGCGCCACCGCCGCCGTCCAGCACGCCTCCTCCGCGCTGGCTCGCGGTGAGGACGAATTGCGTTCCGCCGCCGAGGAAGCGGGCATCCCCTGGACCTCACTCCCCGAGCAGGCCCGAGCCGATCACCTCACCACCACCGTCCGCAGTCACGCCGAGGAGCGCGACGCCGACGTCCGCGCCGTGCGCCGCGCCCTGACCATGGTCGACGCCGCCGTCACCGAACGCACCCGCGCCGAACGAGCCACCCAGCGCGCCACCGAACTCCGCGAAGCCGCCGCCGCCGAACTCGCCCAGGCCGAAGCCTCGGTAACCCTGGCCCGCTCCAACACCGCCATCTCCCTGCGCGATTGGTGGGACGAGCACCGCGAGGTCTACACCCCCATCCGCGACGGCCTCTTCGAAGCCCTCAACGACGCCCTCGCCGCCGCGGGCACCGAAAACCCGTCCCCACAGCGCCACAACGCCGCAGCGGGCATGCTCGGCCAGGCAGGCAAGGGCCGTAAACGCAAGGGTGACACCGCCGATGCCCCCGCCAAAGGCAAGGCAGGCGACGCACCCTCGCCGACCGCTCTCGACAACGGTGCGGCGGCCGAGGTCCCCGGGGCACCCGACAGTGCTTCGGCCACCTCGATTTCGGCCGCGGGATCGAGCACCCACGCAATCCCGGGAACCGCCTTCCACGCCGACACGGAAAACGGCCCGATACTCGCCACCCCGGCCGAAGTGCTGGCCGAGCGCACCGAACCTCTCACCGAGGAAATTCGCGGCCGCCGCCAGGAAGCCAAGTCGCGTGCCGCACAGGCCAAGGCGCGGGCGGCCGAATTGCGCGGCGAGCGTGAGCAGGTCGCGGCCGAACGCGATGACGCGCCGAAGGCATTCACCGCACGCACGGATGTGCGCGGCGAGCACGCCGGTGCTCCGCTGTGGCGTCTGGTTCGCTTCGCCGATCATGTCGGTCCGGAAGCGGCCGCTGGAATCGAGGCGGCGCTCCAGGCCGCGAACCTGCTGGACGGCTGGGTGTGCGCGGATGCCATCGTGCCGGACCACGCCTCCGACCAGTTCCTGGTCCCGCTGCCCAAAGCCCAGCGCCCGAGCGGTCGCACCCTCGCCGATGTGCTTGTGGTGGAGGACGATTCCGACAACCTCACCGTGCCGCGCCAGACGGTCGCCGATGTGCTGGCGTCCATCGCCCTGCACGAATCGCCGACCACGGGTAAGACCGAGACCACTGCCGCCGCACTCCCCGCCGCCAATTCGGTTGCCGGATCCGCCGATTCGCTCGCCATCGCGACCGATGGCTGTTATCGGCAGGGTGTGCAGGTCGGGCGGCATGTCAAGGCGGATGCGGAGTTCATCGGGACCACCGCGCGGGCTCGGCGGCGGGAGCTGCGGCTGGCGGAGTTGGTCGCGGCCATCGAAGCCGCCGAGACCGCTGTGCAGGAGGCGCTGGAGCAGGAGGAGGCCGCGACCGCTGAGTTGGGGCGGGTTTCGGCCGCTGCCAAGGCTTTGCCGCGGACCACGGCGGTAACCGGTGCGCTGCGGGCGGTTTCGGAGGCGGCGGGGATGTTGCGGTCGCGGTCCGAGGCCGCGGCGCAGGCGGAGCGTGATCTCGATCAGGCGGTCGGTGAGTACGGCGCGGCCGATAAGAAGGTGCGGGCTATCGCGGCCGAGCACAAGGCACCGCGCGATCCGGCCGAGTTGGACGCATTGGCCGCGGCGGTGCGGCATTTCGAGAACGCGGGCACCGCGCTGTTGCGGTTGCGCGGGGACTCCCAGCGCGAGAACGAACGCTCCCGCGAGGCCGGGGATCGGCTCGACGAGGCCACCGATCTGGCCGAGGCGTTCGCCGAGGAGGCCGAGGCGGCGCGCGGCGGGTACGAGGAGCAGCTGCGCAAGCTGGAGACGCTGCGCGAGGCGCTCGGCGCGGGCGCGGCCGATATCGATCGCGAACTGGAGGCCGCGCGCGAGCGCATCGATGCCGCACGCGCGGAACAGAAGTCGGCCCGCAAGGCCGCACACGAGGCGATCGAGGCCGTCGGCACCGCCGAGGGCGCGCACCGTGCCGCGCACAACACCCTGGGCACCGCGCTGACCGAATTGCTGGCCGATGTCAGGCATTTGGCCCCGTACGCCCGCCCGGACCTGCTGAGCCTGCTGGGCGCGCCGATCGAGAGCCGCTGGCCCAGCAGCGATGCGGCCTGGTCCACGCCCGAACAGCTGCTGTACCGCATCGAGAACGGCGATCCGGAGCAGGAGCCCAAGGTGCTCCCGGACGAGGTCGCCGAACTGTTCGAGAACCTCGCCACCGCAACGGCTTCGGTGCGCGCCGGGGAGGCCACCCGCAAGTCCACGCGCAGCGCCGTCACCACCGCGCTGCAGGAGTTCGATGCCGCGCTCACCGCGGCCCGGCAGGACTACCGCCTGCACTGGGACGCCGCGGACGGTCTCACCGTGGTGCAGGTGCACGACGATCACGGCCTGTCGTCACTGGCGGATTTCGCCGAGCGCATCGGCGGCGCGCGCCGGGATCAGGAATTGCTGCTCACCGATTCCGAGCGCCGCATCCTGGAGGACGCGCTGCTCACCGGTCTGGCCCAGCAGATTCACGAACGCACCAGCGACGCACGCGATCTCATCACCCGCATGGGCATGGAGATGAAGCAGCGCCGCATGTCCTCGGGCAATACCATCGGCGTGCACTGGGTGCTGGCCGACAATCTGTCCGAGCCCGCGCGGGCGGTGTGCAAACTGCTCGATCGCGATTCCGCCGAACTGGTCCCGGACGATCTCGCCACCATCCGTGCGCATTTCGCGGCCGAGATCCGGGCCGCGCGCGCGAGCCATCCGGAGCGTTCGTTCCCGGAGATTCTGGCCGCCACGCTGGATTACCGCACCTGGCGGTCGTTCTCGTTCACCATCATCACCTCCGATGGCACCGAGGATCGGCTCACGGTGGCCAGGCACAGCGCGCTGTCCGGCGGTGAGCAGTCGGTATCGCTGCACCTGCCGCTGTTCGCGGCCGCGCACGTCATGCTGGATTCGGCGGACCCCCAGGCCCCGCGCCTGCTGGCGCTGGACGAGGCGTTCGCCGGTGTCGATGACAATGGTAAGAGCGAACTGCTGGGCCTGTCCGTGCAATTCGATCTCGACCTGTTCATGACCGGTTACGACCTGTGGATCACCTACGCGCATGTCCCGGGGTGCTCGCACTACGATCTTGCGCACTCCGCGGCCGAGAACACCGTCAGCGCAACGCTGCTGGTGTGGGACAGCGCCGATCTGCTGGCCGAACACGACGGCACCGATCTCACCGCGGCGCTCGGCTCCCCCAATCGGCGTCGGCTCCCGCACGGTGTGGAAGGCGCGATGGCGCTGCTCTGACGGACGCCGCCCCGCGCGCGAATCACGGTCCGCGCGCGGGGCTTACGCGAACTTCGCTCTTCATGACCGGTTTCGCACGGTTGCGGTGATCGTCACTCGAATCCCGTCCGCACCGTGTCCAGTGGCCTGGACACGGCTACGGAACCGGCCCTCGGCGGGCGGTCCGAAACACCCCTGGTAAACAACTCGTGCACCACCGGATTACGCGTGTCGCGGCGCGCCACGCCGTAAGGATTGGTGTATCGGCAAATCAACAGTTTCGCCAATGGCGGTGTATCGACTAGAAATGTTTTCCGTGCCGATCCCTATCGAGTTCACCTGTCAGCCATCGATACTCCCGGGACGGGGGACCCGATGACGATCGAACATCCGCTGGAGGACGAAGTCTCCGTCCTCGCACGGCGGGTCGAGAAGGCCCGCGGACGTCTGGCCTATCAGTTCGACCCCGCCCTCACCGAGGCGCTCTCGGAGAACGAACTCTCCGCCGAGCGCGAGCTAGCCGAGCGCATTCGCGATGAAGATCGCGCCCAGCGCCTGAAGCAAGTCGAGGCCGCGGCCGCCACGGCTGACCGCGCCCGGCAGACCACCGAAGAAATCGAGAAGGCCGACATTCGGGACTTGCTGATGGCCCGCAAGGCGATTGCCGCGCAGCGGCGCGAATCCAGCCCGCACGCCAAGCTGGCTTCGCTGTACAAGCATCGCGCGTGGTCGCTGCGCGCGCTGGCGGGTGTGGTCGCCGCGGGCATGCTGTGGTCCGCGGTCAACGTGCAGCACAATATCGCTCCCGGTGGTGCGAAGGATCCGCTGTTCTGGTTCAGCTACCTGCTCGAAGGCATGATCAGCGTCTGCCTCGTGATCATCATGATCGGCACCAACAAGGTCGCCGAGTGGGGTGTCATCGACAGCACCAAGCAGGTCGTCGCGGCCGAGATGGCGCTGCTGGGCCTGACGGTCACGCTGAACACCTACCCCTACCTGAAAACCGGTAGCTGGTACGACGTCTCGGTGCACGCCATCGCGCCGGTGATGATCGGCGTGGCGCTGCTCATCCACAATGCCGCCAGCGCCCGGTACGGTCTGGCCATCGTCCGAGCCACCGATCAGATCCGGGATCTCCCCGATCCGGCCGAGACGATTCGCCGCACCCTGCCGAGCATGGTGACCTGGCCGACCCGGCCCACCGGGCCCAGCGCCGCCCCGACCATGGCCGCGCCCACCCCGGCGCTGACCGCTGCTCCCGAGGCCGAGGCCGCACAGGTGGTGGAGAGCACCCCGGATCCGGTGCCGGTCAAACCGCAGCCCAAGCCCGCCCCGCGCAAGGAAGAGCGCACCTCGGCCACCAAATCGGCGAAAACCGCCGAGGCCGAGACGCATTCGGACATCAGCGACGGCGGTCCGCCGCTGAACGTGTACGACACCGGTCAGTTCCGGATCGCGGAAACCCTCGAACAGGAACTCGCCGAACTCCAGGCCGCCCGCCGTCGCGCTCGCGCCGCGGCCCGCGCCCGCAATGGGGGAACCGACGTCGACTGATACCCGTACGGCACCCGCCACCGCCCGTAGCCAGCGCTGCGGGCGGTATCGGCGGTTTCACGGGTGATCATGCCGCGCCGGGTGATTCGGACGTCAGCGCAGCCGACCGAAGCACCCGGCGCGATCGGCGAAGCGGATCGCGCTGACCGCTCAGCTCACCCCGGTGAGTCCCGAGAAGTCGCGCAGCACAACGTGATTGCGGGCCGCCAGACTGCCCAGCGCGTGATCGGGATGCAGGCCCAGATACTGCTTGCGGGTCCGGGTGCTCCAGCGTCGCGCCTGTTCGGACCGCGTCTTGTAGAAGTTGGCCATATAGCCGCCCTCGTAGATGCGCAGCAGCATGTACCCGCCCGGGTACTCCTTCACCGCGGCGACTTCCAGGAATTCGACCGGTACGCCGGAATCGGCCCGGGTGACGCGATTTCGATGCGTATGCCCGCTGTGATGCAGGAAAACCCCCGGGGCCGAACGGTAGAGGGTGTGCAATGCCGCCGCATTGGCCCTGTCGAGCACGAAACCCGGTCCGCCCGGGTTGCTTATCGCCGCGTGCGTCGTGATCGGGTGGTGACCGAATACGAGCGTCGGCCGATCCGGTTCCGCGTGCAGCAGATCGCGCAGATGCGCCAGCTGCGCGAAATCCAGGGTGCCCCCGCCGCCGCGCACCCGCGGCCGGGTGGTGTCCAGTCCCACCAGACGCATTCCGCCCAAAGCGTATTCGCCGAGCTGCTGGTACGGATAGAACACCTCGCCCCAGTGGTCCGCTTCATCCTTGGGCGGCATATCGTGGTTGCCGCGGCAGACGAAGTAATCGCGCCCCAGCTCACCCCAGGTGTCCAACTGCGCGCGCACGGCCGCGCACTGTGCCGCGGTGCCGTGATCGGTCAGATCGCCCGCGGCGATGAGATGGTCTGCGCCCCGGCCGGATTCGCGTAACTCCTCGAGCACCGCCGCCAGCATGAACTCCGGATAGCGGTCATCGCCGAACCCCTCGACCAGCCCGCCCGGCAGCAGCCCGCTGCGCACCTCGCCGTGATGCAGATCGTTCGCCAGCGCGATGGTGCGCAGCAGTCGCCCCGGCGGCGGGATGAGGGTGCGGACGCGGCCGGTGGATTCGGGCGCGCCCGAACGCCGGGTGGTGAGCGTGCGCGCGGGCGTGGCCCGGCAGCTGTCCGAATACGCCTCGAAGCAGTACTCCCGCCCGGGCTCCAGACCGGTGATCTCCGCGTAATGGAAAGCGGTGCGCCCGGATTCGTGCCACCGCACCGGCAGCGGCAGCGGGCTGTCCGCCGGTCCGAGGCGCACCTCGGTATCGGCCGGCGCGGGCTGTAACCGCCCCGCCCGATTCCGAATGCGCGAGGTCCAGGTCAGGATCACCGACGTATCGGTGACGGTGACTACCTCGAGATCCGACACCGTCAGCGAATTGTGTTGTATCCGAGCCCCGTAACCGGCGAACACCGGGCGCTGTGCCCGCACCGCCACCGCCGCCGCCCCCGTGGCGGCATTGGCCAGCCACAATGTCCGTAATCGCGGATCCAGCACGACCATCTCCGTCCGCCGCCGACTGCTATTACCCGACGGTACGGTTAACGATTGAACGCAGCTATGACCGCACATGACCGGTCAGCCGCCAGCTCCGGACATTTGTGCCGCACCCGCCGCGTCCGAGTGAATACCCGGTGATCATTCCGGTCCGGAAATTCCGGCAAGCCCCCTGACCTGCGCACGAAGGCGTCGGCGCGGAAGAAAGCCACGTCTTGACCCGGCCCCGAATCTATCGTCGACGCAGTTCCAGACGCGTTGCCGCACCGCCGGTTTCGCCCGGCCGAAAGGTGACCCGTGGGGGGCGCATACACTCATCCCGTTCGAATCGAGCCGCCGGTCTTGCCGGTCTGCCTGCTGATCGACGTCTCCGGCTCCATGTACGGACCACCGATCGACGCGGTGAATCGACTGCTGCCCGGGGTGCGGCGCGCACTGCTGGCCGATCCCGGGGCGCGCACGCGAGTGCGGTTGGCGTTGATCGCGTTCGCCTCCGACGCGCACACCGTCCTGCCGCTGACCGAACTCCCCCGGGCGCGCATTCCGTTCCTCCAGGCGGGCGGCGCGACCAATTTCCGGGCCGCCTTTCATCGGGCGCGCACGACCCTCGCGGACGGAATCCGCGCACGGGACACGGGGATCGGCGTATCCCGCCCGGTGGTCTACTTCCTCAGCGACGGCGGTGACACCGGCGCGGATTGGCGGGCCGACTGGGAGCGGCTGACCGATCCGGCCGATCCGCACGGCGCGGAAGTGGTCAGCTTCGGGATGGGCGCGGCGGACCGGCAGGCCATCGGCGCGGTCTCGACCCGGTACGCGTTCTTCGCCCGAGACCGCGATCCGGTCGTCGCCACCGCGAGCATCCTGGACACCGTCACCGCGAGCATCGCCGAGACCGCCGCCACCATGACCGCGACCGCCGCGAACATCACCGGTACCGCCGCGTCCGGTCACTGCGGAACCGCATCGCTGATCGTCCCGGCCGCGGCCGGATTGACGCCACTGCCCGTCGACTCGGCCGACTGAGCCGACCGGCCGAGGCACCACCCCGCGCACCGCGCCGACCCGCGTTCCATACTCCTTCGGGCCGGAGAACGCCTCCGGCACAGCACAATGGGAGGCAATCGGCTCATGACCGATGACACCGGTCCGCTACCCGGCAACGAACTACCGCGCGAGGTGTTCGCACAGCAGCTGACCAGTCTCTGGCGGTACGCGGGCAATCCGACCCTGCAGGCCGTCGCCGACGCCGCCAACCGGGTCATGCGATCGAGCCGGGGCGAGACCGCCAAACGGCTCACCGTGCAGCGCATCAGCGATTGGCGCAAGGGCCGCAATCTGCCCGCGGTCTTCGAATCGGTGCGGCCGGTGCTGTTCGTGCTCATCGAGATGACCAAGCAGAAGTCCGAACCGGTCCCGGCGCAACTGCTGGATTCGACCCGCTGGCGGCAACTCTGGGTGAGCGCGGTGGCGTGGACGCCGGTCTCGGATTGCCCGTATCGCGGCCTGGAGTCCTATCGCACCGAGAACGCCGCACTGTTCTTCGGGCGGGATCGGCCCTCGGCCGAACTCGTCGCGCTGGTGCGAAAGACCGGTGATACCGGCGGCGGGATCGTCATCCTGGTCGGCGCGTCGGGCGCGGGCAAATCATCGCTGCTCGCCGCCGGGCTCATTCCCGGGCTCGGGCCGGACTGGACGGTTCGCACCGGAACCCCGAGTGCCCCACCCGATATGGCGGATCTGCCGGCGGAGCACAGCGCGCTGATCATCGACCAGTTCGAGGAGCTGTTCACCCAGTCCGCGACCGCTGCCGAACAGCTCGAGTTCATCGAAACCCTCACCCGGCGCGCGGAATCCGGCGCGACCGTGGTGCTCGGGCTGCGCGCCGACTTCTTCGCCCGCTGCCTGGATCATCCCGCACTCGCCGATGCGCTGGGCCGCAGCGCGTACGTGCTGGCCCCGATGCTGGCGACCGAACTCACCGAGGCGATCACCCGGCCCGCCCGCGCGCACGGACTCAAGATCGAGAGCGGCCTGGTCGAATTGATCAGCGCCGAACTGGTCGGGCTCGGCGGCCATACCGACGGTTCCGGGGCCCTCCCGCTGCTATCACACGTCATGGCCGTCACCTGGCAGCGCGGGGACGGTAACCGGCTCACCCTGGCGAGTTACCGGGAAGCGGGCGGTGTCGCCGGTTCGGTCGCCCAGACCGCCCAGGAGGCATGGACCCGGCTGGATTCGGCCGGGCAGGAGGCCGCCAGATCCATCCTGCTGCGCCTGGTCACCGTCGGGCAGGACACCCGCGATACCCGCAGGCACCTGCCGATCACCGAATTGCTCACCCACACCGATGATCCCGACGCCGCGGCCGATGCGCTCGAACAGCTGGCCAGTGCCCGGCTGATCACCCTCGACACCGATACCGCCGCGCTCACCCATGAGATCGTGATCGACGCCTGGCCCGAACTGCGCGGCTGGATCGACGCCGACCGGGACGGGCATCTCATCCGGCAGCGCGCCGAAACCGATGCGGCGGAATGGGTTTCCGCCGGACGCACGCGCGCGCTGCTGTATCGGGGCGATCGGCTCACCCGGGCGCGGGCGCACGGCCGGACCGTGGCCGGGCAGACCGGCGAATTCCTGGGTGCCGCGATTCGCGCACGGCGACAGCGCATCTGGATGCAGGCCGGACTCGCGGGCACGCTGGCCGTCCTGCTGGTGGCGGCGCTGACCGGTTTCACCAATACCCGACTCGCCAACCGCGAGAAGGACGCCGGATTCTTCGCGAACGTGCTCAGCGAGGCGAGCCGGGTGCAGAGCAGCGATCCGACCCTCTCCGCCGAACTCGCCATCCTGGCCGCCGGACTGCGACCCGACGATCTCGATGTCGCATCCCGGCTGATCGGCACCCAGAGCCTGCCCGCCGTCGCCGCGTTCACCGCCGATACCGGACCGGTGTCGATGCTGGCGTATGCGGGCGGGGATGTACTCGCGACCGCTGGGGCCGATCGATCCATCCGGCTCTGGAATACCGCGAGTCCGGGCGCGGTCACCCCGGCAGGACCGGCGATCACCGATCACACCGGCACCGTGACCGCACTGGCCGCGCTCGGGACGCTGCTGATCTCCGGCGGCGATGACCACACCGTGCGCATCCGCGATATCTCCGATCCGGCGCGATCGCGGGTATCGGCCGTCATCGATACCGGCGCTCCGATCACGGCCCTGGCGCTGGCACACGACGGCCACACCCTCGCGGTCGCCGATGAACACGGAGCCGATCTGTACGACCTCACCGATCCCGCCCGCCCCGCACGCCTGCCGATCCGGTTCCCCGTCGACGGCAGGCTGACCACCCTCGGCTTCGTCAGTGATGACCGCACCCTGCTGACCGTCGATCGGGTGACGCCCAACGCCGCGGCGCAGACGCGCACCCTGCGGGCCTGGAATACCGCTCCGGCACAGGGCATTCCGAACAGCACGGTGCTCGCGCAATCCGCCGATCTGCGAATGATGCCGAGCCCGGCGGGCAATCTCGTCGCCATCGCCGACGATCGGCCCGGTAGCGCGGCGGCGGTCGACAGCGAGGTGCGGCTCATCCGCGTCGACGGCGTCGATCGCACCACGCCTGTCGGCCCATCCTTCGCCGCGTCCTCGGCGACCTATCTGCTCGGTATGGCCTTCAGCCCGGACGGGCGCACCCTGGCCACCTTGACCGCCTTCGGCACCGGGCTGTGGAACCTCTCCGATCCGGCCCGTCCGGTGGCGCTGGGCCCACTGCTCACCGGTAATGCGGCCGCCTGTCCCCGGATACCGGCCGAACATCGCTGCACCGCGATCCCGGGGGCCCTGCGATTCAGCCATGACGGACGGGTGCTCGCCATCGGATTCGAGGACGGGGCCGTACAGCAGTGGCTGGTGCCGCCCGCCGTGCTCGGCGGCCAAGCCGGGCAGGTACGACCGGTGATCAGCGCCGACGGCACCCGCATGCTGACCGTCGCGCCCGGCGCGGACGCGCATATCTGGGATATCCACGATCCGGCGGCCGTGCGATTGGCCGGGACCATCCCCACACCCGATGTCCGGCTGCCCGGTCTGGCGGTGACCACGCTGCCCTCGCTCAGCTCCGACGGTAAGTTCGCCGGTCTGGTCATGGACGGCGCGATGACGCTCGTCGATATCTCCGATCCCGCGAAACCGCGTGCGGGATACCGGTTTTCCAATGCCATCGGGCTGGGATTCGCCGTGGACCGGGCGCTGCTGCTCACGATATCGGCGACACCGCCGAGCTTCCAGGCGTGGAATTACGCCGATCCGGCACATCCGGTGCCGCTGGGATTACCCGTGCAGGTGCAGATCTCGTCGAAGGTCGCCTCGACCGGCGCACAGGTGTCGATGACCCGGGACGGCGAACTGATCGCGGCGTTGACCGACAAGCTGATGCTGTGGGACGCCGATATCCGCAAGCTGGGACCACCGCTGGGCGCAACGGGGGCCGATTGGTCCGGTGGCGGTTTGGGACTCGCGATCAGTCCCGATCATCGAATCGCCGTCGCGGCGGGCGATTTCGGCCTGGTGCGGCGCTGGGATATCAGCGATCCGGCGCACATCGAACCGATCGGCGAACCCTTCCGGGCCAGTGAGATCACCGTCACCGCACTGGATCTCAGCGCCGATGGCCGCCTGCTCGCCACCGGCGGCACCGACTCCACCGTCCGGCTCTGGAATTTCGCCGATCCGGCGCATCCGGTGCCCTACGGCCAATCGCTGACCCCGCCGTCGGCCAGCCCTTGGCACGTCGCCTTCCATCCGAAGGCGAACTACCTGTTCGGCGGCGGCGACAATGGCGCACTGCGGGTCTGGGATCTCGACCCGCGGCACGCCGTCACCCGCCTGTGCGCGTTACTCGGCTCACGAATAAACGCCGACCTCGCCGATCACTTTCCCGCACAACGGCTTCCCCGCCTCTGCGCGTGAAATCGACTGCGTCCCGGTGTTGTTCAGCGGCCCGGGATCGGATGGTCGGCCGGGACCACCACCGCCGGACGCGGCTGGGCGGGAGTGCCCGAGTGCTGGGCGTAGCCGAGCCAGCCGGTGCCCACGAAGATGGCCAGCAGCACGGCGGTGGGGAGTTCGAACAGCAACCAGCCGGGGGCCATCACCGATTCGCGAGCGGTGGGGTACGGGGTGCGGACCGGATGGGTGAGGCGGTGGGCTCGAACGGGTGGACGTTGCCTGCCGATGCTGCCGTGCCTCGTATGTTGCTGTTGCCGGACCACCCATTGCCTCCGTAGCTAGAAATGTGCCGAACCCCAGGATGCCGAATCAGCGGCGAGCGCACAGCGGTGAATGAGCGGACAACAGGGTGTCCGGTCTTTTCAGCGCATGCTCGCATTGGGTAGTCGTGCGGGGCAGGACATTCCGGGCACGGTGACCAACTCGAAGTGCCACCACTCATTGTCGTACGTGCGGCACAGCCCCCAGCGATTGCCATTGTCCTCGAGCCATTGCGCGCCCGCGCGCGGGCCGACATCGATGGCCTGGCCGGAGACGTGCGTGGATTCCTCGGGCGGGAGCACCCACTGGCGGGCCGCCTCCGGACTGCCGTAGGTGCGAATTCCGTCCTCCCACATGGCCTGCTGTTCGGCAGGCGAGCGGTAGCCGGAGGTGATCCAGATGGTCACGCCCTCCTCGCGCGCCTGTGCGGCGGCCGAGGAGTACGCCGAGGCCAGCAGTGGGTCCAGGCCCTCGGTTTCGGCGGAGATGGCCGAGGCGGACGGCAGCGGGGGTACGCCGAACACATTCCCCGGCAGCGGACTCGCGGGCAGATCGATGATCTCCCCGGGCGCGGCGATCGCGGGCGCGGCATGCGCGGACGGCGATGCGGACGGCAGACCCGCGACGAACAGGCCCGCCCCCGCGATCAGCGAGACCGCGGCGGCTCTGCGGGTACCGCGGCTGATTGCCGGATTCGCCCGGAATGCAAGCTTTTCCGGCTCGCATACCGGATTGTCGTCGCGGCGCTCAGCGCGCATACGGCCCTCTTCCTCGTTCAGATTCGTTCCTTGGACCGCTCGCGGACACGCAGCGCGATCGGCTTGGAGGTTTCGGCGAAGAAGTCGTTGCCCTTGTCATCGACCACGATGAAGGCCGGGAAATCCTCGACCTCGATCTTCCAGACGGCTTCCATGCCGAGCTCAGGGTATTCGAGAACTTCGACGGATTTGATGCAGTCGAGGGCGAGTCGCGCCGCGGGTCCGCCGATCGAGCCGAGATAGAAGCCGCCGTGTGCGTTGCACGCCTTGGTGACCTGCGCGGAACGATTGCCCTTGGCCAGCATGACATGTGAGCCACCCGCAGCCTGGAACTGATCGACGTAGGAGTCCATCCGACCGGCGGTGGTCGGGCCGAACGACCCCGAGGCGTACCCGTCGGGGGTCTTGGCCGGACCGGCGTAGTACACGGCCATATCGCGCATGTACTGCGGCATCGGCTCGCCCGCGTCCAGGCGCTCCTTGATCTTGGCGTGCGCGATATCGCGCGCAACGACCAGCGGGCCGGTCAGCGAAAGCCGGGTCTTCACAGGGTATTTGGACAGTTCGTCGCGGATCTCGGACATCGGCCGGTTCAGGTCGATCTTGACCACGTCACCGCCCAGGATGGCATCGGTCTGCTCCGGAAGGTACTGCGCCGGTTCCCGCTCGAGCTGCTCCAGGAACACGCCCTCGGGGGTGATCTTGGCCAGCGCCTGGCGATCCGCCGAACAGGACACCGCGATGGCGACCGGCAGCGACGCGCCGTGCCGGGGCAGGCGGATGACGCGCACGTCATGGCAGAAGTACTTACCGCCGAACTGCGCGCCGATCCCGAAGGACTGGGTCAGCTTGAAGACCTGCTCCTCGAGTTCCAGATCGCGGAAGCCGTGCGCGGACATCGAGCCCTCGGTCGGCATATTGTCCAGATAGTGCGCGGAGGCGTATTTCGCTGTCTTCAAAGCGAATTCGGCGCTGGTGCCGCCGATGACGACCGCCAGGTGGTAGGGCGGGCAGGCCGCGGTGCCGAGCGAGCGGATCTTCTCGTCCAGGAATTCCAGCATGCGATCCGGGTTCAGGATCGCCTTGGTCTCCTGGAACAGGAAGGACTTGTTGGCCGAACCGCCGCCCTTGGCCATGTACAGGAACTTGTACGAGGGCTTGGCGGGATCGCCTGCGGCCGAATACAACTCGACCTGCGCGGGCAGGTTGTTGCCGGTGTTCTTCTCATCCCACATATTGATGGGCGCGAGCTGGGAGTAGCGCAGGTTCAGCTTGGTGTAGGCGTCGAACACACCACGCGAGATCCACTCCGCGTCATCCGCGCCGGTGAGCACGCCCTCGGACTTCTTACCCATCACGATGGCGGTGCCGGTGTCCTGGCACATGGGCAGGATTCCGCCCGCGGAGATGTTCACGTTCTTGAGCAGGTCCAGCGCCACGAACCGGTCGTTACCGCTGGACTCCGGATCGTCGATGATCTTGCGAAGCTGTGCCAGGTGCGCGGGCCGCAGGTAGTGGCTGATGTCATGCATCGCCTCCGCGGTCAGCATGCGCAGCACCTCGGGCTCCACCTGCAGGAAGGTGCGCCCGTTCACCTCGAACGTGCTGACCCCCTCGGTCGTCAGCAACCGATACGGCGTCTCATCGGCACCGATCGGCAGCAGATCCGAATACAGGAAATCAGGCGCGGTCAAGGTTCGCACTCCTCGAGCAGGGCTGGGGGCTGTCCAGCCGACGGTTCAAGCACAGAGACTTTATCCACCGCCCCGGTACCGCCTCCGCGCAGGCAGTCCTAACCGGAAATATCGCCCGTGGGATCGCATTTGCACTTGCATTTGCACACACGAAGTTTGCTGAGACCGTTTCCCGGCCCGCGTCGCGCTGTCAGACTCGGTCCGTGGCTATTCCACGCGGGGCTCGGGAACGCCGAGCCGAGAACACCGATCGACACCAAACCATCAGCAGGCGAAGGCCTTTGCCCGCCATCCTGGGCGACCGCTTCCGGCGACTACGCGAAGCCGGCGATATCACCCAGCGGACCGCGGGTAGGGCCATCCACGCCGACGCCTCCAAGATCAGCCGCCTCGAATCGGGGCGCACCCACTGGCATGAGGACGACGCCGCGGTCCTGCTCGACCTCTACGGCGTCCCCGCCGCCGCCCGGCAGCGCTATCTGACCTGGGCACAGCGGGTGAACGGCCCGAGCTGGCCGGATTATGACGATACGGACGCCGACTCCGGACTGGACGCACTGCTCGGTGACGTGCCGCTGCAACTCGTCCGCGGCTATGAGCACGGGGTCATTCCGGCGCTGCTGCAGACCCGCGAGTACGCGGACGCGGCGCTGCGCATGTCCCGGGAAGAGCTGTGCGAGGACGATGTGGCCGCGGTACTGGAGTTGCGCATGCGCAGCCAGGAGATGCTCTTCGACCGGCATCCGCCCACGGTCTGGCTCGTCGTCGAGAAGACCGCGCTACTGCGGCCCGTCGTCGATACGACGCTGTGGCACAGGCAGATCGATCATCTACTCATGCTCGCCGAACTCCCCCACGTGACGGTACAACTGCTCGACGACGCCGCGTGCGGACCCGCACGAACCGGCGAATCCTTTACATACCTCCGATTCCGGAATTTCCGGCTGCACGAATTGGTGCGCACGCAACAGCTGTCCGGGGCGATCTGCCGGGATCTGCCCGCGGACACCGAACCGTATCTGCGCACCGCGGACCGGCTGGCCATGCTCGCCGCGGCCCCGCGAGCGGGCATCGAGCGAATCGGCGAACTCCGTCGCGCGGTACCCGAGCCGGGTGCACAACCCGGCCCCGGGGCGGGCTAGCGATGCCCGAGACGCGATGTCCGAGTGCGGATTTGTGTGAATACCGGTGCGGATTGTGCGAATCCGCACAGGTTGCACCTTCAAGTCGGGGGGTGTTACCTGTGATGATGCGCTTGTCGGCGGCGGGGAGGATCTAGCATGGCAGCAGACACCGGGAGTGGAATCGTGACCGAAACCCGTTGGCTCGACGATGTCGAGACGCGTGCGTGGCTGGGATTCGTGTTCACCCGCGACCTCATCGCCGCCGCGGTCGGGCGGGATTCGCTGCGCGAATCCAATCTGACCTATGTCGAATACACGGTACTGGCCCGGCTGGCCGACGCACAGGACCATCGGCGCAGCTTCGCCGAACTGGCCGGGGTGCTGGAATGGTCGCAGAGCAGGCTCTCGCATCAGATCACCCGGATGGAGAAGCGCGGGCTGGTGGCCCGCGAATCGATTCCCGACGATGCCCGGCGCACCGCCGCTGTACTCACCGCCAAGGGCGAGCAGGTACTGGCCGGAGCCGCGCCCGCACATGTGGAAAGCGTGCGGCGGCACATGATCGATGTGCTGGACAGCGGGCAGCTCACCGCGCTGGCCGATATCTACGACACCTTATTGGCGCACCACCGAAGACCCGATACGAGGAACCCCATCTGAGCGAAAAATACCCGTCGACCGGCGTTTGGTTTGGCACACGGGGGGTAGTGGGTAAGACTAGGCTCGGCACCGGCTTCCGACGGCGGTCGGCACCGAGCGCATGGTCGGCAAACGACCGCCGCGCTAGTTGACTCGAGTGTGTGCACCCCGACCTGGCCTTAGCGAAAGGGGCAGGAGTTTTCATGTCCGACGTGTCCATAAGCCTTTCGGCGGATTCGCAGCCCGCGGGTTCTGTCGACAACCTGCTCCCGCAGCTCGTCGAACACCTGCGGCAGAACCGCACCGAACTGCGCGAGGAGTGGGCCCGTCGCATCACCGATGCCCAGCTGCTGACCGCCATGACCCCGGAGGAGATCTTCTCCGAAGCGACCTCGGTCTACGACAACTACGTCGAGGTGCTCGAGACCGGTAGCGTCGAAGCGCTGCAGGCCTACGCGCGTGATCTGTCCGAACGCATCATCCCGCGAGGCGTCGAAACCGACGAGGTCGTCGGCATCGTGCTACTGCTGCGAGATGTGCTGGCCCGCAGCCTCTTCGAGAAGTATCAGACCGACTTCGAATTGCTCAAGCGGGTGCTGGACGCGTACGAACCGGCTGCCAACCGCATCGCCAACACCGTGGCCGTGTCCTTCGTGCAGGAGCGCGAGCGCGTTATCCGCCAGCAGCAGGAGGCGATTCGCGAACTCTCCACCCCGGTGTTGCAGGTGCGCGAGCAGCTGCTCATCCTGCCCATCATCGGCGTGCTGGACTCCCAGCGGGCACGCCAGCTCACCGAACAGCTGCTGCGCGCGATCCGCGCCAACCGCGCCAAGGTCGTCGTCATCGATATCACCGGTGTCCCCGCGATCGACTCCACGGTCGCCAACCACCTGGTGCAGACCGTGGACGCGTCCGGCCTGATGGGCGCGAACGTGATCATCACCGGTCTGTCCTCGGAGATCGCGCTCACCCTGGTCACCATCGGCCTGGATCTGTCGAAGATGAACGCGGTCGGCGACCTCCAGGGTGGTATCGAAGAGGCCGAGCGGCTCCTGGGCTACGAAGTGTCGCGTGTCCCCGCTGACCGCGACGGACGGTAACCCGGGACAGGGCCCATGCCGGTACCCATTCTGAAGCAAGGCACCTATCTGATCGCGTCGGTGCAGTCCGCACTCACCGACGCCGATACCGAACGCCTGCAAGACGATCTGATGAAATACGTCAGTAAGTATCGAGCACAGGGCATCATCGTCGATGTCACCGCAATCGACGTAATGGACTCCTTTGCCGCGAGATCACTGCGTACCATCGCCCACATGACCAAGCTGCGCGGCGCGGAGACGGTCATCGTCGGTCTGCAACCCGAGGTCGCTTTCGCGATGGTGCAACTCGGCCTCACCTTCGAAGGTATGCATACCGCACTGGATCTGGAGGAAGGGCTGGCCTGGCTCAACCACAAGATCAGTAATCGGGGCCAGCGAGACGGTCGTGATCGTGGCCGCTGAAGTCATGGTGATCGCGGTGAAGGTGTCCAACGACATCGTGACCGCTCGGCAGGCGGGGCTGGAGCTGGCAAGCACTCTCGGCTTCTCGCTATCCGATCGCACCATGATCGCCACCGCGATCTCCGAAGTGGCGCGCAATATCACCAGTTATGCGGGCACCGGCGAGATCAGGCTCGCGGTCGGCGAACGGGAAGGCCGCCGCTCGATGGTGGTGCAGGCCCAGGATCAGGGGCCGGGAATCATCGATATCGATCGCGCGCTGGAAGACGGCTATTCCACCGGACGCGGTCTGGGACTTGGTCTTCCGGGTGCGCGCCGGCTGATGGACGGCCTCGTCATCACCTCCAAACCCGGGCACGGCACGCTCGTGGAGATGTGGAAGTGGGTGCCGCGCAATGCGTGAGGACGGGTTCATCGGCACGGTCGAATGGGCCGTCGCCGGGCGTGCCCTCCCCGGGCAACGCGTGTCCGGGGACCGCTCCGTCATTCTCGACGCGGGCGGCGGCTCAGTGCTTTTCGCGGTCCTGGACGGACTCGGGCACGGCGCGGCGGCGGCGGACGCGGCCGATCGCGCGGCCCAGGTGCTGTCCGAAAACCGCGCCGAGCCTTTGGATGTGCTGATTCTGCTGTGTCATCGCGCCATGTCCGACACCCGCGGCGCGGCGGTATCGCTGGCGCTCTTCGACGCCGGTGATCGACTGACCTGGCTCGGTGTCGGCAATGTCGAATCCCGCATTGTCGCGGCGGCTCCCGGTAAACCGGCGATTCGCGCGGCGGCCCTGCTGTCCGGCGGCATCGTCGGCTATCTGCTGCCGCCGAATCTGCAATCGCAGACCGTGCCGATCCGGCCCGGCGATCTACTGCTCATGTCCACCGACGGAATCACCAGCGACTACTCCGACGGAATCGATTTGGCCAAGCCGACTTCCGAGATCACCGCCGATATTCTGGCGCGGCACGCCAAGGACACCGACGACGCGATCGTGCTCGCGGCCCGCCATCGCGGGCATACGGTGCGATCCCTGCACTCACCACCGGAGCACCACGCATGAGTTCGGCGCTGGCGGCCTTCCGCGACGCGTACACCGGTGCGCTGCGGCTGCATCTGCGCGCACCCAATCAGAACACCCTGGCCGAGGGCTATGAACTCGGGCGGCGCGCGCTGGTCGAGGGCGTGAGCATTCTCGATCTCACCGAACATCACTTCCGCATTCTGGAAGAGCAGGGCATGGCCCCGGTCAGCGATGACGAACGCGCCGAGGCCGCACTGGAATTCCTGTTGCAGACCATGGCCGCGCTGGACGTGGCCACCCGCGGCTTCCTGGACGGCACCCGCCGGTACGAGCAACAGCGTTCGCGCGCGGACGATCTCGCGGGCCGCGACGCCTTCCGCACCGCGCTGGTGGAATCGCTGCAGGACGGTTTCTTCGTGGTGGACGCGGATGGCACGCTGGTGGAGGTCAATACGGCCTTCGGCGCGCTCACCGGGTACGGCCCCGATGGCGTGCCCTATCCGCTCCCCCATCCGTGGACCGTGGCCGAAGCGCCGCGCTATCCGGATCTGGGCACCGACGCCGCGCGCTTCGTCATGCCGATTCGCCATCGCGACGGCCGCCGCCTCTGGCTGGCCGTCTCCACCAGTTCACTGGTGAAACCCGAGAACGGCGAACGCATTTTCGTCGGCACCATTCGCGATGTGACCGCCGAACACGACGCCCAGGCCCGCGATCAGGCGGTCTCGCGGCTGGCCACCGCGGTCGGCGCGGCCACCAGCGTGGTCGAGGTGCTCACCGTCGGCCTGGAGGAATTGCGCAGGGCGGTCGGCGCGGAATCCGCGGTGGTATCGGTCTGGCCGAATCGCCACACCGGTCCGGAACTCTATGTCTCCGAGGACAATCCGCAGTTGGAGACGGTCGCCGCCGGCGGTATCGCATTGCGGTCCGGTGCGAGCGCGAATCCGATTCCGCTGGGCGGCAGGGAATCCCGGCAGGTGCTCGATGCCCGCGCCCGCGCCCTGCTGGATCGGGCGCGACTGCGGCCCGGCCGCACCATGTTCGCGATTCCCGAGGGCGCGTCGAGTTCGGAGGGCATTGTCGCCCCGCTCGGCGAGGCCGGGGATTCGGCGCTGTGGCTGCGATTCGCCACGCCTCGTGCCATCGCCCCCGAGGATTGGGCGCTGTTCTCGCTGCTGGTGGGGCATTTGAGCCTGGCGGTGCAGCGGGCGCGCAACTTCGATCAGGCGCGCTCGACCTCGCTGACGCTACAGCGCGCCATGCTCGGCCCGATCGAATTGCCGCCGCGCTTCTCGGTGCATTACGAACCCGCCCTGCCGCCATTGGAAATCGGCGGCGACTGGTACGACGTGGTGCGCCTGGCGGACGGCACCATGGGCGTGGTGGTCGGCGACTGTGTCGGACGAGGGCTGTCCGCCGCCGTCGTCATGGGCCAATTGCGCACCGCCGCACGCGCATTGCTGCTACGCGGGGCCGGACCGGCGCAGTTGCTCGCCGAACTGGACACCGTCGCCGCCCGCATTCCCGGCGCCATGTGCACCACCGTATGCGCCGCCATCCTGGATCCCGTGCGCGGTCTGGTGCGCTATTCCAGTGCCGGGCATATGCCGCCGGTGCTGGCCGAACCCGGTACGCGCGGAAGGCTTCTCGAAGGCGGGCGGGCGGTGCCGCTGGCCACCTTCGATCCGCCGCGCCGTCCCGAGGCCACCACCGCACTGGCCCCCGGCTCCACCCTGGTGCTGTTCACCGACGGCCTGGTCGAACAGCGCGGTGTCGATATCGATGATCGCTTCGTCGAGCTCGCCGACGAATTGACCGGCGTCGCTGGACAATTGCCGCGCGAGGTGGCCGATTCGGTGCTGTCCCGGCTCCGCCCGGCGGGCGGCTACGACGATGACGTCGCGCTGGTGGTCTACCGCCAGCCGCCCAAACCGCTGCGTCTGGACGTGCCCGCAACCCCGAGCGAATTGTCCCGTATGCGCCGCGAACTCAAATCCTGGCTGGCCGCCGCCGCGATTCCGCATGACAGGGCGGGCGATCTCATCGCGGCCGCCAATGAGGCACTGAGCAACAGCATCGAACACGCCTACCTCAACGGCGACTCCGGACGCGTCGAGCTGACCGCCGAATGTGGGCTCGACGCAGTCACTCTCATCATCACCGATACCGGTATCTGGCGGCCGCAACCTTCGGATCCCGGCCATCGCGGCCGCGGTATCGCCATGATGCGCGCCCTCACCGATGAGCTGGAGATCGATCACGCCGGACCCGGCACCCGGGTCCGCATGATCTCCCGTTTGCCCGCAGTCGCTTTCTCGGCGGCCAGTCGCGTGTGAACATGGAAGGCACATATGCGCCATTGCCTTCCTGACCAAGCAGAAACGGTGCGGTAGCTGGGTATTTCGCGATCATCCGGCAACTGAAACGAAACCGATGTCGCAGACGATGCAACATGATTGGACGGATCATGGCAGATTGTTCCAACGTGACCACTAACTCCGGAGACGCGTATCCCCCCGGCGAGACGATGACCACCACGGTCACCGTGCACGACGGCGCCACGGTCCTCGCGGTGATCGGTGAGGTCGACCTGGCGACTGCGCCCGCACTCGAGAACGCGATCGATTCGACACTGTCCGGTAAACCCGGCGCGCTCGTCATCGATCTGTCCGAGGTCAGCTTCCTGGCCTCCGCGGGCATGGCCGCCCTGGTTGCCGCCCATCAGCGCGCGGGCGGTACCCGTATCGCCGTCGTCGCCGATGGGCCCGCAACCAGCCGCCAATTGAAGATGACCAATCTGGATCAGGTGTTCGCACTGCACTCCACGCTGGACCAGGCGCTCACCGCGCTCGGCGAGAACTGAGCTCCGGCACATTCGAGAATCGAGTTCGGGCACAGACGAATCGAGCCCCGCCGCGACGGTCGCGGCGGGGCTCAGCTCTGGTACGGGGTCGGTACGGAATCAGTCGCAGATGGCGCGCAGCTGCTCGATCAGCTTGACCCGATCGGCGGGCGTGGCGGCCAGCGGCACCACATTGAGCGCGGTCACCCCGGCCTCGCGGAACGCGGCCACGCGCTCCTTCACGAAACCGGCCGAACCGATCAGGCAGACATCGCGCACCAGATCATCCGGCACCGCCTTGGCGGCCTCATCCTTTTTGCCCTGCAGGAACAGTTCCTGGATGCGATCGGCCTCGGCGCCGTAGCCGTACTTGGTGGCCAGGGTGTGATAGAAGTTCTTGCCCTTGGCGCCCATACCGCCGATGTACAGCGCCAGATGCGGCTTCACGAATTCGCGCAGCGGCTCCACGTCATCGCCGATGGCGAGCGCGGGCCCGGCGAACACCTCGAGCTTGCCCAGGGACGGATCACGCTTGGCCAGACCGGCTTTGAGCGAATCGCCCCAGATGTCATCGGCCTTCTCCGGCAGGAAGAAGATCGGCTGCCAGCCCTCGGCGAGTTCGGCGGCGAGCTCCACGTTCTTCGGGCCCAGCGCCGCGAGCAGCACCGGAATGTTCTCGCGCACAGGGTGATTGATCAGCTTGAGCGGCTTGCCCAGCCCGGTGCCCTGCCCCTCGGGCAGCGGAATGTTGTAGTACTTGCCCTGGTACTCCAGGCGTTCGCGCTTCCACACCTTGCGGCAGATCTCCAGCGCCTCGCGGGTGCGGCCGATCGGCGCGTCATAGGGCACACCGTGGAAGCCCTCGATCACCTGCGGGCCGGACGCGCCCAGACCCAGAATGAACCGGCCGTCCGAGACGTAATCCAGACCCGCGGCCGTCATGGCCGTCAGCGTGGGCGTGCGGGTGTACAGCTGCAGAATGCCCGACGCGAGCTGCACCCGTTCGGTCTTGGCGGCCAGATAGCCGAGCGCGCTCACCGCGTCGAACGAGTACGCCTCAGGCACGAAGACGATATCCAGGCCCGCCCGTTCGAGGTCGGCGACCTCGGCGGCTACCTCTTTGAAGCCGTCCGTGTAGTTGATCGATAGACCGATACGCATGACCCGGACCTTACCGATCTGCCCGATGCCCGCTCACACGGGCCGGGTCCGGACGAACCCGGCGGACGGCCCAGCGACGGCCGAGCCACCGCGCACCGGTACCGTTAGCGGCGAATCTCGCTCGATCACACGCACTCTCAAGGAGGCCATTCCTCATGACTCAGGACGCCGCGCAGACCGGCACCAGCTTCGGTGACTCGACCCTGCAGGGCTACCTGGATGAGCTGGCCGCCAAGGTGCCCGCGCCGGGTGGCGGCGCGGTGGCCGCGCTGCACGCCGCGCAGGGGGCCGCGCTGGTCGCCATGGTGGCGCGCTACACCACCCGCGCCAAGGACGCCGAGAACCGGCCGGTCATCGATCGCATCATCGTGGCGGCCGATATCGCCCGTGATCGCGCGCTGGCGCTGGCCGATGCCGATGCCGCCGCCTTCACCGCGGTCGGCGCGGCCTATAAACTGCCCAAGGAGTCCGGCGAGGAGCAGGCCGCGCGCGCCGAGGCCATCACCGCCGCCCTGCTGGGCGCGGCGCGGGTACCGGCCGCCGTGGTGGCCGCCGCCGACGAAGTCGTCTCGCTCGCAAGCGAATTGCTGCCCATCGGCAATCCGAACGTGGTCACCGATATCGGCGCGGCCGCCGATGCCGCGCGCGCGGCCGCGGCAAGTTCGCAGCTCAATATCGCCATCAATGTGGCCTCGCTCGACGCCGGGGCGGGCGCGGAGTTCGCTCCGGTGCTCACCCAGATCGAGGAGATCATCGCGCGCGCCGAGGCGCTGCATAACGACGTAGTGCTCTCGATCACCAAATAGCCCCTCGATCAGGCGTTTCCAACTTCCCACGCCGCAAACTAGGTCACGAAGCGGGAACATTTCCGGAAGAATGGGATGATCAGGTCATAGGCTGAGCCTCCAGACCACACCCTTTCGAAGGGATGGACCCATGCGGAAAGCATTGCGCCTTCTGTTCGTCGCATCGACACTCGCGGCAGCAGCCGCATTCGGCTCCGGAGCCGCGGGGGCGGTGGGTGTCTCACCCAATCTCCCGGCGGTGCAGGCGATTACGCCGGGGCCCGGTGAAACTGTCGGGATAGCCGCACCGGTCAGGGTGCGCTTCGCCGAACCCGTCGCCGACCGCGCTCGCGCCGAACAGGCCATGAGCGTTCGCGCCGACACCTCCCTCGCCGGGCACTTCTCCTGGGTAGACGACCGACAGTTGACCTGGACTCCGGCCGCGTACCTGCCCACCTCATCGCCTATCACGGTGTCGGTGAGTCGCCTGCACACCCAGTTCGAAACCAACGGCGGCACAACGGCGGACGCGGATATGTCCGCGCACACCTTCACCGTCTCCATCGGCGGGGTACCGGTGCGCACCATGCCGGCCTCGATGGGCAAACCCGGCTGGGAGACCCCGACGGGCACCTTCCCGGTGCTGTCGCACGATCGTTCGGTGACCTTCGATTCGCGCACCATCGGCATTCCGCTGAGCGATCCGCAGGGCTATCTGATTCAAGGTGAATTCGCCGAAAGGCTCACGTGGGGAGGCGTTTACGTACACTCCGCCCCGTGGTCGGTGGATTCACAGGGCAACTCGAACGTCAGCCACGGGTGCATCAACCTCGCACCGGCCGACGCCGAGTGGTACTACGACAATGTCTCGCTCGGCGACCCCGTCACCGTCCACTGGTAGTGGGAGGAACAGGTGTGGGGGCACGCCCCCACACCTCCTGACGCGAACGAATGATCAGCGTGCGGATTCGGCGGCCTGGACGACATGACGCATGAGCAGGGCCGTGGTGACGGGACCGACGCCACCGGGAACCGGGCTCAGGGCAGCTGCCTTGCCGGTGACGGATTCGGCATTCACATCGCCGGTGATTCCGCCGTTCTCATCCTCATTGGTGCCGACGTCGATGACCGTCGCGCCGTCCCGAATGTGCTCGGCGGTGACCAGGCCCGCGCGGCCGACCGCGGCGACGACGATATCGGCGGCCGAGGTCACGGCCGGGAGATCGGCGGTACGGGAGTGCGCGACCGTGACGGTGGCATTCTCGGCCAGTAGCAGCTGAGCCAGCGGCTTACCGACGATATTGGAGCGGCCGATCACCGCCACCAGGCGGCCTTCCAGCGGAATGCCGTGGAACTTGGCGAGCTCCACGACCGCCTCGGAGGTGGCGGGCGGGAAGCCCGGCAGGCCGGAGGCGAGCAGGCCCAGCGAGAGCGGGCTGACGCCGTCCACATCCTTGGCCGCGGCGATCGCCAGGCTCACATCATCGAGACCGACGCCCTTGGGCAGCGGCGTCTGCAGCATGATCGCGTCCACGGACGGGTCGGCGGACAGTTCGGTGAGCTTGGCGCGAATCTCCTCGGCGGTCGCCTCGACACCGAGATCGACGTTCTCACAAGTGATTCCATTGCGCTCGGCGGCGCGATTGAGCGACTTCACGTACCAGGTGCTGGCCGGATCGTCATTGGCGATCACCAGTGCCAGGCGAGCCGGGGCCCCGTTCTCGGTGAGCGCGGCGGCGCGGGCCTTGGTGTCGGCATTGATGGCGGCGGCGAGTTCCTTGCCGATGAGCGAAGTCGTGTCCACGGAAGTACACCCTATCGCCCGGGCGATGCCGCCCGGTAACCCGCGCACGCCCGATGGACTCGGCACCCGGGCCGCAGTGCGCGATCACACGCGCGGGCGCGCGTCCGCGACACGCGCGTGTTCCCGCCCGTGGTGACCGTCAAACCCACGAAAATCACTTCGGCAAATACCCGACAACGGCTGTGGTCAGCCGTATTGTGTCCCCAATCGGTACCGAGCCACCAGTCAGCAAAGTGAGTAGATAACCCAGCAAGCATGCGTGACCCTCTTTCGGAAAGGTCGACAGCAGTGCAGATCGCCAGGCGTTTTCCTACAGTTCTCGCGGCGGCGGCAGCCGCCCTGACCCTGTTCGGCCCGGGCATCGCCCACGCCGACCCCGGCCCGCTCTACAACTCCGCACAGGACAATTTCACCGACGGTGACGCCGGCGCGGGACTCGCGGACCTGCGGAACCTGCTCGCCGAATCCCCCGATGACGCGCAAGCGCTTGCGCTGCAAGCCATTTGGTCCGATTACACGGGCGATCTGCTCACCCGTGAGGTGGCGCTGAACCGGCTGCAGGGCGTCGACCCGCAGCTCGCGGACCGCACCCGCAACCTCTTCCACGCCATCGGCGCGGCCGTGGGCACGCTGCCCAATCCGATTCCGGCCATCGCCGGACCGAGCACCGGCATCGCCGTGCTGGGCTACGGTCTGCTGCCCGACGGCAGCATGCGCCCCGAACTGGTGAACCGGTTGCAGGCGGCCTGGCTGCAGGCCATCGCCTCGCCCATGTCCCCGATCCTGGTCACCGGCGGCAACCCGCAGAACGGCATCACCGAGGCCGCGGCCATGCAGGGCTGGCTGATCGGCCACGGCATCCCCGCCGCCCGCATCATCGCCGACCACCGCGCGGGCTCGACCGTGCAGAACGCGCTCTACGGCGCGGATATGCTCCGCAAGGCGGGCGCGACCAGCGCGATCGTGGTCACCTCCCCCAATCACATCCGCCGCGCGGTGGCCGATTTCATCGTCGCGGGCATCCCCGTCGTCGGTGCCACCACCTCCCTGGAGCAGCTCGTCTCCCAGCTCCCCCCGCCCGCCAAGAACAGCCAGCGCGGCATCTACCTCGACGCCACCCGCACCATGCTGCTGCCCGTCGAGCGCTGATCCGCCGAGCTCCGCACCGTGCCCGTTTCGACCCGCGTGGGAACCGCGCAGGTCGGAACGGGCACAATTGCGCGGTGAGCACTACCGGAATCGATACCCTTATCGCTCGTCTGCGGACGGCGGGGTGCGTTTTCGCGGAGGACGAGGCGGCGCTGCTGATCGCGGCGGCCACCGATGACGAACAGCTGGAAACGCTGGTCGAGCGCCGGATCGCGGGCTTCCCGCTGGAACATCTGCTGGGCTGGGCCGAATTCCGAGGACTCCGGGTCGCGGTCGCGCCGAATGTGTTCGTGCCCCGGCAGCGCACCGGATTCCTGGTCGAACAGGCAATCGCCTTGGGGCGCGCGATGATTCGAACCGAGAGTGCCGATCGAAACGACGAAACGAAGGATGTCACCCTGAGCAGCAGTGAGCCGATGACCGTACTCGATATGTGCTGCGGTAGTGGCGCATTGGGCATGGCCTTCGCGATCGAGGCTGCGGCCGAAGGCATTCGGGTCGACTTGACCGCGACCGATATCGAGCCCGCCGCCGTGGCGTGCGCGCGAACCAATCTCGCGCCGCTCGGCGCACGAGTCGTCGAGGGTGACCTCTTCACGCCCGTGCCGACCGAACTCCGCGGGCGAGTGCGCATCCTGCTGGCGAACACCCCGTACGTGCCGTCCGCGGCCATTGCCTCCATGCCGCCCGAGGCCCGCGATCACGAACCGCGCGTGGCCCTGGACGGCGGCGCGGACGGCCTGGACGTGCTGCGCCGCATCGCGGCGGTCGCCACCGACTGGCTGGCACCGGGCGGGCATCTGCTGGTCGAGGAGAGCGAGGCACAGGCTCCGCGCGCCGTTCAGCTCATGCGCGACCATGGTCTGCACGCCCGCATCGCCGAGGATGACGAACTCGGCGCGACCGTGGTCATCGGCACCCGGCCCGCGCTATCGGGCGCGGCCGCATGAGTATTCGCGGGATTCTGTTCGATATCGACGACACGCTCATCGACTATTCGGCGACGGCCCGGGTCGGTCTGCTGCGGCATTTGCGGGCGGAGGATCTGCTGGATTACTTCCTCTCGCCCGAGGAGGCGGTGCTGCTGTGGCGGGCGCTCGAAGAGGAGGAGTATCCGCGATTCCTGGCGGGTGAGCTCACTTTCACTGGGCAACAGCAATTGCGGACCAAGCGCTTTCTGTCCCATATCGGGGTGAAGGAGCGGGATCCGGTGGCGTGGTTCGCACGCTATGCCGCGCGGCGCGATACCGCGTGGGCGGCCTTCCCCGATGTGCCGCCGACGCTGCGCGGACTGTCCGGGCAGGTCGCGCTCGGGGTGGTGTCCAATTCGTCGCGGGCGCATCAGCAGGGCAAGCTCGAGGCCGTGGGATTGCACGAGCACTTCGGCAATGCCGTGCTGTGCTCGGCGGAATTCGGTGCGGCCAAACCGGATCCGAGCATTTTCCTGGCGGGCTGCGCGATGATCGGCCTGCCGCCGGACCAGGTCGCCTACGTCGGCGATCGCTTCGACACCGACGGCATCGGCGCGCGCGATGCGGGCCTGCGCGCCTACTGGCTCGATCGCACGGCGCGCGGTGTGGCGCATCGCGACGGCGTCACCGTGATCCCGTCGCTTTCCGAATTGAGCGCGACGACCTTCGGGCACTTCGACTCGCACTGAGATGAGCGTGCCGCCGGACACCGGGTCCGGCGGCGCGACATCGTGCCGAAAAGCTATTTGCGGCCGGTGAATTCGTCCATGGAGTGGTAGACGCCGACGGAGTTGAGATAGAAGTCGCGCACCTTGAGCGGTAGCAGCCCGGAGATGGCGCGGTTCAGGCGCGAGGTCCAGGGCAGCACCACCAGCGGGGAGCCCTTCTTCATTTCCTCCCAGGAGGTGTTCACCACCTCGTCCTGTTCCAGGATCGGGGTGAACAGGAAACCCTTGGCGCCGTCGAACATTCCGGTGTTGATGTAGGTCGGGCAGACCGTGGTCACCTTCACATGCGTATTGCCGGACTGCTCCAGTTCCAGTCGCACCGAATCCGACCAGCCCAGTGCCGCCCACTTGGAGCCCGCGTACACGCTCATGCGCGGATTGGCGACCAGCGCCGCCGAGGACGCGATGTTCAGCACCCGCGCGTCACCGGTGCCGTTGACCATGGCGGGCAGGAATTCCAGCGTGATGTACATGGGCGCAAGGGAATTGATGGCGACGGTCTTCTCGATATCGCCGCGGTTCTCGGTCTCCCAGAAGTATCCGTTGCCGCGCACGATGCCCGCGTTGTTGATGAGCACATCGATATCGCCGACCTCATTGCGCACCGCCGCCCCGGATTCGGCGATGGCGTCGCGATCGGAGACGTCGACCACATAGTGGTGAATCCGGCTGCCGCCCAACGCCGCCAGTTCGGTGGCGGTCTGCTTGAGCGCCTCGGCGTTGATATCCCACAGCACCACATCGGCGGCCCGTTCGCGCACCGCGCGCTCGGCGAACGATTTGCCCAGGCCCATGGCCGCGCCCGTGACCAGAACCTTTTTGCCCGCAACGTCTTTCATTACCCCGGTACCCCTTTGTCTCGAGTCAGCGAATCACTTCTGGCGCAGCGTCTTCATCACGCCCAGGAAGAGCGTCATGGTCTTGGCCCACACCTGCTCGGACATGCCCGGCAGCGGGGCGATGGGCAGCATGCGCTGCACCGCGATGGTCTGGGTGTCGACGTATTTGAGCAGGCCCTCGGGACCGTGCCGGCGGCCGGTGCCGGAGATGCCGAGTCCGCCGGACGGTGCGGCGACCGAACCCCAGGCGGCGATGAAGCCCTCGTTGACGTTCACCGATCCGGCGTTCACGCGGGCCGCGACCTCGCGCCCGCGCTCGGTATCCCGGCTCCACACACTGGCATTGAGCCCGTACGCGGTGTCATTGGCCTGCGCCACGGCCTCGTCGTCACTGGCGACGCGGTAGACCGAGACGACCGGGCCGAAGGTCTCCTCGCGGTACACGGTCATGCCCTCGCGCACCTCGGCCAGAATGGTGGGCTCGTAGAAGTACGGGCCGAGTTCCGGGCGGGCCTTACCACCGGCGAGCACCTTCGCGCCCTTGCTCACCGCATCGTCGACATGCGTGCTGACGGTGTCGATCTGACGCGGGAAGGTGAGCGAGCCGATCTCGTAATCGAAATCGAGGGTCTTGCCGAGGCTCAATTCCTTGGTGTTGGCGACGAATTCGGTGATGAACTGGTCATACACCTTGTCGTGCACGTAGATTCGCTCGATCGATTCGCACAGCTGCCCGGCCGAGGCGAAGCAGGCGCGCACCGCGATCTTGGCGGCCTTGGACACATCGGCATCCTCGAGCACCAAAAGCGGGTTCTTACCGCCCAATTCGAGCGAGTACCCGATGAGCCGCTCCCCCGCCTGCTGGGCGATGGTGCGGCCGGTGGCGCTCGAACCGGTGTAGTCGACGTAGTCGGCGCGTGCGATGACCTCGGGACCCAGCTTCGCGCCGCGACCCAATACCGCCTGCCACAGGCCCTTGGGCAGGCCCGCGCGCTCGGCGATATCGATGGCCCACAGCAGGGTGAGCGCGGTCTGATTGTCCGGGCGGCCTATGACGGCATTACCGGCAAGCAGTGCGGGCAGCGCATCGGAAGCGCCCAGCGCCAGCGGGTAGTTCCACGGTGAGATGACCGCGACCACGCCCTTGGGCCGGTTGCGCACCTCGACCTGGGTGAGCACCGGCATGACCCCGCGCGGCTTGCGGTGTGCGAGAAGGCGTTTGCCCTCGGCGGCATAGTAGCGGGTGTTCACCGCGACATCGGAGACCTCGTCGAACGCGTGCACGCGGGACTTACCGGTCTCGAGCTGCACGATATCGAGGATGGTGTCTTGTTCGGCCAGCACCAGATCGTGAATGCGGCGCAGCAGCGCGGCGCGCTCGCCGACCGGCGTCCTGGCCCACTCGGCCTGTGCGGTGCGGGCGGTGGCGAAGGCGGTCTCCACATCGGCGATGGAGGACTGCGGCAGATCGGCGATCTTGGCGCCGGTGGCGGGTGCGAACACCTCGACCGAGGGCGCGCCGCCCGCGACAGCGTGCGCGAGCAAGCGCTGCACCAGGTCGAACGGCAGTGCGTCAGCGGCGGCGAGCTGCGGGGCAGTCGACATTGGTCGCCCTCTCGATAGCGCCCGCGGGTCCGGCCGCGGTGCGTGGAAGCAATTTTCTGAACACCTCTGTTAGGTGAACACTAGTGTTAGATTAATGTCCGTGCCACACCCCATGTCAAGCACCTGGAGCAGTCGATGACCTCGGCCACCCCCGCCACCCGCCGCGGCCGCCCGCCGCAAACGGCCCAGCAGGCCGATCAGGTGCGCGCCCGCATCGTGCTGGCCACCGCCGACGTCTTCGCCCAGCACGGTTCGCGCGGTTTGAGTGTGGCCCGAATCATCGAGGCCGCGGGTCTGGCGCGCCCCACCTTCTACCGCTATTTCGCCAATGCGACCGAACCGCTGCACGCGGTGCTGGCCATCTCCAATGACGATCTGGTCGGCGGTATCCGCACCGCGCTCGAACGCACCGAGGAACCGGTGCAATTGGGCATCAATATGATCGAGGCCTACCTCTACTGGGCCGACGGCCACGGCCCCATGCTCTCGCCGCTGTTCGCCGAACTCCACGATCCGGGCTCCCCCGTCTCCCCATACCGCGAGCGAGCCATGGACGATATCCGCGCCCTCATCCGCGCCAAGTTCGAAAAACTCGGCCGCCCCACCCCCGCCGACCTCGACCTGGACACCTGCCTGCAAACCTGCGAATTCGTCGTCTACCGCATCTCCGCGAACGGCGAACCAACCCCGGAAACCATCGCCGCGGCCCGCCTCACCATGATTCGCAGCTGTCTGGTCACCCTCGGCAGCCGCGAAGACGTCGAATACGCCCTCACAATTCCGGGCCTGTTCGCAGGCTGAGCGATCCCGCCGAGCGCGTCAGCGCGCAGCGCGTCAGCGCGCAGCGCGTCAGCGCGCAGCGCGCAGCCCATCGCAAATGACGGACACGATCGGCTCGACCACGGTGATATCGCACGACATGGTGCCCGCCAGTAGGGCTTTCACCTCGTCGTAGCCGACGTCGGCGCGCACCGCGCCGGCGCGCTGGGCATGGTCCAGCAGATCCCGTAGGCGGCCGGGCATATCGTGCCCGGCTCGCTGTCCGGCGCTCTCGACGTCGAATCCCGAGCCCGCCAAGGCTTGTGCGAGGCCGCGGTGGGTCGCACCCTCGCGGACGATGGCGGCGAAGTAGGAGAAGAAGGCCGGGCCGGGTTCCTCGGTGCGGGCGAGATCGTCGGCCAACTGGACCAGTGCGGCCATGCGATCGATGAGGATCGCCGCGAACAGTTCCTCCTTGGTCGGGAAATGCCTGCTGACGGTTCCGGTGCCGACCCCGGCCCGGCGCGCGATCTCATGGACGGGCACCGACAGCCCCTCGACGGCGAAGACCTCGGCTGCCACCCGCAGCACCGTGTCCCGATTCCGCTGGGCGTCCGCGCGCAGGGGTCGATCGTTTCGCGGGTTTTCCATAGGCGGCACAGGGCCTTTCGCATCGGACGACAAACGGGATGGCCATCCCGTATAGTCCTAACCGGGATGCGCATCCCGATTCTAACGACTCCCTCGTGATCGAAGGCACGGATGAACTCGACGACACCCGGGCAGCGCTTCACCGCCGCCCGCATTCCCGATCAGAGCGGCCGTACGGCCGTTATCACCGGGGCCAATACCGGCCTCGGCTTCGAAACCGCCCGCATGCTCGCCGAACACGGCGCGACCGTGGTGCTGGCCTGCCGCGATCTCGGCAAGGCCGCGGCCGCCGCGGCACGCATCCGGATCGCCGCACCCGCCGCGGAGGTGCGCGTCCAACACCTGGATCTGGATTCGCTCGCCTCCATTCACGCTGCGGCCGAACAACTCCGGGCCGACCACGCGCGCATCGACCTGCTGATCAACAATGCGGGCGGTATGCGCACCCGCTACACCGTCACCGAGGACGGCTTCGAATCGACTTTCGCCACCAACCATCTCGGCCCGTTCGCGTTCACGGGACTGCTGCTGGATCGGCTGACCACGACACCGGGATCGCGCATCGTGACGGTCAGCAGCATCGGGCATCGACGCGGCGATATCCATTTCGACGATTTGCAGGCCGAGCGCGAATACCGGTACGGCACAGCCTATTTCCAGTCCAAGCTGGCGAATCTTATGTTCACCTACGAGCTGCAGCGCAGGCTCGCGGCGGCGGGTGCGCAGACCATCGCGGTCGCCGCGCATCCCGGTAACGCGCAGACCGAATTCGGCCGCGAACTGCCCCGGATCGCACAGCTTCTGCTGCACCCCGGGGCCCGGGTCGTCACCTGGTGGCTGCTCCAGAGCGCGACCATGGGCGCACTGGCGTCCGTGCGGGCCGCAGTCGATCCCGAAGCGCATGGCGGGGATTACTTCGGCCCGCCGGGTCGCCTCCAGTTCACCGGTTATCCGGCCAAGGTCGAATCCACCGCGAAATCCCACGATCGAGCGGCGCAACTGCGGCTGTGGGCCGAATCCGAGCGACTCACGAAGGTGATCTATCCCTTGGCGCAACGGGTGGATCACTGAGTCGTCGAGGTCGCGCGACACGCTGTCGGCGTACTCGGGGCGACGCGGTGACGCCGAGTTCGTGAATACCTTCCGCCGCCTACGGCATCGATGCCCGAAATGGACCTACCGTGGGGTATGCGTACTTTCGTACATCTGCTGCTCTTCGCCTGTGCCATCGTGATCGCCGTCGGAACATTCGGCCCATTGCTCGGCAGCGTGAACGCGCGCGATGTCCGGCTGGGGGATCTGCGCAATGGCTTCGATGCCGGTAAGACCCTCGATCAGGTCGGGCATCAATCCGCGTCGTTCTGGTCCTCGCTGGCCGTGGTGCTGCTCGGGGTGGCGGCGGTCGTGCTGATCTCCGCGCTCGTCGGCTCGCGGGCGCTGGGCGGTCTCGGGGTGCTGGCCGGGCTGGCGGCGCTGGGCGTACTCGCCTGGCGGCTGTACGACAGCTTCGACCAGCAGCTCCGGGACGACTACCGCGATCTGCTGAACGGCAGCTGGGGCCTCTACCTGGTGGGCGGCGGATTGGTGGTGGCATTCCTGGCGCTGCTGTTCTCCCGTGAGCGCGTCCGCCCGATCGGCGCTCCCGCCGCCCGCTAGGGGTGGCGGGTCACGATGCGGTGGATGAGCCGGGCCGCGGTGCGCGCGGTGCGATTGTCGATATCCAGGCCGGGGTTGAGTTCGGCGACGTCGACGGCGATCAGCTTGCCGCTCATGGCCACTCGGTCACAGACGCGCTGAATGGTCTCCAGCGGAACGCCGTACGCCGCCGGGGCGCTGACCCCGGGGGCGACGGCGGCCGGGAGCACATCCAGATCGATGGTCAGATACAGCACGTCGACCGCGTCGAGCAGATCGGCGACGAAGGCGTCGACGAGCGCGTAATCGGCTGGGCCGCAACGATCGTCCAGTAGATAGTGCACGTCGAAGCGGTCGGCGGTGTCGAACAGCGCGCGGGTATTGCTCGGCTGGCTGATGCCGAGCACGTCGTAGCGAATGGACATGCCCGCCGCGTGTTCGGCCTCCAGTATCTGCCGGAAGGGCGTACCGGAACTCGGCGTCGCCTCGCCGCGCAGGTCGAAATGCGCGTCCAGATTGAGGATTCCGAGCCGGGTGCCCGTTCCCCGAGCCGCGGCGGCGGCCACACCCAGATAGGTTCCGTACGCGACCTCGTGTCCGCCGCCGAGTACCACCGGCAATCTGCCGGAGTCGATGGCCCCGGCGACAGCCCGGCCCAATCGGGCCTGACCCGATTCGAGATCGGCATCGGTGACCGCGACCGTTCCGGCGTCCTCGAGCACTACCGGATCATTGAGCGCCATGGATGCCAGCGCGGCGCGCAGGGCATGCGGACCTGCTGCCGCGCCCTGACGGCCCTTATTGCGACGCACACCCTCATCGCTCGCGAAACCGATGAGGACACAGCGGCTTTCGGTAGCGGCCGGATCGTACGGCCGGATGGCCTGATGCCACCGCAGATGCTCGGGCGTATCGCCGTCATTGCGCCCGGTCCATGCGGCGGGCGGGATATCGACCGGAATCTCCGCGCTCATACCGCGACTCCCGGGGTGACGAGCACGCCGTCCTTCCAGACCTCGCGCACCAGCGCCACACCGGGTCGATAGGCCAGGTGCAGGTACGAGGGCGCGTCCAGGGCAATGGCATCGGCGCGGGCACCGATGGTCAGCTGACCGATATCGTTGCGCCGCAATGCCTTCGCACCACCCATGGTCGCCGACCACACGGCTTCCGCGGGAGTCATATGCATTTCGCGCACCGCGAGGGCGATACAGAACGGCAGGCTGGTGGTGTAGCAGGTGCCCGGATTGCAATCCGCGCCCAGTGCCACCGTGACCCCGGCATCGAGCAGCGCCCGCGCGTCCGGATAGGAGTTGCGGGTGCAGAAGTCCGCACCCGGCAGCAGGGTGGCCACCGTGGAACCGCTTGCCAGCGCGTCGATATCGGCCGAGTTCACATAGGTGACGTGATCGACCGAGGCCGCGCCCATCTCCACCGCGAGCCGCACCCCCGGCCCCTGCCCGAGCTGATTACCGTGCACGCGCGGGATGAGCCCGTGCGCCACACCGGCTTTCAGCACCGCCCGGGACTGCTCCTCGTCGAAGGCCCCGCGCTCACAGAACACATCGATCCATTTGGCGTGCGGCGCGCAGGCTTCGATCATCTCATCGCACACCATGGCCACGTAGTCGTCGGCCCGGCCCGCGTATTCCGGCGGCGGCACATGCGCCGCCAGCAGCGTGACCTCATCGGTGAACCGCCCCGCGACCTGTGCGCTGCGCAGTTCATCGCGGGTGGTCTGCCCGTATCCGGTCTTGCATTCCACCGTGGTGCTGCCCGAGCGCAGCGCCTCATTGAGCAGCCGCCGCACATTGGCCTCGAGCAACCCCTCATCGGCGGCGCGGGTGGCCTCGATGGTGGTGCGGATACCGCCGGCGGTGTACGGGGTTCCGGTCATGCGGGCCGCGAATTCCTCGGCCCGCTCACCGGCGAACACCAGATGCGAATGGCTTTCCACGAATCCGGGCAGCAGCGCCCGGCCGCCGAGGTCGACGCCGTGATCGGCGGCGGGCGCGGCGGCGCTGTCGCCGATCCACGCCACGCGGCCGTCGGTGAAGGCGATGGCGGCGTCGCGGCGCACACCCAGCGTGCCCTCGCCGATGGCTGGATCATTGGTGACGAGCGTTCCGATATTCGTGACGACCAGGCTGGTCACGGTCGAATTCCTTTCAGGCTCGGGCCATCTCGGCATCGGGCGGATAGATCATCTGCTCCGGCGGAGTGGCGGTGCGCTTGGCGAGCGGGTAGTAGAGCCCGGCGGTCACCACGATGCCGACGATCCAGGAGATATCCGCGCCGCCGAGCATGTCGGTGACGGGTCCGGTGTAGAACTTGGTCGCCAGGAAGGGAATCTGCACCCCGACGCCGATGAAATAGCAGGCCAGCGCGGGCACATTCCACGCCCCGTAGCGCCCGGAGGCGTCATAGAGCGCGGGAATGTCGATGCGCTCCTTGGAGATCAGGTAGTAGTCGATCAGATTGATCGCACTCCACGGCGTGAACACCATGAGCAGCGCCAGCACGAAATTCTTGAAATTGGCGAGGAAATCCGCGCTGGCGGCAATGGCGATCAGGGTCGCCACGGTGGTGAAGCCGATGATGTAGAGCCCGCGCGCCAGGGTCGAAATGCGTGAGCGCCCTTCGAAAGCGGTCACCGTGGTGAGAATCGACATGAAACCGCCGTACGCGTTGAGCACGTTCACCGTCAGCTTTCCGGTGACGATCACCAGATAGATGAGCACCGCCACAGCGGCAGGTCCGGCGAGATCGCCGATGAAGCCGACCTGATCCTTCATGAACGATTTGCTCGCCACCGCAGCGATGAGGGCACCGAAGGTCATGGACCACTGCGAGCCGATCACGGTGCCCGCGAAGGTGGACCAGAAGGTGGCCCGATCACTGGTCGAGCGCGGCAGATAGCGCGAGTAATCGGCCACATACGGTCCGAAGGTGAGCTGCCAGCCCGCGCCCAGCGAGATCGCCAGCAGGAAGGTGGCGGTCTCGAAGCCCTTCACCCCGAGCTGCGCGGTCACGTCGTATTCGGCGAACAAACGGATTGCCAGATAGGTGAATCCGACAATGCCCACCACCGTGGCGATGCGGCCGACGATATGAATGAGCTTGTAGCCGGTGACCGCGATGAACGCGGTGAGCAGTCCGAAGATCACCATGCCCAATTTGGGGCTGTCGATATGCAGCACCTTGGCCACGGCCTGACCGGCCAATACGGTGCCGGTGGCCGCGAACCCCAGATACATGACGATCGCCAGCAGCAAAGGCAATATCGCACCCCGCACCCCGAATTGCGCACGGCTCGAAATCATTTGCGGCAGGCCCAGTTTCGGCCCCTGCGCGGAATGCAGCGCCATTACCGCGCCACCGGCGATATTGCCGATGAGCAGGCCGATGATGGCCCAGAGCGCATCCGCGCCGAAAATGACCGCGAGCGCTCCGTCGACAATCGCGGTGATCTGCATATTCGCCCCGAACCACAGGGTGAATTGGCTGCGCGGACTGCCGTGCCGTTCCGCATCGGGAATGACATCGATGGTGTGGCGTTCGGGGGTGAGTACTACCTCGGCGGGACCGTCGTGCGTCATGGTCTCAGCCTTTCCTGCTTGGCGACCGCGGTGGATCAGTGCTGATTCTCGGACATGGGGATGCGGACTCCGCGCGTGCGGGCCGTCTCGATGGCGTGTTCGTATCCGGCGTCGGCGTGCCGGATGACACCCATGCCCGGATCGTTGGTCAGGACGGCCTCGATCTTGCGCGCGGCCAATTCGGTGCCGTCGGCGATGATGACCTGTCCGGCGTGCATGGACCGGCCCATGCCGACGCCGCCGCCGTGATGCAGCGATACCCAGGACGCACCGGAGGCGGTATTGAGCAGCGCGTTCAGCAGCGGCCAGTCGGCAATGGCGTCCGAACCGTCCTTCATGGCCTCGGTTTCGCGGTACGGCGAGGCCACCGAACCCGAATCCAGATGATCGCGGCCGATGGCGACCGGCGCGGAAAGCTCACCGCTGGCGACCATTTCGTTGAATTTGCGCCCGGCCAGATGCCGTTCACCGTATCCCAGCCAGCAGATGCGCGCGGGCAGGCCCTCGAAAGCGACCTTCTCCCCCGCCAGGGTGATCCAGCGCTTCAAATGCTCGTTGTCCGGGAACAATTCGAGAATCGCCTTATCGGTGGCGGCGATATCGGCAGGATCGCCGGACAGCGCGGCCCAGCGGAACGGACCCAGGCCCTCTTCGAAGAGCGGGCGAATGTAGGCGGGTACGAAGCCCGGGAAATCGAAGGCGCGATCGAAGCCGCCCTTGCGGGCCTCATCGCGAATGCTGTTGCCGTAGTCGAAGACCTCGACACCGCGATCCAGGAAACCGACCATGGCGCGCACATGCGCGGCCATGGACAACTGGGCCTGTTCGGTGAACCAGACCGGATCCTTCTCGGACATGGTCTTCATATCGCCGAAGTCGACGCCGATCGGCAGGTACGCGAGCGGATCGTGCGCCGAGGTCTGATCGGTGACGATATCGATGGGGGCCTCGCGTTCGAGCAGCGCCGGAAACACCTCCGCCGCATTGCCTTCCACGCCGATGGACAGCGGCCGCCGGGCATCGCGGGCCTCGATCGCCAATTCCAGGGCGTGGTCGAGGTTGTCGGCCTTCACATCGAGGTACTTGTGCGCGATACGCCGGTCGATGCGGGTGACATCGCAGTCGACGCAGATGGCCACGCCCTCGTTCATGGTGACCGCGAGGGGCTGCGCGCCGCCCATACCGCCGAGACCCGCTGTGAGGGTGATGGTTCCGGCGAGGGTGCCGCCGAATCGCTTGCGCGCCACCGCGCCGAAGGTCTCATAGGTGCCCTGCAGAATGCCCTGGGTGCCGATGTAGATCCAGGATCCGGCGGTCATCTGCCCGTACATGGTGAGCCCGAGCTCTTCCAGGCGGCGGAATTCCTCCCAGTTCGCCCAGTCGCCAACGAGATTGGAGTTGGCGATGAGCACGCGCGGAGCCCATTCGCTGGTGCGGAAGACGCCGACCGGCTTACCCGACTGCACCAGCATGGTCTCGTCGTTGTGCAGCGTCTTGAGCGTGGCGACCATGGCGTCGAAGGCTTCCCAGGACCGCGCCGCGCGGCCGGTGCCGCCGTAGACCACCAGGGCGTCCGGATGTTCGGCCACCTCCGGATCGAGATTGTTCATGAGCATGCGCAGCGCTCCCTCCTGCTGCCAGCCGAGCGTGGTGAGCTCGGGGCCGCGCGGAGCGCGCACGGGTCGGGCCTCGTGGCCCGGGGAGTTGATGTCCATGGGATTCCTCGTCCTCGGCTATTTCGCACCTGCGGCCCGGTGACTCCGTTCGCGCTGGGCCGTGAATGTGTGCTGGATCGCATTCTGCAACAGTTGTATAGTCCTGTCTATACAACTGTCAAAATCGCGGGATCCGGGCCGGTAGGCTGCATGCTCGGAACGCGCACACGGTAGGGAGCGGTACGGGGATGGCAACGGTCGCGGGATCGAACAGCTCGGGCGAGACCTCCCTGGCCACCCTGTTCGCCGAGGCGGGCGGCGATGCCGTGCCCGCGTACGAGCGGATCAAGCAGTTGGTGATCAACCAGGTGCGTTCAGGGCGCTGGACGGAAGGCGATCAACTGCCGTCCGAGCATCAGTTCGTGGCGGCGCTCGGACTGTCCCGCATGACGATCAACCGGGCGCTGCGCGAACTCACCGCCGAGGGCTTGATCGTGCGCATGATGGGCGTCGGAACCTTCGTGGCGAGCACCAAGGGTTCCTCCCCGCTGTTCGAGGTGCGCAATATCGCCGATGAGATCCAACAGCGCGGGCATCGGCATCGCACCGAGGTGATTCTGGTGCGCGAGGAGAAGCTGGACGGCACGCAGCCGTCACTGCGGGAATCGCTCGGCCCCAGAGCTTTTCATTCGGTGCTGGTGCATTTCGAGGATGACACCCCGATCCAGGTCGAGGACCGGTACGTGCATCCGGCGCAGGCTCCCGGCTATCTGGAACAGGATTTCGCCGCCACCACGCCCAACGACTATCTGAGCCGGGTCGCACCGCTGGTGCGCGGTGAGCACGTGGTGGAGGCGGTGCTCGGCAGCGCCGAGGAATGCCGCCTGCTCGGTATCGATCGCAGTGAACCGTGCCTGCTCATTCGCCGCCGCACCTGGTCCGAACAGGGCCTTGTGAGCGTCGCCCGGCTGGTGCATCCGGGCTCGCGCAATCGACTCGAAGGCGTCTTCGGGCGCTGAGACCGCTACCGCGCCTCGGCGACCGGGGTCGACTCCCCCGCGCGCTCGAAGCGCATATCCGGGTCGACGATCTTGCCGTAGCGCAGCGTGGGCAGATCGCGCAGATAGTTCTGACGCAACCGCCACGGCACCCGATCACCCTGTTTGGGCAGGTGATCCAGGGCGCGCAGCACATAGCCCGGCTGGAAATCCAGGAAGGGCGCGGTGCCGACCGAGGGATCGCGGATCGGGGTGGCCTTCGCGTAGCCGTTCGAATCCATATGGCGCAGTAGCCGAACCACGTACTCGCACACCAGATCCGCCTTGAGCGTCCAGGAGGCGTTGGTGTAGCCGATGATGAACGCGAAATTCGGGACGTCGGAGAGCATCATGGCCTTGTACGCCATGGCATTCGGGAGTTCGACCTTCTCCCCGTCCACCGTCAATTCCAGGCCGCCGAAGGCGATGAGGTTCAAACCCGTTGCGGTGATGATGATATCGGCGTCGAGTTCACGACCGGATTCGAGCTGCAGGCCGGTTTCGGTGAAGGTCTCGATGCGATCGGTGACCATCTCCAATTTGTCCTGGCGAATGGCGCGGAACAGATCACCGTTGGGCACCAGGCACAGCCGCTGATCCCACGGTTTGTAGCTGGGATTGAAATGCGTCTGAATATCGTAACCGGCTGGGAGCCAGCGCTTCTGGAGGCCGAAGATCCACGAGCGCATACGTTTGGGATAGCGCTGCGAGATCTGATACATGGCGGTGCTGAGCGCGACATTCTTGGCCCGGGCCAGACCGTAGGCCGCCCGCGCGGGCAGGATGCGGCGCACCCGATCGGCGAAGGCATCGCGTGCGGGCATGGAGATGATGTACGACGGTGAGCGCTGCAGCATGACCACGTGCGCGCCCTGATCGGCCAGCGCCGGTCCGAGGGTCACCGCGGTCGCGCCGGAACCGATGACCACAACCTTCTTGCCCGCCACCTCGAGCTGTTCGGGCCAGTGCTGCGGATGGACGACCGGACCCGAAAAGCGTTCCATACCGGCGAATTCCGGGGTGTAGCCCTCGTCGTAGCGGTAGTAGCCCGAACAGCTGAACAGGAAGTTCGCGGTGATGGTCACCGTTTCGCCATCGTGGTCGGCGGTCACCGTCCAGCGCTCATCGGCGGTCGACCATTCCGCGCGCAGCACCCGGTGCCGGTAGCGAATGTGCTTGTCGATACCCGCCTCCACGGCGGTATCGCGCACATAGTTCAGAATCGAATCGCCGTCGGCGATGGCCTTGTCTCCCAGCCACGGCCGGAAGCGATAGCCGAGGGTGAACATATCCGAATCGGAGCGAATTCCGGGATAGCGGAACAGATCCCAGGTCCCGCCGATGCCCTCGCGCATCTCCAGAATCGCGTAGGTGCGCCACGGAAACGCGGTCTGCAGATGATGGGCCGCGCCGATTCCGGACAGTCCGGCGCCGACGATGAGCACATCGACGTGCTCGGGAGTGCTGCTCATCGATACTCCTCCGATTCGCAATATGACGGTGCCCGCGCACCCGATCCCAGCGTATCCAGCACCGCACCCGCGCAGGGGCGAAGCGCACTACGAACGCGAGAAGAATTCGCCGATGATCCCGGCGACGAGTTCGGGGGCCTGTTTGTCGATGCCGAAATGATCGAGGCCCGGGACGGTGCGGCGCTCGCAGTGCGGCAGGGTTTCCGCGAGCCGGGTGTGGTCGGGATCGGTTCGGCGCTGCGGATCCTTGTCCCCGTCCATGAGCAGCACCTCGGCGGTGATCCCGGCATAGGCGCGATAGGTGTCGTTCAGCCGGATGATCTCGCGATGCTCGCGCAGATTCTCGGCGAGCTGGCTCACCACCATGTCCTTTTCGGGCGCGTTCATGAATAGCGGCATCATGCGCCGGAACATCCAGCGCGGCATCTTGCGCATATTCTCCGGACCCATGGCGCGAACGAATTCGACGAAGGCGTCGAAGGGTTTGCCCTGTTCCAGGTATCGCTCATAGGCGGGCATCCAGTCCGAGGGCACCGATCCGGCGATCGAGACGCCCGGTTCGTACAGGGCCAGCTTGCGGATATCCGGATTGTCCCGCGCCGCTTCCAGCGCGATCAGCCCGCCGTAGCTGTGCCCGACGATCAGTCCCGCACCGGTTTTGTCCTGGAGTGCGCGAATATCCTCGCACTCCAGGCTGATTCGATAGTCCGGCCCCTGCGGTCCGCTGTCGCCGCGCCCGCGCCGCTCCAGGGTGTGCACGGTGAACCCGGTACCGAGGGCGGCGGCGAAGCGGGCGAAACCGCTCGCCACGGAGAGCACGCCCGGGAGCACGATCACCGGCGGCCCCTGGCCCACCGTCAGATACGCGATGCGGGTGCCGTCCGCGGACAGCACGGTATCGGCGAACTGTTCGAACCCGGTGTCGGCCATGGCACCCCTCCGGGTTACCAGGCTACGCGCGCAGACCGCTCGCGCGCAGTACCCGGCGGCCGATCGCGGCGCGAATCGATTCGTCGGTGCCCAGCACCCGCACATGTTTGCGGGCGCGAGTTATGGCCGTGTACAGCAACTCTCGGGTGAGCAGCGTCGATTCCGGTCCGGGCAGCACCGCGGTGACGGTGTCGTACTGACTGCCCTGACTGCGGTGGATGGTCATGGCGTAGACGGTGGTGACGCCCGGGAACTGGGTGGGGTGCACCAGATACGGTTCGGTGCCGCGTTGTAGCGCCGCGCGCAGCGTGCCGTCCGGCATGCGCACGATGACGCCGGTATCGCCGTTGTAGATGCGGGCCTCGTGATCATTGGCGGTGACCAGCAGCGGCTGACCCGGATACCAGTGTCCGGGACCGGGTTCGGTGCTGATGCCCGCGGCGGCCACCCACCCGGCGGCCATGCGATCCCAGCGTTCCACACCGTATGGACCCTGACGGTGCGCGCACAGCAGGCGATGCGATTCCAGGGCGGTCAGCGCGGCGGTGGCATCCCCGGCCAGTGCCGCGTCGGTGGCGGCGTGCGCGGCGCGCAGGACGTCCGCGCGCACCTCGGTGTGATCCTCGGGCGTGTGCAGGGACAGTTCGGTGCCGCCCGCGCGCAGCAGGTCGAGGGCGGTATCGGCGTCTCCGGCGCGCACGGCCACCGCGAGTTCGGCGATGCGGCCACCGAAGCGGCGGCCCCGGGTGAGGCGCACGATGCCGCCGCGCAGGCGTTCCCGTTCGCGGGCGGACAGCGCGTCGGGATGTGCGGCGGTATCGCGCATTTCGCCGCCCAGGATCTTGTCCAGGGCCGGATTCGCCTGTCCGGCAATCGGTCCCGCCACCAGATCGGCGAGCACCGCGCCCGCGTCGACCGAGGCCAGCTGATCCGGGTCGCCGACCAGCACCAGGCGGGCATCGGGACGCACCGCGGGCAGCAGGCGGCTCATCATGGTCAGCGAGACCATAGAGGTCTCGTCCACCACGATCACGTCGTAGGGCAGCCGGTTGAATTCGTGATGCTTGAAGCGGCTCGCGCCACCGCGCTGCCAGCCGAGCAGGCGATGCAGGGTGGCGGCGGTCAATTCCGGCAGGCCGATATCGCCCGCCTGTTCGCGCACCGATTCCTGTAGGCGCGCAGCGGCTTTACCGGTCGGGGCGGCCAGGGCGATGCGCAGCGCGGGCGCGCCCGGCATTGCCTCCTGGTGTGCGACCAGCAGGGCCAGCACGCGGGCGATGGTGTGCGTCTTACCGGTACCCGGGCCGCCGGCGACCACGGTGGTCCACTGGGTCGCGGCCAGGGCCACCGCGAGGCGCTGCCGATCCGGCGGCTCCCCCGGGCCGCCCTCGCGCGGGAACAGCCGATCCAGTTCGCGCCGAATGAGTTCCGCGTCCACCATGGGCTGGGTGGTGGAGCGTTCGGTGAGCACCTGCCGGATCGTCTCCTCCTGCCGGTAATACCGGTCCAGGTAGAGCAGCGGCCCGTCCGTGGACCCCGGCGGATCGATGAGGCGCAAGGGTCGGAGCGGTCCGGCCGGACTGCCGCACACCAGCGGGCTCTTGCGCAGTTCGGCGATCACCGCGTCCACATCGGGCCAGGGCAGGGTCGCCGGATCGATCGAGGACTCTTCGGTCCCTTCGGCATCCACGCCGATCTCGTGCATGCGCCGCACCTGGAGACACACCGAGCCGGACCGCACCGCGCGCACGGCCAGCGCGGTGGCGAACAGCACCAGCGGTGAGCTCTCCTGCCCCAACCGGCCCAGTCGCACCGCCACGTGCACATCGGCCGCGGACAGCACACCGGCGGTATTGAAGATCTGCATCGCGCCGGTTCCGCGCTGCGCCAACTGAATCGAGGTCACGCGATCACCCGCCCGCGCACGATGACGGTGTCGATATCGCGGCTCATCGGGCGGCCTCCGGGTCCATGGGTTCACCCGCGAGCAAGCGGGACAGATCCTCCACCAGGGCGGGCGGTGGCATCCAGTCGAAAACGCCCGCGCCGTCCGGGGTGTCGGGGCCGATCATGCCGCGCACGAACAGGTAGCGGATACCGCCGAGGTGCTGGGCCGGATCGTAGCCGGGCAGCCGCCAGCGCAGATACCGGTGCAGGGCAACCGAATACAGGATCGCCTGCAACGGGTAGTGCGAGCGCATCATCTCCGCGGCCATGCGCTCGTGGGTGTAGTGCGCGACGGTGAGGTCGCCGGTGCCCAGGCGGTTGGTCTTGTAGTCGACCACCACGAAACGCGGTCCGGGAATGCGCAATACGGCGTCGATACTGCCGGTGAGGAAGCCGCGCAGCGGGGTGTCGTCCAGATGTTCGAGCTGATCCGCGTAGGGGATGAAGACATCGCCGGGCGGGAGGTGCCTGCGCAGCAGTCCGGCGATCTGCGGCACGCTCACCCGGGTGGCGGTGGGCTGGTCGCCGCCCGCGAGCGGCAGTTCGAAATCGAGTTCGCTGAGCCGGTCGCGCGCGGAAATCCCCGCCAGGGAACCGAATCCGATGGGCGTGTGCATGACGGCGAGCAGGGCGTTCGCGAGCACTTCGGGATCGGCGTCGAACATCTGCTCGGCAACCGCGTGCGTACAGCGGGCGCGCATCTCGGCGGCCAGATCGGCGGCGTCGGTGTCGACGTACTCCAGGATCTCGTGCACCAGGGTGCCGAATTCCGCGCCGTAGGGCAGCGTGTTCATGAGTGACGGTGCGGCCGTGGTGAATACGTCCAGGTCCTCGGCGAGCACGCTCGGGGTGGCCGGTTCATCGGCGACGCCGCCGCCGTCGGGCTGATCACCGACCGGCATGGCGTCGTGCGCTCCGGCGGTGAGCGCCGAGTACGAGGTGCGCCGCCAATCCTGATCCAGATGGCGGTGGAAGCGCGCCACGGCCAGGTCCTGCGCGGTGGTGGCGGTGTGATCGCGGGGCAGCCGGGCGCGGCGGATCTCGTGCACCGGTTCGATGGCGATGACGCCGGGTTCGGCGGTGCTCGCCCACTCCGAGATGCGGTTCAGCACCATCGCATCGGCGGGTACCGCGACCTTGTCCGCCACGGCCGGGCTGCCGGGTTCGCGGCCCAGGATCATGCGGTGCAGGGGTGCGGTCTGGGTGTCGAAGGCGGGTGCCCACCAGGCCACCACCTGTGCGCCCGCGCGGGTCAGCGCCACGTACAGCAGGCGCAGTTCCTCGGCGGCCTCCTCCGCTTCGGCGCGCGGTTTGCGCGTGTTGTAGCCGGAGGCGTCCGGACCGCCCACATCCAGCACGCGGCGGCCCTGGTCATCGTGGAAGAGCAGGGTCTGCGGATTGCGGATCTTGGCGGCATCCCATGCGAAAGGCAGGTAGACGACCGGGAATTCGAGTCCCTTACTGGCGTGCACGGTGGCGATCTGCACGGCCGCCGCGTCCCGGTCCAGGCGGCGGCTGCGATCGGCCACACTGCCCGATGCCGGATCGCGGACCCGATCGGCGAGCCAGCGGGTGAGCGCGCTCAGGCCCAAACCCTCACGCAGCGCGGCATCGTCGAGCAGCTGGGCGATATGGCGCAGATCGGTGAGCTGGCGTTCACCGCCCTCCAATCCGAGCAGGCGCGGTGCGAGTCTCGTTTCCGCGCTCATCTTCTCGAACACGGCCGCGAATCCGGCGCGAGCGAACAGCCGGGCCGAATCGCGCAGTTCGGCACTGAGCCGTCCCACCAGATCCGCACCGCCGGAATCGATCTCCTCGGCGGCGAGCCCGAGCAGCGCGGTACCGGCGGCCAGGCGCACCCGGTCGGCGCGATGCGGCTGCTCCAAAGCGTGCAGCACCCACAGCCACTGGGTCGCCGACGGCGTGCCGAAAACGCTCGCACCGCCCGCCAGCACCGAGGCCACCCCGGCGAGTTCGAGTTCCTTGCGCACCATGTCGAGCTGGTTCCGATTGCGCACCAGCACCGCGATATCGCCCGGGCCGAGCGGCCTTTCACCATCGGCGTCGATGGTGGTGCCGGATTCCAGCAGTCGCACGATATCGGCCGCCACATCGGTGGCCACGCGTTCACGCTGGCGGCCGACGGTCGGATAGCCGGAACGATTGAGCGGTCCGGCCCCGGTGCGCGGTAAACACCTGAGCCGGAAGGGAATCACCGCTTCGGGCTCGCCGGTCAGCCTGCTGTACGGCCGGGTCGCGGCCACCGTGTGCACGGTGATCTCCTTATGCCCCAGGGCCGCTCCGCCGTGCAGATGCTCCAGCGCCGCCAGCAGTCCGGCATCGCTGCGCCGGTTGGTGGTCAGTTCGCGCCGAGAGTCCGCGTGCGCCACCGCATCCAGATAGCTGAGCACCTCCGCGCCCCGGAAGGCGTAGATCGCCTGTTTGGGGTCACCGACCAGCACCAGCGTGGTGTGCCCGTGGAAAGCGCGCCGCAGAATGTCCCACTGCAACGGATCGGTGTCCTGGAACTCGTCCACCAGCGCCACCCGGAATCGATCCCGGATGCGCTGACAGGCGCGCGGGCCGTGCTCGGCGTCGGCGAGCACATCGTGCAGCAGCACCAGCAGATCGTCGAAATCGCGCAGTCCCGAAAGCTGTTTGCGCCGTGCGGTTTCCGCGCGCGCGGCCGCCGCGAACGCGACCCGCTCCCCCGCCGGATCGAGTTCGGACTCGACCTCGGGCACCAGCATGGCGGCCCCGTCGTGCACGGCCGCGGCCGCCAGCCGCTGCGCGTCGGCCGGACTGAACGGCGGCAGCTCGCGCGCGTACCGGCTCAGGTACAGATCATCGGCGACGGTGGACACCACCTCGTCGACATTCTCGACCAGCCGGACCCCCGGATCCTGCTCCCCCGCCAGCCCCAGCTCATCGAGCATGCGCTGGCAGAAACTGTGCGTGGTGGCGATGGTCCCCGCGTCGAAATCCGACAGCGCCGCCAGCAGCCGCTCCCGGCGCGCCGCCACCTCCGCCGGATTCGCCTGCGCCAGATGCCGAATCAGCTCATCACCGGTGGCCTGCGCCCGCTCCGGTTCCGCCAGCGCCGCCGCCACCGAGACGAACCGATCCCGCGTCCGCTCGCGCAACTCCTGGGTGGCCGCCCGACTGAACGTCACCAGCAGCAATTCCGAGATATCGACCCCGGCCTCGGCGACGAACCGCACCGCCAAACCCACGATGGCATAGGTCTTCCCGGTACCGGCGCTGGCCTCCAGCACCGTGGTCCCCACCGGCAGCGGCCCGGTCAGCTGAAACCCACTCCCCGAATCCTCCTGCTCACCACTGACATTCGGCACCGGATCGGTGACATTGTCGGCGGCCCAGAGTCCTTCGCTCTGCGACGGCGGGGCATCCGCGTCGACCTCCGTCTCGTCAGCCGCACCGCCGGTCATCGCACCCGAACGCGCGGTGGGCGCATCGGGGGTGATGTCCGCGCCCAGGGTGAACAGGTCCACGCCGTCGTCGCCCACCGGATCCGGGTGGGAGTCGCCACCCGCGGAGTCGTCGCGGTGACGGGCTCGGGTGACCGCCGGGCGGACGGACAGGTCCGGATCGGTGAGCGAGAACAGGTCGTCGGTCATCCGCGCCTTTCGCATTCGGGGCCGGATTGTGGGGCCGGGCGGTGGATCGTCATGGCTGGCCTTGATTCTCGTTGCTGAGCAACGGATTCCAGAGACGGCGCGCCAGTTCACCGAAACGAGTCGGTTCGGCTTCCATCGCGGTGGGGGCGGTGGTGAGCGATTCGGTGAGCTGATGGAAGCGCGGGGTGGGGCCCAGGACGTAGCGCAGATAGCGGTCGGTGTGTTCGCCGTAGCGGCCGGGACCGTCCTTCCCACCGTCGAATTCGTGTTCGGCGGCGAGCAGGGCATCCTCGGCGGAGGAGCCCTGGCAGCGGCGCTCGGCATAGGCCGCAGAGGCCGCGGGGGCGATGGGCAGCGCCTCGGCCAGGCCCTCGTCTCGCAGTGCCGCCAGATCGCGCAGCAGCAGGCGGGCGGCATGCGCGTTGGGCGCGACGAGCGTGGATTGCCATGCGGGCCGCGACATCTTCCCGCGGCCAATGGTGATGGCCCGCCAGCTCTGATGGTCGCCGGTGGCGGCGAGCGCGAGCAGCCGCACCCAGGCCGCTATCCGGTGTTTGGGCGCGAGCCGGGAGAAGGTGGTGCGCAACAGCGCGTCATCGTGCACATCGGGGACGGTGCCGGTGAGGCGGCGGCCGTCTCCCAGATCGACCGCGATATCGACGGTGCGGGAGGGGATTTCGTGTAGCGGCTGCGCCACCCGCACCAGGCGGTCGACGGTGTTCTCCACATCGTCGAGCACGGCCGCGCCGAGCGCGAACGGCGGCAGCGAGCCGCGCCGCCATTCGGCCGCGCGCAGCGCGTTGGGGTCCACCCCGGTGAGCCGGGCGGACAGCATGCGTTCGCCCATACCCCATTTGGTGAGCCCGTCCAGCTCGATGGGCAGCCGGTCGGCGATCTCCTCCTCGCTCTCGGGGACGCGAATCCCCAAGCGCTGCCACAGGAACGCCCGAATCGGATGTTCGGCGAAGGACACCAGATCGGCCAGTTCCACATCCCCGCGTTCGGTCGCGGGCAGTGCGGCGGCCAGGAACGGCGGGCGCGCGGCGGGCGGGCGCTGGGCCGCGAGCGCACCGGCGAGCGCGACACCGTCGAAGCTGAACGGCTTTTCGGGATCGAAATTGCGACGGTCGAAGGGCTGCAAGGGATGTCGCATGACGACGTGCTCGAGCCCGGCGGGACCGACGTGCGCGCGCACGGTGTCCAGGAGTTCGGCCAGCGGAATCGCGGGCGGCCGATGCGCACCGGTCACCGGATCGGATCCGGTGTGCAGCAGCACGAGTCGCTCCCCCGCCGCCATGATGGCGTCCAGCAGCAGCTGCCGGTCCTCACTGCGCGGATCGCGATCGCCCGGGCAGCGATGCCGCGCCAGCACATCGTCACCGTCCACGCCGCCGGTGCGCGGGAACACCTCGTCATCGAGCCCGAGCAGCACCACCACCCGATGCGGTACCGACCGCATGGGCACCATGGTGCACACGGTCAGCTCACCGGTGCGGAAGTTGGCCCGCGAGGGCCGTCCGGCCAGCCTGGCGGCCAGTAGTGCGGCGATATCGGTGAGCCGCAAGGGAATCTGCCCGGCGTGCTCGGTGGCGGCGGCCAGTTCCCGGCGCGCCTGCACACCCTGCCAACCCTGGGTCAGCGGCACATCGGTCAGCAGATCCAGCGCTCGCCCGAGCACCGAAGCCCATTCCGACGCGGGCCGTGCGGATCCGGCCGGTTCCTCGAGGGTCGGCCCGCGCAGATCCCGCAGGCAGACCGCCAGCCGGTCCACGAATTCCGCGAAGCGCCCGGCCAGATCGATGTCATTGCTGTCGACATCGTCCAGCGGCAGCACCAGATCCAGCCAGTCCTCAGTGGATTCACCGGCCGCCACACCCAGCAGAATGCGGTCCACCGCCGCGTTGAGCGTGTTCTGCGCGAAATCGCCCAGCCCGAACGCCTGTCGCTGCCGCTGCCCGATCCCCCAGCGCGCCCCGGTCTCGGCGGCCCAATCGCGCAATCGCTCGATATCGTCTTCGTCGAAACCGCAGCGCAGCCGAACCGGTTCCGTCGCAGCCAGATCCAGCACCTCGGTGACAGTGACGCGCCCGTCGGCCAGCTCCAGCAGCGTGGCGATCACATCGAGCAGCGGGTTCACCGCCCGCTGGGCGCGATCGGCCAGCCGCACCCGCAATCCGTGCGCCGGATGCCCCGGCGCGGATCCGTCCAGGGACCACTGCCCGAACGCCGCGCGCACCAGCGGCGCGTAGCTCTCCACATCCGGGCACATGACGATCACATCGCGCGGCTCCAAAGTCGGGTCGGCGCTGAACAATCCGAGCAGCGCATCCCGCAGCACCTCCACCTGCCGAGCCGGGCCGTGACAGGAGTGCACCATGACGCTGCCGTCGGCCAGCGCCGGTTCCGGCATGAGCGACCACCGGTCCTGCCGGATGGCGGCCTGCAATTCGGTCAGCAGCGTGCGCGGCGTAATCGGCTCCAGCCGCGAATCGGCCGCACCCGCAGGCGAATCCGGCGTACCGGACAGCTGCGTCCGCGGATCCGACATCCCCGACCGGTGCGGCTCCGGGGCGGGGTGGTAGGTATCGATGTGGTCGTAGCCCGCGAGCCGCTGCTGCAATTCCCGCACATCCCGGCCCAATGCCGCGAGCAGCGGATGCCGCACCCGCACACCGGAATTCGGGATCACCTCGGCATCGGCGAGTTTGGTCCACAGCGCCGGGCTCGGATGCACCAGCCACAGGTGCACGCCCCGCCCGGCGGACAGCGCGGACAGCACCTCGAGCTGATCGGTGGTCAATCGGGTCACCCCGAACAGCGAGAGGCGATCGGGCAGTGACACCACGGCCGGATCGGTTCGCAGGCGCGCGCACGCGTCCGAAAGTCGTTCGGCCGGAGAGGGTTCCCCGACTGCCGCGCGCAGTCGCCGCCACAGTTGCGGCTGCCAGAGCAGATCCTCGGGCAGCGGATGCCCGGCACCGTCGGTATCGGAACCGGCCGCCCAGTCCGTGATCATGCCGGGCCGCTGCGTGGCGTAACCCGCGAACAATTCCGCGATCCGCGCCGCCGTCGCATACCGCCGCCCGACCCGATGCCCGCCCGCGTCACCATTGCCGAGATGCCGTGCCAGCACGGCACTCCAGGGCTCGGACAGCACCTCGTCCAGCACCGGCAGCAGCGTCCACACCACGCGCTCGCCCGCCCACGGATCATCCTCGGGCACCCAGCCCGTCGCCTCGGCCAGCACCCGCGCCACCAGCGCGGCCGGATCCGCGAAATCGATATTGGCCGCGACCCCGTCGGCGTGCGCGGCGCTGCCGAGCACCACCCCGAGGCGCTGCTGCAACCAGCGCTCGATGCCCTTGGCCGGAACGGCTACCACTTCCGGGGTGAACGGATCGCCGAGCGGTGCGGCGAGCAGCTCGGCCAGCGCGTCGGCGAGTGTGTCCGCACGCTCGGCCCGGTGAATGTGCACGACCTGTGTTTATACAGTCAGCGAACGACATGCAATCACCGGGTCCCTCGGCTCGCCGGGTGACACCTGCCACACGCCGGAGATTAGCTAGGGCGCGTCACCCCGAAATTCGAGTGTGGTATGCGACAGTGCTTTTCGGGGAGGTCGATTGTGCTGTGAGGAAAGGCTGGTTGCGTCGATGTCTGCGTCGGTGATTCCCATGATCCCGAGGCGCGGGTTCACTGTCCGGCGGGTCGGAGAACGCTGGGAGCTGGTGAATTCCCGCTGCTACGGGCGCACCGTGGTACTCGCGTCGTGGGCCCGGGATCAGCATGCCGAGGCATTCGCGCACTGCTATCGCCTCAACGGTCGCAGTGTCGAGGAACTGTCCGCCGCATTCCGCTGAGCACCCCTTTCGCACGGCGTGTCCGCCCGCCTTGCGGCGCAAGGCAATCCGGCGCGCCGAAGCGAAATTCGAAACCCGCTGTGACAGCGGGTTTTCCATAGCACAGCCAGTCAATCCACTCAAGACGTGCACATCGGGCATTGTGATGTCTATTGTTTCCCACCGTGCGTTCTCCGATGGCCCGGAACTCCCGTGTGGCCGCCTCCGCTTGCGTCCTCGCCGCCGCTGCCCTGATTCCCGCTGCGCCGGTATTCCTCCCCTCCGCCGCCGCGCGGCCCGTACTCGCGCAGGGCTGCCTGCCGGGATTCGACTGCGATTTGAGTAATCGCATCGCGTCGGTCGACAACTATCTCGCGGGCAGACCCGGTATCACCGGATATGTGGTGCGCGACCGCGTCTCCGGCGGTATCTACCGGAACGCGAACTCGGACAACATGTTCTGGACCGCCTCCACCATCAAACTGGCGATCGCGGAGGATCTGCTGAATCGCGCCCGCATCGGCGCGATCGTGCTGGACCCGGGCGACCGCTCGCTGATGGAGTCCATGCTGGCAACCTCCAACGACAATGCCGCCGACATCCTGTGGAACAAGTTCGCAGGTCTGGACCGTATGGCGTTCAACAACGCCTTCCGCGCCAACGGTATGGCCGGGCTCGTCCCGCTGCAGCCGAGCACCTCCCTGGAGCAGATGAAACTGTTCCCGGACTGGGGCTTCCAGCAGTGCTCACCGTCCGATCTGGACCGGCTGATGGATAACGTGCTCACCCGCATGCATCCGGACGATCGCGCCTACCTGGTGGACCGCATGCGCCGCGTCGACACCAATCAGCACTGGGGCGTCTGGGGCGCGGGCGCGGCCATGCAACCCGGTCTCAAGAACGGCTGGTCCGATGAACAGGGCGGCTGGGTGGTCAACTCGGTCGGCTTCGCCGGACCCGGTGAGCGCTACACGCTGGCCATCATGACCGAACAGGGTCCGAACGGTAGCTACACCGACGGATCCGAGACCACCACCCGGGTGGCGCAACTGCTGTTCGCGGGTCGATGAGCTGAACCGGCGACCATCGCACTACCCTTGACGTGAGAAGTGTCGTAGTTTCACCGTCTGGCTAGGAGCAGGGACTAGATGAACGCCGATAATTCCGTCGCACAGCGCCACCGCGTGGTGGTGATCGGGTCCGGGTTCGGCGGCCTCTTCGCTTGCAAGCACCTGCGGAAGGCCGACGTCGACATCACGCTCATCTCCAAGACCTCCACCCACCTGTTCCAGCCGCTGCTGTACCAGGTGGCCACCGGCATTCTGTCGGTCGGTGAGATCGCGCCCGCCACCCGCATCGTGCTGCGCAAACAGCAGAACGTGCGGGTGATCATGGGTGAGGTCGACGAAATCGACGTCAAGGGTGGGACGGTGACCTCGCGCCTGCTCAACCAGGACACCGTCACTCCCTTCGACAGCCTCATCGTCGCCGCGGGCGCGCAGCAGTCGTACTTCGGCAACGATCAGTTCGCGACCTACGCGCCCGGTATGAAGACCATCGACGACGCGCTCGAATTGCGCGCGCGCATCCTGGGCTCGTTCGAAGAGGCCGAACTGGCCAAGGATCAGGAGACCCGCGACCGCTTCATGACCTTTGTGGTCGTGGGCGCGGGCCCCACCGGCGTCGAATTGGCCGGGCAGATCGCCGAACTCGCGGACCGCACCCTCGATGGCACCTTCCGCAATATCGACACCCGCGACGCCCGCGTGATCCTGGTCGAGGGCGCGGGCGCGGTGCTCGCGCCGATGGGCCCCAAGCTCGGCGGTAAGGCGCATCAGCGGCTGGAGAAGATGGGCGTGGAGATCCAGCTCAACGCCATCGTCACCAATGTCGACGCGCGCGGAGTCACCATCAAGGACGGCGACGGCACCCGGCGCATCGAATCCGCGTGCAAGGTGTGGTCGGCCGGTGTGCAGGCAAGCGGACTCGGCAAGATCCTGGCCGAGAATTCCGAGGGCACCGAGACGGACCGGGCCGGGCGCGTGATCGTGGAACCCGATCTGACCATCAAGGGCTACCCCAACGTCTTCGTGGTCGGCGACCTCATGTCGGTACCGGGCGTGCCCGGACAGGCGCAGGGCGCGATCCAGGGCGGCACCTACGCCGCCAAGGCCATCAAGGCGGGCCTGGCCGGTCACGAACCCGCGGAACGCAAGCCGTTCAAGTACTTCGACAAGGGCTCGATGGCCACGGTGTCGCGGTTCTACGCGGTCTGCCAGGTCGGCAAGCTCGAGTTCAGCGGTTTCCTGGCGTGGCTGGCCTGGCTCGGGCTGCACCTGTATTACCTGGTCGGTTTCCGCAGCCGGTTCGTCACCGTGCTGGAGTGGTTCACCTCGTTCCTGGGCCGGCATCGCGGTCAGATGGCCGCCACCGAACAGTGGGTGTTCGCGCGGCTGGCCCTGGAAGCGCTCGATAATCCGGATGACGCGCGCGAGCTCGCCAAGCAGATCGGCGGCGAATCCGCTTCGGAGAACGGCAAATCCGTAGCGAACGTCAAGGACGCGGCCGCCTCGTAACGACACGCTGGCGGGCGGCGATGCCGCCGCGCCACGCAGGGATGCCCTGACCGGGCGGCACCGGGACCAATCCGGCATGCCGTCCGGATCCGAATGTCCGACATCTGTCGACATTCGAATCGGAAAGGTCATCCATGGGCAAACGCCAACCGGCTGATCAAGTTTCACCGCGCCGCCGCCGTCTCGGGTCGCTTGCCATCGCGGGAGCACTCCCGCTGGTAGCCGCCCTGTCCACCGCCGGAACCGCTGTGGCGGATCCGGCGAGCACCGAGGACAACCAGTCCACGGTCGTGGAGAAGCAGCCCGGCACCGACGCACAGCCCGGTCTCGTTCTCGACTCACCGTTCGGACAGCTCTCGGTTCCGGTCCCCCCGATGATGTCGGACGAGACCAAGCCCGAGGCCAAGCCGACCGCGGGCGAAGCGGGTTCCTCCGCCGAAGCCGCACCGGTGCTCGAGACCGAGGGCGTAGAAACGGTCACCGCGCCCGCACCCGTCGTCCGGGTCGGCCGCAATTCCTCCACCGGCGTGCGCGATATCCCCAATGGCCCCGTCGCGGCGGTGGACATGCAGGGTCTGCGCATGCCGAACCCGGCCCTCGCGGCCGATGTCGCGCCGATCGCGGCGCCGGAAGGCAAGCTGCGTTTCGGCGATACCGTGATCGACATCCCGTCGTTCCTCACCCCCGAGCAGGCCGCTCAGGTCAATGAGCTCTCCGCGGGCGCGGAGGCCAACCTGGCGCGCACGCTCGATTCGGCCGGCTTCGAGCCGAGCCGGTCGGATCGCATCGCCGCGCAGACGGTCGGCACCGCCGCCGTCGGCGCCGCGGTGGGCGTCGGTGTGGCCGCGCCCGCCGAGATCGCCGGTGCGGTCATGGGCGGGTTCATCGGGGCCATGGCGGGCACGCCGTTCGCACCGGCCGGTTGGGTCTTCGGCCCGGCCATCGGCGCGACCGCGGCGGTCTCCCTGATCGCGATTCCCGCGGCCACCGTAGGCGCGAGCATCGGTGCGGCGGTGGGCATGGCCAATGGCGTGCTCGCGCCCGCGACCGGTCCCGCGGCAACGGTGGACCAGCCCGCGGCCTCCGCCGACGATGCCGGAGCAGCTATCAGCGAGTGATAGCCGTTTTGCCGGGGCCGGAATCCATCAACTGGGATTCCGGCCCCGTTCTCGTGAATACGCAAGCAAATAGCTAACTTTCGGCAATGCGGACGTTCTACGCGAGTACGAAATCCGACCAATCCGGTTGACCGACGGGTCCGAATGTCGGGCGTCGATGTTCCCCCGAGCAAGAAAGGTCGTGAATTGGCCGCAGGCAAGCACAGAGCCCTCAACCCGCATCGCAATAAAGTCGGAAACGTGGTGGCGGCGGGCGCCGTTCCGCTAGTCATGGCGATCGTCGGAACCGGAGCCGCGAATGCCGCACCGGTGCAAACTGATCCGGTCGCGCAGCACGATGGCGCGGCTGCCCAGTGGCCCGCCGCCGATGCGCCCAACGTGATGCCGTACGAGGGCCTGCAGATTCCCGGTGACACCAAGAGCTCCATCCAGTGGTCGCGTCAGGCCCCGGACAAGAGCTATCTTGCGCCCGTCGGCGCACTGCACGCACCGATGCCGGTGCCCGCGGTGCCCCCGATCGCACCGCCCGCCGGTAAGTTCCGGTTCGGCGATGTGATCGTCGACGCGCCGAACTGGATCGATAGCGAGCAGGCGATCCAGATCAATGACAACTCCGCTCAGACCGAGGCGAATCTCGCGACGTTCCTCGATTCGATCGGGTTGGAGCGCAGCCGTTCCGACCGCATCGCCGGCCAGACCGTCGGCACCGCGGCCATGGGAGCGGTAGCGGGTGCGAGCGCATCAATGCCGATCGCTCTCACCTCGGCGACCGTCGGCGCGGCCCTGGGCCTCGTGGTCGGACTGCCGTTGTTCCCGGTCGGCCTGGTGGCCGGACCCGCGGCGGGCGCCGCGGCCGGTGCCGCGGTGATCGCACTGCCCGCAGCCGCGGCCGGTGCCGCGGTGGGTGCCGTGGTCGGCGCCGTGAACGCGTTCAACGCTCCACCGCGCGTCGTCGCGAACTGAGTTCGGTTCGCCGACAGGCTTTTCGCGCAACAGTGTGCACGGCGGGAACCAGGGGTGAGGTCTGGTTCCCGCTGTTGCGCGTCGATCCCCATCCAACCGGAAAGAATGGAGTGCCCGCATGTTTCGCTTCTTCGGACACCGCATCAGCGCCGACTGGATTTTCGCGCTGCTGAATCTCGACTCGTTCGCCTCGGCACTGCGGCCCTGACGGGTTAGACGCGCAAAAGCGTTGCGGTACGGGTGAACAGGGTTCCACCCGCGGCGAGCGGCAGCAATGCCGCTGCCACGCCGGTGAATTCGGCCGCGCGCACATCCGGGTAGGTCAGAATGCTCTCCAGCGCACGGGGTCCGGACAGCGCGTCATCGGTACACGCGTCGGCTCCGAGATCCAGGCGATGCCGCAGCAGCGGCACATCACCGATATCGGCATTCAGCTCACCGGACCAATAACCGTGATCCTCGCCGATGCGACCGACCTGCACCCGCTCCCGAAGCCGTAGCCGCGCACCGTCTTCCAGCCGAACGGTGCTGAGCGTCTCATGCTCGGCCCCGCCCGCGACCACGGTCGGCTCCGGATCGAAATCCAGTTCACCGCCCGCCGCCACCTCGACATGCCAGTGCGCGAACGACTTCGGAGTCGCTCTGCCCGGCAGCGCGATGGTGGCCGCCACCGAGCGCACCGATAGTCGCGCACCCGCGCCCACGGTGATTCGGATATCCAGCTCGTCACCGCCCAAAGGCGTTGCGGCCGTGCCGATCAGATGCACCGTATCCGGACCGGTGAGCCGCGCCGCCAGACCGCCCACCGCGTGAATCCGCGGCAGTCCCCCGGCGGTGGCATCGATCCGCAGTTCAGTGCGCACCGGATATCCATTCCCCGGCCGCTGTGCCGAACGCGACGCTCAGGGCCCCGGTCGCGGCGACCCCGGGCCCCGCGGCGTCCGCGCGCACCGCGAGGTCAGTGCGTGTGCGCGGCACCGGACTTCGCATCCTGTTCCGCGGCCAGGGCCAGCTGTTCGCGCACCCAGGTGAGCACCGGGGTGGCGGCCGGATCCTCGGTGAGGGAGGTGAAGACGAAGGGGCGGCCCTCGCGCACCTTGGTCGAATCACGGTCCATCACACCCAGATCCGCGCCGACCATGGGGGCCAGATCGGTCTTGTTGATGACCAGCAGATCGGACCAGGTGACGCCCGGGCCGCCCTTGCGCGGCACCTTATCGCCGCCCGCGACGTCCACCACGAAGATCTGGGCGTCGATCAGACCCGAGGAGAAGGTGGCGGTGAGATTGTCGCCGCCCGATTCCACCAGGATCAGATCCAGCGGCGGATTGGCCTCGATGAGGTCATCGATGGCATCGAGGTTCGCGGTGATGTCATCGCGAATGGCGGTGTGCGGGCAGCCGCCGGTCTGCACCGCGGTGATGCGCTCGTCCGGGAGCACCGCATTGCGGCGCAGGAAGTCGGCATCCTCGGTGGTGTAGATGTCATTGGTCAGCACGGCCAGGGACAGCTCATCGCGCAGCTGCCGGCACAGTGCGGCCACCAGCGCCGTCTTACCCGAACCGACCGGTCCGCCGACGCCGATCCGCACCGGTTCCCCCGGCGTGCGCTCGCGCTTGGGCCGATCGTGGTGCTCGTGCGGTTCCCCGTCGATGAAATGAGGTGGCATGTAGGTGTGCTCCTTTCCGGGCTTCATCCTGTCGGACGCACGTAAAGCGCTTGTTACCCGGCTCGATTCCGCAGGTCAGGACGCGAACAATGGCATATCGCGGGCCAGATGACGCTCGGCGAGCACATCCTGGAGCGGATCGGACAGCGCGACCAGCCCCTTGGTCGCCGACCGCGCGGTGCGATCGCAGACCTCACCGAGCCTGATGGTGCAGGCCGCCACGGCCGCCGGATCCAGGGCCAGCAATCGCTGCGCCGCCGTGGCCGCACCGGTCATGGTCGTGTAGACCACCACCCCGGCGATCTCCTCCGGTGACGCCCCGCAGACCGCGCCGACCACGCCGAACACCGTGGACAGATGCGGGCGCGGACCCAGCCCGCGCCAATCCGCCTGCGGCCAGACCTGTTTCGCCAGCCGCAGCAATCCGCGCCCCTGCGCCCGCGACGCCGTGCGCGCGGACGGCGACGGGGTCCGGGCATCGGCTTCGAGCTCGGCCCGAGCCGGATCGAGCGCACCCGCGCACACCGCGGCCGCCAGCGAGGCCGCCACCGCCCCCGAGGTCCGGATACGCCTGCGCAGATACAGCTCCACCGAGGCCACATCGCGCAGCAGACCCGAGGACACCGCTTCCTCCACACCGCCCGAATGCACATGCCCGCCGATGGGCAGCCGGGAGTCGGCCAGGGTCAATAGCGTGGCCAGACTCATCGCCGCACCTCCGGATATCGCATCGCCCGATCCTAAGCGGCGGCGCAGCGAGCACACGCTCCCGGCTCGATCCGCCGCGTCACGAGAGCCGAGTGCGAGATCGAAGGTCTTGACCTGAACCCCGGTCGAGGTTGCAAGCTTGGGCGCGCGACCAGCTTTCGATCTCCAGGAGTTCTCATGCACGCCATTCGCCTGCACGCCTTCGGCCCCGCCGAGAATCTCGAGTACACCGAAGTGCGGGATCCCGAGCCCGGACCCGGACAGGTGCGCATCGCGGTCGCCGCCTCGGGCGTACACCTCATCGACACCACGATCCGCAAGGGCGTGGCGATGGGACCGATCCAGCTGCCGGAACTGCCCACCATTCCGGGCCGGGAGATCGCGGGCATCGTGGACGCCATCGGATCCGTAGCCGACGAAAACTGGCTCGGGCGCAGGGTTGTCGCGCATATCGGCCAGGTCCCCGGCGGCTACGCCGAGTTCGTGGTCACCGAAGTCGAACGGCTACAGGAGATTCCGGCGGAGCTGGATCCGGCCGCGGCCGTGGCGATGATCGGCACCGGCCGAACCACCATGGGCATACTGCAATTCGCCGATATCTCCCCCGAATCCGTTGCGGTGGTACTGGCCGCGGCGGGCGGTATCGGCACCCTGCTCGTGCAATATCTGAAGAACGCCGGGGCGACCGTGATCGGCCTCGCGGGCGGTCCGGAGAAGGTGGATCTGGTGTCCCGCAACGGGGCCGATCTGGCCGTGGACTATCTGCTCCCCGACTGGCTGGATCGCATCCGAGCCGAATACGGCGACCGCCCCGCCACATTGCTGTTCGACGGCGTGGGCGGCGGTGTCAGCCGCACCGCGATCACCCTGCTGGCCAAGAGCGGCCAGTGGCTGACCTACGGTTTCGCCGCCGGACCGACCGGAATCACCGAAGCGGAACTGACGGACCTGGGCATCACCCCGGTCGCCACGCTCGGCCCGAAAATGTACGAACGAGCCGGAGGGATGCGCGCCCTCGAGGACCGGGCCCTCGCGGAAGCCGCCGCCGGACGCCTGGTCCCCGGCCTGCACCGCTTCCCCCTCGCCCAGGCGGCGGCTGCCCACCGCGCCCTCGAATCCCGGGCCACCACGGGCAAAGTCGTCCTCATCCCCTGACGATCACGCTCCGCGCGGGGCGGGTCAGTGCCGGAAACTGCGCTCCATGAAGCGCTGGGCCGCCCCGCGCCGGAGATCGGTCCACGCCTGTACGGGTCCGGTCCACCACGGGGAGATCTCGCGAGGACGGGAGACCACCGCGTGGGAGATGAGGTTGGCGGCCTCGTCCGCGGTCAGGCCGGGGACGCCGGTGAAGTCGGTGGGTGCGCTCATTCGGGTGTGCACCAGGGGCATGTAGATGGAGGTCGTCGTCACATCGTCGGCGGCGATTTCGGTTGCGACGGTGCGCAACCAGACATCGAAGGCGGCCTTCGACGCACCGTAGGCCGCCCAGCGCGGGGCCGGGGGCATGCGCAGACCCCAGGTGGAAATGTTCACGATATGGCCGTGGCGGCGCTCGCGCATACTGGGCAGCAGGGCCAGCAGCAGGCGAACCGGGCCGAGGTAATTGATATCGATGGTCCGGGTGAAATCGTGGAAGCGGTCATAGGATTCGTCGACGGGGCGGCGAATGGATTTGCCCGCGTTATTGATTACGACATCCACGTGACCGTGTTCGGCGAGCAGGGCCGCGCCGAGTTCGGCGGTGGCGTCCATTTCGGTGATATCGGCCTGGTACACATGCGCGATACCGCCGTCCGCGCGGATTTCCGCGGCCACCTTCTCCAGATCATCGAGCGTGCGCGCCACCAGCAGTACGGTCGCGCCCGCGGCCGCGAGTTTGCGGGCCGCGGCCTTGCCGATACCGTGTGACGCGCCGGTGATCAGAATGACCTGACCCGCCACGGCCTCGCGCAACGATTTCTCGCGCGGGCGGGTGGTCGGATAGAACAGCCTGGTCGCGACGCGTTCCGCGAAGGGACGGCCGTTCGATTCGGGCTGCTGCTGGGGGTCCGAGGTCGAGTTCTCACCCACGCCTCGACTCTAACCGCCCGACCGGTCCGCGACCGGAGTTGAGTGGAAATACCCAGGGCGCGAGGCACTTTGCCGTACCAGGATGGAGGCAGTGCACGGGGAGAGGACGGGGATGATGTCGGTACGGGAGCAGCGGGAAGGGCCGCCGGAGCGTATTTCGATAGCGGGCTGGGTCGCCCGAATAATCGCGGTAGTGGTGTTCGTCCCTGTGCGATTGCTGTGGGAGGGCTGCAAATTCGTGGGCCGCGCGATCGTCGCGGCGGCGGAGTTCTGCTTCGACAAGCTCATCGAGCCGCTGGCGAAACTGCTCTGGTACTGGCTGATTCGCCCGGCCTGGGCGTTCTGCAAGGATTTCCTCTGGGGCCTGCTGATCCATCAGCTGCTCTGGGGCATGATCCTGACCCCGCTCGGCGCGCTGATTCTCGACTTCCTGCTGCGCCCGCTGAAACGGGCGGTGGAGGAATGGCTGTGGCGGCGCATTCTGAAGCCCGGCCTGATCTGGCTGTGGGACAGCGTTATCGAACCGGTCGGCGACTGGATCGGCCGCTGGATTCTGGTGCCCGTCGCCAAAGCCGTGCTGTGGCTGGTCTATTCACTCGGCAAATGGCTGATCGTATGGCCGCTCCACCAGCTGTGGCGCTGGGTGCTGCGCCCGATCCTGCTGGCGCTCTCGGCCGCACTGCTCTTCGGCTGGCGGGTCGCCACCACCATTGTGCGAGTGCTGGTGGTGACGCCCTGCCGCTGGCTGTACCGCACGGTGCTGCGACCGATTCTCGCGGTGTGCGGCACGGTCTGGCGGGCCACGGTGGTCCGCCCGGTCCGCTTCCTCTATCTACGGGTGATCACACCGATGAACAAGGCCGCGGCCGAACTCATGACTTCACTTTTCGGCCACTGAGCACGGCGATCACCGCCATGATCGCGAGCAGGATCGCACCGGCCGTGGTGGCGACGTGCATACCGTGCACGAAGGAATCGCGGGCGGAGTCGATCAGCGCGGTATCGCCATTCGCATGGGTGAGGGTCTCCCCCAGCGTCGACCCGAAGTCACCGCCGGACCGGAAGACCAGCGCCGCAAGCGAACCCAGCAGCGCCAGACCCAGACCGTTGCCGAGTTCGAAACTGGTCTCGGAGATGCCGACCGCGGAACCGGCCCGCTCCGGCGGCACCGCGGCCACCGCTACCTCCGACACCAATGTGAACGCCATACCGAAACCCGCACCGGCGACCACGGTTCCGGCGATGTACCACCCGATACCCCCGTTGACGCCGATACCGAGCAACATAAGGTTGCCCGCCGCCGCCATGCTGAGCGCCAGCACGAACGCGGTCCGGGTGCCGAGCAGGCGGCCGATGCGCGCACCGCTCACCGAGCAGACGAACACCACGATGGCCATCGGAATACCCAGCAGCGCCGCGCCCAGGGCATCGCGCCCGGTCACCGATTGCAGGTACACGCTGGTCAGATAGCTCATACCGGCCAGTGCCAACATGCCGACGGTGCTGGAACCGATTGCGACGGAGAACAATCCATTGCGGAACAGACTCAGATCCAGCAGCGGTTCGGTCAGATGCCGCTGCCGTCGCACGAACGCGATCAGCAGCAGTACACCGATGACCCCGATACCGATCACCGGCAGATCGAAGCCCTCGGCCGCGAAATGCTTGACCGCGTACACGATCGGCAGAATGCCGCCGATGGACAGCACCACACTCGGCAAATCCAGGGGTCCGAGCGCGGCCGAACGATGCTCGGGCAGCAGCAGCGGCCCGAAGACCAGCAGCACCACCAGCACCGGGGTATTGATCAGGAAGACCGAGCCCCACCAGAAGTGGTGCAGCAGTACGCCGCCGATGATCGGCCCGACCGCCGACCCGCCCGCGAAGAACGCGGTCCAGACGCCGATGGCGGTCGCCCGCGCCCGCGCCTCCGGGAACATGGTGGAGATCAGCGCCAGGCTGGACGGCAGCAGGGTCGCGCCGCCGACGCCCATGAGCGCCCGCGCGGCGATGAGCACGCCCGCGCTCGGCGCGAAAGCCGCCAGCACCGAGGCCAATCCGAAGACGGTCGCGCCGACGAGCAGAATATTGCGCCGCCCGATGCGATCGCCGAGATTGCCCATGGTGATGAGCAGGCCCGCGATCATGAAGCCGTAGATATCGAGAATCCAGAGCTGCTGGGTGGCCGAGGGGTCCAGATGTTCGGTCAGGGTGGGCATGGCCAGATACAGCACGGACATGTCCATCGACACCAGCAGTACCGGCAGCAGTAGCACCGCGAGTCCGGCCCACGCGCGGCGCGGCGTGCGTACGACGGGACGCGCGAGAATGCTGGTCATCACCTATCCTCCGAGCTGATCAAGGGGCTTTACGAGAAGAGCGCGCGTACGTCGTACGCGCGGCCGGAGTACAGTGTACGCAGATCCGCGGCGGGAAGGAAAGAATTCATCCGATGACCGAGGCCAAGCTCACCCGGGCGGCGATCGTCGATACCGCCATCACCCTGGCCGACGAGTCCGGAATCGACGCCCTGTCCATGCGCCGGATCGCCGAGCGTATGGGCGCGGGAGCCATGTCGCTGTACCGGCACATCCCCAATAAGGACACGTTGCTCGCGGCCATGACCGATGAGGTCTCGCGTCGCAATCCGTACCCGCCACCCGGTCAAGAGGTCTGGACCTGGCGCGATCGCGTGCGCATCGCCGCCGAGGTGGATTGGCGGCTGTACCAGGAACATCCGTGGGTGCTGTTCACCTTCGCGGTCCCGCGCTACAACTTCGGCGAGAACAGCCTGGTCGTATTGAGCTGGCTGGTCGAGGGATTCAGCGAACTCGGCGTGAGCACCCGCGAGGCGACCCGCATGTCGCTGGCGGTCTGGAGCTATATCGCCGGGGTCGCGCTCCAGCATGTCAGTGCACGACTGCTCATCGACCGCGATTCCGAAACCGATGAACGGTCCGGTCTCACCGCACTTCTGGAGGGTGCGCCGCGCTGGCCCACCCCGCCCGCGCTCACCGATCTGATCGGCACCGGCGAAGACGATCTGCTGAACCCGGAGCAGCTCCTGGAATCCGGTCTGCGGGCGATCTGCGATGGTTTCGAGGCCAGAGCGCGACGGTAGCGCGGCGAATCAGCCTGTCCGGCACCATCCGCCGCGATGCATCGAGTGCAATCGTGCGGTCGGCGCGAATCCGCGCCCGCCGCTCACCCTTCCACGTCGCCGTCGAGGTAGACCCAGGCCCCGCCCTCGCGGCGGAACCGGCTGTGCTCACGCATTTCCCCCGCCGCACCGCCCGATCGATAGTGCGCGCGGAACTCCACGGTGGCCTCGGAATGAAACGGCCCGCCACCGGTCGTGGCGAGGATTTCGAGCCGCTCCCAGCGCAGACCGGGATCGAAATCGACATCGGCCGGGCGGGTCTCCGGATCCCAGCTGCGCAGCAGATACGCCTCATCCCGCACCGCGAAGGCGCTGTAGCGCGAGCGCATCAACTGTTCGGCCGTGGTCGCCGCCGCCTCGCCCCGATGCAGCCGCCCGCAGCAGTCCGCATAGCTCGCGGGCAGGCCGCAGGGACAGTCCACGGGGGCGGGACGGGGTTTTCCGCGCTTCGACATCCGAACATTCTGTCAGTAGAAGCTGCGACCGCCTTGACCGCCGGAGACCGACCACACCTCCACGATCTGCCCGTTCTCGGTGCGCAGGATGTCATTGCCGCTGAGCGCGACCGCGGTGCCGTCCGGGCGGGTGATGCGGGCACCGTAGGGCCGGGCGATCAATCCCGTTCGGGTGTCATCCATTTCGACCACCGGCACGCCCTGCACCTCGAATTCCAGACCGGGTCGCTCGGCCCGGAAGACCTCGATCTGCTTGGTGAAGGCCGCACGATCGTGGATGTCGTCGTATTCGACCGCACCCGGCTGGGCGTAGCGCAGCGTGAATTCGGGGGCCATGATCTCCTCGGCCAGGGCCAGATCACCGTTCCACATGGCGGTCCAGCGGTCGAACAGGTCGATGGCGAAGTCGCGCATGGTCAAGCTCCTCAATAGTATCTCTGATACGGTCTCACTGGAACGAACATATAGTCTCAGTGATACGGTGTCAACAGGAACCGAAGGAAAGGGGCTGCGCGATGGCCGAACTCGGCCAGCAGGACCACATAGTGCTGGGATTGATCGCCAGGCATGGACCGCTCACGCCCTATGAACTCAAGGCCAGGGTCGAGGAGAGCGTCGAATACTTCTGGCCCATCCCGCACGCGCAGCTCTATCGCATCCCGCCGCGCCTGGCCGAGCAGGGATTACTGCGCGAGGAGGCCGAGACCGAGGGCCGGCGCCGTCGCGTCTTCCATCTCACAGCGGCGGGGCGCGCCGAACTGTCGCGCTGGCTGGGTGATCCGGTGGCCGCGCCGCCCGAGACGCGCGATCCGGCGCAGGTGAAACTGTTCTTCGCCGATCTGGGGCAGCCGGAAGATGTTGTGGCGCTGGCGAATAAGCAGGCGGCCGAACATCGCCGATGGCTGGAGCTCTATCGGAAATTGCACGCCGAGATCGATCCGGCCGATAGCGAGCGGGCGGTCTCGCGGGGACGCATTCTGCAACTCGGCATCAAGCATGAGCGGGCGTACGTCGATTTCTGGGAGGATCTGGCCGCGCATCCGGACGATGCGCCGTAGCTAGCTCGGGTAGTCACCCTGCAGCATGATGGCCGCGAGCACGCCGACCGTGAGCGCCAGCAGGGCGATGGGGGCGATCAGAATCGCCAGACCACGCAGGCGTTCTCGGGTGCGGCTCGGATGTTCACTCATGCCATCGAACGTATTGATTCAAAATTCGACCGACAACCGAGTATTGGCAAATTCTCGGCATATCGGGTGAATCCGGCAGGAAACCGCCAGGTCACCCGATAGCCGTGAGCTGAGACACGCTCAGTCCTGATCGACCACCACGGCATAGGCGAAACCGTCCCAGCCCTTACCGCCCACGGTCTGCAGCACGGTGGCGTCCAATCGTGGTTCGGCGGCGAGCAATTCGATAACCTCGCGGCTGGCCCGCACCGCGGCATCGGACGAATCCGCGTGCGCGATACCGCCGTTGCGAACCACATTGTCGACGATGACGACCGATCCGGGCCGGGTCAGCCGCAGCGCCCACTGCACATAGTTGGCGTTGTTCACCTTGTCGGCGTCGATGAACACCAGATCGAACGGTTCCGGATTCTCCCCCGCGAGTACCGGCAGACTGTCCAGGGCCGCGCCGACCCGAATCTCCACGCGGTCACCGACTCCCGCGCGATCGAGGTTCTCCCGCGCCACCTCGGCGTGCTTGGGTTCGTATTCGAGGGTCAGCACCTGCCCCTCCTTACCGACCGCGCGCGCCAGCCAGGTCGTGCTGTAGCCACCGAGCGTTCCGATCTCCAGCACACGGCGCGCCCGCGACGACTTGGCGATGAGGTACAGGAATTTGCCCTGCGGCGGTGACACATCGATGGCGGGCAGCCCGGCGGCGGCATTCGCGCTCAGGGTCGCGGAATCCCCGTCTCCCACCAGGGTATCCACGAGATAGCGATCAACTTCGGCCCAGTCGGAAGTGGTCATATGGCCAGTCTGCCACGCGTTCCGACCGGGCCGCGGGGATTAATTCGGCCTGATCGCAGCCCTCAGAACAGGAAATACCGCTGTGCCATGGGCAGTTCGGTGGCGGGTTCCTCGGCCCACACCTCACCGTCGATGCGCACGGTGAAGGTATCGGGATCGACCTCGATGCGCGGCATGGCGTCATTGCGCGGCATATCGGCCTTCCCGCGCCTGCGGACATTGGCCACCGGCACCAGTTTCCGATTCACCCGCAGGCGATCGGCCAGACCGTCCTCGATGGCCTGTTCGGAGACGAAATGCAGCGAGGTACCCGCCGCCACCGCCGGGGACGCGCCGAACATGGGACGCGGCAGCACCGGCTGCGGGGTCGGAATGGAGGCATTGGCATCGCCCATGGCGGCCCAGGCGATGGTGCCGCCCTTGAGCACCGCGTGCGGGCGCACCCCGAAGAAGGCCGGTTCCCACAGCACCAGATCGGCGAGCTTGCCGACCTCGACCGATCCGATCTCATGATCGAGACCGTGCGCCACGGCCGGGCAGATCGTGTACTTGGCCACGTACCGCTGCACCCGATTGTTGTCCGCCGCACCATCTCCCGGCAGTGCGCCGCGCCGCCGCTTCATCACGTGCGCGGTCTGCCAGGTGCGCATGACGACCTCGCCGATGCGGCCCATGGCCTGGGCATCACTGCCGATCATGGAGATCGCGCCCATATCGTGCAGCAGATCCTCCGCCGCGATGGTGGAGGGCCGAATCCGGCTCTCCGCGAAGGCCAGATCCTCCGGAATGGAGGGGCTCAGGTGATGGCACACCATGAGCATGTCGAGATGCTCGTCGAGGGTGTTGACCGTATGCGGCCGAGTCGGATTGGTGGAGCTGGGCAGCACATTCGCGTACGCGGCGACGGTGATGATGTCGGGCGCGTGCCCGCCGCCCGCGCCTTCGGTGTGATACGAGTGGATGGCCCGTCCGCGAATCGCGGCCAGGGTGTCCTCGACGAATCCGGCCTCGTTCAAGGTGTCCGAATGCAGCGCCACCTGGACGCCCGAGGCATCGGCGACGGTGAGGCAGGCGTCGATGGCCGCCGGGGTGGTGCCCCAATCCTCATGCAGTTTGAAACCCGCCGCGCCGCCGCGCAATTGCTCCCACATGGCTTCCTGGCGCACGGTGTTGCCCTTGCCGAGCAGCACGATGTTCACCGGCCAGCCGTCGGTGGCCTCGAGCATGCGGCCCAGATGCCACGCACCGGGGGTGACGGTGGTGGCCTTGGAACCCTCGGCGGGTCCGGTACCGCCGCCGACCAGCGTGGTGATGCCGCTGCCGATGGCCTCGTCCAGGATCTGCGGGCAGATGAAGTGCACGTGGCAGTCGATGGCCCCGGCGGTGAGGATGCGGCCGTTGCCCGCGATGATCTCGGTGGAGGGTCCGACCACCAGATCCGGATGCACCCCGGTCATGGTGTCCGGGTTACCGGCCTTGCCGATGGCGCTGATACGGCCGTCGCGAATACCGATGTCGGCCTTGATGATTCCCCAGTGATCGATGATGACCACACCGGTGATGACGGTATCGGGGGTGCCCTCGGCGCGGGTGGCGCGGGCCTGGCCCATGGATTCGCGCAGCACCTTGCCGCCGCCGAAGACGGCCTCGTCACCGGCGAGTCCCGGTCCGCCGCTGCGGTCTTCGGTGATCTCGATGAGAAGGTCGGTGTCCGCCAGGCGGATTCGGTCGCCGGTGGTGGGCCCGAACAGCTGGGCGTAGCGGGCGCGGGAGAGTTCGGCCATCAGGCGTCCAGCTTTCCGGGAGGGGTCAGGCTGATGCCGTGCACTTCGCGGGTGCCGCCCAGCGGAACGAGCGAAACACGCTGGCCCAGACCGGGTTCGAAGCGTACGGCGGTACCGGCGGGAATATCGAGGCGGCGGCCGTGCGCGGCCTCGCGATCGAAGGCCAGCGCGGAGTTGGCCTGCGGGAAATGCACGTGGCTGCCGACCTGAACCGGCCGGTCGCCGGTGTTCACCACATCGACCTCGATGCGATCGGCTCCGGCATTGAGCTCGATAGTGCCTTCGGCACAGAGGAATTCACCAGGCACGAGCGGAGCTTGCGGAGCTCGCATTGGATTCAGCATGACTCAGCCGATCGGGTGGTGGACGGTGACGAGCTTGGTGCCGTCCGGGAAAGTCGCCTCAACCTGTACGTCGTGAATCATCTCCGGCACCCCCTCCATGACATCCGCGCGCGTGAGCACGGTCCGCCCCGAGGTCATCAATTCGGCGACGCTGCGCCCGTCCCGCGCCCCCTCGAGCACATGATCGACGATGAGCGCCACCGACTCCGGATGGTTCAGCTTGAGTCCGCGAGCCTGCCGCCGCCGGGCCAGCTCGGCCGCATAACTCAGCAGCAGGCGTTCCTGCTCGTGCGGCGACAGTCGCATTCGGGCTCCTCGGCGAACGGCGTGGCGGGTCGTCGGCCATTCTGACATGACCCGCGTTACCTGGATGTTTCGTCCGAGATCAGCCCTATCGCGCCGCGATTCAGCCCTGTGCGGCGAGGTTCTGCAGGCGCACCTGACCGCGCGCCACGGTCCGATCCTGTTCATCGGTGATCACCACGACCCACAGCTGCTGGGACCGCCCGCGATGAATCGGCGTGGCGACCCCGCGCAATACGCCCTCGCGCACCGCCCGCAGGAAGTCGGTGTTGTTGTTGACCCCGACCACGGTCCCGCGATCGCCCAGCCACACGCTGCCCGCGACGCTGGCCAGGGTTTCGATGACGGTGCAGTACACCCCGCCGTTCACGATTCCGGCGGGCTGATGCTGGCTCGGCGTCACAACCCATTCGGCCGCAACCCGATCCGGGCTCATCTCGGTCATCTTCAGCCCGAAGGTGTCGACGAAGGTGCCGGCGGCGAATTGGTTCATCAGCTCGGGAGTCACATCGGCCATGGACTTGATCGAGGAGAAGTCATCGGTCATGACCTCACACTCGCATGTCCGCCCGAAATACGAAGCGGCGGGCTCCCCTTGGATAGGGGAACCCGCCGCGGCAATGGACCGGGGGTCTCGGCAGCCCTCCGGACACTCACTCGGTCCCAACGCCGATTCCAAGTGTAGGTCAGGCTTACCTAACAAAGCAAGCCCTTCACTCGGTCCGGCCACTCCGCTGAATCTTGTCATTGACAACTTAACTTCCATTGTGGAATGTTGGTGGTATGCCAAAGATTCCGTGGATCGCGGTCGCCACCCCCGCCACCCCCGAGGTGCAGTGCATGGCCTCACGCCTGCAGGTCAAATCGCTGCGCGATGTGCCCGGCTTCCTGATCGCCTCGATGGCGCTGTGGCGGCAGGCCCGCCGCTCGCCCGGAGCGGTCGGCGTGGCCCTGGACGCCGAACTGTTCAAGGGCACCTTCTGGACCTATTCGGCCTGGACCGATAAGGCCGCCATCTACGCCTATGCGGGGGCGGAGCCGCATAAGTCGACCATCGAGCGCAAGCGAAAAGTCATGAAGGATGCCACTTTCACGTTCTTCAGCGCACCGGCCGCCGAGCTGCCGATGAGCTGGGATGAGGTCCGCACGCGGATCGCCGCGCAGGCCGAAGCCGACCGGTCGGCACACCGACCCGAGGAGTAACCGGGATTCGGCGGCGATCACTGCCACTATTGGCCGGGTGACCGAACTGCTGATCGTGAGCGTGACCGCGCTCCTGGTGATCGCCGCCTCGGCCGTAGCGGGTCCCCGGCTCGGGATCGCGTCCCCGCTGGTGCTGGTGGCGATCGGTGTCGTGGTGAGTTACCTGCCGATGTTCGCCGGAGCCCATATCGAGCCCGAGTGGATTCTCGAAGGGGTGCTGCCGCCGCTGCTGTACTCCTCGGCGGTCTCCATGCCCGCGATGAACTTCCGGCGCGAATTCGGCGCCATCAGTGGACTTTCCGTGGTGCTGGTGGTGGGCACGGCACTGGCGCTGGGCCTGTTCTTCATGATCGTCATCCCGGATGTGGGCTTCGCGTGGGGTGTGGCGCTGGGCGCGATCATCAGCCCGACCGATGCGGTGGCGACCTCGATCATCAAACAGACCTCGGTCTCCAAACGCGTGGTCGCGATGCTGGACGGCGAGAGTCTGCTCAATGACGCGACCGCGCTGGTGCTGCTGCGCACCGCGATCGTCGCCACGGCCGCGACCTTCTCGTTCTGGAGTTCGGTCGGCATGTTCGTGTACTCGGTGCTGGTGGCCGTCGTGATCGGCTGGTGCGTCGGGCGGCTCAATCTGATGATCCGCAAGCGCGTGACGGATTCGACGGTCAATACCGTCATCTCCTTCACGGTCCCGTTCGTCGCGTCGGTGCCCGCGGAGCTGCTGGGCGCATCGGGTCTGGTGGCGGCGGTGGTGGCCGGTCTCATTACGGGAATCCGTGCGCCACGGGATCTTTCGCCGCGCAACCGGCTCTCGGATTCGCAGAATTGGCGCACCATCGAACTCGTGCTGGAGGGCGCGGTCTTCCTGACCATGGGTCTGCAGATCCGCACCATCGTCGCCAAGGTGCACGACGATCACGGCGGAGTCGGCACGGCCGTGCTGATCGCGGCGGGCGCGCTGATCTTGACGCTCGCGGTGCGCGCGGCGTTCGTCGCCCCGCTGTTGCGCGTGCTGTCGAGCAGCGTCCGCCGCGGTGAACAACTGCAGCCCCGGCTGGAGAGCATGCAGGAGAAGATGAGCACCGATGCGGGCAAGCAGGAAATGCTGTCCCGGTCGACCAGCCGGCGCACACTCTCCGAGCACGATATCGACCGCCTCGCCCGGCGAGTCACCAAGGGGCTGGCCAATATCGAGTACTTCCTGCGCGAACCGCTCGGCCCCCGCGAGGGCGCGGCGGTCGTCTGGGCGGGGATGCGCGGCGCGGTGACCGTGGCCGCCGCGCAGACCCTGCCCGAGGACACCCCGCAGCGTTCGGTACTGGTGCTCATCGCGTTCGCGGTCGCGCTCATGTCACTGGTCGTGCAGGGCGGCACCATCGGGCCGCTGTTGCGGATCCTGCCCGCCGATACCGATCCGGGCGAGTCCGAGGAGCAGACCCAGACCGAACTGACCCGGATCATGGAAATGCTGCGCGAGAGCGCGCAGACGGTGCCCGAACCGCCGCATCCCGACGGTGAGCCCAGCCGGGAGACCTTCGAAACCTCGCGCGACCATCGCCTCGCCGTCATTTCCGCCCAGCGCTCCGCACTGCTGGACGCCCGCGATAACGGCACCTTCGACGCGGATGTGCTCGCGAACGCACTGGCCAATCTCGACGCCACGGAGATCGCGATCGAGCTGCGCGGCACGCTCACCGGCTGAACGCGCCCAGGGTGTCCGCTGGGACAATCGGGCACCGGGGAGTTTGAACGGCTGGACAAGAACCGCTGGTACGTGGCGTACGACTATCGAATGGTCCACGTTCCAACTGTTCTTAAGGATCCGTTCCCATGAAGAAGAATCTCGTCACCATCGCCGGCACCGGAGTCATCGCCCTGGCCGCGCCCGCGCTCATTCTCGCGGCGGGCACGGGTACCGCGAGTGCGGCGACCGTGACTCCCCCGGCTCCCGCCGCACAGCAGCAGCCGTCGAATCCGATCGCGAGCGGTGCGGCGGTCGGCGCGGGTATCGGAGCCGGTGTCGGTGCGGTCGGCGGCGGCATTGTCGGCGGGGTCGCCGGGCTGCCGGTGGGTCTGGCCGGAGCCGCGATCGGCGTGCCGATCGGTGCGGCCACGGGCGCTGCCATCGGCGGCGTGATCGGCCTGCCCGCGGTCCCGCTCGAAGGGGTCACCGTTCCGGGTGGCGCCATCACCGGCGGATTGGTCGGCGGCGCACTGGGTTTCGCGGCCGGTGAGGCGGTACCGGTGGCGGTCGGCGCGGGTGTCGGCGCGGCGATCGGTACCGGTGTGGGTGCGGGCATCGGTGCGGCGGTGGGCGCGACGAACCCGAACGCGGTACCGAATGTGGTGCACTGACCGCATCCGCGACGGCTACCCGGGATCGCGGACCGCGATCACCGGAGGCCGCGCCGCAGGCGTAACAGCCGAAGTTCCAACTGCGCCAGCAATATCGCGTCCGCGTCCTGCAGATCCAGTCCGCTGACCTCCTGCACCTTGCGGAGGCGATATCGCAGCGTATTGATGTGCACATGCAGCCGGGCCGCCGCCGCGTCCAGCACGCCGCCCGATTCGAAATACGCGGACAGCGATTCCAGCAGTTGCCCGTTCGTGCCCTGTTCATCGGCCAGCACGCGCAGCGGGCCCGAGAACGGCGGCAGGTCAAGCGAATCCGCGTAGTCGGCGAGGCGGCCGAGCAGCATCGGCAGCGCCACATCCGCCAATCGCGCACTCGCGGAGCCGGGTTCGCGCAGCATGGCGGACAGGATCGCATCGGCCTGCGCCCGCGCCACGGCGACCCGCGACACCGCCGCGATCGCGGGGGCGACGGCAATGCGATAGTCGGTGCCGTCGAGCGAGCGGCGCAGGAAATCATCTGCCAGCGAACGAGTTTCGGTGGCGGCGGCATCGTCGTCGAGTCCCGGCCAGCCCAGTAGCGCGTAGAGCACGCCGTCATTGCGCAGCACCACGCTGGATGGATGGACGGCGCTGAGATAGTGCTCGAAGAGGCTGTCGACTCTCCGCCGATCCGCGATCAGCGAACCGTCTCCCCTACCCGGCGCATCGCGCGGATCCTCCGCGCCGATCGCCAGCACCACCAGCGGTCCGGGCGTCAATCCGAGCCGATTCGCCGCGATCACCGCTCCCGGCCCACCCGCGAAGATGGTCTCGCCCAGTTCACGGCGCTGCTGCCGGATGGCCGAGGGCGGATTCATGGTCAGCTGTGCGAGCTGCAATGCCACGATGCGCGTCAGGTAGCGCAATTGCCCGGCGGTTTCCGCCGATAGCGGCTCATGCACCACGATCCAGATGTAACCAAGGATGACGCCGCCGCTGCGCACCGCGATCGCGACCCGGGGCATCGGCTGACCGTCGATCGAATGCGCGGGCACGAATACCGGATCCGGGGACTTCGCGATTTCGGCGAGCACGCCCTCCTCGGCGAGCAGTCGCACCCAGCCCGGCCGGACCGATCGCACCAGAATCGATTCGACGCGCAGTCCATCGGCCCCCTGCTGTCCGGTCGACCAGGCCAGCACCTCGGAGGTTTCGGATTCGATGGTGACCGGTCCACCGACCAGGGTGCTGATCGAATCCGCCAGTGCGAAAAGCTCATTCGCCGCCGAACCGTCGGCGGCGGGCTGCGATCGAACGCGGTCGATGAGCCGCTGGCGCAGGCATACCGCCAAATCCAGCCAGGACATATCCTCGCGCACCCAGACCACCGCGATATCGGCGGCCAGATCCGCGGCGATCTTCGCGGCCGTCCCCTTGACGACCACCCCGGCGACGCCATCGCGTTCGCCGGCGGCCAGCAGCGCGCGCACCCGGTCCTCATCGTCCACCCCGACGGCCAGGACCAGCGCACCCGGCTCGACGAGCGAATCGGCCGAGTCGAATAGTTCGATACTCGTCACCGGGCGATCCGCCGAACCATTCGCTTCGAGCAGTCGCGCGATATCGTCGTCGAATCCAGCGACGATATGCCGAACGGTAGCCACGACACCATTCATAGTTCCGAAGGTAACCGCTTATTGCCAAATACCGCACGCGTACCGGTAGTGAAAAAGTAGACACCGGCGGGCGGTGCGCGGACTGTCGGCGCGAACAAATACCGGCTTTCACCCTTGATCACCGGGACAAGACCGGCCACCCCCGAGCCCGGAAGCATCACGGTATGACGTTCACCGGATCATGGCTCCGCAGGCAGTGGCCGACCCTCGTAATCCTCACCGTCGCGGGTCTGGCCGCATCGATCTACGGCGTATTCGCACCCGTGCATCCGGCGCGTAAGCACGGTTCCATCGATCTCGTCGTGCGGCCGGAGCGCATAGCGAACGGCTGGCTCGTCTATCGCACCCCGGATCGGGCCGATGCCGCTCACCGCAACCGTGTGATCGACTGGGCGACAATGATTTCCGGCGATGCGGCCATCGTATGCACTCCGGATTGCGCACACCTGGCCGATAGCGCCTACCGCGGCCCCTGCACGCTGGACCACCTTCGCGCCGATATGGCCCGGCCGAACTCCATGCCGGACATGACAATCCACCTGGAGGACGGACTGGTGACGAGAATCGTGGAACTCCCGCACCGATGCGCCCGTCCAGGAAGATAGCTAATCAATTGCCATAAGTGTCATCAATGGCGTTGTGCAAATTCATGGACCTCCGACTCGGAATTTCTCATTTCGACAGTTTCGGATTCTTCAGCGGGCTCCGCATCACCGACATATGCCGACCAGAGTCGACGGTAGGGACCGTCGGATTCGAGTAGGTCCGCATGTCGTCCGGTTTGCAACAGGCGCCCCTCGCCGACCACCACGATGAGGTCGGCGGTGGCCGCGGTCGCCAGGCGGTGCGCCACCACGATGGTGGTGCGGCCCGCCGTCAGCACCTCCACCGCGGTCCGGACCCGGGCATCGGTGGCCAGATCCAGCGATGCGGTGGCCTCATCGAGGATGAGGATGTCCGGATCGACCAGTTGGGCCCGGGCCAGCGCCAGCAGTTGACGCTGGCCCGCGGACAGGGCCGCACCGTGTGCGCCGATGGGCTGGCGGTAGCCGTGTTCGAGGGCGGCGATCATCTCGTGCGCGCCGACCGCCCTTGCCGCCCATTCGATTTCGGCCGGGGTGGCATCGGGTTTGCCATACGCGATGGCGGCGTGCACGGTATCGCCGAACAGGAACGGTTCCTGCGGCACCACACCGAGGCGATGCCGATAGTCACGCAGCCGGTAGTCGCGGATATCGACGCCGTCGACCAGCACCGCGCCGTCGGTGGTGTCGTAGAGCCGCGCGAGCAGTTTCACCAGGGTGGATTTGCCCGCGCCGGTCTCGCCGACCACGGCGACCTGCTGACCGGGCGCGATCCGCAGGTCGATCCCGGACAGCACCCGGTTTCCGGCGGTGTCGTAGGCGAAACCGACTCCGCGGAATTCGATATCGCCCGCGAGCCCTTCGACCGGGCGGGCATCGGGCGCGTCCGGGGTGGCGACCTCCTCACGCATGAGCACGCCGAGGCGCTCCACGCCGATCACCGCCTGCTGATAGCTGTCGAACACCTGTGACAGCTGCTGGATGGGCGCGAACAACAGATCCACGTACAGCAGGAATGCGATCAAAGTGCCTGCGGTGAGCACACTTTCGCGGACCTGATGCACACCCACCGCAAGCACGGCCGCGGTGGCGATGAGCGACATGATCTCGATGAACGGGAAGAACAGCGCCATCAGCGTCTGACTGCGCAGTCGCGCGTTGCGGTATCCCCAGGAGCGCCGGTCGAATTCGCGCTGATTCACCGCTTCGCGGCGGTACGCCTGGGTCACCGCGATGGTGTCGACATTCTCCTGTAGATAGGCGTTGGCGGCGCTGACCTGCTCACGCGCCAGGTTGTAGGCGGGCACCGAGGCGCGGCGGAAGGCGATGGTCGCCACCACCAGCACCGGGAGCAGCGGCAGCACCACCAGGGCCAGCCCGGCGTCGATGACGACCAGCGCGACCACGACTCCGGCGATGGTGAGGGTGCTGGTGAGCGCCACCGCGAGACCGGTCTGCAGGAAGGTGGACAGACCGTCGACGTCGGTGATCATGCGGGTCATGATGCGCCCGGCCAGTTCTCGTTCATAGAACTGCAATCCCAGGCGCTGCAATTGCGCGAACACCTTGACCCGCAGGCCGTAGAGCAGCCGCTCCCCCGCGCGCCCGGTGACCCGGACCTGCGCGACCGTGATCGCCCAGTCCACCGCGACCACCACCAGCGCCAGGCTCGCGGCGATCAGCAGGACGCCGCGCGCGTTCTCGAGCACGCCGTGGTCGATGCCGAAGCGCACCAGGAAGGGGATCAGGATCTGTGCCAGGGCGTCCAGGGCGACCAGGCCCAGACCGGCCAGCAGCGGCAGCGCGAACGGGCGCAGCAGTCCCGACAGATCGAAGGAGGTGTCGGGGGTGTGCGAGAAGTGTTCGGGCACTTCGGGTTCCCCGGACAGCGGTGGCAGGCGATCGATGAGGGCCTGTACATCCCCGCTCGGCGGTGCGCCCGACATCATGCCGCCGCCGACGCCGCCCATCGGCCCGGGCGCGCCCGCGGCGCGCTGGGAGAACGCCTTGGCGATCTGTTCGAGCACCCGGCTCTCGTCGCCGTCGGATTCGGCCTGCGCCCAGAGTCCTTCGGTGGGAACCGATTCCGCATCGGTCTCCAGATCGATGGCGATGCTCGCCGGATCGGGCGGGGTGAACAGGGCATGGAACAGCTCACCCGAGCGCTGTAGTTCGTGCAGCGTCCCGAGTTCGGCGATGCGGCCGTCATCGAGTACCGCGACGCGGTCGGCCAGCGCCAGTGTCGAAATGCGATGCGCCACCACGATGGTGGTGCGCCGTCGCACCTCGGCGGCGATGCGGGCGAAGATCTGCTCCTCGACCTGGGCGTCGATGGCCGAGGTGGCGTCATCGAGCACCAGGATCGGCGCATCGGTGATCAGTGCGCGCGCGAGTGCGAGGCGCTGGCGCTGGCCGCCCGAAAGCCGCTGTCCGCGTTCACCGATGAGCGTATCGAGCCCGTCGGGCAGCGCGGTTACGAATTCGTCGGCGGCCGCCAATCGCAGTGCGTGCCAAACCTGCTCGTCATCCGCCTCGGGTCGGCCGTAGGCGACATTGGCGCGCACCGTATCGGCCATCAGCGAGGTGTCCTCGAACACCATGGCGACCTGGTCGCGCAATTCCGGCAGTTCTCGAATATCGGTGCCGTCCAGCAGGATTCGACCACCGTCCGGATCGAAGAGCCGGGGCAACAGCTGCACCAGAATCGATTTGCCGGAGCCCGCCGCGCCCGCGATGGCCACCGTCTCGCCCGCGTCGACGATCAGGTCCAAGCCGTTCAATACCGGCGGCTGATCCTCGAATCCGAAACGCACATCCTCGAATTCGATGCGCGGCGCGTGTTCTGCCCGTACGGTATCGAGAGCCCTGGTTCCCGCCGCCCCCGTCTCGGCGGGAACCGGTGTCTCGATCACCTCGCGCACCCGATCCAGGGATGCCTTGCCCTGCTGGCTCACCGTGAGCAGCATGGAGAACATGCGAATCGGCGTCACGAATGATCCGAGATAGGTCATGAACGCCAAAAAGGTGCCCAGCGTGATGGATTGGTGCAGGGCGAGCAGCCCGCCCACGATCAGCACCAGCGCCTGACCGGCGGCCGGAATCGCCTGCATCAACGGTGTGAAGCGGCTGGTGATCCGGGTGATCCGCAGTCGCGACCGATACAGATCGCGCGCGGATTCGGCCAGCCCGTCCAGCTCGCGTGATTCCTGTCCGAAGCCCTTCACCACGCGCACCCCGGTCACCGCGGCCTCCACCCGCATGGCCACCTCCGCGGCGCGCGCCTGGGCGTCCCAGTTGGCCGGGAACAGTTCGCGCTGACTGCGTTTGGTGATGAACCACAGCGCCGGGATGACCAGCAGCGCGATCGCGGTCAGCGCCGGGGACATGGTCGCCATCAGCACCAGCGACACCCCGAGCAGTACCGCGTTCCCGGTGACCAGCGGAACCAGTTGCAGGAACATCTGAATCAGCGTCACATCGGTGATGGCGCGGCTCACCACCTGCCCGGTGTACAGCCCGGCCCGCTGCCGCCCGTTCAACCGCAGCAGCGCCGCGAACAGATCGCGGCGCAGATCATGCTGCACATCCAGGGACAATCGCGAGGACCCCACCCGCCGGGTGTATCCGGCCCCGAACCGCACCACGCCGATGACGAGCAGCAGCGCCACCCACGGCACCACCGATGCCGCACTCGCGGTGAGCGTATCGACCACATGCCGCACGATCAGCGGCAGGATCGCGGTGAGCACCGCGGCGATCACCGACCCGACCGCCGCGGCGACCACCGTCCGCCGGTGCGCGCCGCATCGCCGCAGCAGATACCGAATCCACCCGGTGGCCTCGGAACCGGCCGCCGGGGCCGATTCCGAGGCCGCGGAACCGAAACAGTCCGAGCCCGAACTCATCCGGCGACCACGAGCGCGCCGGCGGCGTCGAACTGGTTGACCGGGCGTTCGAGCCCGTAGTGCCCGCGCAGGGTGGTCTCGGTGTACTCGGTGCGGAACAGGCCGCGCCGCTGCAGGATCGGCACCACCTCGTCGACGAAGCGCTCCAGGCCCGAGGGCAGCACCGCGGGCATGATGTTGAAGCCGTCGGCCGCACCGCGGGTGAACCACTCCTCGATGGTGTCCGCGACCTGTTCGGCGGTACCGGCGAAGGTGTGGTGCCCGCGCCCGCCGCCGAGCCGGGCGATGAGCTGGCGCAGCGTGAGTCGTTCGCGCCGAGCGAGATTCACGATCAGCGTGAACCGGCTCTTGGCCCCCTGGATCTCATCCTCGGTGGGCAGATCGTCGGGCAGTTCACTGTCCAGGTCCAGATCCTCGACCGGAATGCCCCAGGTGCGGGCGAGCTGACGCTTGGCGTATTCGGGCGAGATGAGCCGCTCCAGTTCGGCATCCAATTCCCGGGCGTGCTCCTCGGTATCGCCGATGACGGGCACGATGCCGGGCAGGATCTTGATGGTCTCGGGATCGCGGCCGATCGCGACCGCGCGGCGCTTGAGGTCGGTGTAGAACTCCAGTCCGTCCTCGATGGTCTGCTGCGCGGTGAACACCGCCTCGGCGTAGCGGGCCGCGAATTCCTTTCCGTCCTCGGAGGATCCGGCCTGCACCAGCACCGGATAGCCCTGCGGGGAGCGCGGCAGGTTCAGCGGTCCGGCGACCTTGAAGTACTCACCGTCGTGATCGATCTTGCGGACCCTGTCCGGATCGGTGTGGATACCCGATTCCTTATCGGCGAGCACCGCGTCATCGGCCCAGCTGTCCCACAGTTTCGTTGCCACATCGACGAATTCGGCGGCCTTGGCGTAGCGCAGCGCGTGATCGGGCACATCGTCGAGGCCGAAATTGCGGGCCGCGTCCGCACCGGCGGTGGTGACGATATTCCAGCCGACCCGGCCGCCGGACACCCAGTCCACCGAGGCGAATCGGCGCGCCAGGTTGAATGGGGAGTTGTAGCTGGTGGACGCGGTGGCGATGAGCCCGATCCGCGAGGTCTGCACCGCGATCGCGGTGAGCAGGACCGTCGGCTCGAGCTTGCCCGCCGGGCGGCGGCCGGTATCGCCGAACAGCACCGGGCTGTCCGCGAAGAAGATGGAATCGAGCTTGCCGCGTTCGGCGATCTTCGCCAGATTCACATAGTGGTCGATCTTGGTATTCGCGTTCGGATCGGATTCCGGCAGCCGCCACGAGGCCTCGTGGTGGCCGGTCGACATGAGAAACGCGTTGAGGTGCAACTGCTTCGGGGACATGCGGTTCCTTACTCAGACTCCGGCCGGGACGACGCCCAGCGCGGTCAACAGGGTGCGGCGGTAACGCTGGAATTCGGGCTCGCCCGGATCACGTTGCGCCGGCAGATCGATGGGCAGGTCGACGGTGAGACGTCCGGCGTCCAGCACCAGTACGCGCTGTGCCAGCGTGATCGCCTCGTCCACGTCATGGGTGACCAGCAGGACGGTCGGGGTGTGTCGGGCGATCAACTCGCGCAGCAGCTCGTGCATCTTGATGCGGGTGAGCGCGTCCAGCGCGCCGAACGGTTCATCGGCCAGCAGCAGATCGGGCTCGCCGACCAGGGCGCGGGCCAGCGCCACGCGCTGCTGTTCACCGCCGGACAGTTCGGACGGCCAGGCGCGGTCGCGGCCGGTCAGCCCGACCTCGGCCAGCAGGTCGCGGCCCTCCTGGCGGCGGCTGCGCGGTTGTCCGTACAGCACATTGCTCAATACCCGCTGCCACGGCAGCAGTCGCGAATCCTGGAATACCACCGAGGTTTTCGCGGGCACCCGGAGCGTGCCGGACCCCTCGACATCGCGATCCAGTCCGGCCAGTGCGCGCAGCAGCGTACTCTTACCGGAGCCGCTGCGGCCGAGCAGGGCGACGAACTGACCGGGCGGGATGGACAGCGAGATATCGTCCAGCACAGTGCGATTCCCGAAGGAGCGCACCAGATCCCGGGTGCGGACGCCTAGTTCGAGATCGTGCGACGCCATGACAGCACCCTGCCTTCGATCAGTCGGATACCGGCATCGGAGATCAATCCGAAGACCCCGTACAGCACCAGGCAGACCAGGATGACATCGGCCTGACCGTAGTTCTGAGCGCTACTCATCATCTTTCCCAATCCGTCTGTGGCATTGACGGATTCGACGACGACCAGAAACAGCCAGGCCGAGGTGACCCCGAGCCGCAGCCCGAGGAAGAAGCCCGGCAGCGAACCCGGGATCACCACGCTGCGAATGAACTGCAACCGCGAAACCCCTTGCACCTCCGACAGTTCCACGAATCGCTTATCGATGGCGGTGAGCGCGGCATGGGTTTGCAGGTATACCGCGACCACCACGCCCAGAGTGATCACCACGATCTTGAACGTCTCACCGATGCCCAGCCACAGAATCATCAGCGGAATCAGGCCCAGGCTCGGAATGGCGCGCTTGACCTGTAGGGGACCGTCGATCAGCGATTCGCCGAGCCGGGACAGTCCCGCAATCAGCGCCAGCACGGTGCCGATCACAACGCCGACGCCGAGACCGATTCCGGCGCGGGTCAGCGAGGCGAGGGTGTTCTCGACCAGGGTGCCGTCGCGGAACAGGTCCCAGCCGGTGCCCAGGACGGTCCACGGCGCGGACAGTTTGCGCTGATCCAGCAGGCCGTAATAGCTGCCCGCCGACCAGGCGGCGAGCACCACGACCACGCCGAGCAGGCGGGCGAACGGTACCGGTTTACGAAGTCCCAGGCGGCGCAGGCGACGCCGTTCCACGAAGGTCTCGGCGGGCCGGGCGGTGGTGAGCGCCGGGCGCGGCAGTGCGAGTGTCATTGCGACTCCTTGGTCCGGTACTGGGCGGGCACCGCATCGGAGGCGAGCTGTTCGAAGCGCCTGTCGAAAAGCTGGGCGGCATCGAAACTCGAACCGAAATAGCCGGAGCGGGTGACCAGGTCGATGGTTTCCTGCTCCCACTTGATGGCGTCATCCCATTTCGCGGGGTAATACGGCTTTTCCACGGTGCTCAGAATTCGGCGCGCGGAATCCGGTGTGACCTTCTGGTCCTTCACGTAATACGCGTCGAGCCATTGGTCCGGATGCTCCCAGGCCCAAATATCGGTGCGCGCCCAGATCTTCACGAATTCGGTGATGGCGGCGAGTTTTCCGGAATCCTGGAGTACGGCGGTCGGCGCCCAGAGAATGGTCAGCGCGTCCACCGCGGGCGTTTTCACCGCGCGAGCGCCCTGTTCCCCGTACTGCGCCAGGTAGAGGGTGAGCTGCGGTTCGGCCAGCGGGGCGACATCGATCTGCTTGCCCTGCAACGCGGTGAGGAACTGCGGGCTGTTCAACTCGACGAGTTTGACATCGCTCACCGAGAGGCCCGCAGCCTGCAGGGTGCGCAATACGACCACGCCCTGCGCCTGCCCCGGCGAGAAACCGATGCGCTTACCGCGCAGGTCGGAAAGACTGTTGATCGCCGAATTCGGCGCTGTCGCAAGCTGATACAGCGGAGTCGAGCGCACCTTGACCCCGACGATCTTCGCGTCGACGCCGGTGGCGTGCGCGTGGATCGGCGGAATTCCGGCATTGGTGGCCACATCCAGCGCGCCGCCGCGGAAGGCCTGGATCACATCGGGTCCGGCCTGCACCACGGGCCAGTCGGACACGGTGAAGGGCAGGGTGTTCGACTGTCCGGACGCCTCCAGGGCGACCCGGGCGGTATTCACCGAAATGGAGAGTTTGGTGCCGGGCGGCACGCTGGTCGGCAGCGCCGCCGAAAGATCGGTATCGCCGCCCTTGGTGGCGCAACCCGCGACCAGTAGTGCGGCGGCCAGGACCAAACCTAGCCCGGGAATAGCAGAGCGCATTGGTGACTCCTGATAGAACTGCGACGGAACGAAATAGAGGAATCCGGGCAGCGAAGACAGGAGCGGGTCTCGGAACCGAGGGTGGCGGCAGGATTTCGCATAGCAAGACTCTCGCGGAAAGCGTTGCGATCGGGCAACATTCGTTCGACTTAAAATAAGTGCGAATCAAATCCCGACCGGCCGCACCGCCTGTTCGGCGGCGGCCACCACCGCGAGCGGATCGGTGAACAGCCGCTGTAGCACCGCGGCCCCGGCGGCGGTCTCCAGCACCCGCCCGAAGAACGACGATCCCGAGATCACCTCCTCGGGCCGCTCGCAGGCCGAGAACCGGCGCACGCCATCCAGATACGCCGCGCGCACGCCCGGCACCCGAATGAGTCCGGGATCCACGATCACCACCGCGTCCGGATCGAGCAGGTCGATCACCACCGCCACCACCCGCGCCAGAATGCGCGCGCGATTCACGAACAGTGTTTGCGCCGCCGGGTCGCCGACCGCCACGGACACCAGATCCGGAACACCGCGCACCGACAGACCCAGTTCGTGCGCGGCGGCCACCAGCGCGCGATCGGTGCACTGCGCCAATTCGGATTCGGCGGTATCACCCCCGGCCAGCCGGGTGATCGCGCCCGCGGCCGAGCGCGGGCCGTAATGCACCCGCCCGTGCACCGAGAACGCGACGTCGATGACATTGCCCGCGAACAGCACCACGGTGGCGGCGGTGCTGCCCGCATGCCCGAAGAGCTGTTCAGCGTGCACCAGCGCGCGGGTGTGACTGTCCAGGGTCACCGGCAGTCCGGTGTGCTCCGAAAGGTAGTGCCGCACGGCCACATTGCGCCACGGCAGGGTGCCGTGCTCGATAACCGTTCCGGCCGCGCTGTCCACCCAGCCGCCGATGGCGACGCCCAATCCGATGACGCGCTCGGTCAATTCGGCCCGCAACCGCCGCACCTCGGCGGCAGCGGCGGCCAGAATCACCTCCGGTGCCAGGGTCGCGTGCGGTATGCGATGCGAAAGCCGCACGGTCCCTGCGATATTCAACACCGCGACGGTGCAGTGGTCCGCGGCGATATGCACCCCGATCACCACATTGCCCGCGATATCGAGCACCAGCGGCGAATGCGGGCGACCCATCCCCGCAGGCCCGGCGGTTTCGGGCAATTCAATGAGCAGTCCGGCCGCGGTCAGCGCCCGCACCTGCGAGGTCACGGTCGCGGGCGACAATCCGGCCGATTTCGCGATCACGCTACGCGGCGCGGTGCCCTCCTCGAGCACCGCCCGCAGCACCGCTCCCGCACTCTTGTCCCCGCTCACCATCCCCGCACCTCCACCGGAGCGACACCGATCAACGCAGCGGGAAGCCCTGTGCCGCAAGCTGATCGCGGAGGCGATCGCGGCCCTTGAGCGCGGCGGCCGAGGCCAGCCGGGCCAGGACGCGCTCGGTCCAGGAATGTTCGAGGCGCTGTTCGGAGTAGAACTCGGCGATCCGGGTCTCGTACTCGGCGATATGCGCGCTCTGCGCGCCAGCGTCGTATGCCTCGGCGTGCAGTACGGCGTCCTGCGGCAGGCGCGGCTTCACCCGCGCGTCCTCGGACGGATCCGGAGTGCCGACCACCAGGCCGACGACCGCGAAAACCCCAGGCGGCAAAGCCAATTCGGCCGCCACCTGCTCCGGATGGTTTCGAATCGCGCCGATGTACACGGTGCCCAGGCCCAGCGATTCGGCCGCCACCAATGCGTTCTGCGCGGCCAGCGCCGCGTCCAGGAACGCCACGTAGCTGGACTCCAGGTAGTCCGCGCCCTCCAGCGGGGCGTCGCGCTCGGCGGCCAGTCCGCGCAACCGGGCCAGATCCGCGGTCCACACCAGCAGCACCGGGGCCTGCCGGATATGTTCCTGATCCCCCGCCAGCGCGGCCAGTCGCGCCTTGCGTTCGGGATCGCGCACCGCGATCACACTCCACGCCTGCAGATTCGAGGAGGTCGGCGCGGATTGCGCGGCCGAGATCAGCAGCCGCAGCGTCTGGTCCGAGATCGGATCGGGCAGATACCGGCGTACCGAGCGATGCTCGTGGAGCACCCGCAGCACCGGATTCCAGTGCGCGGGCTCGACCGGGGCGGGGTCGCGGTAGCGCTGGGCCACCACCTGTTCCGGGGACGGGGCGATCTGAGTCATGGCGAGTATCGTCGCCGTGATGACCGCCCGAGTCAGCTATTGACCGCAGCTCGATTCGAACCCACAGCCGGGCCGGGGGCTCACAGCTCCGCGAGCAGCGGGAGCAGCTGCGTGCCCTGACGTTCGATCTCGGACAGGTACGGGGTGTCGGACAGCACGAAATGCGTGATGCCGAGATCGCGATAGCGCCGCAGGGATTTGGCGACGTCCTGCGCCGAACCGACCAGCCAGGTGGTGCCCGCGCCGCCCCCGCCGAAGCGGCCCGGCGTGGTGTAGAGGTTGTCGTCCAGCACCTCCCCGCGTGCGGCCAGATCGAGCAGGCGCTGCTGTCCGACCGCCGTCTGCCGCCAATTCTGCTGTTCGCCTTGCCTTTCGGCCATCTCCGCCACCTTCGCCTCGGCATCGGCCCATGCCTGTTCGGTGGTATCGCGCACGAAAGTGGTGACGCGCAAGCCGAATTCGAGCGGTGCGTGCTCGCGGCCCAGTTCATCGCTCAGCGCGCGCAGTCGTTCGATGCGCTCGCGCACGCCCTCCAGGGGTTCACCCCAGAACAGCTGCACATCGGCCTCGGTCGCGGCGACCCGTTCGGCCGCATCGGACGCGCCGCCGAAGTAGAGCGTGGGATGCGGGCGACCCTCGCGCGGCGTAATCCGGGGCACCACGGTGGAATCGGTGACCTGATAGTGCTCACCGCGGTAGGTGACGTTCTCCTGCGTCCAGAGCTTGCGCACCAATTGCAGAAACTCTTTCGTGCGCCCGTACCGCAGCGCCTGATCCTCCTCGCTCTCGCCGTACGCGGGAAGATTGTCCTTACCGGAGACGATATTGATCCGGACCCGGCCACCGGAGAGGTGATCGAGCGTCGCTGCGGCGGTGGCGAAATTCGCGGGCCGCCAGTAACCGGGGCGGACGGCGATCAGCGGTTCGAATTTCTCGGTGCGCGCGGCCAGCGCGGTGGCGACGGTGAAGGTATCCGGACGCCCCCACCCGGTACCCAGCAGCGCGCCCTTCCAGCCGTGTTCCTCCAGCGCCCGCGCCTGCGTGGTCAGCGCGTCCAGACTGTTGTGGCCGATGCCCGCGGTATCCCCGCGATGCCCCGGATCGATCTGATTGGGGATGTACCAAAGGAATTCGACGCTCATAGCGATGATTGAACCCGCGCGCGCACCATCCGCTGAGAGATAAATTCCGCGCGATTCCAGACAACGCTCACCACACCCGACAGGGCGGGGTCACCGCGTATCCGTCCGCGCGGCGTGGGAAGTCAGACGCTCGGCATCGACCACGGCGATGATTCGCCCCTCGTGCGTGATGACCACCGGGCCGGTTCGCCCGTCCAAGCGCGCGACCGCGTCCGCGAGCGGAGCCGTGCTGCCCACCACCGGCAGCGCCTCGGACAGGTGCTCGCTCACCGGATCCGTATCAGGTGCCTCGGCCAGCCCGGTCCGGGTGATGCTGCCGAGCAGTTCGGTCGCCACCAGCGGTCCGGATGCGTTGCGCTGCAACACCACCGGGAGCGCCTCGGCCGTGCCGAGCAATTCCCGCGCCGATGCCACCGGTGCGCCCGACAGCACCACGGGCACGGCCTCGCCGCCCAGATCACCGAGGATCGATCCGACGGTCGGTCCGGCGACCGGACCGGTCAGCTCGAAACCGAAGGTGCCCAGCCACTCGTCACTGAAGTACTTCGACAGGTAGGCCCGCCCGGAATCCGGTGCGAGCACCACCACGACGTCATCGGGTCCGAGTGCACGCGCGGTACGGAGCGCGGCGGCGATCGCCGTCCCGGAGGATCCGCCGAGCAGTAGCCCTTCCTCCCGCGCCAGCCGGTGCAGCACCCGAATCGCCTCGGCGTCGACGACCTGTTCGATACGGTCGACCACATCCACCCGGTACGCCTCCGGCCACAGATCCTCCTCTGTCTCGGGGTGCAGGAAGTGACCGACGGCCTCCACGAACCAGATTCGGCCGTCGCCGCCACCGTACACAGAGGTTTCCGGGTCCGCGCCGATCACCCGCACCGACCCGCCGGATACCTCCTTCAGGAAGCCGCCGGTACCGCTGATGGTGCCGCCGGTGCCGATGCCCGCGACGAAATGCGTTATGCGCCCATCGGTTTGCGCCCAGATCTCGGGACCGGTGGTGGCGCGGTGCGCGGCGGGATTGGCGGGGTTGTCGTACTGCCCGGCGAACCACGCGCCGGGGATCTCCTCCACCAATTTCAATGCGACACTGCGCAAATGCTCCGGATGCCCGACCGGCCGCAGTCCAGGCGTGATGTGCACTTCGACACCGTAGGCGCGCAGCAGCGCCTTCTTCTCGGCACTCACCTTGTCCGGCACCACCACGATGGTGCGGTAGCCGCGCGCCGCGGCGATGGCGGCCAAACCGAGTCCGGTATTGCCGGAACTGGCCTCCACCACGGTGCCGCCCGGACCCAGTTCCCCGGACGCCTCGGCGGCCAGCAGCATGGCGCGCGCCGCGCGATCCTTCACGCTGCCACCGGGATTGAGGTATTCGAGCTTGACGTACACGGTGGCCTGAATGTCATCGGTGACCCGGTTCAGCCGCACCAGCGGCGTATTGCCGATGGCATCGGCGAACGAGTCGTACGTGCCCGCGGTGGCGGCGGATACGGCGGTCATGCGGCGGCCCTGCCTGTCTCGCCGAGCGCGTCGAACAGCTCCCGGCGTAGTCGGAGATATTCGGGATGGTCGTGATCACGCGGGCGTGGCAGGTCGATCGGTAAGTCCCACACCACTTTTCCGGGCCCCGGATGCAACATCGGGCCACCACTTCTCGGCGACCGCCGGATGTGAACGGAGCCAGCCGATGAGCGCGTTCTCACCGTAGTGCGCCAGCAGCGGATTGGCGGCATCGGCGCTCACCCCGCGTGCCCGCGCGGCCAATTCGGCGGGCAATTCAAGGGGTTCGACCACGGCGTCCAAGCGCGGACCCAGAAAGAACGGCACCGAATACCGGTCGACCCCGGCGGGCGGGCTCACCACCCGATGATCGGTGGCGATCAGATACCCCTGCGTCGCGATCTCCAGCATCTCACCGATATTGAAGACGAAGCTGCCCGGCACCGGTGTCACGTCGATCCAGCCGTCCGGGCCGCGCACCTGGAGCCCGCCGACCTCGTCCTGTTGCAGGAGCGCCAGATAGCCGTAGTCCTTGTGCGCGCCGACGCCCTGATCGTCGCCGGTGGTGTCGCGGCCCGGATAGTGAATGATCTTCACGTGCGTGGTGGCCTCCGCATCGAACCAGGCGTCGAAGTAGCCCTCGTCCTGTCCGAGCGCGGCGGCCAAGGCGCGCAACACTTCCCGGCTCACCCGCAATGCCTCGGCCTGCCAGGCCAGGGTGACCGCGCGCAATTCCGGCAGTGCGGGCGGCCACTGATTGGGTCCGATCAAACGCTGCCAGATCGGATCCCCGGCCGCCCCGGACAGCGCGTCCCGCTCGGGCCCGATATCGATCTGCTCCCGCCGATCCGGCGCGCCCGCGGTGTATTCGTGCCCGGTCGAGGTGTAGCCCCGGAACTGCGGTGAATGAATATTCTCGATCTCGAGCCGCTGTTCCAGCGGTAGCGCGAAGAACCGCCGCGCCACCTCGAAAATACCCTCGGTCAATGTCTCCGGCACCCCGTGCCCGACGACGTAGAAGAATCCGACTTCGTGTGCGGCGTAACGCAACTCGTCGAGAAACGCGTCCCGCTCCGGCCCGCGGAAACGGGAGATGTCGATGAGCGGCAATCGATCGGTCATCACAGATCCTTCGCGAGGCGGGCCCGGACAGTGCTCCCTTTCGAAGCTAACCGCCCGCACCGCGCGGTGAACCACTTGCGCTCACCGTGATCGGTTTCCCGTCGCCGAACTCACCGGGCAGCCCGCTCGAAGCAGCTGCCCGGTATCACAAGCGACCTATCGGACGACGTAACCCCGGCGCACCGGCAGACCGCGATCCTCCAGCGCCGCCAGCATGTCCTGCCCGCGCTGCGCGCCCACCGTCGAGGAGGTATTGGCCAGCGCCGGAACATAGGTCGCCGCACCGACGATCGACTCGGCCACCAGCGACCAGAATCGCCGCACACCCAATCCGGCGCAACGCAGCATGGCTTCCTGGATCAGCCGCAGCGCCGGTTCGCACCGGTGCGCCAGCCAGACGTACAGCGCGGGCTCGCACGGCAGCGCCACCACACCCGGCTCACCGGTCAGCCGGTCGCCGTCGACCACGCGAATCGTGGTGTCCGCCAGCCCCGCCCAGTCGATGCCGCCGTCATTGTCGGTATGGATCCACAGATTCTCCAGGCCCGGATCCCAGGCCCGGCCCTCGGACACCAGCATGGCCATGACCCGGCCGATGACCGCGTGGATGAGCGCGGTGGCCACCACCTCCGCGGCGATCTCGGGATTGCTCATCTCGGCGGCGTGGCGGCGGTACATCATCTCGATCCGGCCTTCGCGTATTCCGTCCGCCAACCGCCACCATCTCCGTTTGCCCTGTTCGGACATGGCGGCGACGGCATACACCCGCGGGTGTTCGGGTTGCAGGCCGCGCAGCCGGGCGCAGGCCCTCCCGAAGGCGATCCGGGAATCGCGAGGCGGGCACACGGTTACGGGCTCGAACATCGAACCTCCTCTTTCATCGGACTTCCGGCCACTGTGTACGCAACGAGAATTGAAGATAGGTTAGGCTTACCAAGCTAACGAGAGCAATCAATGTGTCAGGAGTAGTTCGTCACCGTGCCCGCCGTAGTCACCATCAGACGGCGACGTCTGTCCGGACTCCTTCTCCTGGCCGTGCTGCTGGTCTGCGCGGTGCTCGCCAGCATCGCGCTCGGCTCACGTTCCCTACCTCTCAGTGCGGTATTCGACGCACTCACCTGTCCGGGCGGGTTACCACTTTCCTGCCCCGCCGACGGAACCGCCGCGCAGATCGTGCGCGAATTGCGGCTCCCCCGTACCGGACTCGCCCTCGTGACCGGGCTGGCATTGGGCATGGCGGGTGCACTCATCCAGGGCTATACCCGAAACCCGCTCGCTGATGCGGGACTGCTCGGAATCAATGCGGGCGCGGCATTCCTGGCGGCGCTGAGCATTCACCTGTTCGCACTCACCGCGACCACGCAGTACATCTGGTTTGCCCTGGCGGGTGCGCTGATCGCGGGCATCGTCGTATTCGGGGTGTCCTCGATCGGCGGCGGTAAGGCCAGCCCGCTGAGCCTGGTGCTGGCCGGTGCCGCCGTCACCGCGTTCCTGCAGGCCATGACCAATATCGTTGTGCTGCTTGACGAGAACGCGCTCAATACCTATAGGTACTGGGTCGTCGGCGACGTCGCGGGCCATGACGCGGCGGTATTCCAGCAGGTGCTGCCGTTCCTCATCGTGGGCGCGGGCCTGGCGTTGGCCGCCTCACCCGGGCTGAACCTGCTCGGTCTCGGCGATGACGTGGCGCGCGGCCTGGGCGTGAATCTTGCCCGCAATCGGGCATTGGGCCTGGCCGCGGTGGTGCTGCTCGCGGGCGCGGCCACCGCCGCCGTCGGCCCGATCGCCTTCCTCGGCCTGATCGTGCCGCATCTCGCGCGCTCCGTCACCGGCCCCGATTACCGCTGGCTGGTGCCTTATTCGGCCCTGCTGGGAGCCATCACCCTGCTGATAGCCGATACCGTGGGCCGCGTGATCGCCCGCCCCGGTGAACTCCAGGCCGGAATCACCCTCACCGTGATCGGCGCACCGTTCTTCATCCTGTTGGTCCGCCGCCGAAAGCTGGTGAGCCTGTGAGCGATCCCACCCACATCGACCGCACACCCACCGACTCCACTCCCGGACAAACGGACACGACGGCCGATCACGCCATCGCGGTGAAACCCCGTGCCGAACAGGCGGAAACAACACTCGGTCGTGCCATCACGGTGAAAGCCGCTGCTGGACAGCCGAAAGCGGCGGCGCGGGTCGAACCCGAATCCGCGCGGCTGCTGGGCCGGACGCGACCGGCGGTGCGCATCGCCGGATATTCGGCGGTACTGCGGGCGCGGGCACTGCTCACCGTCGCCGTGCTCATCGCGATTCTGCTCACCCTTTTCGCGCTCGATATCAGCACCGGCGAATTCCATATTCCACTCGGGCGCGTGCTGGATGTGCTGGGCGGCGGCGGATCTCGCGCACAGCGGTTCGTGATTTTCGACTCACGTCTGCCGCGTGCGCTGACCGCCGTGATCGTCGGTGCCGCACTGGGTCTGGCGGGCGCGATCACCCAATCCATCCTGCACAATCCGCTCGCGAGCCCGGATATCCTCGGCATCACCTCGGGCGCGAGCTGCGGTGCGGTGCTGATTCTGGCCGGAACCGGTGGCGCGACCACGGGAATCGCGGCGACACTGGGCATTCCGCTTGCCGCACTGGCGGGTGGTCTGCTGACCGCGGTCGCCATCTATCTGCTCGCATGGGGCCGTACCAGCACGGGCGATCACGGTGTCATGGGATTTCGCCTGGTGCTCATCGGCATCGGCGTGAATGCCGCACTGCTGTCGGTCGTCAGCTGGCTGCTCACTCGCGCGACTCTCACCGATGCCGCGCACGCGCAGCTGTGGCTCACCGGATCATTGGATCGGTCGGACTGGTCCACCCTGGTGCCCGCCGGAATCGGTTTGGGAATCACGCTGCTGGTAGCCGCCGCGTCGAGTCGCACCCTGGCCGCGCTGCGGTTCGGCACCGATACCACTCGCGTTCTGGGCGTTCGCATTCAGACCCAGCAGGCGCTGCTTCTCGGCGCGGGCGTGACCGCGGCCGCGCTGGCGACCGCCGCGGCCGGACCCGTCGGCTTCGTCGGCCTGGCCGCACCGCAGATCGCACGCAGGCTGCTGCGCACCCCCGGGGAACCCATCGTCGCCTCGACGCTGATCGGCGCGATCGCCGTGGTCGGGGCGGATCTGGTGTCCCGCACCATACTTCCCGTCGATCTGCCGGTCGGGGTCGTGACCGCCGCGGTCGGCGGACCGTTCATGCTGTACTTGCTCGTACGCGCCAATCGGAAGGCGACCCTGTGACGATTCGAAGCGAAGCAGTGACCACCGCAAGCGATACCGCGGACTCCTCCACTGCCACAGTGACTCTCGCCGCCGAGAACATCACCCTGGGATACGGCGACCGCGTGATCGTCGACGGCCTGTCGCTCGATATCGCACCCGGTGTGATCACCACCGTCATCGGCCCGAACGGTTGCGGCAAGTCCACCCTGCTGCGCTCGCTGGGCCGATTGCTCAAACCGCGAGACGGCCGAATCGTCTTGGACGGCAAGGCGATATCGTCCATGAAGACCCGCGATATCGCCCGCATGGTCGGCATGCTGCCGCAGACCCCCGTCGCCCCCGAGGGCCTGACCGTCGCCGATCTCGTCGCGCGCGGCCGTCATCCGCATCAATCCTGGTTGCGGCAGTGGTCCGCCGATGACGAGACCGAGGTCGCCACGGCGCTCGCGCAGACCGGTATCGCCGATCTCGCCGACCGCACCCTCGATGAACTCTCCGGCGGCCAGCGCCAGCGCGCCTGGATCTCCATGGCGCTGGCACAGGGGACCGATATCCTGCTGCTGGACGAGCCGACCACCTACCTCGATCTCGCGCACTCGCTCGAGGTGCTCGATCTGGTGGATCGCCTGCACGCCGATTTCGGCCGCACCGTGGTCATGGTGCTGCACGATCTGAACCTGGCCATCCGCTACAGCGATGAGCTCATCGTCATGTGCGCGGGCCGGATCGTGGCGCAGGGCCGCCCGGCCGATATCGTCAATTCCGAGCTGCTGCTCGAGGTTTTCGGTCTGCGCGCCGAAGTTCTGGAGGATCCGGTCTCCGGCCGCCCGATGATCGTGCCGATCGGCACCCGGCACGTACATGGCGCCGACGGGCAGGATCCCGCGCCGACCAGCGAGCTATGACCAATCCCACACAGCTACCGACCGGTTACGACGACTTGTAGTACGCATTTGTGTCGTTGCCTCCGTAAACTTATGGGATGGCAGGTCTTGGTGAACTCGAGAAAGCGGTCATGGACCAGTTGTGGTCGGCCGATGAACCCCAAACGGTGCGGCAGGTGCACGAGGCCCTCGCCGAACGCCGCGAGCTCGCGTACACCACGGTGATGACCGTTCTGCAGCGTCTCGCGAAGAAGAACCTCGTACTACAGCAGCGCGATGACCGCGCGCATCGGTACGCCCCCGTGCACACTCGCGACGAACTCGTCGCCAGTCTCATGGTGGACGCATTGCAGCAGGCCGACGAAGTAGGCTCGCGCCGAGCCGCACTCGTGCACTTCGTGGAACAGGTAGGAGCCGATGAGGCTGCCGCTTTGCGAGACGCACTCGCTAAGCTCGAAGCCACCGAGGCGGCACGCAAGGAGCCGAAAGACTCCAAGTAGCCCCGACCTCGGCCCAGGCCCCCACAACGCAGTGAGCTGAGGAATGGATCTGACAGCGCCGGTTTTCGCCGGTCTCGCCCTCTTGTTGGCGGGACCGATCCCGGCGCTGCTCAGCCGAGCCACCTGGCCGTATCGGAGTCCCCGTGCGGCGCTGGTGCTCTGGCAGGCCATCGCTCTCGCCGCCGTCCTGTCCGCCTTCGGTTCCGGGCTCGCCATCGCCAGCAGACTGCTGGTGCCCGGCGGTGACGGACGGCCCACCACCACCCCGAGCAAGGAGATCGCCGCCCTGGGCCTGCCACTTTGGCTCGCCCTGGTGACGGTCTTCGCGCTCACCCTGCTCATCGGGGCGCGGCTGATCTTCTCGGTCATCCGCGTCGGCGTGCACACGCGCCGGCGTCGCGCCAAACACCGCATGCTGGTCGATCTGCTCGATCAGGGCGGCGTGGCACGGAAATCCGCGGATATCCGGGTGCTCGCCGCCACCGAACCCATTGCCTACTGCCTGCCCGGGCTGCGCCGCCGCGTCGTGCTCAGCCAGGGCACCGTGACCAATCTTTCCCAAGAGGAGTTGACCGCAATCGTCAGCCATGAGCGCTCGCATCTGCGCGCCCGCCACGACCTGGTGCTGGAGGCGTTCACCGCCGCACACGAGGCGTTCCCCCGGGTGGTGCGCTCCAAATCCGCACTCGATTCGGTGAAACTGCTGATCGAATTGCTGGCCGATGATTCCGCGGTCAAGGTCACCGGGCCGACGCCGCTGGCGCGCGCCCTGGTCGCCTGTTCGAATTCGCCCGCGCCACAGGGTGCGATGGCGGTCGGCGGGCCCACCACCCTGATTCGCATCCAGCGCCTGGCCGGGCCGATCGGTGATATTCGCATCGCCAGCGCCGCCTATCTGGCCGCCGCCGCCATCCTCGTGGTTCCGACCCTCGCGGTCGCGATTCCGTGGTTGCAGGAACTGAGCCGATTGCTCAGCCGTGCCTGAGCCGCGGAGCACGACGCCCCAGACGGATACCGCGGCTCCCGCGGCCGCACCCCGTTTCGCCTCTTCCGCGGCGGGCGCGCGCCGGTTCGCCGATCTGGGCCTGCCGCCCATGCTGGTACAGGCATTGCGGCGCAATGGGATCGATACGCCGTTCCCCATTCAGGCCGCCGTGATCCCGGACATTCTGGCCGGTCACGATGTATTGGGCCGGGCCGCAACGGGTTCCGGTAAGACCCTGGCGTTCGGGCTGCCGATGCTGGTGCGGTTGTCCGGTGCCTCGACCGCGCCGCGCCGTCCGCGCGGGTTGATCCTGGTGCCCACGCGCGAACTGGCGATCCAGATCGAGACCGCGCTCGATGAGCCGTCGCTGTCCATGGGCCTGCGGCTCGCCATCGCCGTGGGCGGACTGGCGATCAAGGCGCAGGACGAGAAGCTGGGTCGCGGCGTCGATCTGCTCATCGCCACGCCCGGGCGGTTGACCGATTTGATCGGCCGCAAGGCCGTGGATCTGTCGGATGTGCAGGTGCTCACCGTCGACGAGGCCGACCATATGGCCGACCTCGGCTTCCTGCCGCAGCTGACGGCCGTGCTGAATCGTGTTCCCGCCGAATCGCAGAAACTGCTGTTCTCGGCGACCCTGGACGAGGCCATCGGCGAACTGGTGCAGCGGTACCTGCACTCCCCCGTCACCCATACCGTCGCCGAACAGCCCAATGCGAGCGCGCCTGCCGCCGATGCCGTTGCCGCGGAATCGGATTCCGATCTCCCCGATATCGCGCACTACGCCCTGCATGTGCGCCGTATCGAAAAGCGCCCGGTGGTCACCGAAATCGCGGGCCGCAAGGGCCGCACCCTGCTGTTCGTGCGCACCCAGCACGGTGCGGACAAACTGGCAGGCAAACTGCGCGAGGTCGGTATCGCCGCCGCCGCGCTACACGGCGGTCAGGGCCAGAATCAGCGCACCCGAACCCTCGCCGCGTTCGCGGACGGCAGCTGGCCGGTGCTGGTCGCCACCGATATCGCCGCGCGCGGTATCCATGTCGACGATGTCTCGCTGGTCGTGCACGTCGATCCCCCGGCCGATCCGAAGGACTATCTGCACCGGACCGGCCGCACCGCCCGCGCGGGCGCGTCGGGCACCGTGGTCACCGTCGTCACCCCGGACGATCGTCAGGAAGCCGCCGAATTGGCCCGCCGCGCAGGGGTTTCCGTCACCGATCTGGAAGTGCGGCCCGGTGATCGCCGCCTGGCCGAGATCACCGGGGCGCGCCGCGCCTCCGGCCGTCCCATCCCCGATCCGGCCACGGTCGCGGCGGCCGCCAAAGCCGCTGCGGCACCACCGGATCCGGCACCGGAACGCCCTCGCCATCGCATCGATCCGCGCACGGGCGGGCGCAAGCACACCAAGAAGCATAAGCCGAAGTCACGCGGCGGCCGCTGACCGCGCCGACCGGACTTCGCCGAGGTAAAGTCCGCCCCGTGAAGTTCATGTTCGGATGCGCCCTTGCCGTCGCCTGCGCGGCGACGGGAATGCCTGTGGCGCAAGCGGTTACCCCTCCCACCTGTACCGAGACACCCAACGGGTACACGGCGGAGTGGCAGGCCAGTTGGTCGATGTACGAAGCGGGACAGCACAATCCGGCCGAGTCCCGCGCCGCGGTGGTGGTAGATCTCCCGATCACCATCAACGCCCCGCTCGAGCGGGTCTGGTCGGTCTACTCCAACCTGCACAACGATATCGGCCGCCACCCCTTCCTGAAGGATGTGATCACCCACCGCACCTGCGACGATTCCGGCGTCCAGGTGGTGGATTTCACCGCCCTGGAAGACATTCCGATGGGCCCGGTCACCTTCCCCGGCCACACCCAGGCCGAACAGCGCCTGCACCCCGCCGAGCGCTACTACACCTCGGACAGCTGGGATATCCCGAATATCACCACCCACCAGTTGATCACCTTCACCGCGAACGGCGATGGCAGCACCACGGTCAACGAGCACATCACCTTCCTCGCCGATGCGACCCTGATCCAATTCACCGCCGATAACGGCGCATCATCCCACCGCGCCTACCAGGCCGCCCTGAAGCGAGATATCGAGAACGGCACCCTCTGAACCCGATCCGCCACGGGCCGCCGCCCCGGACACGATTCGATCGCAGGCCCGACACACCGGCAATCGCAGCCGATTTGCGGGCGCGCAGTGCGCGATTCACCGGTTAGGCAACCATTCAGCAATCATCATCGGGACCCCTCGGGGCGAGAAGTCCGACCCCGCTACCAGTCAATGGCGAAGGTCGTCCGCTGCCCCGAGCGGGTCACCATCACGAATGCGCCCCCGTACCAACCGGTGAGCACCGAATCGCCCGGTCTGCACGAGAGCTCCCAGCGATCCTGGATCGACGCGCACGATGCGGACTTCAGCGGCAGCAGGCCGCGCTCGAAATCGGTGTTCGGGTGGAACAACTCCCGATACGAGTCGAACCGCTCCGGTCCGGCGGTGAACCGATAGGTGGCGTGACAGGACACATCCACGAAGCCACCGCACCAGCTACGACCACGGGTGAAGTGGTAATCGGCGGGCAGCTCGATTCCCATCTCCACCAATCGCGCCCGGGGATCGCGCTTCACCTCATCGCTGAACGCATCACACCAGATATGCCACGCTCCGGGAGTCAGCAGCGCCGCACCCGCCAGCGCCGAGGCGACCCCGCGCTGAAAGCTGCCCGGACCGCGCGGCCGAGCCGAGCCGAAAGTCCGCGGCCTGCGGCCGAAGACGGCGAACACCCCGGCGAGCGCGACCCCCGCGCCCGCGATCAGGAACGCCTTCCCATCGGCAGCCAATTCCCCGCGACCCGGCACCGCCGGGGTCAGACCACCGGAGATCTTCCAGGTCGCCAGCAGCGACACCATGAGCGCGAGCGGCATCCACAACACGCCCGCGACCCAGGCGTCGGTCCGCGGCACCTCCGGCTCCCCACCCGGGACGTCATACCGCCGCGCCACCACCTTTCCGACGAGGCGGATTCCCCCGATCAGGCCGACGATCGCCTGGATCGGCGCGACCACGATTCCGAGCGGCAAGGTGAGCCACCCGACCAATACGCCCATTGCGATCTGCCGCACGCGCAGCCACGGCGACAGCATCAGCACGGCCGGAATGATCGAGAGCGAGATCAACTCGTACGGAAGCCCCAGCAGCACAACCATTTCGACGAAGAGCCCAACCCCGACCGCACTGGCGAATCCGACCGGACCGAAGACCGGACCCTCGTACCGCGAACGCAGTCGCCGGAAGTGAGTATCGGCGCTCATGCGCACATTCTGCCCGTGAGACGCCGGGAAAGCTCAGCGGCGGCGGGCCCAGCCGCCCCGGGAGCGCCACTGGCCGCCCGACGGAATGCGGGAGCTGAAGCCCGCCAGGTGTAGTGAAAGGGCAAGCAGCCCACCGATGATCAGTAGCTCCACGCCGAATGTGGTGCCTCGATTGACGAGTTCCAGTAGTAGCGCGATGGCGAACAGGACTGCGGCTCCGATAGCGAACATATCGTCGCGATACCCAGCCGCAGCCGTTTCGATCGTCCTACCGGGATGCCGATCAGGTCAGGCCGGCGGCGCAGCTGGATCACATGTGAGCGAGGCGACAACCGAGTTTCGAGTACACTGGCCTGCTGCATGCGTGACACCAGGTAGCGCGCCAATACCTGACATCGAAGCATGGAACACGACAACCCCACGTCAAACCATGAGGCGGCAAACACCGTGCAGTTCCTCCCCGGGCAGACTCCGCCCTACGACCTGACCTATGACGATGTCTTCCTCGTCCCGAATCGGACGGATGTGGCGTCGCGATTCGATGTCGACCTGTCGTCGAGCGACGGAACCGGCACCACCATTCCCCTCGTGGTCGCGAATATGACCGCCGTCGCCGGCCGCCGCATGGCCGAGACGGTGGCCCGCCGGGGCGGCATCGTGGTGCTGCCGCAGGATCTTCCGATCCAGGCCGCGGCCGACACCATCGCCTTCGTCAAGAGCCGCTCGCTCACCGCCGACACCCCGGTCACCCTGGATCCGGAGGATTCGGTCTCCGACGCGCTGGCGCTGATTCACAAGCGCGCGCACGGCGCGGTGGTGCTGGTGCAGGACAACCGCCCGGTCGGCGTGGTCACTGAGGCCGCGTGCAGCGATGTCGACCGTTTCGCGCGACTGAGCACCGTCGCCGACACCAACTTCGTCAGCGCCCCCGCCGATGCCTCCCCGCGTGAGGTCTTCGACCTGCTCGAGGCCGGGCACTCCAAGCTCGCCGTCCTGGTGAACGCGGACGGCACCCTCGCGGGCGTGATGACCCGCACCGGCACCATTCGCGCGGGCATCTACCAGCCCGCCGTCGACGCCAACGGTCAGCTGCGCATCGCGGCGGCGGTCGGCATCAACGGCGATATCCCTTCCAAGGCAAAGGCTCTCGTCAACGCGGGCGCCGATGTGCTGGTGATGGACACCGCGCACGGCCATCAGCAGAAGATGCTGGAGGCGCTGCGCTCGGTGGCCGCCCTGGATCTGGGTGTGCCGCTGGTCGCGGGCAATGTGGTCTCGGCCGCGGGCACCCGCGATCTGATCGAGGCGGGCGCGGACATCATCAAGGTCGGTGTCGGCCCCGGCGCCATGTGCACCACCCGCATGATGACCGGCGTCGGCCGCCCGCAGTTCTCCGCGGTCGCCGAATGTGCCGCCGCCGCAGCCGAATTCGGTAAGCACGTGTGGGCCGACGGCGGCGTCCGGCATCCGCGCGATGTGGCCTTGGCCCTCGCGGCCGGTGCGGCCAATGTCATGATCGGTTCCTGGTTCGCGGGCACCTACGAGTCGCCCGGCGATATGCGCATCGATCGCGACGGCAACCGCTACAAGGAGAGCTTCGGTATGGCCTCCAAGCGTGCGGTCGCCGCGCGCACCGCCACCGATTCGGCCTTCGACCGCGCCCGCAAGGCGCTGTTCGAGGAGGGCATCTCCTCCTCGCGCATGCGCCTGGACGCCGAACGCCCGGGTGTGGAGGATCTGATCGATCACATCACCTCCGGTGTGCGCAGCTCCTGCACCTACGCGGGCGCACGCTCCATCGCCGAATTCCATGACCGGGCCGTGCTCGGTGTGCAGTCGGCCGCCGGTTTCGCCGAGGGCCGTCCGCTGCCTTCGGGCTGGTAAACCGGCTCGAATCGGGCAGCCATCCCGGCGGGGACCGTACGGAACCCGCCGGGTTTTCCCATGCCCGGCCAGGTCACGCTGAAGGCGAGCGGGCCAGCCGGTAACATGTCGACCATCGGATCGTGCCGACCCGTCACGATCTACCCCATGCGAAAGGAACCAGTTGTCACCCGCGTCCGAGGGCGCCGTTCAGGAGGGCTCCTCTACCGAGCCGGGTGACAAACCCGGCGCCATCGCTCCCTCAGCCACACAGACGGCCGGGTGGTGCTGACCGTGTCAGCCCTGCTCACCGTTCTCAGCCTGATCGGTTTCATCGCACTGACCGCCGGTACAGCGTTATTCGTTGCCGCGGAATTCTCGCTCACCGCCCTGGAACGCAGCACCGTGGAGGCGCACGCCCGCGACGGCGACCGCCGCGCCCGGCAGGTGCGCCAGGCGCATCGCACGCTCTCGTTCCAACTCTCCGGGGCGCAGCTAGGCATCACCATCACCACTCTGATCACCGGTTATATCGCCGAACCGGTATTGGCGCGGCTGCTGGAACCCATATTCGACGCCCTCGGCCTGGATGCCGGTACCTCGCATGGCATTTCGCTGGCGCTGGCACTGATTCTGGCCACCTCGCTGTCCATGATCTACGGCGAACTGGTGCCGAAGAACATCGCCATCGCCTCACCGCTGGCCACCGCACGCTGGACCGCGGGGCCGATGATGTGGTTCTCCATGGCATTTCGCTGGCTCATCAATTTCCTCAATGGCGCGGCCAACTGGGCCGTGCGACGCCTGGGCATCGAACCGGCCGAGGAATTGCGCTCGGCGCGTTCCCCGCAGGAATTGGGTTCCCTCGTACGCACGTCCGCATTGCACGGCGCGCTCGATCAGCGCACCGCGCAGGTGGTGGATCGCTCACTGCAATTCGGTGAGCGCAGCGCGGAGGAGCTCATGACCCCGCGCGTGAAGATCGAATCCCTCGATCAGAACTGCACCATCGCCGATCTCATCGAATGTGCCAGTCGCACCGGGTTTTCCCGCTTCCCGGTGATCGACGGGGATCTCGACAACACGCTCGGCGTGGTGCACGTCAAACAGGCGTTCACGCATCCGGCATCGCAGCGCCGGATCATCAAGCTCAAGGACATCTGCCAGCCCGTGCCGATCGTGCCCGCCAGCCTGGACGGTGACGAAGTGCTCGAACGCGTACGCGCGGACGGTATGCAGGTCGCGCTGGTGGTCGACGAATACGGCGGCACCGCCGGCATCGTCACCATGGAGGACCTGATCGAGGAAATCCTCGGCGACGTCCGCGATGAGCACGATGAAGAGGAACTCGATGTGCGCCGCACCTCCACCGGCTGGGACTGCTCCGGGTTGTTGCGCGTCGACGAGGTCTCGCGCACAACGGGTTACGACGCACCCGACGGCGAGTACGAAACCCTCGGCGGTCTGGTGCTGACCCGCCTGGGCCGCATCCCGGTCACCGGCGATGAGGTACTGCTGCCCGAACCCGGCAACAACCACGCCATGGATCCGCACACCAGCGGCGGCTGGATCGCCAAGGTGGAACGCATGGACGGCCGTCGCATCGACCGGGTGCTGCTGCGCCCCGTCGACGCCGAGGGCCTGGCGGAATGGGAGCTGCACCATGGGTGATTGGACAGCGGTACTGCTGGCCCTGGGGCTGCTGCTGGGTAACGCGTTCTTCGTCGGTGCGGAATTCGCCCTGATCTCCGCGCGCCGCGATCGCCTGGAAGCGCTTGCCGCACAAGGTAAGCGCAGCGCCAATACGGTGATCGAGGCGGCGCAGAATCTGTCGATGATGCTGGCGGCGGCGCAGCTGGGCATCACCATCTGCTCCATCCTGCTCGGCCGCGTCGGCGAACCCGCTGTGGCGCATCTGCTTTCGGGTGTCTTCGATCTGGTCGGCATGCCCGATTCGCTGCTGCACCCGATTTCGTTCGCGGTGGCGCTGGCGATCGTGGTGGTGCTGCACATCCTGCTCGGCGAGATGATTCCGAAGAATATCGCGCTGGCCGGACCGGAACGCTCCGCGCTGCTGCTGGTTCCGGTGCATCTGATGTGGTTGCGCCTGGCGCGGCCGCTGATCGCGGTCTACAACCTGGCGGCGAATCTGTCGCTGCGGGCGCTGCGCATCGAACCCAAGGATGAACTCGATTCGACGGTGTCCTCGGTGGAATTGGCCGAGATGTTCGGTGAATCGCATTCCGAGGGGCTGCTGGACGAGGAGGAGCACCGCCGCCTGACCCAGGCGCTGGGCTCCAGCGACAGCATCGTCGCCGATGTCATGGTGCCGCTGGACAAGACGCGGTCGGTCCCGCTGCGCGGGGAGGGCACCACGCTCGGCGATATCGAGAACGCGGTGACCGAGACCGGTTTCTCGCGCTATCCGGTGCGCGCCGGTGACGGTTCGCTGGTCGGCTATCTGCATGTCAAGGATGTGCTGGATCTGGTGGCCGATGATCAGGCCGGTCCGTCGACGCCCATCCCGCGCACCGATATCCGCCCGCTGCCCACGGTCAGCACCGGCGCCACCCTCTTCGAGGCCCTGGCTCGGTTGCGCCGCACCAATTCCCATCTGGGCCGGGTGGTGGACAGTCGCGGCAATACCGTCGGCATCGTCGCACTCGAGGATCTGGTGGAGGAGTTCGTGGGCACCGTCCGCGACGCCACCCACCGCATCGCGGAGTAACCATGCCGGTTGTGCAACAGGAGATTCCGGTGCTCGCGCCCGCCGATTGGCGGGCGCGAGCCGCCGCACACCGGGAACGGGTCGAACGACTGGTCGGCCCGTATCTGGCGCAGCGTGCGGCCGGGACCAAACATCCGGTCATCGACTTCCTGTTCACCTACTACGGCAATAAGCCCGCCCAGCTGCGACGCTGGCACCCGGGTTTCGGCATCGGGCTGGCGGATGCCGCCGACTACGCCGAAACCCGGGGCTATCACCTGAATTCGGATACCGCCGCGTACACCGCCGACCCGGCGTTCCTCGAAAAGCGCCGGGACACCATCGAATTCGTCACCCGACTGCTCTCGGCGACAGCCACCCGCCCGGCTCAACTGTCCTGCTTCGGGCTGCACGAATGGGCGATGGTGTACCGCACCGATGAGGTCCGCCATCAGCAGGTGCCACTGCGGCTGGGCACCGCCGGAACGGACGCCGTGGTCGAGTCGATGCAGTTGCGCTGCACACACTTCGACGCCTTCCGATTCTTCACCCCCGAAGCGGTTCCGCTCAATATCGAGCCGCTGACGCGCGCGGATCAGGAACATCGCGAACAGCCCGGCTGCCTGCACGCCAATATGGATCTGTACAAGTGGGGCTTCAAGCTCACCCCGCTGATCGCCTCGGACCTGCTGTTCGACTGCTTCGAATTGGCCTGCGCCGCCCGGGAACTCGATATGAAGGCCAGCCCCTACGACCTCTCGTCCTACGACTACGAGCCGATCCGCATCGAAACCCCGTCGGGCCGAGCGGAATACGTGCGCAGACAAGCGGACATCGCAACCCGCGCCGCTGTCCTGCGCGACCGCCTCTCCAACAGCTGCCGCGCACTCCTCGACTAACGCTGTGCCGGTTCAGTTCTCGCGGGCAGTAGCAACCGATTCAGCAGGCCCGCGGAGACGGCGGCCAATAGCGCTCCATCCACGTAGTGGAATGCCATCGCCCCGAAGTACGTGGGCCCACCCCAGGCATTGACGACGAAGTTCGGGTCCAGACCGCCCAGCACCTGCATACCGCAGCGATAGGGGAAGTACACCAGCATCGCCAGCGGTATCACCGACAGCAACAGGCGCGGCAGCGCGGACACCCGACGAAAGATCGACCGCACCGTCCACGCGAGCCGATGCTCCGCGGTGCTCCCCAAGGGCGCGAGCAGCAGCCGCGGAGACCGAGTACCGCTGCGACGCAACACCATCACCGCCACCGAAGCGGCCAGCACATACAGCACCACATGCGGCCAAAAGGCATCGGTACCCGCCACTTGCACCTCACGCTGCCCCGACCGACCGAGATAGATCGCACCGCCGGAAACGATCCCCGCCACCAGGGAAATCCCGGCAACGCACACCGCCGGCCGCGAGAACGTGAACCGGAACCCGGATGCCGAGGATTCGCGCGGCCCCGGCCCGAAGCCGGAGGCCTGGGATCGCGGAGCCGAACCCAAGCCGGAAGCCTGGGATGGCGGGGCCTCCGATCCGAAGCCGCAAGCCTGGGATCGCCGGGCCTGCGAACCCAAGGCGGAAGCTTGGGATCGCCTGGCCTCTGACCCGAAGTCGGAAGCCGGTGGGCGCGGCTGGCGCGATGCGGGGCCGACTGCCGCGCTGTGCGTGGCGCGGCGGGCGGGGTCGGGGGCGGAGGTGTTCATGGCTGTAACTGTCGCGTCCCGACGCGGGTCTCGTCGTCCATCCCGGGCCTGGAATCAAGGCCCGGCGCGCGGCTGATTCGCGGTGGCATCTCCACCTCGGGGATGACATCGCGGGGCCGATGTAGGGCCGTCCATCAGCGGATTACCGTCAACGCCATGGTGATCACCTCATTGCCGCCGGAACGGACCGTGCGGGCGGCTCCGTGGCATCAGCGGCTCATCCCGGCCGGGCGGGCGGATCACACCGGCCCCGATTGGGTCGATTTCGCCATTGCCGCAGCCTGTTTCGCGGCGTTCACGGTGCCGGTGCTGATCACCGGGAACGGTATCGGCTCGCGGACCGCGATCACGCTGTTCGGTCTCGCGGCCGTTCTTCCGCTCGTCGTCCGGCGGCGCTGGCCAGTGGCGGTCGCCATCGCGGTTGCGGTGGTGCTGTGCGCCGCCGCGCTGGCCGGTGTTCGGTTCACGCCCTGGGTCAGCAATACCGGTCCGGCTTTCGCGGTCGCGGTGCTCACGCTCGCCGATCGGCGGTCGCGGCGCGAATCGCTGCTCGTCACCGGCCTCGGGCTCGTCGCGATCGCCATCACCGCGCAGTTCGGCCTGAGTTGGCATCCCGATCAGGATCAGGACTTCGTACAGCTGTTCATCGCGATTCCGGCGTGGCTGGCCGGTGACGCATTGCGCACCCGGCGTGAGTACCGGCGCGATATCGCTGTGCAGCAACAACTTCGGGCCGTGGATTCGGAGCGGCGGATCCGCGCCGAGGAGCGGTTGCGGGTATCGCGCGATGTGCACGACCTCATCTCGCACACCCTGAGCATGGTGGCCGTGCGCGCCGGGGTGGCCCGGCTGCTGCTCGACGAACAGCCGGACGAGGCGCGCCGAGCGCTCAGCGCGATCGAGGACGCCAGCCGGTCGGGGCTGACCGAATTGCGGCAGGTCCTGGCGCAATTACGCGAACCGGGGCAGCGGGAGGAGCCGGGCGAACCGGGCCTCACCGAGATCAACGGCCTCGTCGACGACCTGCGCCAGAGTGTCGCGATCGTGGATTACCGCGTCATCGGGCAGCCCCGCGACTATCCGGCACTGCTGGAGACGACCGCCTACCGCATCGTTCAGGAAGCGCTCACCAATATCGTCAAACACTCGCGCGCCACCCACGCCGAACTCGAAATCCGGCATACGCCAACCGAATTGACCATCACCGTCACCGACGACGGACCCGCCGCACCACCTACCGGGAACGCGTCCACCGGCTCCGGTCTCGGCCTGATCGGCATGCGCGAACGGGTCTCCCTGTTCGGCGGCCATTTCGACTCCGGTCCGCGTCCGCAGGGCGGCTTCGCGGTCACCGCGACCTTCCCCGTCGATAATGACCCCCATGCCTGACGCCGCCCCGATCCGGGTACTCATCGCCGACGACGAAGCCCTGGTGCGCGCGGGCTTTCGCGTCCTGGTCGACTCCGCACCCGATCTCACCGTGCTCGGCGAGGCGGGCAATGGCGCGGAAGCGGTGCAACTGACCCGCCGCCTGCGCCCCGATGTGGTGCTGATGGATATCCGCATGCCGATCATGGACGGCCTGGAAGCCATGCGGCATATCGCCGCCGACACCGCGCAGCAGCCGCGCGTACTCATCGTGACCACCTTCGACCAGGACGAACACGTCTTCCAGGCACTCCGCAGCGGTGCCAGCGGCTTCCTGCTCAAAGACTCACCGCCGGAACAGCTGCTGCACGCGATCCGGGTGGTGGCCCAGGGTGATGCCCTGCTGACACCCAGCATCACCCGCCGCATGATCGACGAATTCGCCCGCCGCCCAACCACTCCCGATCGGCGGCCGGATATCCGCACCGGACTCACCGACCGCGAGTACGAGGTCCTCATTCACGTCGCGTCCGGCCGCACCAACGCCGAGATCGCGAGCACCCTGCACGTCAGCATCGCGACCGTCAAAACCCATATCGGCCATCTGCTCACCAAACTCGATGCGCGCGACCGCACTCAACTGGTGGTGCTCGCCTACGAATCCGGAATCGTGGTTCCCGGAGCCTGATTCACGCGCCGTCGAGGGCGCGCAAACCGGATTCGATTGCGGCGATGCGCTGTCGGGCCGCCTCGAGCGGGAACGGAGATCGCAGTTCGATGGACAGGCGATCGCCGAAGGTGGACAGCACGTAGGTGCCTGGCGGGGCGACCGGGGCGTCCGGGTCGGTGCGCGGCTCGAACATCACGCTGCTGAAGTCCTCGAATTCGAGACCGGGGACCCGCGGTGTCGGTACCACGCCCCAGTTGCTGGAGATCACGATCACCGGTCGCTGGGATTCGGGCACCAGGGCGAATTGCGCGACCGCGGTGGTCATGGTGTCGAAGAATCGCAGTCCCGCCTGGTGAATCTCGCCGTTCTCCAAGCCTTTTCGCAATTCCTCGGTGACGGCGCGAGCGACCGTCGCGGTATCGCCGAGATCGCCGGCGGGGACGAAACTCGCGAAACCCAGCGGATTGGTGGCGGCCGGTTTCGGCACCGGCGGTGCGATCCGATTGCGCAGATCCACCGCGTACGTGTAGGCGAGGCGCTCCCCCGCCACCCCGTTCATTTCGGCTTCGACGCGCAGAATCACCGCGGAGACAACGCCGTTGAGGGTGGTCTCGTATTTGCGCGCGCGGGCCAGCAGTCCGGAGGTCGTTTCCGCGTCCAGGCGGACACGGGCGGCGGCGATCGTGTACATCCGCATCGCATCCGATACCCGAGCCGGTGGCCCGGACGGCTCGGCGACTGCCGTGGCCGCGCTCGGCACCTCCGCGATCGGGTTGTCCGCCTTGACGATTCCCCGATCGGCGAGCACCTGTTCGAGCGATTCGGGATAGTCCCGCGGGGTGAGGTCGACCGCTTCCCCGGATACGGCGGCCGTGTACAGCGACCACAAATCGGCCAGCAACTCGAGCGAGTGATATCCGTCGGCAACGCTGTGATGGGTGAACAGCGTGACCGCCGCCCGATCGCCGTCATGCGCCACATGCAGACCGGACAGCGCGCGGCTTTGATCCCCGCAGACCCCCGGAATCGGCGCGTCGATATCCCCCGAGCTCACCACGATCCCCGGTAGCGGCCCCGGTCCGGCCACAATCGCGTACCCCCGGTCCTCGGGCTCCAGCACCGCCGACAACACCGGATATCTGCGCCGCAATCCCGCGAACGCGACCGAGAGCGCCGGGATATCGAGCTCACCGCGTACCCGCAGGCGATAACCGATATAGGCGCCCGCCATGGCGAAAACCAGCTCGCTGGGGGCAAGAGAACGCACACGACCAACAGACACACAGGCTCCTCGGGGAGTTGGAATGGCGGGGGGGTGAGAACTCAACCCACTATTCCGGGCTCGACCGCCCTGTGCCACAGCATTATTCGCCCGCCACCGGCGCGGCCCCCGGACCCGGGAGTATGTCGACATCCGATGCGTGCATGGGTGTGCCGCAGTGCGCGCAGGTGAGATCCACCGAACTGATCGCACCGCAGGCGTGATGGCGATAGAGCACCGGCGGCCCCGCCTCCCCCGCCAGCCACTTATCCCCCCAGCCGACCATGACCATGAGGACATCGATCAGCTCGGTCCCCTTCTCGGTCAGCACATACTCGTAGCGCGGCCGGTTGTCGTACGGCCGACGCTCCAGCACACCGCATTCGACCAGGTGATTCAGCCGCTCGGTCAGCACCTTGCGAGAGATCCCGAGATCGGACTGGATCTGCTCGAACCGACTGAACCCCACCCAGATATCCCGCAGGATCAACGGCGACCACGGCTCACCGATCACATCCAGGGTCCGCGCGATCGAGCAGGCCATCTCACTGAAGTTCGTGCGTTGCATGAAAGAAGTCTACCAATTGGGGTTCCCTAAGGGAACTTAAGGCGCTACGGTTATGGCGTCTCCTAAAGGAACTAACCCGCATCTCCGATACGAGGTATCGCCATGACCATCACCCCCGAAATCCGCGCCGCCCTCGACAGCACCCCGGTAGCCCACCTGGCCACCCTCCTCCCCGACGGCTCCCCCCACTCCATCCCCCTCTGGGTAGGCACCCACAACGACCACATAGCCATCCTCACCGGCCCCACCTCCCGCAAAGCCCGCAACCTCCACCGCGACCCCCGAGTAGCCCTCTCCCTCACCCCACCCGACAACCCCTACCAATCGATCATGATCCGCGGACGAGTAACCCAATGGCTCGAAGGCGACGAAGCCTGGAAAGTCATAGACGCCATCGCCACCAAATACATAGGCCAGCCCTACTCCCGCGAGGAAGACCGAGTAGTCGCCCTAATCACCCCCGACCACCAAACGATCGGGTGATCGCTTGCGGTGCAACTACTTCGGTAGCGGTGGCGGCGGAAGCGGGAATCGAGGCGAAGGTTGCGGCGGGAGCCACGGCGGCAACGGAAGCGGTACGTAGAGCGGGCGGGCCTCGCCGGAAGGCATTCGGGTCCAACCGGATTCACCGAACTGCCAGCGCTCGCCGCTGCCGTCGAGGGCGGTGTAGACCGCGCCGATCGGCAGGTCCGTTACTTCGTCGGTGCGGGCGCGCAGCGCGTCCACCGCGAGCCAGTAGGTGAAGTGGGCGGCCGGGGAGTCGAACGTCGCGTATTCGAGGGCCGCCATGAAGTGAGCGTCTTTTCGATAGGTGTCGCCGTTCGGGCAGACCCAGTAGAGGGTTCGACTGATGGATGGGTTCTGGAGGGCGCGGGGGCCGACACGTTCCGCGCCGCAGGTCGGACATGGTGACACCGGGCGGGGAGCGTATTTCATGATGAGCCAGTGCAGATCGATGATGCTGTGCTCGGTGGTGGCGGCGATCATTCGACCGCCGGGGACCAGGCAGTCCGGGCACGTGATTCCGATCATGCCGACCCCCGTTCCGGGCCAGCCCGGAGGCCATTCCGCGCCGCACCGTTGACAGCCGAATTGACCGCGGTGGGGGCCCTGCACATCGAATGCGTGCAGGAAGCCCGGATTTTCGCGGAGCGGCCCGAGGTAGCCGGGGTACTGGCCCAGTTGAGAACGTGGCCATTCGCGCTCACCATCACTGGGCCAGAGCGCACCGATGCACTCGGCGACGAGTTGCCGGGTCCATTCGCGGGCCGAGCCGGGCGGCAGCGATTCATCGTTGAGCAGCTTCGCGAAATCGGTTAGATCCCTGTTGAACTCGCCGTTCACCTCGGCGAGGCGCCGCACCGACCCCGGGTCGAAGCCCGCCGCCTCGGCCGCACCGAAATCGGCGATAGCGAGCGCCCGATCACGGCGCTCACGCACCACCGCGGCCTGTTCGGCTCGAACCCGCTGCGCCGCTTGCTCATCGGCGCTTCCGGGCCAGGGCGGTACCGAGGGATCTCCGAGTACACGACGTGGCATGGTGCCGAGCATGCCAGTTCGAAGGCGCGGGATCGGCGTGGCGGTTGTCACCCGGTCGGGGTTATTGCCGGGTGGGATGGGCAGGGAGTAGGTGTTGGGCATGGGGACTTTTCTTGTGACCGGTGGGACCGGGGTGCTGGGGCGGGTTATCGTCGAGCGGTTGCGGGAGGGCGGGCATGAGGTGCGCGTGCTGTCGCGGCGGGCGGGGGCGGGGACGCATGTGGGGGATCTCGAATCCGGGGCGGGGGTGGTCGAGGCAGCGTCGGGGGTGGATGCGATCGTGCATGCCGCGTCGAATAGCCGGAGGTTCGGGAATACCGATGTGGCACAGACGGATACGGTGATTCGGGCCGCTGCTGACGCGGGGGTGGGGAATCTCGCCTATGTCTCGATCGTGGGTATCGATCGAATTCCGTTCCGCTACTACCGGAATAAGCTGGCGTGTGAACAGCGGATTGTCGAAAGCGATGTGCCGCATACGATTCTGCGGGCGACACAGTTTCATGAATTGATCGCCTCGGCATTGCTTGTCGCCGGGCGGCTGCCGATCACGCCATTGCCCTTGGATTTCCGATTTCAGCCGGTTGCCGCCGCCGAGGTCGCGGTCCGGGCGGCCGAGTTGGCGGTGGGATCGCCGCTGGGATTCGCCCCGGATTTCGGCGGCCCGCAGGTGCTGACACTGCGCGAGTTGATTGATATTTGGCGACAGGTTCACCCCCACCCGAGGGCGGTTCCGATGCCGTTGCCAGGTCGCATCGCGAAGAGTTTCCGGGCCGGGTTCAACACCTGCCCCGATCACGCCGATGGCACTCTGAGCTGGTCGGACTATGCCAGGACAGCCACCGTCGATCCGTACGCTGCCAGGAAGTAGCCCTCGACCCCGTCCCGGACCCCGATCCGGCTCGATCAACCCGGTTTCGAGAACTCGTTCATCGCGGACCTACCGAGCAGTCAGTTTATGAGTTACGGTTCCGACACGTAACCGTGACCACACTGCATACCCCCGTGTGCGGGCCGTCACGACGGCAGCTCTTGAGGGAATGGGGGCACCGCGATGAGGCGGTTCTCGGGAATGCGACGGTCAAGGCCCGCAGGGCTTTTCGCGGCGGCGCTATTGGGCGCGGCCATGCTGCCGATGAGTGGGGCATCGGCGGATCTGACGGACGATATCGGCAATGCGGTACAGCAATTCCTCGATGTGGGACGCACCTCGGTGCCGCGCGCGGACTGCGGGCCGGATTCGCTGCCGGAAAGCGGAATGCAGGGCGATGTGCCCGCCGCGGACCGCAATAGCGGGCGCAGCACGCAGGGGTACCGCTGCAATATCTCGTTCGTCGGCGGGTACGTCGGCAGGGGCGCGGGCATCACCTCGACCACCTTCGAACACTGCTCGTACACCGGCTCGATGTTCCCGGGCAATATTCTCGGCCCCGCCCAGGGCGTGCAGGTGCTCGATGTCTCGGATCCGGCGAATCCGGTGGTGACCGCGAGCCTGACCGAACCTGCCATGCTGGCGGGCACCTGGGAATCACTCAAGGTCAATACCGAGCGAAAACTATTGGTGGGCACCGGCGTTCCGATCGGCACCGGTGCGGGCTATCTGTCGGTGTACGACATCTCCGATTGCGCGCATCCGCGCCTGCTGAATCCGGGCGCGGGCACGAATCTGCTCATGCCCATTCCGATCACCACTCACGAGGGCGGCTTCTCCCCGGACGGCCGCACCTATTGGGCCTCGGGCATCGCCCCCGGTTTCGTGAGCGCCGTCGACCTCACCGATCCGGCCACCCCGCACGTGATCTGGCAGGGCCTGACCGGCATCGAGGCGCACGGCTTCGGCATCAGCCCGGACGGCAATCGCATGTACCTCTCGGCGCTGGGCGGATTCACCACCCTCGATATCAGCGCGGTACAGCGGCGCGATCCGAATCCGCAGGTCAACCATATCGGCCGGGTGTTCTGGGCGGACGGCTTCGCCACCCAGCACAGCATTCCGGTCACCTATGACGGCAAGCCGTATCTGTTCACCGCCGATGAGGGCGGCGCGGGCGGAGTGAAGCTCATCGATATCTCCGATGACACCAATCCGAAGGTCGCGGCCAAGATCAAGCTGGAGATCAACCTGCTGGAAAACCAGGATTCGGCCATGGCCTCATCCATGGGCGGGTCGGTGTTCTCCTACGACGCGCACTATTGCGCCGCGGACCGGCCCGATAATCCGACCGCCCTGGCCTGCGGCTGGGAGGAATCCGGGATTCGCGTCTTCGACGTGCGAGATCCGTTCCACGCCAGGGAGATCGCGTACTACAACCCGCCCGCCCGCACCGGCCGGAATCTGGAGCTGTGGAATTCCCCGCACGCGCTGGCGTCGATCATCGGAGTCCCCGGACTGCAATTCCCGTCCGCGGCCCGGGCCATTCTCGAAGGCAAATTCGATCCGGCACAGGCGCTTTCGTCACGCACCGGCATGGTCGCCTTCGGCGACCTGTCCACCGACTGGTGTTTCGCCCCACCGGAATGGCACGGCAGTCAACTGTGGACCACCTGCAATGACAACGGCTTCATGGTGCTGCAACTCGCCGACGATATCTACACCCCGCCCGCCGATCAGCATTCGATCGTGGGTTCATGATGACCGATCGCCGGGTACGCGTCGCCGTCATGGCGGTGCTGGCCGTGCTGCTGTGCGGCGCGGGAATGCTGCTGCGCCCGCTGGTGATTCCCGATAACGAGTCGGCCCCGGCGGTGCTGAATCCGACCGAGATCGGCTTCACCCAGGACATGCTGGCGCACCATCAGCAGGCGCTGGTCATGGTGCAACGATTGGACACCGGCGTCGATCCGTCCATTCGGCAACTGGCACAGCAGATCTCCGATACCCAGCGCGTGGAGATCGGCACTCTGCTCGGCTGGTTGCGCCTGGCCAATGCCTCACCGACCAATCCGCATCCGATGTCCTGGATGAGCGCTATGGATATGCCCGCCGGACACGATCACGCGTCCATGGCGAGCAGCGCCGCGACCACCATGCCCGGTATGGCGACCATGCGGGAGCTCGATGCGCTCTCCGCCGCCAAGGGTTCGGACGCGGAATCGCTTTTCCTGCAACTGATGCTGCGTCACCACACCGGCGGCGTCGGCATGGCCAAGGACGCCGATAAGCTCATCGCCTCCGGGCCGGTGAAGGAATCGGCCCGCGCCATGATCACCGAGCAGTCGCAGGAGGCGGGCATCATGACGCTGCTGCTGGCCCAGCGCGGTGTCCAGCCGCTGTCATGAGAGTCCCACTGACCGGACGGAAAGCCTTGACTCGGGCAATGGCCCCCTCGGTATGGTCGGCGCTATGAGCTTGGCAGGACGGGTAGCACTGGTCACCGGTAGCGGGCGCGGTATCGGCCGCGCCATCGCACTGGCCTTGGCGCAGGACGGCGCGGATGTGGCGGTGAACTACCGCTCCGATGCCGAGTCCGCGGACGAAACCGTCGCCGCCATCCAGGCTTTGGGCCGCCGCGCCATCGCCGTCCAGGCCAGCGTGGATTCGGTCGAGGACGACGAGCGGATGGTGGACCACATCATCGACGAGTTCGGTCATATCGATCTGCTGGTCAACAATGCCGGAATCGCCAGTCGCGGACGGTTCGTCGCCGATACCGATCCGGCCGAAATGCTGCGGGTGCTGTCCACGCACGCGCTCGGGGCGCACCATATCTCGCGACTCGTATTGCCCTCCATGCGATCTCAACCGCGCGGCGACATCATCATGATCTCCAGTGTCGCGGCCACGTCGTACGCGCCCGGTGGCGCGCCGTACACCATGGCGAAGGCCGCGCTGGAGGCGCTGGCGTTCACGCTCGCCAAAGAGGAACGCGCCCAAGGTATTCGAGTCAACGTGGTCGCACCCGGGCTGGTCGACACCGAAATGGGCCGTCGCCTGGTCAAGGCCGTCACCGGAAAGGATGACATTCGCGCCCTGGACGCGCACTCCCCCTTCGGCCGGGTCTGCCGCCCCGAGGACATCGCCGATACCGTCCGCTTCCTGGTCTCACCACGGGCCGAATATCTCACCGGTCAGAAGGTGACCGTCGACGGCGGCGGCGGAAACGTCGGCTGACCACGGTTCGGCTGTGGAACTTCTCACTCGGTAACCCGGGTGCTGCGCCGCGCCGCCCGGCGTTATCGTCGAGAGGTTGATCGACGACGTGAACGGAAGGGCCTCGGCAGCATGACCATTCCGCTGGATACGCTCACCATTCCCGACCATATCCACGGCTACCCCGAGCTGGCCTTCGGCGGCTATGTGGCGGGCATGCTCGCGGCACGCAGTGCCGCACCCACCGTCCGGGTCGACTTCCGCCGCGCGGTCGGTATCGCCACCCCGGTACTGCTCGCCGCCGAGGACGGGCACGCGAGGCTCACCTCACCGGACGGCACCCTGCTGGTCGAAGCCGCCCCGGCGGTGCTCGATATCGATGTCCCGCCCACCCCGTCCTGGGCCGAAGCGAAGACCGCGACCGAGACCGCGCTGTCCTCACCCCACCGAAAAGTCAGCGACTGCTACGGCTGCGGTGTGGCCTGTGCACCGGGCCGGGGCGTACGGCTGTTCGCGTGGGCGGTGCCCGAACGCCGCGTACTGACCGCCGCCTGGACCCCCGATCCCGGGCTCGCCGCCGAAAACGGTGAGCTGACAACGGAATCGGTCTGGTCCGCACTGGATTGCCCGGGCGGGCTCGCGGCCTGGATCTACTCCGGTATGGCACCGGGCGCGTTCACGGCCGCGTTGACCGCGACCCAATTCCAGCCGATCCACGCGGGCGCGGAGTACATCTCCCATGCCTGGCCGATCAGCGGCGAAGGACGTAAACACACTGTCGGCGTAGCGCTTTCGACACCGGAAGGCGAACTGTGCGCGGTCGCCGAGGCACTCTGGATCGAACCGCGCACCGCCCAACCCGACGCCAGCTGGACATAGGAACCGTCGAAAGGTGTGGATCCCGGCCAAAAGCACGCCGGGATGACGGGGCCGCTACTCCGGCCAGGCCGAGTTCTCGATTACCTCGACGAAGTTCGTGCGGGTGAAGCCGGGCGAGAAGCGTTCCAGGACATCGGCTTTGACATTGCCGAAGGTGGTGGCCGGGCGGTCGGCGATGCCCTCGGTGAAGGCGGCGAGGATGCGGCGCTTGAAGTCCGGTCGAGGATGCTCGGCCACCACGGCGGCGCGGGTCTCGGCGGGGAGGTCGTTGTAGCCGATGCCGAGGACGTCGTATTCGACGCCCGCGGTGACCAGGGCGATTTCCGGGGCCATATGGGTGGGGATCTCCGGGGTGGTGTGCAGTGCGATGGCCGTCCAGACGGTGTCGGCGGCGGATGCGGGGATGCCGTGCGCGAGCAGGAACTCGCGGGCCTGATCCGCGCCGTCGATTTCGAAGCGCTGATCGGTGCTGCGGTACTTCTCGGTGAGGCCGAGGTCGTGGAACATGGCTCCGACGTAGAGCAATTCGGGGTCGTAGGCGAGGGCGCGGCGCTCGCCCTGAAGTGCGCCGAACAGGTAGACGCGGCGGGAGTGGTCGTAGATCAGCGGGGTCGCGACATCACGCACCAGTTCGGTGGCCTCGGTCGCGAGGCGGCTGTCGGGGATCTTGATATCGGCGATGCGAGTCATGAATAGAGCATCGGCCGCGCGCCCACCCCGGCGCCGTGTCCATATGGCCACACACCCCACAGATTTGGCCATTATCATCGAGGTGTGCCGCATAAGAAGATCGCCATGCTCGCCTACGACGGGGTGCGGCTGCTCGATGTCACCGCACCGCTCGAAGTGTTCAGCACCGCAATCGAATTGGGCGCGGACTATGAGCTGCGGGTCTATTCGCCCACCGGCAATCCGGTGACGACCTCGGTCGGAGCCACCCTGGGCGTCACCGGCTCATTCGCCGAGGTCACCGATGCGCACACCGTGCTGGTTCCCGGCTCCCCGAGGCTGCCCGCCGCACCCGCCCCGGCCGAATTACTGGACGCCGTAGGCGAACTTGCGGATTCCGACCGGCAGATCGCCTCGATCTGCACGGGCGCGTTCGCCCTCGCAGCCACCGGCCTGCTGGACGGCCGCCGCGCCACCACCCATTGGCGGCACGCCGCGACCCTGGCCCGCGCCTATCCTCGCGTCACCGTCGAACCCGATGCCCTGTACGTCCGGGACGGCCGGGTCCTCACCTCGGCGGGCGTGAGCGCGGGCATCGATCTATCGCTGGCCATGGTGGAAGCCGACGCGGGTACCGAATTGGCCCGCGAAGTCGCCCGTGACCTGGTGGTCTTCCTGCAACGCCCCGGCGGACAATCGCAATTCTCCGCCGCCTCGCGAATCGCCCGGCCCCCGCACGATCCGCTGCGTGCGTTACTGGACAACATCGTCGCGGACCCGGCGGCCGATCATGCACTGCCCACGATGGCGGATCACGCGGCACTCAGTGTGCGCCAGCTGACCCGCCTGTTCCGCGAACACCTCGGCACCACCCCGGCCGCCTTTGTGGAGACGGTCAGGCTCGAAGCGGCGCAGGCGCTATTGGAGGCGGGCGAGTCCGTCACCCAGGCGGCCCGCCGATCCGGCCTGGGCAGCGACGAATCGCTGCGTCGAGTGTTCCTGCGGCACTTGGGCGTCACGCCGTCGGCGTACCGGGCGCGCTTCCGCTCGGCCCGGCCCGAGGCTCATTGACTCATGACCTTGAGCCGACGCTGATTCCCGCCGAACCGGAAGACGCCGACAAGCAGCGACTTCCGGCACTTCAACGCAAGCCTCAGAGGTTCCCTACGGCGCGCTCCAGGCGCTGGGCGACCAGTTCCCGCGCCTGTTCACGCAGCGCGGGCCGGAAACCGCTGGGGTACACCGGATCACCGGGTGCGTAGGTCTTGAGCACCTCCTTGGCGAGGGTGATCTTGTGCACCTCGGTGGGGCCGTCGGCGATCGCCATGACCTGCGCGTAGTTCATCATGTCGACGAACGGCAGATCGGTGCTGACGCCGATCGCGCCGTGCAGATGCATGGCGCGCTGAGCGATATCGTGCATGACCTTCGGCATCGCGACCTTGATGGCGGCGATGTCATGACGCACCTTGCGGTAGTCCTGTTCCTGATCGATGCGCCACGCGGTGCGCAGTACCAGCAGCCGGAACTGCTCCATCTCGATCCAGGATTCGGCGATCTTCTCCTGCGTCATCTGCAAACCACCGAGCACACCCTTGCGCATGGGCCGCGATACCGCGCGCTCGCACATCATGTCGAATGCCTTGCGCACCATGGCGACCGTGCGCATGGCGTGATGCACGCGGCCGCCGCCCAGACGGGTCTGGGCGACGATGAAGCCGAGCCCCTCGGCACCCAGCAGCGCGTCCGCGGGGACGCGCACATCGGTGAAGCGCAGATGCCCTTCGTTCTCGCTGAACCCCGGCACGGTGAAGTTCCGCACGATCTCCAGGCCGGGAGCGTCCGCGGGCACGATGAACATCGACAGCCGCTTATGCGGTTCGGCCTCGGGATCGGTGACGACCATGACGATGTGGAAGCTGGCGAATTCGGCGGCCGAGTTGAACCACTTCTCGCCGTTGATGACCCACGAATCGCCGTCGCGCACAGCGCGAGTCTTGAACGCGGTCGGATCGGAGCCGCCGGTGGGCTCGGTCATGACGTAGCAGGAGCCGATCTCACCGTCGAGCAGCGGTTGCAGATACTGCGCCTTCTGCTCGGGCGTGCCGAAGTGCGCGAGGATCTCGGCGTTACCGGAATCCGGTGCCTGACAACCGAATACCAGCGGAGCCCACTTCGAGGTGCCGATCACCTCGTTGAGCAGCGCCAGCTTCACCTGACCGTAGCCGGGCCCGCCGAGTTCCGGTCCGAGGTGGCAGGCCCACAGCCCCTGCTCTTTCACCTTCTCCTGCAACGGTTTCATCAGCGCCCGGATCTCCGGGTTCTTGCGGTCGTAGGGTTCGGGGTAGAGCAGGTCCAGCGGCTCGACCTCGGTGCGCACGAACTCCGCGACCCAGTCCAGCTTCTTCTGATATTCCGGGTCGGTTCCGAAATCCCAAGCCATGGTCAGCCTTTCATTTGTTGTCGGCCGGTGCCGCGACACCGTCGAAGATGGTGGTGCTGAGAATGTCCGCGATCTGATCGGGGGTGTATTTACCGTCGTCGCGGTACCAGGCGCTGACCATATTCAGCATGGCCACAACGCTTTTGGTGATGACGTGATCGTTGGTGCGGAGCAGGCCCGCCGCGTAGCCGTCGTCGACGACGCGCTGCCAGGCGCGCTGGATGCCGTCACGCAATATCTGAAGGTCGGCGGCGCGTTCGCCGGTGAGCGCACCGGCGTCGCGCAATGCGATGGTGACCTCGTGCCGATGTTCGACGATGAGCCGCACATGAGTGCGAATCAGGTTGCGCAGCTTGGTGACCGGATCATCGGGACCGTCCGCGATCGCGACGGCGGCATCCAGCATGAGCTGGGTGTAGCCGCGCCGGATCTGGAAGAGCAATTCCTCCTTGGATCCGATGTGGTAGTACAGCGCACCGCGTTGCACCCCGGCCCGATCGCCGATCTCGGCGACGCCGGTGGCGTGGAAACCCTTCTCCGCGAACAGTTCCATGGCCGCGCGCGTGATTCGCTCCAGGGTCTCCCCCGGATTCACCTCCGAGGCGGGCGGGCGGCCGCGACGGCGGACCGGTTCGACGGTCATCGCCAGCCACCGTCCAGCGCCAGTGTGGCCCCGGTCGCGAAAGCCGAAGCGTCGGAGGCGAAGAACAGTGCCGCGCCGACGATATCGGCGGGCGCTCCGATTCGCCGCAGGGCGGTGTGCTCCCCCAGCGCCTCCTTCATCCCGGGCGGCCAGGCTTTGGCGATATCGGTATCGAACGGACCGCAGCGAATGGTGTTGACCCGCACCGCCGGTCCATAGGTGTGTGCGAGCCCGCCGGACAGGGCCTCAAGACCGGCTTTGGCGGCGGCATAGGGCACGGCCATCGGCTCGGGATGGGTGGCCTCCATCGAGGAGATATTGATGATCGATCCGGCACCGGCGGCCGCCATCCGCGCACCGATCACCGCCGACAATCGGAACGCGCCCTTGAGATTGGTGCCGATGATCTTGTCGAACATGGCTTCGGTGACCTGATCCAGGCTCGGATACAGCAGTGACATGCCCGCGTTGTTGACCAGCACATCCACCCGCCCGAACTCGGCGTAGACCGCGTCCACGAGTGCGTCGCACTGCTCCCACACGCCCACGTTGCAGGCCACCGGCAGCGCCCGGACCCCGTATTTCTCCCGCACGGCGGTGGCGAGTGCGTCACACGCCTCGACCTTGCGACTGGCGATCACCACGTCGGCGCCCGCTTCGGCGAAGGCCAGCACCATCTCGCGGCCGAGTCCCCGACTACCGCCGGTGACCACACAAACCTTGCCGGACAAGGGCTTTCCCATGGGCCGCACCTTCGCGTTCACTCGCGGACATTAATGTTCCGCTCAGTACATTAAATGTACCGGACGATACAATCAAGGTCCCGGATCGCCCGGAAATCCCAGGCCGCGAACGCCCGCCCCATACCCGCGAGTAACATGACGGGCGTACTTTTTGACCCGGCTTTCTCGAAACGAGGCAGTAGATGACAGAGCGGATTCAGGTCGGCGGGCTCCAGGTCGCGCGCGTTCTTCACGATTTCGTGGAAAACGAGGCTCTTCCCGGTACCGGCGTAGACTCCGCCGCGTTCTGGTCGGGCGCCGAGAGTGTGATCAACACCCTGGCTCCCCGTAACCGTGCTCTGCTGGCAGAACGCGACGACATCCAGGCCAAGATCGACGAGTGGCACCGCGCCAACCCCGGCGCCGGCTACGACAAGGCTGCCTACAAGCAGTTCCTCACCGAGATCGGCTACCTGCGTCCCGAACCGGCCGATTTCCAAATCGGAACCGAGAACGTGGACGCCGAAATCGCCACCCAGGCAGGCCCGCAGCTGGTCGTGCCGGTGATGAACGCCCGCTTCGCCATCAACGCGGCGAACGCGCGCTGGGGCTCGCTGTATGACGCCCTCTACGGCACCGATGCCATCTCCGAGGCCAATGGCGCGGAAAAGGGCAAGGGCTACAACAAGGTTCGCGGTGACAAGGTCATCGAATGGGCCCGCAATTTCCTCGACGACGCGCTGCCGCTGATCACCGGATCGCACCTCGGCACCAGCAAGTACGCCATCGTCGACGGCGAACTCGAGGTCACCCTCGAGGACGGCACCGATATCGGCCTGGCCGACGGTGACGCGCTGGTCGGCTACCTCGGCACCCCCGAGGCCCCGACCTCGCTGCTGTTCAAGCACAACGGGCTGCACATCGAGATCCAGTTCGATGCCGAATCCCCGGTCGGCTCCACCGATGACGCCGGTATCAAGGACGTCGTGCTGGAGTCCGCGGTCACCACCATCATGGACTTCGAGGATTCGGTCGCCGCCGTGGACGCCGAGGACAAGGTCCTGGGCTACCACAACTGGCTGGGCCTGATGAAGGGCGATCTGGCCGAGAAGGTGTCCAAGGGCGGCAAGACCTTCACCCGCACCATGAACCCGGACCGCGTCTACACCGCGCTCGACGGCAGTGACCTTGTGCTGCACGGTCGTTCGCTGCTGTTCGTGCGCAACGTGGGCCACCTGATGACCTCGGACGCCATCCTCGACAAGGACGGCAACGAGGTGCCCGAGGGCATTCTCGACGGCCTGTTCACCGTGCTGATCGCCAAGCACGCGCTCAACGGCGACACCCAGCTGAAGAACACCCGCACCGGCTCGATCTACATCGTGAAGCCGAAGATGCACGGTCCGGACGAGGTCGCCTTCACCAACGACCTGTTCGCGGCCATCGAGGATGTCGTGGACGTGCCGCGCAACACCCTCAAGGTCGGCATCATGGACGAGGAGCGCCGCACCACGGTGAACCTCAAGGCGTCCATCAATGCCGCCAAGGATCGCGTGGTGTTCATCAACACCGGCTTCCTGGACCGCACCGGCGATGAGATCCACACCTCCATGGAGGCCGGGCCGATGGTCCGCAAGGCCGAGATGAAGGCCCAGCAGTGGATCAAGTCCTACGAGGACTGGAATGTCGACACCGGTATCGCCGCGGGCCTGCCCGGTAAGGCGCAGATCGGCAAGGGCATGTGGGCCATGCCCGATCTGATGGCCGATATGCTGGCCCAGAAGATCGTGCACCCCAAGGCCGGCGCCAACACCGCCTGGGTCCCCTCGCCCACCGCCGCCACCCTGCACGCCACCCACTACCACCTGGTGGACGTGTTCAAGCGGCAGTCCGAGATCGCCAAGGGCGGCCCCCGCGCCACCGTCGACGAAATCCTCGAGATCCCGCTCGCCCAGGACACCAACTGGACCGCGGAGGAGAAGCAGCAGGAGCTGGACAACAACTCCCAGGGCATCCTCGGCTACGTGGTCCGCTGGATCGACCAGGGCGTCGGCTGCTCCAAGGTCCCCGACATCAAGGATGTCGGCCTCATGGAAGACCGTGCCACCCTGCGCATTTCGAGCCAGCAGGTCGCCAACTGGCTGCGCCACGGCATCGTCACCGAGGCAGACGTCATCGCCTCCCTCGAGCGCATGGCCCCCGTCGTCGACCAGCAGAACGCCGGCGACTCCTCCTACCACGCCATGGCAGTCGACTTCGAAGCCTCCATCGCCTTCCAAGCCGCCAAGGAACTGGTCCTGGAAGGCACCAAGCAGCCCAACGGCTACACCGAGCCCATCCTGCACCGCCGCCGCCGTGAGGCGAAGGCCCAGAAGTTCCTCTGACAATTCAGCGAATCGAATAACACAAACCCCCGATCGGCTTGTCCGATCGGGGGTTTCGCTTCAGGCGGGGATGAAGCCGCTGACCAGGAAGAGGACGACGATCCCGCACTAGGCGATGGTCAGGGCGATCTTGCCCCTGGGGTGGCCGGTGACCAGGTAGTCGATGGCGGCGGGGGCGTCGGGGAGGGCGAAGGTGCGGTCGATGTGTGGGCGCCACGCGCCTGCTGTCGCGAGTTCGGCTACGTCCCTGAGGGTTTCGGGTTTGGGTAGGGATATCAGGCCCGCCAGGCGGTGTTTCACGAATGGGGAGCCTAGTTGGGCCCGGAGGGTGCGGCCGGTGCCGCCGAACCAGGGGCCGCCGCCTTCACCGCCGCCGACCACCAGGGTGCCGGTCGGCGTCAGCAGGGCGCGCAGTTCGGGGAGCGGGCGGTTGCCCGCCATATCTAGGATGTAATCGTAAGTGCCGGTAAGGGATTCGCGTTTGTAGTCGATCACCTTTGCCGCGCCTAGCGAGGTTACGAATTCCGCGGAGTCGCCGCTGCACACCCCGGTGACGTGGGCTCCGAGGTGGTGGGCCAGTTGCACCGCGAGATGGCCGACGCCGCCGCTGGCGCCGATTATCAGTACATTCCAGCCGGATTCGACGCGGCCCACATCGCGCAGACCGGTCAGTGCGGTCATACCCGAGATCGGCAGGGTCGCGGCCTCCAGGAAATCCAAGTTCTCGGGCTTGGGCTGGAATTTCGATTCGGCGGCGCAGGCGTATTCGGCGAAGGAGCCGCCGGTGGTACCGAAGACCTCATCGCCGCGCACGAATCGGGTGACATTCGCACCGACCGCTTCGACGACCCCGGATACATCCCAGCCGCGAATCGTCTCCTTGGGCCGCCGCAGGCCCAGCGCCGCTCGGGCGATCAGCGGACGCCCGGTCATGATGTGCCAGACGCCGGGGTCGACCCCCGCCGCGTGCACGCGAATCATCACCTCGTCCGGACCCGGTTTCGGGGTCGGGACATCGGCGTAGGCGAGCATGTCGACGGTGCCGTAGGCGTGCTGGGTGATGGCCTTCATCAGGATTCTTCTTCCGGATAATCGAATACATCGTCCAGGGGCGCTTGGAACACCCTGGCGATCTGGAATGCCAATTCCAGCGAGGGCGAATACTTGCCCTGCTCAATGGCATTGACGGTTTGACGGGTGACGCCGATCCGATCGGCGAGTTCGCCCTGGGTCATCTCACCGGTCGAAAAGCGCAGCGCGCGAATGTTATTGGTGACGCGAGTGGGTTTCACCACGGCCAGTACCCCCGCCGGTAGGCAATGACCTTGGCGGTGGAACCGACCACCGCCGACAGCGTGAAGCCGAGGTAGATCGCGTTCGCGATCCAGAACCGCTCGGCATCGGCCATGGTCAGCAGCAATGCTCCGGCCGCGCCCAGCACCACGAACGCATTGCCGACCAGCGACCCCATGCGATCGATCTCCCGATCGCGCTGATCCTTGCGATCACCGTCGCGCGCGGCGATCGAAACGCCGATGGTCGCCACGATCGACACCAGGATCGAAGCCCCGACCGCCCACAGCAGCGGTGCGATGTAACCCACTCGCGCCAGCCCATCGGGATGCGACCGCGTCAGTATCACGACCAGGTAGATCGGATACGAGACGACGGCCGCACCTCCGAGGATCCAGGTGCGCTTCTCTTCGAACGGCATACGCTCAGAGTAAAGAAAACACGACATCATGTAAAGAATCTTTTACATCACCCGACCTTCCCAGGAATGTTGGTCACCTCGAGCGTGAAACCACATGCGGTGCTGTTGGATTGACCTCATGGACAACACTTCGAGGGGCGAAGTTTTCCGCAGGCTGCACGATCGAGGCGTATTCGTGGTGGCCAACGCGTGGGATGAACACAGCGCCCGGATACTCACCGACCTGGGCTTTCCGGCACTGGCGACCTCCAGCTCCGCACTGGCTCAGACCCTGGGCCGCAAGGACGGGATCAACGCGCTGGACCGCTCCGAGGTCCTGGCCAATGTCGAGGCGATCGTGGCGAGCACCCCGCTGCCGGTCAGCGCGGACCTCGAAAGCGGTTACGGCACAACGCCCGAGGAAGTCGCCGAAACCTTCCGCCGGGCCATCGCGACCGGCCTCGCCGGTGGATCCATCGAGGACGCCTCCGGAATCGCCGACAGTCGCATCCGCGATTTCGGCGAATCGGTCGAGCGTGTCGCGGCGGCGGCACAGGCCGCCAAGGAGTCACCGACTCCTTTCACCCTCACCGCCCGCGCCGAGAATTACCTCTACGGCATAACCGATCTCGACGACACCATCGCCCGGCTGCAAGCCTTCGAAGCCGCGGGCGCGGACGTCCTCTACGCCCCGGGCCTGCCCGCAGATGCCATTCGCACGGTGTGCTCGGCACTGTCCAAGCCGGTGAATGTGCTGGCGGCCGGTCCGATCACCGCGCTCTCGGTCGATGAGCTGGGCGAACTCGGCGTGCGCCGCATCAGCGTCGGCGGTGGCCTGGCCCGCCTCGGCGCGGACTGGGTGACCGCCGCCACCGACATCGCCCGCCACGGCACCTTCGCGGGACTGCGCTAGCGAGGCAGATCACCGAATCACCGGAACAAAGACGCGATGCGGGCCGTTATCCAATCAGGCTCCCACAAAAATGAGCCGACAACGGCATGCACGTTGTGCCACCATGAGTTTCGACGATGATCACTCGGCCTGACCGGCCGTAAGCAGCAGGAAGGAGGAGGCGGCAATGAATCCGGTATTCCCCGAACAGCATTCGAATCCGACGGGAGCGCGAGCTCGACTCGCGGACGATCACTCGCAACGCGAGCACGGCATCAGCCGGAAGATCGACCGCCTCCGGGTGCTCGCGTAAGCACCGTCCTTCTCCTTCCTGTTCTGCCCTCTTCACGAAACATGGTGACTCCCATGCCGTTCCGTCAATCCGAAGACCCGGAGATACACGCCGACAACTGGATACACACCGGTGTGCTGCTGCTCAACGCCTCCTTCGAGGCGCTGACCGAGATCCGCGCCGACCGCGCGGTGGTGCTGCTCTTGAGCGGCGCCGCCGAATCGGTGCAGGACCGGCAGCCGCACTTCCCGATCCGCTCGAAGCAGTTGGAGCTGTTGCTCCCGGAAACCATCCGGCTCAACCGCTACATCTACCTCGAACACCGGATCCTGGTGCATGACGACGACAGCCGAGCCACCCTCGCCGCCATCCTGCGGCGCGACAACTACCGCTGCGGTTACTGCAGCGGCTGGGCGCGCACCGTCGACCACATCCGCCCGCGTTCCAAGGGCGGCCCGAACACCTGGGCCAACCTGATCGCCGCGTGCGGTCCCTGCAACACCACCAAGGCGGACCGGACTCCCGAGGAGGCCGGTATGCCGCTGCTGTGGGAACCCAAGGCCCCCAACGAGATGCAGAAAAGGCAGCGTCAGGTCTGGAAGGACCTGGCCGCCTCGTAAGAAGAAATCATCACGCGTGATCGGAACGAAAGGAGCACATCCGATGACGAATACCGCAGTTCAGGAGCAGACGCTGGCGGATCTGCTCCCAATTTCCGACTCCGCCAACTACTGGCAGCACGCGGCCTGCAAGGGCGACCCGAACCATGAGGCATGGTTCCCGTTCCCCTCGCAGGACTTCGATTACGCACGCGGCATCTGCGCGGGCTGCCCCATCCGCCGCGAGTGCGGTGAGTTCGCCACCCGCACCGGCCAGTCCGGTGTCTGGGGCGGGCACGAGTACGACCGCGGCACCCGCGTCCGCGACTAGAGCGGATCTTGTGACGGCCATCCCTGCCCTGGTGGGCGGGGGTGGCCGTCCCGCTACATAGACTGAGCGCGTGGGTACTCATCGCGCCGCTGGCGGGTCACGAGGTGTCAGCAGAGGACCGATTGTCGTAGTGGTAGCGGTGATAGTGCTGGTGCTAGCCGTCGTCGGCTGGATCTGGTTGCAGCAGCGCTCCAAGGATAAGGACAGCGCCGCGGCGTCCTCCTGCGCCGGGGGTGCGGTCACCCTCAATGTGACCGTCGATCCGGATATCGTGGCCCCGGTCAAGACTGCCGCCGAACGGTACAACCAGACCAAGCCCATCGTGCGCGATCACTGCGCCCAGGTGGCCGTGAATCCGCAACCCTCCGCGGCCATGATCGCCGCGTTCACCTCGACAAACCCTTGGGATCCGTCGCTTGGCGCACAACCCGCGCTGTGGATTCCGGACTCCTCGCGCTCGATCGAATTGATGCGCGTACCCGGGCTCATCGGCGGCACTCCCGCACCGGTCGCGGTCAGCCCGATCGCGCTGGGGGTACCGGATCAACTGCGCCAGGCGATGGAGACCGCACAGGTGCACTGGGCGGATCTGGCCAGGCTGCAACAGGGTTCGCTGAGCGATATCGGGCTCGCCGCGTGGGGCGGTCTCAAACTGGCCATGCCCGGCGGAGACTCCGCGCTCGCGGTGGCGGCGGCCGTCGGCTCCGGTGTCTCGGGCACCGATCCGCTCGACGAGAACGCGGTGCGTTCGGGACAGGTGATCTCGGCGGTCTCACTGCTGGCCGCGAACGCGCCGTCGGTGAAGGACACCCAGACCGCACTCGCGGATCTGGCCACCGCCGATCCGGCCGCACCGGTGCACGCCGTACCGGCCACCGAGCATCAGATTCGAGCGCGTAACGGGCTCAGCGCTTTTCGGCCCTCGGAGAACGGTCCGGTCGCCGATTTCCCGGCGGCGCAGATCACCGGGGCCTGGGTCGATCAGACCCAGAATTCGGTGGCCGGACTCTTCGCCGATTTCCTGCGCGCACCCGAACAGTCGAAGTTGTTCACCGACAACGGTTTCGGTGCCGCGCCGCCCAATACCGCCACGGTCGCGGCCAAACCCGTGCTGACCCAGTTGCAACAGATCCTGACGCATCCGGTGCTCGGCGTGAGTTCGACTGTGCTGCTGGATGCTTCATCCTCCATGAGCACGCTCGACGGTGCGACCACCCGTCTGGCCAATGCCGGTGTCGCCGTGCAATCGACCATGGGCGTCATGCCGCCGGAGTTCGGGCTGGGCGTGTGGGAGTACGCCAAGAGCCTCGACGGTCAGAACCCGTACAAGATCCTGACCCCCACCGCACCGCTGACCGATGCCCAGCGCACCGCGATCACCCAATCGCTGAGCACGGTCACCGCCGACGCCTCCAAAACCGATCGCGCCTACCCCACCATCGAGGCCGCCTACCGCAATGCGGTGAGCAATTACGCCAAGGCGCGCAGCAATACGATCCTGTTGATCACCGACGGCCCGGAGGACGACTCCCCCGTCACCGGCGATCAACTGCTCGCCGATATCGCCGCGGCGGGCGATCCCGCGCATCCGGTGCGGGTGGATGTGATCGTCATCGGCGGTCCCGGCACCCAGACCCTGCAAACCCTGACCCAGCGCACCGGCGGCACCTATACCAAAGTCGCCTCCAGCAATGATCTGGCATTCGGTACGGCCGTCTCGAAAGCCCTGACTACACCCTGACCAGTGCCTATACCCGGCTGTGCGCCTACTGCTCCGGCATGTCGCCACAATGTTGCCGCAACCCGGTGCAAGATCGAAGCAGGTTATGCGTGCTTCATCGACATCGAAGGGGTTCCCATGGCGCACAGCACGGATACGGACACCGACCATTCGGTGCGGCAGGGTGTCGCGGCAGGCACCTCCATCGCCGCGGGTGTGCTGCTGCTGGTGGTCGGCGTGCTCTCGATCCTCCAAGGCATCTCCGCCGCCGCCTCGGATGATCTGCTGATCGTCGGCACCAACGACTACATCTACAAGTTCAACACCTCGGCCTGGGGCTGGATCCACATCGTCATCGGCGCGATCGTGGTGCTCACCGCCATCGGCCTGCTCACGGGCGCGACCTGGGCCCGGGTGGCGGCGATCATCATCGCGGCGATCTCGATCGTGGAGAACTTCCTGTGGCTGCCGTACTACCCGGCGTGGTCCCTGCTGATCATCGCGCTGGACGTGGTGATCATCTGGGCCATCTCGACATGGAAGCCCGCCACCAAATAGTCCGATACACCGTTCGAGAACTCAGCGCCCCATCGCCACTCGCGATGGGGCGCTTTGTTGTCGGTGCCCGGCTCTACTGTGGGGCTGTGAACCGCACTGATCGGCTCTACGCGATCGTCGAGGACCTGCGCGCCATCGCACCGAGATTGCGCACCGCGCGCGAACTCGCCGATCGCTACGAGGTCAGTACCCGGACCATTGAGCGCGATATCAGCGCGCTCCAGCAATCCGGGGTCCCGATCTACGCCGATGTCGGGCGGCGCGGCGGCTACGCCCTCGACAAGCGAATGTCCCTGCCGCCGTTGAACTTCACCGCCGCCGAATCGGTGGCCCTCGCCGTCGCCCTGGAACGCAGCCTCGACAGCCCGTTCGCGCATGCCGGGCGCAGCGCCCTGCGCAAGATCCTGGCCGCGATGCCGGAACCCGATGCCGCCTCCGCACGCGAATTGGTCGGCCGGGTCGGACTCATCGAGCGCACCGAAACCGGTATCGCACAAGGCATTCCGCCACTCGTCGAAGACGCGGTGCGCCTGCGCCGCGTACTCGAATTCGGCTACTCCGACGCCGCGGGCGCGATCACCCACCGTCGCGTCGAACCCATGCTGCTCCTGCGCAGCAAGAACGGCTGGTGCGTGGTGACCTGGTGCCGGCTGCGCGAGGCCGCCCGCGTCTTCCGCGTCGATCGCATGTCCGACATAACCCTGACCGACGAGCCCATGCCCGCACGCACCCTGGAGAGCTGCGACCTGGATCTGCCCGATCACAAACTCCGCATCATCGCTTTCGGATAGGTCCGGAAACACCGACAGGGGGTTGTCGCCGGGCCGCGAGATCGTTGACGAGCAAGCCGCCCGACACACATCCACGGAGGATCCATGACCGCCCCCACGCCCAACTCCGTCGCCTGGTTCCAGATCGGCAGCGATCAGCCCGAACAGCTCAAAACCTTCTACGCGGGCCTGTTCGGCTGGAACTACACCTCGGACCCCGACTTCGACGGCAACTACGACCTGGTCACCTACCCCGGCAACCCCCGCCCCCAGGGCGGCATAGCCCGAGTCCACGACAGCTCCGCCAACCACGCCATCTTCTCGGTCCTGGTCACCGACGTCGCCGCCACCATCGCCGCCGCCGAAAACCTCGGCGCAAAGGTCCTGGTCCCCCTCACCACCGCCAAGAGCGGCCTGACCTTCGCCGAACTCCGCGACACCGCCGGCAACCACTTCGGCATCTTCACCCCGGCACAGGCGTAGTCGGCAGAGCGTCGGGCCCGGTCGCTTATAAACATCTGACGCAGCCGCCGATCGGACAACTGGATAACACTCTGGGCGACGTATCACTAAACACTGGG
>NZ_JBHJVY010000007.1:0-481377 GCF_042266325.1 Nocardia sp. NPDC056100
CCCGAAGGGCCTTACCGCTCGACTTGCATGTGTTAAGCACGCCGCCAGCGTTCGTCCTGAGCCAGGATCAAACTCTCCGTTGAAGACTCTCAATCCCTGTCCGAAGACAGTAATTGGAAGAATTAACCAGAGTCCGAAAACCTTGGCAAAATCAAACGCCAGCAAAAGTATTTGCTGACTAAATGTCCAACCTTCTCACACGGGGGTGTGGAAGGCCGGAACCAATAAATTATTGGCACTGACATTCATCGACACACTATTGAGTTCTCAAAGAACAGGCGCACAAATCATCCGGCCGCTTTAGCGACCCTCAGAAGAGGCAACTTTTCCAGCCTACCGGCCGCATCCCGCAGAGTCAAACTCGGGGTTGTGGATCGGTTCGCAGGCTGCCAGGCGCTCCTCGTACGACCTCGTTGTCCGGTTCCGCGTTTCCAGCTTCTGAGCTGGGCGTTTGGCACCCGGTCGGTGTCCGTGTCGCTCTGACCTGGAATAAGTTACGTGGCGGAAAACGGAGAGTCAAATCGCCTGGTCACGGGCGCGTCTTCGCAGTTCACGAGGGTCCGCACCGGGCCGTTTCCCGACCCGGGCCACATATTTGTGACCCAGGTCATGGAAAGAAAGATCATTCGGCCCGGCGGACGCCGGCGAAGTTCTTCTTGCCGCGACGCAGCACCAGCCAGCTGCCGTGCAGGTAGTCCGAATCCGAGGGCGTCCACTCCAGATCGGAGACGCGCTCGTTGTTCACCGATGCGCCACCCTCATTGACAGCGCGGCGAGCCGCGGCGCGACTCTCGGAAAGACCGCTGGACACCAGCAGATCGACAATCGTCGATTCCGCGGTGGCCTCGGCGACCTTGCCCTCGACCGCGGCCTCGGTGAGCGCGGCGGCCAGCGTCGACTCGTTCAGATCGCGGAGTTCACCGCGGCCGAACAGCGCCTGACTGGCCAGCTGCACCGAACGGGTGTGCTCCTCACCGTGCACGAGCGTGGTCATCTCGGCGGCCAGGCGGCGCTGCGCCTCCCGGGCGTGCGGGCGCTCGGTGGTGGCGGTCTCCAGTTCGTCCAGTTCCTCGCGGGACAGGAAAGTGAACCAGCGCAGGTAGCGGACCACATCGGCGTCCGCCGTATTCACGAAGTACTGGTACCAGGCGTAGGGGCTGGTCATCTCCGGATCGAGCCAGAGGCTGCCGCCGCCGGTGGACTTGCCGAACTTCTTGCCGTCGGCCGAGGTCACCAGCGGAACGGTCAGGGCGTGCACGTGCTCACCGTCGACGCGACGGTTCAGCTCGACGCCCGCGATGATGTTGCCCCACTGATCCGAACCGCCGACCTGCAACCGGCATTCGTGATTGCGGCGCAGCTGGAGGTAATCGTTGGCCTGCAACAGCATGTAGGAGAACTCGGTGTAGGACATGCCGTCGCTCTCCAGCCGCCGCTTGACGGTGTCGCGGGCCAGCATGACATTCACCGAGAAGTGCTTGCCGATATCGCGCAGGAAGGAGACCGTGCTCAACGGCCCGGTCCAATCCATATTGTTCGCGATGATCGCACCCGTCGGGGAGTCGTCGATATCGACGAAACGCTCCAGCTGGGAGCGGATGCGCCCGGCCCATTCGGCGACGGTGTCGGTGGAGTTCATCGAGCGTTCGCCCACGTCACGCGGGTCGCCGATGAGGCCGGTCGCGCCACCCGCGAGGACAACGGGGCGATTGCCCGCACGCTGAAAACGCTTGAGCGCCAACAGCGGAACGAGGTGTCCGGCGTGCAGGCTGGCGGCGGTGGGATCGAATCCCGCATAGAGGGTGATCGGGCCCTTCGCCAGCTCCGCACGCAATGCGTCCAGATCGGTGGACTGCGCGATCAAACCGCGCCAGGTCAGTTCATCAATGATGTCGCCGCTCACGTGTCCCATCTTTCCGCACCTGGAATGCCCGCTGACCAGTAGGTCGGCTCCGGCCCCCGCGACGCCGCGTCACGGGGGCCGGAGCCTCATCGCTTCGTACCTGTCTCGCGGGCAGCCCCGCCCGGAGACATCGGAAGCGGATGAGCGCGGTGACCCGCGCTCATCCGCACGCGACCGATCCGCTCCCGAGTGTGCTCGGGAGCGGATCCTGCGTCGAAGCAATATTCATCAGGTCAGTGCTTGACCAGGTCTGTGAAGGTGGCGAAGGAGGCGCGGCGCTCGTAGGCGATCCAGGCGAACATGACGGCCAGCACCAGCGGGAAGGGGGCCAGGGCCGGGGCGTCGAGCAAGAAGATCTGGGTGAGGGCGGCCAGCACGGTGGTGATGGACAGACCCGCGGCGGCCGGACCGCTCAGGCGCGGCACCAGCAGGCCGATACCGCCGGAGACCTCGACGACACCGGTGAAGTAGCGGAACCATTCACCCCAGCCGATGTTCTGGAAGGCCACGACAGCGTCATGCTGGCCGACCAGCTTGGGCAGGCCCGAGGCGATGATGAAGAAGAGGCCGAAGAGGATTTGCAGGGTCCACAGCACGCGGTTGCGGATCTTGCCGGGGGTGGCCGGGGTGGCGACGGTGGTGGTCTGGGCGGATGCGGCGATGGCGGTCATGATGAGTTTCCTTCTGGGGGTTGCGAGTTCGGGGCTGAACTCGGTCATGGGTTAGGACGGGACCCCGTGCGGAAACTCATCGGCAGCGCGAAAAGAAATTTCGAGAAAGATCTTTTGCCTGCTCAGCGGCGGTGCGGATGGCGGCGGCGCTAGGCGAGCGCGGTCTTCAGCGCGGTGAGGTGGACGCGGCTGGCGGTGGCGGCGACATCGGGCTTGCGGGCGCGGATGGCGACATAGAGGTCTTCGTGCGCGTGATGGTCGGCCGGCGGATCGGCGATGGGCCGGATGCGGAGCATATCGATCATCGAGCGGCGCAGGCGCGGGACGAAGGCGTTGAACATCTCCAGCAGGATGTCGTTGTGCGCGGCGACCACGACGGTGCGGTGGAAGGCGGTGTCGGCGTCGACGAGGGCTTCGATCGAAGCGTCGGCCTCGGCGCGGGCGGTGAGGGCGCGCAGGATGTTTCGCAGATCCGCGGGGGTGCGCCGGGCGGCGGCCAAGGCGGCGGCTTCGGCTTCTATGGCGATGCGGGCCTCGATGACGGCGGCGATATCCGCCCGGCGCAGCACGGTGTCCCAGTCCTCGGCCACATCCAGGGAGGTGACGAAAACGCCCGCACCCTGGCGGCTTTCGAGGACGCCCCGGCCCGCGAGTTCCCGGATGGCTTCGCGCAGCGTGGAGCGGCCGACGCCGAGCTGAGCGGCCAGGGTGGTTTCGCCGGGTAGCCGGTGGCCCAGTTCCCATTCCCCCGCGCGCAGCCGTTCGAGTAGTACCTCTGCGGCTTGTGCGGCGAGTGGGTGCCGCTGGACCTGGGACATATCCGTTTTGCCTCTCTACTTGTCTGAGGAGTTGTTTCCCTCTAGTCTAGGCCACATGCTTCAGGGTGTGCTGCTTCTGCTTCTCCGCCGCGACGGGGTCTGATCGACCGGCACCCCGTCCGCGGGTTGCAGTGCTGCGCCGGTCTGCCTTCCGACGCGAAAGACAGCAACCGTGTTCTCTGCAAACAATTGGAATCGTCAGCAGCCCTCCGCCATGCCGTCGCATCGGTACAGCGATGTGTACCAACGGGTTTCGGTACCGCTGACCGAACGACACTGGCCGTCGAACCGGATCACGCAGGCCCCGCTGTGGGTGCCGGTGGATCTGCGGGACGGTAATCAAGCCCTGCACGAGCCGATGGATCCGGAGCGCAAGCGCCGGTTCTTCGAAATGCTGGTGGCCATGGGCTACAAGGAGATCGAGGTCGGGTATCCCAGCGCCTCGCAGGCCGACTTCGATTTCGTACGGCTGATCGGCACCGAAGGGCTCGCGCCCGAGGATGTGTCGATCGTCGTATTCACGCCCGCCCGAAGGGATTTGATCGAGCGGACGATCGAATCGGTGCGTGGCATCACCAATGACGTTGTCATCCATATGTATATCGCGACCGCCCCGACCTGGCGCGATGTGGTGCTGGGGTCATCGCGGGAGCAGGTGGCCGATCTGATCATGGCCGGCGGGCGCGACATCCTGGAACTGGCAGGGGATCTGCCGAATGTGCGGTTCCAGTTCTCGCCCGAGGTCTTCATGCTGACCGAACCCGATTTCGTGCTGGATATCTGTGATCGCGTCACCACGCTGTGGGATGCGACGCCGCAGCGGCCGGTGGTGCTGAATCTGCCCGCGACGGTCGAGGTGGCGACGCCGAACGTGTACGCCGATCAGATCGAGTACATGCATCGGAATCTGGCGCGGCGGGACAGCGTCATCCTGTCGGTACATCCGCACAATGATCGCGGCACCGGTATCGCCGCCGCGGAGTTGGCGGTGCTGGCCGGGGCGCAGCGGGTGGAGGGCTGCGTATTCGGCAATGGTGAGCGCACCGGCAATGTGGATCTGGCGGTGCTGGCGTTGAATCTGCACGCGCAGGGCGTGAATCCGATGATCGACTTCTCCGATATCGATCGGGTGCGCGAGACGGTGGAGTACTGCACGCGGCTGCCGATTCACGATCGGCATCCCTATGCCGGGGATCTGGTGTACACCGCGTTCTCCGGGACGCATCAGGACGCCATCAGGAAGGGGTTCGCCGAACATCGGTCCCGAGCCGCGGAAGTTGGGCAGCCTGAGCGTGAGATCCCTTGGCGGGTACCGTATCTGCCGATCGATCCGGCCGATGTGGGCCGTTCCTACGATGCGGTGATCCGGGTGAATTCGCAGTCCGGCAAGGGCGGTATCGCGTATCTGCTGGAGCAGGAGTACGGGATCGAGATGTCGCGGCGCACCCAGATCGAGTTCGCGCGGTACGTGCAGGAGTATCTGGATCGCACCGGGACCGAGGTGTCGGCGCTGACGCTGCGGGAGTTGTTCATCGAGCGCTACGGGGCCGACGCGATGGCGTGATTCACGCGTCCGCATCCTCTCGACCGCCGCCGAGCCGCTGCTCCAGTTCGGTGACGCGGCGTTCGAGGGCCGCGATGCGCTGTTCCAGGTCATCGGAACCGTTGGCGCGGTCGTCGGATCCGGCGGGTTCGGGATCCTCGCCGATGTCCCGCAGGAGCGGTGCCGCCTCCGGGATGCCGTGCGATTCGAGCACTCGGGCGCGCACCCGGTCGGCGTCCGCGTCCATGGCGCGCAGCACCTGCGCGGCCACGCCCTCACCCTCCACGACCAGGCCGAGCAGCAGATGTTCGGGACGAATCTCGTTCTGCCCCAGATCTTTCGATTCGTAGAACGAGATCTCGAGCACTCGGCGCGCCCTGGGCGTGAAGGGAATGTGTCCCGATGCGGCCGCCGTGCCCCGGCCGATCAACTCCCCCACCCGGCCGCGCACCGCGTCCAGGCTGATGCCGAGGTCGGCGAGTATGCGCGCCGCCACCCCGTCGTCATCGCGCAGCAGTCCGAGCAGCAGATGTTCGGTGCCGATGTAATTGTGATCGAAGCCCAGGGCCTCTTCCTGGGCCAGGATGACGATCCGGCGGGCTTGCGGCGAGAAGCGATCGAACATGGCATGGACCCCCTTGCTGAGCACTGTGCTTTCCACGGTAGCCCCGGCCGGGGTGGTTCTCGCCGAATCCGCTGGTGTACTTCGGGTTCGGGTGTCAAGCGGGGTGCGGGGCGCGCGGGCTGCGGCGGTAGGCCGATACCGCCGGTGAATCGGTGAGCCAGAGCCGCCAAGGCCGGTCGGCGGCCAGGCTCACGCCGACTCGGGGTCCGGCGGAAATCGCGGTGGGATCGGTGATTTCGGGTCCGAGTTCGAGGCGGATCGGCGATTTCGGGTCGAAGAGGTGAATACCGTAGTCGCTCAAGGAGATTCCGAGGGCGCTGCCGACATTGCCGGGGCCTTTGGCGAGTGCGGCATCGGTGCGCGCGGCGGGGCGGCGGGCGCGGGCCTCGTCCTGACCGGCGATGATCTCGCCCGCACGGATGAGTACGGCGCTGGCGATGCCGTCGGGACCGGTGGTGACGTTCACGCAGGTGTGCATGCCGTAGCTGAAGTAGACGTACAGCACGCCCGGCGGGCCGAACATGACGGCATTGCGCGGGGTGCGGCCCCGGCCCGAGTGCGCGGCGGGGTCGTGCCACGGCCCGGCCGGATCTCCCCCGTATGCCTCGACCTCGACGATTCGCATACCAACCGGCCCGGACCACAACGTCGCACCGAGCAGTCTGCGAGCGGCGAGCAACGGTTCGACGGCCAATAGGTCGGCATCCACGACAGGCCATTGTTCCGGAACGGTTTCCGGTGCGCCGTCCCGGTAGGGATTCGGGACGGCGGTCGGTCAATCGATTACAGCCACTGGGAGACGCCGCCGTGGTGCGAGCAGGTGCCGCGGCGGGTCTGGCTGAAGCTGTAGGTGCCGTCGCCGCAGCGGGCGGTGGCGCCGTCGGGCGCGGTGTCCGACTGCTGCGGGCGCTGGACGCAATTGCCCTGCGCGTTCTCGTACTGGCTGGACGGGCAGGCCGCTTCCATCAGTACGGGTGCGGCGGTGGCCGGCGCGGAGGTGAAGGCGGCCGCGCCCATCATGACGGCGAACAGGGCGGGTAGTGCGGAGCGCTTCGCCAATGCGGCGGACCGGCCGATCAGGGCAGGTCGGGTTCCCCCAAAACTCATTCGGAATCCTTCTAGCAGTGCGTTTTTCGGTCGGGGGAACGTACATCCCCCCGGATTGAGCCGCGTTAGCGTAGCGCGGGACGGTTGCTCTGCTGGATGGCCGATCTCAGGTTGGCACGGGATGACAGTGTTTTCCGTGAGAGGTGGCAGGTTCCGTCGGTCGTGAGCAGGGGTAGCTAATCCGTTGCGGGGTGGGCGTTCTCCCCCACGCCCGGTCGCAGCCCGGAGAGTTTGTCGGGATTGAGCTGGAAGCGCAGATTCTCGATGCGCCCGCCGACCAGATCGAAAGTGAGTGCGCCGACGATGAACTCACCGATCTTGCCGAGGATGCCGAGTTCGCCATTGATGACCGCGGGTTCGAGCCGAATGCCCGCGCTGACCGGTTTGGCCATGACACCGAGCATCCAGCGCGCCACATGATCCGGGCCGTACAGCGGGCGGCGCGCGGCGGTGACCTTGCCGCCGCCGTCATTCCACAGCGTCACCTCCGGCGCGAGCAATTCCATCAGGGCATTGACGTCGCCACCGTGACAGGCGGCCATGAACCGGTCGGTGATCTCCCGGCGCGCGGCGTCATCGGCGTCGAAGCGCGGTCGGCGCGATTGCACGTGCGAGCGGGCGCGATGTGCGATCTGGCGCACGGTGGTCTCGGGGCGGTCCAGAAATCCGGCGATCTCGGCGTGTGAATAGCCGAAGACCTCGCGCAGGACGAACACCGCTCGCTCCACCGGGGTGAGGGTTTCCAGCACGACCAGCATGGCGGTCGACACGGTGTCGGCCATCTCGGTCTCCTCGGCGGCATCGGCGCTCACGGTGAGCAGGGGTTCGGGTAGCCAGGGGCCGATATAGGTTTCGCGGGTGGCCCGGGCGGAGGTGAGGCGGTTCAGGCACAGATTGGTGACGGTGCGGACCAGGTATGCCTTCGGATGCTCGACCGAATCATGCTCGGTGGCATGCCATTTGAGCCAGGTGTCCTGCAGGATGTCCTCGGTGTCGGCGACCGAGCCGAGCATTTGATATGCCGTGCCGAAGAGCAGCCTGCGGTGTTCGACGAAGGGGTCGATCTCGTCGCGGGCTGGTGTCACGGTGTCACGGTCCGGCATGGGCGTCATGTCTACCTGGCCTTACGGGTCGAAGCCAATGGCGGGCCGGTTCCGGCCCGCCGGTCCCGGCGTCACGCGCGGGTGCGGGTGGCGCGGCCGCCCTTGGACAGCTGGACGGGCATGGGGAAGCGCTTGCTCATGGCGTACGAGGTCAGAACACTGCTGCTGACCGACTCCTTGTAGGCGACGGCAGCCTTGCCCTTCAGGTACCAACGCTTCGGGGTGTCATCAGCCTTGGTGAACTGGATGACCGCATCCTTGCGGCCGAGGCTGACCGGCTGGTGGAAGTAGCCGAAACGGAAGGGGCGCACGGCTTTACCGCGCAGCAGCTTCGCGACCGTCGACGCGGTGTACGCGGCGGTGGGCAATCCGCTCTGGCAGGTGCCGTGGATCCGGCCCCACGCCTGATCGATGGCGGCGGCGTCACCGATGGCGTGCACGTCCGGGTGCGAGATCGAGCGCAGTGTCGGATCGGTGCGGATGAGACCCTGTGCGTCGGTGTCGATTCCGGCCTCGGTGGCGAGTGCGGACACTTTGACACCGGTGGTCCACAGGGTCATGTCCGAGTGCACCATCTCACCGGTGTCCAGTCGCACGGCATCGGGGAGCACCTTGGTGACCTTGACGCCCACGCGCCGTTCGATGCCGAAGCGGTCGAGCGCGCGATTCAGGTACGCACGCGCCTTATCGCCCATCATCGCGCCGGGTTCGGTGTAGCTGATCAGGGTGACGGTGAGCTCCGGATGCGCTTCGGCGATCTCGGTGGCGGCTTCGATTCCGGTGAGGCCGCCGCCGCAGACGGTGACCGAACCGCCTTGTCGCGCAATCTCATTCAGGCGAATCGAGAACCGGTGTGCCTGGCGCGGATCGTTCAGGGTCCAGGCGTGGTCGCCCGCGCCGGGGACCGTGCCGGTGTCGGTCGTGCTGCCGAGCGCGTAGACCAGGGTGTCGTAGGGCAGCCGCACGGCGTCGTCGAGGGTGACGATGCGCGCCTCCGGATCGATGGCGGTGGCCGCGGCCTGCCGGAATTCGATACCGGTACCCGCGATCAGATCCGCGATCCGGTGATCGCCGAGTTCCTGTCCGGCCGCGATCTGGTGCATGCGCAACCGCTCGGTGAAGCGCGCCGACGGATTCACCAGGGTGATACGCACGGCGAGTGTGCGGGTGCGGTTGGCCAGTTGCAAGGCGGCCAGCATGCCGGTGTAGCCGGCGCCGAGGACGACGATTTCGTGGGTGTCGGTGTTGTTCATCGCTGCGCTCCGAAGGGTGTGTTCCCGTGTGGTCGGCTATGGGACAGCCGAGGGCCCGCGAACGTGACAACCGCGTCGCGTGACCTGGGTCACCATGGAATCTTCGGGCCTCGCCGCCGGTTGGTTCATACGGTGGCCGGGTCTCCGGCCTGCGAATTTCCGCTATCGAGTGAGGTGTGATGGCCGTACAGGTCGAGATCTGGACCGATATCAACTGCCCGTTCTGCTATCTGGGCAAGCGGCGGTTCGAGGAGGCCCTCGAAGCTTTCCCGCACCGCGACGCGGTATCGGTGGTGCACAAATCCTTCGAGCTGGACCCGACGCTGCCGCGCGATCACAGTGATGCGGTGGTGCCGCATATCGCCGAGAAGTACGGGATCAGCGAGGCGCAGGCCGCGGCGAATGAGCGCGGTATCGGCGCGCAGGCCGAGGCGGCGGGACTGACGTACCTGACCTCGGGACGTGACTTCGGCAATAGCTTCGATATGCATCGGCTGCTGCACTTCGCGCTCGCGGAGGGTCGTCAGGAGGCGTTGCTGGATGCGCTGTACGCGGCCAATTTCGCGGTGGACGCGCCGCTGTTCGGTGATGCCGAGCGGCTCGTTGAGGTCGCGGTGGGCGCGGGCTTCGATGAGTCGGCCGTACGCGAGGTACTCGAGTCCGATGCCTACGCCGAGGCGGTGCGCGCCGATGAGGCCGAGGCGGCCGCACTCGGAGCGCGGGGTGTGCCGTTCTTCGTCATCGATCGCAAGTACGGGGTGTCGGGCGCACAGCCTCCGGAGGTGTTCGCGCAGGCGCTGGAGCAGGCCTGGAGCGATCACGCACCGCAGCTGGTGACGCTGCCCGGCTCCGCGGACGCCGAGGCGTGCGGTCCGGACGGTTGCGCTGTGCCGGAACGGAATTGACGGTCAGTCGACCGTCGGACGGGTGGTGCGGACGCGGCGCAGCAGGAGTGCGACCAGGGTCCACACCACCGCCAGTGAAATGAGCAGTCCTGCAAGGTAATCGCGGTTCAGGATGGTGGGGTTGCTCGCGAGCGCTCCCGCACGATCGATGACCGGGACCGCGATCAGCAGCAGGGTGATCGTGCAGACCGCGCCGCAGGCGACCGGAGCCCACCAGCCGGACGGGAGCAGGCGACGGCCCGCGACGCCGAGGGCGGCGGCGATCGGTGCGAAAACGCCGTCGTGCAACAGGATTCCGGCGGCGAACCAGAGCGCGATAGAGCGCAGATCTGCGGGATTCATCTCCAGCAGCAGGCTGATGCCGTACCAGCCGAGCCACAGCCCGAGCGCGATGAGCAGCACGCGAATGATTCTCACGAGAGCACCTCGATGGTCGAAAGCCATTTGGTTTGCAGGACTCCGGGGCGATTCGGGGCGATGAGACGGCAGGGGTAGCCGTGGTCGAGGGTGAGGTCCTCGCCATTGAGGCGCAGCGCCACCAGGGTGGAGTCGTCGACGGCGTGACGGCGCGGCAGTACCGAGGTGCGGTAGAGGCCGCCGGGTTCGAGGGATTCGAAACGCACATCGCCGCCGTGGAATTCGCCGACCGCGGTGAGCAGATCGCGCAGGCGCACACCGGACCAGTGGGCCGAGGCGCTCCAGCCTTCGACGCAGGCGATCGGCAGGGCGGCGGTGGTTTGCGGTAGCGCGGCCAATTCGGCGCGGCTGAATTCGCGATGACCGCCGGACGTGCGCACCGTGAGCCGGTAGCCGGGATCGCGGGCCTTGTCCCCCACCCCGGCATCGGCGGCGGTGCGGTTGATCGGAACGCCCTGCGGGCCTTCACCATTGCGCGGCGCGAGCACCGCCACCCAGCGCAGGAAGGGCACGGTCTGGCCCGCCACCGCCAAACCCGCTACGACCGCGCCGATTCCGGCGGTGGTCAGCACCGCGCGCCGGGAGATGCCGGAGACTGTCGAATCCTCCCGCACCACAGTCTTTTCCGTCTCGGCGATCGGGCGGCTCAGAGCGGTGCGGATGACCGGCAGTTTCACGGCGAGATGAATCGCCAGCGCGCCCAAAGCCACATAGGCCATGGCGTAGTGGGTGGTGGTGAAGAAGAATTTCCACGGGTAGAACTGCGCCGTATTGAACAGCCCCGTGACCAGCTGGAAAATCACCGAACCCACCAGCAGCGCAATCGATCCGCGCTCCAGCATGCGCAGCGGATTCCCAATGAGCGGACGGCTGAACAGTCGCGGATACACCGACCACAGCTTCACCAGCAGCAGCGGTATCGCGATCACACCTGAGATCACATGCGCGCCCTGGGTGACCCGATACAGCCACACCGGATTCGCGGGCCAGTAGAACCACGTCGGCGGATGCTGAATCCGATGACTGATCAGCCCGGTCAGGAAGCAGACGAGAATGCTGAGGCCGAGGGCGATTCCGACCCGGGCCGCTACCCCTGGACCGCGCGCCGCCGAAATCCGATGGACGAGCGGGGCGGGCAGCAGTAGCCCCGCCCCCTCGGGAACCGTCGGCGCGGTCGGCCGAGCCTGCTCCGAATCCTGCTGCTCGATAGGGGCGTTCGCCACAGAATCGGCGCCCGCACCCGCGGCTTCGGCGCTCGGCCGAGCGACGGCGTCTTTCGCTCCCGGCGTGCGGCCCGTTCCCGTGTGCTCCGAAGCGGCCGGGTTCGTCGCCGATACCGGCGCGGCTGCTGGTGTATCCGGTCCTGCCGCACCGGTGTGGGCGCGATCATCGCGGGGCTGTCGCGGTGTCGTATTCATTGGGCCGGATGCATTCTCGGGTCGGGGTGGTGGGCTGTCACAGCAGGGCGGGGGTCGCCGCCGCGCCGAGCCGATCGAAGGTCGCGGCGAATTGGCCGGTGGAGTGCGCCGCGACCGTCACGGCGTCGGCGTAGGTGTCGACGTCGGTGAGGACCGGGAGGCGGTGGACGCGATAACCGCAGCGGCGCACGGCCTCCCGGGTGAGTTCGCCGGTGCGGGCCGTGGACATGGGGACCTCGGTCAGCAGGCGAGCGGGGCGCGGATCGGTCAATCCCAGTGCCCACCAGCCACCGTCGGCGGCCGGTCCGAGGACGGCGTCACCGCTGGCGGTCAGATGCAGGACCGAACGGGTGAGGAGTTCGGGACCGGCCTGCGGGGTGTCCATGCCGATTTGCAGGACGGGGACGCCGAATTGGGCGGCGTCGGCATGCGCGTTGGCGAGACGTTCGCCGAAGGTGTTGCCGCGCTGCGGGATCACGGTGAAATCGCGCAGCGCGAGGGACAGCGCGGCGGATTCCTGTGCGTCGTCGAGGTTTCCGGTCCAGGCGACCATGCGATGCCGGGCGCCGCAGGCGCGCACGGCCGCCAGGGTGTCCAGGAGTGCGGCGGCGGCCAGACGGGCGGCGTCGCGGGGTGAGAACGGCGGTGTCAGACGGGTTTTGGCGAAGCCCGCGATGGGGGCCTTGGCGATCACGAGCAGGGTGGCGGGGACGGTGGCTGGCCTCATCGGACACTCCAGAAGTCTTTGGCTGCGCGCAGGGTGCCGCGCAGCGAGCCGGAAACCTTGGATCGGCCGTGCGTGCGCGGCCGGTAGGTGATATCGCGTTCGACCAGTCGCCAGCCGGAATGCGCTGCCGCGACCAGCAATTCGAGCGGATAGCCGGAGCGCGGGTGCAGCGGGCCCAGATCGAGCAGGCGGGTGCGGTGCACCACGCGCATGGCCGCCACATCGTGGACGGCCAGGCCGTAGCGGTGCCGCAGGCGGGCGGCGACGAGTTGATTGCCCAGGCGGGCATGCCAGGGCCAGGCGCCCGCGCGGTGGGCGCGGCGGCGGCCGACCACCATATCCACCTCGGGGCCGAGTTCGGCTACCAGGCCGGGCAATTCGCGCGGATCCATGGAGCCGTCGCCGTCCAGTACGGCCACCACCGCGGTGCGGGCGGCGTGCACGCCCGCCTGCACGGCGCTGCCGTAGCCGGGTTCGGGTTCGGCCACGACCTGTGCGCCCGCGAGCCGGGCAACGGCGGCGGTGGCATCGGTGGAACCGTTGTCCACCACGATCACCCGGTAGTCGCGCGGGATTGCCGAGAGTACGCCGGGCAGTGCGCCCGCTTCGTCCTTGCATGGGATCACGACGGTGACGCCGTGTTCAACCTCGGATTCGGTCACCCCATGACCGTAGGGCCCAACCGGGTGTTTTCACCGGTAGCGACCGGTGACGAAAGTATGACGAGACCTGGACCGACGCTCATTTCGCGGTGGATCGGCGGGTCGGGCGGCCTAGGGTGGAACCCGTGCGGAATGCCCCCGTCCTGACTCCCCCGCGCCGCCTCACCGGCCGCGCCGATGTGTACTGCGCGACGGCCGGAGCGGTCCTCGTCGCAGCGGCTTTCCTATACCCGCGAATCCTCAGCGAACCGGCGCGCGGGCGGTTGTACGCCGGGGCCGCGCCGATCTTCGGTAATTGGCTGCCGCATATCGGCTGGGGCACCGCGCCCGCCATCGGCGTGGCGGCACTGGTGATCAGCTACGGGCCAACTCTCGCGCACCGGCTGCCTTGGCGGCGGGCGCTCGCGCTGACCTGGCTGACCGCGATCGCCTGGGCGTTCGCGCTGGCCATGGTCGACGGCTGGCAGCGCGGTTTCGCGGGCCGCCTCACCACCCGCGACGAATACCTGCACGAGGTGGGCGGCGTACACGATATCGCCGCCATGCTGCGCGGATTCTCCGCCCGCATCCTCGATTTCCAGCCCAACTCCTGGACCACCCATGTCTCCGGCCACCCGCCGGGCGCGCTGCTCAGCTTCGTGCTGCTGGACCGCATCGGCCTCGGCGGCGGAGCCTGGGCGGCGACGCTGTGCCTGCTCGTGGGAACCAGTGCGGTGGTGGCGATTCCGGTCGCGATTCGCGCCCTCGGATCGGCGAACCTCGACCACGGCGCGGGTGTGGCCCGCCACGGCGCGGCTACCGGCGATCAGCCGAAATGGTTCCGCCGATTCGCCGGAAGCTCCGGTGCCGCGCCCGAATTCACCGATATCGCCGAGCAGCGCGCTCGCGCCGCACTGCCTTTCCTGGCCCTCGCACCCGCGGCGATCTGGATCGCGGTGTCCGCCGACGCGCTCTTCGCCGGGGTGACGGCGTGGGCGGTGGCATTACTCGCGATTGCCACACGGGGGCAGCGACATTGGGTGGCGACGGGGCTCGCCGCCGGTCTGCTCTTCGGCTTCGGCATATTCCTGAGCTACGGCCTCGTGCTGATGGCGGTCCCCGCCGCCTTCGTGCTCGCGGCCCGCACATTCCGCCCCGCCATCCCCGCGCTCATCGGCGTACTGCTGGTGGTGGCCGCGTTCAAGGCCGCCGGATTCTGGTGGCTCGACGGCTATCACCTTGTGGTGCAACGGTATTACCAGGGCATCGCGAGCGAGCGACCGTACTCCTATTGGGTGTGGGCGAACCTCGGCGGCACGGTGTGCGCCCTCGGCCTGGCTCCGGTGGCAGCCCTGGCACGGGTCGCGCGTGGCATAGCACCGAATATGCCGGGGCCCGCGTCCGCCGCCGATTCGGCGGCACAACTCGCACCGGCCGCGGTGGCGCCCGCACACCCGGACGCGGGGAGCGCATTCGACGGAGAGGCGGCCGTCTCGGACCGGGAAAGCGTTGTCGCGTTGTCCGCCCCGCACGATGGTGGGCGGATGAATCTCAGCGGACCTGCCGCACGGTACCCCGCGCTGCTCAATGCCGTGCGGAGCTGGCGCGGCGCGGTCGATCCGGCCGCATTGGTGGCGGCGGCGGGGCTGACCGCGCTTTTGCTCGCGGATCTCAGTGGGTTGAGTAAGGCTGAGACGGAGCGGATTTGGTTGCCGTTCACGGTGTGGGTGATCGCGGGGGCGGGGTTGTTGCCCGCGCGGTGGGGACGGGTGTGGCTGGGGGTGCAGGCGGTGGGGGCGCTGGTACTCGTTCATTTCATTCTGACGAATTGGTGAGGCAGATGCGGATTTTGGTGGCCGATGACGATCCCGTGGTGCGCGAGGTGGTGCGGCGGTATCTGGAGCGGGACGGGCTCGAGGTGATCGAGACCGCGGATGGGCCCGCCACCGCGGCGGTGCTGGCGCGCGAGGATATCGATCTGGCGGTGCTGGATGTGATGATGCCGCCGCCGGATGGGATCGATCTGACCCGGTCGGTGCGGTCCGGCCCGCGGCCGGGGACGCCGATCATTCTGCTCACCGCCCTCGGTGACGAGGATGACCGGGTGATCGGATTGCAGGCGGGGGCGGACGATTACGTGACCAAGCCGTTCAGTCCGCGCGAGCTGGCCTTGCGGGTGGCCTCGGTATTGCGGCGGGCCAATCCGGCGGTGGCCGGGGATCAGGTCCTGCGCTCCGGGAGTGTGGAGGTGCGGCGGGCCGCGCGGGTGGTGACGGTGGACGGGGCGCCGGTGGAGTTGACCGCGCGGGAATTCGATCTGCTGGTATTCCTGCTGTCGAATCAGCAGCGGGTGTTCAGCCGGGACGAATTGCTGGCGCAGGTGTGGGGGTGGACGTTCGGTGATCAATCCACGGTGACCGTGCACATCAAACGGTTGCGCGCGAAACTCGGTGCGGCGCATCGCATCGACACCGTATGGGGTCGCGGATATGCCTGGGGCCGCGTCGATGCCGAGGAGGCGAGCCGTGCCGACTGATATGCCCGGCCTGATCGGTTACGCATTGGCCGCGTCCCTGCCGGTGGTGCTGTTGGGCGCGCTACTGCTGCGCTATCTGCGCAACCGGTCCATGACCACGAGTATGGCCGTGCTGGTGCTGATTCCGACGCTCGCCACCCTCAGCGGCGTGGTGGCGGTGAGCGGGCTCATGTTCGGTGATGAATTCGAGCGGCTCGCGGTGGTGCTGGCCGTGGTCACCGCGGTGACGGTGCCCGCGGCGGTAGTGCTCGGGCGCGCGCAGGCGCGAACCATGGTGTGGGAGAGGGAAATGCTGGAGCAGGAACGCGCGGCCGAACGATCGCGGCGGGAGTTGGTGGCGTGGGTGAGCCACGATCTGCGCACGCCGCTGGCCGGTATTCGCGCCATGGGTGAGGCGCTGGCCGACGGTGTGGTCGCCGAGACCGCGGATGTGGAGCGGTACGCGAATCAGATTGTGCGCGAGACGAATCGGCTCTCCACCATGGTGGATGACCTATTCGAGATGTCGAAGATCAATTCGGGTGCGCTGCGGCTGAGTCTGGAACCGGTGGATCTGCGCGAGCTCATCGACGAGGTGCTCGCCGCCAATCAGCCCACCGCGCAGCGCGCCGGGGTGACCTTGACCGCGCGGCAACCCGGGGATCGAATCCTGGTGGCGGGCAGCGATCACGCGCTCAGCCGGGTGCTCACCAACCTGGTCGCCAATGCCATCGCGCACACCCCGCCCGGCGGCCGCATCGATATCTCCACCGGCATCGACGGCGGATACGCCTGGGCGCGAGTCGAAGACACCGGCCCGGGTATCGCCCCCACCGACCTGCCCCGCATCTTCGAGGTCGCCTACCGCGGCACTTCCGCCCGCTCCCCCGCCGCCGACGCACTGGGCAGCAGCAGCGGGATGGGACTGGCCATCGCGGCGGGATTGGTCGAGGCGCACCACGGCGATATCACCGCCGAGAACCGCGAGCACGGCGCACGATTCCAGGTGCGGCTGCCACTGCTGACCGGTGCCGGGGCGTCCTGACCGAGTACGCGAGCCGAGCGTGTGGATCCCGGCCAAAAGCACGCCGAGATGACGGGGGGAATGCGCAGGCGGGGTGTCGGGGGGAATGCGCAGGCGGGGTGTCGGGGGGAATGCCCGGGCGGGGTGACACTTGGAAAGCCGCACGCGCCACGGAGATCGCACGCTCGGAGGACGGGGGTCAGCGCCAGGTGGGCGCTCCCGTTGCCGCGGCGGCTCGGAGCGGGGCGTGGGCGAAATCGGCCAAGCCGTCAGCCGGGGTGATGGCCGCGGTGAACCCCAGTGCGTGCCGGGCCTTTTCGGGGCTGGCGACGATGTGGCGGACGTCGCCGGAGCGGTAGTCGCCGGTGACCACCGGGGGTTTGCCGCCGCTGGCGGTGGCAAGGATTGACGCTACCTCGCCGATGGTGATGGGGTGGCCGGAGGCGATATTCAGCGGGGTGAAGGCCGCGAGGGGTTGCTCGAGTGCGGCGACATTGGCGGCGGCGATATCGCGGACGTGCACGAAATCCCTTGCCTGGCAGCCGTCTTCGAAGACGCGTGGGGATTCGCCCGCTTCCAGACTGGAGCGGAAGATCGCGGCTACCCCGGAATACGGTGTGTCCCTGGGCATATCGTCGCCATAGACATTGTGGTAGCGCAGCGCGGTCACGGTCGAGCTCGTCGCTGTGGCCCATGCCAGCGCGTAATGCTCCTGTGCCACTTTGCTAGCCGCGTAGAGGCTGCGCGGGTGCAGGGCCGCGGATTCGTCGATGGGAATCCAGTCCAGAGCGTCGCCGGAAGCCGAGCGATGGTCGAAGACGCCGCGATCGAGGTCGGCGCGGTCGCGCGGGCCGGGGATGAAATCGGCTGCGGTATCCCGGTATCGGCCTTCGCCGTAGACCACCATGGAGGACGCCAGCACCAGGTGGCGGCAGTGCGCGCGATCCATGGCGGCGAGCAGGACCGCGGTGCCGAGATCATTGTGCGCGGCGTACGCGGGCGCGTCCTGTGCGCTGACGCCCGCGCCGACGACGGCGGCCTGATGGCAGACGGCGTCGATACCGCGCAGGTGCACGTCGAGAGCGTCCGGATCACGCACATCCAGCACTGAGACGCCGGGCGGCGGGGTGGCGTCGAATCCGTGCGCGGCGGGCAACATGAGGTCGACGGCGATCACCTCGTGCCCGGCGGCGGTGAGTGCGCGGTGAATGTGTGAGCCGATGAATCCGGCCGCACCCGTGAGCAATACCCGCATATCAGGCCCTACCGATCGAGCGGCCGCTGAGATTCCAGGTCATGGGGTCGATTGTGGTCGCAGGACGCGGAACGGGCCTCCCCGGACACGGCGTGGCGCGGATTCGTCAGCGTTTGGTCATTCCCTCGGCGCGACCGAATTCGTCCGCACCGTATGCACGATCGGCGCGCGCGGCGCAGGCGCGGGCCGATCCCGGCCCGCTACCCGCGCGGTCGGCGGACGCGCGCTGCGACAGGTGAGTGGCTCAGGTATTTGCCCATTTCGCCGTCGCGGATGCTGAGGACGTCGTCGAGGATGACGAAGGCGTAGCCGACCAGCACCAGCACCGCCAGCTGCCCCCAAGCCACCCAGAGCACGCCGATGGGCGCGGTCGCGAGGACCGCGACCGCCCCGATCAGCCGCAGCCACGGCCGGGGCAGGCCGAGTACCCGGCGGAAGACGCACTGCCCGAAGAAGTACAGCGCCACACCGCCCGAAAGTGCCAGGGCCGCGGCGGTGCTCGCGGATTCATTGCCGTGCGCGATGGTCATGCTGATGCCGGCGGCGGTGAGGATGATGCCGACGAGTAGTACGTAGAAGGCGTAGTCGTAGGCGACCAGCGCGGGCCGGGTGCGGTCAACGGGTGCCAGCGCCGCGAGCGCGTGTTCACCGCGTTCGTCGTCGAGGCCGAAGAACGCCCACCAGAGCACGTACACCAGGGTCAGGCCGAGCGCGACGGTCGCGACGAGCGCGGGCGTGATGTCCTGTCCGGCGAGTCCGGTGCCCAGCGCCACCACCGATTCACCGAGCGCGACGATGATGACCAGGCCGTGCCGTTCACAGAAGTGTGCGACCCGGACCGAGAATCCCTCCGGCCCGAACAGGTACGGGGTGATGATCTGCACGCCGAAGGCCAACCCCCACAGCAGGTATCGCGGCCATTCGTGAATCAAGCCGCCGCCGAGCACCAGGGCCGCGGACAACAGATTCACCGGGCCGATCTGGCGGATGCCCGCCGATCCCGCACCGCCCGAGGTGGCGAACATGAGCGTGTGCACGGTGTTGATGAGGAAGTACGCGAGGCCGAAGGCCAGCCCGCTGCCGGTGAACGCACCCGGAATCGACAGCGCCAGCACGAAGAATCCGAACATGCCGATGAGCAGCCAGGTGCGGCGGTTCGAACTGTTCGGCGCGACCTCATTGGTGAGCCAGACGTATCCGGCGTACATCCACCAGATGATGCCGAACATGAGTGCCACCTGGCCGAGCGCGGTCCAGCCCGGGTGGTGGGTGAAGGCGTGGGTCAGCTGGGTCATGGTGAAGACGAAGACGAGGTCGAAGAACAGTTCCAGGGTGGAAGCACGCACTTGGCCGCCTTCGGCCGCGTCCTCCATCGCACCGGGATAATCGCTGGTCACGCCGGAAATCGTAAAGGCTGAACCGGTATTTCACCATTCCAACCACCTGGTATCTCACGGATTGGCTACCGCCCCGCTACGTCCGGGACGGCGGATCGAGCAGGGGTGCGGCTCAGGGATAGATGGGTGCCGCATGGGGGCTCGCACCCGATGTGCCGAGGGCTCCGCACTTCCTACCGTCTGAGCATGGCGTTCGGCAGGTCGCGGCTGCGGCGAATTCTCTTGATTCTCAGTGTGATCGCGGTGGCGGTCGCGGCGGTGGTGGGCGGCGGGTTCGCCTGGGCCTATACGACGGCCGATGTCTCCACGGTGGGCGCGGTCGAGTTCACCGATGAGCTGAGCGTGCCACCGCTCGCGCCGTCGACCGTCGACGCGGACGGAACCCGCGTATTCCAGCTCGACATGCGCTCCGGGGCAAAGGAATTCCAGCGCGGTAAAGCGACTTCCACCTGGGGTTTCAATGGCGACTACCTCGGACCCACACTGCGTGCGCAACGCGGTGAACGAGTCCGGGTGCAGGTGCGCAATGGACTGACCGAGGCGTCGACGGTGCACTGGCACGGTATGCATCTGCCCGCCGCGATGGACGGCGGCCCGCATCAGATGGTGGGGCCGGGGGCTACCTGGACACCGCAATGGCAGGTGGATCAGCCCGCTGCGACGCTCTGGTATCACCCGCATCCGCACGGGGCCACCGAATCTCATGTGCGCATGGGCTTGGCGGGCATGTTCCTCATCGATGACGACGCCAATGATCCAGGGTCGCTACCGCACACCTACGGCGTCGACGATATGCCGCTCATCGTGCAGGATGTGAAGTTCAAGGGTGCGCAATTCGCCACCGGCCGTGGGATGTTCGCCGATATCGGCGTGCTCGGGGACCGGACCATGGTCAACGGGGTGCTCGCGCCGTATCGGAACATCGGTGATGAAGCGGTGCGATTGCGGCTGCTGAACGCCTCCACCGCAAGGGTTTACAACTTCGGGTTCTCCGATGCCCGCCGCTTCACGCTCGTCGGCACGGACGGCGGTCTGCTGGCGCAACCGGAAAGCCTTGACCAGCTGCGACTTTCGCCCGGTGAGCGCGCCGAGATCGTGGTGCGATTCCAGCCCGGCGAACGCGTGACGCTGCGCAGTGATCGCGTGGATCTGGGAATGGATTTCTTCGGGCAGCGGTTCAGCGGCGGCGATGACCGTTTCGATCTGCTGGAATTCCGTGCGGCACAGACGCTTCGACCCTCGCCGGCGGTACCCGCCGCGCTGGTCGCCGCACAGCTGCCCGATGCCGGGGCCGCGGTCCAGCAGCGCGATTTCACCCTGGAATTCGGCAAGATCAACGGCGCGAAGATGGCCATGGATCGCATCGACGCGACCGTCGTACGCGGCAGCACCGAAGCGTGGACGGTGCGCAATGCCGACGGTATGCCGCACAACTTCCATGTGCACGATGTGCAGTTCGCGGTCGTCGAGGTCGACGGCCACGCGCCGCCGCCCGCCCTGCGCGGGCCGAAGGACACCGTCTTCCTGCCGCCGGGCGGCACGGTGAAGCTGGCGCTGCGCTTCGACGGACCGGCCGATCCGAATACCCCGTACATGTTCCATTGCCATCTGCTCTGGCATGAGGATCTCGGCATGATGGGCCAGTTCGTGGTGGTCGAACCGGGTCAGCAGGCCGGGCAGCCACCGCATCAGCACTCCGGACACTGACCGCGTTCTCCGAGCGGGTCTTGCGCACTGACCCGCACCCGGCGCACAATTCATCACGTAGTGAATTCAACACTCGATGAATTGAGGGTGACCCAGTGACGGCACCGAGCCCAGCGCCCGCCATAGCGATCGACCACCTGCGGGTGGATCGCAGCGGGCGGCAAATTCTGCAGGACATTTCGCTGACCGTGCCGCGCGGCAGCATCACCGGACTCCTCGGGCCGTCCGGCTGCGGTAAGACCACGCTCATGCGCAGCATGGTGGGGACGCAGATCATCGCCGCGGGCACCGTGCGGGTACTCGGCGAGGAGGCCGGATCACCCGCGCTGCGCCGCAGGGTCGGTTATGTGACCCAGGCGCCGAGCATCTACGACGATCTGACCGTCACCGACAATGTGGCGTATTTCGGTGCGCTGTATGGCTGTTCGGCCGGGGACGTCGAATCCGCCATCGCCGCTGTGGGTTTGAGCGGGCGCGCCGGGAATCGCGGCAATCAGCTCTCCGGCGGACAGCGCACCCGGGTATCGCTGGCCTGCGCCTTGGTCGCCGATCCCGAACTACTGGTGCTCGATGAACCGACCGTGGGCCTGGACCCGGTCCTGCGCGCGGATCTGTGGACGCAGTTCCACGCACTGGCCGACCAGGGCCGCACCCTGATCGTCTCCAGCCACGTCATGGATGAGGCCGAGCACTGCGATCAACTGCTGCTCATGCGCGAGGGGCAGCTGCTCGCACAGCTCAGCCCCGCCGAATTGCGCTCGGACACCGGCGAATCCAGCCTCGAGAACGCCTTCCTGGCACTGATCAAAATGGGAGAGAAGTCGTGACCACCACCGTGTCGCGCCCGGCCGGGCCGAAACCGCTGCGCTGCTACGCCGCCACCACGCTGCGCATTCTGCGCCAGTTGCGCGCGGACCGCCGCACAGTGGCCATGATCCTGCTGGTGCCCGCGCTGCTCATGACGCTGCTGTATTTCGTGTACCAGAACTATCCGACCGCGCCGGGCGCACCGCGTCTGTTCGACCGGGTCGGGATCACCATGCTCGGGGTGCTGCCGTTCGTGGTCATGTTCCTCATCACCGCGATCGCCATGCAGCGCGAACGGGTTTCGGGCACCTTGGAGCGGTTGATGACCACGCCGCTGTCGAAACTGGATCTGCTCGGCGGGTACGGGACGGCGTTCTCGATCGCGGCGGCGGGGCAGGCGGTGATCGCATGTCTGGTGGCGTTCTGGCTGCTGGATCTGAACGCGGCGGGCAGTCCGCTGCTGGTGGTGCTGATCGCCGTGGTCGACGCCGTACTCGGGGTGGCGCTGGGGCTGCTGGCCAGCGCTTTCGCGCGGACCGAATTCCAGGCCGTACAGTTCATGCCCGTGATCGTGCTGCCCCAGTTCTTCCTGTGCGGACTGCTGGTTCCGCGCGGCCAGCTGCCCGGCTGGCTCGAGGCCATCAGCAATGTGCTGCCGCTCAGCTATGCGGTGGACGCGCTACAGCAGGTGTCCACGCACAGCGGGGCGACCGGGGTGATGTGGCGCGATATCGCGATCGTGGCCGGATTCGCCTGTATCGCATTGGGTCTGGGCGCGGCCACGCTACGGCGGCGCACCGCGTGAGCGTCGAGGGCAATTCCCGGAGCGGCCGGCGACCCGGCCGCTCCGGCACCCGCGAGGCGATTCTGGACGCCGCGCGGGTGCGTTTCGCCGAGGTGGGTTTCGATCGGGCCTCCATCCGCTCGATCGCGACGGCCGCGAGCGTGGATCCCGCACTGGTGCACCACTATTTCGGCACCAAACAGGAATTGTTCACCGCCGCACTGGAAATCCCCATCGATCCGGACGTGATCCTGGCCCGCATCGCCGCCGCACCCCTGGAAGAGTTGGGCGAGACCATCATTCGCACGGTCGTCTCGGTCTGGGACTCCCCCATCGGCGTTCAGGCGATAGCGGGCTTCCGCACCCTGCTCACCACCGCCGACCCGGCCCTGGCTCGCGCCTTCCTGCTCGAAGTCGTCCTGAAAGACGTTCGCGCACGCGTGGATTCACCCCCGGGTACCGGAGCCAAACGCGCCGTCCTGGCCGCCTCGCAGCTGGCCGGACTTCTCGTCACCCGCAAAATAGTGCCGATAGAGCCGATTGCCTCGATGCCCGTGGAGGAGCTGGCCGCCGCCGTGGGCCCCAACATCCAGCGCTACCTCACCGGCGACCTCGGCTAGCCGAACCCTCTCGACAGCACGGCCGCTCGCCGCGATGAACGCGGTACAGAGATACCGGTGCGATCAGACCTGGGTGAGGAAGGCGGTGTGGTCTTCGTCGGCGACCGGACGGGCTTCATCGGCCAGCAGGACCGGGATGCCGTTGTCGATGGGGTAGGCCAGCCGCAGGCGGGGGTTGTAGAGGAAGGGATCACCCTCGGCATTGCGAACCAGGTGCAGCGGGCCCTTGTCCTGCGGGCAGGCGAGCAGGGTCAGCAGCGTGGGGTCCAGGATTTCCTCCGACATGAGGGTCAACCTACCGGTCCGCCGGGGCGGGGTGGGAATCGGTGCGGCGGAAGGAGATGTGGCGGTGGCCGAAGAAGCTCGCCACCGCCACCAGCGCCATGACCACGACGGCGGCGGGGCGGGCCGGGGCGTGCAGGACGGAGACCGCGAACTGGAGCAGGGCCATGTTCAGGACCATGCCGACCGAGTTGACGCCGACGAAGGCGACGAAATCGCGCAGCAGATGACCGCGCACCCGGAAGACCAGGGTGCGGTGCAGGCCGAAGGCGATGAACACGCTCACCGTGTAGGCCAGCGCCACCGATAGCGCGGCGGCCACATCCTTGGACACCATGCCGTTCAGCACGGTCAGCCACATGATGGTCAGGGCCATGCCCAGCAGCGTGTTGAACCCGCCGACGAGCGCGAAGGCGATCTCCTGCCGCCGCACCAGCCGCAGCAGCGGACCGGGCGGAGCGCTCACCGGCTCCGGGTCGGCCGCTGCGGCGGCCGTGCTCGCGGCCACCGCACCATCGACATTCGACGATGCGGCGCGCAGGTCGTCGGGCGTGCCGACGGATCGTTCGGTGGTCACGAAACCGATTCCGCCAGTTCGCGTTTCGGGTCCGGGGTGATCGGGCCGGTATCGTCGCCGCCGTCGTCACCGTCATCGCCGTCGCGGCGGGAGCGCAGGTAAAGCCATTGCAGAACGCCGATGCCGATCAGGCCCGCCGCGGCCGCGCCGATGCCGATCTTCCAGCCCGGCGGACGCCAGGTGACTTCCAGTTCGGCGGCCTTGGTGCCCGCCGGGATATCGACGGCCACAAAGGATTTCGCGACCGTGGTGAACGGGATCGTCTTACCGTTCAGGGTGACGCGGTAACCGGGCCAGCCCAGGCGCGCGAAGGTGATGCGGCCGCCGGTCTCCGAGGACACGCGCACCACGCTGCTGGTGCCGGATTCGGAGAGCGATGTGGCATCCACATTGTGGGCGTCGCCGATGCGGCCGTTGACCGTGGAGATCGGGCCGCCATCGCGCTCGAGCACCCAGATGTACTTCTCATGCCCGGGCACCGGGGTGAAATGCCAGCCCTCCGGCGCGGGTTCGTTCCCGGCCTCGGGGAACATGGCCTTCTGCAACACGATTCGATCGATCAGCATGAGATCGGCGAGCGGGCGGCCGGTGGTCGGTTCGGGGGCGAACATGCGCTTGTACGAGTCGGGGCAGGTGCTGCCGTCCCAGCGCATGCAGAGCATCTCACCGAAGTAGAAGTGCCCGTTGGGCGTATAGCCGTTCACGTAGTCGAGTTCGAGATCCTTGGCGTAGTTACCCCACACCAGCGATCCGTACGCACCCTCGAGGCTCTTGTCGGCGGGTTGCAGCAATCCGCGATCACCGAGCTGCAGCGTGGTGCCGGTGGTGAACTTCGGGAACGCCGCCTTGGCTTCCTCGCGATCGGCGGGCAGATTCCACGACATCGGCGTCGGCTGCACCGACCGCACCTGGAAGTACGCGATCGGGAGCATGGCGACGATGGTCAGCGCGACCGCCGCCGCCGTACCCCGGGTGCGGCCCAGCCACACCACGCCCGCGACCAGTGCCCCGACCACGAGCGCGGACAGCACATGCCAAAGCACATCGTGCGGATCGGCGGAGAAGGTGCGCACCCACAGCAGCAGAATCAGCACGCCCGCGGCGATCCCGCGATTACGCCAGCTCTGTACCGTGCCGAACCGCCCGAGCAGTACGCACACCAGCACCAGCAGTCCCAGCGCCAGCATGGGCAGTACGCGCGCGGGCCAGCGCAGCGGTCCGATGGTGCCGGGCCCGGCGGTCCACATCAGCATCACCGCGGCGAACAGTGCGATGGAAGTGAGTTCCTTCCACTGCGCCTTGGCCGCACGCCAATCCACGAACGCCAGCGCCGGAATCAGGAACCACGCGATGTAGACCATGGGCAGCGGCTGGATATAACCCCACCACGAGTTGAACGCGGGCAGCGTGCTCGGCAGGCTGGCATTGAGCGATTCCGACCACGGCACCGTGAGGAACTGGTCGTTATTGATCTGCGAGGTGCCGCGCCAGCTGACCTTCGCGGACAGCATGCTCGGCAGGAAGGTGATCAGACCGGCCGCGCCCGCGGCGGCAGCGGCGGCGGTGAGGCGGGCCAGCGGAGCCCAGGCCGCACGCCCGCGCCACACCAGTTCCCCGATCGCGACCGCGACCAGCATGATGGCGGCCTCGACCGCCGGGAACACGTACTGCACCGAGATCGCCAGGTAGAGGTACACAAAGACCGGGATCGGCCCGCCCTTACCGCGCGCGTACCGCACCGAGGACGCCCAGGCGTGGATCATCCACGCGGTTCCGCTCATGGCGGTGAACCAGCTGGCGGAATCGAAGAACAGGAAGAATCCGGTGAAGGGGAATGCCACACCGGCCGCGGCCGCCCATTCCGGGCGCGAGCCGTACGCCAGGCAGACCCGGTACACCCCGAGCCCGGCGATAATGGCGAAGATCAGTTTGACGATGGTCGCGTACACCGCGAGGTTCGGCACCGAGGGCGCGATCAGATCGATCAGCAGCTGCGGCGGGTTGAACAGTCCCGCTTCCTCATTGGTGTAATTGCCCGACATCCACTGCTGCGGCAGCAGGAACGGGAACTGGCCGTCGCGGAAGGCGCGGCCGAAGAACACCCATAAACCGGTGTATTGGGATTCGCTGTCATCGGTGTAGAAGTGGCGGGCATTGGCCAGCAGCACCGCGATATAGCCGAGCGTCACACCGACGGCGGTGACAACTCCCCAGCGGTATACCTCGCGTCGCGCCGGCTGTTCGGCGGGTTCGGTTCCGGTGGTCCCGGCCACCGTCGAAAATGCGCTTTCCACCACGAGTTCCAGACCCTACAGGGCGTCGCGCTCGCGGGCATCAAGCTGTGCGGCAATGATGATGGGGTGATGATCTCTCGCCCCGGAAGCCGCGACCTGCACCGTGTTAGAGTTCTCCGCGGCTCGGGCTCTGTAATTTGGCGTGGAGTACCGGCGCGCTCCGTCATCGAAAGTCGATCCAGCTGATGCCGATTCCGTCTCGCCCGCTCCGCGCGCAGACCGCTCCGAGCGTCACCTCCGGCCCTTCCGGGTCGGCGCGGGTGCACGCCGTATCCGTTGTCGTACCCGTGTATCGCGGTGAAGACACCATTGCCGCGCTCGTCGCCGAGCTGGACAAGCTCAGCGGTCCGGTGCGCTCCCCCGCCGGGGCCGAATTCACCGTGAACGACATCGTGCTGGTGCACGATCACGGGCCGGATCGCTCCGATGTGGTGCTGCAGGAACTCGAGCAGACCTATCCGCAGGTGCGGGTGGTGTGGATGAGCCGCAATTACGGACAGGACGCCGCCACCATCGCGGGGATGGCCGCCGCCGACGGCGACTGGACCGTCACCATGGATGAGGACGGGCAGCACGATCCGGCGTTCATCGGTGAGTTCCTGGACGCTGCGCTGCGCGAGCGCGCGGATCTGGTGTACTCCAAGCCGGTCAATACCCGCCCGCACGGCTTCCTGCGCAATATCACCTCGCGCGGAGCCAAGATCGTGCTGGCGACGATTTTCGCGTTCCCGGATTCGACCCGGTTCGAGAGCTACCGGCTGATTCGCGGCGATATCGCGCGCCAGCTCGCGCAGGTCGCCTCCAATGGCGTGTATCTGGATGTGGCGCTCACCTGGGTGGTGAGCGATGTGGCGCAGGTGCCGGTGCAATTGCGCGCGGAGGGACGTGAGGAGTCCGGGTACAACTACCGGCGACTGTTCTCGCTGTTCTGGAAGATGGTGCTGTGCAGCGGAACTCGCGGGCTGCGGCTGGTGAGCATGCTGGGTGTGACGCTCGCGCTGGCGGGCGGCGGTATGGCGGCGTGGGTGGTCTATCACAAGCTCACCGATAGCGGCGGCGATCCCGAGGGCTGGGCCTCGCTGATGACGGTGCTGCTGCTGTGCTCGGGCGCGGTGCTGTTCTCCCTCGGCCTGATCGCCGAATATCTGGGTGTGGCCTTGCACGTACTCGTGGGCAAACCGCTGTATCTGACGGTAGATTCGCCGACACCGCGACCGGTGCAACAGCATTCGGAGCACGCGGACAAGGAATTCCAGTACGCAGGAGCGAGGGGGAACGACCCGGGTGAGCACTGATCGCATCATCTTCAGCCGTCCGTTCCGCGCCACGGGTGAGCTGGCGAACGTCGAGGCCGTGCTGTCGTCGGATCACAGCCACGGCGACGGTCCGTTCACCGCGGCGGCCACCGCGAAACTGCGCGATATCACCGCCGCGCCGTACGCGCTGCTGACCACCTCGTGCACGCACGCGCTCGAAATGGCCGGGCTGCTGCTGGAACTCGGGCCCGAGGACGAAGTGATCGTGCCGAGCTTCGCGTTCACCTCGACCGCGACGGCGATGGCATTGCGCGGGGCCACGGTGGTGTTCGCCGATATCGATCTCGCGACCGGCAATATCGATCCGGAGTCGGTGGCCGCGGCGGTCACCCCGCGCACCAAGGCCGTGGTGATCATCCACTACGGCGGCGTCGGCGCGGATATGGAACGGCTGCAACAGATCGCGGACGCGCACGGTCTCGCGCTGATCGAGGACACCGCGCACGGATTGGGCGGCACCTGGCGCGGCCGGCAGCTGGGCACCATCGGCACGGTCGGCGCGCTCAGCTTCCACGACACCAAGAACGTGCACTGCGGTGAGGGCGGCGCACTGCTGCTCACCGATGAGATCCTCATGGCGCGAGCGGAAATCGTGCGCGAGAAGGGCACCGACCGGGCGCGCTTCCTGCGCGGCGCGGTGGACAAGTATTCGTGGCAGGACATCGGCTCCAGCTATCTGCCGAGTGAATTGAACGCGGCGGTGCTGGACGCGCAGCTGGCGGAATTCGCGACGATTCAAGCCAATCGGCATCGGGTGTGGGATCACTACGCCGCCGCGCTGCCGGACTGGGCCGCCCGCAATGACGTTCAGCTCATGACGGTGCCGCAGGATCGCGAGCACACCGCGCACCTGTATTTCCTGCGCGTGCCCACCGAGGGCCGCCGCGATGACCTGATCAAGCACCTTGGCGCACAGGGCATCTCGGCCCCGTTCCACTACATTCCGCTGGATTCCAGTCCGGCCGGATTGAAGCTGGGCCGCACGCCCACGCCCTGCACCCGCAGTGCCGAATTCTCCGGAACCATTGTGCGACTGCCGCTGTGGCCGGGGCTGACCGAACAGCAGCTCGACCGCGTGGTCGAGGGCATCACCGGCTTCACCGTCTGATCCTGAAATCCGGCCCCTCGTTCGGGGGCCGGATTTCACGCGGTTCCGGTTCCGCCGCCCCGGATCAGTTCTTGGGCCGAGCGATGAGCAAATGGCCCGGAACCGGCTTATGGTCCACCGCACGGTCTTCCACCACCAGCCCGGCGGCCTCCAGCGCCGCGATCACCTCCGGAACCGGCCGCAGCCGGAAGCCGAATTCGGTGAACGGCATCTTGGCCATACCGTCCGGATCCCCGATTCCGATCACGGCTCGCCCCTGCGGTCGCAGTACGCGCGCGAATTCCGCACAGACCCGGTCCAATTCGGGCACGAAGTAGATGGTGTTCACCGTGATAGCCGCGTCCAGACTGGCTTTGGCGAACGGCAGTTCGGTCAGCGATCCCTCCATCACCTGCAACCGGCCCGCGCCGATCTGCGCGGCGAATCCGGCCCTGGCCCGGTTCAACATATCCGGCGAGATCTCCACGCCCTGCACATTGCCGGTCGGCCCGACCTGATCCAGCAGCAGCGACAATCCGACCCCGCCGCCGAATCCGATATCGGCCACCGTCTCCCCCGCCACCGGTGCGGCGGCCCGCACCGCCTCCTCGATCAGGAACCGATTCACCCGATTGAGCATCAGCGCGGTCCCCTTACCCAGCAGACCATGCGGATTGCCGAGTTGACCGGCAACAGTGGACATCACACGTGCGGCAAGCGGATTCACTCCTCGATGCTACCGGCGTGGCTCCGCCGCAGCCGCCGACCGCGCCCCCGACTTTCGGGGATATGCCCGAATTCGGGGAATCCCTAGACTCGGTCACTACAGCGGCGATCGGCCGAACCCCGACCCGGCCGATCGTCGCTGGTATCAGGCGAACAGTCGGGTCGCCAATTCCTCGGTGAGGACTTCGTAGTTCTCGGTTTCGCGGTTGTACCACCAGGTGAGCTCGCCCGGTTCGGGGCGGCCCGCGGCCTGTACGGCCTTGGTGGAGGGACGGAAGGTGGAACTGCGCGGGATATCGTCCACCACGTAGATGAGATCGGGGCGCTGATCCGGGGGCAGATCGCGCAGCGCCTCGGTGACATCCTTGGGAGTCAGGCGCATATCCGCGCGGACACTGACGGCCGCCACCGCGAGGGTGCGATTGCCCGCCGGAAGACCGTAGGCCACTTCGAGATCCACGGCGGTGATGTCATTGAGGACATCGACGATGGGCTTGGTGTACACCGGCCCGCGCGGGGTGTGGATGACGGTATCGCGGCGGTCCATGAGCCAGTAGTCGCCGTCGCTGTCGCGGCGGAAGAGGTTCTCCGTCGGCATCCAGGCATCACCGGGGGTGAAGACGCCGCGCAGACCGCCCGCCGAGAGATCGACGGTATCGGACGCGGTGCCGATGAGCAGGCCCACCTCGTTATCGGCGCAGCGGCGGGCAAAGCCGTTGTCCGCGACCTGGATCTCATCGGAGATCGGATCGTAGGCGATGAGCTCCACCTTGGCGGTGCCGGGGACCGGGCGGCCCTTGGAACCGATCTTCGCGCCGGAGACGTTGGCGAGCACCACATCTCCCTCGATGGAGGCGTAGAACTCCAGCACCCGGGCGGGAGCGAAGCGATCCTGGGTGCGACGCCACAGACCCGCGGGCATACCCGAGCCGATGAAGAGGCGGATCGGATGCGGGTGGCCATTGGGGAAGGTGTCGGCATCGAGGATGTCGCGCAGCATGGTCCAGGTGTAGGTGACCACGGTGACGCCGTAGCGATGCACCTCCGCGGCGAACTGCGCCGGATCCAGCGAGCGGGCCAGCGCGATACGGCTGCCACCCGCGACCGCCCCACCCAGGCTGACCAGTAAGCCGGACGAATGGTGCAGGGGCGCAAGGCAGTACACCGTATCCTTGCGGCCGAGATCGGCGGCCGAGGCGGTGCCGAAGGCGGACAGCGCCCAGCGGTGATTGGTGACGTACTTGATGTCGAAGCGATCGCCGGTGCCGGTCACCAGGATGAACGCCAGTTCGCGGGCCAGGCCCGGATTGGGCTGGTACCAGGCGGGCACGGCGACCTGCGCCGGATCGATCTGCTCGAGATCGGTGACATCGCAACCGGCCGGAATATCCAGTGCGCGTGCGTCACCGCCGCCGAGCACCAGTACGCGGCTGCCGGTGGCGGCGGCGTCCTTCAGATTCTCCGGATCGGCGATCAGCAGTTTGGTGCCGGTCAGTTCGACGACCTTGGTCAGTTCGCTCTTGGGTGCGAGCAGCACCGCGACCGCGCCGAGCCGGGACAGTGCGGCGATGGCGACCATGGCGCTGGGCCGGGTCTCCATGACGACGCCGACCCGGGTGGCCGGTCGCACCCCGGCGGTGATGAGTCCGCGCACCACATTGTCGATGCGCTGGTTCACCGCGAAATGCGTGTGCACCCGATCCTCGAAAAGGAAGGCTTCCCTTTCCGGTCCGCGCCGGGCCTGTTCGGACAGTAGGCGGCCCAGGGAGATTCGGGTGTGCGGCTGGATCATGCCGAGCCGGGTCAGCCGCGGCAGGGCGCGCGCCGCCTCACCGGTCAATTCGACTGTGCCGCGCAGGGTTTGACTGGCGACGCCCTCGATGGTCTTGCTCAGTCCGGCGCCCGCCTCGGCGAGGCTGCCGACGGCGTGCACGGCGCGGGTGAGTCCGGTGCTCGGACCCTTGCGCGCCACTTCCTGGCTCATCGGCACCACCTGGGCGGGCTGTTCGCCGCCCTGGCTGAGCCAGTTCACCCAGTCGCGCACCACGGGCCAGGTGTACTTGGTGGCGGTGGAGCCGGAGACCAGGCCGAAATGCCCTGCCACCACGCTGGCTTCGTACACATCGGCATTGGGCGCGGCGCGCACGATACCGCGTACGGCGGCGGGCTGGCCGATATCGTCGACCTCGCCGACGAAGGCCAGGATCGGGCATTTGAGATCCGCGAGCGAAATCGGCTGATCGCGAATGACGAAGCCGCCCAGCATCATTCGATTGTGTTTGATGAACTGCCGGAGCAGATCGGTGAGCGCGGGGCCCGGATACCCCAGCCAGCCGTCGGCCTCGAGGAAGCGGCGCTGGCGTTCCTTGGGCAGCAGCGCCTCCCGGTCGTGCAGCTGGCGCAGGAAGTCGATGCGCGCCTTGGCGGTCTTGACCGGGTCCAGGGCCTGAAAGCCCAGTCGCACCATGGAATCGGTGATGGGCAGCCGGTTCAGCACGTGATCGGCGAGGAATTCGGCCGCGCCGGAGGCGACCCCGTAGGGAATGCCGAACGGGATGCCCGCGACCGCGTCCACCGGGGAGCCGAAGGTGACGATGGATTCCACGCCGCTGCCGTGCCGGTAGGCCGCGGTCTGATAGGCGAACATGCCGCCCTGCGAGTAGCCCATGAGATGGACACCGCGCCCGGTCAATTCATTGACGGTGTCGATGGCGCTGCTGACCGCGAGCACATGGTCGGCGAGATCGCGATCCCAGCCGCCTTCCTCGGTGGTCGGCGAGCCGAAATCCACTACCCAGCAATCGATTCCGGCGGCCTGGAGAATGCCGACCGCCCCGTCGGCGGCATTCACGTCCCAGATCTCGGCGGTCACCATGATGGGCGGCACCAGCAGCACAACCGGTCGGTCGGTTCCCTCGGCGTCCGGGAAGTAATGCCGCAGCCGGTACATGCGTTTGCGCTCGGCTATTTCATACGGCGACGATTCGATTTCGTGAACCAGTCCCCCGAACCGGATCACCTCGAGCCCGTTCTGAGCGGTCGCCACCAGGCGCTGCATAGGACCGACAACGGACCTCGTATTGAATTTCACGGCTTCGCTCCCAGACATAATCTGCTCGTGACCTGCGTCATCCGCCCCAACGCGTCCAGATGAGCTTGCCATAGAGCCACTCTATCCCGTGGCGGCTGTGACCAGCACCATGCGTACCAGCCCCCGGGCGCGGCGAAATCTACGTACAGCCCGGTCGGTTCAGCTATTTTTGTGAAGCTGCGAATGCGGCGCCCGCCACCTGCGCCCGGCCGGTCAACACGCTGGTCGAATGCACCGCCGAAACGCTTGCGAACGCACGATTGCGAGGCGGCGAAGCTGCGACACGACGGCGATAGCAATACACCAGACATCATGTTTATGCATTTTGCTGCGGTTTCCCGATACCCGGTCCTACCATCGGTATCGCTGGAACGCACTGTCGCGCTTGTCATTTCACTACATGTCTAATTCCGCAGGCCCGTGCCGGACCTGCTCTATCGCCGTGGATTCCACCGCTTGCTGACGCGGTGGCCCTTCGAGGTGAGGACCGCAGCATGACCATTGAATTGCCCATCGAGACCACTAATCATCAGCGCAAAACCCTCAGCACCGCCGCCGCCAGCCAGCTGGCGCACACCACCAAGTCCGAACCTCAGATGCAGGGCATCAGCTCACGCTGGCTCACCCGCAGTCTGCCCTGGACCCAGGTGAAGGGCGGCGTCTATCGCGTCAACCGGCGCCTCACCCACACCGTCGGCAACGGCGAGGTGGAGTACATCATCAATGGCTCACAGGCCCGGGTCATCCCGCTGGAGCTGCAGGAATTGCCGCAGCTGCGCGGATTCGACGACGAGGAGGTGCTGAGCGCCGTCGCCCAGCGCTTCGAGCAGCGAGATCTGGCCCCCGGCACCGTGGTTGCCGAATTCGGCAACCCGATGGACCAGGTTCTGCTGATCGTGCACGGCAAGCTCACCAAGATGGGCACCGGCGAATACGGTGAGACCACCAAGCTCGGCATGCTGGCCGGCGGTGACTTCTACGGTGATGAAACCCTCGTCGATCCGGACGCCATCTGGCCGGTGACGATCAAGACGGTCACGCCCACCACCGTGCTGGTGCTCAGCCGGCAGGCGCTCGATCAGCTCAATGATCAAATCCCGGCCCTGCAGCGGCATTTGGAGGCGGTGGCCAGCCTGCCCGCGGCGCCGCAGAACAAATACGGTGAGGCCGAGATCGTGGTCTCCTCCGGTCACTCGGGTGAGCCGATGCTCGACGGCACCTTCGTCGACTACGACGGACAGCCCCGCGAGTACGAACTCAGCCTGGGCCAGAGCGTGCTGCGGGTGCACACCCGCGTCGCGGATCTGTTCAACGATCCGATGGATCAGATCGAACAGCAGCTGCGCCTGACCATCGAGGCCATGTACGAGCGCCGCGAATACGACCTGGTGAACAACGAGGACTTCGGCCTGCTCAACAATTGCGATCTCAAGCAGCGCATCTACACCGAGTCCGGCCCGCCGACCCCGGACGATATGGACGAGCTGCTCAGCATGCGGCGCGGCACCAAACTCTTTCTCGCACATCCGAAGGCGATCGCCGCGTTCGGCCGCGAATGCAGTAAGCGCGGCCTGTACCCGGATCCGGTGGAGGTGGACGGCCATCGCGTGCCCGCCTGGCGCGGCGTGCCCATCTTCCCGTGCGGCAAGATCCCGGTGAGCGATACCCAGACCACCTCGATCATGGCCATGCGCACCGGTGAGAAGGATCAGGGCGTTATCGGCCTGCACCAGACCGGAATTCCGGATGAGTACGAGCCCAGCCTGAATGTCCGGTTCAAGGGTATCGACGATCAGTCGATCATCTCCTACCTGGTCAGCTGTTACTACTCGGCCGCGGTCCTGGTCCCCGACGCGCTCGGCATTCTCGACAACGTGCTGGTCGCACGGCAGTCCGACTGATCGGAGCAGGCCATGTCGGTGCCACCCCAGCCGGTGCCTCCGGATACACCGGAAGCCCGAGGCGCACTTGATGATCCACGCCTCGGTGTCTCGGATGCGGCGGAAGTACACCTGTCGCCCAAGCGGCTACTCGGTCCCATGGGGTTGGGGTCCGCGAGCCTGCTGGTGAATCTGCCGCCACCCGACACCCTGGCGATATCGGCGCCGCCCCGTCCCGCTCCCAGCGGGGTGGGGCGCACGCCCCCGAAATCGACCGCGGTGCGGCAGCTTTCCCATCTGTTCCCCCGAGTGCGCGCCCTGCCGGTCACCCAAATCGTCATCCCACCGTGGGGATGACGACCGGCAGAAGATCGCCGCACCACTGAAAGCCACTGAGCCGCAGGGCTTTTCAGCTCTTGTTTCTGTCCGTATGCGAGAGGATGGTTCCCATGACCGCGCTGCACCCCGAGACCGAGGTACTGCGCACCGACTACCAGAAGTCGGTTGCCGCGTATTGGAACAACAATCCCAATGATGATCGCGTCAACACCGTGCTCGGCGAGGTGGACGGGCTCTACCACCATCACTACGGCATCGGCGCACCCGATCTGTCGGTCCTCGAAGGTCCCGAGGACACCCGCCAGGAGCGCCTGGTGAAGGAACTGCACCGGCTGGAAACCGCACAGGCCGATCTGCTGCTCGACCATCTGGGCGATGTGCGCCCGGGCGATCAGCTGATGGACGGCGGTTCCGGGCGCGGCGGCACCAGTTTCATGGCCAATCAGCGCTTCGGCTGCCGGATGGACGGCGTCACCATCTCCGAATATCAGGCCGGCTTCGCCAATGCGCAGGCCAAGGAGCGCGGTGTCACCGACAAGGTGCAGTTCCACTTCAAGAATATGCTCGACACCGGTTTCGACGCGGGTTCCAAGCGCGGCATCTGGACCAATGAAACCACCATGTACGTGGACCTTTTCGAACTCTTCGCCGAATTCTCCCGACTGCTGGAGCCGGGCGGGCGGTACGTCTGCATTACCGGCTGTTCCAATGACGTCTTCGGTGAGCGCTCGGCCGCGGTGAGCTGGATCGACGCGCACTACGGCTGCAATATCCATCCGCGCAGCGAGTACTTCAAGGCCCTGGCCGCCAATAATCTGGTGCCGGTCGCGGTCAAGGACCTCACCCCGGACACCATCCCGTACTGGGATCTGCGCACCCATTCCGAGCTGGCCACCGGCGTGGAAAAGCCCTTCCTGACCTCGTACCGGGAGGGGAGCTTCCAGTACCTGTTGATCGCCGCCGATAAGGTAGGACGGTGACCGGCACTCTCGACACTCCCGACGCCTCGGCGGCGGTCGATCGCGAAACCCTGCTCGTCGAGCTGGTGGACGAGCGGGGCCACGCGATCGGATCGCTGCCGGTGGCGGCGGCCCACACCGCGCCCGGCCAGCTGCATCGGGCGTTCTCGGTGCTGCTGTTCGATGACAGCGGCCAGGTCTTGCTGCAGCAGCGGGCCGGGGTCAAAACCCGTTTCCCGCTGCTGTGGACCAATACCTGCTGCGGTCATCCCGCACCCGGGCAGTCGGTGATCGCGGCCGCGGCGCAGCGCCTGCGCGAGGAGATGGGACTCTCGGCCGAGTTGTTCGAGGCCGGGGCCTTCACCTACCAGGCCGCCGATCCGGCCACCGGGCGAGTCGAGCACGAATTCGATCACGTACTGCTCGGACGGGTAGACGGCGTTGTGCCGCAACCGGATCCGGCCGAGGTGGCCGAAACCATGTGGGTGAGCATCGGCGAACTGCGCACCGCCATGTCGGCGGTTCCGGCGGGGTACACGCCCTGGCTGGCGCAGGTGCTCGATATCGCCGAGCGCGGGCGGCCCTGATCCGGTTATCCGGATCGGGACAGCAGCCAATCATTGGGTGCGAAGAGTTCGAAATGCACGCTGTCACCCGGAATCCCGGCGGCCAGCAGTTGACTGCGGACCGCCTGTAGAAACCCGTTGCCGCCGCACAGGTAGTAGTCGGCGTGCTGCGGCAGTTCGAGTTCGGACAGGTCCATCAGGCCGTGCCCCTCGGCCCGATACCACGTCCGCAGCTTCGAATCACGCAGCGCGCCAACCAGATCGGTGACGGTGTCACGGAGCGGGTGGGCGGCCGCCGAACGGTCCGCGTGCAGGACCAGGGTTCGGCGGTCGCTCGCCGTCGCGGCGAGATATTCGAGAATGCCCACCATCGGGGTGACGCCGATACCGGCGGAGATGAGCACCAGCGGGGTGGTGGCATCGGGATCGATGGTGAGATCGCCGAACGGCAGGGTGATCTGCAGAGCGTCTCCCGCGCTGACGTTTTCGTGCAGCCAGGAGGAGACCTCACCCTCCGGACTGCCGTCGGCGGCGATGACCCGGCGGACCGCGAAGGCCAGCCGATGCGTGCCGGGTCGATTGATCAGGCTGTACTGGCGCAGCTGACGAGCGCCATCCGGCAATTGCGCGCCGACCGAAATGTATTGTCCGGGCAGGAAATCCGGCAGCGGTTGCGCCGGATCCGCGGATTCCACGATGAAAGTGGCCGCCCCGGAGGGATCGTCGATGCGCCGCACCACCCGGGCCTCCCGGAATACCTCGCCCGGTGCGACACCGGCCTCGGCGTAGAGCTTGGCCTCCAGATCGATGAGCGTGGTGGCCATCAGCCAGTACACGCGATCCCAGGCCGCGGCGACCTCGGCCGTCACCGTCTCCGCGCCCAGTACCTCGACGATCGCCGCGAACAGATGCTCGTGCACGATGTGGTACTCGGCCGCGGTGACACCGAGGGAGGCATGCTTATGTCCTATGCGGGACAACAACTCTCGCGGATGCGGCAGCGCGGGATCGACCAGATGCGATGCGTAGGTGGCGATGGAGGCCGCGAGTGCCCGCTGCTGTGCGCCCCGGGTTTGATTGCCGCGATTGAAGCGGTCACGCAGCAGGTCCGGATGCGCAGTGAAAAGCCCGCGATAGAAGACCTGGGTGATCTGGTCGATATGCGCTCCGACCAGTGGCAATGTTGCCCGGATCACCTCGGCGTGCGCCTGCTCCAACTCGGTGACCCGGTGGGTCGAATCCTGTGCGGTGGTCATGCTGTCTCCTGAATCCTCGATCGGCGCTCAGTCGTCGACCAGCGCCATGCCCGGAAAAACCGGCAGATGCAGCAGTTCCACGGTTCGCCGGTCCACCAGATCGGCGAGGGTGAAATTGTCGAGTTCGGCGTAGAACGCCCGCTGGGCCTGGGCGAGCACGCCACGCAAACGGCAGGCACTCGCCAGCGGGCAGGGATTCACGCCCTGACATTCGACGACTTCGGTATCGCCCTCGAGGTCGCGGACAATGCGCCCGAGTGTGGTGGACCGTCCGGCGGGCGTGAGGAATATCCCGCCGGTCCGGCCCCGCAACGACTCCACATAGCCCAGTTCGGCCAGTCGGGAGACCGCCTTGGCCACATAGTTCTCGGACGCATTCACCTGTCGCGCAATGAGTTTGGCGGTGACACGTTCCTGCGCCCGGTCACTGATCGCCAGCCGCATGAGGGCACGCAATCCGAGATCGGTGAACCGGGAAAGCTGCATACCGATCACGCTACTAATTCCGCTTCGGAAAAGCAGATTTTGAGCATGTGGGCTTGAATACGTGAATTCATGCGGATTATGTCGGCGTCGTCACACCGTCATGGCAAACCTCGAGCGTTTGGCCAGGGCGTAGTAGATGACCAGCGCCAGCCCGCAGCCGATGAACCAGCTGTACTGGGCGGCGGTGTACATACCGGTCAGGTCCTTGGCCAGTACCGGGAAGACCGCCGCGATCGCGCCGACCACCGTGGCGATGACCGCGACCGGGTTGAATCCCTTTCGGTACCAATAGCTTCCGGTCGGCGACAGGGTGAACAGCTCATCGACGTGGATGGTGCGTTTGCGGATCAGGTAGTAGTCGGCGATCAGCACCCCGAACAGCGGGCCGATGAACGCGCCGAGCACCTCGAGCGTGTAGTGGATGACCTCGGGATTGTTGTACAGATTCCACGGCGTGATGATGATCGAGCCGACCGCGGCGATCATGCCGCCCATGCGCCAGCTGATGCGCTGCGGGCTCACATGCGAGAAATCGAATGCCGGGGAAATGAAATTCGCGACGATATTGATGCCGACGGTGGCGATGGTGAAGGTCAACGCGCCCAGCACGATCGCGAAGGTGGAATCGATCCGCGAGACCGTCTCGACCGGATCGGTGATGAGCTCGCCGTACACCGGAATGGTGAGCGAGGCCGTGATGACCACCAGCAGTGAGAACGCCAGGAAGTTCACCGGCAGCCCGAGCAGATTGCCGCGCCGCACCGACTCCATGGATTTGGCGTAGCGGGAGAAGTCACCGAAATTCAGCATGGGACCGCAGAAGTACGACACCACCAGCGCGATCGCGCCCAGGATCACCGGCAGCGCGTCCCAGCCGTGGTACTTGACCGCGCCGAGCTGCAGATCGATCGAACCCCAACCCGCCTTGTAGATCAGGTAGCCGCAGAGCAGGAACATCACGACATACACTGCGGGACCGCAGAAGTCGATGAACTTGCGAATGGACTCCATGCCCTGCCAGAACACCGCCGCCTGCACCACCCAGAGCACCAGGTAGGCGCACCAGCCCAGTAGCGACAGACCCAGGAAGCCGTAATCATCGGCCACCGCGTACGGGGCCAGGCTCGGCCACAATTTCACCGCGACCACGATCAGCGCCGCCGAGGCGAGGTAGGTCTGAATGCCGTACCAGGCCACCGCGATCAGACCGCGAATGATGGCCGGGATATTCGCACCGCGCACGCCGAATGCGCTGCGGCACATGACCGGATACGGCACCCCCGCGCGCTGACTGGGCGCGGCCACCAGATTGCACAGGAAGTACACGATGGTGATGCCGATGAGCAGGGCCGCGAGCACCTGCCATCCGGCCAGGCCGAGCGCGAACAGGCTGCCGGCGGTGACATAGCCGCCGACGCTGTGCACGTCCGACATCCAGAAGGCGAAGATATGGTAAGAGCCCCAACGTTGTTCGCGCAGGGGGGCCAGATCCTCATTGGTGAGCGCGGGGTCGTAAACTGGTGCGGTCGGCGGTGAATCCGGCGCGGCCGATGCCGCGGCGGGGGTGACGATATCGGTCATGGTGCATCCGATCCGAAGAGCAATGGTCGGACCAAAATAGGAAGCGGCTATTGCCCTTCCGTTGCACCTCTATTGCCCGCTCATTGCGGGATCGATATATCTTCCGGATGCACCAGCAGGCCGATATCGGTTGGCAGCGTGGCGATCACCTGCTCCAACCGGTGGTGATGCCGGCGGGCGATGGCGAGCAGCCGATCCACATCGCGATCCAGGAACGCGTCCAGCATGAGGTTGTGATCACCGTGCAGGCGTTCGCGATCCGCCTGTGCCACATGGACCATGGGCTGAATCGGCTCGGTGACATTCCAGGCCGCCTCCAGCATGTGCACGAGCCGGAACATGCGCGAGGGACGGGTCAGGGCGAGATGGAAGGTGCGGGAGTGCCGGTTGTAGGCGGTCGAATCGTCGTCATGGATGGCTCGCTCGAGTAGTTCGTTCGCGGCGATCAGGGCGGCGCGATCGTCCGCGCTCGCGTTCACGACCGCGAGGGCCAGCGCGGCCTCCTCCAAAGTCTGTCGCACCACGTACATTTCGCGGAGTTCATCGGCGGTGAGCTGGGCGACGGTGTATCCGGCGTGCTGGGCGTGCGTGACCAGGCCCTCGCCTATCAGGGTCTTGAGCGCCTCGCGGACCGGAATGTGGCTGACGCCGAACAGTTCCGCGATCTCGCGCAGCGGGATCACTGTGCCCGGCGGGGCCGCGCCATCGAGGATGACCCGGCGCAATTCACCGAGAATGATCTGCGGGCGACCCGGTTGATCGACCACCAGAGTGGCAAGCAGGGCGGAGCGTCGGCGTTGGGACATAGCGCCACGCTATGTTTCCCATGTTGGCTCCAGCGGTCGCCCGTGTCACAACCACGAAAATCTAGTACGCCTCTCGAAACTCCCCGGGGTCCGGTCCCCGAGCCCCGGGGACGTGCCCCGGAGCGGTCAGATCATGCTGGCGGACAGGCGTCCCGGACCGGTTTTCACGCCCGTGCCCATGCAGCCCATGACCATGTCCGGGGTCATCATCTCGTATTCGGCGACCACTTTGACGCGGCTGCCCAGGCCGAGGCCGTCCACCACTTCCATCGGGCCGACGGTGGGCTGGGACATGCCGACCGGCCACGGTGCCCACAGGGTGCTGACTTCGCCGTTGTCCCAGGTGATCTTGACCGTGAGCGGGCCGTCCGCCGGATGCATGCAGTCGGACCATGCGATGTGCACGCCGGTGAAGGTGCCACTGGAGATATTGCCCGGACCGCTGCAACCCCAGAGGCGGCCGACCGAGGTGAAGGTGAGCAGGGTCGGCTGCATGGTGATCGCGCCGTCGACCGCGGTCCAGCGGAAGTCGCCGCCGGAACAGCTGGCGATCGCATCGGCCGCGGCCACGGGAGTGCCCGTGGGGATCGCGCCCAGGGCGGCGGCAATGGCCGCGACCGCCAGGGCCTTCACTGTTTTCGGCACAGCTTTCCTCTCTCCCGATGCTCGGCATTTGTCTTCCCATGCCCTCGATCGGGCATCAGTGCAGGTCAGCGCCTATCGGAGAGAAGATAACTCGGCTACCGTCCAGCTACCCGGATTGCCGATTCGCCCCGGGTCCGATCGCGTGGCGGACAGTTCGGCTATTACCTGGCAGCATGACCGCCATGGACCTGATCGCACGGATCGACGCGGCGGCCACCCTGCTGGCCCCGGTGATCCGCCGGACTCCGGTGGTGGCTTCGCGGGTACTGGCCGAACGCACCGGGCACGACATATGGCTCAAATGCGAGAACCTGCAGCGCACCGGATCATTCAAACCGCGCGGGGCGTACAACCGGATCGCCAATCTGCCCGAGGCCGAACGGCGGCGCGGGGTGGTGGCGGCCAGCGCCGGTAATCACGCACAGGGCGTGGCGTGGGCGGCGACCTCGCTCGGTATCGAATCGACGGTCTTCATGCCTGTCGGGGCGGCGCTGCCGAAGCTGGTGGCCACCAAGGCATATGGCGCGACGGTGCATCAGGTCGGCGAGACCATCGAGGGATCACTGTCGGCCGCAAGGGAATTCGCCGAACAGACCGGGGCCACCCTGGTGCATCCGTTCGACCACCCCGATATCGTGGCCGGACAGGGCACGGTGGCGCTGGAGATTCTGGAGCAGCTACCCGATGTCGGCACGGTGATCGTGCCGACCGGTGGTGGCGGCCTGCTCGCCGGAATCGCCGGGGCGCTGGCGCAATTGGCCCCGCACGTGCGGGTGATCGGCGTGCAGGCGCAGGGTGCGGCGGCCTGGCCCGGATCGCTCGAGGCCGGTAAGCCGCTCCGGCTGGAGCAGATGGCGACCATGGCCGACGGTATCGCGGTCGGACTCCCGGGTGAGGTGCCGTTCGGGCATATCGTCGAATGCGCTCCGGCCATCATCACGGTGGATGAGGACGCGCTGTCCAAGGCGCTGCTGCTGTGTATGGAACGCGCGAAACTGATCGTCGAACCGGCGGGGGCGGCCGCCGTGGCCGCGCTGATGGCTTGCGCGCCCGAGGAACTCGATCTGCGCGGACCAGTGTGCGCCGTGCTGTCCGGCGGCAATATCGATCCGCTGCTGCTGACCCGGGTCATCGGGCACGGTCTGAGCGCGGCGGGTCGCTATCTGGCCGCCCGCGTCACCATTTCCGATCGTCCCGGCAGCCTGAGCCGTCTGCTGGCCGAACTCGGGAAGACCGGTGCGAGCGTGCTCGACGTGGTCCACTACCGCACCGGCGCGTGGCTCGCCATCGATGAGGTCGAGGTGCTGCTCACCCTCGAAACCCGAGGGCCCACTCATCGCGATGAGGTGCTGGATGCTCTCGCGGATGTCGGTTATCAACTGCGCGTGGAGGATTGAGCGAAGCCCGAATGCGGCGGGCGCGTCGACGATGGTTGGCGCGCCCCGAGCGTCAGGCGAATCTCAGTGCGCCCCACCGAGTTCCAGCGCCAGCACACCCGCGATCACCAGTGCGATCCCGCCCACCTGCACCAGCGTCAGCTTCTCGTCGAGGAACAGCGCGCCGATGACCGAGACCGCCACCACGCCGACCGCCGACCAGATCCCGTACGCCACGCCGATCGCCATCCCGCGCTTGAGCGCCTGCGACAGGAAGTAGAACGCCGCACCGTATCCGATCACCACGATGATCGACGGCACCAGCTTGCTGAACCCGTCGGAGATCTTCAGCGAGACGGTCGCGGTCACTTCACAGGCGATGGCCAATCCCAGTAGCAGCAAGGTCATGGCCGGAGCGTAACCGGCGACCGCCCGAGACCCGGACCACACACCCGCGAAAAAAAGGGATGCACGATCCGCGCGGGTGTGGTTAACCTGATTCCCATGTGGATGCCACTCAACTTCTGAGCGCCTCGCGCCGCACACCCGTGAGCTCTTCGCCTCCGTGTGCCCTCGCGCGACCGTTTCGGCCCTGAGCCGACTCCCCCGCCGCCCCGCGGCATTTCCGTACTGACCGGCCACTTCCGGTGAGTCGGTCACGCATCCCCTCAGGAGGACATATGCCTGCCCATCCTTCGAATTCCGAATCGCATTCGCACGACGTCACCCCCGCCGACCACCCGCTCTCGCGTCGCGAACGGCGCGGCAAGGCCGCCAAACAGCAGCCGATCGGCGGCCGGGTACAGAACGCCGGACGCGCCGCGGTCCCAGCCTCCAAACACATGAATTACCGTCGCGGATAAGGGAATCCGCGTCGATCCGCGCTGCGGGTTTGGCCCGTGGCCGCCGTATTCCACGGCGGCTACGGGTTTTTCGGCAGGTCAGCCGAGCCAGGTGCGCTGTTCGGCAGCGGTGGAGCGGACCTCTTCGAGCTGCTTGGCGACCTGGACGCCCGCGGTGCCGCCGCGGGAATTGCGCGACGCGATGGAGCCCGCGACAGTCAGGACTTCGCGGACCTGCGGGGTCAGGGCCGGATCGACGGCGGCGAATTCGGCGTCGGTGAGTTCGTCGAGGCCGACGCCGCGGGCTTCGGCGGCGCGGACGCAGCCACCGGCCGCCTCATGCGCGACGCGGAATGGAACACCCTGGCGGACAAGCCATTCGGCGATATCGGTGGCGAGGGTGAAGCCCGCCGGGGCCAGTTCGGCCATGCGGTCGGTGTGGAAGGTCAGGGTGGAGACCAGGCCCGCGATGGCGGGGAGCAGCAGCTCCAACTGGGCCACCGAATCGAAGACCGGTTCCTTGTCCTCCTGCAGATCGCGGTTGTACGCCAGCGGCTGCGCCTTGAGTGTGGCGAGCAGGCCGGTGAGGTTGCCGATGAGGCGTCCGGCCTTGCCGCGGGTGAGCTCGGAGACGTCCGGGTTCTTCTTCTGCGGCATGATCGAGGAGCCGGTGGACCAGGCGTCGGCCAGGGTGATGTAGCCGAATTCCGGTGTGCTCCAGATGATTACCTCCTCCGCCATACGGGAGAGGTCGACGGCGGTCATGGCCAGCACGAACGCGGCCTCGGCGGCGAAATCGCGGGAGGAGGTGGCGTCGATCGAATTGGCCGCGGCCGCATCGAAATCCAGGTCGGCGGCAATCGCCTCGGGGTCCAGGCCGAGCGAGGAACCGGCGAGTGCGCCCGAACCGTACGGGGAGATGGCGGCGCGCTTGTCGAAATCGCGCAGGCGGTCGATATCGCGCAGCAGCGGATGCGCGTGCGCGAGCAGATGATGCGCGAGCAGCACCGGCTGGGCGGCCTGCAAATGCGTCTTACCCGGCATGACGGCGTCCGGATGTGCGGCGGCCTGCGCGACGAGGGCGTCGACCACATCGAGCACACCGGCGGCGACGCGGCGCACGCCATCGCGCAGCCACATGCGGAACAGGGTGGCCACCTGGTCATTTCGCGAGCGACCGGCGCGCAGGCGGCCGCCGAGTTCGGTGCCGACGCGTTCGATCAGACCGCGTTCGAGCGCACCGTGCACATCCTCATCGGAGTCGGCGGGACCGTACGCGCCCGAGGCGACATCGGCCCCGAGCTGATCGAGTCCGGCCAGCATGGCGGTCAGATCCTCGGCCGAGAGCAGTCCGGCCTTGTGCAGCACGCGGGCGTGCGCCTTGGACGCGCGAATGTCGTACGGCGCGAGCACCCAGTCGAAGTGGGTCGACTTGCTCAGCGCGGCCATCGCCGCGGCCGGGCCGGACGCGAAACGTCCGCCCCACAGCGCGCCCTCGTTCGTGCTGCCGCCCTCGGTCATAGCGTGTCGTCTCCTCGCGGTCGTATCGCGGTCATCAGAATGTGGTTGCCCATATCGGGCAGTGCCGCCTCGGGAACAGTACGGCCGTGTGCTTCCAGCAGGGCGACCGGATCGCCCTCGCGCACCAGCCAGCTGTGCATGGCGAACCAGGTGCGCGGGTCGGTGCGGCCTTCCCACGGATACCAGAGTTGTTCCAGGTCGACGCGCAGCCCGGCCTGCGCCAGCGCTTCGGCGCGGCGCTTGCGGAACTCGTCGGAGACCGCGCGTTCGCCGGTGCCGATATTCAGCGCCATCCGGCTGCCGGGGGCGCTGAGCTCGGCGACATTGGCCAGCAGCCGGTCCTGGGCCTCACCGGGGAGGTAGCGGAGCAAGCCCTCGGCGAGCCAGGCGGTCGGCTGCGTCGGATCGAAACCCTTGTCGCGCAGGGCTTTCGGCCAGTCCTGCCGGAGGTCGACGGGCACCTCGCGGCGGTCGACCTCGATCGGATCGTCGGCGAGCGCGTTCGCCTTGAACTCCAGCACTTTCGGCAGATCCAGTTCGAAAACCACACTGCCGGAAGGCCATTGCATGCGGTAGGCGCGGGCGTCCAGACCTGAAGCCAGGATCACGAACTGGCGGACGCCCACCTCCATCGCATCGGCGAAGTACCGATCGAAGTACAGCGTGCGGGCGATCAGGAAGTAGCCCATCACCCCGCGAATGAACGCCCCGCCCGTTTCGCGCAGGTCCTGGTCCTGACCGCGCAGCATCCGGGTCCAGCTGTCGGAGCCGACCGCGCCGACGAGTTTGCCCGCGTACGGGTCCTGGAAAACCGCGTCCTCGCGGCCGGTTTCGTAGGCCCGCATGGCCGCGACGCCGATGGCGGTGGCGCCCACACTCTCCGTGATGTCCCAGCTGTCGTCATCGGTTCGCATGAGCGCCTCCTGTTGCCGGTCGGGTCCCGGTCCGCAGGCTACTACTTCTCGCTGAGAGTCCCGCTCTACTTCTTGCTCAGGTCCCGGCGTGCGGCGACCTTGGAGGACAGGCCGTGGATCTGCACGAAACCCTTGGCCAGCGACTGGTCGAAGGTGTCGCCCGCATCGTAGGTGGCCAGGTTGAAGTCGTACAGCGACTCATCCGAGCGACGGCCGTTGACCACGACGCTGCCGCCGTGCAGGACCATCCGGACATCACCCGAGACGTGCTGCTGGGTGTCCAGCACGAACGCGTCGAGCGCGCGCTTGAGCGGGGAGAACCACAGGCCGTCGTACACCAGCTCGCCCCAGCGCTGCTCGACCTGCCGCTTGTAGCGGCCCAGTTCGCGCTCGATGGTGACCGCTTCCATTTCCTGGTGCGCGGTGATGAGGGCGATCGCGCCCGGGGCCTCGTAGATCTCACGGCTCTTGATGCCGACGAGCCGGTCCTCGACCATATCGAGGCGGCCGACGCCCTGGCGCCCCGCGCGCTGGTTCAGTTCGGTGATGGCCTCGAGCATGCTGACCGAGCGGCCGTCGATGGCGACCGGGACACCCTTGTCGAAGGTGACGATGAGCTCGTCGGGAGCCTCGAAGTTGACGGTCGGGTCGACGGTGTAGTCGTACACGTCCTTGGTCGGGGCGTTCCAGAGATCCTCGAGGAAGCCGGTTTCCACCGCGCGGCCCCACAGGTTCTGGTCGATGGAGAACGGCGACTTCTTGCTCACGTTGATCGGGAGCTTGTTCTCGGCCGCGAACTCGATGGCCTTCTCACGGGTCCAGGCGTAGTCGCGGACCGGGGCGATGACCTTCAGATCGGGCGCGAGCGCGCCGATGCCGACCTCGAAGCGGACCTGATCGTTGCCCTTACCTGTGCAACCGTGCGAAACCGTATCCGCGCCATGGTATTCGGCGGCCTCGACCAGGTGCTTGACGATCAGCGGCCGGGAGATCGCGGAGACCAGCGGGTAGCGGCCCATGTACAGCGCGTTGGACTGGATGGTCGGCAGGCAGTACTCGTTGGCGAACTCGTCACGCGCGTCCACCACGATGGACTCGACCGCACCGCAGTCGAGCGCGCGCTGGCGCACATCGTTCATGTCCTCGCCGCCCTGCCCCAGGTCGATCGCCACCGCGACCACCTCGGCCCCGGTCTCCTTGGCGATCCAGCTGATCGCGACCGATGTGTCCAGCCCGCCGGAGTAGGCGAGTACGACGCGCTTGGTCATAGTCCGTGTGCTCCTCGATTAGTACGTGTAGGTCGGTTCCCCCGGCGTCCTACAAATGATTATGCACGATGATGCAATCCCATTCATAACCGGGGGTAGGCCAACAGATATCCCCTGCTCAGCCCCAGTGCCGTCGCCAGCAGAGCGGCACTACCTACTCGGGGTCATCCCACCGACTGAACATCAGCCTCTTCAAGTTCCGCAACCCGATCACCGCCATCGGGGAAAGATCTTCCGGCGCAATCGAATTCGCGATATCGATAACCGGAAACCCGCCCCCGAAGTCGAGATTCTGCAGCATATAGGCGATGTAATCGGCGTCCGTACCGAACGAGCACCTCGGCCGCATCCACCTCCGCGGTGACGTTCGCGTCGTCCATCATCTCCCCGAGACGCGCCCGCGCCTCCGGCTGTTCGATGAACGCTCAAAGACCGATCAATTTCTTCAGATCTTGCAGACCTTGAACTGCCTCCGGGGACATCTGACTCGGGTCGATGGCGGCTGCCGCGTCCAATACCGCAAACTCGCCCGACTCCTCCAGCTCGGACAACCTGTAACCGATGTAGTCGACATCGGAGTCATCGCGCCGACCGAGCTCGCTGAGCACAGCCAGCAGACCTCGCCATCCGCCGAATCGAGTCAGCGCGTCAGCTGCGGCCACCTGCACCCCGACGTCGCCCGCATCGTGCAGCATCGCTTCGAGCCGCGCCCGCGCCTGCGGCGAGTCGACCGCAGCCACCAGTCCATCGATCGCCCTGACTCGATCCGCCCACTCCGGAGACTCCGAAAGTCGCAGATCCGCAGCCAGTTTCGAATCCGCGGTGTTATCACTCATGGAATCTCCTCGGGAAGTGCCGGACGAATGCTTCGATTGTCGGTACGCGCGAACCTCTCACCGGTGCCCGGTTTTGTATCGACCCTGATGTCGACTACGTGGGGTGTCTGCACGCCATTGTGTGGCGCGCCCGTCAGATCCACACGCTTCACACCGAACCCATCCGCATCGTATTGGGTGTAGTTCGTGACATTGCCCTGCGAATCGCGTTTGACGAAGTATCCGTTGGGCGGCCCATCCTTCGTCGGAAGGAGTCTGCCCTGCCACGTCGGCGCATTGTCCAGTTGCTCACGCAAGGTCAACCTGGGCACTGGAGGATGTACCGCGCGCTGCACATTCGATTGCTCAACCTCGAGAGCCTTCGCCTCGTCGATGGTCTTGCGAGACCTGCCCAGGTCGCGGAGGGCGAATCTGGCTCGGGCGGCGGCTATTCCGGTGCGCCAGGTGGTGACGGATTCGGTGATGCGGAGGGCGTAGCGGGTTACGGTGGCGGCGGTTGCGGCGGTCATGGTGACGGCGGTTATGCCGAAGGTGAACCAGGCGGAGGCTATGGCGATGGTTAGTTCGCCTGCTACTGCCCAGGAGAGTTCGACCAGGATGCGGTGGAGGATTTCGCCGCGGAGGTGGTCCAGGTCGGATTTGCAGGTGGTGCACATTTGGGCGAGTTCGGCGCAGGCCGCGAGGATGTCGTCCATTGCCGATTGGAGGTCGAGGAGGCGGCGGGTGAATTCGGTGGCGTCTTCGACGTCGTTTCGGGACATTACCGAAGCCGCGTTTTTCAGGACCGAGGTCAGTTCGGCGTGGCCGGCATGCAGGCGGGTCCAAGCATCGGCGGCCGTTTGGAGTTTGTCGGTGTTGCCGTCGGGGATGTCTATGCCGACTTTGTCGGCCAGGCGGATCAGGGAGTCGGCGGCTTCGCGGAGACCATCGCTCGGGCCACCGGCCGAGGGCGTGCTGCCGTAGTAGAGACAGGCGGGGATCGGGCCCGCGGGTTTGGCGGCGGGCGGGACCGTGGAATCGAGGATGCTGTCGTAGTCGGCGAGGTAGTGGTTGTATCCAGCCTGGACGATTACGTTGCCGAGCTTCTGCAATCCTTCGCCCAGGTCCGAGACCATGGTGAGAACCTCGGCCGCGCGAAGGTCATACTTCTGGCCCCATGCCGCACCCGTTTCATCGACACCGGCCATCGCACCACAGTCGGCCATCGCCCGCGTTTCGGCGAGAAACGCGGTCTGCAACGCGTCATTGAGCCCGAAACATGCTCTGCCGACCGCGTAATACGTCCCGAAGTCAACGTTCACCAAGTCATCCCCCGAACCCGCTCACAGCCCGAGCATCTTCAGATTCGCGGCAACCGCGCCCCGATAATTGCGATGCGCGGCCGCCGCAGCGGACTCCAGCACATCCAGTCCCCCACGGACTTCCTGTGCGCCACTTAACCATTCACGATGCGCGAGTTCGTAAGCCGCAGCAGCCTCACTGGACCACGCCCCCGACAGCTCCCCCGCCTTCTCATCAAGCGTCTTCAAATAATCGGCAACAAACCCCTTGAACGCCCGAATCCGAGCGGTCACCTCATCAAGATGAGCCAGATCAACCGAATACCCCGCACCCGGACCACTCACGGCAACTCCAGGGAATTCACAGCCGCCCCGAATTCAGCATCCGCCTCACGATAAGTCTCCGCGCTGACCCCAAGTTTCCCGGCAAGCTCGAACAACGCATCCCACACCTCGACCGCCCCCCGATGCATCTCACCCCACCCCGCCCCATACGAAGTGGCCGCCGCCCCCTTCCACGTATTCATCAACTCCCCGACCTCCCGATCGAGAGCCCCCGACCCCGCCCGCAACTCCTCAGCCATCCGGTACGCCACCCGCCCGAACGCCCGAACATCCTCCGGAACCACACTCAACCGCCCCGATTCCCCACCGAACCCACTCACCGCACCCTCCCTTCAGCGCAGCATCCTATGGCATCCGATCAGCTACCCCACCCCCTCACCGAACTTCGCACCCCAACACACCGTCAAAGGCATGAAGCACAGCCATTTCAACTCGTGAGACGTACCGAATCGGCCTCGGGAAGCACCTCGGGCCGCTTATCGGTAACCCACGTGAACTCAATTGCGGACAGATAGCCGCTGTCATCCACCGATCAGGACCAGCAGATCCCGCAAAGCGATCCCCGCTTCCGCGGAAAGCTCGGCACGATCAACCGCCGATACGAGGTCCAGCACGCGCACATCCCCCGACTGCTGCAATTCGGCGATCCGGTACGCCAGGTAATCGCATTGCGGATCATCGCTCCTGCGCCCGAGCTCGGTCAGAACCGTGACCAACCCGGCTGCACCACCGTGTCGGACCAACGCTTCGGCAGCCTCCACCTGCACGGCGATATCACCGGCATCCCCGAGCATCTCCGCCAGTTTTGACCGGGCAGCTGGAACTTCGATGATTGCGGCAAGCTCGTGAGCAGCGGCGATTCGGACTACCCAATCTGGGGAGATCGAATGCGCAAGCGCTGTCGCGAGTTCGGCCCTCATATGGGCGTCAGCGTTCGTGGATATTCACCGTCCAGAATCAGGAACTTCTGCATAATCGCCCACATCGGCCTGGGAAATCGACCCAATCGGAGTGAAGACCGCAGCTCACCGGTCAGGCGAGTTGTTCTATTTTGGCGGCTAGTTCGGCGCCGGTGAGGGGTTCTCGGGCTATGACGGCGATGGTGTCGTCGCCGGCGATGGTGCCTACGATTTCGGGGAGGGCGGCTCGGTCGAGGGCGCTGGCTAGGAAGTGGGCGGCGCCGGGTGGGGTGCGCAGGACCGCGATGTTGCCGCTGGCGTCGGTGGATACCAGTAAGTCGCCGAGCAACTTCGAGAGGCGTTCGGTGCCGCCGGTTACGCCCCGGACGGGGCTGCCGTCTTCTGGGACCACGTAGACGCCGGCGCCGCCGTCGGCGGCGCGCAACTTCACTGCGCCGAGTTCATCCAGGTCGCGGGAGAGGGTGGCCTGGGTGGTGTCTATGCCTTCACCGGAGAGGAGGGCGGCCAATTCGGATTGGCTGCGGACCTCGTGCTGGGAGAGGATGGCCACGATTCGGGCTTGGCGGCCGGCTCGGGTGCGGGCTATGGCCGCACCCGACTTGCCGGAAACCGTTGCGGGAGAGCGGCGGTCGCCGCTTGTCACGCGTCACCTCGGTCATGTTGGCGCAGCAGCCAGACCAGGAGGGCCTTCTGGGCGTGTAGACGATTTTCGGCCTCGTCCCAGACCGCGCTGTGCGGGCCGTCGATGACCTCGTCGGTGATCTCCTCACCGCGATGCGCCGGGAGGCAGTGCAGCACAGTCACATCCGAGGCCGCGCGGGCGAGCAGGTCGGCGTTGACCTGGAAGGGGCGGAAGGGGGCTACGCGGTCGCGGCCGTCGCCCTCCTGGCCCATGGACATCCAGGTGTCGGTGACCAGGGCGTCGGCGCCTTCGGCGGCCGCCAGCGGATCATTGGTGAGGGTGATCGAGGCACCGGTTTCGGCGGCGCGCTTCTGTGCGAGATCCACGATCCACGGGAGCGGCTCGAAACCCACCGGGGCGGCGATGGTTACGTTCAGGCCCGCCGTCACGCCGCCGAGCAGCAGCGAATGCGACATATTGTTCGCACCGTCACCGAGGTAGGCGAGATTGCGGCCCGCAAGGTCACCCTTGCGCTCACGAAGCGTCTGCAGATCGGCCAGGACCTGGCAGGGGTGGAATTCATTGGAGAGCGCGTTCACCACGGGAACGGTTGCGGCACCGGTCATTTCGTCCAGCCGCTCCTGACCGAAGGTACGCCAGACGATGGCGTCCACATAGCGGGACAGCACGCGACCGGTATCGGCGAGCGTCTCCTCGCGACCCAACTGGGTGTCGCGTCCGTCGACCACGACGGCATGCCCGCCGAGCTGGGCGATACCCATCTCGAACGAGAACCGCGTACGCGTGGAGTTCTTCTCGAACATGACCGCGACACCGCGCGGCCCCTCGAGCGGCCGCAGCAGTAGCGGCGCGCGCTTCAGATCCGTTGCGATGGTGAGGATTTCGGCCTGTTCGGCGGGACTGACATCGTCATCGCGCAGGAAGTGTCGAATGGTCACTTGCTGTTCTCCTTCGCCTTCGCCTGCGCGGCATCGAGAATGCCGGGAAGGTCGGACAGGAAGTTATCGGCCTGGGTTTCGGTGAGGATCAGCGGCGGCGCCAGCCGAATCACATTGGGCTTGGCGGGATTCAGCAGATACCCGGATTCCCGCGCGGCCTCGTCGACCTGCGCGGAGACATCCTCGGTGAGCTGGATGCCGATGAGCAGTCCGGCACCGCGCACATGATCGACCAGCGGATGCCCGAGCGCGTCGATCCCATCGACCAGCACCTTGCCGATCTTCTCCACGTGCGAGAGCAGATCCTCCTCGTCGATGGTGCGCAGCACCGCCAAAGCCGCTGCGGCACAGACGGGATTACCGCCGAACGTGGTCCCGTGCAGCCCCGGCTGCAACAGCTCGGCCGCCGGACCCTGCGCCAGCACCGCACCGATGGGCAGTCCGCCGCCGAGCCCCTTGGCCAGGGTGATCACATCGGGCACGATCCCCGCCGCCTGATGCGCGTAGAACGCCCCGGTGCGCCCGATCCCGGTCTGCACCTCATCCAGAATCAGCAGTGCGCCATGCTCTTTGGTGATGGCCCGCGCCTGCGCGAGGTAATCCGATGGCGGCACCACGACACCGCTCTCCCCCATGATGGGTTCGAGAAACACCGCGGCCGTATCGGAATCGACCGCGGCGGCCAATGCCGCCGCATCCCCGTACGGCACGTGCACGACGCCCGCGGGCATCGGCTCGAACGGCGTGCGCTTGGCCGCCTGTCCGGTCAACGCCAGTGCGCCCATGGTCCGCCCGTGGAATGCCTCTTCCGCCGCGACGATCTTGGTCTTCCCGGTCAGCCGCGCCATCTTGAACGCGGCCTCATTGGCCTCGGTGCCGGAATTGCAGAAGAACGCCCGCCCGTGCCCGTCCCCGAAATGCGCGAGCAGCCGCTCGGCGAGTTCGATGGCCGGTTCGCTGGCATACAGATTCGATACGTGCCCGAGCGTGCCCAGCTGCTGGGTGACCGCCGACAGGATCGCCGGATGCGCGTGCCCGAGGCTGTTGACCGCGATACCGCCGAGGAAGTCGAGGTAGCGCTTACCGTCGGCGTCGTAGACGACCGCGCCCGCGCCGCGCACCAGCGCCACCTTGGGGGTGCCGTAGTTGTTCATCAGCGCGGAATTCCACCGCGTCTGAATATCGGCTGTGCTCATGACTTCACTCCGTTCGAACTCACGCCGTCGGCGGGGGTCACCATGGTGCCGATGCCCTCCCCGGTGAACAGCTCCAGCAGCACCGAATGCGGTACCCGGCCGTCGATTACGTGCGCGGTGGGCACCCCGCCCTCGACGGCGCGCAGGCAGGCTTCCATTTTCGGGACCATGCCCGCATCCAGGCTCGACAGCAATTTACCCAGCGCGTCGGTATCGATGCGCGAGGTCAGCGAGGACCGATCGGGCCAATTCGTGTACAGCCCTTCGACATCGGTGAGGATGACGAGCTTCTCCGCGCCGATGCCCTGCGCCAGCGCGGCCGCGGCGGTATCGGCATTGATGTTGTGCACCACGCCGAACGCGTCCGGCGCGATGGTGGACACCACCGGAATCCGCCCGGCCGCAATGAGATCCAGCACCGCGTCCGGATTCACTTCGGTGACATCGCCGACCAGGCCGATATCGGTGGGTTCACCGTCCACGGTCACGGTGCGCCGGGTGGCGGTGAACAGTCCCGCGTCCTCACCGGAGATGCCGACCGCGTACGGTCCGTGCGCGTTGATCAGTCCGACCAGCTCCCGGCCGACCTGACCGAAGAGCACCATGCGCACCACATCCATCACCTCGGGCGTGGTGACCCGGAATCCGCCCCGGAATTCCCCTTGCAGCCCAAGCTTTTTCAGCATCGCGCTGATCTGCGGCCCACCGCCGTGCACCACCACCGGATGCACGCCGACGGTGCGCAGGAGCGCCATATCCGAGGCGAATGCCCGCTTGAGCTCATCGTCGATCATGGCGTTGCCGCCGTATTTGACGACGACGACCTTGTCGCGGAACTTCTGCAGCCACGGCAGCGCATCGGCGAGCACATGCGCCTTGTCGAGCGCCGAAAGCTGTTCCCGCGCCGAGGTCATGAGCTGTACGCCGAATTCTCTTCGACATAGCCGTGCGAGAGATCGGTGGTGCGAATGGTGGCCTCGCCCGCGCCCAAACCCAGGTCGACCAGCACCTGAATATCCGGCCCGGACAGATCGACCTCGCGCGCACCGGGCGCGCCCATACCGTTCACGCACACCGGATGCCCATTGAAGGACACCGTAATCTTGTCCTGCTCCAGCTCGATCGGCGCGATGCCGATGCTCGCGAGCACGCGCCCCCAGTTCGGGTCCGAACCGAAGAACGCGGTCTTGACCAGGCTGTCCCGCGCCAGCGCCCGCGCGCCGATGAGCGCCTCGTCCTCGCTGACCGCGCCGCGCACGGTGATGTGCACCCGCTTGGTGACGCCCTCGGCATCGGCCATGAGCTGTTCGGCCAGATCATCGCAGACCGCGAATACGGCGGCGTCGAGCTCGTCCTGGCTCGGCGTCACACCGCTGGCGCCATTGGCGAGCAGCAGCACCGTGTCATTGGTGGAGCAGGAGCCGTCCACGTCCAGGCGATCGAAGGTGAGCCCGGTGGCCTTGCGCAGCGCGGAGTCCAGCTGTTCGGGCGTGGCCACCGCATCGGTGGTGAGCACGATCAGCATGGTGGCCAGCGATGGCGCGAGCATGCCCGCGCCCTTGCCCATCCCGCCGACGTTCCACTTGTCCTTGTGGTGGAACGCAACCTCTTTCGGCACGGTATCGGTGGTCATGATGGCCCGCGCGGCCTCGGCCCCGCCGGAGAGTCCGCCGCCCATCTCGTGCACGATCTCGGTGACGGCGGGCAGCAGTTTGTCCATGGGCAGCCGGTCGCCGATGAGACCCGTTGAGCAGACCGCGATCTCGCCCGCACCGGTCTCGGTGCCCCAGTTGCTCAGCGCCTTCGCCAGCTCTTCGGCGGTGGTGTGGGTGTCCTGGAATCCGCCCGGACCCGTACACGCGTTCGCCCCACCGGAATTCAGGATCACCGCGCGCAATCGCCCGGTCTTGAGGACCTGCTGCGACCACAGCACCGGTGCGGCCTTCACCTTGTTGCGGGTGAACACACCGGCCGCCGCGTACTCCGGCCCCTCACTGAAAACCAGTGCCAGATCCGGCTTCCCGCTGACCTTGATGCCCGCGGTGATACCGGCCGCGCGGAACCCAAGCGGTGCGGTCACGCCCTGGGTCCGGACCAGCTTGCCGTCGATGGATGAAGTCACGGTGCCACTCCTACGGTGGAAAGTCCTGCGGTCTCGTCGATTCCGAGAGCCAGATTCATGGATTGCACGGCGGCGCCCGCCGTGCCCTTGGCGAGATTGTCGATGGCCCCGATCACGACCAGCATTCCGGCGGCCTCGTCCACGGCGACCTGGAGGGTGACGGCATTGGAGCCCAGCACCGAACCGGTCTGCGGCAGTACACCTTCGGGCAGCAGATGCACGAAGGGCTCATCGGCATAGGCTTTTTCATAGACCGCGCGCGCCGCCGCGGCGTCCACGCGGGTCGGGGCGGTGCAGGTGGCGAGAATGCCGCGCGGCAGCGGGGCCAGCACGGGGGTGAAGGACACCGCGACGTCGACACCGCCGACGGCCTTCAGATTCTGCGCGATCTCGGGGGTGTGCCGGTGCGCGCCCGCGATGCTGTACGCGCGCAGCGAGCCCATCACCTCCGAACCCAGCAGGCTCACATCGAGTTTGCGGCCCGCGCCCGAAGTACCGCTCACCGCAACCACATTCACCTGCGGTTCGATGATTCCGGCGGCGATGGCCGGGGCGAGCGCGAGGCTGGACACCGTCGGATAGCAGCCGGGCACCGCGATCCGGGTCGCCCCGCGCAGTTGATCCCGCTGTCCCGGCAGTTCCGGCAGGCCATACGGCCAGCTGCCCGCATAGGGGGTGCCGTAGTACTTCTCCCAGGCCGCACCGTCGGTGAGCCGGAAATCGGCCCCGCAGTCGATGATGATCGTGGATTCGGGCAGCGCCTTGGCCAGCGCCGCGGACTGTCCGTGCGGCAGGCCCAGGAACACGACATCGTGTCCGGCCAATTCCTCCACGGTGGTCGGGCCGAGCACCCGATCGGCGAGGGGCAGCAGATGCGGCTGGAGTTCACCCAGCGGGCTGCCCGCATTGGATCCGGCGGTCAGCGCCCCGATCTCGAGGCGCCCGCTTCGATAGGCTGGATGCCCCAGCAGCAGACGCAGGACTTCGCCGCCCGCGTACCCACTCGCACCAGCGACCGCGACCCGTACCGAGGGCCCACCAGAGGTATCCGCCATGTGATGATTATGCACGACTGTGCAAGCTCATTCACAACGGGGTCCGGCGGGCCCAGGCCCCACTACCGTTCGAACGCTATGTGAACAGGGCGAACAGCACCGCGGCGACCGCGAAACTGACCACGGACAGGATGGTCTCCAGCACCGTCCAGGTCTGCAATGTCTGCTTCACCGTCATATTGAAGTACTTGGAGATAATCCAGAACCCGCCGTCGTTGACATGGCTCAGCACGATCGACCCTGCCGCGATGGACATGGCGGTCAGGGCCAGCGCGAATTGCGAGTACCCGTGATCGACCACCAGCGGTGCGACGATGCCACCCGTGGTGACAATGGCCACGGTCGCCGACCCCTGCGCGATACGCAGCCCACAGCTGATGATGTACGCCAGCACGATCACCGGAAGCCCGGCGGCGGACATGGTTTCGGCCAGCGCCGAACCGATTCCGGTGGCGGAGATGACCTTTCCGAAGAACGCGCCCGCACCGACGACCAGCAGCAGCATGCCCACCGGGCGCAGTGATTCCGAGGTCAGGGTGCTGAGCTCCTGTACGGTCTGCCCGCGGCGCAGACCCAGCACGTAGAACGCGATGAGCACGGCAATGAGCAGCGCCACGGCGGGCGTGCCGAGGAAGGTGAGCACCTGCAGCGGTTGTGAATTCGCGATCAGCAGCTGGCTGCCGAAGGTCGCGCCGAGAATCAGGATCAGCGGAATCGCGATGATGCCGCCGATCAGCGCCACCGAGGGCGGAGCTTGAACGGCCGCGGCGGTGGTGGTGCCGGGCCCGTCGCTCTTGCCCGCGAGCGTCTTGACCGCGCCCGTATCCGCCTGCGCCGCTTCCTTGTTCGCCTCGGCGACCAGGAATTCCTCCGGCACCTCGACCATGACGCGCTTACCGATCCAGCTACCCCATACGATGCCCGCGGCGATGAAACCCGGGATACCGCAGATGAATCCGACCAGGATCAGCCAGCCCAGGCTCACGCCCATCAGCCCGCCGAGGGCCACCGGCCCCGGATGCGGCGGCAGGAACGCGTGCGTCATGGACAGACCCGCGACCAGCGGCAGCACGTACCGCACCAGTGAACCGCCACCGCGCTTGGCCGCCACGTACACCAGCGGCGCGAGTACGAAGATGCCGATATCGAAGAACAGCGGAATACCGAAGATCAAGCCCAGCAGGCCCATTGCGACGGGCGCGCCCTTATCGCCGAAGATCCGCAGCAGTCGATCGGTGAGCACGTCCGCGCCCCCGGATCGCTCCAGGATCGCCCCGAGCACCGTACCGAGGCCGATGATGACCGCGATATGGCCGAGAATCCCGCCGAAGCCCGTTTCCAGCAGTGAGTCACCGGCTTTGAGCGGTGAACCCACCAGCTTGGCCACCGGCAGACCCGCCGCCAGGGCCAGGCCCAGGCTCACGAGCAGCAGCGCGATGAACGGCTCCAGTTTGACGCGAATGATCGCGAACAGCAGGACCGCGATGGCGAGTCCGCAGAGCACCAGCAGTCCTGGTGTGGTGGTGCGCAGCCAGTCGACTGTGGCGCCCATGGTGTACCTCTCAGGTCAGAGATCGAACGAACGATGCCGCGCGCGCGGCGATTTCGGCCCAGTGGCCGGCCGCGACATCCGCGGGTGCGACGACATCGGTTCCGGCGGTGACCGCTACCGCGCCCTGGGCGAGGAAGTCGGCCGCATTACCCGCATTGACCCCGCCGGAGGGGATCAGCTGCGCCTCGGGGAACGGGCCCCGCAGGTCCTTGAAATAGCCCGGCCCGAAAGCCTTGGCGGGGAAGATCTTCACCGCGGCCGCGCCCAGATCCATGGCGCGCATCACCTCGGTGGGCGTCAAAGCGCCCATGACGACCGGGATTCCACGTCGGGTGGCGACTTCGGCGACCTCTTCCCGGATTCCGGGCGTGACCAGGAAGCGCGCACCGCTGTCGATGGCGGCCGCGGCCTGATCACCGGTCATGACCGTGCCCGCGCCCATCACCCCGTGGCCGGACTCGGCCGCCTTGCGCAGCGCGTCCAGCACCCCGGGGGTGGTGAAAGTCAGTTCCACGGCCCGGATTCCGGATCCGGCCAGGGCCTGGGCCAGTGCGGCCGGATCGGGAATCTCGGGTGCGCGCACCACGGTGAGCACGCGATCGGCGCGAATGACATCCATGGCGGAGGTCAACGGGTCTCCTTCCGAACGGAATTCATGCGCAGGGCGCGACCGGCCCGTACACCGGTGGGTTTGCCCGCGTCCAAGGCGAATTCGCCGTTGACGAGCACGTACGGGATGCCGCGCGCCTGCTGTTTGGGGTTCTCGAAGGTGGCGGTGTCGGCCACGGTCGCGGGATCGAAGAGCACGAGATCGGCGGCATAGCCCTCGCGGATCAGCCCGCGGTCCGGCAGCCGAAGTCGTTGTGCGGGACGGCCGGTCAGATGGTGTACGCAATCCTCGAGCCCGAGCACGCCGAGTTCGCGCGCATAGTGGCCCAGGTAGCGCGGGAAGGTGCCCCAGGCGCGCGGATGCGGCCGCTCCCCCACCAGCAGGGCGTCACTGCCGCCCATATGCCGGGGATGCCGCATGATGGCGCGCACATTCTCCTCGTGCCCGACGTGCTGAAGAATGGTGGTGGCCAGCTGATCCCGGGTCAGCAGATCGAAGAACACCTCGACCGGCGGCATATCGCGCTCGGCGGCGATCTCGCTGACGGTGCGCCCGACATAGCGGTCCAGCTCACGATTGGCGACGCCGCTGATCTGAATGGTCTCCCATTCCACGGTGACGCCGTGACAGCCGTCCGAGCCGTTCACATTGACATCGGCCACGATTCGCAACCGGGTCGGCAGATCGGCGATCCGCTCCAGCGCGGAATCGGGTCCGCCGGACATGGCCCAGCTGGGCAGTAGCGCCGAAAGCGTGGTGGAGCCGGGCAGATACGGGTAGGTGTCCAGGCTGATATCGCAGCCGTCCGCCAGCGCCGCGTCCACCATGGCGAGGAATTCCGGTGCGCGCCCGCGATTCACGCCGAAGTTCATGGTGGCGTGGGTCAGATGCAGGGCGCAGCCGGTGCGGCGGGACAGTTCGATCATCTCCGCGTACGCCTCCAGCGCGCCCGCGCCGTAGGAGCGGGTGTGCGGTGCGTAGAAGCCACCGGCCGCGGCCACCACCTCGCACAGCGCCGCGAGTTCCGAAGTGTCGGCGTACATTCCGGGCGTATAGGTGAGCCCGCTGGACATGCCGACCGCGCCCTCGTCGAGGGCCTGGGCGAGCAGCGCGCGCATCCGCTCGATCTCCGCGGGAGTGGCATCGCGCTTCTCACTGCCGACGACCATCAGGCGCAGCGTGCCCTGCGGCACCAGGTACGCGGCATTGGGTGTGATGCCCGAGGAATCCAGCCGGTCCAGGTATTCGGCGACGGTGCGCCAGGAGAAGTCGAGATCGGCGGGATTGCCGTTCCAGCCCGCGATCTGACGGCGCACGATGGCCAGCGCGGCATCGTCGATCGGCGCGTAGGACAGTCCGTCCTGCCCGATCACCTCGGTGGTGATGCCCTGGCTGAGCTTCGGGAAATGTCCGGGCTCGGTCAGCAGATGCAGATCCGAATGCGCGTGCATATCGATGAAACCCGGTGCCAGCGCGAGGTTCTCACCCTCGTTGATGATCCGGTCGGCCTCGGTCAGCGTGCCGGGCGGGGCGATCGCGGCGATCCGGCCGCCCTCCACGAGCACATCGCCCCGATACCGGTCGGCTCCGGTGCCGTCGAGGATCTCGATATCGCGAATCAATAACTCGGCCATGACGTTCCGCTCAGAAGAAGGTGTGCAGGAAGTCGACGACGCGCGGGCGTTCGGCCTCGGCGTCATCGATCACCGGGATGAGCCGCCATTTGTCGAAGGCCGTGCACGGGTGCGAAAGGCCCAGCCGCACCACCGCACCCACCGGAACCGCCTCGGCATCGTCGCCGGGCAGTCGCAGGAAGGTGTGCTGATCGTTGAGCGCGCTCACCGTCGCGCCCTCCGGCAGCGGTTTGCCTGCCGGTCCCGCAATCAGCTGCGGGACCGGCAGCCCCTCATCGAACGGCAGATCGCGCTTGCCCGCGTCGAGCAGCGCCAGTCCCGGTTCCGGACGGGAGACGCTGCGCGCCCAGCCGTGCATGGCCGAACGCAGTGGACGGGCATCGCCGGTCAGCGACGCACCGCCCGCGGTCAAAGGCGAAATGCCGGAGTAGAAGCCGTCATCGTGGATGACGTACGCGCCCGAGCGCAGTACCACGGTGGTCGGAATACCGTGCGCGCCTTGTTCATCCGCGAGACCGGCGAGACGTTCCACCACCAGGTCCGGATAGGCGCTGCCACCGGCGGTGATGAGGGCGCGGTCCTCGTAATACCCCTGCGCCGCCAGCTCCTTGTGCAGGACGCCCAGCTCATCGAGGTAATGCCGAACGGCCGCAAGACCTTCGGGGGTGCGGTCGTGCGCCAGCGCGCCCTCGTAGCCGCCGACACCGGCCAGGATCAGGCGGTCGGAAGCGTGAATGGCCTCGGCCACCTCGTGCGCCTCGGTCAGCGTGCGGGCACCCGTACGGCCGTGCGGCCCACCGAGTTCGACCAGCACCGAGAGCCGCACACCGGCGGGAGCGGATTCCAGACCCCGCTCCATCGCCCGGACGGTATCTACGCCATCGGCCCAGCTGTAGAACTCGAATTCTGGATCGCGCGCCAATTCGCCTGCCACCCACTGCAATCCGACCGGATCGACCAGGGCATTCGCGAGCAGGATGCGGTCCAGCCCGAAGGAACGACCAACCTGCGACTGCCAGCCGGTGGCCAGCGTGATGCCCCAGGATCCGATCCCGAGCTGTTCGCCCCACAGCTGCGGCGACATGGTGGTCTTACCGTGCGGTGCGAGCCGAACCCCCGCGGCCGCGGCCCATTCCGCCATGACGGCGAGATTGGAGTCGACCGCGGAACGATCCACGGTGAGCACCGGGGTCTGCAATTGGTCCAAATACGGTGCCGTGGCCAGATATTCGCGCACCGTCAGTCCCCACGCGGCGGGCGGCAGCGATTTGTGCTGCGCGCTCAGCTCGCGGTCATGCAGTGCTGCGACGACATCGTTGTCGAGAGCCACGACGCTCCTTCCGATTTCCCTTCGGCCAGATCATAGCCGAAAGCTATTGCATATTCTGCAACGCTTGTTGCGTATTGTGTTCTCCGTGGTTATTCTGCACACGAAGGCCGAAAGCCGCAACCATTCGAAGGAGATTGGTGTGATCCAGGCGACCCCCCGCGCGGTCACCATCGGTGAGGGACTCGCCGTGCTCATCGCGCAACCCGGACCGCTGGAGGATTCGCACACCTTCGCGCGCGGCGCGGGCGGCGCGGAGGCCAATGCCGCCACGGTGCTCGCACAGCTCGGCGTGCCGACCGCCTGGATCTCCCGGGTCGGCGATGACGGTTTCGGCCGCTATCTGCTGCGGCACCTGAGCGAACGCGGTGTGGACACCTCCGCCGTCACCATCGATCCGGCCCGGCCCACCGGCCTGTACGTGAAGGAACGCGGCAGCGGCTCCGCACGACAGGACGATCTGCCCGCCGGGTCGAGCCGAATGCTGTACTACCGCACCGGTTCCGCCGCCAGCGCGCTCGCACCACACGATCTGACCGTCGCCGCGCGACTGCTCAACGACGCCGAACTGGTGCATTTCACGGGCATCACCCCGGCACTGTCGCCCTCGGCCACCGCCTGCACCGCAGCCCTGCTCGCGCAGCCGCGCGGATCGCGCCTGATCAGCTTCGATCTCAATTTCCGCCCGGCCCTGTGGGAACGGCGCGAGGAATCCGCCGCCGACATTCTGGCCCGGCATATTCGCGGCAGCGATGTGGTCTTCCTGGGCGCGGACGAAGCGCTCGAGGTATTCGGCATGGGCGAGGCCGATCGGCTGCGCAAGCTCTTCCCCGAACCGCGGCATCTGATCGTCAAGAACGATAAACATTCGGTGACCGGATACATCGGCGACGAGCGCCTGGAAGTGCCCGCCCTGCGCCTGCGCGTCACCGAGCGCATCGGCGCGGGCGACGCCTTCGCGGGCGGCTATCTCGCCGCACTGCTCCAGGGCCGCCCGCACGAGCAGCTGCTGCGCTTCGGGCACCTGTGCGCGGCGGCCGCGCTCACCGGCACCGGCGATGTCGCCGAACTGCCGCCGCCGCACACCCTCGAATCGCAGTCGGCCGTCAGCGCTTCCGAATGGGCGGAATTGAATTACAGCCCGGCACAGCCCATCCCCGAGAATGTGGGCTCATGAGCCAGAGTCTGCTGCGTGCCCTCACCATCCTCGGCGAACTCGGCGAGGAGCCGAAATCGCTGGACCAGTTGGCCACTCGGCTCGGGGTGCACAAATCCACGGTGCTGCGGCTACTGCAGACCATGGAGGGCGAACGCTTCGTCACCCACGACGCGGAGCATCGATATCGGCTGGGCTCCAAGCTCTTCGAACTCGCCAACCGCTCGCTGGAGGGGCGCGATGTGCGCACCGCCGCGCGACCGCATCTGAGCGCGCTCAATGCCGCCACCGGGCAGACCGTGCACCTGGCCACCTATGAATCAGGTGAGGCCGTCTACATCGACAAACTCGATGCCACGCACAGCGTCCGAATGTATTCGCGCATCGGGCGTCCCGCCGCGCTGCACTGCACCGCGGTCGGCAAGGTGCTGGTTTCCGCTTTGCCGCACGAACAATGGCGCGGTATCGCCGATGGCCTGGAATACAAGGCGTTCACCGACCGCACCATCCGCACGCCGGAGCAGTACCTCGCCGAATTGGAACTCGTTGCGTCCCAGGGTTATGCCGAGGACCACGAGGAACACGAGAGCTTCATCAACTGCGTGGCCGTACCGATTCGCAATGGCACCGGCGCGGTCGTCGCCGCGCTGTCCATGTCGGTGCCGGACATGCTGCTCGATCACGATCAGGTGCTCGCCATGCTGCCGCAGGTGCGCGCCGCCGCCGATGCCGTCTCCACCGAATTGGGCTGGAGTCCCACCCCCGAGAAATGAAAGGCCGCAGATGACCGAGAAGATCGCCGTCCGCACCGATAAGGCCCCCGCCCCCGCGCACACCTTCTCCCAGGGTGTCCGCAAGGGTCCGTTCGTCCAGGTCTCCGGACAGGGTCCGGTGGATCCCGTCACCAACGAATACCTGTACCCGGGGGATGTGGCCGCGCAGACCACCCGCACCCTCGAGAACGTCAAGGCGATCGTCGAGGCGAGCGGTGCGAGCTTCGACGATGTGGTCATGCTGCGCGTGTATCTGACCAAGCGCGAAGACTTCCCGATCATGAACGACGCCTATGGCGAATTCGTTACCAAGCACACCTCGGGCGGGGTGCTGCCGAGCCGAACCACCGTCTTCACCGGCCTGCCGCGTGCGGAGATGCTGGTCGAGATCGACGGCATCGCCATCGTCGAAAGCTGAGACCAGGCTGAGGCCGGGGCCCTTCATTGTGACAAGTCGGTAGGGCTCCGGCAGACTCGACATAGCCATGTACGACGACGACACCGAGCAGCTGCCCGTCTACCGCTCCGGCGGGACGCACGGAGCCGCGCAGACGCCCACGCCCGAGCCGCGCCGTGCCCGGCGTGCCGGGCCGACCTCGCATCGCCGCTCCGCACCGACGGAGTCGCATCGCATGCGGTACGCCGGGCGCGGGCTCATGTCGCTGTTCGCCGTCGGCGTCGTCGGTGTCACCGGGATCGGCTGGTACGGCGAGACCAGCCTCAATAACGGCTTCGAGCACAGCCAGGTCATTCCGAAGGAGGATCAGTCCCTCGACGGCGATATCAATATGCTGCTCATCGGACTCGATACCCGTAAGGATCTGAACGGCAACGATCTCCCCAAGAACATCCTCGATCAGCTGCACGCCGGTGACGGCACCGAGGGCGGATACAACGCCAATTCGCTTATCCTGGTGCATATTCCGAAGGATCTCAAGAAGATCGTCGCATTCTCCATCCCGCGTGACGACTATGTGCAGGCGGTCGGAATTCCCGGCTACGACCACATCAAGATCAAAGAGGCGTACGGGCTCAAGAAGTTCTACGCCGAGGAGAAGCTCAAGGCACAGGGCGTCACCGATAAGGTCGATATCGAGCGCCAGGGCCGCGAAGCCGGGCGCGCGTCGATCGTGCAGGCGGTGAAGACGCTCACCGGGGTGCCGATCAACCGCTTCGCCGAGATATCGCTCGTCGGGTTCTACGATCTGGCCGACGCGCTCGGCGGCGTCGACGTATGCCTCAATCACGCGGTCGACGACAGCTACTACTCCGGAGCCGTATTCCCCGCCGGGCCACAGCATCTCGACGCCGCCAACGCCCTGTCCTTCGTGCGGCAGCGGCACGGGCTGGAGAACGGCGACCTCGATCGCACGCATCGCCAGCAGGCGTTCCTGACCTCGGTGGCCAAACAGATCAAGGATTCCGGCACGCTCACCAATATCAGCAAGCTCCGGGCGCTGATGGACGCGGCGCACCGCGATGTGGTGCTCTCGGACGGCTGGGATCTGAGCGACTTCATCACCACCCTGGGGCGCGCGAAATCCCCCGCGGTGGAATTCCGGACGCTGCCGGTGCTGCGTTATGACAATGTCGACGGCCAGGATGTGAACATCATCGATCCGGCCGCCATCAAGAAGGAAGTGCGCGCCGCGTTCGGCATCGAACAACCGACCGTGGCCGCCGCCCCGAAGATCACGCCCACCTCGACCCTGGATGTGGTCAATGCGACCGGCACTTCCGGCATGGCGGCCAAGGTGTCGAAGTCCTTGGGCGGCAAGGGATTTCCGGTCGGCGATGTCAGCAACGCCACCTATGCCGACGGCACCTCCACCATGCTCTACTTCGGCACCGGCGCGGACACCGACGCACAGGCGCTCGCCGATATGCTCGGCGGCAATGTCACCCCGGCCGCGTCCTCGAATGTCAGCGCCGGGCATATAAAGCTGGTGCTCGGCACCGATTTCGAGATTCCGGAGACGCTCGATCCGGCGGCCGCGAGCACCACCACCACCACGGCGACCACCTCGAAATCGGCCGTCGCCACCACCACCGCGGACACCCCCAATAACGGCAAGCCGGTGACCACCACCATCGGCGGCAGCATCCCCTGCGTGAACTGAACGCCCGCACCCCCGCCCACTCACTGGACAGCATGTACAGTGAGCCGCGATACAACGGGCCGATCATGGGAAAACAGATGGCAGGCAACAGCTCCGAAACCGGCAACCTCACCCTGAGCGGCCGCTTCAACCACTACTCCAGCATCTACCTGGGCTTCGCCGCGCGCGCCTTCGCACGCCTGAACAGCCGCACCTACACCCGCTCCGGCGGTACCCGCGGCAATATGTTGCAGGGCAAACCGGTCTTCCAGCTCATCGTCACCGGCCGCAAATCCGGCGAGCCCCGCCCCGTCATGCTCATGCTCATTCGCGACGGCGACGACCTGCTGGTCTGCGGCTCCAACGGCGGCCATCCCGGCACCCCGAACTGGTGGCACAATCTCGCCGCCCAGCCCACCGCTCGCGTTCAGGTCGGCCCCGACACCTGGCCGGTGGACGTGCACATCGTCACCGATGACGCCGAATACGAAAAGCACTGGCGCACACTGAAAGCCGGATACCCAGACTTCCACACCTACGCCGCCCTGAGCACCCGCCGCTTCCCCATCGCCGTCCTGACCCGCCGCGCCGAAAGCTGATATCCAGCGCGAACAAGACTGGTGCACAAGGGGATTGCGGAAAGCAGAGGTGTCGAACCCCATCCCCCTCCCGGAGGACCTGCCGCTTTCAAGGCGGTGGCGGACGCCGGTCCGCATTGCTTTCCCTGATTGTCGCCGTGACGCAGATCGGAATCGAACCGACGAAGTCCTGAGTGAAAGTCAGGGTGCCCGTTACCAGCAGAGCAACTGCGCCGCGATCTCGCCGGAGCGAAATGCGGTGGGGGCGGCAGGGATCGAACCTGCCATGCTCGCGCACCTGTTTTACAGACAGGCTGAGCCACCAGGCTCCTCGCCCCCGAAATAGTGTGATTACGACCGAGCCGGAGCGCTGTTCAGCGCTCGGACGACTCATAGGAATAGCGTTCGGAAGTCGTGCAGCCGTTCATCGCCATTCCTTTCGTCGTTGGTGAGAACAACGCTAACAGGCTGCGCCGCAGGAGGATAGCGAATTATCAGCCGGCGCGCACCGGGTCCATACGCCGCCGCGAATCCATGCAAATCAGCAGGGTGGGACAATTTGGGACAGGGCGATTGCTTGATCTTCCCCCCGCTCACCCGCGATGCTCTCAGAGCCGTCCAACGCTGTTCGGCGCCACGAATACCCGGAGGGGACGGCATGACCGCGGACCCATCGCTGCCGACGATGAGCCCACGCCACGTGCCGCACGGGAATTCGGCACGACGGGCCGGATCGGCACCGGCCGTCGTGCATGGGTTTCAGGCGTCCTGGGACCAGATGGCCAGTTCGCCGCCGGGCATGCAGGCGACGAGGTAGCGGCCCGGGTCGGTGACGTGCCAGGCCTCGAAGTAGCGGTCGGGTTCGACGACTATGCGGTGGCCGGTGTCGAGGTCGATGCGGAGTTCACCGGTGGATTCGACAGCGGCGGCGACGATTTCGCCCTCCACCACGGTGGCCAGATCTTCCGGGCGGGCCTCTCCCGCCAGACTGTGCGAGGGTGAGCCGACGGCGCGATGCACCACCAACTCACCCTCGATGTGGATCTCGTAGACACCGGCGGCCAGCACGATGACGTAGGGGCCGGGTGACATGACTGTGAGGCGCTCACCGGTGATCGGTAGTTTCATTGCGCCTCCAGCGTTCTCGTTACTTGGTGGCCTCCGCCAGCACGGCGATGACCTCATCGGAGAGGAAGAATGGTTCCAGGCGTTCGCGAACCAGCTTGGCCAGCACGCCATTTCGCTTGGCGGCCTCGACCACGGCCGGGCCGTAGCGCAGGATCTCGCCGGCGATGTCCTCACCGGACAGACCCAGTTCGGGCAGCAGCGCCGCGAGGGTGTGATCGCCGTACTTCTCGAAGAAGACCTCGACGCCCTGATCGACCAGGACTCCGAAGTACTCCTTCTCGCGGGTGGTGAGCGCGATGCGGTAGATGATCAGCGCGAGCTCGTGCAGATCCTTTTGCGAAAGGTAGTCGCGCAATCCGCTGACCGGTTCGCCCGCGTGCAGATCCCAGAACTCCATGGCGGCGTCGTGCACGGGGGCATCGCGCAGCATCTCGCGAATGGCGTTATTGGTGCGCTTGAGCGCGAATTGGGCACCCTTGCCCGCCATTTCGCCGAGGAAGGTGCCGTCACCGGTGGCCTTCTCGGCGGCCTTGCGGGCCTGCTTGGCGGCGGAGGTGCCGAACGAGACCAGCGAGCCCACGCCCGGGATCTTGTTCGCCATCTGGCGATTGCTCTCCATGAAATCGTCGATCAGCTTGTCGACGAACTTGGAGGCCACGGTCGCGACCAGCGGGCTCTCGGTGAGGCGCTCCAGAATGCGCTCCTGCGCCTGGTGCATGCCGAAGATCTTCTCCAGCAGCTGTTCCACCGGCTCGCGCTCGACCACATCACCGAGGGTGTAGTCGTTATTGCTTGCGATATCGGTGTAGAGCGAATTGGCCAGCGTGCCGACCATCTCCCCCAGCACCGGGCTGCCGCCGATCAGATTGATGATATTGGCCACGGTCTGCTTGGCCTGATCGATCTCCACCACATCGCGGAAGATGATGGTGTCGGCGACGCCGATCACCGCTTCCACATCGCGGCCGATCACCTCGGTGAAGCGGTCACCGCTCACCTCGGCGAGCAGGAAGTCCACTTGCAGGTCGAGCAGCCGTTCGGCGATTTCGCGCGGCTCGGTCACAGATTCCACCCATCGTCAAGAAGGGACCGCCGAGTTCAGTCGGAATCGTTGCCGTGCACCGATTTTCGAATCTGTTCCAGGCGTTCCCGCGCGGCTTTCTCCCGCGCGTCCCACTGTTCCTCGACGCTACGACCCACTGGTGTCTGCCGATCGAGCTCGCCCATCCCCTGTGCGGTGCCGTAGCGCTGCTCGACCTTATCGCGAACTGACTCGAAAGTAGGGACGCCGGTGTTCGTATATCCGCCGATGCCCGGGGCCACCGGGATACCCGCCGGAGGTACCGGCACTCCGGTGACCACCGGACCGCCCTCCACCTGCTCGAATGTATCCGGAAGCGGTATCGGCGGCAGCTCGGATTCATCCTCCGTGTCCGGAGTCACATCGATGACCGCGGGTGCATGACCGACGGTTGCCGCCACCGACGCGGCCACCGCGTGCAGGGCGGCCAATCCGGCCCGGCCTTCGGTGGCCCGTTCCACCACGGCCGCCAATTCGGCGTCCGACAGCCCCGCCAATTCCGATCCGAAATCCTGGGCATCGCTCATGATGACCAGGCTACGCACGGCCGCGGGCGACATGCCCGAAATGCGGCTTGCCTGCGGGTTCGTCCGGTGAGTCCGGATTCCTAATATGCCCGGAACCGTATCTACAGGCGCACCCGGCGCTGTTCCGCCCGGCGCACCAGATCATGGACGCGCGGATCGGCCGCCAAAGCTCGGTCCAGCACCACATTCACCAGGCCGCGCAGCAGCGCGTACGGCTCCCAGCCGTACGGCGCGATGGTGCGGGCCGCCCGCTTCTCGATACCGTCCGCGATCACCTCCGCGGCCCGGGCGGCGCTGATCCGCACATTGAGCGGCCACGGCAGCAGATCGTCCAGATCACGGCCGAGCTCATCGCGATCCAGCGTGGCCCGCGTCATATCGGTGTCCACGATGCCGAAATACGCGATCCCGGCGGTGGCCCCGAACGGGGCGAGCTCCACCCGCAGCGCGCGGCCGAACTGCTCAACGCCCGCCTTGCTGATCATGTACGGCGCACCCGCCATCCCCGGCGCGAACGCCGCGCACGAGGACACCACCACCACATGCCCACGGGCACTGACGATCTCGTCCAGCGCCGGGCGCACGGTATTGAACACACCGGTCAGATTGATGCCGATGACGCGATCGAAATCCGCGCCGTCCATGATGCGCAGCGTCGCCGGGCGCGGCACCACGCCCGCGTTGGCCACCACCACATCCACGCCGCCGAAATGTTCGACGGTGCGAATCACGGCCTGGCGCATGGCTTCTCGATCGGCGACATCGGCGGTGACGGCCAGAGCGCGATCACCCAGCCGATGCGCGATGGCCGCAACGGCATGACCGTCGATATCGACCAGCACCACCCGGGCACCACGCTCGTGCAACAGCACCGCGAGTTCATGGCCGATACCCTGTCCGGCACCGGTGATGAGCACGGTCTGCCCGGCGACCCGATGACCCGGCCGCTTCGGCGAGAGCAGGCTGAGCAGTGGCATCATCGAGTCACCTCATAGTTCGCGCTGTCGAATTTCGCGGTGCGACGGCGGTATTCGAAGCTCCAGTTGGGATAGAGCCCGGCATTGCGTCCGTCCGCGGTGGTGTAGTAACTCTGGCATCCGCCGGTGAGCCAGACGGTGCCGGTACTGCGGTAGGCCATTTCGGCCAGGAAGGCCTGCTGTGCGCGCGGGCGCACCTGCACCCGGCGAGCTCCCCTGTCGCGCATGGTGATCAGGGCGTCCACGATGTAGGTGATCTGGGATTCGATCATGAAGATCGCGGACTGATTCCCCGCCGCGCCGAACGGGCCGAGCGTGCAGAAGAAATTCGGGAATCCCGATACCGCGACGCCGAGATAGCTCTGCGGCTCCTTGTCGTAGAGCTGGGCCATACTGCGGCCGTCGACGCCGATATAGCGATCGTAAGCCGTTGGAATGGAAGTGAATCCGGTGCCGAACACGATGGTGTCAACGGCGTGCTCGGTGCCGTCGCGCAGCACGATCGAATGCGGGCGCACCTCGGCGATGGCCTCGGTCACCACCTCGGTATTGGGCTGATCGAGGGCGGGCAGGTAGGCGTCGGAGAATATGGCGCGCTTACAGCCGATCACATAGTCGGGCAGCAGTTTCGCGCGCAACTCCGGATCGCGGACCTGGCGCTGGAGTTGCCAGCGGGCCAGCGCCTCGTACGGATGCCGGAATCGCTTGTCTACCAGTGAGATGAGTCCGAAAGCCTCGATGGCCGAATAGAAGCCGCCGCGAATGAGGCGCTGCGCGAGCGGGATTCGATCCAGGAGATAGCGTTCCACACCCGAGGTGACACGGTCCATGCGCGGCACGATCCACGGGGCCGAACGCTGGAACAGCAGCAGTTTCTCCACCAGCGGCTGAATCTCCGGAACGAACTGCACGGCCGACGCCCCGGTACCGATGACCGCGACCCGCTGACCGGTCAGATCATGGTCGTGATCCCAGTGCAGGGAGTGAAATGCCTTGCCCTCGAACGTATCCAGGCCGGGCAGTTCCGGATACTTGGCTTCGGCGAAGACGCCGGTCGCCGAGATCAGGAAATCCGCGGTGAGTGGGCCCGCGCTCGTCTCGATCCGCCACCGCGATTCCGCGTCGTCCCAGCGGGCGTCGAGGAGTTCGACACCGAAACGCATATGCCGGAGCACGTCATGTTCGACCGCCACTGCGCGCAGGTACTCGAGAATCTCGCTCTGCCGCCCATACATCCTGGACCAGTTGGGATTCGGCGCGAACGAATAGCTGTACAGGTGCGAAGGGACATCGCAGGCGCAGCCGGGATAGGTATTGGCCTGCCAGGTGCCGCCCAGATCGTCCGCGCGCTCCAGGATGACCAGATCCTCGAATCCGGCCTCCTGCAACTTGATCGCCAAACCGATCCCGCCGAAGCCCGCGCCAACAATGGCGATGGGCGTGTGTTCGACCGCTGTGGTCATGTACCGACTTCCCTTCCAGATCACAGGTCGAGCACGAGCTGATCGCCCGCCGCGCGCGAGACACAGAGCAGCATGCGTTGCGCCCGTGCGGATTCGGTGAGCAGCCGGTCACGATGGTCGACCGCCCCGGCCAGTACGCCCACCTCGCAGGAACCGCAGAAGCCCTGCTGGCACGAGTAGGCGATATCGGGCAGGGTGCGACGCACGGCGGCCAAGGCGGTCTCCTGCGCACCCACCCGCAGCGTGGTTCCGGTGCGGGCCAGGGTGATGCCGAACTCCCGGCCGTCCACCACCGGTTGCGCCGAGAAGCGTTCGGTATGCAGCGAACCCGTGGGATTCAGCTCGAACAGACAGCGTTGTGCGGCGGCCAGCATCAGCGGCGGGCCGCATACGTACACGGCCGCACCGGGTTCGGCGGTGGCGAGGATTTCCGCCACGTCGGGCACACCGCACTCGTCATCGGGAAGTATTCGCGCCGAGCCGATTTCCGTCAGGAACGGCATGGTCGCACGCGATCGACCGGTGTAGATCAACTGCCCGCGCGCACCCGCCGCCCGCGCCATGGGCAGGATCGGGGTGATGCCGATGCCACCGGCGAGGAACAGGTAGGAGGGTGCGTCCACCAGGGTGAAAGCATTGCGTGGACCGCGAATTCGGAGCCGATCACCGACCCACAGCTCATCGTGCACCTCCGCCGAGGCGCTGCCATCCGGAATCCTCCGGACAGCGATTCGATACCGGTCGCGATCCGCCGGATCCCCGCATAGCGAATACTGCCGCTGGCGACCCGAGGGCAGGAACACATCCACATGCGCGCCCGGACGCCATGCGGGCAGCGCACCGCCACCTGGGCGGCGCAGGGTCAGGCTCACGACGTCATCGGCCTCGCGGGTGCGTGCGCCGACCACCACATCGATATCGAAACCGCTGCGCCGCAGTGGATTCGGCCGCGACAGCAGCGGTGCGGCCGGGCCGCTGACGAAGACCTTCAGGTACGCGTCCATGACATTGCCGAGCAAGCGCAGCGCCGCCGGACCGTGTGGATCCCGGCCAAAAGCATGCCGGGATGACGAGGGGACGTTGCTGCCCGATATCACCGGCGCGGTCATCCGTTGGCCGCCCGGGCGGCGGGGGAATGGGCGAGGTAGCGCAGGGCGGTGTCCATGGGGCCCAGTTGGGAGGGGTGGAAGCCGGGGCGGAGGTAGCGCGGGATCTCCTTGAAAAAGACTGTCCAGCTGGGGATTACGCCGCGGCGGGTGGCGTTGATGAATTGCAGGCCCCAGAAGCGGCCCTTGTCCGGGCTCGGATCCTGGCGGTAGAGGTAGCCGGTGGAGATGATGAACAGCGGAAGCAGGGTGGCGCTGGCGAGCAGGGCGGTGCGGGCCTTGCGGGCGTAGCCGCCGTCCACGTGCATGTAGGCGTCGTAGACGACGCTGCGATGCTCCACCTCCTCGGCACCGTGCCAGCGCACCAGATCCAGCATGGCCGGATGCATGCCCTTGGTCTCCAGCACATCGGCCTCTAGCAGCCATTCGCCGAGTACGGCGGTGTAGTGCTCCATGCCCGCGAACAGGCCGAGCCGTTCCTTGAGCCATTCCTCGCGCGCCCGGCCGGTGAGTCCGTGATCACCGAGGATGCGATCCACCAGCCAGCTGATTGCGCGCACATACGAGTCGACGTCGAGCCCGATGGCGCGCAGATGGTTGCGCGCGCCCTCATGACTGCTGGCGTGCATGGCCTCCTGCCCGACGAAACCCGTCACCTCCTCGCGCAGGCGCTCGTCATCGATGTACGGCAGGGCCTCGGCGAGCGTTGCGGCCATGGCGCGCTCCCCCTCGGGGAGCACCAGATGCATCACATTGACGATGTGCGTGGCCAGCACCTCACCCGGAATGTAGTGCAGCGGAACGGATTCGAAGTCGAACCGGACATCGCGCGCGGCGATGGCGTGTGCTTCGGCGAGGTACTGGCGCGTCTTTGCGCCGTCCTGTGCAACCATGATCCGAAAGTACAGTGCAACAAATTGCTTTGCAATGTTGCACGCAACAAAATCCGGGCGAATGTTGCAATGGAAGTGCGCTTTGCTAGCGTGGTGGACGTGCCAACCGCATCGAAACCCCAGGCCGGCCGGGTCACGGCCGATGACAACACCAGGATTCTCGATGCGGCCCTGCTCCAGTTCCAGCGCGTCGGGGTCAAGAAGACGACCATCGAGGACGTGGCGCGCGAGGCCGGGGTGGATCGGGTCACCGTCTACCGCCGGATCGGCTCCCGCGATGATCTGGTGACCGCGGTCTTCAGCCGCGAAGTCGCCCTCGTACTGGCCGAGCTCGCGCTCATCCCCGAACGGCACGGGAATATCGGCGACCTGATTACCGATATGTTCATGACGGTGCTGAAACTGTGGCGCGCGCATCCGGTGGCCCAAAGCATGCTGACGCTCGAACCCGAACGGGTTGTCATGAAGCTCAGCGTGCACGGCGCGGATATCTTCACCATGGCGGTGGCCACCACCGCGGCCGCTCTCGAACGCGCCGTCGAACGTGAAATGCTTGCTCCCGCAAGTGATCTCACCGCACGCGCGGAAGTCGCCTGCCGGGTGGTGCATTCGCTCATCCTGCTGCCGCACGCGGCGCTCGACCTCGAAACCGATTCGCAGCTCGAGGATTTCGCGCGCGGCTATCTGCTGCCGATCATTACCGGGCACACTGCCTGAGCATTCGCCCCGGTGGCGAGCCTGTTCCGAGTCCGGCCCTTGCGCCGAATCGGAACCGGGCGTACGGTGGTGGCGTCGCAATCTCGAGGATGCAGGTCGATAGCATTCCCTCCCCCGAGATTTCTTCCCTCCCGAGTTCGAATCCAGCTTGAGCTCCGAATTTTCTTCGAGCGCTGACGTTTACCCGAACTCGGTTCACCACACCTTCTTCAGGAGAACCATCATGACTACCATCAATCCCGACCTCGGTCTCGAGGTCATCGAAACACTCTCTCCCGCAACGGGAATCCTCGATATCAGCGGACATACGGCGGTACTGCGCCACCGCGGATATCTGCCCGGCCCGGGTGATATCCATGTGCCGAATCACCTGATTCGCGAACATGGACTGCGCCGCGGTGATGCCATCACCGGTCTGGCGCAGCCGAATGGCAAGGGCGGCAAGCTCGCCCCGCTCGTCCGAGTCGACGCGGTCAATGACCGGCCTACCGGCGAGGCCAAGGCCCGGCCGCGTTTCGCGGACCTGACCCCCATCCATCCCGATGAGCGACTGCGCCTGGAAACCGAGCCGAACAAGCTCACCACCCGGGTCACCGATCTGATCATGCCGATCGGCAAAGGACAGCGCGCGCTCATCGTCGCACCGCCCAAGGCGGGCAAAACCTCTGTGCTGCAAGCGATTGCGCACGGCATCGCCGCCAATCACCCGGAGGCGCACCTCATGCTGGTGCTGATCGGCGAACGACCCGAGGAGGTCACCGAATTCACCCGGGGCGTGCCCGGTGAGGTCATTGCCGCCACCTTCGATCACTCCCCCGCCGAACAGACCGCGCTCGCGGAACTCGCCATCGAACGCGCCCAGCGGCTGGTGGAGCAGGGGCGCGATGTGGTGGTGCTGCTGGATTCGCTCACCCGATTGGCTCGGGCGTACAACACCTCCGGACCCGCATCGGGCCGAATCCTTTCCGGCGGTGTGGATTCCACCGCATTGCTGCCGCCCAAGAAATTCCTCGGCTCGGCGCGCAATATCGAACACGGCGGTTCGCTCACGATTATCGCCACCGCGCTGGTGGAGACCGGTTCGCTGGCCGACACCGTGATCTTCGAGGAGTACAAGGGCACCGGCAATGCCGAACTCAAACTGGATCGCACCCTCGCGAGCCGGCATGTGTTCCCGGCCGTCGATATCGCCAAGTCCAGCACCCGGCGCGATGATCTGCTGCACACGCCCGCCGAGCACACGGCGGTGAGCAAACTCCGCCGCACCCTGGCCGAACTCGACGATCAGAAAGCCCTGGACCTCATGCTCGACGGTCTGCGGCGCACCGGCAGCAATGCCGAATTCCTGCTCAATATCACTCGCAAGTAAGCGTTATCGGGTCGGCAGGACTTTCGCCACCCATTCCGCCACGGTGTTCGCCCACCCCGGTTTCAATACGATGTCATTGTGCGCACCGCCCGGATAGATCACCAATTCCTTGGGCTCCGGAGCCGCCGCGAACAGTTCGCGCCCCATCCGCACCGGCAGTAATTCATCGTGATCCCCGTGCATGATCAGCACCGGACACGTCAGCCCCCGAATCCGCTTCAGGCTCGGATAAGCGTTGGGCACGAACACCTTCGGCAGATACGGATACACCGCTCCCGCCGCATCCCGCAATCCCGTGAACGTCGACATGAGGATCAGCGCGGCGGGCGGATACGCGGTCACCAATTCCATCATCACTCCCCCACCGAGCGACTTCCCCAGGTACACAACCCTTTCCGGATCGACACCATCCTGGGCAAGCAAGGCCTCCCGAGCGGCCCGCGCATCCAGATACGTCCCCCGCTCGGAAGGCCGCCCGGTACTGCGCCCGTACCCCCGATAATCGAACACCAGCACATCGAATCCGGCCGCCGCCAGCAATGCCAGCACCGGCGACCGATCCCCGATATTCCCGCCATTCCCATGCGCGAAGAGTATGTGCCCCAACGGTTCCCCCACCGCCCGCACAAACCACGCGTTAACCGTCTCCCCATCCGCAGTCCGCAGCGACAGATCCTCGAACCCCACCCCGAATTGCTCGGGCGTCGCATAGATCCGCCGATCCCCCGGAACATAGGTCAGCACATTGAGAATCGTCTCCGCCGGATGCCGCATACACCCTTCCTACCGCACCTGATCCAAATCGCTCCGTCAGGCACGAAACCCCGGCAACGCGCTGTCGCAGTTGCCGGGGTTTCGTGCCTGATCAGACTGGAACGTCAGCCGCGCAGTACCGCTCCTACCGCGTCGGCCGCGGCCGCGACTGCCGAGTCGCGGGCCGCGCTGGCCTCATCTTCGGTGAGGGTGCGGTCGGGGGCGCGGAAGCGGAGGGCGTAGGTGAGGGATTTGCGGCCCTCGCCTGCTTGGGTGCCTTCGTAGACGTCGAAGAGGGAGATCTTTTCGAGGAGGGCGCCTGCGCCGGAGCGGAGGGCCGACTCGACCGAGGCCGCCGGGACGGCCTTGTCGACGCTTACCGAGACGTCCTGGAGGACCGCGGGGAACGCGGAAACCACTGGGGCGGGGCGGTTTTCGCGGAGCGGGAGGGCGTCCAGGTTGATGACCACGGCGCAGGTGCGCGGGGGGAGGCCGGAACGTTCCAGGACCGCGGGGTGCAGTTCGCCCGCGTGGCCGACGACGGTGCCGTCCACCAGGAGTTCGGCGCAGCGGCCCGGATGCCAGGGCAGGTAGGCCGTGGCGCGGCGTTCAATGACCAGACCGGTGGTTTCGGCGACCACGTCGACCAGGGCGAAGGCGTCGGCGGCCTCGACCGGGCGGCCCGCACCGTGCGGGCCACGCGGTTCGCGCTTACCGGTCAGCACGGCGGCCACGTGCACCGGCTGCGACGGCAGCGAGCGCAGCAGGACGTTGATCTCGTCCTCGGTGGGGCGGCGATCCACAGGCAGCGGGCCGACCGGGCCGGTGTCCGGGGTGCGGCGCACCACCTGGGCGATGCCGTAGATGGCGAGATCGCGTTCACCGCGAGAGATATTGCGCGCGGCCACTTCCAGCAGACCGGGCAGCAGCGTGGAAGCCAGCTCCGGGCGGTCCGCGTCGAGCGGGTTGAGCACGCGCATGGTGTCGCGGCGCGGATCGTCGGCGTCCAGACCCCAGACGTCGAAGACGTCGCGGGCCATGAACACCGGTGTCGGCACCTCGACGCAACCCTCGAACGCGAGCGCCTTGCTGATCGCGCGGCGGCGCTTCTGCTCGGCGGTCAGACCGCGACCGGCGGGCGCGGACGGCAGCACCGACGGGATCTTGTCCAGACCCTCCAGGCGCAACACCTCCTCCACCAGATCGGCGGGCTGGGTGAGATCGGGCCGCCAGGTCGGCGGGGTGACGATGAGCTGACCGTGCCCGGCATCGCTGACGCCCACCTCGACCACACAGCCGACCTGCTGCAGGCGGCGGGTGGAGGTACCCGGCGCGTACTGCACACCGGCGATGCGATCGGCCAGGTCGATATCCATCGTGATGGGCGCAGCGGCCGGAACCGGCACGCGCACATCGGTCAGCACGGATTCGACCGTGCCACCGGCGATTTCGGCAAGCAGTGTGGCAGCACGGTCCAGCGCGGCCAGATTCACCTCGGGATCGACGACCCGCTCGAACCGGCGGCTGGCCTCGGAGCCGAGCTTATGGCGGCGCGCGGTGCGCGCCACGGCGATCGGATTCCAGGTGGCGGCCTCGAGAATGATATCCGTCGACTCGTCGCCGACCTCGGTGCTCGCACCGCCCATGATGCCCGCGAGCGAGATGACACCCGAATCATCGGCGATCACAACGTCTTCGGCATCGAGGGTGCGCTCGACCTCGTCGAGGGTGCGCAGCGTCTCGCCCTTGTTGGCGCGCCGCACCACGAGTCCGCCCGACACCTTGGCGGCGTCGAACGCGTGCAGCGGCTGACCCAGTTCGAGCATGACATAGTTGGTGACGTCCACCGCCGGGGAGATCGGGCGCACGCCCGAGAGCAGCAGCCGACGCTGCAACCACCACGGGCTCACCGCCGTCGGATCGACACCGGTCACGCGGCGCACCGCGAAACGCGTGCACTGCGATTCCGAATCGATGCGCACCGGCCACGCCTCGGCATCGGAGTCGGGCAGCAGCCGCACGGCCGGATCCTGGAATTCCAGATCGAAACCGCAGGCCAGCTCACGCGCCAGACCGCGCGCGGAGAACGCGTAACCGCGGTCCGGGGTGATGGCGAGTTCGATGACGGTGTCATCGAGTCCGAGCAGCTCATTGGCGTCCGCACCGGGTTCGGCGGTGCCGGGCTCGAGCACCAGAATCCCGTTGTGGTCCTTGCCGATCGCGAGTTCGGCGACCGAGCAGATCATGCCGTTCGAGGTGTGCCCGTACGTCTTGCGCGAGGCGATCTTGAAACCGCCGGGCAGCTCACCGCCCGGCAGCACCACGACCACCAGATCACCGACGGCGAAATTGCGTGCGCCGCAGACGATCTCCTGCAACTCGGGCTGACCGATCTCGACCTTGCAGAAGCGGATCGGCTTCTTGAATTCGGTCAGCTCGGTGATCTCGGCGACCCGCCCGACCACCAGCGGATGCTCGATCTCACCGCCCACCCGCTGCAGCCGATCGACCTCCTCGACCTCCAGGCCGACCCGGACGAATCCGGCGTCGAGCTCCTCCGGCGTCACCGACCACCCGGGGGTGGTGCGCTGCAGGATTTCCGTCAGCCAGGACTGCGCTACTCGCACTTGACGTTTCGCTTCCTTGTTAAGAGGGTCGGGGTCAGGCTTGGATGCCGAAGGGCAGCGTGAAACGCACGTCACCCTCCACGATGTCGCGCATATCGGGCAGGCCATTGCGGAACTGCAAGGTCCGCTCCAGACCCATGCCGAAGGCGAAACCGCTGTACACCTCGGGGTCGATACCGCTGGCGATCAGCACCTTCGGATTGACCATGCCGCAGCCGCCCCACTCGACCCAGCCCGGCCCGCCCTTCTTGTCCTCGAACCACACATCGACCTCGGCCGACGGTTCGGTGAAGGGGAAGAAGCTCGGCCGCATGCGCGTGGTGGTGTTCGGGCCGAACAGCGCCTTCGCGAAATGATCCAGCGTGCCCTTCAGATGCGCCATGGTCAGGCCCTTATCGATGGCCAGACCCTCCACCTGCGAGAACACCGGGGTGTGCGTGGCATCGAGCTCATCGGTGCGGAACGTGCGACCCGGGCACACCACATAGATCGGCAGCTCACGAGAAAGCATGGAGCGCACCTGAACCGGCGAGGTGTGCGTGCGCAGCACCTGCCGCGAACCCTCCGGCGCGATATGGAAGGTGTCCTGCATGGTGCGCGCCGGATGATCCGGCAGGAAGTTCAGGGCATCGAAATTGAAATGCTCGGTCTCGACCTCGGGACCCTCGGCGATCTCCCAGCCCATGGCGACGAACACATCGCCGACGCGCTCGGACAGCGCGTTGATGGGATGCCGCGCGCCGACCGCGGCCCGACGCGCGGTCACGGTGACATCGATGGCCTCGGCCACCAGCACCGCGGCATCGCGCTCGGCGAGCAGCTGGGCGTTGCGGGCTTCAAAGGCGGCGGTGACCCGCTGGCGCGCCACGTTCACGCGCTTACCGGCCTCGGCCTTCTCCTCCTTGGGCAGGGTGCCGAGGGAGCGCTGCGCCAGCGAGATCGGCGATTTACCGCCCATGAACTCGGTTTTCGCGCTCGCCAGGGCTTCCAGATCGGCGGCAGCGGCGAAGGCCTTTTCGGCGGCTTCGGCAGCGGCGCCGAGGGATTCCTCGGTCAGCGCCGCGGTCTGCTCGGCACGGTCGATATCGTCGGCCACGATGCTTCGTCTCTCCCCTGGCTGGTCTGGGTAGGGCGGATCTTCTCCCCTATTCTTGCTGGTCGAATCGTAAGCCTTGTACTCAGCCCGGTTCACCCGGTTTTCCCGCAGGCAGCGCGCACCGCGTCGGCGTGGTGCGCGCCACCATCGGGCCTCACGCGGCCGGGTAGGTTTCGCGGAAAACCGTATGGCTCACGCTCCGGCGACCCGGGTGAATCCGATCCTCGGCGGCATAGCCGACGGACATCAACAGGGCGATCGACAGGTCCGGCCGATCCTCGATGCCGATGACCTTCTTCACCCTGTCCTCATCCCAGCCGTTCATGGGCGAGGTGGCCAGACCCAGCTCGGTGGCGGCCAGCATGACGAAGCTCGCGGCGATCATGGCGTCCTTCACCGCGTACTCGCGCAGCAGACCGCGCTCGGCCAAACCCTGCTGGAACTCCTGCGAGGCGGCGGCGAATCCGGTGATGAATTCCTCGCTCCACGCGCCGTTGCGGCGCGCCAGTTCATAGACGTCGGCCCGATCCTCTTGCCACGCTTGGGTTTCCGCAACGAAGACGAGCAGTACCGGAGCTTCCTGCGGCTGTGGCTGACCACCGGTGGCCCAGGTCAGGCCCTCGCGTCCGGCGGTGTCGGTGATCACCACGATGGACCGATCCTGCAGATTCCAGCTGGTCGGCGCTTCCATGGCGAGTTCGAGCAGGGTGTCCAGATCGGCGGGAGCGACCGGATCGGGCCGGTAATGCCGGACGGTGCGGCGGGTGCGAATGGCTTGAGCGACTGAGATCGTGTTCATGCCACTAACTATCGGAGAGTGACAATCTTCTGGGAAGTAGGCACTAATTAGTGCGCTACTCTCCTACAGGTGACGATGCTCGTGGAATCCTCCGGCCTGCCCGCCGACGTCTACTCCGCCAAATGCCCCACCCGCCAGGTCCTGGACCACATCGCGGGCAAATGGACCATCCTGATCATCGACGCCCTGCATGAGCAGGGCCCCATGCGCTACACCGAACTCTCCCGCCGCATCGGCGGCGTCTCCCAGAAAATGCTCACCCAAACCCTGCGCAGCCTGGAAACCGACGGATTCCTCACCCGCACGGTCGAACCCACCATCCCACCCCGAGTCGACTACGAACTCACCGACCTCGGCCGCAGCCTCGCCGAACCCATTGCAGCCCTACGCAACTGGACCGAACAACACATCAACGAGGTCGAGCGCGCCCGCGCGCGGCGAGATCGGTGAGGGTGGCGGCGATGCGTTCGACGTGGGCGCGGCCGGTGCCGTAGTCGACGGCGGTGAAGCGGACGCGTGGACGGCTCTCGATCAGGACCGACGAGGTGTCCGGGGTGTCGGATTCGACTGTGATGGTGAGGGTTTCGCCGAAGGTCTGCCAGGACATGGGGGTTTGGGCGGTGATTCGGCCGGTGGTGGCGTCCTCGGTGGCGATGCGCGCCGGAAGGGTGCGCAGGACCTGTTGGGCCAGGGCGTAGGACTGCTGGGGTGGGCGCGGCAGGTGGATGCGGGCGTGCTGGGGCAGGCCCGGGTTCGCGGCGTCGGTGTATACGGCCCCGCGGGCGGCGCGTAGTTGGCGGGTGCCGGCGAAGGCGGCGATCAGCGCACCGAAGACCACACCGGCGATCAGGCCGCCCAGCACGGCGGAGGTGTTGCGGGCGAAGCTGATCGAGTCGTACAGGCCGATCAGCACACCGAACGGGATGCCGGTGAGCAGGAAGATTCTGAGGTAAAGCCGTGCCGCGGCAGCCTGATTCATGAGCGCTCCAATCCTTCACCCTGGTTACGGGACGGACCGGACATGAGTTCACCCCTTCCGATAACGGATCGGAAGGGGTGAATCGCGATATGGGAACGGCTACCGCGAGCTCGGCCGGCTACCGGATCAGTGCACGAGTTCGGTTGCGCCGTCACCGAGTTCGGCGGCGATGGCCTTGCGGCCGGGGATCAGGGTGGCGATGAGCGCGCCGACCGCGACGATGGCCGCGCCAACCGCCACGGCGGGGGCCAGACCGTCGACGTAGGTTTGCGGGGTGCCGTAGCCGCCCCGGGAGGCGAAGACCGAGGCGAGTACCGCGACACCCATGGCGACGCCGACCTCACGCACGGTCGAGCTGGTGCCCGATGCCATACCGCGATCCTCCTCGGATGCGCTGGCCATGACGACCGTGGACGCCGGTGCGAAGGTCAAGCCCATGCCGACGCCGCCGAGGATGAACGGCAGCACGAATGAGCTGTAGGAGACGTCGACCTCGGCGATCAGCGCCATCCAGCCGAGGGCTGCGGCGAGGAAGACCTGGCCGACCACGACCAGCACTCGCGGCCCGACCTTGTCGACCAACAGGCCCGCGATCGGAGCCACCACCATCGGAGCCATGGTCCACGGCATGGTGCGGATACCGGATTCCAGCGGCGTATAGCCCTGTACGACCTGGAAGTACTGCGACAGCAGGAAGATCGAGCCGAAGACGCCGAGCGAGAAGGCGAAATTGACGGTGTTGATGGCGCTGAAACCGCGGGAGCGGAACAGGCGCAGCGGCAGCATCGGCTCGGCGACCCGCAACTCCCACACCACGAACGCCGCCAGCAGCGCCGCACCGCCGAGCAGACCGCCCAGCACCGGGGTGGAGGTCCAGCCGTCATCCGCACCGTGAATGACGCCCCACACCACCGCCAGCACGCCACCGGCCGACAGCAGCAGCCCGACCACATCCAAACGCCTTGCGCTGCCGAAGGATTCGCTCAGCACCCGGGCAACGAACGGCAGCGCGAGAATGCCGATGGGCACGTTCAACCAGAAGATCCACTGCCAGCTCAGGCCGTCCACGACCGCGCCACCGACCACCGGGCCCAGCGCCACACCGAGACCGGTGATACCACCCCAGATGCCGATGGCGGCACTGCGCATCTTCTCCGGTACATGCGCGGAGAGCAGTGTCAGCGACAGCGGCATGACGGCGGCCCCGCCGAAGCCCTGAATCGCGCGGAACAGGATCAACATCCACGGCTCGGTGGCCATCGCGCACGCCGCCGACGCGGCGGTGAACAGAGCGATGCCGATCAGGAAGAGCCGCCGACGGCCGAGCCGATCACCGAGCGCGGATGCGGTGAGCAGGAGCGAGGCGAACGACAGTGTGTAGGCGTTGATGAACCACTGCAGATCACTCAGCGAGGCGTTGAGTTCGGTGCGAATGACCGGCAGCGCGTTGGTCACGACCAGATTGTCCAGCACCACCATGAACATCGGGATGCCGACCGCAGCCAGCACCGCCGCCAGCGGCGGCGTGCGCACACCGGAAACCGGCTGCGCAGCGGGTGTTTCGAGTACTTCAGTCATATCCGGTTCCCTAGTTGTAATCGACTGATAACTAGAGAGTATGCATCGACTGATAACATGTCAATGGTGCATCCGGCCCGCCACTGACGAGGAGGCTCACAGCCATGGCGAGAACACGCATGACCGCCAGCGAACGCGGCGAGCAGGTACTCGCGGCCGCCGTCACCGCCTTCGCCGAATCCGGTTATGCCGCAACCAAAACCGATGAGATCGCGCGCCGCGCCGGGGTATCGCAGCCCTATGTCATCCGGCTCTTCGGCACCAAACAGCAGCTCTTCCTGGCCGCGCTGCGCCAGGTCTGCGATCGCATCGAGGAACTGTTCCGGGCCGCGGCCGAACAGACCCCACCCGAGGCGACCACCCGGGAAGCGCTGGAGAATCTCGGCGACGCCTACAAGGTCCTGCTCACCGAGCGCGATCTACCGCGCGTCATGCTGCACGGCTTCTCCGCGAGCAATGATCCGGCGATCGGCCCGGTCATGCGCGAACGGTTCGGCGAGATCTACCAGCTGGTCCGCGATCTGACCGGCGCGTCGGCGAGCGAGGCCGGCGGATTCATCGCCACCGGCATGCTGCTCACCGATATGGCGGCCATGCAGGTGGTCGGCCCGGAGGCGATCGAAACCCCCTGGGCCACCGAGATTCTCACCTGTTTCGAGGCCGAGGAACTGTAGCGGTCCACCTCAGCTGTGCGTGGGCGATTCCGCCTCGGCGGCGGGAGCGTCAGCCTCGATGATCTGCTCGGTCGGCTCGGGCAGTTGCCGCGCCAGCACCTCACCCCGGAAGAACGGCGGCATCATGCGCGCCAGCACCAGGTAGATGGGAATGCCGAGCAGCAGCGTGCCCACGCCCAGTACGAAGATCGCGCTGAACCACGAGGTCACCGCCGTCCATCCGGCCGCGAACAGCAGGGCGAAGCCGCCCAGCGCGGGCAGCACGCCCTTCATGACGAAATCCCTTGGGCTGGAGGCGAACCGGTCGCGATACAGCCAAGCGCAACTCAGCCCGGTGAGCCCGTAGTACAGCCCGATCGAAATACCGATCGCCGTCACCGCCTCCGCGATGAGCCGCCCGCCCGAGGCGAAATTCAGGCCCACGTACAGCACCACCGATACCGCGCCGAACACGATGGTGGAGAACACCGGCGTCCGGAAGCGCGGATGAATCCGCCCGAATGCGGCGGGCAGCGCGTGATGCAGCGCCATCGAATAGGTGGCGCGCGCGGTCGGCAGAATCGTGGTCTGCGTGGACGCCGCCGCCGAGGTGAGCACCATCAGGAACAGCAGATGCACCAGCACCGAACCCACCGGTCCCGCGCCGAACACCGCATTGCCCAGCGCGCCGAGCACATCGTCGACGTGATCGGGATTGGCGAGTCCGAGCCCCTCGGTGCCCGCACCGACGAACGCCTGCCCGGCAACGGTCACCAGCAGATACAGCGCGACCAGCGTGACGGTCGACAGCACCGCCGCCCGGCCCGGAGTATGCCGCGGATCGACGGTCTCCTGATTCACCGCGACCGCCGAATCCCAGCCCCAGTAGATGAAGACCATCAGCAGCATGGCGGTGACGAAGTCCGAGAACGACCCGATCTCGAACGGGTTGAACCAGGACCACTCCGGCATATGCGCCCCTTCCGGGGCATTGCCGATCCCGACGCGCACCAGCGCCACCACCGAGAACACGACCAGCATCCCGAATTCGACCGTCAGCAGCCAGGATTGCAGCCGAGCCGACACATCGATCCCGTATACCGCGATCGCGGTCATGACCACGAGATAGACAATTCCCAGCAACAGCACCCAGGGATTGGTGGCGTCCGCGCCGATGCCGTGCGCCCCGAACAGATGGAAGGTGTACTGCGAACTGATCTGCGCCAGGCTCGCCATCACCAGCAGATCCGACACCACGATCGCCCACCCGGACATCCATCCGGTGAACGGCCCGAACGCGCGCGTGGCCCACACGAAGGTGGTCCCCGGATCCGGTTCCACCGCATTGAGATCCCGGTACCCGATGGCCACCAGCAGCATGGGAATGAACGCCAGCACCACGATGATCGGCGATTGCAGACCGACGGCCGCGACCACGAGGCCGAGCGTGGCGGTAATGCTGTACGCGGGTCCGGCCGAGGCCACCCCGATCACCACACTGGATGCCAGGGAAAGCGCACCGGAGCGCAGAGTACTGGGCGAAGTCACCGGACAACATTAAGGGCTATCACCCAGCACACCGAATCGCGGGACCGCCCGAACCGGACGGACCCGCGCGGAGAAATCGATCAGCGCCGAGCGGCGTGCTGCACGCGCGCGCTGGCGTAGAGGCAAATCGACGCCGCGGCAGCCAGATTCAGGCTTTCGGCGCGGCCGTGGATGGGAATGCGGACGCGATGGGTCGCGCGCTCGGCGATCTCCCGGTCCAGTCCGTGTGCCTCATTGCCGAAGAGCCAGGCGACCGGGCCGCGCAGGATGTCATCGGCCTCATCGAGGTCGACCTCACCCTTGGCGGTGGTGGCCAGGATGGTGATGCCCGCGGCTTCCAGGGCGGACAGCACCTTCTCGGTATCGCGCTGCCGCGCGATCGGCAGATGGAACAGGCTGCCCGCTCCGGCGCGCACGCATTTGCCATTGTGCGGATCCACCGAATCGCCGGCCAGCACAACGCCATTCGCGCCCACCGCATCGGCGACTCGAATGAGGGTGCCCGCATTGCCGGGATCGGCCATGCCGACGGGCACGGCGAGCAGGCTCGGCGCGGCACGCAGCACCTCGGTCACCGGCACATCGACCTGGCGGCAGACCGCGACCAGTCCGGGCGGAGTCACGGTCTCCCCCAGCGCTTCCGCGGCGCGATCGCTGACCAGTGTGGTGCGCACGCCGTTCGCGGCGGCACCGGCGACCAATTCGGTTTCGCGGCTGGCGGCCTTGAGCGAATAGAAGAGCTCTTCCACCCGATCCGTATCCAGGGCCGCCTCAACCGAATTCGCGCCCTCGGCGAGGAAGAGCCCGGATTTGCGGCGCACCGGCGCGCGGTGCAGCTTAACGGCCGAAACGACCCGCGGGTTGCGCTCGGAGAGCGCTTCCACGGGTCGTTCCGAATTCTGCTGTGTCGTCACGCAGGGCTTAGGCAGCCGGGGCGTTGACGTCGGCAGGCAGGGCAGCCTTGGCGACGGCCACGAGACCGGCGAAGGCCTCGGCGTCGGAGACGGCCAGCTCGGCCAGGATCTTGCGGTCCACCTCGACACCCGCGGCCTTGAGGCCCTGGATGAAGCGGTTGTAGGTGATGTCGTTCAGACGCGCGGCGGCGTTGATACGAGCGATCCACAGCTTGCGGAAGTCACCCTTGCGCGCGCGGCGGTCGCGGTACGCGTAGGTCAGCGAGTGGAGCTGCTGCTCCTTGGCCTTGCGGTACAGCCGCGAGCGCTGGCCGCGGTAGCCCTTGGAGGCCTCGAGTACGGAACGGCGCTTCTTCTGAGCGTTTACGGCCCTTTTGACGCGTGCCACTTGTCAGTCCTTGATCGATTCGGCGGGCGCTGCGGTCGCGCCCGGAGTGGGTCGGGGTCGGCGTTCGAGAACGCGAGTTGCTGTGCGGGTCTTAGAGACCGAGCAGCTTCTTGATGCGGGGAACGTCAACCGTGGCGACGGCCTCCGTGCCTTCCAGACGGCGGGTCCGGCGAGAGGACTTGTGCTCGAGCAGGTGGCGGCGGTTGGCCTGCTCACGACGGAGCTTGCCACTGCCGGTCACCTTGAATCGCTTCGAGGCACCGCTGTGCTTCTTCATCTTCGGCATGGATTCCTCTAATCTGTCTCGTCCCGAGGGCGCGCCGAAGCGCGCCGCCGGAGCCTGATCGTTATTACTGCTGCGGGGTGGCCGCCGAAGCCTCGGCACCCGGCGCTTCGGCCGGAGCCGCCGCAACCTCGGTGGCCGGAGCCTCAGCCGGAGCCGCGGCCGCGGGCGCACTGCTGCGCTGCGGCGCCGAGCTGGCTTCGTTCTGCGCCTTCACCCGCGTCTTCGCGCCCTTGTGGGGTGCGAGGACCATGGTCATGTTTCGGCCGTCCTGCTTGGCCGAAGTTTCGACGAAACCGAGATCGGCGACGTCGGAGGCCAATCGCTGCAACAGCCGGAACCCGAGTTCGGGGCGCGACTGCTCACGACCGCGGAACATGATCGTGACTTTGACCTTCGAGCCGGCTTCGAGGAAGCGAACGACGTTGCGCTTCTTGGTCTCGTAGTCGTGGTCGTCGATCTTCGGGCGGAGCTTCTGCTCCTTGATCACGGTCTGGACCTGGTTCTTCCGAGATTCACGCGCCTTCTGCGCGGTCTCGTACTTGAACTTGCCGTAGTCCATGATCTTGCATACCGGCGGACGCGCGTCCGGTGCGACCTCGACCAGGTCGAGGTCAGCCTCCATGGCGACGCGTAGTGCATCTTCAACACGCACGATCCCGACCTGCTCACCACCCGGTCCGATGAGGCGGACCTCGGGTACGCGGATGCGATCGTTGATGCGAGTCTCAGTGCTGATGGGGCCTCCTAGGTCAAGCGGTTCGTCAACGACCGCAAGCAATAACTGCAACCCCAATTTCAACACGAAAGCCCCGGGTTGGTATTTCTCCAACACGGGGCCCGAGTCGACCGATCCACGACGCAAACAACTCGCATCGCACCTGTACAGGGCGAACCCATACAGATACCCATCCGGAAAAGGATGGGCGACCGGAACCGCTAGCCTGATTCGAAGATCGGCGGACGGTGGGAGTCGGGCTCCACTTGATGCCCCGGGTAGTTACATGAAGATTGACAGCATGCGACGCACCGGGGCGGTCGTCGCAGAAGAGTCTAACAGCCCATCGCCGTAGCTCCGAATCGGCCGCCCCCTGGACCAGCGGCAACCCGGTCGATGCCAAGATCTAGGGCATGAGCGAGGCACTACACGAACAGGAGTCGGCCCTCATCGACGGTGAGGTCGTGCGCGAGCTGGCCGATATCCCGGCGGTGGAGGTCATCAGCCGCGCCGCCGTCATGCTGATGAGTTCGGCCGCCGAGAAGCTCGGCCTGGGCGAGGCCGATCCCTCGACCAGCCCGCACCTGGATCTGGACGAGGCGCGGCGGGTCATCACCGCACTCGCCGGTCTGGTCACCGCGTCGGTGGAATACCTCGGCCCGCACGCCGGACCGATTCGCGATGGCCTGCAGTCGTTGCAGCGCGCGTTCCGCGAGGCGTCGGCGCATCCGGACGCACCGGGCGCGGGCCCGGGCGAGAAGTACACCGGCCCGGTCTACTGATCCGCTGATCCGCGTCAACCCTGGTTGGCACGTACCGCGCGCACGATGATGTCGGCGACGCCGCGCATTCCCTCCAGCGTGGGGTGATAAGGCACCAGGGTCTGGGTCGCGAGCAGCGGCTCGAACCAGCGCACCCCGGCGGGGGCGCACATATCGTGGCCGATCGACTCGGGCCGGGTGTCTATATAGACGGCACCGGCCGCGACGGCCGCACGAGAAACGACGGCGTTGAGACGGTCGAACGCGGCTTGGATATGAACCGCGTCCTCGGGCCGCAGGCCGATCAGGTCCGCGCAGCCGCCGGGGCGGACATAGGTGGGCCAGCCGTCGACGTAGATCTTCGCATTCGGCGCGAGGACCGAAATCTGGTGCAGCGCGGTCGAATACGCGTTCGCGATACCGTCGATATCGGCATCCCAGGCCGGATCGGCGCACGGCTTCAGCCCGGCCAGATGACAGGTCAGGATGTACTTGGTCATCTGGGCGTCGTTCGCGCCGATATGAACGGTCACCAGTGTCGTATTCGGCCCCAGGCCGTCGAACTGCGGTGCGATGCCCGGGCCCTGCGAGGTCGTCAGATGCGGGATCTTCGCGGAACTACAGGTGCGATCGTCCAGTTTCAGCCCCAACTCCAGGGCGACCAGTTTCGGAGTGTTCGCGGTGGATCGCGCGCATTGCAGTGGTGCGCTCGTGTCGAAGTCCTGCACCCCGGTGGTCGCCGCGCCCGAATCCCCCAGTGCCACATACGTTGCGCCACCGTCGGCCGGTGCCGCGGTCGCGGGTGCGGGCGTGGCGGAGGCGGCGAGCGCCAGCAGTGCGGCCGCGAGCAGCCCTGTGCCCCAATGGTTTCGCGGGGTTGTCGGCTTCACTGAATCCCCTATGCGATGAAAGTGATACGCTTCGGTCTCAATTCGATTGTGACGCAGGTTACTCTCTGGGCATACACTCCGCAAGCATGCGGCCGGGGGCAGTAACCCCCGGGTTGCGCACACACCCTGGAGTCCCAGGAAACTCCCAGAATCGGTACATGAAACCGGTCCGGAAAAATTTGCGCACAATTTGCGGATTTACTGTTAACACTCTCAAACCTTTTCGCGCGGAAGCAGTTTCCCGATTACGGGACGGAAAACCTTGGCGCTCGGGACGCGGTGCTGGTTGGATGCCGGATGTAGCGCCCGATCGAGCGCTGCGCATATCAAGTCCTGCATACTGACGCGGGCAGCGGCAGCTGTCCGTCACGAACCTTCGGGGGTTGTACATGATTGACTCGATTACCCAAGAAATCTCCGGGTCGCGGCGGCGACGAGCGGTTGTTCCGGCCATGGTCGCCGCGGCTGCCCTGTTCGGCGCCCTCGTAACCGGTTGCTCCTCTTCCGATTCCGGCTCCTCCACCACCTCGGCCGCCGCGCCCGCCACCGGCCCGCTGCCCGACGGCGGTCAGCTCATCGCCGAATCCTCGCGCACCACCCAGACGCTGCAGTCCGTGCACCTGGACCTCAAGGCCACCGGCCTGGAGAACCTGCCGGTCGATTACGTCAAGGCCGATATCACCAATCAGCCGCAGGGCAGCGGCCAGGCGGTCGGCGAGGCCAAGGTGAAGGTCAAGGAGGGCGACGCCAACTGGACCGAGACCAAGTTCCTGGTCGTGGACAAGACCCTGTACGCCGGTGACGGCACCAAGTACGCACCGGTCGGTCCCGCCGAGAAGATCTACGATCCGGGCGTCATCTTGGACAAGGACAAGGGCCTCGCGCACGTCATCGCCGAGGTGAAGAACCCGAAGGTCGAATCCCGCGAAACCATCAACGGCGTCAACACCGTCAAGGTCTCCGGCACCATCGACACCGCGGTCATCGACCCGGTCGTGCCGCGCATCGGCCAGGCCGCCGGCGTCCTGCCCATCACGCTGTGGATCGCGGACGTCGCGCCGCCGACCGCCTCGGCCACCCCGCTGCCGTCCAGCGCCGCATCGCCCGGCACCGGCCCGAACCTGGTTCGCGCCATCGTCACCAAGGACGGCGGCAATGTCAGCCTGACCCTGTCCAACTGGGGCAAGCCGGTCACCGTCGTCAAGCCGGGCAGCTAGCCGGCATCGACTCGGCCACCGAGTCTCACCACCCGGTCCGGGAAAGCGGAACGGCGGCAATGACTGCCGTCCGCGGTCCCGGACCGGACGCGTCTCGACGCAAGCTTCGCCACGAAAACACCGCTTAAGAAGTTTTTCAGTGAAATGCAAGGCTCCGCACAGACGATACCTACACAACGCTCAAACGCTGTGTGTGCGTATGGCTTTCCGGGGGCAGCGATGAACCTGATCGGCCGAACCGACAGCCGATCAGACATGGAGGAATGAGATGACGACCGACGACCGCCCAGAAATCGAGGAGCGGGAACTCCGTCAACCTCCGCCCGATGGCCCCCCTCCGGTATCGAACGTATGGGTTTATAACGGTAAAGCCTACGACCTCAGCGACTGGATTTCCAAGCATCCGGGCGGTGAGTTCTTCATCGGGCGAACGAAAAACCGGGATATCACCTCGATTATCGGTTCGTACCACAAGAATCCGGAAGGCATCGGCAAGCTGATCGAGCGGTACGCGCTCAATCGTGTTGCGCTGCCGGAGGATATCCATCCCAAGGCCAACGCGCCGGACTTCCTGTTCACCGAGGGCTTCGACAGCTGGCGGGACACCCCCAAGTACGCCTTCGACAACAAGGACGACCTGCTGCATCAGGTCAAGAAGCGGCTCAAGGAGCCGGAACTGGCCGCCCGCATCAAGCGGATGGACACCCTGTTCAACATTGTCGTTGCGGTACTTGCCATTTCGTACTTCGCCGTCCAGGGCCTGCGCCTGTTCGAGCGCAGCTGGATGCCGCTGCCGGTGTTCGTCATCGCCATGGTGCTGCTGCGCAGCTCGCTGGCCGGTTTCGGGCACTACGCCATCCATCGCGCCCAGAAGGGCATGAACAAGATCTATACGAATGCCTTCGACTTCAATTACGTCGCACTGGCTTTCGTCACCGCGGACGGGCACGCACTACTGCACCACCCGCACACCCAGAGTGAAGTCGACATCAAGAAGAACGTCTTCACCATGATGACTCGGATCCCCCGGCTCTACCGGATGCCGATCCACACCATCCACAAGTTCGGGCACACCGTCACCGGTATGACCATCCGCCTGCTGGACGTATGCCGCCTGACCCGCAAGGTCGGCATCAAGGATATGTACGGCACCTGGGGCGGGGCGCTGCCGCACTTCATCGGCTCGTTCGGCGTGCGCTTCCTGCTGCTCGGCGAACTCATCCTGTTCACCGTGATGGGCGACTTCTGGGCCTGGGCACTGCAATTCGTGATCTCACTGTGGATCAGCACCTTCCTGGTGGTGGCCAGCCACGACTTCGAGGAAGAGGTCGAGGAGATCGAGACCAATACCGAGGACTGGGGCGTCAACCAGATCGAACAGGCCTACGACCTCAAGGTGATCGGCAACCGCTATATCGACTGCTTCCTGTCCGCCGGGCTCAGCTCGCACCGGGTGCATCACGTATTGCCTTATCAGCGCAGCGGTTTCGCCAATATCGCCACCGAGGACGTATTGCGCGAGGAGGCAGCCAAATTCGGGGTCGAATGGCTGCCCGCCAAGAGCTTCTTCACCGATCGTTTCCCGAAGCAGGTCGCGATCTATCTGTTTTCTCGCTCGGACGACGCCAAGGAACGCAACTGGGGTTTCTTCCGCGAACACTTCGCGCCGTCGGCACTGAAGACCTGCGCGGTCTACACCGTCCAGGGCTTCACCGGAATCGGCACGGTCTGAACCGATTCCGTTGACCGTCGTGCGCCACATTTTCACTGAAAGAAGGGGAGTAATTTCGTGACTATCACATTCAACGAGGGGGGCACCGCGCCCGTATCGATCGCCCGGCTTTCGGGTGGCGAGCACGGGTACGGCCGGATCGACACCGCACTGCCGCCCGCCCCGCCGACCACCGTCGGCGTAATCGAAAGCATCGCAACGGGTTCCCCGCTGCCGGTGATCGATCAGGGCGAAGCGGCCCAGCGGGTCGCCGAGCGGTTCAGCGATCCGGCGCAGCAGGCCCGCATTCCGCGGATCTACCAGAAGACCCGGATCGACACCCGCCGCCTGGCCATCGATCCGCTGGACGAGGAGTTCCTGCCGTTCAGCTCCAAGCCCGCCACCATTCGCGAGCGAATGAATCTGTTCTACGAGCACGCCGCACCGCTGGCGGTCGATGTGGCACGGCGCGCGGTCGCCGGGCTGGACGATCCGGCCGCGCAGATCGGGCTGCTGGTCTTCGTCACCAGCACCGGATTCATCGCTCCCGGAGTCGATGTCGCCGTGGTCAAGCAGCTGGGGCTGTCCCCCGCCGTCGGCCGCGTGGTGGTGAACTTCATGGGCTGCGCCGCCGCCATGAACGGTATGCGCACCGCCGTGGACTACGTCCGGGCCCATCCGGATAAGAAGGCCATGGTCATCTGCATCGAAATCAGTTCGGTGAACGCGGTTTTCGACGATGACATCAATGACGTCATCACGCACAGCCTGTTCGGCGACGGCTGCGGGGCGGTGGTGATCGGCGCGGGTCAGCCGCATCAGCAGCTCGCCCCCGGCAAGATCGTCATCCGGGACAGCTTCAGCTACCTGTTCGACGACGCCGAGGACGGCATCGTGCTGGGCGTCAATGACAACGGCATCACCTGCGAACTCGCCGAGAGCCTGCCGCAGTACATTCTGCGCGGGGTCGATCCGGTGGTCTCGGAAGTGCTGGGGCGCAATGGACTCGACAAGTCCGATATCGACCTGTGGGCCATCCACCCGGGTGGACCCAAGATCATCGAGCAGTCCGCCGCCTCGCTCGGCATCCCGGTCGAGCAGGCCGCGGTGAGCTGGGACGTGCTGGCGCGGTACGGCAATATGCTCAGCGTCTCGCTGATCTTCGTGCTGGAAGAGATGGCGCGCCAGGCGGATTCGCCCAAGCCGCTCTCCACCGGCGTCGCGTTCTCCTTCGCGCCGGGCGTGACGCTCGAAGGCATCCTGTTCGACATCGTCCGCTGATCATCCTCGCGCACAGCACCTTTCAGAGAGCAAGCCATGCAACTCATCAGATTCCTCATCTCGATCTCCTGGATGCGGATCGCGGCCGTCATCACCGCCGGCCTGATCTGCGGCGCAGCCAACACCTACCTGGTGACGCTGATCCGCGGGGTCGTATCACCCGAACCGCATCCGCAGGTGACCGTATGGGCCTTCGCGGCCACCGGTCTGGTGATCCTGGTGAGTGGCGTGCTCTCCCAGGTGCTGCTGGTGCGGCTGGCACAGGACGCCATCTACCGGCTCCGCGCGGAGCTGAGCTCGGGCATCGTCTCGGCTCCGCTGGAGCATCTGGAACGACTCGGCATGCACCGGCTCATGGCCACGCTGACCGAGGACGTTCGATCGCTGTCGCAGGCGGTCACCGCGATTCCCAGCATCGCCGTCGATGTGGCGACCATCATCGGCTGCTTCATCTTCCTGGTGGTGCTCTCGGGACCGATCTTCGCCATCACGCTGGTCGGCACCATTATCGGAATCTCCTCCGTGGAACTGTTTCTCAAGCGGGTGCGGGTGCTGTACCGCGAGGCGCGCGAGAACGATGACGCACTGCTGCGCTCCTTCCAGGCGGTGACGCTGGGCATCAAGGAACTCAAGCTGCATCGCGGGCGGCGCAGGGACTTCATGGACCGGCATCTGCTGGGATCGGCTCGGGCACTGCGGGATCAGAATGTGGAGGCCGGATCGCGGTTCTCCATCGGACAGGGGCTGGGACAGGGCTTGCAGCTCGCCACCATGGCGCTGATCCTGTTCGTCGTCGCCAAATCCCTTGGCGTGCACCAGGATGTCATGGTCGGCTACGTGCTGGTCACCACCTTCCTGGCGATGCCGATGCAGAACTTCATGCACCGGATTCCGGATCTGCTGCGAGGTGATGTGGCGCTGGCCAAGATTCGCGGCATGAACCTGTCGATGGAGACCGCGCACAATGAATCGCTGCTGCCGTACAGCGATCGGCCCGCGGCCACCGAGGCTCGGTTGGAGCTGACCAATGTCAGCTACAACTACCGGTACGAGGCGCGTTCGCCGATGGACGAGGGGCCGGGTGGACCGCCGCCGGGCACCGGACCGCATCCCGGTGGACGGCCGGAGGCGGCGAATCCCGAAGGCGCGCCGACTCTTCCGGGTGGGGAACCCGGCGGACGTCCGGGCGGTCCGCCCGGCGGACATCCGCCGCATCCGGGTGGTCACCCCGGGGGCGCGGGGGCGCATCGTCCCGGCGGGCCTCCGCCGCCGCGCCGCGGAGCGCATCCCACCGGACCCGATGTGAACGGTCATCGCTGGGTCGATCACGGTAAGCGCGATCCGCGGCCGGTGCCCGTCATGGCGTTGCCGGAGGCGGGTGAAGGCGACGGATTCCGTTTGGGTCCAATCGATCTCACCTTCGAACCCGGTCAGATCACCTTCATCGTCGGCGGTAACGGCAGCGGCAAATCCACGCTCGCCAAGCTGATCACCGGACTGTACGTGCCGCGTTCGGGCACGGTCAGCCTCAATGGCGAACGCATCGACCACGAGAATATCGAGTGGTTCCGGCAGAACACCTCGGCCATCTTCACCGATTTCCATCTCTTCGACGACTACCTCGGCTTCGATCGCCCCGGCATCGATGACGAAGTGCGGCACTATCTCAAGGAATTGCAGATCGCGCACAAGGTGACCGTCAAGGACGGCAAGCTCTCCACCATCGACCTGTCCCAGGGACAGCGAAAGCGGCTGGCGCTCTTGACCGCACTGCTGGAGGATCGCGCGATCTACCTGTTCGACGAATGGGCCGCCGATCAGGAACCCAAGTTCCGCGATGTGTTCTACACCGAGATCCTGGCCGAGTTGAAGGCGCGCGGTAAGACGGTCATCGTCATCACCCACGACGACCGCTACTTCCACCTCGCCGATCAGCTGGTCAAACTCGACTTCGGCAAACTCACCGAGGCCGAGGCCACCGCCGGACTCGCACCCGGCACGGAATAGGGCGGGCGCGGAGTAAGACCGGACCCGTCGTTGTTGCCCGAAGCATGGTCAGCGAATCATCGGCAACGAAGCAGCGGCGACGGGAACAGCTCCGCGATTTCCTGCGCACCCGCCGGGCGCGCCTGACACCCGGCGACGTCGGCCTACCGCCGGCGGGCACGCGACGCACCCCCGGACTCCGCCGGGAGGAAGTCGCCCTGCTCGCCGGCGTCGGCGTTTCCTGGTACACCTGGCTCGAACAGGGACGCGATATCAACCCCTCCGCCGAGGTACTCGAGGCGGTGGGGCGGGCGCTCCAGTTGAGCCAGCCCGAACGGGCCCACCTGTTCGTGCTCGCGGGCCTGAATCCGCCACCCGCACAGCGTGTTCCGGAGTCGCGAGTGAGTGCCGAACTCCAGCAGCTGATCGACGCCTGGACACCGCGACCCGCCATCCTGCGCGACCGGTACTGGAACATCCTGGCCATCAACGACGCCACCCGCGCCGTCTTCGGCTACGACGACAGCGATCAGAACTGCCTGATCACCTTCTTCACCAACGCCCGCTACCGCGGCATCCACGCACATTGGGAGCGAGTCGCCCCGACCATCGTGGCCGCCTTCCGCGCCGAGACCGCGCACCTGCCCGATGATCCGGAACTGCGCCGGGTGATCACCGAATTGACCGCGCTCAGCCCCGAATTCGCCGAATTGTGGGCACAGCACGATGTGGCCGCACCCACCCAGGAGGTCAAGGCCATCACCCACCCCAGCGCGGGTGAACTGTATTTCGACACAACCACACTCGCCGTCATCGACCACCCGGGGTGGTATTTGGAGCTGTACAACCCCAAGGCCGGAACAGGGACGCTGGAGCGGGTGGACGGACTGCTCGCCGAACCGGTGTGGATCCCGGCCACAAGCACGCCGGGATGACGACGGTGCGCATCATCCTGGTGGTGGCGGACCCAGGTTGACTGCGCACTGTTTGCTGGTGGCCGTGCTCGGCAGGCTGAATGCCATGACGCACAGCACTTCTCGATTTCAGGACAAGATCGCACTCATTACCGGCGGTACCAGCGGTATGGGGTTGGCGACCGCGCACCGGCTGCTGGCCGAGGGCGCGAACGTGATCATTACCGGGCGGAGTAAGAAGCGACTCGATGCCGCCGTCGCCGAACTCGAACGGGGACTGCCGGAAGGCGCTGTGGCGGAACGGGTGCTGGCGGTCGTGGGCGATGTGGGCGATCGCGTGGATCTGACCACGCTGGTCGACACCATCCGGCAGCGGTTCGGACGGCTGGACGTGCTGTTCGCCAATGCGGGCATCGGGTCGTTCGGACCGGTCGGAGAGGTGACCGAAGAGGAATTCGATCGGGTGATCGGGGTCAACTTCAAGGGCGTGTACTTCACCATCCAGCAGGCGCTTCCACTGCTGGTGGACGGATCGGCGATCGTGATCAACGCCTCCTGGACCCTGCATCGCGGACTCCAGGGCGCAACCGTCTACTCCGCGACCAAGGCCGCCGTGCACAATCTCGGCCACACCCTCGCGGCAGATCTCGCGCCGCGCCGGATCCGCGTCAACTCGGTCAGCCCGGGCTATATCGAAACCCCGATGTTCCATGAGGCCGTGTCGGTGGACGCCCACGCCGAGGTCATCTCGGCCGTCGCGGCAGCACGCCTCGGCACCGCCGAGGATGTGGCCTCGGCCGTCGCCTTCCTCGCATCACATGAGGCGTCGTACATCAACGGCCAAGACCTCATCATCGACGGTGGTCTGGTCGCGGCCATCCCCGGCGGCATGCTCTGAGAGCCTGCCCGCTGGCACGGCATGAAGGATCTTCCCCCGTCATCCCGGCATGCTTTTGGCCGGGATCCACATCGGCGGGTGATGCAACCGTGGTGTGGATCCCGGCCAAGAAGCGCGCCGGGATGACGGAGGCGGCTGGCGTCAGCGCAGGGCGGCGGCCTTGCGGCGGGCTGCTGCGGCCTTTTTCGCTGCCGCGTCGGCGGGCTTCTTTTCCGCGGTCGTGGTTTTCTTGGCCGTGCTGCTGGCCTTGGCGGCCGCCTTCTTGGCCGGGGCCTTCTTCGCCGGGGCGGTTGCGGCCTTCGGGGCGGGCTGGGCTTCCAGGACCGTCTTCAGGAATTGGCCGGTGTAGCTGTCCGCCACGGCGGCAATGTCTTCCGGGGTGCCTTCGGCGATGACCTGGCCGCCGCCGGAACCGCCTTCGGGGCCCATATCGATGACCCAGTCGGAGGTCTTGATGACATCGAGGTTGTGTTCGATGACGATCACCGAATTGCCCTTGTCGACAAGGCCGTTGATGACCTTGAGCAGCTTGCGGATGTCCTCGAAGTGCAGGCCGGTGGTGGGCTCGTCGAGGATGTAGATGGTGCGGCCGGTGGAGCGCTTCTGGAGTTCGGCCGCGAGCTTGACGCGCTGCGCCTCACCGCCGGACAGGGTCGGCGCGGGCTGGCCGAGGCGGACGTAGCCGAGGCCGACGTCCACCAGCGTCGCCAGGTAGCGGTGGATGGAGGTGACCGGTTCGAAGAATTCGGCGGCCTCCTCGATCGGCATATCCAGGACCTCGGCGATGGTCTTGCCCTTGTAGTGCACCTCGAGGGTTTCGCGGTTGTAGCGCGCGCCGTGGCAGACCTCGCACGGGACGTAGACGTCGGGCAGGAAGTTCATCTCGATCTTCAAAGTGCCGTCGCCCGAGCAGGCTTCGCAGCGGCCGCCCTTGACATTGAAGGAGAACCGGCCGGGCTGATAGCCGCGCACCTTGGCCTCGGTGGTGGCGGCGAACAGGGTGCGGATCTTGTCGAACACGCCGGTGTAGGTGGCGGCGTTCGAGCGCGGGGTGCGGCCGATCGGCGACTGATCGACCTGCACCAGCTTGTCCAGATGATCGAGACCGTTCACGCGGGTGTGACGACCCGGAACCTGGCGCGCACCATTCAGTTTATTGGCGAGCACGGTCGCGAGAATATCGTTGACCAGCGTGGACTTACCCGACCCGGACACACCCGTGATCGAGGTGAGAATGCCCAGCGGGAAATTCACATCGATATTCCGCAGATTGTGTTCGACCGCGCCCACCACGGTGAGCTGCTTCTTCTTGTCCATCGGCCGCCGAATCAGCGGCACCTCGATGCTCTCGCGGCCGGAAAGGTATGCGCCGGTGAGGGATTTGGGATCGGTCAGCAGACCCGGATACGGACCGGAGTACACCACCTCACCACCGTGTTCACCGGCGAGCGGGCCGATATCGACCACCCAGTCCGAGGCGTGAATGGTGTCCTCATCGTGTTCGACCACGATCAGCGTATTGCCGAGAGTCTTGAGCCTGGTGAGGGTTTCGATCAACCGGCGATTATCGCGCTGATGCAGGCCGATGGACGGCTCGTCGAGGACGTACAGCACGCCGACCAGTCCGGAACCGATCTGGGTGGCGAGCCGGATGCGTTGCGCCTCACCACCGGAAAGCGTTGCGGCGGCACGGGACAGCGACAGATATTGCAGGCCGACATCGAGCAGGAAGCCCAGCCGCGCCTGAATCTCCTTGATCACCTGCGCGGCGATCGCGGCCTGCCGGTCGTCCAAGGTCAGCGAGTTCAGGAAGTCCGCGGCATCACCGATGGACAGGTCCGAGATATCGGCGATGGAGCGGTCCTGCTCCCCCGCGCGCAGCGTGACGGCCAGGATCTCCGGGCGCAGGCGCGCGCCATTGCAGACCGGGCACGGGATATCGCGCATGTACCCGTCGTAGTACTCCTTGGCCGATTCGGATTCGGTGTTGTCCATGCGCCGCTGCAGGAACGGCATCACACCTTCGAAATCGGCGTAGTACGAACGCTTACGGCCGTACCGGTTGGTGTACGAGACGTGCACCTGTTCGGAACTGCCCTCCAGCACGGCCTTTCGGGCCTTGGGCGGCAGATCCTGCCAGGCGGTGTCCATGGAGAAGCCCATCGCCTCGGCCAGGCCGGACAGCAGACGGGTGAAGTATTCGGCGGTCTGCCCGCGCGACCACGGCGCGATCGCGCCCTCGCCCAGGCTCAATTCCGCATCGGGCACAACGAGATCCGGATCGACCTCTTTGCGAATACCCAGACCGGTGCAATCGGGGCAGGCACCGTACGGCGAGTTGAAGGAGAACGAGCGCGGCTCGAGATCCTCGATATCGAGCGGATGCCCGTTCGGGCAGGCCAGCCGCTCGGAGAAGCGACGCTCGCGATCGTGCGCGTGCTCATCGCGATCCACGAAATCGAGCACCACGACACCGTCGGCCAGCCGCAGCGCCGTCTCGATCGAATCGGTCAGGCGCTGTTTGGATGTCGGCTTCACGGCGAGACGATCGATGACCACCTCGACATCGTGTTTCTCCTGCTTCTTCAGCTTGGGCGGATCGGTCAGCGGGTACACCACGCCGTCGACCCGCACACGCGAATAGCCCTGCCCGTTCAGCGATTCGAAGAGATCCACGAATTCGCCCTTGCGGGTGCGCACCACGGGCGCGAGCACCTGGAACTTGATGCCCTCCTCCATTGCGAGCACCTGATCCACGATCTGCTGCGGCGACTGCTTCTCGATGAGATGACCGCAGGTCGGGCAGTGCGGGGTGCCCGCGCGCGCGAACAGCAGGCGCAGATAGTCGTAGACCTCGGTGATCGTGCCGACCGTGGACCGCGGATTGCGGTTGGTCGACTTCTGATCGATGGACACCGCGGGCGAGAGGCCCTCGATGAAATCCACATCGGGCTTATCCATCTGCCCGAGGAATTGCCGGGCGTACGCCGACAGCGATTCCACATAGCGGCGCTGACCCTCGGCGAAGATGGTGTCGAACGCCAGCGAGGACTTACCGGACCCGGACAACCCGGTGAACACGATAAGACTGTCGCGGGGTAGGTCGAGATCGACCCCTTTCAGGTTGTGCTCCCGCGCTCCACGCACCGTCAGGCGATCCGCCACCGGCCATCCTTCCAACGTTTCGGCATCAAGACATACCCCCGACGCCATGCTAGGCGTGCCCACCGACAAGTTCGGTTACGCACGCGGAAACGCTGGTCAGATGAAGGAAATTGCGCGCGAGGTCACTCCGGGACGAGTCGGTCCGTGAACCACAACGACTGTTCGGACCCGGATTGTTCCGGGATGTTCCGGCGCACACACGGCACCACGATCGCGCGCGGCTGTAAACCGCGATCGCGCGGGCGCTCCTCCGAGCCCGCCGCGGTGACCAGGGCCAGGTCACCGTCGAATCGGCGGTACAGCAGCCGACCCCGATGGGTGTCCGGATCGGTGTAGAACAGGTACGGCGATCCGCCCAGGCACAGTCGTGCGGCGGCCTCGTCCTCGTGCAGTGCGGGCACGCTGTCGCGATGGCGGCGCACCGGCCGCACACCTTCGGCGCCGTTCCAGCACACCACCGCGTCCGCGCCGGTCTCGGCGTCGATATAGAGGTGCGCGTCGAAATCCATCGCGTCCAGGATCCGGGCGGCCGCGCCGGCGGTGGACACCTGTAGTCGGCAATCCTTGCGCCGCACGATCGGGCGCGGATCGGTGACCAGGGCCAGCGCGGGCCGCGCCGGATCGGGCCAGGGCCGGGACGCTTCCTCCGGTGGGCAGCCCAGCCGCAGGTCCAGGCGCTCCAAAGCGAAGGTGGTCGCGAAGCGTCCCGGCCCGGCGACCTGTACCCGGAACGCCTTCCCCAGCGTCCGGATCGATATTTGGGTCAACGTTTGCTCATCATCGGAGTCGGGCCAGTGCAGGCGTGCCCGCACCGGCCCTTCCACCCCGTGGCGCCGCAGGATTCTGCCCAGTCCGCGCACCACGCGGGTCACTTCGGCGGCCGGTACGGGCCCGCGCGTGGTCACCACGAAATCCTCGTCACTTCCACTGGACCACACATCGAATCCGCCCATAGCCGACCCACTTTCCCGATTCCGACCCGGCAACCCGCTCCTATGACAACACGCTCGCGTACGTGGCCGACAGGGGCGAAGGTCCCAATCCGGGCTATTTTTTGGAAATTCTTCCGCTAAAAAGTTGGCGGATGGTTGCATGGGGTGGAATCGGTTGCCGGACAAGGCAGGACGAGCATGCACGAGACGCACCGCACGGGCCCCTACTCCGTACGCGACACACTGTCCCAACTGCGGTTACGGGAATTGCTGACCGAGGTCAAGGACCGCGTCGAGCAGATCATCGACGCCCGCGATCGCATCGACGGACTGGTCGAGGCGATGCTCGCGGTCACCTCCGGACTCGACCTCGATCAAACCCTGCGCACCATCGTGCGCGCGGCCACCAGCCTGGTCGACGCCCGCTACGGCGCGCTCGGCGTACGCGGGCACGATCAGCAGCTGACCCAGTTCATCTATCACGGCATCGATGAACCGACGCGGATGCTCATCGGCGCGCTGCCGGAGGGCAACGGGGTGCTCGGACTGGTCGCCGAACAATCCAAACCCATTCGGCTGGACGACCTTACGCGGCATCCGGCCTTCGTCGGATTTCCCGAACACCATCCGCCCATGCGCACCTTCCTGGGTGTGCCGGTGCGCATTCGCGGTGAGATGTTCGGCAATCTGTACCTGGCCGAGAAATCCGGCGGGCACCCCTTCACCGAGGACGACGAGGTGCTGATGCAGGCGCTGGCCGCGGCCGCCGGTATCGCCGTCGACAATGCCCGGCTCTACGAATCCGCGCGCACCCGGCAGGCCTGGATCGAGGCGACCCGCGATATCGCCACCGAATTCCTCGCCGATACCGATCCCACCAAAGTGCTCGCGCACGTGGTGGAACACGCCCGCGAACTCACCGCCTCCCAGCGCGCGCTGCTCGCGGTGGTCGCCGATCCCGAGACACCGCCCGAGGATGTCACCGAACTGGTGATCGCGCAGTGGTCCGGACCGGGCGGCGGTGCGGACGGTAAGACCGTGCGCACCATCGGCACCGCGGTCGGGCACGCGCTGACCACCCGCACCCCGCTGCGCTTCGACGATGCCCGGCAGGTGGATCTGGGCAAGACCATTCCGGGGATCGGACCGGCGCTGGTGCTGCCGCTGCACACCCCCGATTCCACGCTGGGCGTGCTGATCATCCTGCGCGCCGCCGAATCCAGTCCGTACCCGGACGAATTGGTGGAGCTCATCGCGGCGTTCACCGATCAGGCCGCGCTGGCAATGCAATTGGCGGTGGCGCAGCGGCGCATGCGTGAACTCGACATTCTCACCGATCGCGATCGGATCGCCCGGGATCTGCACGATCACGTCATCCAAAGGCTCTTCGCCATCGGGCTCTCACTCCAGGGCACGGTGCCGCGCGCCCGCGTTCCCGAAGTGGCGCAACGGCTTACCGACACCATCAACGATCTGCAGGATGTGGTGGAGGAGATCCGCACCTCCATCTTCGATCTGCACGGCGGCAACGGGCACAGCACCCGGCTGCGCCAGCGCCTCGAGCGGGCGATCAAACAGCAGACCACGGCCACCGGGATCCGCGCGCTCATGCATGTGACCGGACCGCTGTCGGTGGTCGAACCCGCGCTCGCCGATCACGCCGAAGCCGTTGTGCGCGAGGCGGTCAGCAATGCGGTGCGGCATTCGGGCGGCGACACCATCACCATCGATATCGGGGTGGCGGACGATCTCACCATCGTGGTCGCCGATAACGGCTGCGGTATTCCGGACGGCATCACACCCAGCGGGCTGACCAATCTCGCGCATCGCGCCGAACAGTCCGGCGGGCGGCTCGCGGTCTACCCGCAACGCGATACCGCGGGCGAGCAGACCGGCACGAAATTGAATTGGTCGGTCCCGCTGCACTGAACGAGCCCGTCGACGCGGATCCGGTTGTCCCCGAATCGGGCTCAGACCGGGCCCAGCACCAGCGCGGAGTTGTTACCGCCCATACCGAGCGCGGTTTTCAGGGTGACGCCGTCACCGCCGGAGATCACGCCGTCGACCAGGCGGGCGTGCGCGGGCGCGACGATCGGCGCCGACACCACCACACCGCGGTCGTATCCCATTGCGACGGCGGCTACTTCGACGCCCGCCGAGGCCGCCTGGCAGTGCCCGGTCAGCGGTTTGGTCGCGCAGACCAGCGGCTTGTTCTCGAAAAGTTCGGCCAGCAGCGCGGTTTCGGCGTCATCGCACTGCTGGGTGCCCGAACCGTGCGCGTTCAGATACGCCACCTCGTCCGGTCGCACCGCGGCGTTGGCCAGGGCGCGGCGCACGCATTCGAAGATGTGCTCGTGCGAAGGCTCCACGGAGATCACGTGATAGCCGTCATTGGTCATGGCCCCGCCCAGCACCGCCGCATAGGGCCGGTCCGCCTCGCGGGTCACCACGAACGCGGTGGACGCCTCACCCCAGCTGAAACCGCGACTGCCCTCCTGGAACGGGCGGCAGGCGACGAGCGGTTCCACATCGGTGACGGCCGCGCCGAGGGATTCGAAGTGCTCCACCATGTCCGGGGTCGCGGACAGATCCGACGCGACCACCACCACATCGTCGGCGATGCCCTGCGCCAGCCACAGCTGCGCGGTGATCAACGCCGCGTTGGCCGAGGAGCACGCCGCGGTCACATTCATGGCGGGGCCGTGGAAACCGAACTCCCGCATCAGGTTCGCATTCGGGGTCGAGGGCAGTAATCGCAGATAGTCGCGGGCGCGCCGATGCCCGTGATCCTCGACATAGAAATCCCGCCACTCGTACACATTGCCGAGCACGATGGCGTGCAGCAGACCCACGGTGCGACCGGGCCGCCAGCCGCGCGCGGTGGCGTCGGCGACGGCCTCGCGCACCGATTCCTGCACCGCGCGCACATAGCGGCTGGGGCCGATTTCCGGATCACCGCCGTCCGGCACGCGGGCAACCCATCCGTGCCGATCGCGTTCGGGGCCGTACCCTGGATGCAACCGGGCTGCGGGCTTACCGCTCAGCAAACCCTCCCAGAGGGCTTCTCGACCCCAGCCGTACCCGGTGACGGCACCGATTCCGGCAATGGTCATATGATCTTGGTGCTGTATCGCAGTGTTCGGAGCGGGGTTGGTGCCAGGCATTGCATCGATCCTTCCCAGAGCCGGTGCCTGTAATGATCACCACCAACAGGCCGATGCTGTGCGGAACTGTGATTGATCCAATACGTTCGGCGCGGTTTCCAGCAAACCCCGCCGCTCACACCATAGTGCCGTGCTCCAGCGAAGCGTTTCAACGACGACCAGGGGGTGCTTGAGGTGGTTGGTAACGATCGGGCAAACTCCCCGACCGATGCCGAACAGCTGGCCCAGCGGTACCGCACGCTGGTGGAACACAGCCCGGACGGGGTTGTGGTCCACGAACGCGGCACGATCGTCTACGCCAATCCGGCCATGGTGCGGCTGCTGGGGGCCACGGAGATCGACGAAGTAGTCGGACAGCCGGTCACCAATTTCGTGATGGCGCGCGATGTGCCCGCCATGCTGGAACGCATTCGCAGACTCACCATCGCCGGAACCGCTTCCGAGCCCGCCGAATTGGTGCTCGTGAAGATCGACGGCAGCACCGTCGAAGCCGAAACCGTCTCGGTGCTCACCGCCTGGCATGAACGACTCGCCTATCAGGTGGTGGTGCACGACCTCACCCCGCAACGACGCGCCGAGGCCGCGCAGGCACGCGCCGAACAGTTCTTCACCACCGTGGTCTCGCAATTGGAGGAGGGCGTGGTGGTCATCGACCGGGACGGGCGCATCGAATCCGCGAATCCGGCCGCGCGCCGCATATTCGGTTATGACGCCGACGATCTCGTGGGCACGCATCTCAACGACATACCGCTGTGCCTGCTCGACGCCAACGCCCAGCCCATGCCGCCGTCCTGGTATCCGGTGATCCGCACGCTGGCGACCGGAGAAACGGTGACGCGCTTCGTATTCGGGGTGGACCGGCCCGACGGGCAGCGGCGCTGGCTGTCCGCGAGCAGCCGGTTGCTCAATCCCGAGGACCCGAATTCACCCGCGGTGTCATCGTTCAACGACATCACCGAATTCCGGGCCAGCCGAAGGCAATTGGAGTATCAGGCCACGCACGATCCGCTCACCGGGCTGGCCAATCGGGCGCTGGTGCTGTCCCGGCTGGCGGGGGCGCTGGGCACCAGCGAGGCGCTGCCGGTATCCACGGTGCTGTTCATCGATCTGGACGGTTTCAAGACCATCAACGACACGCTCGGGCATGCCATCGGCGATACCGTGCTGCAGATCGTGGCGCAGCGGCTGCAGCGCGGGCTGCGCTCGGACGACATCGTGGGGCGCATCGGCGGAGACGAATTCCTGGTGCTGCTGTCCGGGCGCACCCTCGGCGAGGATTTGGAGGCGCTGGTCACCAGATTGCGGCAGACCATGGCTGAGCCGATCATCGCGCGCGGGCATCGCATCCAGGTGAACGCCTCGATCGGGATCACACCGCTGCATCCCGGTGACGGGCGCACCCCCGAAGCCGTGCTGCACGATGCCGATCTGGCCATGTACCGGGCCAAACCGCCCGGGCACCGGGACACCACGCTGAGCCGTCGCAGTGATTCCACGCATGCCTCCTGAACCGATGCGCCGACCCGGTTTCCGCGCCACACGTCACGGTTGACCTGCCGGTACGGCGCGTCGGGCAAACGGGAACTAGACTCGATAACTCTGTTCTCGATGGTTCGCGCGCTGTGCGCGTATAGCACCGCGTGGTGACAAGGAGTTCCGTTTTGCCCGACCTCACCGAGGAGCGTTCTGTGTCCGCGTCCAGTTCCGATGCCAAGACCGCGGCGGAACTGGAACGCGAACAGCAGCACCTGACCCTGCTCTACGAGCGGCTCGACGGAATGCGCGAATACGCGCAGCGACGACTGCGCACGGTGCTGCTGGAAACCGGCGGCACACCGCAGGCCCGCAGTGAACGGGAATCGTTCACCCAGCTGTATTCGGAGGATCTATCCAAGTACGACGCGGCCGAGCACGGATTGTGCTTCGGCCGCATCGATCTCGCGCCCGAGAGCGCGGACGGCTCCGGAGACGGGGACGGCCCTTCGGGCAACGGGAGCTCCGGTAATGGGAGTTCGGCGAACGGGGACGCCGCGCCCGAGAGCGAGCGCCGGTACATCGGGCGCATCGGCATTCTCGACGAGGCCGCCGATTACGAGACGCTGCTGCTGGATTGGCGCGCGCCCATGTCGCGGCCGTTCTACCTGGCCACCACCGCCGCACCGGACGGGGTGACCAGGCGGCGGCATATCCGCACCCGCAATCGCAAGGTCACCTCGGTCAACGACGAATACCTCGATCTGGAGACCGCCCGCCGCGACGGCGTCATCAACGATGACGGCGGCGTGGGCAGTGAGAGCGCGCTGCTGGCCGCGCTCAATGCCGCCCGCACCGGGCATATGAACGACATCGTCGAGACCATTCAGCACGAGCAGGACGCCATCATCCGCTCCGAGCACAAGAGCGTGCTGGTGGTGCAGGGCGGGCCGGGCACCGGCAAAACCGCCGTGGCGCTGCATCGTGCGGCATACCTGCTGTACACCTACCGGCAGCAGCTGGACAAGGCTGGTGTGCTGATCATCGGGCCGAACTCGACCTTCCTGGATTACATCGGGCAGGTGCTGCCCTCGCTGGGTGAGACCGGGGTGCTGCTGTCCACCATCGGCGATCTGTATCCGGGAGTGCGCGCCACGCTGGAGGATTCGCTGCGCGCCGGGGAACTCAAGGGTTCCCTGGACATGCTCGAGGTGCTCAAGAAGGCCGTGCGGGATTGGCAGGAGATTCCCAAGGATCCGATCCGGCTGCACTTCGACGGGCGCGAACTCACCCTGGATCGGCGCATCGTCACCAAGGCGCGCGGGCGGGCGCGGTCCTCGCGGCGACCGCACAATCTGGCGCGACCGATCTTCGCGGCGGGCGTGGTGGACGCGCTCACCGATCAGCTGGCGCAGATCATCGGCGCGGATCCGCTGGGCGGGCGAAACCTGTTGAGCCAGACCGATCTCACCGAGATCCGCGATGAGATGCGGGCCGATGCCGATATCCAGCGCGCCATCGCCGGACTGTGGCCGCTGCTCACCCCGCAGGACGTACTGGGCGGGCTGTGGGCCGATGCCAAACGACTCGCCAACGCCGCCTCGCAGTTGAGCCCGGAGGATCGGGCCGAACTGGCGCGCAGCGATAACGGTGAATTCAGCGCCGCCGACGCGCCGCTGCTGGACGAGCTCGCCGAACTGCTCGGCATCGACGACAGTGAGGAGCGTGAGCGCTCCCGCCGCCGCTGGCGCGCCCAGCTCGCCGAGGCGCAGGACGCCCTCGATATCCTCACCGGCTCCGCACCGCAGGATCTCGAGGATGAGCTCGATCCCGAACTGCTCATGGCGTACGACCTCATCGACGCCAGTCAGCTCGCCGAACGCCAGCAGGTGCGCACCAGCCAGACCACCGCCGAACGCGCCGCGGGCGACCGCACCTGGACCTACGGGCATGTCATCGTCGATGAGGCGCAGGAGCTTTCGGAGATGGCGTGGCGAATGGTGATGCGGCGCATTCCGAATCGCTGGATCACCGCCGTCGGCGATGTGGCCCAGACCGGTGATCCGGCGGGCGCGTCGTCGTGGCAGCAGGTGCTGGAACCCTATGTGGCCAAACGCTGGAAGCTCACCGAGTTGACCGTCAACTACCGCACCCCGGCGGAGATCATGGCGGTAGCGGCGGATGTGCTCGCCGAGATCGATCCCGGTGCGGCCATTCCGCGATCGGTCCGCGATTCGGGCTTCGAACCCGCCGCGCATCGAGTCACCGCCGGGCAACTCGCCGATGAGGTGGGCCGCCTGGTCACCGCCGAGGCCGAGCACCCCGGCACCACCGCGGTCATCGTGCCGCACGAACTGGCCGCGAAACTCGCTCACCTGGCGACGGATTCGGCCCGCGTGCTCACCGTCCACGATGTGAAGGGCCTCGAATTCGACGCGGTCATCCTCGTCGAACCCCGGCAAATCCTGGACGAATCCCCCCGCGGCATGAACGACCTCTACGTGGCCCTGACCCGCGCCACCCAGCGCCTGGCCGTGGTGCACACCGAGGATCTACCCCCGGTACTGAATCGCCTGGCCTGACGAGACCCCGGACAAAGCGAAGCGGCCGTGACCAACTGGTCACGGCCGCTTCGTCGTTCAACGTCAGCGCACGGTGTGCACGATCAGTACGTCGCTGCGGGATTTGCGGGCCACGTCCGAGGGGACGGAGCCGAGCAGGCGACCCGCGAGGGTGTTGAGGCCGCGGTTACCGACGACGAGCAGGTCGGCGTCGACTTCCTTGAGCAGGGCGAGCAGGGATTCCACGGGCTCACCGACGACGGCCTTCTCGACCACGTTGGCGGCGCCGGCGGCGGCGGCCTTATCGCGTGCGACGCGCAGGATCTCGCTCGTCGGCGCGGAGCCGCGCACCTGGTAGGCCTCGTCCTTGAGCACGTCGGCGGCGGCGGCGACATCACGGTCATCCGTCGGGTAGTACGCGCAGGCGATGTACAGCGTCGCACCCTCGTCGCCGGCCAGAGCCGCGGCCCGCTCGACGGCGACGTACGACGAGTCCGAGCCATCGGTACCGACGACAATCGTCCGGTAGGCGGTCATTCTCTCCTCCAAGTACAAGGGTCGGGGTCGTGGCGTCCACCTTCGTGGTTACCGCCTCGACAACTGCGCCTGACAATAGCGGCATAACCGGCGGAAATTTTCGATATCGCCCCACATCACACTCGCGTGCCGTGCCGGATACAACGCACATTCTGTGACGTCGGCCGATAGGGCCCGCACTACCAGCGAATTCGGCGGGCGTTTGTGAGACCTCCCAGAAATCGCCAACCGCATTGCGCGCCTGGGACTTTCATCACAACGGCGAAATTCGCCCGGATACGGCGCGGCCCATCCGGTGCGAGGCGCGCACCGGATGGGCCGTGAAACCGCTACCTCACAGCTCGTGATAGTCGGCCCAGAACCAGCCGAGAATCACGCTGAGGATGGTCATCCTCGCTCCTGTCGCTACGGCCGATCATTGACGCGCAATACTAACGCGCCGGGCCGGGCATCAGAGGCTGAAAAGCGGTCCGGTCAGCGTCAATCCGAGATCGTGGCCGACATAGGCGAAGAAGGCGAAGAGCATGAGCGCCGCGCCCGCCAGCGACAGATCCTTATTGAACGAGATCATCTCGGTCTGCTTGGCCTGCGGATCGGTTTCCTTCCAGAACGCGTGCATGATGAACGCGGTCGGGACCAGGAAGATGACCAGCAGCAGGGCGCCCAGATCCGCCCAGACGCCGAGCAGCACGCTCAGCCCGCCGAGCAGCAGCAGTACCCCGGAGCCCAGCACCGACAATCGGGCTGCCGGAACCCCTTTGAATTGCGCGTACTGCGCCATGGCCTCGGACTGGGTCAGATGCCCGACCGCCGAGGAGAGGAACAGTAGAACGAACAGGATCCGTCCGATCAATACCAGCACATCCATGGCCCGCTCCTTAGTCGATTCCTGCCATAGGGTGATACGGCAACCAACCACATCAGGGGCGTGCACATTCCCGATCTTGCTGTTCAGGAGGGTAGCGAGGTCTTGGCGTATTCCAGCGGAGGCATTCCGATCTCGGTCGCGAACTCGCGGGAGAAGTGCGCCTGATCGAAGTAGCCGAGGTCCAGTGCCAGCGCGGCCAGATCCGAGCTGCGGCCCTGCGCGAGCAGATGCGCGCCGTCCTGGAGGCGGAAGCGGCGCAGCACCCATTTCGGGCTGACGCCGACGTACCGGCGGAACAGGCGTTGCAGGGTGCGGATCGGAATGTCGAAGAGTTCGGTGACCTGGTCGACGCGGGTGAGATCGCGATCGGATTCCATCGCGTCGATAATGCTCAGCACCAGGTGGTAGGAGGTGTCGTCGGCGACGGCGCGGCGGTCGATGGCCTCGATGAGGAAGTCCTCCACCAGCTTTCGGCGCTGTTCCAGCTCGGTGGCGCCCAGCACGCGTTCGGACAGGCCCGCCGCATCGGGCAGCACCTCGGTGACCGGGAGCGCGGTATCGCGCAGCGCCCCCACATCCATTCCGGTGAACGCGCCGAACCCGCCGGAACGGAACTTCACACCGAAAGTGTCACCAACACCGGACAATTCGCGCACATACTTGGTGGTCCAGACGCCGGTGACGAAACCACCGCGCCGATCGTGCGCGTTCTCGAAGGTCAGGTTCACCACCGGAAAGCCCAGCACCTCGGCCGTATACGGCGGCAGGCCGGTGCGATCCCAGTGCACCGACCAGTAGAACTCGACGTAGCGCGCGACCTGCTCCCCCGCCGGCAAACGGGCGTGATTGCTGGCCGCGATCTGTTCACGCGGGCGCAGGATGCCCTTGGCGGTCTCCGGCGGCGGCACCGGGCGGCGGCCCGGCGGCGGCGTATCAGCGCTGGTCATGAGGCTGTCGCTTTCTTACAAGATCCGCGGCGGCAGGACGAGCAGAGTGATCGCCATGAGCAACGCAGTGCATCCGATCCCGGAGAACTACCACTCCATCACCTGCTACCTGACCGTCCCCGACGGCAATAGGGCCCTGGACTTCTATACGACCGTGTTCGGCGCGAAGGTGGTGAGCCGCAACGATCTTCCCGACGGCCAGCCCGCGCACGCCGAACTGCTGATCGGCGACTCCACCATCCAGGTCGGCATGCCGATTCCGGAGAGCGGTCTCATCGCCCCGAATGGCGAGACCCTGAACACCAGCATCGTGCACTACTGCCCGGATGTGGACGGCGTCATCGAACGCGGCCGCGACGCGGGGGCGCGCATCGCGGACGAACCGGCCACCTTCGTCACCGGTGACCGCTACGCCGTCCTCTACGACCCCTTCGGCTACCGCTGGGTCTGCATGACCCGCGTCGAGGACGTCCCCCGCGAAGAGGCCGAGCGCCGCGTCAACGAATGGATGGCCCAGCAGGGCTGAATCGCTCATTGCAATCCGGCGGCGTCCATACCGCGGAGCTCCTTCTTCAGGTCGGCGATCTCATCGCGCAGGCGGCCCGCGAGCTCGAATTGCAGTTCGCGGGCGGCGTTCATCATTTGCGCGGTCATATCCTTGACCAGGTCCGCGAGTTCGGCGCGGGGCATGGATTTGACGTCGCGGCCCTCGAAGACGCCCGCCGACACCGCGCGCCCGGGTTCGCCCTGGGCGCGACGGCCGCGGCTGGAGTTGCGGCCGGAACCGCCCACCTCGACCTCGGTCTCCTCGGCCTCGCGATAGACGGTGTCGAGAATGTCATTGATCTTCTTGCGCAACGGTTTCGGATCGATACCGCGCTCTTCGTTATAGGCGACCTGCTTGGCGCGACGGCGTTCGGTCTCGCTGATGGCGTGCGCCATGGAGTCGGTGATCTTGTCCGCGTACATGTGGACCTCACCGGAGACATTGCGCGCCGCGCGGCCGATGGTCTGGATGAGACTGGTGCCGCTGCGCAGGAAGCCCTCCTTATCGGCGTCCAGAATCGCGACCAGCGAAACCTCGGGCAGGTCCAGGCCCTCACGCAACAGGTTGATGCCGACCAGCACGTCGTATTCGCCGAGTCGCAACTGGCGCAACAACTCCACGCGGCGCAGGGTGTCGATCTCCGAATGCAGATAGCGCACCCGAATGCCCAGGCCGAGCAGATAATCGGTGAGATCCTCGGACATCTTCTTGGTGAGCGTGGTGACCAGCACGCGCTCATCGCGCTCGGTGCGCAACCGGATCTCGTTCACCAGATCGTCGATCTGGCCCTTGGTCGGCTTCACCACCACGTGCGGGTCGACCAGACCGGTCGGGCGAATCACCTGTTCGACGAATTCACCGCCGGACTGGCCCAATTCGTACTTGCCCGGGGTCGCGGACAGATACACCGTCTGCCCGATGCGGTCCGCGAACTCCTCCCAGGTGAGCGGCCGATTGTCGACCGCGGACGGCAGCCGGAAACCGAACTCCACCAGATTCCGCTTACGCGACATATCGCCCTCGTACATGCTGCCGATCTGCGGCACGGTCACATGCGATTCATCGATGACGAGCAGGAAATCATCCGGGAAGTAATCGATCAGGGTGGCGGGCGCGGTGCCCGCGCCACGGCCGTCGATATGGCGCGAGTAATTCTCGATGCCCGAGCAGAAGCCGACCTGCCGAATCATTTCCAGGTCGTATTGCGTGCGCATGCGCAGCCGCTGCGCCTCCAGCAATTTGCCCTGCTTCTCCAATTCGGCCAGGCGCGTTTCGAGTTCGGCCTCGATATCCTTCACCGCGCGTTCCATACGTTCCGGACCCGCGACGTAATGGGTGGCCGGGAAAATGCGGACCATATCGACCTGCCGCACCACATCACCGGTGAGCGGATGCAGATAGTAGAGCGCCTCGATCTCGTCACCGAAGAATTCGATGCGGATCGCCAATTCCTCATAGCTGGGAATGATTTCGACGGTATCGCCGCGCACCCGGAAACTGCCGCGCGTGAACGACATGTCATTGCGGGTGTACTGCACATCGACCAGCAGCCGCAGCAGTTTGTCGCGGTCCACCTCATGACCGACCTCGAGCTCGATCGAGCGGTCGAGATAGGACTGCGGGGTACCGAGACCGTAGATGCAGGACACCGACGCCACCACCACGACATCGCGCCGGGACAGCAGGCTCGACGTGGCCGAATGCCGCAGGCGCTCGACATCGTCGTTGATCGAGCTGTCCTTCTCGATATAGGTATCGGTCTGCGCGATGTACGCCTCGGGCTGGTAGTAGTCGTAGTACGAGACGAAGTACTCGACCGCGTTGTGCGGCAGCATCTCGCGCAGCTCATTGGCCAACTGCGCGGCGAGGGTCTTGTTCGGGGCCATGACCAGCGTGGGCCGCTGCAACTTCTCGATGAGCCAGGCGGTGGTGGCCGATTTACCGGTACCGGTGGCGCCGAGCAGCACCACATCGCGCTCACCGCTGTTGATGCGCTTCTCCAGTTCGGCGATGGCCGCGGGCTGGTCACCGGCGGGCACATGCTCGCTGACCACCTGGAACTGCCCCTCGGTCCGCTCGATATCACCGATGGGCCGATGCTCCGAATGCGCCAGCGGCCGGTCTTCGGGGATCTCGGATGCGAAAGCCATGCTCACAGCCTAGAACGACCCACCGACAGGTTCACGCGGACCGTGATCGCGGCGGGCGAGCCGCCCCCCGCCGGGACCCACCCTTCCGACCGCACGGTTTGATGCTGGAGCATTCCTCTTTCCAATGGGTCAATTGTCCGAATTATTGTTTCTCCCAAGAAAGTTCAAAGAATTCCCATGTGACGAACCTCGAATTTCCTTCCCACACAACGGAGGTCCCATTCCCAGCATCCAGGTGTAACCTGGGCTGGCGGTTCGGGACGAGTCGGAAAGAGGCAAGGCCATGGTCGGTCTGCATATGCCACAGCGCAATTCCACCAACGGCGCAGATCCACAAAGGGTCGAGCGGCCGGCTCCCGCGGCGTCCGCGCATCGCCCCAGGCTGGAGTTCTTCAATCTGGCGGACCTGTGCTGGACGGATTATCACGGGTACGTGCACTCCGTGGAGCGGCTACACGCCGAACCCTGGGGCCTTTATATCGAGCGGATTGTGGACAATCCGCGTTTCCACTACATCGAATCCTGGTTGCTCCCAGAGCTTTTCCTCCGGGTCACGGTCTATCACCTGCGGCCGGGCCACGATCGCGGTCAGACCTACTACCTCGATATCGGCGAGTACAGCCAGATCGAGCCGAAGAAGTGGCGTGGCGAGGGTCACTACCTGCACGTGGTCGCGCGGCCCGGACAGGTGCCCGAACTGCTCGGCATCGATGACCTGCTGACCGCGCACGCGGCCGGGCATTTCGATACCGCGCGCACGCACAAGGCCATCGAGCGGGCCGCGGCGGTGGTGGACGGTATCGCGGGCTGCGGTCACGATGTGGACCGCTGGCTCGCCACCAAGGGCGTCGCGCTGAGCTGGCTCTAGCCGCGCGAGATCTCGCTTCGGCTGCGCGAGATATGGAGAAGGCCACCCGGTCCGTCTTGTACCCGGCCCGGGTGGCCTTGTCCCGTCGTACTTTTCGGCGCTAGCTGGAGCCGGTCGGGATGAGCCCGCCGAGCCCGCCGCCGCAGCCCAGGCTGCCGGTATTGCTACCCGCGGTGACCTGAACGTTGATCGAATCGCTGATCAGGATCTGGCGCGCCTCGAGCTTGTGATTGCCCACGGTGGTGGGCGTCCACTTGATGGTGACCTTATTGCTCAGCAGCGAGGGCGACACCGGGCTGCCCGGGATGTCGACGCCGTTATCGGTGAACTTCACCGTCGAGAGCCGGTCCACCTCGACCGAGGCGGTGACGGTGTAGCTGCAACCGGTCTTATGCTCGGTGCCCCCGTCGACCTGGAGATTACCGACCCACGCGCCGGCCTGGGGTGCGGCCATGACCATGGTGGCGGCCAGCGCGCCGAAGGCGGTGACTCCCATCCCGGCCCGGCGAGCGCGAACGCTCTGTACCTTCATCTTTGCTTCCCTTATTCGAACTACCCACGTCAAGTAATGGGTAGCCGCAACATAACGGAAGGCAACGTTTCACATTTGCGTTTCGGCGAAACTCGGCCGAATCGGCCACACTCCCCTGGACGACGCCCGCCGGACAGGCGATGCTTACGGGCATGACTCAGGCTTCCGCGGTTGACCTACACCGACCCAAGGTTGAGTACTTCAACGTCGATGAACTCACCAATATCGATCCCAAGGGCTTCGTTCGGCAGGTCGAGCGCTACCACGTCGAACCGTGGGGGCTGTACATGGCGCGCACCTCGGACCATCCCGAGTTCCACTACATCGAATCCTGGCTGCTGCCAAGCATGTCCATTCGCGCGACGGTCTTCCACTTCACCCCCGCCCACCTGCGCGATCAGGACTACTACATCGATATCGGCGAGTACGCGCAGGTCGGTGCGAAGAAGTGGAAGTCGGTCGACCACTACCTGGATCTGGTGGTGCGCAGCAACCGCGAGGTCGAACTCCTCGATGTCGACGAGCTCCTCGCCGCGCACGCCGCCGGATACCTGGATCTAGGTCAGGCGCAGCAGGCCATCGAAACCGCGACCACCGTCATCGACGGAATCGCCGCGCACGGGCACAGTTTCGAAGCCTGGCTGCAAGCCCGGGACATCACCCTGACCTGGATGTAGCGCCGCCGGGCGATGCCGCGGCGACGCAATCGTCAGTTCTCGACAGCCACAACCACATTCGCGAGACGGCCGGGATCGGCGCTCGCATGCGCCCACTCCCCCGCGACCGGCTGATCGTCCGTGGCACGCGGGAAACCCGCATCCGCCAATCGATCCCGCAGCCCCTCGGCCACGGTCGCATCGGCGACGGTGATGCGGATGTCCAGCACATCCTCGGCGGGCTTATCCGCCACCGCGGTCGGCCCGACGTGTTCGATGCGCCGCGCATCGGCCGCGCACGCCAGAGCGAGGCGGGCGATGAGGCGCTTGGCCTGCACCGGCCATTCCGGATTCGCGGACACCACGGGCAGTTCGGCGGGCCGGGCAGCCGGAGTGCGGGTGCGCAGATTGCGTTCGAACGGAATGAGCCGCTCGGTCCAGAGCGCGTCGACGGCCGCGGCGATCGCGCCGTCCGCGCCATTATTGTCCAGCAGTACATCGGCCACCGCGTGCCGCTGGGCATCGGTGGCCTGGGCGGCGATCCGTGCGCGCGCGTCCGCCTCGTCCACGCCGCGGAATTCCACCAGGCGGCGCAGCCGGGTCTCCTCGGCCACGTCGACGATGACCACCAGATTCATGAAGGGCGCTAGCCCGTTCTCCACCAGCAGCGGAATGTCCTGCACCACAATGCCGTCCGCGGGTGCGGAGGCGACCAGTTCATTGGTGCGCTTGCCGACCAGCGGATGGGTGATGCCGTTGAGGGTGGCGCGCGCCTCATCGCTGGCGAAAGCCTTGGCGGCCAATGCCGGTCGATCCAGGCTGCCGTCGGCGGCGAGAATATCGTTTCCGAAGGCGGCCACGAGTGCGGCCAATCCCTCGGTACCGGGCGCGACTACTTCGCGCGCGATAACGTCGCTGTCCACCAGCAACGCGCCGTGTTCGACGAGAATGCGGGCCACGGTGGATTTGCCCGCTCCCATGCCTCCGGTGAGACCGATTCGCAACATTCGCCCAGTCTGACATCTGTCGCGGCGGTCGCGTACACCACCCCTCACCTGGCGAAAGTACGGATTACCCAGTCGGACCGGTGAATTCACTTTCGGCCGTGGAGTTTGCTCATTCCGTGATATTGATGAGACCAATTCGCAACTTTTTCGTTCAATACGGACCGTTTGTCGGCAACATTCCGACACGCCGGGGTGAATGTCGCGCAAAATACGGCGTCGCACACTTTTGTTCGGCTAAGGTTCGCCGCAGGCGATCCAGGGCCGGTAACACGTAGGAGAAGGAACTTCATTGGGCACCAGAAACATCCAGACGGGTCGGCACCGTCTGGGACTGCCGGGCATGATGCACTGCATCGAGATTCCCGCGGTCGCGGCAGCGCTCGCCGTACATCGGCGCGGCTGGTTCACCGCTTTGCTCAACCTCACCCCCGCTCGGCACAGCGCCGCCGCCACGCGAAAACGCGCCGAACGTCCTGCCGTCCAACAGTGGGTGCCCGCTACCGCCTGATACGCGAACGCGACTGTGGCCCAGCCCCTTCCGGGACTGGGCCATAATTTCGCGTGCGCGGGTGGCGGCCCGACCGCGAACGGCCGGGCCGCCAGGCATCACACCGTGAGGCCGCTGGGCCTGCGGCGAGTGCCGGGCTCCTGCGTCGGCATGGCATTGGGCGGCACCGGATACGGGGTGCCGACATTCGCCGTACCCAGGGCGACATTCGGACCACATTGCGCCAGTGCGGCATTCAGCTTTCGGTCCGCCGGGCCGAAGGCCGGTTTCGCCGTGTCCGGGGTCGAGCCGAAGTCGAAGCTGGAGGTCATATCGCCGGTGACGCCGCGCCGCCACGCGGTCAGGTTCGGCACGTCGACGCCGAAGCGGCGCTCCAGCAGGCGCAGCTGCGAGGTGTGGTCGAAGGTCTGCGAGGAGACCAGCCCGCCGCGGCTGTACGGCGAGATGACGAAGCACGGCACGCGGTAGCCCAGACCGATCGGTCCGGCGATGCCTTCCGATTTGTGTGCGCGATCCAGGGGCACGGTCAGGTATTCACCGGCGGTTCCGGGCGGCGGAGTCGGTGGCGTCACGTGATCGAAGAAACCGCCGTTCTCGTCATAGCTGACGATCAGCGCGGTCTTCTCCCACACCTTCGGATTCGAGGTGAGGATATCGAGCACCTGCATGATGCCGACCGCACCCAGAGCCGGTGGCAGCGCCGGATGTTCGCAATTGAGCAGGGACGGAATCACCCAGGACACATTGGGCAGCTGATCCGCGGCCACATCGGCGGCGAAATCACTCGGGTACACCGGAGCCTTACCCCGGCGCGCCAGCTCCGAGGCCGGATCGGCGGCCTGTTTGAAACAGCCCATCATGCCGTCCAGGATCACCGAGGACAGCGGGCCGACATCGCGATTGTTGTAGATCTTCCAGCTCACCCCGGCATCGGACAGGTTCTCCGGCATGGTCCGCCAGCTGTACGCGTTCTGCGGAATCATGGTCGGCGTCTCCAGCAGCGGGCCACCCGCGAGACCATCCGGATCGATGGTGGCCGACACCCAGTACAGCCGATTGGGATCGGTCGGCCCGAGCACCGAGCAGTGGTAGTTGTCGCAGATGGTGAACGCGTCCGCGAGATCGTGGTGCACCGGGATATCGGCGCGGGTGTAGTAGCCCATAGCCGCCGGGCCGTTGGCCGCGCCGACCGACGCGATGGACATCGGCATCCAGCCGTCATTGCGGCCGTTGTTCCACGCCTTGTGCATGCCCGCCCAGGTGTGGTCGGGATCGTTGATGCATTCACCGTCCAGCGACGGCCCGCGCTCGGTGTCCAGGCGGAACGGATTGATGAATCCGTCGGCGGTCGGGCCGACGCCGGGCGCGTACCCGTACTGGTTCCACGCCGGTGACGGATCGTCGAATCCTCTTACGCCGGACAGGGTTCCGAAGTAGTGGTCGAAGGAGCGGTTCTCCTGCATCAACAGCACGAAGTGCTCGATATCCCCGAGTCCGCCCATTCCAGCCGGATCGGCGGCGTAGGCGCGCTCGATAATGGGATTGGCCCACGAGGCGACCATGCCCGCGCCGCCCGCGACCATCGCCTTCGCCATGAAGTCACGCCTGTTGATGCCGTCGAACACGCCCATGCCTGCATCCAACCTTCGATTGGTGTCGGGACTGCGAATCCCCGGTTTCCGACCGGGTTTCCGACCATGACGCCGGTCACGGTACCGCATGATCACAAAATTCCTGAGAGTGACTTGCAGGCATCCTCGGCACCGGCCTAGGCTGAGCGACATACCTGAGAGTGACTTTCAGGTATCGCGTCCGGAGGGGAACCATGGCAGAGCCCGCAAAGCCCGCAGCGTCCGAACAATTCGGCATGGTCGGCAGGGTGGGCATGTTCATGGCCCGGCATCGCCGCACGGTCCTGGGAGTCTGGCTGCTGCTGGTCATCGGATGCGCGGCCGCCTATCCGGCATTGCACAGCCGCCTCGGCGCACCCGACTACAGCGTTCCCGGCTCGGAATCCAAACGGGTGGAACAGCTTGCGGCGCAGCATTTCTCACAGCTGGGCGCGGAACAGGATCTGATCGTGTTCCATTCGGCGAGCCATACCGCCGACAGCCCCGAATTCCGCACCGTCATCGACAGCGCGCTCACCGCCGCCCGGGCGATCCCCGGTATCGCCGGTGCGGTCGGCCCCTTCGAAGGCAATGCGGCACTGCAGATCTCGGCCGATCGGCATACCGCGTTCGGCATCGTCGGCCTCAACGGCGAGATGACCGAGCGCGTGGATCTCGCCGGCCGCTTGCAGACCGCCCTGGACCCGGTCGGCGCCAACAACATTCAGGTCGCGGTCACCGGATACTCCCCCGTCCAGGGCGAATTGATGCGTATGGAAACCGCGGATATGCAGCGCGGGGAGAGCATCGGCCTGCCGGTCGCGGCCCTGGTGCTGGTGCTCGCCCTCGGCGCGATCGTGGCCGCCACCATCCCGATCACGGTGACCGGCGCGGGCATCGCGGTGGCGGTGGGCGTGCTGTTCGGGCTCACCAGCTTCCTGACCTTCGATTCACTGGTGCTCTCGGTCGCCACCATGATCGGCACCGGCACCGCCATCGACTACGCCATGTTCATCGTGAGCCGATTCAACGAGGAGCTCACCAAACGCGGAGTCCGTGATCGCAAGGCGCGCACGCGGATCGACGCCGCCGTCGGCGCGGCCCTGGATACCACCGGGCGCACCATCCTGGCCTCGGGGCTCATCGTGATGATCTCGCTCTGCGCCCTGACCGTGGTCGGGCTGCCGATGCTCAACGGTGTCGCCATCGGCGTGGTGACCGCGGTGCTCGCCACCCTGGCCGCGGCCTGCACCCTGCTGCCCGCGGTGCTCTCGCTGCTCGGCCCGGCGATCAACCGGGGTGCGCTGCCCGCGCGCCTGCGCCCCGCCGAGACCCGCGCCGCCGTCACCTCGACCGCGTGGACCCGCTGGGCGCATCTGGTCATGGGCCGCCCGGTGCTGTTCGGCGTGGCCGGGGTGGCGGTGCTCGCCATTGCCGCCGCACCACTGGCCGGTATGAAGTACGGCATCGATATGGCGCTGGGCTCGCTCGGCGATCGCCCCGCCGGACAGGCCACCCAACTGATTCGGAGCGAATTCGGCCCGGGTCTGCTCTCCCCCATTCAGGTGGTGCTGACCGGACCGGACGATACCGCCCTGTCCGGCAGTGGTTTCGTGGACGCCAATCGCTTTGTGGCCGAACTCAATCGCGATCCGCGCATCGCCTCGGTGCTGCCGCAGACCGCCGACGGCCGCATGCTCGCCATGGTGGTGCCGAAGGATTCCTTCGATTCCACCGCCGTCGCCGACCTCACCACCGATATCCGTTCCCGCGCAAGCACTGTGGACTCCGCGACGATCTCGGTCGGCGGTGTATCGGCCACCTTCGCCGATGTCTCCGAGCTCATCACCTCGCGCTTCCCGTGGGTGATCGTGCTGGTGCTGACGGTCTCGATGGCGTTCCTGGTCTTCGCGTTCCGCAGTATCGTGCTGGCCGTCAAGGCCATCGCGCTGAATCTGCTGGCCACCGGTGCGGCACTGGGCATTACGGTCGCGGTCTTCCAGCGCGGTATCGGCGAATCGCTGCTCGGGTTCCACAGCGCCGGATTCCTCCAGGTGTATCTGCCCATGCTGGTGTTCGCGGTGCTGTTCGGGCTGTCCATGGATTACGAGGTCTTCCTGGTGCGCCGCATGAAGGAGGCATGGGAGCGCAATCCCGATAACGCCGCCGCCGTGGCGGAGGGATTGCAGCACACCGCCCGGCCGATCACGGCCGCTGCGGCCATCATGGTCGCGGTCTTCGCCAGCTTCGTGACCGCGGATGTCTTGGAGCTCAAGCAGATCGGCTTCGCACTGGCCGTCGCGGTGACCATCGACGCGGTGATCGTGCGCCTGATTCTGGTGCCCGCCTTCATGCAGCTGTTCGGCCGCTGGAACTGGTGGCTGCCGACGCTGCGCCGGACTCAGCCGATCACGGCGTCAAGCGCGGACAGAATCGAATCCAGCGCCTCGGTGTAGACCTGCCGCATGGGCACCGCGAAATCCGTTCCGGCCCAATGGTCCAGCGAGGCCATGCACCCCCAGATGGCGGTGGCGACGGCGATGCGCAGTTGCAGATCATTGGCGTCGCGCCCGGACCGCTCGGCCAGCAGCGCCAGGAATTGCGCCTCCAGATCGCGCATCTGCCGCACCTGCCGGTCCCGCACTTCCGGATAGGTCAGCGCGTGCTGCATGCGCATGCGGGTGCGGCGTTCGAGCTCCGGGGTGATGAGCGTATCGATGAGGATCGGCGCGAGCGTACGCGTCAGGGCCAGCAGTTCGGCCGGTGTGGCGATACCGCCGTCACCGGCGGTGCGCAGCACCTCGAGGATCTGCGGATCGGCCTCGTCGTAGAGGACCAGCATTTCCTTGGTCCCGAAGTACCGGTAGATCGAGCTCGGCGACACCCCCGCCGCGGTCGCGACCCGTTCCACCGTCACCTCGCGGTACCCGTGCCGCTCGAACAGATCCAGCGCGATTCGCTGGATACGGCTCATGGCTTCGACTTTGCGGCGCTCCCAGAGCGATCCGGGAGACTCGACGGCGGAGTGGAACATATTGCATCGAGAATAGCGAAAGTCCCCGAGCCCATAGGGACTCGGGGACTTTCGAACTATCGCGTTATCGCGTCAGTAGCGAATCAGGCGTTGCCCGACAGCTTCTCACGGAGCGCGGCCAGCTGCGCATCGCTCGCCAGCGAGCCACCGGCGGGCTCGGCGGAGGACGAAGACGACGAGGAGGACGTGGCCGCCTGCGAACCGCTCTCGGAGGAGTAGTTCTGCGGGCCACCGTTGGCGGCCTCGGCAGCGGCGTCAGCCGCCATCTTCTCCATCTGAGTGGTGTGCATCTTGTGGCGACGCTCGGCCTCGGCGTACCGGCCTTCCCACTCCTCGCGGACCTTGTCCGAACCCTCGAGCCATTCGTTGGTCTCGGGATCGAAGCCCTCGGGGAAGATGTAGTTGCCCTGGTCGTCGTAGCTGTCCGCCATGCCGTACTTGGACGGATCGAACTCGGCGTTGTAGTCCTCGTTCGCCTGCTTCAGCGACAGCGAGATACGACGACGCTCGAGGTCGATGTCGATGACCTTGACCATCGCGTCGTCGCCGACGGCGACAACCTGGTCCGGGACCTCGACGTGGCGCTCGGCCAGCTCGGAGATGTGCACCAGGCCCTCGATGCCCTCTTCGACGCGCACGAAGGCGCCGAAGGGAACGAGCTTGGTGACCTTGCCCGGGACGATCTGACCGATCGCGTGGGTCCGGGCGAACTGACGCCACGGGTCTTCCTGAGTCGCCTTGAGCGACAGGGAGACACGCTCGCGGTCCAGGTCGACGTCGAGGACCTCGACGGTGACCTCGTTGCCGACCTCGACAACCTCGGACGGGTGATCGATGTGCTTCCAGGACAGCTCGGAGACGTGCACCAGGCCGTCGACGCCACCCAGGTCCACGAAGGCACCGAAGTTGACGATGGAGGACACGACGCCCTTGCGGACCTGGCCCTTCTGCAGCTGGTGCAGGAACTCGGAGCGCACCTCGGACTGGGTCTGCTCCAGCCAAGCGCGACGCGACAGGACCACGTTGTTGCGGTTCTTGTCGAGCTCGATGATCTTGGCCTCGATCTCCTTGCCGACGTACGGCTGGAGATCGCGAACGCGACGCATCTCGACGAGCGAGGCCGGGAGGAAGCCGCGGAGGCCGATGTCCAGGATCAGGCCGCCCTTGACAACCTCGATGACGGTGCCCTTGACGGCCTCGTCACGCTCCTTGAGCTCCTCGATCGTGCCCCAAGCCCGCTCGTACTGCGCGCGCTTCTTCGACAGGATCAGGCGGCCTTCCTTGTCCTCCTTGGTGAGAACGAGGGCCTCGACCTCATCACCCACGGAAACGACCTCATTCGGGTCGACATCGTGCTTGATGGAGAGTTCGCGAGAGGGGATGACGCCTTCGGTCTTGTAACCGATGTCGAGAAGGACCTCGTCACGGTCGACCTTGACAATGGTGCCTTCGACGATATCGCCGTCGTTGAAGTACTTGATCGTCTTGTCGATAGCGGCGAGGAAGTCCTCGGCAGTGCCGATGTCATTAACGGCTACCTGCGGCGAGGTCACAGTAGTGGGCATGTGTGAGGTTGCTCCGGACGGATTGTGGTCGGAAGTGGACATGTGGGCTTTCGGTATTGCTGCGAACACACAGCTGATGGAACTAACGTTGGTCATGCGACAGCACATCGCTGTGGCGGAGCACAACGCTGCCCTGAAAAGCATGCGGACTCACAGCACGATTGTCTGCTCTGCTCGACCCAGTGAGTTTCCCCAGAGATTCGAGTACAGAAGACACTCGCGGGAAACAGCGTACGCGAGGTCTGTTGTACCAAGCAAACACGGGTACCTCGGCGCGAGTCGATAGGGTTGCGCAATGGCCGAAGATCACCCCGCTCTCCCCGACGATACCCGGCACGCCGAGGCGAATTCCCTGCTCGGGACGGTGGGGGTGGCCCGAACCAAGATTGACTCCACCGCGAGCGAGCGCGCCAGCCGCAAATGGTGGGATGCGGACGCCGCGGCCTATCACGAGACGCACGCCGATTTCCTGGGCGTGGATTCGATTGCCGGGGAGTTCATCTGGTGCCCGGAGGGCCTGCACGAGGGTGACTGGCGGCTGCTCGGCGACATTGTGGACAAGCACATATTGGAGATCGGCTGCGGTTCCGCGCCGTGCTCGCGCTGGCTCGCGGCACACGGCGCGCATCCGGTGGGACTCGATATCTCCCGGCAGATGCTGGAGCGAGGGATGCACGCCATGACCGCGAGCGGGCCGCGGGTACCGCTGGTGCAGGCGGGTGCGGAGGCGCTGCCGTTCGCGGACGCGAGTTTCGATCTGGCCTGTTCGGCGTTCGGCGGGGTGCCGTTCGTGGCGGATTCGGGTCAGGTGATGCGCGAGGTGGCGCGGGTGCTGCGGCCGGGCGGGCGCTGGGTGTTCTCCGTCAACCACCCCATGCGCTGGATCTTCCCGGACGATCCGGGACCGGAGGGCTTGCGCGCGGCCATCCCGTATTTCGATCGCACGCCGTATGTGGAGCTGGACGGGAACGGTGAGCCCACCTATGTCGAACACCATCGGACCGTCGGCGATCGGGTGCGCGAGATCGTGGCCGCCGGGCTGACCCTGGTCGACCTCATCGAACCCGAATGGCCGGAGTGGCTCGAGCGCGAATGGGGCCAGTGGAGTCCTTTGCGAGGCGAAATATTCCCGGGCACAGCCATTTTCGTCACCGAGAAGCCGCTCTGATCTGGCCGCCGTCACCTCGGGTGTGGTAGGCGTGACGGGTGGAGGAAAGTCCGTTCGGCCGCTATCGACTCCTCGGACTGCTCGGCGAAGGGGGCATGGGGCGGGTCTATCGCGCCTTCGATACCGAGACCGAGCGGGTCGTGGCGCTCAAGGTGCTGCCGCCGCAATTCGCGCATGACCCGGTGTACCGGGAACGGTTCCGGCGCGAGGCGCAGGCGGCGGCGCGGCTGACCGAACCGCACATCATTCCGATCCACGGGTACGGGGAGATCGACGGACGGCTGTTCCTGGATATGCGGCTGGTCGAGGGCACCGATCTGGCGACCGTGCTGAACGCCTCGGGACGGCTCGCGCCGCTGCGCGCGGTCGAATTGCTGGCGCAGATAGCCGCAGCGCTCGATGCCGCGCATCACGCCGGACTGGTGCACCGGGATGTGAAACCGTCCAACATCCTCACCACCGCAAACGATTTCGCGTATCTCATCGACTTCGGCATCGCGCGCGGTGAGAACGATTCCGATCTGACCACCATGGGCGCGGCCATCGGTACCTTCGCCTACATGGCCCCCGAACGCCTGGCCAATGACAGCTATGACGGCCGGGCCGATGTGTACTCGCTGGCCTGTGTGCTCTACGAGAGCCTGGCGGGCTCGAAACCGTTCCCGGGCACCAGCGTCGAGCGGCAGATCGCCGCGCATCTGTCCGCGCCGCCACCGCGGCCGTCGGTTCAGGTGGCGGGCGTGGCGACCGCGTTCGACGCGGTCATCGCACGGGGGATGGCCAAGAATCCGGCGGATCGCTATCGGACCGCCGGAGCGTTGATCGACGCTGCGCGGGCAGCGGCGCGCGGGCAGCTGCGTCTGCCGGATTCCGGCCCCGAACCCGTACCGCCGGGTCCGGCCGCCGGACCGCACACGCTCCCGGGACCGGGCATGACGGACGCGGATACCGTTGCGACACAGGCGAGTCCGCTGTCCCCGCCGCAACCCGACCACTGGATCTCATCCGCCTCGACCGCCGACACCCAGCTCATCCGCCCCGCCGCGCCGGATCCGGCGCGGCGTTCGCTGCGCGCCCTGATGTGGGCGGCCTCGGCGATGGCGGTGCTCATCGCGATCGGGATCATCGCGGTCCCGCTGATCCGCCAGAGCGGTACCTCGTCCGAGTCCGCGGGCTCCCCCGCCCCGCAGTCCACCAATACCCTGGCCCTCACACCCCCGGGCACCCGCGCCACTCCCCCGCCGACCACCACCGGCGATAGCGAAACCACCACCGCCCCAGCCGATTCCGCCACTCGCGCGGCGAACTTCCTCCGTGAGCACTACGCCTTGCTGCCGAGCAATCCGGCGGCCGCCTGGGCGCGCCTGACACCCGCCTACCAGAACCGCATCGGCGGCTATACCGCCTACCAATCCTTCTGGACCACGGTCGATGCCGTCACCGCCTGGGATGTCGCCGCCGACGGCAGCACCCTGACGGTGACCTACCGCCTGTCCTTCCGCTACAACAACGGCAAACCCATCGCCGCCGAACAACGCCGCGCCCAATTGATCCGCAGCGGTGACACCTTCCTGATCGACAGCGCCGAACTCATCTCCTGACCCGGTCCGGATGCGCCGAACTCCTCCCGCACGCTGCGGGAGGAGTTCGGTTCAGGGTGTCTTCGGTTCTCGCCCGGCGTTTTTCAACGCCACCCGGAGGGCGTATTCGATTTGGGCGTTGATGCTGCGGAGGTCGTCGGCGGCCCATTTGGCGATGGCGTCGTGGACGCCGGGATCCAGGCGGAGCAGAACCTTTTTGGGCTCGCGTTTGGGCGCCGGCATCAGCTGTAGAGGGTGCCGGTGTTCACGACGGGCTGGGCGGCGCGGTCACCACACAGGACCACCAGGAGGTTGGAAACCATTGCGGCCTTGCGCTCCTCATCGAGTTCGACCATGCCCTCGGCGGCGAGCCGCTCCAGGGCCAGGCCGACCATGCCGACCGCGCCCTCCACGATACGGGTGCGGGCCGCGACGATCTGCGAGGCCTGCTGGCGCACCAGCATGGACTGGGCGATCTCGGGGGCGTACGCCAGGTGCGTGATGCGGGCCTCGATGACCTCGATACCGGCCAGATCGGTGCGTTCGCGCAGTTCGGCGGTGAGTTCCTCGGCGACCGTGCTGCCATCGCGCAGGCTGGTGCGGGTGGCGTCGTCATGGGCGTCGTAGGGGTGGATGGTGGCCAGATGGCGGACCGCCGCCTCGGACTGGGTCTCCACGTACTGCTCGTAATCGTCGACGGCGAAGGCGGCCTTGTAGCTGTCGACCACGCGGTAGACGACCACCGCGGCGATCTCGACCGGATTGCCGTCCGCCTCATTGACCTTCAGCTTCTGGGTCTCGAAGTTCCTGACCCGCAACGAGATTCCGCGCCGGCTGCTGAACGGTGTGACCCAGTGGAATCCGGCCTCGCTGACCGAGCCGATGTACCGGCCGAAGAACTGAACGACCTTGGCCTGGTTGGGATTCACCACCACGAAGCCGGTGAGCACCACGACGGCCGCGATCATGGCCACGGTCAGCAGCACCGCTCCGGCCGGTGACGCGCCGTTGTGATTGTTGGCGGAATTGCCGAGCACCGCGATACCCGCGACGGCCAGCGCACCGAAAATCAGAAAAACCCCCAGCATCAGAAACCCGTTCACGCGGAACGCCCGACGCATCTCCATGACACTCTCCTAGTATCGAAGTGATATCACGACGATAGCGCTTGACCGGGCCGGTGCCAAGTGATTTCCGAAGCCGGGGTTGCGGAAATATGTAGACCGGTCTAGTTTTCAGACATGGGACAGAAGGGCGCGGAAACGCGGGACCGACTGCTGGACGCGACCCAGGAATTGATGGAGACCTCGGGATACTTCGGCGCCGGACTCAATCAGGTGGTCGCGCTCAGCGGTGCGCCGCGCGGATCGCTGTACTTCCACTTCCCCGGCGGTAAGGACGAGATGGTCGGGGCGTCGGTGCGGCGCGCGGGGCAGACGATCGGCGACGCGCTGACGAGCCTGGCGGAATCGAGCGAATCGGTGACAGCGCTCGCGGACGCGATGCTGGGCTTCCTCGGCGATCAGCTGGAGCAGTCGGGCTGGCGCAAGGGCTGTCCGGTGGCGACCGTGGCATTGGAGACCGCGGCCACCAATGATCCACTGCAACAGGCATGTTCGGAGGTCTACCGCGCATGGGAGGCGGCACTGCGCATCCAGGTCGCGGACCGGCCCGATGCGGATGATCTCGCGATCACCATCCTGGCGCTGGTGGAGGGTGCGCTGGTACTCGCCCGGGCGCACCGCAGCCGAGACCCGCTGACCCGGGTGGGACGGCAGATCAACGCGCTCTTGTCAGCGCCCTCCTGAGCCCTTCTCAGCTCTCCCGAACAACCCGGCCCGCCCGGCACGGCGGGCCATTTTTCGGACCGCAAAATATGTAGACCGATCTATTAAGGACTCTTCATGGACGCAATCGTCTTCGGTGCGACCGGTTTTCTCGGCCGTGCCCTGGTGGCCGAACTGCTCGTACGCGGACAGCGGGTGGTCGCGGCCGTGCGCAAGGACACGCTCACACCGCGGCTGATCGCCCAGGGCGTCGACATCGCCCGGCTGGAGCTCGTCACGGCCGATATCACCCGACCACTGGCGGGACTGCCGATCGCACGCGATGTCTACAACGCCGCCGGGCGCTATGCCTTCGGCCTCGGCGTGGACGAGGCGCGGGCGACCAATGTGATCGGCGCGGTCAACGTACTCGAATGGGCCGCAACGCTTCCCGAGCTCCGAAGACTGGTGCATGTCAGCGGATACCGGGTGAGCACGGCCGACGGGACACCCGACTACGACGAACTCGGCGCGTACGAGGCATCGAAATTCGAGGGCGATCTCGCGGTGCGCACCCGGGCCCGCGAGCTGGCGGTGCCGCTGACCATCGCCAATCCCAGCGCGGTCATCGGTCCCGGGCAGTACATCGGCCCGGCGAGTCTGGTCGAGCAGCTCTGGAACGGACAGCTGCCCGCACTACCAGGCGGCCCGGACACCTTCGTACCGATCGTCACGGTTGACTACGTGGCGAAATTCCTCGCCGAGATCCCCGAATACCCTGCGGGCGAACACCATTGGATTCTCGACGACACCACTCCCGCACTGCCCGAACTGATCGGCACGATCGCGAATCACCTCGGCGTGCGAGCACCTCGCCACAGCATCCCGGTCAACCTATTGCGACGACTACCGCGCACCTTGACCGGAGCGGACCCCGAAACCCTGACATTCCTGTCGACCGACCGCTACCCGACCGCCTCCGCCCGAGCGCTCGCAGCACACGCGGGCTTGCAAATGCCCTCCGCCACAGCCGCTTTACGCGACTGGGCCGATGAACTGGTGGCCGCCCGCTTCGGCGCCGCCGAACCCTGGCAGCGCCCACACGGATTCCACGACGTGGCAGGCAGCCGCACCTGGCTGGTAGGCGACCGCGAACGCCCCGACTATGTACTGCTGCACGGCCTGCCGATGAACGCGGACCTGTGGGCCCCACTCGCCGCACAGCTGCCCGGCTCGATCCTCGCCCCCGACCTCCCCGGCCAAGGCCGTTCCGCCGCAGCCGAATCCACTGACACCTGGCTGGCCGAGCTGTTCCGCCCGGTCCGCACCCGTCCCGTCCTGATCGCCCATTCAGCGGCCTGTGCACCCGCACTTCGCTTCGCTGCCGACCACCCCGACCGCATCGGCGAACTCGTCCTCATCTCCCCCGCATTCCTCCAGAAACCCGCCGGTCGCCTGGCCCGATCCAGCGTGTCCGCCCCGCTGCTGCGCCGCATCTCCGCGGAGCGGCTGGCAAAGACGCTGAATCTCCCCGAAGGCGATGAGATCCGAAGCGCCGCAGCAGATCTGCACCGACCCGGCGTAGCGCGCCGAACACTTGCGGCCTTGCGCACCGACGCCGGGCAACGCGCACGGTCGCACACCCTGCTGAACCAGCTCGGTGAGGCAGGCACGGCACGGACCGGGCCGAATCCGACGCGCGCCGATCAGCGACCGGTCATGAATGAGTCGCACCCGCGAGTCACGATCATCGTGGGCGCAGCCGACCCCCTCGTCACGCCCACCGACCTCCCGGTGATCGAGATCAGCGGAGCCGGGCACTACCCCCAGCTGACACACCCCACCGCTATCGCGAGGCAGCTCGCCACGGCGAGCGAATCCCCCACCGCTCCCCGAACCTGAAGCAGCCCACGCCCCGCCATCCCCGCACCGGATCCCGATCGGCACGACACACTCGCTCGATCACACCCCATACCGCCACGCAGCCCCGACCGCCATTCACCATGCACCAACCACCGGGTACTCCACTCCAACCACCGAGCACGCCGCTCCGATAGCCGCAACCCCTGCTCCGTCATCCCGGCATGCTTTTGGCCGGGATCCACACCCGCTGCACAACAACTGGTTTCGCGGATTCCAACCAACCCCACGCCGGAGTATCGACCGGGCAATCCACCGACCCCGCGCCCGCGATCGAATCCGATCGCGGGCACGGAGGTTCGACCCGATCAGCGGGGCTGGATATTGCGGTTGAAGCGGAACAGGTTGTCGGCGTCGTATTTCGCCTTCAGGGCGGCGAGGCGGTCGTAGGTGGGGGCGGTGTAGGCGGCGCGGGTTTCGGTTTCGCCGCGGTCGCCGCCGCCGTAGAGGAAGTTGAGGTTGGTGCCGATGGCCCAGGGCTCCACGGTCTTTCGGATGCGGGCCAGGCCCGCGGTGATGGCGTCGGCGTCGGGGCCGGGCATTGCGATCGCGCGGGCCACGTATTGGGCGTCGCGGTGGTCGATGGCGGATTCGTAGGCGGCGGGGCGGCTCAGCGCACCACCCAGGTGGCGGAATCCGGCGACGACCGGCAGGTCCGAGCCCGGTCCGGTGGCCTCCAGGAAGGCGTCGGTGGCATCGGCGGGGAGTTCGGCGAGCAGGGCGTTGGTGGCGGTGTAGGGGTGCGGCTGCGGCGGATCGCTGTGGATGGTGTGGGAGTCGGTGTAGGGCAGCACTTTCAGGTTGTCGGTGAAGCGTTCGCCGATGGCGCGCAGCGGGGCGACCAGGCGCTCACCGTCGGCCTCGGAGCCGGTGTAGGCGATATTGACGGTGGCCAGGTAGCGGCCGCGCAGGTGTGCGGGAAACTGCGGGATATCGGGCATGGTCATCATGCCGAAGGCGGAGGTGAGCTGATCCGGCAGATCGGCGGTCCAGAGCCGCCAGGCTTCCAGCGCCTGCGGCACCAGCGGCGCGTCGAATTGCAGCTGTCCGCCGTACACCGTTGTCACCGGCACCAATTCGAGTTCCAGCGCGGTGACCACACCGAAGTTGCCGCCGGTGCCCAGCACCGCGCCGAAGAGTTCATCGCCGGGGCTCAGGCGGCGCAGGCGGCCGTCCGCGGTGACGATCTCGATGACCCGCACATGGTCTGCGGCATAACCGAATTCGCGGGCCAGCAGCCCCAGGCCGCCGCCCAGGGTGTACCCGACCACGCCGACCGAATTGGACGAGCCGTTCAACGGTGCCAGCCCGTGCGCCGCAGCGGCCGCGATCAGTTCTCCGGCCTGCACACCGGCCGCGACGCGAGCGGTGCGGGCGGCGGCATCGATCCGAATATCCTTCATACGACGGGTATTGATGAGCACTCCCCCGTCGGCAGGTGCGGCCAGACCGTGCCCGGTGGCCTGCACCGCGATCGGAAGTCCGTGCCGCGCGGCGTATTCCACGGCGGCGCGGACATCCTCGGCGTGCACGGCCGCGACGACGACGGCGGGGCGATGGGTGTACGCGGTTTGGAACCCGTCGATTTCGGCGCGGTAGTCGCCGTCCTCGGGCAGCAGGACCGCGCCGGTGGTGGCGGGGAGTTCGTTCCGGTGGTGCGCTGTCTTCGTCATGTCTCCAACTCTGCGCCGCGTCGATCTAGAACTCCAACACATAGTTTTTCTTGCTACTAGAATCGTCAGTTATGGAACTTCGCCAGCTGCGCTACTTCGTCACCGTCGCGGAGGAAGCGAATTTCACCCGCGCGGCCGCCCGCCTGCATCTCGCGCAACCCGGGTTGAGCGCGCAGATCCGCCAGCTGGAGCGCGAACTCGGCCAGCAGCTGCTGGACCGCTCCACCCGCTCGGTGACCCTCACCCCGGTGGGCGCGGCCGTCCTGGACCATGCCAAGGCGGCATTGGCTGCGGCACAACAGATTACGCATACCGTGGACGAGTTCACCGGCCTGCTGCGCGGGCACGTCCGGGTCGGCTTGATCTCCGGCGCGGCCAATGACGAGGTCGATATGGCCCGGGTGCTGGCGGACTATCACCGCGATCATCCGCAGATCGCCATCTCGCTCACCGAGGACACCTCCGAGGCCATGTACGCCGCGCTGCGGCATTGCGAACTGGATATCGCCCTGCTCGGGTTGACCGGCTCCGAGGATGATCCCGCCGTTGCGCTGGAGACCGTCTTCGATACCGCCATCGTCGCGGCGGTCGCGGCCGACGCCCCCGGATTCGGTGACCGCATCACGCTGGCGGAGCTGTGCGAACACCAGTTGATCTGCCTGCCACGCGGCACCGGTATTCGGGGTGTACTGGAGAAAGCTTGCGCGGCAGCTGGTTTGACCCCGAACGTGGCATTCGAAGGGGCAGCACCGCCGCTACTGCTGCGACTGGCCGGGCACGGTCTGGGCGTGGCGGTGGTGCCGCCACTGCGCGAGCCCGATGCGGCGGCGATCGGGGTGCGCATGCTCGATATCGATCCGGCCATCACGGGCCGTCTCGCCCTCGCCTGGAATCGGGAACGGCCATTGAGCCCGGCCGCGAAGGTGCTGCTCGGCCAGGTCCGCATCGCCATGGGCGGCTGGAAGGGCGGGGACACGATCTTCGTCGAACGCGAGAACCAGGTATAGCCGTCTACTGACGCATATTTCCCTAAACTTCCCTATTGAGATGTTCGATAGGGCAGTTTAGAGTAGTTTCCGTGACCGAACGCCTGTACTCCGTGGAAGACGTCGCCGAACGTCTCGGCCTGCACGTGCGCACCGTCCGCGGCTATGTGCGCGACGGCAAGCTCCCGGCCGTGCGCATCGGCAAGCAGTACCGCATCGCGCACGCGGATCTGGAAGCCTTCACCGGCCGCCCGGTGCCGGATGCGTTGCGCGAGAGCGTGTCCCGGCAGCGACATGCCGAGGTCTCCAGCATCGTCGAGGCGGACGCGGTGGACCGCGCCACGGTGGATCGGGTGTCCGCCCTGCTCACCGGCGCGACGGGGAATCGGCAGGCCGGTGACGCGCCGATCCGGTTCCACACCATGTACGACGCCGAACGGGCTCGGCTCAAGATCATCATCGTGGGCAGTCTGAGCGAAACGGCTCAGCTGCTCGAATATCTGGACGGAGTACTCACGCCATGAGCACCGCGAACCGCTCCGGGAGCAGCACCGCCGCTGACACGGTGCCTCCCATCTACAAATCCGCCGCCGGACAGGCGGCCATCCGGGAGCGCTACCGGGAAGTGTTGCGCGACTGGCCGGTTCCCGCCGAGCAGCGGACCATTCCGACGCGCGAGGGCGACACCTTCGTACTCGTGTCCGGACCGGAGGCCGCGCCGCCGGTGGTGCTGCTGCACGGTTCCGGAGCCAATTCCGGCACCTGGCGCGGCGATATCCCCTCCTGGGCACAGCATTTCCGCGTGTACGCCGTCGATCTCGTCGGTGAACCGGGCGGCAGCGCACCGTCGCGGCCGAAGCTGGGCACCGCGGCCATCGCGCTCTGGCTCGACGATGTGCTTGCGGGGCTGGGACTTTCGGAGACGGCCGTGGTCGGCATGTCGCTGGGCGGCTGGCACGCACTGGATTACGCCATCCGCAGGCCGGAACGCGTTACGGCACTGGCACTGCTGTGCCCGGGCGGGATCGGCAAGCAGCGTTACGGCTGGCTGCTCAAGGCCATCGTCCCGCGCCTGCTCGGCCGCCGGGATCTGCGCGGTTCCGCACAGGCCACCACCGGTCTGTACGGCGCGGAATTGGAACCCATCCTCGATGACATCGAGCTGACGTTCACCCATTTCAATCCGCGCACCGAACGGCTGCCGCGCTTCACCGACGAGCAATTGCGCGGCCTGCCCATGCCGGTGCTGGCGATCGTCGGCGATCGGGACGCCATGCTCGACTCGGCCGAAACCGCCCGGCGCATCACCGCTTCGGTGCCGGACGCGACCGTGCGGGTGCTGCCCGGTGTCGGCCACGCCATCCTCGGCCAGACCGAGCCGGTGCTGAATTTCCTTACCGCGCACGCGGATCGGAAGTAGACCGCCCGCGAGTCACGCCGGAGACCTCCGACCCAACCGGGGCTGCCACAACCGAACGTCAGCCCCGCCATTCGATGACCGAGGGCGGGGCTGATGACGGAATACGCTGTGCCGCTACAGAATGCGGGACAGGAATGCCTTGGTCCGATCGTGCTGCGGATTGGCGAGCACCTCGCGCGGATCACCCGCCTCGACGACCACGCCGCCGTCCATGAACACCAGCTGATCGGCGACCTCACGCGCGAAACCCATTTCGTGGGTCACCACGACCATGGTCATACCGTCGGCCGCCAATTCCCGCATGACGCCGAGGACTTCGCCGACCAGTTCCGGATCGAGCGCCGAGGTGGGCTCGTCGAACAGCATCAGCTTGGGGTCCATGGCCAGCGCCCGCGCGATGGCGACGCGCTGCTGCTGACCGCCGGAGAGCTGCGCCGGATACGAATCGGCCTTATCCGCCAAGCCGACTCGATCCAGCAGGGTGCGGGCGCGGGTCAGCGCCTCGGACTTCTTGATCTTCTTCACCTGGGTCGGCGCCTCGATGACATTCTCGAGGACCGTCCGGTGCGGGAAGAGATTGAAGTGCTGGAACACCATGCCGATATCGCGACGCTGCCGCGCGGCATCGCGCGGATGCAGCTCGTAGAGCTTGTCACCCTTTTCGCGGTAGCCGACCAGTTCGCCGTCCACGTACAACCGGCCCGCGTTCACCTGCTCGAGGTGATTGATGCAGCGCAGGAACGTGGACTTGCCCGAGCCGGACGGCCCGATCAGGCAGAGCACCTCACCGCGCTTGACCTCGAGCGAGATGCCCTTCAGAACCTGTAGTGCGCCGAAGTTCTTGCACACCTTGTCGGCGCGCACCATCGGCGTCGACGGATCGACCGAAGTCACTGCACTCCCCCCGCCCGCTGCATCTGCGCCAGGGCCTTCAACTGCTTACCGGTCAGCTTGCGCGAGGATCCGCGCGAGTAGTACCGCTCCAGGTAGAACTGGCCGACCATGAGCACGCTGGTGATGGCCAGGTACCAGGTGGCCGCGACCAGCAGCAGCGGAATCGGCTGGAAGTTCACGCCGTAGATATCGCGCGCCCGGCCGTACAGGTCGGTGGTGAGCGGGATCGCGGTGACCAGCGAGGTGGTCTTGAGCATGGAGATGAGCTCATTGCCGGTCGGCGGGATGATCACCCGCATGGCCTGCGGCAGCACCGTGCGGGTCATGGTCTGCGACCACGACATGCCCAGCGCCGTCGACGCCTCACGCTGGCCCTCGTCCACGGAATTGATTCCGGCGCGGACGATTTCGGCCATATACGCGGCCTCGTTCAAACCCAGGCCGATCATGGCGAACAGGAACGGGGCGGACAGATGCTGCACATCGAAATTCGCGAACGACGGCCCGAACGGCACGCCGAGGGTGATGGTCTTGTACAGCGAGGGGAACAGTCCCCAGAACACCAGCTGCACATAGACGGGGGTGCCGCGGAAGATCCACAGGTACACCCACGCCACCGAGCGCAGCACCGGATTCGGCGAGAGCCGCATGACCGCCAGCAGCACACCGAGCACCACGCCGATGAACATGGCGAGCACGGTGAGCTCCAGGGTCACCATGGCGCCGGAGGCGATCTTGCTGTCCCGCAAGTACTTCCAGTAGGTGTCCCAGTGATACGCCGGATTGGTCTTGGCGCCCCAGAGGAACAGTGCCACCAGGATCAGTAGCACGGCCGCGGCGATCCACCGCCCCGGCCGACGCAGCGGAATCGCTTTGATCGGCGCGGGGTCGGTGGATTTCGCGAGCGTCGCAGCCGAGGCTGCGGAGTTGGTCTCGTCCTGCGACATGGTGGGTTATCTCAGCCCTGTGCTCCGTTGATGACCGATTTGCTGATCGCGCCGTCCTGCACGCCCCAGTTCTCGGCGATCTTCTTGTACTGGCCGTTGTCCATCAGGTACTGAACGGCTTCCTGCAGAACGGGTCCCAGCGCGGAACCCTTCTTGATCGGCCAGCCGTACGGCGCGGAATCGAAGATGGCGCCCGCGGCCTCGATGGTGCCCTGGTTCTGCTTGATGGCGTACGCGGTCACCGGGGAATCGGCGGACATGGCGTCGACCTGACCGTTGACCAGTGCGGTGGCCGCGGCGCTCTGCTCGTCGTAGGCGACCTTGGTGATCTCCGGCTTACCGGCGGCGACGCAGGCCGCGCTCTTGGCCGGGATCTCGTCGGTGTCCTGAATCGTGGTGCGCTGCACCGCGACTCGCTTACCGCAGGCATTGGTCGGATCGACCGTCTTACCCTTGGGCTGGGCCCATAGGCTGCCCGCGCTGAAGTAGGTGACGAAGTCGGCGGTCTTCTCGCGTTCCTTGTTATCGGTGAACGAGGACATGCCGAGGTTGTAGGTACCGGCCTCGATACCCGGGATGATCTTCTCGAAGTCGGCTTCCTTGTAATCGGCGCTGAGGCCGAGCACCTTGGCGACCGCGTCCATCAGGTCCACGTCATAGCCGACGATCTTGCCCGAACCCGGATCCTTGTACTCGTTCGGCGAGTACGGGGTGTTCACGCCGACGATGAGCTTGCCCGAGCTCTTGATATCGGCCGGCACCTTGGCCGCGATGGTGTCGACCTTCGAGATGTCGACCTTGGCCACCGCGGGCGCGTCGGAATCCGAGTTGCTGGTACACGCGGTCAGCACCAGGGCGCCGCCGGCGATAACGCAGGCGGCCCGCAGGGCACGCCCGCGGAGAGAGTTACGAACAGACACAGCAGTCCTCCACAGTTCGGTCACGCGACATCCGGACGTCGCCCGCCGTTTTGAAATGTAGGCGAGTCGTACATTCCATGCCGGTCGGTAACCGAACATTAATCGGCGACACGCCGGAGCGGGCCGATACACGCCCGGTTACGGAAGCGCGCTCACCAGCGGTGCAGCCGTGCGCGCACCTGCTCGGTGAATTCGGTGGTAGATGCTAACCCACCCAAATCGGATGTGGCGATTCCGGCCCGCAACGTCTCGGCTACCCCGTGTTCGATCCGCTCGGCCACCCGGCGCAGCGCACTGTGCGAATAGCGGGTCGCGATCCAGCGCAACAGCAGCGCGGCGGAGAGCATGAGCGCCACCGGATTCGCACGATTGTGCCCGGTGAGAGTCGGTGCCGCGCCGTGCACCGCCTGCGCCATCGCCTGCGTGTCAGAACAGTTCAGCGAGGGCGCGAGACCGAGGGAACCGCTCAACTCCCCGGCGAGATCGGAAAGGATGTCGCCGAAAAGGTTTTCGGTGACGATGACGTCGTAGTCCTGCGGCGCGCGCACCAGATGCGCCGCGGCGGCATCGACGTGCTCATCGTTCACCTCGATCTCCGGATAGTCCTTGGCGACCTCATAGCACACATCGCGGAACATGCCCATGGTCACCGGAAGCACATTCGCCTTGTGCACGATGGTGACCTTCTTGCCCCGATTGCCCGCACCATCGAATGCCAGCCGCGCGACACGCTCAATGGCGGTACGCGTGAACACGCCGATGGCCATTGCCATATCGGCGGTCGGGCGGAATTCACCGGAGCCGGTGAACATATTGCGATCGGCGTACAGCCCTTCGCTGTTCTCCCGCACGATGATCAGATCCATCTCGCCCGCCACCGCGCGCACGCCCTCCATGGTCCGCGACGGACGCACATTGCCGTACAGCCCGAAATGCTTGCGGACCGCGCCCGCGGGCGGCAGTCCGGCGCGATGCTCGGGCGCGTACGAAGCACTGTCGTGCGGACCCATGATCCAGCCCCGCAAACCCTCCAGGGCCTTCAGCGTCGACGCGGGCATCGGATCGCCGAATTCCTCGATCGCGGCGTGACCGATCGGGACCGGCACCCACTCCACCGCGGGCAGACCCACCACCTCGAAGGCATCGTCGACCACGGTCCTGGTCGCCCGGACGATCTCCGGGCCGATGCCGTCGCCCTCCATCAGGCCCAGCCGGAGCCGAGTCACGCTGTCGCTCATGACAGTCATCCTCGCGCAATCGCGGCGGCGGCCGGACGGCGGCACGCGGTTGGCCGCTACCGTAGTGGGTAAAGGGAAGAGAACCGCACGGCCCGGTGTTGGACCGGGAAACTCGACATGAGAGGACGCCATGGCCACCCAGACACTGACCGAGCAGAACTTCGATGACATCGTCACCAAGAGCGATGTGGTTCTCGTAGATTTCTGGGCTGCGTGGTGCGGTCCGTGCCGGTCGTTCGCCCCGACCTTCGAGGCTTCCTCGGACAAGCACCCCGATGTGGTGCACGGAAAGGTCGACACCGAAGCCGAGCAGGGCCTGGCCGCCGCCGCGAATATCCGGTCGATTCCGACCATCATGGCTTTCCGCGAGGGTGTGCTGGTGTTCGCACAGCCCGGTGCGCTCCCGCCCGCCGCGCTGGAGGATCTCATCGGGCAGGTCAAGGAGCTCGATATGGACGAGGTCCGCAAGCAGCTCGCCGAGCAGCAGGAGACCCAGCAGGAAACCAAGGCCTGATTCGCGAAAGAGGCCGGTACCGCCGGTAATTCACGCATCGAATGCGCCGCAGACCCGAAAAGGGTTGCGGCGCATTCGTTTTGCGTGCGTCAAGGCCGGTATGGCTACGCCGGACGCCGAAAGCGCCTGCGGCCGTTCATGAGCCGCAGGCCGTGCACTCTCAGGCGAAGGTGTTGATACCGGCGATCATGGCGCGGACGGTGGATTCCGCGCTGTCATCGGCGAGGGCCGCGCCCCAGCCGCGACGGCCGTTGAATTCGCACTGCACGAAGGTGGCGATGCCGTGTTCGGTGCGGCGCTGATGGAATTGCAGGATCTCCACCGGGTAGCCCTCGTCGTACAGGGCCGAGGTGAGCGCCGCGACCGGGCTCCCGGAGGTGGAGACGGTGCGCAGGTGACCGGCGAATTCCAAGGTCGCGGTGAAATCCGCGGCTTGGATATGAGTCCATTCGCCGAGTTTGATCGCACCGGTATCGCGGCAGTAGCGATCATGGAATTCGGCGGGGCTCAAACCGGCGCTCTCGGCCCGCAGGCTCGCGGGGGCAGCGGTGATGAACGCGTGAGTATCAAGTGTGATTGTCATTGGACTAGGTCTTCCCGACTTCTTCCCAGAAATTGGCAGAGGTGACCAGCTCAAAAAAAAGTTCAACGGCCGCAGCGAGGGGGCCGGTCCGAATCAGACCCCGCTACGGCGCGGTACTACGAGTACGCGGTCAACAGCCACCGTCGCGGTGAGCGGAACAATCGCGGCGCGGTCGCGGATAGCGAGCGCTGCGTTGCGGCTGTTGGCGGGATTCGGCACGGCACCGAGCATAGGGGCAGACCCACGCAATGGCAACCATATTCGCATTCGACCCACGGGTAACTTTGTCGCAGGTCATCGGGTGTGTGGCGCGGGCCATACCGGCTAGCGCCGGTAAGCACAGCAACCGGTGTCTTGGAGCACAGCAACCATGCTCCCGGCCGTGGGCAACCACGGATGTCACAATGGGCAAACCTTGCCGGACGCGCGTTCCAACCCTTCGTGAACACACTCGGGAGAAGCACCGATGACCGATCCGAAAATCATGAGCACCATCAACCATCTATTCGGTTGTCACCGCACCTGCGTCCGGCAGACCGGCGAGTCGCTGGACTCGGGCGGCGATCACGCCGCGCGTGCGCATATCGCGCAGTTGATGGATTGCGCGGCGATCTGCCGCCTCACCGCCGACATTCTGGATCGGCGCTCACCCTGGGCGCTGGAACTGTGCGAACTCACCGCCAAGGTGTGCACGGCGACGGCCGAAAGCTGCGAACAGCTCGACGAGAAGATCTGCGCGCGCACCTGCCGCGAAACCGCCGACGTACTAACGATTCTCGCGGCTCAGCTCGCGAACTGAGCCGCTCGGGCAAACTCCCGCATCCGCGATATTCGGCACCAGCCCCCGTCATCCCGGCGCGTTATTGGCCGGGATCCACACGATCGGCGCAGTACTGCTCGGTGTGGATCCCGGCCAAAAGCATGCCGGGATGACGGAGATGGCCCGCCGGATGACGGGGAGGGCTCCCCGTGGCAGGCGAATGCTCGCCTGCCACGGCGCGTGACGACTCTGGTCGCCCTTCCTCTAGTGCGCGGCGGAGTCCCAGCTGCGGCCGACGCCGACCGAGACCTCGAGCGGGACCGAGAGTTCGATGGCGTTCGACATGTGTTCGCGGGCAAGGGCTTCGAGTTGTTCGCGTTCACCCGGAACCACTTCGAAGATGAGTTCGTCGTGGACCTGGAGCAGCATGCGGGACTTGAGTCCGGCGGCGCGGATGGCGCGCTGGGTGTCGATCATGGCGACCTTGATGATGTCGGCCGCGGTGCCCTGGATGGGGGCGTTCAATGCCATGCGCTCGGCGGCCTCGCGACGCTGCCGGTTGGACGAATCCAGATCCGGCAGGTAGCGGCGGCGGCCGAAGAGCGTTTCGGTGTAGCCGGTCTTGCGGGCCAATTCGACTGCCTCGCGCAGGTATTCGCGAATCGCGCCGAAGCGTTCGAAGTAGACGTCCATCTGCGCCTTGGCCTCTTCGGCGCTGATCTTGAGCTGCTGCGACAGCCCGTATGCCGACAGGCCGTACGCCAGGCCGTAGGACATGGCCTTGATGCGGCGGCGCATTTCCGGATCGACCTCGGTGATCGGAATGTCGAACGCCTTGGAGGCGACGAAATTGTGCAGATCCTCGCCGGAGTTGAAGGCTTCGATCAGGCCCTCGTCCTTGGACAGGTGCGCCATGATGCGCATTTCGATCTGGCTGTAGTCCGCGGTCATCAGCGATTCGAAACCCGGGCCGACGACGAAGGTGTCGCGAATGCGGCGGCCCATATCGGTGCGGATCGGAATGTTCTGCAGATTCGGCTCGGTCGAGGACAGGCGGCCCGTGGCGGCGACGGTCTGATTGAAGGTGGTGTGGATGCGGCCGTCATCGGCGATCGACTTGAGCAGGCCGTCGACCGTCACCTTCAGGCGGGTCGCGTCGCGGTGTTCGAGCAGGTGTTGCAGGAACGGGTGCTGGGTCTTCTCGTAAAGCCCTTCCAGCGCATCGGCATCGGTGGTGTAACCGGTTTTGGTGCGCTTGGTCTTGGGCATATCGAGTTCGTCGAACAGCACCACCTGGAGCTGTTTGGGCGAGCCCAGATTGATCTGCTTACCGATCACGCCGTACGCGTTATTGGCGGCCTCGGCCACGCGGTCGGCGAATTCGCGCTGCAGCTCTTCCAACTGGGTCGAGTCGACGGCGATGCCCGCCGCTTCCAGATCGGCGAGCACGCTCAGCAGCGGCAGTTCCATATCGCCGAGCAGCGCGGTGGATTCGATGTTCTCGAGTTCGGTGTCGAAGGCGTCGGCGAGGTCGTACACCGCACGCGCGCGCAGCATTTCGGCCTTGGCGATCTCCTCATCAGCCTGATCCTCATCGTCCAGCAGGGACAACTGCGTGTCCCCCGCATCCTCGACGCGGAGTTCACGGCTCAGGTAGCGCAGCGACAGGTCGTCCAGATTGAACGTGCGCTGCCCGGGCCGCACCAGGTACGCGGCGAGCGCGGTATCGCTGCTGAGACCGCCCAGGACCCAGCCACGGCCGCGTAGCGCGTGCATGGCGGACTTGGCCTCGTGTACGGCCTTGAAAGTCTCCGGATCGGCGAGCCAGGCCCCCAGCGCCGCTTCGTCTTCCGGGGTGAGGATGTGCACGTCCAGGTACGCGCCCTCACCGTCGGCGGCGGCGATCGCGATCGCCTTCACATCACCGTGTACCGGGCTGCCCACGCCGACCACCGAAACACCGTGCCGGACACCGGCCTTGGCGTGTTCGGCGAGCCAGTCCGCGACCGCGCCGGGAGTCAGTGCCGCACCGCTGATCTCGAAGCCCGCTTCGGCCTCGGGCTCCACGGGTGCGAGGGTGTCGAACAGCCGATCGCGCAGCACCCGGAATTCCAGCTCGTCGAACAGGCGGTGGATCTTGTCCCGATCCCACGGCTGCATGGCCAGCTGATCCGGGGTGTACGGCAGCGGCACCTCGCGGACCATCTCGGTGAGCTGGCGGTTCAGCAGCACGCTGGACAGGTTGGCGCGCAAGGCATCTCCGACCTTGCCCTTGACGGTGTCGACCTTGTCCACGAGTTCGGTCAGATTGCCGTATTCGCGAATCCACTTGGTGGCGGTCTTCTCCCCCACGCCCGGAATGCCCGGCAGATTGTCACTCGGGTCGCCGCGCAGCGCCGCGAAGTCCGGATACTGCGCCGGGGTGAGCCCGTACTTCTCCTCGACGGCCGCCGGGGTGAACCTGGTCAGCTCGGAGACGCCCTTCTTCGGGTAGAGCACGGTGACGTTGTCATTGACCAGCTGCAGCGAATCGCGGTCACCGGTGACGACGAGCACCCGGAATCCCTGCGGCACCGCCTGCGTGACCAGCGTGGCGATCACATCATCGGCCTCGTACCCGTCGATGGCCATCACCGGAATGCCCAGCGCCCCCAGCACTTCCTGGGTGGTCTCCACCTGCCCCCGGAACTCGTCCGGCGTCGCCGACCGATTCGCCTTGTACTCCGGATACGCCTCGGTGCGGAAGGTCTTGCGGCTCACATCGAACGCCGCCGCCACATGCGTGGGCTTCTCATCCCGCAGCAGGTTGATCAGCATGGCGGTGAACCCGTACACCGCATTGGTGGTCTGCCCACTCGCCGTCTTGAAATTCTCCGCGGGCAAGGCGAAGAAGGCGCGATACGCCAGCGAATGCCCATCCAGCAGCAGCAACGTGGGCTGCTCGGTGGACGCGGCAGGTGCGGACACGGCGCTCGGCCGTTGATCGGTAGAGGCAGGGGTCACGGCACAGAGTCTAGGGACGTGCACCGACACGTGCGGGAACCGGGCGTGATCGCCGCGTCACGGCTGTCGAATCGCCGCCGCGAGGGCCGAATCTCCGCAGGCAGCGGCGCTGACGCAAATCGATTTCCGGGACGGGCACCCCGGCTGATAATCTTGCCGCGCACGACAAAGGGGCGTAGCTCAATTGGCAGAGCAGCGGTCTCCAAAACCGCAGGTTGCAGGTTCAAGTCCTGTCGCCCCTGCAGGAATCGGGCCGGTCATCCAGTGGATGACCGGCCCGAATGCATTGTCGGACAGGGTGTTACGGCCCGATAGGGCGGGATTCCGGCGCACTCCCCCGGGATAGGACCTAGTACGGGACGCGGGCCGCGGGAATCGGCAGGCCCGCGATACCTGCGGTGCCGGACAGCAGAGCGCCCGCCGTGGTGACGACCATCGTCGTATCGGCGAACGCCACCGAGGAGACGAAGACGTCCGGGATGTCGATGATCTCGTCGAGGGTGCCGTCGGGGTGGAAGCGGGCTATACCGCCGCCGCTGCCCAGTGCCACCCAGACGCCGCCCTCGACGTCCACCGCCAAGCCGTCGCATTCGCCGCGCGGAGCGGTCGCGAAGACATCGGAGCGGCCGTCGCGGACCGCCCGGATGCGACCGGCGGCGTACTCGGAGATGTAAATGGTGCGCCCGTCGGGTGAGTGGCCGATTCCATTGGGCCACAACAGATCGGATGCGATCGTGGTGATCTCGCCGGAAGCGTCGAGCCGCAGCACCTCGCTGGGTACCGCGGGCTCGCCGCGCGACGGGCGGTGGCGCAGGACCCCGACCAGCAGCGCACCGTCCTGATCGACGGTGACATCGTTGTATCCGGTCGAGCCGGGGACGGACAGCACCGTCACCGGGTCGGACTTCCCGTCGTAGGCGATGACATCGCGGCCGGTTATCAGCAGACCGCCGTCGGCGTGGTGGGCGAGACCGCCGATACCGCGACGGGCGGGCAGCACCGTGCCGACCGCGCCGTCGCGGAGCTCGAAAACACCTCCGGCACCGACATTGACGAACAGGATCGAGCCGTCGGACGCCGAGCGCGGCGCTTCGAGCAGCCCGTCCATCTCATGTATCACCCGCAACATAGGCCGTTCCTACCGCACCGCGCGCCGGTGCGGTAGTCAGCCCACGCCGAGGTACGCGGACTTCACCGCCGGATCGTGCAGCAGATCGCGGCCGGTGCCCATCTTGGTGACCTCACCGGTCTCCAGGATGTACGCGCGGTCGCTGCGGGTCAGCGCCTGCTGGGCGTTCTGCTCGACCAGCAGCACCGTGGTGCCCTGTGCGTTGATATCGGCGATGATGCGGAAGATCTGCTGAATCACCATGGGCGCCAAGCCCATCGACGGTTCATCGAGCAGCAGCAGTTTGGGGCGGGCCATGAGCGAGCGGGCGATCGCGACCATCTGCTGTTCACCACCGGACAGCGTGCCGCCGGTCTGCTTCTGCCGTTCCTTGACGCGCGGGAACAGCGTGAAAATCCACTCCAGGGTCTGGTTGTAATCGGCCTTGTTCTTGAAAGGGCGTGAGTAGCAGCCCATATCGAGATTCTCCTGGACCGTCATACCAGGGAAGACACCGCGACCCTCGGGCGCTTGGATCAAGCCCAGACCGACGCGATCGTGCGCCTTGACCCGGGTGATGTCCTTGCCCTCGAACAGGATTCGGCCGCGCGAGAGCGGCAGCAGACCGGACAGCGCGCGCATGGTGGTGGTCTTGCCCGCACCGTTCGCACCGAGCAGGGTCACCAGCTCACCCTGTGCGACCGTGAGCGAAATGCCGTGCAGCGCTTGGATTCTGCCGTAGTTGACGACCATGTCGTCGACCTGGAGCAGCGCCTCGGGTTGGGACGGATTCGGCGGTGCCGGGTTCGGCGCGGTCATCCGAGGTCACCCACTTCCTCATCGGGCACGCCGAGGTAGGCGGCAATCACCTTGGGGTCCTCCCGAATCTGCGTCGGCAATCCGTCGGCGATCTTCCGGCCGAATTCCAGCACCACGATGCGGTCGGTCACACCCATGACCAGGCGCATATCGTGCTCGATCAGCAGCACGGTGAAACCGTCGTCGCGGATCTTGCGGATCAGATCCATGAGCGCGGCCTTCTCGCTCGGATTGAAGCCCGCGGCGGGCTCATCCAGGCACAGCAGTTTCGGCTCGGTCGCCAGCGCGCGGGCGATCTCCAGACGGCGCTGATCACCGTAGGAGAGGTTGCGCGCCTTCTCCACCGCACGCGGTGCGATGCCGACGAATTCCAGCAGCGCCATACCGCGTTCGACGGCGTCCTTCTCCTCGCGGCGATGCCGGGCGGTGCGGAAGACCGCGCCCGGCACCGAGGTGTGATGCCGTGCGTCGGTGCCCACCACCACGTTCTCCAGAGCCGTCATCTCCGCGAACAATCGAATGTTCTGGAAGGTGCGGGCGATGCCGAGCCGGGTGATCTCATTGCGTTTGGATTTGGTGAGCGGACGGCCGTCGAAACTCACCGTGCCCGAGGTGGGCCGGTACACGCCGGTGATGGCATTGAAGCAGGTGGTCTTGCCCGCGCCATTGGGTCCGATCATGCCGAGGATCTCACCGCGCCGAATGTCGAAGGTGACATTGTCCAATGCGGTGAGGCCGCCGAACTTGACGGTCAGGCCCTCGGCGCGCAGCAGCGGCGCACCCACCTCGGTTTCGATATCGCGGTGCGGCGCAACCACATCCGCGACCACTTCGGGATCCTTGAAAACGGGCAGCACCTCGGTGACATCGAGGGTGCCCGCGCTCGGTTCGGCCTCGGCGGAGGTGTATCCGGCGGCCATATCGTCATTGTCGAATAGCGCGCCGCCACCCGGCCCGGTCATCGCACCCCTCCAGTTGTCTCCCCGGGCGTGCGATGCACCGCGCGATAAACCGTGCGCCCGTAGGCGAGCAGTTTCTGCCGCACCGGGAACAAGCCCTGCGGGCGGAAGATCATGACGACCACCAGTGCGACACCGTAGAAGAGATATTTGTACTCGCCGAGCGATTGCCCGCCGACATTCACCGACATGAAACGGTTCGGCAGATACACGATCAGGAACGCGCCGACGATGACACCCAGTTTATTGCCCTGACCGCCGATCACCACCGCGCACAGGAACAGCATCGAATTGATGATGTTGAATCCGGTCGGATTGATGAACTGCACCTGACCCGCGTACAGCGCACCGGACATACCGCCGATGCCCGCGCCGATCATGAACGCCCACAGTTTGAATTTGAAGGTGGGCACGCCCATCATCTCGGCGACGTCCTCATCCTCGCGAATGGCGACGAAGGCGCGGCCGACCCGGCTGCGCTCCAAATTGCCGACGATGAGCAGAATGACGATCACGAACGCCATGCCCATCCAGAACCACCAGGCTCCGGAATTGGCGCGGTCCAACAGGTTTCCGCTGTTCTTGTCACCGAGATTACCGGAGGAGAAATGCCCGCCGGGATTGGCCTCGGTGCCGCCGATATGCGGATAGGCGATACGGGAGAGTCCGAGACTGCCATTGGTGATATCGCCCAGATTCTCGGCCAGCAGACGCACGATCTCACCGAAACCGAGCGTCACGATGGCGAGATAGTCACCGCGCAGGCGCAGCGTCGGGGTGCCCAGGATCAGACCGGAGACCGCGGTGACCGCGATCGCCAGCGGAACGCAGATCACCCACGCCCAACCGGGTTTCAACCAGCCGTCGGTTTGATTCCACGGGCTGTTCGGGCTGGTGAGCAGGCCGACCGTATACGCGCCGACCGCGTAGAAGCCGACATAGCCGAGATCGAGCAGACCCGCTTGGCCGACAACGACATTCAGGCCGACCGCGATCAGCGCCGTCATGGCGAACTGCGCCATGACGCCGGAGAAACTGGTGCCCGGGGTATCGATGAGCGGCGGCGGGAAAAGCGGGAGCAGGGCCAGCAGAATGATCGCCGGAACGCCTACACCCCATTGCGCGGGACGGGACAGTCCGGCCCACCAGGTGCGAACCTTATCGCCCACACCGTGTTTCACCGGACCTTCGGGGCCGAAATCCTGTTTCCACGCCGAGGTCGCATACAGGCCGCCCTTATGCGGGCGGGGCGTCCTTGCCATATCCGTCATACCCGCGCCCTCCCCAGGCTCTCACCGAGAATGCCGGTGGGGCGGAACATGAGTACGGCCACCAGCACCACGAACGCGACGACATCGCGCCACTGATTGCCGAACAGGATCTGACCGTAATTTTCCGCGAGCCCGAGCAGCAGACCACCCAGCAGCGCACCGCGCAGATTGCCGATACCGCCGAGCACCGCGGCGCTGAATGCCTTGATGCCCAGGATGAATCCGCCCGAGGAGATGATGCCGCCGGGAATCTTCAACGTGTACAGCAGCGCCGCCGCACCGGCGAGCAGACCGCCGAGCAGGAACGTCAGCATGATGATCCGCTCCCGCGAAACGCCCATCAGCGTCGCGGTATCGGGATCCTGCGCGACCGCGCGAATACCGCGGCCGAATTTCGTTCTGTTGATGAGGATTTCGGTGACGGCCGCAAGCACCACCGCAGAGATGATGATCACCAGCGTCACATTGCTGACCGCGGCGCCGAAAATCGTGAACTGGGTGGAATCACGTACCAGCGTGATCGGCTGCTGCGCGGTACTGCCGCCGAGCGGAGTCGACATGCCCTGCGTGAGTTTCGGCAGCACGTATTGCACGGACTGCTCGATCACGAATGACATGCCGATCGCGGTGATCAGGAAGATCAGCGGTTTCGCACCGCGTTTACGCAGCGGCCGATAGGCGACGCGTTCCAATCCGACCGCCGCGCCACCGGACACCAGCATGCCGAACAGCATGGCGGCGGACAGATATACGACGGTGAGAACGACGCCCTCGTGATAGACGTTTCCGCTGGGCGCGAATCCGAGCAGCATGAGCCCGATGTATTGGCCGAACATGCCCAGCATGAAGATTGAGGAGTGCGCGAAATTGATCAGCCGGAGCACACCGTAAACCAGCGTGTACCCGACCGCGACCAGCGCGTAGATCGAGCCATAGGCCAAGCCGTCCACCGTGAGCCGCCAGAATTGGTCGGCCACGCCGGAGACGTTGAATTCGATGGACCCGTTGGCTAGCAGAGCCGCATCGGCCAAAACGGATAAAGACATTCAATACTCTCGCCGTAGAGGAAGCGGCGCGTGCCGAACGGGTTTGTGACCCGCCGTATTACCGGCACGCGCCGCTCCAGAGTCGGTGACTACTTGACTTCGTACATCCAGATCAGGGCGTTCGACAGCTCGCCCGTATCGCCCCACTTGTATTCGCGGGCCAGGCCCTGGCCCTGGTAGGTCTTGACGTACGAGACCAGATCGGCGCGGCTGGTCTTACCGGCGGCGATGCCCTTGAGCACGATCGTGGTCAGGTCGTAGCCCTCGGTGGAGTAGGTGCCGGCGTCGAAACCGTTGAACGCCTTGTAATCCGTGGCGAACTTATCGGGCGCGGGACCACAGGGGCAGGACAGCAGCGAACCCTTGGAGGCGTCGCCCGCCTGCTTGGTGAACTCGACGTCCTTGGTGCCGTCATCGGAGATGAAGGTGGCGGTCACGCCGCCGGTGCGCAGCGCGCGCACGAACGGGGACGCCTCGGCGTAGTAGCCCGCATAGAAAATGGCATCCGGCTTAGCGGATGCCATCTTGGAGACCGCGGCGGAGAAGTCCTTGTCACCGGCCTTCACCTGGGTGGCACAGCTGGAATCGGCGATCGAGCCGAGACCCTCGGTGAGCGTCTTGGCAAGGCCCGTACCGTAATCCGAGTTGTCCTGTACGACGCAGATCTTCTTGTACTTGCCGGTGCCGGCGAGGTACTTGGCGACCGCCGGACCCTGCACACCGTCATTGCCGAGGCCGCGGAAGAAGGTCTTCCAGCCGTTGGTGGTGAGGGTGACGTTGGTGGCGGACGGGGTCAGCGACAGCAGACCCGCATCGCTGATGACCTGGCCGGTCGCCTTGGTCTCACCCGAGAAGGTCGGGCCGATCATGGCGGCGATGGACGAATCGTTGATGATCGTCGGAATGACCTGGGTGGCCTTCTGCGGGTCACCTTCGGTGTCGAATTCCTTGACCGCCACCTGGCAGTTCGGATTCGCCTTGTTGTGCTGGTCCAGCGCGAGCTTCACACCGCGCACGATATTCAGGCCGAGATTGGCGTTCGGGCCGGTGAGCGGTCCGGACATGGCAATCGTCTGCGGCGCGCACTTATCGTTGCCGTCGCTGGCGGGATTGGCGGCGGCCGAGTTGTCGGCGCTGGCCACTTCCTTACCGTCCTTGTCGATCTGGACAAGGGGGGCAATGGTCAGGCTGCTGTTGTTGTCTCCACTGGTACCGGCATTATCAGTGGACTTGCTGCCGCAGCCGGCAGCGCTGAGCGCGAGTACTGCCGCAGCTCCGATGACCACCGCGCGCGCCATGCGGCTGCGCGGTTTTGTCACTGAACCAAGCACGATTCACCTCTATGTTCTGTGCTCCCCCGGCTCGCCGAGGAGGGCCGCCCCATCGATCGGCCCGGACAGAACATATCCCCGCCACGTTAGGTCCGCATCACATTCGGATCATTCATGTGACATCGCAACAAACGAAAGAGCCCCTCGTGTTACCGGTGGGTTAATTGCGCTGGCGCATTTCCGGCAACAGAGGGGCAATGTTCGGGCAATCGCGGCCTACTTCGGCGCGAGATTCTCCAGTACGACCTCCGCGACCGCCTTCATCGTGGTGCGACGGTCCATTGCGGTGCGCTGAATCCACTTGAATGCCTGCGGTTCCGAGAGGCCCTGGGTCTGCATGAGCACACCTTTGGCACGCTCGACGAGCTTGCGGGTCTCCAAACGATCCGACAGATTCGCGACTTCGCTTTCCAGCGCGGCGATCTCGTGGAAGCGGCTGGCGGCCAATTCGATGGCGGGCACCAGATCGGACTTCGTGAACGGCTTCACCAGATAGGCCATCGCGCCCGCGTCGCGTGCCCGCTCGACCAGATCGCGCTGGCTGAAGGCGGTCAGAATGACCACCGGCGCAAGACGTTTCGACGCGATCTCGGCGGCGGCGTCTATTCCGTCGCGGCGCGGCATCTTCACATCCATGATCACCAGATCAGGACGCAACTCCTCGGCGAGCTCCACGGCCTGCTGACCGTCGCCCGCCTCACCCACCACGTGATAACCCTCTTCCGAGAGCATCTCCACCAGGTCCATCCGGATGAGCGCCTCGTCCTCGGCAACCACCACCCGCTTGGGGGCCGATGCCGCAGCATCCTTCTTCGAACCGCCCCCTGCTGTCGTTCCCATAGATGAACCCCTGTCGCTCCGATATACCAACACCCGACGTACATCGGTCCGAAGCCACCCTCGACGGATCGGCACGTACCCGAGTACCCAAAGAGTACCGTCCGTCCCCCGCCACAACCCACGTACCCAGCGCAAACCGACCAGTATCACAACCGTGTCATTCTCACCCCCACCCTCCCGAGCCCCGGTTAGGTCATCCGCCCCACCACCCGCTATAGTTCCAACGCGGTGCGCCGAGTTGGCGGAATAGGCAGACGCGACGGTCTCAAAAACCGTTGTCCGAAAGGACGTGTGGGTTCGATTCCCACACTCGGCACCAAGGTAACGGGCTGTTTCGGTGATCACCGAGACAGCCCGTTTTCTATCCAGTCCGCAGTTGGTCCGCAGCATTCCGCGCGCCCACGTCCATTCCATCGGCCACGGCGTCGAGATCGTCCGGGAACAGATGCCCGTAGAGATCCAGCGTCAACGTGGCCGTTTTGTGCCCGAGCATCCGTTGCACGACTTTGATGTTCGCCCCGGCACTGATCGCCGTATGCCGAAGCCCGTGCGGTACAACACCTTTCAAACCAGCCTCCAACACCGCCTGGTTGAACACCCAGCGGAACTCGGTCGAGGTCAGGTAGCCACCCTTGTGACTGGCGAATACGAGCGCTTCCGGGCCGCGGTCCTCCAGCAGCACCTGGAGCTCCGCCACCAGCGTCCGCGGAATCGGTACCGCCCGAGTCGTGTGATTCTTAGTGCTGGTCTCCACCACCCCTTTGCCGGTGACCCCAGTTGCCGAACGAAATATGGTGATCCGCCGCGTGTCCAGATCGACCGCAGTAGCTCGCAACGCGACCGCTTCACCGAATCGGATGCCCGTGTAGGCGAGAGTCAGGACCAACGGCCGGAATCGGCCAGCGGCCATGGCCAGCTTCATGACTTCCAGATGCGTCAGATATCGGCGCTGAGCGCTGATCACCGTGGGCAATTCCACGTCTTCGGCGGGATTGGCGGCCAGCCGCTTGGACTTGATCGCGAACCGCAGTACTTAACCGAGCACCTGATACGCCTGCACCGCGACGCGATGCCGACAGACCCCGCCCCTCGAACCGGCTCAGCCGCACCGCGATCCGCGAGACACAAGAAGAGACCGGCGTCGACATCAGGCTCACCGGCGTCGTCGGCATCTTCACCGACCCAACGCACGTCATTCACTACACCAGCAACGATGAAGTCCGTCAGGAGTTCACGATCATCTATCGCGCCGAACCAATCGGTGGCGCGCCGACGACAAGTGACGAAAGCACGTCCGTCGAATGGGTTCCGGTAGAACGGATTTCGAACCTCACGATGGATCCGAGTCAGCGCAAACGCATCGATTGGGCGCTCACCAAGGCAGAGACCTACATCAACCCCGAGGCCCGCTGAACCGCTCCGCGCAACAACGGTTCGGATCGGTCGATTGCCGTCCGAACAAGCGTGCCCTCCGGATACCGCACCCTGATATCAGCCAGCAGCTCATCCAGGGTCAATGTCTGCCCTGTCGGCCCTGTGGTCATGTCTGCCCACCACACCATTCGAAGCCAGGTCTAGCGACCTACCGCTGTGGAGTCCTCTTGCGACCACTCCCGAAGCCCCAGAGACAAGCGCATTCGATTAGTCGCCGTGTCATGGACAGGCGCGATCATACGAAGCAGTGCCCGAAGCTTCTCCTCATCCAAGGGACCCACTGGTTCACCCCACTTTCGAGTCACCTGCCGCCAAACGTCCCAACAAAGCAAGTAGCCATCTTGGCACGTCGCCCTCGCAATCGGTGAACCCACAAGTCCGAGCCTTGCAAGCGATCGAGACGCTGCCATGTGCGCATCGTCAGCCTCGTCCTCTAGCTGATCCGATGGCCTTCTACCGGCTGCATGGCAACGGCAGATCTCTCGAATTGCTACGACCCAACGATCCAAAGCTGTCAGAAAATCGGTGTAGCTACTGACACGTCCCTGCCGCCAATAGTGATCGTGTTCGCGTAGTCGAGTCATACGCGCCGTTAACCACTGCCCTCCGATCGTGCCAACCACGGTGCCGAGCACACCGATAACCCCGACCACAATCGGCACCCACACCGATACCTGTCCGCCCAAGGTCCGTACCCCAACTCGCGATCGACAGTCGTCAGGAGACAGTAGTCGCAGACAAGCCCTGTTCGTCGGTCTTCGCTCTGAACTGATCGACTAGCCGATCACGCGGTGGCGAAGCAAAGGCGCTCTTCCGTAAAGTAGCTCCCCGCCTCCTCATCGGCCCGATTGTCTCGCTCCACTCAGCCGAGTCAAGGGAAAGAGCGCCCTTGACACGACTGAGCTCCGCTGAGGATGGCCTTTATGAGGAAGCAGGGAGAAGATCAGTCGGCTGAGCTTCTTCGCCGACCCTCTGGTCGGAAATCATGTACGGCGCAGCCCGATTCGGTGAAATACTGCCCACCGTGACCGATGAGGTACGGGCCTTCCTTTGCCCTGAATGTGGCGAACCGTCCAAAAGCGCAGTACACGGCATCGCAATCCAGAACGACCCCGAAATCTTCCCACCGGCGGAGTTTTCACTCCTGCTGTGCTCTAACAACGAGTGCCAGGAACCAATCGTCCAGGTTCGCGAGGACTGGGGCGACGGCTTCGAAGACGACAAGCCAGTGATCTACCTTCCGTCGAAGCGGCAACTCAACGCCGCCATCCCCGCGGCTCTGTGCGACGAGTTCGAAGAGGCTCAGAAATGCTTTGAAGCCAAGGCGTACCGAGCGACCCTAGTCATGGTCAGGCGAACCTTGGAGGGAACCTGCGCCGACCAGGGCGCAACGAAGCGGATACTCGCTGAGAATCTCAGAGAACTCCAGGCGCAGGGGAAGATCGATGGGTTGTTGGCCCAGTGGGCCGACCTCCTTCGCGTAGTCGGCAACAAAGGAGCACATTTCACAGGCGAAAAGGTCTCCGCACAAGACGCACAAGATGCCCTGGACTTCGCGGAAGCCTTGCTCGACCACCTCTATGTACTGCGTGCACGTTTCGATGCCTTCAAGGCCCGACAGACCAAGCAGGCCAGCCCCTAAAGTACGTCGCAACACGCCATCGCCTGCGGACAGGATGGTCACCAATTTGGTCACCGAACACCGCGAGACAGCCCCAAACGCCCTGGACAGAACGATACAGCCGAGACATGCTGCTCGGTCACGAGCAGGCCGAACGATCGCAGCTACGACCGCCTGAGATCAATGCCCGTTTCTTCGGGACGAAGAGGTTGAGGCTGGGCCGGAGTCCGCAAATCGTCCGCAGAGCCTCCGTTCTCAGCCCAATCACACCAACGGTGCCAACGGCGCAATCCCCCGGTCAGAGGCTCTATCTCGTTGCGCGCCAAGCCTACCCAGCACTCGCAAACGTCGAGAGCAACCACCTCAAAAACCGTTGTCCGAAAGGACGTGTGGGTTCGATTCCCACACTCGGCACCAAAATAGAGGGCCGTTCCGAACACACCCGAAACGGCCCTCTACTCATTCGCCTCATAAGGCATATGCACAGTGGTCAGGAAAGTTCAGGCTGCGGTGGTGGAGGCAGCAACACGTCCCTTTCCGGTCGCCCGCCGCCGGTGACGCTCCCACGAACGCCGAGATCCTTCCTCGCCGCGTCATGGAAGGCGTTGATCGACTGGAAGACAGCTCGAAAGTCTGTCAACCAGTCGTCGTGAGACCCCGCGACCTCGCCCCGCGCCCGCCAAATCAGGCCCTCGGCAGTGGCGTTCAGATCGTGAGCGGTCTCCACGACATCCTCACCACCAAGCAGCATGACTCGTTCGAACGCTCGACTTCGCACCCTGACAGCTTCCGACAGTGCCGCACGCAACTCCTGCTCCGGTAGCGCCTCGGCGCGCAGCTCCTGCCTCCGATATCCCTCGTACAGAACCAATGCCGCCGAAACGCTCGCGCGGACCTTGTCGACATAGTTCTCGTAGGCATCGAGCTTCTTGCCATCCCACCGAGTGGCGAGCTCGTACTGATTACGTTGTCGCGTAAGCAGATAGGTGGCGAAATACGTTGCCGTCGCACCCAGCAACACCGCACCGATAGTGACCAACTGACTGACCATGCGCTCCCCCAGAAGCCGAACCTGACGCCAGCCTATGCGCCGAACCTCTTGTGATGCAGTTTCTTTCAGTCCAATGATGAACGGGCATCGCCTAGATACGCCGCCGCGGTTCGCTTGCGCGGACACGGCGGCTCACATGAAGCATGGATCTTCAAGATGCCACGGGCACGCTCGGGATTGATCGCGTACACGTAGCCCCGCTCACAGTCGTCGCGAACCCAGTTCGTCACGCGGACCCGCGCTCCGCCGACCGAGAAGTCCGCCGCATCCCACCGCCCACCCGATTGAGGAGTGCGCTCACCTTCCATCACTCAACCCCCTTGCGCCTGTTGCGATTCAAGAACAGCCCTCCAATAGAGCCAGCTCTATTGGAAAAGAATCACATCGTTGAGTCAATAGAGCTGGCTCTATATGGCAAAGCGCGTAGATTCCATGGTTACAGCTACCCTTAACAGCGGCTACCTCAGGACAAATGACGAGAGGGCTCCCCGATGAGCACGACCGGATACCGCGAACTGGCGGCGCGCCTACGGGACTCCATCCAGCGGGGCGAGTACCTCCCCGGCGCGAACCTGCCGAAGCAGCAGGAGCTGGCGGAACAGTTCGGCGTCAACATCAAGACTGTTCGCCAAGCAGTTGGACTACTCGAAGCAGAGGGCCTGGTCACCGCGATCAGGCGCCGAGGGACGGTGGTCCGCGAACGGCCACCGATGAAACGCCTTGGTGTCGAACGTTATTCGAAGCAGAAGTGGAAGTACGGAGACACGGTTGCGTTCATAGCCGACCGCGAGGCATCAGATCGGCCGTGGAATCGCACCGACCAGACGCAGACCGTGGCGCTCGTTGAGGCGGACGCGGAGGTCGCCGAGGCGTTCGGCCTCGAACCAGGCGCGCACGTATTCGAACGCGCCCGGACGGTCCGCGACTCTGGTCAACCGACACACACGCTCACAAGCTATTACGTTCCCGAGCACGTGGAAGGCACGCCGCTCGTGGATCCGACGCCCGGCCCGGCCGGTCCCGGCGGCGGGTTCGCTGTACTCACGCTGCAGGGCTACGAACCCGACCACATATCCGAAACCGTCTGCGGGCGTATGCCAACCCCTGAAGAGTCCAAGGTTCTCGAACTCCCCGCTGGTGAGCCGGTGATGATTCTGGAGCGGCGAACCTATACCGCGAACGACGTTCTTATCGAGTTCGCCAGAGGTGTCCACGCCGCTTCCCGATTCGCATGGACCTACGACTTCAAGCTTCCCGAGTAAGGAGAGCCGTGCCTACAACGACCATCCCGGACGATCTCCGTAGCGATGTCGAAACCCTTTGGGACTACAGCCAAATGCACCACGAGCCGAAGCCGGTGGATCTCGGGATCGGTCTCGGAAGCCATGATCCAGATGTGCCGGTCTACACGGCGGAGTTGTACCACCGTGGACTCTTTCCGACGATTGTGTTCACCGGAGCCAACGCACCCGGCACGGTCGAGGCGTTTCCACGAGGCGAGGCTGTCCACTTCCGCGAACGCGCTCTCGAACTCGGCGTGCCGGACAGCGCGATCCTCGTCGAACCCGAGGCGACCAACACCGGCGAGAACATCGATTTCACACGTGCACTCATCGAAGAGCACACGGCCCTGGGACCAATTCGCACTATCCTGCTGATCTCCCGCCCTTACCAGCAGCGCCGGAGCTATGCGATATGCCGAAAGCGTTGGCCCGGAGTCGAAGTGACGTGTGCCGCGCGCCCACTCCCCCTCGATGAGTACATCGCTCGAATCGGCGACGCCAATCGGGTGATCAACATGCTGGTTGGCGACACCCAGCGCCTCTGGGTCTACCCGGCCAATGGCTGGGCAATCGAGCAGCCGATACCCGCTGCCGTACGAAAAGCCTTCGCCTGCTTGGTAACCGCTGGATTCAGCGCGCGGCTACTGCCCGAGTGAGATGACTTTGTCGATATCGCGCATCCGAACGGGCATCGTCAGGAGGCTTCCTTACGAGCTCGCTTGGTGTTGAACCGGACAGCCCAACGGCGCACTTCGGCCTCATGCTTCGCGTGGACCTCCACGATCAACTGCTCACCCACCGCATTCTCCACAAGTACGAACAGGCGGCGATCTTCGACGGTCTTCTTCGCACCGAGGCCCGCCGCGATCGCACCGACCGGGCCGAAGAGCAATCCACCGGCGGCAATTCGTGTCACGGTCGCACGCTTGACCAGCGCACCGGAGGATTCGACGGAAGCTCGCGCGCCAGCTGCCGAGATCGGCTCCTGTCCCGGAGCACTCACCATGCCTCGTGAAATCCTGATACCGGGATCGGCTTCCCGCTGCGTCTGAAGCGCTTTGGCTTCTGCCGAACGTTGCCCGTGAGCCTTGTACTCCGGCGATGTACCGAACAGGACGATTCCGGGAAAGAAGATCAAGAGCGGCGGGACACCGAAGGCAGGCCCACCCCAGATCGCGCAAATGCCCAGCACAATTGCAATCAGTAACAAGACCGTTCCGACGTTCCCCTCAACCGACGTCTCGGTACTCGCATCCTTGCCAGCCATACCCGCCCCACACACTTCGATCATTGTGACGACACCACTGACGATGCCGGACACTGTTTGCCTCTGAACGAGTCTTCTTCAGACAGACAACTTTTGGCAAATCACCTGAATCGCCGTGAGCCGAGTGGGCGGCATGGAGCTGCCCCCGGTAGTCACCGGATTCGACCGCCGACCGCTCCCCGAATGAGTGACATGCGGAGCAGCTCGGTGGACAGGCAGACACGTATTGGACAGAACAGGCAGGGCCGGTGACAACCGGCCCTGCCGTACCGCTCCGTTTGGGTCAGTACTGGCTGCAGGTGTCGACGACCTGGGAGAGCTTGTTGCCGAATTCGGCGTTGGTGTCGGCGCTCACGCCCATTTGCTGCTGCTGGGCGATGAGGTTCTGGAATGCGGTGCGACGCTGGTCGACCGGTTGGTCGTAGGCGTTCTTGATGGCGGATTTCTGGGCGGGGGCGGCGTCGAGCTGGGCCGCGGTTTCCGGGGAGACCTTGTGCAGGGCGGAGTCGATCTGGGCGAAGGAGCAGCTCGAGGTCAGGAGCGGCTCGATATCGCTCATCGGGTCGGCGGCGGCGGGACCCGCCAGCGCGATCGCGGCGAAACCGGTGGTCGCGATCGCGACCGCAAACCGCGCACTGAACAACCTCATGTAGGACCGGCCTTTCGAAGTAGCTGGATCGACATGGACAAACCGACCCCTCGGGATGGGGTCGGCCACAAGGGGTATCGGAGCCGATCCGGCGATGGCTTGGTCGACTCGGGAAGTTTCCGGGAGATACCGCAAACCGGTCCCATATGGGCGATTTCGGCGGACTCCGGCGACATTGTCGGAGCGCGGGACAACTTGCGCCCCGACGCAACCGGAATCCGGCAGGCTACGGGGTGGGCGATGCACTATCGGTGCGCGCGTTCGCGCGCGAAGACACTGCGGCGGAGGGCTTTTCGCCGAGCAACAGGCGCGTGATGACACGGTAGACCAGGACCGCGGGAATGACGGTGAGCAGCGCTATGCGCAGGACTACCTCCAGAGCGGCAATTGCCAAGTAGGGCAGGCTCATACCGTCGGGGGAACCGAAGCCGTGAGTTGCCGAGAGGGCGGCCAGGGCTGGGTGCAGGACCAGGTACAGCGCGAGCGCGAGAATGGGCAGGCGAAGGAGTCGCCACGCCGGACGCAGGCGCAGCGGGATACGGAAATTCATCAGAGTGGCTCCCCAGCCAGAGGTACGAAGTTTCATCGGGCCAACTCCCCAGCTGGAAACGCGGAGCCTCATCGGGCCAGTTCCGGGCCGTAGACGCGGAGGCTCATCGGGCGAGCTCCGGGCCGGAGGTGAGGAAGGCGAGGAGGAGGGCGTTGCCGGTGGCGCCTGCGGTGGTGAAGCGGAGGCGGGGGCCGGTGTGGAGGGGGAGGCCGAGGAGGTCGGCGGTGCGGAAGACTCGGGTGAAGACGTCGTGGTTGGCGAAGGCGTGGGCGGGGGCCAGGGCGAAGCTGGTGGCGGAGACCGAGATTCCGAGGATTACCGGGCCGCTGTCTATGTCGCCTGGTCCGGTGTAGCCGCTGCCGTATTCGTGAATCGCGCTGAAGCCGAAGAGGGTTCGTTCCTGGCGGAACATTCCGTCGGCCAGCTCCTTCGCCAGGGAGCGGTCGGCGAAGCCCGCGAAGTAGGCGGCCAGGCCGGTGCCGGAGGAGCGTGGGGCATCGTGGGATTTGGCGTCCACACCCATGCGTTGCACGACCAAGCCTGTGCCACGGTCGATTTGGACGGCGCGGACCTGCTGCGCCCAATGAGCCAGGACCGCCGAGTGGTCGACGCCGGTCGCGCGGCCGTGCACCGCGATGGCGGCGGCGACCGCCGCGATATCGGTGGGGTACGCCTCGCCGGGGAGCGTGTCCAGCAGGGCGGTCGGCGAGGCGAGCAGGCGACGCTCATAGGAGGCGACCAGCGCGTCCTGCTTCGCCGCGAGGTCGGCGGGGAATGCCGGATCGACCAGCCGCGCCATGCCGAGCGCCAGGGCCGGATAGGACAGGTACGCATGACCATTCGGGCCGTCGAGGACGGACATACCGTCCTGCCCGTGCCAGGCGGCGGTGAAGGTGGAGCGCATTTCGGGCAGGAGGGTTTTCGCGGCGGCGCGGGTCGCGATGGGGGCGTAGCGATCTCGCCATTCGGGATGCGCGAGGCAGATCTGCGCCAAGCCCTGCGCGGTCATCTGATGGGTGAGCAGCCCCCACATATCGGTGAGCTCGCCGCCTTTACCGCTGGCGCGGAGTTGATCGTCCTCGGCTTCGAACGCCACCATTTCCTCGGCGAGTCCGCGCACGCGCGCCGCGTCTCCCCGGAACCAGGCATCGGCTTCCCGCCCGCACCACCAGTTCGGCACCGCCACCGCGACCAGTGCCGCGACAACAAGCCCGAGCACCAGCACGATCGGCCGCCGCAACCTGTCCGGTCGCGCGGTCGGCCGATCGGGTTCGAATCCATCCGCCGGTGCCGGTTCGAATCCATCCGGCCGCCCCGTGGCCCGCTCGCCCCGACTCGACGCCGCTTGCGGCCGAACCGGGCGCTCTGTATCCCCACCCAAATCCATACCACACGGTACACAGCGGGAGCGCTCAGGCGAGCAAGGCTCGAACAATGCGATCCACACCCGGGCGCGCGTCGAAATATGTTGCTGGATAGGTCAATTGATGCAGCGCCGCGCCGTCGATGTATTTGGCCACGAGCGGGGTCACCTCGGATGGCGCATCCGGGACCACCGCTCGGAGCATGGTCGCGATCCATTCGGTCAGGCGGGTGTGGCCGCGGAGTAGGACCTCCTGAAGGCCGGGGGCCGTTTGGGATTCGAGGAATAGGGCGTAGCGGGCGAGGGTGCGGGTGCGGTCGGTGGTGACGGCGTGAGCGAGCAGGGCGGCGAGGCCGTCGATGAATTGCGGCAGCGTACTGGGGGCGGCGATGCGGGTGACGGCTTGCCAGTCGGCGTAGTCGCGTTCTTCGAGGCGTTCGGCGATGCCGGTGAGCAGGGCGTCGCGGGTGCGGAAGTAGTTGGAGGCGGAGCCCGGTGGCATATCCGCGAGCTCGTCGACCGCGCGGTGGGTGAGGGCGCGCAGGCCGCGCGTACCCAGAAGTTCGATCGCGCCATCGAGGATCAGCTCGCGTTTGGTGGGCATGCACGGATACTACATCGGTAGTGATTGGCACTACATAAGTAGTTTTTTCACTACAGGAGTAGTACCGTTCACGGCGTGCAGCGAACGGCTCGGGAGAGCCGATTCGGATCGAAGGGAAACGACATGCCCAAGGCGCTCATCATCGGCGGCGGAATCGGCGGACTGGCCACGGCCATCGCGTTCGATCGACAGGGCTGGGAGGTCGAGGTGCTGGAGAAGGCCGCCGCGATCAAGGAGGTCGGCGCGGGATTGTCCCTGTGGCCCAATGCCATTCGCGCACTCGACGCGCTCGGGCTGGGCGAGCGGGTGCGGGCGCGGGCCATCGAGGAGGGCTCGGCCGGAATCCGGGACAGCAGGGGCGCGTGGCTGTCCCGCGCCGATACCGAAACGATGCGGACACGCTATGGCAACCCGATCATGATCCACCGCGCCGACCTGCTGGACATGCTGCGCGCGGCACTGCCGCATAACACGCTGCGCACCGGCATCACGGTGACCGAGGTGCGCCACGACGGCACCGTCACCCATTCGCGGGGCACCTCCACCGGCGATGTGATCGTCGGAGCCGACGGCATCCACAGCATCGTGCGGCGCGCGGTCTGCGGCGTGGTCGAACCCCGCTACAGCGGTTACACCGCGTGGCGAGTTGTGGTCTCCCCCACCGCACCCGTCGGCGATCTGGGCGAAAGCTGGGGCCGCGGTGAGCGATTCGGCTATGCCGGACTGGCCGACGGCCGCGTCTACTGCTTCGCGACCGCCAACGCGCCCGCGGGCACCCCGAGCGACGGCCTCGCCGAACTGCGCCACCGCTTCGGCACCTGGCACGATCCGATCCCGAGCCTGCTCGCCGCCGCCGACGACACAGCCGTCCTGCACAACGACATCTACGAACTCCCCGCGCTGACAACCTATGTGGCGGGCCGCATCACCCTGATCGGCGACGCCGCCCACGCCATGACCCCGAATCTGGGCCAGGGCGCATGCCAGGCCCTGGAGGACGCGGTCGTGCTCGCCCGCGTCGCCGCGGCGGACAACGACCTCACCCGCTACGACGCCGAACGCCGACCCCGGACTCAGATGATCGCCGCACGCTCCGGCAGGATCGGCGCGGTCGCCCAACTCGCCTCGGCCCCGGCGGTATTCATCCGAAACGCCGTCCTGCGCCTGATCCCCTCATCGGCACAGTCCAAGGCCCTCGCACCGGTACTCGACTGGGAATCCTGACACAGCCGACGGCGCGCACGCGATGACCGATATGCCGCACCGAGACCCGTCCGGCCCGCGCCCCGCAGGGCTACAACGAACGCTGAACTCCCTTACACGACATCGGCGGAGTACGCGAAGATCTCGCGGGCTCGACCCGATCGGAGTCGCCGCCGAACGTCTCAGGCGCTGCCCTCGGCGAAATCCTCGACCGCCGGCGGCACATCGTCGATGCCGCGGGTTTGCAGATCCGCCGAGGTGAAGGTGAGGCTCGCGCGGCTGCCCGCGAGAATGCCGAGCAGCGCTTCGAGCATGTCCAGGTGGGCTTCTCGCGAGGAGTGCATGAGTTTGTCGATGCGAGCCGAGGTTGCCAGCACCTGGCGACCCTGATCGCCCGCCGCTTCGAGGGAGCGCAGCAGCAGGCCCGCCTCCTGCTGTCCGGAGGTGGGGGTGCGCTGGGCGAGCAGCGAGTTCACGGTACGTTTGAAGTGCATGAACAGGACTGTGCCGCGCGGGATTTCGACCATCTGACCCATTTCCAGGGTGAGGCTGTAGAGGTCTTCCAGGCCGCTCAGTAATCGTTCGCGGTACTTGCGCAGGGCCGCGTTGTAGGCGGTGTTCTCCTGGATGTAGCCACCGATCGGATCGGACCAGTTCGCCTGTGCCAGTACATAGATTTCGGCCAGATCGCGTAGGTGGTAGGTGCGCGGGGCGGCGACGGTTTCGGAGCTCACCACCGGACAGTATCCGGGCCGGTGCTGGTCCCGCACGGCATTAGAACGACTCACAGTTCGGATGAGAACCGGCGTGGCGCGACCGCTGCGCGGGATGCGGCATTTGCCCGATGGCAGCTGACCGCCCGAGTTTATTAGGGTCGGTAATGGAATAGCGGCGACGAAGGGATGTGTATGCGGTTCGGGTGGCGTGGCACGGTTTTGGGGGCGGCGGCCCTCATCGCGATCGCGGGATGCGGCGGTGGTGACGATTCCGGCCCCGACGCGAGGGAAACCACAGGCAGCGCCGCCGAAACCGTCGATGTCACCGGCGCGATGCGCGATCTGGAAACCAGATACGGTGCACGCCTGGGCGTCTTCGCGGTGGATACCGACAGCGGGCACGAGGTCTCGTATCGCAAGGACGAGAAGTTCGCGCTGGCATCCACTTTCAAGGGGATCGCGTGCGGGGCGCTGCTGAAGCAGCATCCGCTGCACACCGGCTACTGGGACACCGTGGCGCATTTCGGCCAGGAGGAGGTGGTGGCCGCCTCGCCGATCAGCTCGCAGCGAGTCGAGAGTGGTATGACGATCTCGGAACTCTGTCATGCCGCCATTACGGCCAGCGACAACACCGCCGCCAACCAACTGCTGAAGCAGCTCGGCGGACCGGAGGCGGTCACCGCGTTCATGCGGAGCATCGGCGATCAGGTGAGCCGCCTGGACCGTTGGGAAACCGATCTCAACACCAATATTCCGGGCGATGAGCGCGACACCACCACCCCGGCCGCGCTGGCCGCCGACTATCGCACCCTCGTGCTCGGCGATGTGCTCGGACAGCCCGAACGCGATCAGCTCAAAGCCTGGCTGGTCGCCAATACCACTGGCGCGCAGCGGATTCGAGCGGGTCTGCCGCCGGGCTGGACGGTCGGCGACAAGACCGGTACCCCGGCCTACGGCGGCAACAACGATGTGGCGATCGCCTGGACCGAACTCGGCGGCCCGATCGTGATCTCGATGCTGGCCACCAAGACCGAGCCCGACACCACCACCGATAACGCATTGCTCGCGGACGCCACGCGACTGGTGGTGAATACGCTCAACGTGCACGAATAGCGGTAACGGACTGGACGGCTGGATGGCATCCGCGGGCCTGAGAGAGCATGCTGGACCCAAGGGGACGCGAAGTGAAGAGGGTCCGAACCGTCGTGGCGGGTATTTCGTACATCCGCACAGACCGACCTGACGACGGCCTCGGTTCGAAGTGGAGGTCTCCTCATGCGGGTGCACAGGGTTACGGCGGATCTGTCCGAATACCCGGACCTGGTGGTCATCCTGCTCGGTATGCGGGTGCACCGCCCGCGCGGCATCCTGCGGCTGCTGGGCGTGGGCCCCAAGCTCTACAGATCCCATCACGACCGCCCGGACGGCCTGCTCTCGCACGAGGACGTGATCTGGTCGCTGTTCCCGCCGCACTGGGGCGCGCGGCAGTACTGGCGCGATCTGGAGAGTCTGGAGCGCTGGACCCGATCCGAACCGCACAAGATCTGGTGGCGCGATTTCCTGAAGGATTCCGGCGGCACCGGCTTCTGGCATGAGGCGTATTTCGCGCGCGGCGGGATCGATTCGGTGTACGACGATATGTCCCCGGTTTCCGGCCTCACCCGATTCGCACCGATGGTGCCCGCGCGCGGCCGCATGTTCTCCACGCGGCAGCGCGTGCGGGGTGCGGCACCATTGGTCGAATCGGTGGTCGACGAGACCGAGTACTACGCCGGGAGCGAACTCCAGGCGACTGACATTCGGCCGCGAGATGAACTTCCCGGACGAAACGTGTGATTCGGTCTTCCAGGCGTTTTCGCGACCGCGCCATGGGCATACGTTGAGCGCATGCATGTGCTCTTCGTGTGCAGCGGCAACGTTTGCAGGTCCGTCATCGCCGAGCGCCTCACGCTGGCGGTGGCCGCCGAACACGGGCTACAGGAGCTATCCGCCGAAAGTGCGGGCGTGCGGGCGCTGGTCGGCTTCCCGGCGGAACCGCTTGCGGCGCAAACGATCATCGGACTCGGCGGCGACCCGAGCGGATTCAAGGCGCGCCGGCTGAAACCGGAGATGGTGCTGCGCGCCGATCTGGTGCTCACCATGACCGACAAGATCCGGGATCAGGTGCGCGAACTGGTGCCCGAGGCGCTGCCCCGCACCTTCACGCTGCTGGAGGCGTACCGCATCGCCAAGGTGAGCGGTGCGCGCTCGGTGGTCGGACTGCATGCCGCCCGCGACGATCTGGCCTATGTGGGGCGCGAGAACATCTCGGACCCGGTGGGTTTGAAGGCCCAGCAGTTCTGCGAGGTCGGCGATCGGATCGCCGAGGCGCTGGTGCCGCTGCTGCTCGCCCTGCACGCGCATCAGCATCCGCAGGCCACCATCCACCCTCGTGGCACCGCCGGTGATGCCGGTGCGCAGCGCCCCGCGCTGCTGGTCCTGCCGGGCGGGCGCGCCGATACCGGTCCGCTGCCCGAATTGTCCCGGCGGTCAGCCGAACCCGTGCGGCATTCGGTGGGAACCGCCGGGTAGGACCGGAATTCGGGCATTCGAGACCCGCTCCTACTTCCCTTGTGGCGTAACCAGGATTACGCTGGCCCCTGCGTGTCAATACACCTGTCTGCCCGCTAAGTCCGGTAAGGGATTACACTTCCGCGCGGAACACCACCGCCGGTGGTTCGACACAGGAACAGGACTCAGACATGCCGAAGCGCATTTCGGATGTTTCGCTCCATGTTTTCGTCACACCGCAAACCCTCCACCGCGTCACCGAAACGGTGTGCCGCGTCGTGGATGACTACGTGGACGATCGCGACATCTTCGCGTGGCGCTTCACCCTTCCGGTGGAGTGCGACGATCCCACCCATACGGTCCTCGAAACCCAGTGGCGCCTGGATCATCCCGACGCCGATCCGGGTGAGCGCCGCACCTACGAGATAGCGCTGAGCCTGGTCGGCGAGGCGCGCCAGCTCACCAAGGCGGGCATCGCCCGGCTGGAACAGCGGCTGGTGCTCGAGCTATCCGCGGACGAACCCATCCCCTACATCGTGCACGCGCTGCAGCGGGAGAACTTCGACCTCGAAGAGAACCGCGAACTCATCTGAGCCGCTACCCCTCGGCATCCATTGCGAGCGGGTGGATTCCGGCCCAGACCGTGCCGGAATGACGAACGGGCCGCACCCACGCGACGGGTACGGCCCAGATCTGCTGTCTCGGGTCAGGCGCGGGCCGGGAAGTGCCGGATGACGCCTTCCTGCACCGTGGTGGCCAGGAGTTCGCCTGCGCGCGAGTAGAAGTGACCGCGCGCCAGTCCGCGCGAGCCCGCGGCGACGGGTGATTCGGTGGCGTACAGCGCCCAGTCGTCGAACCGGAACGGCCGGTGGAACCAGATGGAATGGTTCACCGTGGCCGCGAGAATTCGGTCATGCCCCCAGGACAGCCCGTGCGTGGTGATGATCGAGTCCAGCACCGTGGTGTCTGACGAATACGCCAGCGCCGCAACGTGAATCAGCGGATCATCGGGCAGCGCGCCATCGGTGCGCATCCACACCCGATTGTGGTTGAGCTTCTCGCCCGTGCCCTTGAGGATCCAGGCCGGATCGTTCGTGTACCGCATATCGATGGGATGCGGTGCCTTGACGAACATTTCGAGCTTGTCTTCCATGCCGATGAAGGATTCCTCCACGCGCGGAAGGTTTTCCGGATCGGCGACCTCGGGCAGCGGCGAACCGTGCTCGAGGCCCTTACCCCAGTCCTGGAAGGCGGCCAGCATGACGAACAATTCCTGATCGTCCTGATAGGCCGTCACCGTGCGATTGGCGAACGCGCGCCCGTCGCGATGCCGATCGACGCGATATTCGATCGGCTTCTTGACGTCGCCGCCGCGCACGAAATGCGCGTTGACCGCGTGCACCGGCCGGCCGGGGCCGACCGTGCGCCCGGCGGCGATGATCGCCTGCGAAACCAGCTGCCCGCCGAAGGTGCGACTCCACACCTTCTCCGGGTGCTGTCCGATGAAGATGTCCGGTCCGTGCTCCTCGAGATCGAGCAGCTCGAGGAGCACCCGTAGATCATCGGCCGGGGCCGATTTCTCAGCCCCAGTCAAGGTTTCGTCAAGCGACGCACTCACCTAGTGGTCCTCCTCGCCGATGCGGTGCACGTGGATCAGATTGGTCGACCCCACGGTACCCGGCGGGGAGCCCGCCACGATCACCACGAGATCGCCCTTGCGATACCGGCCGATGGACAGCAGCGCGGTGTCGACCTGATGAATCATCTCGTCAGTGCTATCGACGGTGGGCACGATGAATGTTTCAGTGCCCCATGTCAAGGCCAGCTGACTGCGAATCGCCGGATTCGGGGTGAATGCCAGCAGCGGCAGCGGGGTGTGCAGGCGGGCCAGGCGGCGCACCGTATCACCGGACTGCGTAAAGGCAACCAGCGCTTTGGCATTGAGCCGCTCGCCGATATCGCGCGCCGCGTAGGAGATGACGCCGCGCTTGGTGCGCGGCACATGGGTCAGCGGCGGCACCCGGGTGGAGGATTCGGACTCCACCGCGTGCACGATGCGGGCCATGGTGCGCACGGTCTCGATCGGGTAGTCGCCGACCGAGGTCTCACCCGAAAGCATCACCGCGTCAGCGCCATCGAGCACCGCGTTCGCCACATCGGACGCCTCGGCGCGGGTGGGCCGCGAGTTGGTGATCATCGATTCCAGCATCTGGGTGGCCACGATGACCGGCTTGGCGTTCTCACGCGCCATCTGGATGGCACGCTTCTGCACCAGCGGCACCTGCTCCAGCGGAAGCTCCACGCCGAGGTCACCGCGCGCCACCATGATGGCGTCGAAGGCCAGCACGATGGCCTCCAAATTGTCGATGGCTTCGGGCTTTTCGAGCTTGCCGATGATCGGCACCCGGCGGCCCACGCGATCCATGATCTCGTGCACCAGCTCCACATCGGACGGGGAGCGCACGAAGGACAGCGCGATGAAGTCCACGCCGAGCTTCAGCGCGAACTCGAGATCCTCGATGTCCTTCTCGGACAAGGCCGGAACGGAAATATCCATACCCGGCAGTGAGACGCCCTTGTTGTTGGAGACGGGGCCGCCCTCGGTGACCCGGCAGATCACGTCATTGCCGTCGACGCGCTCGACGGTCAGTCCCAGCTTGCCGTCGTCGACGAGCAGCCGATCCCCGGCCTTGGCGTCCTTCGCGAGCTGCTTGTAGGTGGTCGAAACTCGGTCGTGAGTGCCTTCGATGTCGTCTACCGTGATGCGGATTTCTTCACCCGTCGCCCAGACGGTCTTACCCTCGATGAACCGGCCAAGTCGGATCTTCGGTCCCTGGAGATCGGCGAGAATTCCCACCGCGCGGCCGAGCAGATCGCTGGCCTGACGCACCTTTTTATAGTTGTCGGCATGGTCGGAGTGTTCGCCATGGCTGAAATTCAGCCGCGCCACGTCCATTCCACTCTCAACGAGTTCACGAATACGGTCCTCGGACGACACAGCCGGTCCGAGTGTGCACACAATCTTCGTTCGTCGCATCACGGCATCAACCCTAGACCTGCCGTTGGTGTCCCGCTGAACGGGCACACGCTCCTGCGAAAGATATACACATGCCGTTCAGCTAACCGCCGGTCAGCGCGCGACGTGCCGTCCGAGGCGGGTCTCCAACCGGGTTTGCCCGAAGCCCAGGACCAGGCATATTACCCAGTAGTAGAGTGCCGCTACGCCATACAGCGCGAAGAAGTCGAACGTCGGCGCGGCCGCCAGCTGAGCCGTCCGCAACAACTCGGTGACGAGGATGGTGGACGCCAGCGAGGTGTCCTTCACCAACGAGATCAGGGTGTTGGACAGCGACGGCACCGCGATCCGCGCGGCCTGCGGCAGGATGATCAAACGCAGTGCCTGCGCATAGCTCATACCGACCGCGTAGGACGCTTCCCACTGCCCCTCGGCGACCGAAAGAATAGCGCCGCGAATGACTTCGGCCGCATATCCGCCGACATTGAGACTGAACGCGATCACCGCCGCCGGGAACGGATCGATCACTATGTGGAACTGCGGCAGCGCGTAGAACACGATGAACAGCTGCACCAGCAGCGGCGTACCGCGAATGATCGAGATGTAGAACCGGGCCGCCGCCGATACCGGCCACAGCTTCGACATCCGGGCCAGCGCCACGAACAGCGCCAGCACCAATCCGATGGCGAAGCTGATGGCGGTGAGCGGCAGCGTCATCTCGACGGTGGCCTTCAACATCGGCCACAGATTCGCCCGGATCAGTTCCCAGGTGGCGTCGTCCATTCGGTCGCCAGTCGTCCAATCGTCCTGTGCCGCTTACTTGCTGACGTCGGTGCCGAAGTACTTGTCGGAGATCTTGGCCAGGGTGCCGTCCGCGCGCAGCTGGTCCAGGGCGGTGTTGACCTGATCGATCAGCGCCTGCGAATCCTTGCGCCCCGCGAAGGCCTGCTTGCTGGTCTCACCGGTCTTGCCCGCGACGTGCACGCTGGAATCGTTGGTCTTCTTGGCGTATTCGCCCACGGCCAGGGTGTCGTTGACGGTCGCGTCGACGCGACCGTTCTTGAGCAGCTGGATCGCCTGTACGAAGCCCTCGACGCCCTCGACCTTGCAGCCCGCGCCCGCCGCGACCTTGTTCCAGTTGCTGGTTACCGACTGCGCGCAGGTCTTACCGCTCAGATCGGTGAGCGCGTGGATGCCGGTGTTATCGGCCTTGGTGACGATGACGCCCTCGGAGGTGGTGTACGGCTGCGAGAGCGAATACTTCTGCGCGCGTTCGGGATTCACGGTCACCTGATTGGCGACCAGATCGAAGCGCTTGGACTCCAGGCCCGCGAAGATGGCATCCCAGGGGGTCTGCACGAATTCGACCTTGCGGCCGAGCTTTTCGCCGACGGCCTTGGCGACCTCGACGTCGTAGCCGGTGATGCTGCCGTTGTCCTGGTAGCTGAACGGAGCGTAGGTGCCCTCGGTGCCGATCTTGAGCACATTGGGGTCGTCATTGCCGCTGCTGCATGCGGTGAGCGCCGCGGTAGCGGCGACTACGGCGAATACGGCGGCCAACAACTTACGGCGCACGGGGACTACCTCTCCTCGAGCGTGGTCGACCCACGCGACGGACAACCGACAAAGGGTACGCCGTAAACCAACCGGGTGGCACGTCAACCATCTGATCGCGCGAAAACCTTGTGCGATCACGCATGGTGATGATAAACGGCGGACGGGCACCGCCCTGCCCAGTGGTGCCCGCCGAAGTCGGTGTGTCGCTACCGCGCGATCAGTCCTTGAGCGGACGCCCCTGCGGGTCCGGCACCTTGCCGGTGAGGATGAGAATGCCGTCGATCAGCGACCAGATACCGAAGCCGCCGCATGTGATCAGTTGCAGCACACCGATGGTGGTGTAACCGAGGTAGAAACGGCCGATACCCAGGGTGCCGATCAGAATCTGCAACAGGCCCGCGGTGAGCTTGGACTTGTCCGAGTAGGGGACGCCGTACGGATCGCGGCCGAACGGGGCCTCTGCGTCCGCACCGTAGGGCATCGGCTGACCGTAGGGGCCGGGCTGGCCGTACGCGGGCTGCGGTGCGCCGTACGCGGGCTGCTGGCCGTATCCGGGCTGGGGCTGACCGTAACCCGGCTGCGGCTCACCGTAACCGGGCTGGGGCTGGCCGTAACCCGGCTGCGGCTGACCGTACTGCGGGCCGGTGCCGGGCGCGCCGTACTGCGGGCCCTGCTCCGGCTGTTTGGCGAATGGATCCGTCACTCGAGTCCTCCTGGATCGCGGGCCGCACGGCCCCCTGTGTGCTGAACCCGCCGTGCGAGCCTCGATACGCGGCGGTCAGGAGCCATTCTTTCCCGAGTCGACCGTTTTCGTCTCGTCGAGCGTGACCGCCGGTTCGGATTCACCGGATTCGGAAGAGTTATCGCGAACCTTTGCGGATTCGTTGCCTTCCGAAGCGGATTCGGAGGTGGCGGGGTCCCCGGATGACCCAGCCTTCTCGAGATCGGGCGAATCGGACTTCTCGAGATCGATCGCCGCATCGTCGGCGGCGGTGTCGGCCGCGGCGGCATCGGCGGTGGTGAACTCGGCCGCCGCGACCCCGGTGCCCGCACCGTACTTGCGCAGGGCGGAGAACTGCCACGGCCACGGCCGCAGCACACCGGCGCGCACCTGGTCCGGCGTCTCGCGCCCCTTGGTCGCGAAGACGAAATACGCTATGGCGCACAGGAATACGATCGCCGCGGTGAACGAGTTGATCCGGATCCCGGCGATATGGGTGGCGTGATCATCACGCAGCAACTCCACGAAGAAGCGCCCGAAGCAGTAGATCGCCACGTACAGCGCGAACAGCCGCCCGTGCCCGATCTTGAACTTGCGATCCACGTACAGCAGGATCGCCACGCCGAGCAGATTCCAGATCAGCTCGTACAGGAAGGTCGGCTGCACGATCTTGACCGGCGGACCCGAGGCGATGCCGTTCATCAGATCCGGATCACCGTGGGTGTTGAAGCGGTCGTAGATCTCCAGCCCCCACGGCATGGTGGTGGTGCGGCCGAACAACTCCTGATTGAAGTAGTTGCCGAGCCGCCCGATGCCCTGCGCGAGCAGAATGCCCGGCGCGATGGCGTCACCGAACGCGGGCAGCGGGATCTTGTAGATGCGGCAGCCGATCCACGCGCCGAGCGCGCCCAGCAGCACCGCACCCCAGATGCCGAGGCCGCCCTGCCAGATCTTCCACCAGTCCCCCGCCTTACCGCCGGGACCGAAGTACGTCGACCAGTCGGTGGCCACGTGATAGAGCCGGCCGCCGATCAGACCCAGCGGCACCGCGAACATGGCCACGTCCAGCACCATGCCCTGCTGTCCGCCGCGCTGCTGCCACCGCTTCTCCCCCAGCCAGATGGCCGCGACGATGCCGAGGATGATGCAGATGGCGTAGGCCCGCAGCGGGAACGGTCCGATATCCCATACGCCGCGAGGCGGACTGGGAATGTAGGCCAGCACGTCGGAGGCCGGAACTCGGTCGGCCAGGGCTCGTATGGTCACGCGCCCACCGTAGCGGAATCAGCTGGGAAGGCATGTGGCCCGGGTGGCGCGCCGCCGACACCTCGGCGAACAACGCGCGCACCACCGGACGAGCGTGGTCCGGGAACACGAAGGGCGCGCGTCGAATTCGACGCGCGCCCTTCGCTATTGCCTATGTCAGGAAGCCACGGCGGCCGAGCGGACACCGAGGGCGAGTTCCTCGGTGAGGGTGCGGACCGCGCCCAGGCCCTGGGCGGCGGCGCTCACCAGCGCCGAGCCGACGATGACTCCGTCTGCGTAGGAAGCGATTTCGGCCGCCTGCGCGCCATTGCGCACACCCAGGCCGACGCCGATCGGAATATCCGAATGCGCGCGGACGCGGGCGCACAGGGCCGGAGCCATATCCGAGACCGCGTCACGAGCGCCGGTGACGCCCATGGTGGAGGCCGCATAGACGAATCCGCGCGAGGCTTCCAGCGTCTTGACCAGGCGCTCTTCGGTGGAGGACGGCGCCACCAGGAAGATGCGATCCAGGTTGTAGGTGGAGGAGGCGACGAACCAGTCGTCGGCCTCTTCCGGAATCAGGTTCGGCGTGATCAGGCCGAGGCCGCCCGCCGCCGCGAGATCGCGGGAGAAGGTGTCGACGCCGTACTGCAGCACCGGATTCCAGTAGGTCATGACCACGGCCTTACCACCGGCCTGGCTGATCGCCTCGACGACCTTGAACACGTCGCGGACGCGGATGCCACCGCGCAGCGCCTGTTCGGCGGCGGCCTGGATGGTCGGTCCGTCCATCACCGGATCGGAGTACGCGACGCCGACTTCGATGACGTCGCAACCGGATTCGACCATGGTGCGGCAGACGTCGATACTGCCCTGCAAATCCGGGTATCCGGCGGGCAGATAACCGATGAGCGCCGCGCGATTCTCCTCACGGCAGGCTGCAAAAGTGTTCGCAAGGCGGGACTGCTGGCTCACTTGTCGTTCTCCTCGGTCTTGTCGAAGAGCCCGAACCAGCGGGCGGCGGTGTCCATATCCTTATCGCCGCGACCGGACAGATTGACCAGAATGATCGCGCCCTCGCCCAACTCCTGGCCCAGCTTCAGCGCACCGGCGACGGCGTGCGCGGATTCGATGGCCGGGATGATGCCCTCGGTGCGGCTCAACAGCATGAGCGCGTCCATGGCCTCGGCATCGGTGATGGGCCGGTATTCGGCGCGGCCGATGTCCTTGAGGTGCGCGTGCTCCGGGCCGACGCCCGGATAGTCCAAACCGGCTGAGATCGAATGCGATTCGATGGTCTGGCCGTCCTCGTCCTGCAGCAGGTACGAGTACGCGCCCTGGAACGCACCGGGCCGCCCACCGGCGAAAGTGGCTGCGTGACGGCCGGTTTCGACACCGTCGCCCGCCGCCTCGTAGCCGATCAGGCGCACGCCTTCATCGTCGATGAACGGGTGGAAGATGCCGATGGCATTGGAACCGCCACCGACACAGGCGGTTACCGCATCGGGGAGCCGACCGGTCAGCGCCTGGATCTGCTGGCGCGCCTCCATACCGACGATGCGCTGGAAGTCGCGCACCATGAGCGGGAACGGATGCGGTCCGGCGGCGGTGCCGAAGCAGTAGTAGGTCGCGTCGGCATTGGTGACCCAGTCCCGCAGCGCCTCGTTGATGGCGTCCTTGAGCGTCTGCGAACCCGTTGTCACACTGACGACTTCGGCCCCGAGCAACCGCATGCGGGCCACGTTCAGCGCCTGCCGCGCGGTATCGACCGCACCCATGTAAATGACGCATTCCAGGCCGAGCAGCGCGCACGCGGTGGCGGTGGCGACGCCGTGCTGGCCCGCGCCCGTCTCCGCGATGACGCGGGTCTTACCCATGCGCTTGGCGAGCAGCGCCTGCCCGAGCACATTGTTGATTTTGTGAGAACCGGTGTGGTTCAGGTCTTCTCGCTTGAGCACCAGCCGCGCCCCGCCCGCATGCTTGGCGAGGTTCTTGCACTCGAACACCGGCGACGGACGCCCGGTGTAGTCGCGCTGCAACCGATCCAGCTCATTGAGGAAGTTGGGGTCGACGCGCACCTTGTCGTATTCGGCGGTGACCTCTTCGATCACGGCCATGAGCGCCTCGGGCACATGGCGGCCGCCGTATACGCCGAAGTGCCCGCCGAGATCCGGCTCATGCGCACTGCGATGCGAGACGCCCGCGCTGGCCTGCGGCAGGCCGAGCGTGTTCTTACCCAGGTCGTTGATCTGTGTCATCGGCTCTTTCACCGGCCCCGGCGAACCGGCTTCGGGCAGGACGGATGGGTGCCGGCGGTCACCAGCTCGGCCACCGCGGCGCGCGGGTCGCCGCTCGTCACCAGGCCCTCGCCGACGAGCACGGCGTCCGCGCCCGCTCCGGCGTAGGCCAGCAGGTCCGCGGTGCCGCGGATACCGGATTCGGCGATGCGAATGACATCGCTGGGCAGGCCGGGGGCGATGCGCGCGAACACATCCCGATCGACCTCGAGGGTCTTGAGGTTGCGGGCGTTCACACCGATCACGGTGGCGCCGGCCTCGAGGGCGCGATCCGCCTCTTCCTCGGTGTGCACCTCGACCAGCGCGGTCATGCCGAGCGATTCGGTGCGGTCGATGAGCGAGGACAGCACATCCTGCGGCAGCGCGGCCACGATCAGCAGAATCACGTCCGCGCCGTGGGCGCGGGCCTCGTGAATCTGGTACGGGCCGACGATGAAGTCCTTGCGCAGGATCGGAATGTCGACCGCGGCACGCACCGCGTCGAGATCCGCGAGCGAACCGCCGAAGCGGCGCTGTTCGGTCAGCACGCTGATGATGCGCGCGCCGCCGTCCTCGTACGCACGGGCCAGCACGGCCGGGTCCGGAATGTCGGCCAGGGCGCCCTTGGAAGGAGAAGACCGCTTCACCTCGGCGATAACGCCGATACCCTCTTCGTGCAGCGCAGCCTTCGCGTCACGTGGAGATTTCGCCGCGGCGGCGGCCTTCTTCACTGCCTGAAAATCCAGGAGGGCTTCCCGAGCGGCCACATCCGCGCGGACCCCGTCGAGAATCGAGTCGAGTACCGTCATCTGGCTCGAATCCTTTCTGGGGAGACGGACTTGCTGCCTGAGAATCCCCCCAGGCGCTGTCTCACCGATGCTGATAAAGAGTAAATGGCTATGTTCCCGTCACTGTCGGCGGGGGCGGAACCGGGAGCGACTCTGCTCCGGCCCGCTGCTCACACGGGCTTCTGGCCCGTTTTCCCGCTACCTGGATCATCGTGTGCGGCAGGGGTATTGGTTTCATCGTCGGTCGGATCCGCACCGGCGTCGAGGGCATCCCACAGGACACGGCCCGACAGCGGCTCCGCCGGGGTCGACTGTGACCCGGATTCCGCGGCGCGCGTCACCGCGTGATGTTCGGCAACCTGTTCGGCCGCCTCGGACTTCCGGAAAACCGGGTTGTCGTATTTTCCGGACATGGGCGCGGAGGCCGACGGCATGCGCGTCAGCAGCACACCGGCTCCGAACGCCGCCACCGCGCCGATGAGGGTCAGCACCGCGGGCAGCGTCGAGGTCTGCGCCTGCCCTACATGTTCCCAGTCGTGTAATTCCGCCAGCCGACCGGCCCGCTCCGCGGTTTTCCCGGCGCCCTTGAGCAGGGCGTACGCGGGTACGGCGGCCACGGCGGCGAGGACCGCCACGACCACGCCGATGATGCGGCGCGGCCAGCCGCTGGTGGCGAAAACCGCCGCGATGGTGGCGAGCAGCACCAGGGCCAGCGGCGTCAGCGCGCCGAACCAGGTCCCGCCGTCGAGTTTGTCGGTGCGGCCGGGACCGAGTTCGCTGATGACTTCGACGCTCACCCAGGTCATCCGCGACGCGGCCCACAGCAGTGCCGCGGCCACGGCGAGCAGGGCCGCCGCGCCCACGGGCCTGGGCTTCGACTTGGCCCCATCCGTCTCGGCTTGGCGCGCATCGGCTTTCGCCTCGGCGGCGTCGGCTTCGGCGTGCACCGCATCCGCCCGCGCCGCTTGCGCATCCGCCTGTGCGGCTTGCGCATCGGCCGACGCGGCGGTCAGGTCATCCGAATCCCGCTGCGGTACGGCCTTTTCCGGGTCGGGGTCCGGATCACTCATCGGCGCTGCCGTTCGGGCGGTAGGCGCGCAGGGTTTCGGCGGCGGCCACGGCCTTGAGGACGGCCATCGCCTTGTTGCGCGATTCGACGTCCTCGTAGTCCGGATCGGAGTCCGCGACGACGCCCGCGCCCGCCTGTACGTATGCCGTGCCGTTCTTGAGCAGCGCGGTGCGGATACAGATGGCGGTATCGGCGTCACCGGCGAAATCGAGATAGCCGACCACACCGCCGTAGATACCGCGGCGGGTGGGCTCGAGTTCCTCGATGAGTTCCATGGCCCGCACCTTGGGCGCGCCCGAGAGGGTGCCCGCGGGGAAGCACGCCTGCACCGCGTCGAAGGCCACCTTGCCTGCGGCCAGGCGACCCGACACCGTCGAAACCAGGTGCATCACATGGCTGTAGCGCTCGATATGCCGGTATTCGGTGACGCGCACGGTGCCCGGTTCGCAGACGCGGCCGATGTCATTGCGGCCGAGATCGACGAGCATGAGGTGCTCGGCGTTCTCCTTCTCATCGGCGAGCAGATCCTTCTCGAGGAGCAGATCGTCCTCCTCGGTGGTCCCGCGCCAGCGCGTGCCCGCGATGGGATGCGTGGTCGCGATGCCGTCCTTGACCGTCACCAGCGATTCCGGGCTGGAGCCGACGATGGAGAACGCGGTGCCGCCGGAACCGTCCGGAATGTGCATGAGGTACATGTACGGGCTCGGATTCGACGCGCGCAGCATGCGATACAGGTCGATCGGCGTACCGCCGTATTCGATCTCGAAGCGCTGCGACAGCACCACCTGGAACGCCTCGCCCGCCTCGATCTCCTTGACCAGGCGGCGCACGCCAGCGCCGAATTCCTCGGAGGTGCGCTGGCGGCGGAAGTTCGGTTCAGGACGATCGAATACCGAGACGGTGGATTCGGCCGGGGCGGCAAGGGCTTCGGTCATGCGATCGAGCCGGGCCACGGCGTCGTCGTACGCCTCGTCGACGCGGTCATCGGTGCCGTTCCAATTGACGGCATTGGCGATCAGGGTGATCGCGCCCTCGTGATGGTCGAAGGCGGCCAGATCGGTGGCCAGCAGCAGCACCATCTCCGGCAGTTCCAGATCATCGGCGGCGAGCGCGGGCAGGCGTTCCATCCGGCGCACGGCGTCATAGCCGAGGTAGCCGACCATGCCACCGGTCAAAGGCGGCAGACCGGGCAGGCGTTCGGTGCGCAGCAATTCCAGGGTTTCACGCAGCGCGACCAGCGGGTCGCCACCGGCGGGCGCGTCGGCCGGACTCTGCCCGAGCCAGGCCGCCTCACCGTCGACCACGCTCAATGCGGTCGGACTTCCGGCGCCGATGAACGACCATCGCGACCAGGAGCGCCCGTTTTCGGCGGATTCGAGCAGGAAGGTCCCGGCCCGGTCGGCGGCCAGTTTGCGGTAGGCCGAGAGTGGAGTCTCCGAGTCCGCCAACACCTTTCGAATCACCGGCACAACCCGATGATCGGCCGCGAGCAACCGGAACTGTTCGCGGGAGGTGGTGGAGGGGTTCGACGCGCTGGGCATTGCCCCATCATTCCAGGCGACACAACGGGAAATTGAATTGGCCATCCCCGCCCAGCCAGGACCCCTCCGGCGGCGAATACTCGGTGCGGTCATCACTACGCTCGCGGCAATCTGCGCTTCCAGCAGATCAATCTGCTCCTCCAGCAGATGGAGAGGTCGCACGCGGTATCCCAATCGAGAGGAGTTCAACACAGATGTACCCCTCGCAACCGGTAGCTCCGGAGGGTCCACGGCACGCTGCTCCGCAGGTCGGCCAGGGTATGCCCGGTCAACCGCCGCGGATGATGAATATGAATCACCAGCAGGGTGGTCAGCAGGTCGGCGGTAAGTACAGCGCCATCGCCTCGTTCGTCACCTATGTGAAGGCCCTGGAGGCGCTCGATCCGCGCAGCTTCCCGGACGAGTACGCCGAGCACACCGAGCGTCTTCGTGAGCTCAAGCCGTTCCTGCGGGCACACGGCATTCTCGATGTCATGGATATCAAGAACCCTGAGGTCGCCGCGCTCATCGGTGTCTGACCCAAGGGTGTTCCCGAAGTTCCGAAAACGGCCCGCGGCCGGACCGTACAGACAGGTCCGTCCACGGGCTGATTCGTGCGCGAAGGTAATCACGTAATCTGCTGCGTATGAAGCCAGGTCAGCTCGCCCCGAAGTTCGAGCTTCCGGATCAGTCCGGCACCGTGCGTTCCCTCGAGTCGCTGCTCGCGGATGGTCCCGTGGTGCTCTTCTTCTACCCCGCCGCCAACACCCCGGTGTGCACCGCCGAGGCGTGCCACTTCCGGGATCTGGCAGGCGAATTCAAGGCCCTGGGCGCGTCCTGCGTCGGGATCAGCGCCGATGATGTCGAGGTGCAGTCCGGGTTCGCGCAGAAGCAGGGGCTCGGCTATCCGCTGCTCTCGGACAAGGGCGCGAAGGTGGCGGCCGAGTTCGGTGTGAAGCGTGGACTGCTCGGCCCGCTCATGCCGGTCAAGCGCACCACCTTCATCATCGATCCCGACGGCAGCATCGCCAAGGTGATCAACAGCGAGCTGCGCGCCAATGTGCACGCGGATGAGGCGCTGGAGTTCCTGCGCGCGCGTAGCTGATTCGAGCCCCGCACCCACCGCGACGCTTCGATTCGTCCGTCGCGTCCGGTTGGTCCGGAGTGGCGCTCACTGCCGCGTCGCGCGGCGCGGCATACGCTTGGGCTATGACTACGCCCAGCGAGACCGTGCCGGAGCGCAAGCGATCCTCGTTCGTCACGTGGCGCAATCGCATCATCGCGCTGGTTATCGCGGCGGTGGTGCTGTGGTTGTCGTATCTCATTCTGGCGGCGTTCATTCCGCGCTGGTGGGCGCAGCGGATCGCGGAAATGGTGCACGGCAGTTTCTCCAAGGGCATCTGGACCGGTTTGTCGATGGGTGCGGTTTGTACCTTTCTGCCGCTTTTTCTGCTGTTGATCGCGGGAATGACCTGGCGGAAACGGAGCGGTCCGTTTATTGCGGGCGCTTCGGCCGTTCTCGCCCTCATTGCCGCCATCCCGAATTTGATGACGCTGACCGTCGTACTCGGCAGTTCCAATGCCGCACACGCCGGTCAGCGGATTATGGATGTCGACGCGCCCGCATTTCGCGGGGCCGCGCTGGCGGGTGCGATCGCGGCCGCGGTGGTGTTCCTCGGTGTGGCATTTCTCTTGGTGCGCAGGCGAATCCGGAAGAATCGCGCCGCGAAGCAACAGCCGGTTCCGGAAAAGCCGCGCGTGTCCGCCGATACTCCGCCAAATCCCGCGGAACCCGGCGCGTACTGATTTCACCGTGCGACACGCGTGATGGATGTCACGTCATTCATGAACACCGTGACTGACGAGCGAAATCGTGGCAAACTTTGCTTTGCGGGTGACTCGCTGTTGATGCTCCACCAACCGCCGGACTGGCCAGCACAACATGTCACTTGGCTGCTACGAGAGGGCTGGCACGGTGACAAAGTGGTTGAATCCCATGGAACAGCGAGCGTGGCGAACCGTCATCGCGCTGACCACCCGACTCCCCGCTGCACTGGATACCCAGCTTCAACGTGAGTCCGGGATTACCCATTTCGAATACTTCGTGATGACTCTGCTCTCCGAAGAACCAGGCCACCGGTTGCAACTGAGTGAGCTTGCGCAAAAGGCAAACGCATCGCTATCGCGTCTCTCCCATGTGATTTCCAAGCTCGAGCGTTTGGGCTGGGCCGAACGCGTCTCCATCTCCGGACGACGCGGCGCACAGGCCGTACTCACCGACGCGGGCTTCCAGAAGGTCACCGAGGCCGCCCCCGGATACCTGGAATGCGTACGCGGACTGGTCTTCGACGGACTCGACAAAGACCAGACCAAAGAGTTGCTCGAACTCGGCGAGGCACTTCTCCAGCAACTCGACAAAGGCATGGCCCGCGGCGTAGGCCGCTCCGGCCGCCCCAACAGCCACCTGGATTAGAGCAGCTGATCGCCCCGGGCGAGCAGCACATCGGTATCGAAGCAGGTGTGCGTCCCCGTATGGCACGCCGCACCTTCCTGATCCACGATCAGCAGCACGGTATCCCCATCGCAATCCAACCGGACCTCATGCACATACTGCGTATGCCCCGAGGTCTCCCCCTTCACCCAGTACTGCTGCCGCGACCGCGAATAGTACGTCCCCTTACGCGTCTCCAGCGTCCGAGCCAGCGCCTCATCATCCATCCAGGCCATCATCAGCACATCCCCGGTACCGCGCTCCTGCGCGACAGCCGCGAACAACCCATCCTCATTGCGCTTGAGACGGGCAGCAATAGCGGGATCGAGACTCATCCCTCGGTTATAACAGGGCGAACCACGTGCGCTACCAGCGGGTAGCCGGTATCACGGGGCGAATCCGATGATGTCCGTTCCGGTAGCCGCGTAGCACAGCACCAGGGTGGAGCCCGGGCCGGACAGCACGTGCACCGGATCGCATTCCTCATCACCGCGACTGATCGGGGTAGCGGTGATGGGTGTTCCGTCGATTCGGCTCCAGGCGTGGGCCGTCCTGGGGTGCACAGCGGTGTCGTTGCTGTAATAGGTGGCCTCCACCAATTCATCGGCGAGGAAGAGGTCTACCTGTTTGCTGAGCGGGGTTCCCCGGCCGGGGATTTCGATGCGGTAGGCGACGGAGTCGTCGGCGGAGCGGCGAACTTCCACGGTATCGGGTGCGCCCGGGGGCTTCGAGAGCTGCACGAGAAGTTCGGCTCCGGTCGCGTCCGCGGCGAATACATTCCACGGGTAGCCGGGGCGGATCCGGGCCGTCGACAGATTTTCGGGGCGATCGATCAGGATCCAGTGATCATCCTCGGAATCGTTCTGGGTGAATCCGATGATCAGCGCACCACCGAGATGTGTGTAGTGCGGCGGGATCACACCGTGAGCCGGGAGCCGGGCGACCTCACGTTCGGCGATCACCGCTCCGGTCGCCGGACTCAGAGCTGTCACGACCAGCCGTCGACCGGCTTCATCCGTGCCCGGACAGGTGGAGGTGACGTAGATTGCGGCAGTGGTGCTGATGGTTCGATCGAAACCCATAGGACAGTCGAAGTCCTTGGACCACAACCGGTTTCCGGTGCGCGCATCGAACCGATCGAGCCGGGAACCATTCTCGGCGAGCAGTGGGGTCGCGCCGGTCCACTCCGATTCCCGGGCCATCCGCCACTGCGCGCCGCTGAACGCGACATCGGTGAACTCGGATCGTGTCCACAGCAGCGCACCGGTGACCGCGTCGAATGCGGTGGCATCGCCATTCTTCCATTGCGCCAGCACGACCGTTCCCTCGTCCAGTGCTCGCAATGATCCGATGATGTAGCCGACCCCTTCGCGCCTGTCGCGCAGCACATCCGAACGTTGAAAATGCCACCGCTCCGCGCCGGTCACTCCGTCGTAGGCGATCAGCCCGGTAATCGTGGCGACGACGAAACCGGCTCCGGCAGCGACTATGTCGGGATAGTCCCGGTCACCCGCTGGGTTGACCGGCGTGACCCGATACCGCTCGCTCCCCAGATGGGCCGGAATCGCCGGTACCGGAACCGGTGTCGCGGTGGCATGGTCGATCCGGGCATTGTCATCACCGGCGTGAACGGCAACGGCGGCAGTCACGGCACTCATCACAACTCCGACAGTGAGCCCGAGCAGCAGCGCTTTCCGACCCGCCGTGTGCACGACGGTCGTGCGCACGAGGCCGAAAACCCCGATCGTACCGAGCAGAACCAATCCGATAGCCGCTGCGGCAGTGGGCAGTTGGGGGAAGAACGGGTACTGGAACCGCACCTCGTCGAGCACGCCGGGAATATGCCTGGTAACGCTGTACCAGCCGAGTCCGAACAGCACGACCACCATCAGCAGCCACCAGACGCTGACACCCCCCTCCGGGTCGCGGCTCCGGCGCAGTAGATCGCCGACCACTATCAGCATGATCACCCCCGCGATCAGCGCGGCGGTGATCCAGTGGCCGGGCACGTCCCCGAGCGGTAGCCGAAAGCCGCCGAACACATCTCGCCCATCGACATATCGATCGTCAAGGGTCCGACTGCTCGCACCGAACCGGCTGTACAGCGCCAGCAGCACCCCACCGCCGACCAGCCCCGCCCCGAGTCCTCCGACGGCAGTGACAATCCGCGCCCACCTTGCTCCCCGGTTCGGCATCGCCGTCGATTCGGTGTGGTCCGCGGCCGGTGCCACGGGCACATCTACCACGTCGTTCGAATCCGTAGACGCGGCAACCGATCCGGGCGCGGCACCGGTTGTCGTATCGAGCGGCTTCGTCGCCCCTCGCTCGGACACGGCATCGGTTAGTGATTCGGGCTTCTCACCGGGAGGCGGGACGATGTCGGATTGAGTACCGTCCACAGTGCGCGGGTCCGATGGATTCGGTGATGGATCGTGGTCGGGCATAGCTCCCCCTCGGCGGTATGCGGCGGCGTGGTGCCGGTGCAATCATTCCGAAAGGGGGTGCGGTCCTTGGGAGGACACGCTCGGGGTGATGCGGGTCAGCGGACGGTGATGCCTTCGGTGCGCATGGCGTCTTTGACCTGGCCGATGGTGAGGTCGCCGAAGTGGAAGACGCTGGCGGCGAGGACGGCGTCGGCGCCGGAGTGGACGGCGGGGGCGAAGTCTTCGACCTTGCCCGCGCCGCCGGAGGCGATGACGGGGACGGAGACGGCGGCTCGGACGGCGCGGATCATGGTGAGGTCGAAGCCTGCTTTGGTGCCGTCGGCGTCCATGGAGTTGAGCAGGATTTCGCCTACGCCGAGTTCGGCTCCGCGGATTGCCCATTCGACGGCGTCGATGCCGGTGCCGCGTTTGCCGCCGTGGGTGGTGACTTCCCAGCCGGAGGGGGTGGCGGGCTGGCCTGCGGGCACCGTGCGGGCGTCGACCGAGAGGACGATGCACTGGGAGCCGAAGCGTTCCGACATTTCGCGCAGCACATCGGGATTGGCGATGGCGGCGGTGTTGACCGAGACCTTGTCCGCGCCCGCGCGCAGCAGGCGGTCCACATCGGCAACGGTGCGGACGCCGCCGCCGACGGTGAGGGGGATGAAGATCTGTTCGGCGGTGCGGGTAACCACGTCGATCATGGTGCCGCGGTCGCCGGTGGAGGCGGTGACGTCGAGGAAGGTGAGTTCGTCCGCGCCCTGGGCGTCGTAGGTGGCGGCGAGTTCGACGGGATCGCCCGCGTCACGCAGGTTTTCGAAGTTGACGCCCTTGACCACGCGGCCGGCGTCCACGTCCAGGCACGGGATTACGCGCACTGCCAACGTCATTGCTCTACCTTTCGTCGGATATGTCGGCGGCCCTGACGGTTTCGCCGATCATGTCCAGTAGTTCCTCGTGCACGCCGGGCGCGGCGGCCAGCACCGACTTGGATTCGATGGTCCAGTCGCGGCCCAGCAGATCGGTGACCACGCCGCCCGCGGCCCGCACCAGGGCCACGCCCGCGGCGTTGTCCCAGGGATGGTGTCCGAAGACGACCGCTCCACCCAACACGCCGGATGCGGTGTATGCCAAGTCGATTCCCGTCGAACCGTGCATGCGGACGCGCCCCGACAACCGGCTCAGCGCACCCAGCAGGTTGAAGCGGAAGATCCCCGGAATACGGCCCGCCCCATCGATATTGAAGGCCCCGAAGCCGATCATGGCGCTGGAGAGCTTGCCGTGCGCCAGTTTCGGCAGCGGCTGCCCGTTCAGCAGAACCGGCCCTTCCACGGTGGCGGCGTAGCGCTGATTGAGCCCGGGCAGCCAGGTCAAGCCGATGACCGGTTCGCCGTCCCGCACCAGCGCCAGCAGCATCCCCGAAAGCGGATGTCCCGCAGAGTAATTGAACGTGCCGTCAATGGGGTCCAGCACCCACGCGGTACCGCTGGTGAGCTGGGGGCCGCCGAATTCCTCACCGTGCACCGGGAATCCGGTGCGCTCGGTCAGCTGCTCGGAGATGGTGCGTTCCAGCTCCAGATCGAGTTCGGTCGCGAAATCGTTGCGCCCCTTCTCGACCGCGCTGGGCGCGCCGACGCCTTCCACGAAACGCGGTGCGGCGGCGTCGAGTACATCACGGGCGATGGTGAGCAGCTCGGCGAGTTCGGCGGCCATCTGGTTCAGCGCACCGCGGCGAGGGCTTCGGGCAGGGTGAACCGGCCCGCGTACAGGGCCTTGCCGATGATGGAGCCTTCGACGCCGTCCTCGGTGAGGGTGGCGATGGCGAGCAGATCGTCGATGGTGGAGACGCCGCCCGAGGCGACGACCGGCGAGTCGGTGGCATTGGCGACATCGCGCAGCAGCACCAGATTCGGCCCGGTCAGCGTGCCGTCCTTGCTGACGTCGGTGACCACGTAGCGCGAGCAGCCATCGCGTTCGAGGCGCTCGAGCACCTCCCACAGATCGCCGCCGTCGCTGACCCAGCCGCGCCCGCGCAGCCGGTATTCACCGTCGATGAGCTTCACATCCATACCGACCGCGATCTTGTCGCCGTACTCACCGATGGCGCGCCGGCACCATTCCGGATTCTCCAGCGCGGCGGTCCCCAGGTTGACCCGCGCGCACCCGGTGGCGAGCGCGGCCTTCAGCGATTCGTCATCGCGGATACCGCCGGAAAGCTCCACCTTCACATCGAGCTCACCGATGACATCCGCCAGCAGTTCCCGATTGGATCCCTTGCCGAACGCGGCATCCAGATCCACCAGATGCACCCATTCGGCGCCGTCGTTCTGCCAGGCCAGGGCGGCGTCGCGCGGCGAACCATAACTGGTTTCGCTGCCCGCCTCCCCCTGAACCAGGCGCACGGCCTCACCATTGGCGACATCGACGGCAGGTAGCAGCACAAGACTCACGCAAGCATCCTAGTAGTTACCGGTCACCGCCTCGGCGTCGGCCCGTACTGCCGCCGATTCAGTTGCGGGCGTGTAGTTCCAGGATGCGGGTCAGGGTGAGGACGAAGTTGGCGCGTTCGGCGGCGGTGAAGCCGGGCAGCAGTTCGGTCTGCGCGGCTTCGAGACGGGTGTCGAGGTCGTGCAGGTGGGCGCGTCCGGCGGCGGTGAGGGTGAGGGTATTGCGGCGGCGGTCGGCGGGGTCGGGGGTGCGGGTGAGGTAACCGCGGTCGGAGAGGTCGTTGACCGCCGCGACGATATCGCTGCGATCGATGCCGGTGCGGCGACCCACCTCGGCCTGGCTCAGCGGACCGGTCTCATCGAGGGTGGCGAGCAGGGCGTAGTGGTAGCGCCGCGAACCGGTGGGTTCGAGGGCACGTTCGGTGGCGCGGCTGGCCAGGATCGCGACCTGGCCGACCAGGCGGGTCGGCAGGGCGCGGAGGCGGCCGGAGGCCCCTGCGGGCGCGATGTCCATGCGGGCAATGTACCCCTCTTGTTGGTGGGGCCAACGTTCCAGTCACGCGCCGATCGCAGTCGTCCCGCTGACACACGAAACCCCCGCCGACAGCGGGGGTTTCGGATGCCGATACGCGCGTCAGAGCGAGGTGACCCAGTTGCGCAGCAACTGAGCACCGGCATCGCCGGACTTCTCCGGATGGAACTGGGTGGCGCTCAGCGGACCGTTCTCCACCGCCGCCAGGAACGGAACGCCGTGCTCGGCCCAGGTCAGTTTGGCCGGGGCGAGCGGACCGTCATCGGTGAGTTCCCAGTTCTGGGCGGCGTAGGAGTGCACGAAGTAGAAGCGGGTATCCGCGTCCATGCCCGCGAACAGCACGCTGTCGGCCGGAGCCTTGACGGTGTTCCAGCCCATATGCGGGAGGACAGGCGCGTCCAAACGCTCTACGACACCGGGCCATTCACCACAGCCGTCGGTTTCGACACCGAATTCGACACCGCGCTCGAACAGGATCTGCATACCGACGCAGATGCCCAGCACCGGACGGCCACCGGCGAGCCGCTTACCGATGATGCGATCACCGCGCACCCCCAGCAGCCCCGACATGCAGGCCGCGTACGCGCCGACGCCCGGCACCACGAGACCGTCCGCGTTCAAGGCGATCTCGGGATCGGCGGTGACGGTGACCTCGGCCCCGGCGCGCACCAGCGCACGCTCGGCGGAGTGCAAGTTGCCCGAACCGTAGTCCAGCAGTGCGAGTTTCGTGCTCATAGCGTCCCCTTGGTGGACGGGATGCCGGTCACGCGCGGGTCGTATTCCACGGCGGCGCGCAAAGCCCTTGCCACAGCCTTGAATTCGGCCTCGGTGATGTGATGCTGATCGCGGCCGTAGAGCACTCGCACGTGCAGTGCGATGCGCGCGTTGAGCGCGATCGATTCGAAGACATGGCGATTGATGACCGTGGAGTACGAGGCACCGGCCCCGACGGACGGAATCACGGTGTGCAGCATGTGTTCCGGCTCGCCGGTGTGCACGCAGTACGGACGACCCGAGACGTCGACGATGGCCTGCGCGAGGGTTTCGTCCATGGGGATGAAGGAATCACCGAAGCGGCGAATGCCCTTCTTATCGCCGAGCGCCTGCGCCAGCGCCTGGCCGAGCACGATGGCGGTGTCCTCGACCGTGTGGTGCGCCTCGATCTCGATATCACCCTTGGCCTGCACGGTCAGATCGAAGCTGCCGTGCTGGCCGAACGCGGTGAGCATGTGATCGTAGAACGGGACGCCGGTGGAGATATCGGTCTTACCGGAGCCGTCGAGGTTCAATTCGACCACGATGCTCGATTCACGGGTGGTGCGTTCCACCCGGGCGATTCGGTCCATGCTCGCTTCCGTCGTCATCGGGCAACCACCTCGGTCGCAACAAGTTTCGCGCTCACGCGCAGGAATTCGTCGTTCTCGGCGGCCAGGCCGATGGTGGTGCGCAGGTACCCCGGAATGCCGACATCGCGAATGAGCACGCCCTCGTCGAGGTAGTGCTGCCAGGCGCGCGGGGCGTCGGCGAAGCGGCCGAAGAGTACGAAGTTGGCATCGGAGGGGATGACGTCGTAACCCAGGCCGGTGAGCGCCGCCATCACCCGATCACGCTGCGCCGCCAATTCCGCGACGCTGCCCAGGGTTTCGTCGGCATGCCGCAGGGCCGCCCGCGCCGCGGCCTGGGTGACCACGGACAGGTGGTACGGCAGGCGCACCAGCAGCATGGCGTCGATGACCGCGGGTGCGGCGACCAGATAGCCGAGCCGTCCGCCCGCGAAGGCGAACGCCTTCGACATGGTCCGGCTGACAACGAGTTTCGCCGGGAACCGGTCGATCAGCGAGATGGCGCTGGGCGCGCTGGAGAACTCCCCGTACGCCTCGTCCACCACCACGATGCCGGGTGCGGCATCGAGGATGCGCTCCAGGTCCGCGACCGGAATGCTGTGGCCCGTCGGATTATTGGGGCTGGTCACGAACACCACGTCGGGGCGGCGATCGGCGATCGCCATGACGGCGTAGTCGATATCGAGGGAGAAGTCGCCATTGCGCTTGGCTTCGATCCACTCGGTGTCGATGCCCTCGGAGATGATCGGGTGCATCGAATACGAGGGCACGAAACCCAGTGCGCTGCGCCCGGGTCCGCCGAACGCCTGGAGCAGCTGCTGCAGGATCTCATTGGATCCATTGGCGGCCCACACATTCGACACGTCCACCGCGACGCCGGTCTGCCGGGTCAGGTAGGCGGCGAGATCGGTGCGCAGACCGACGGCATCGCGATCCGGGTAGCGGTGCAGATCGGCGGCGGCGGCACGAACGGATTCGGCCACATCGTCGACGAGCGCCTTACTCGGCGGGTGCGGGTTCTCATTGGTATTGAGCTGTACCGGCACCGTCAATTGCGGTGCGCCGTAGGGACTCTTACCGCGCAGGTTCTCGCGCAGCGGCAGATCGTCCAGCGAGACAGCGGATCCGGGGACGGTCACGGCGTTCACGACAGTTCTCCGAATCGCACCTGTACGGCCTGGCCGTGTGCGGGCAGATCCTCGGCATTGGCCAGCGCGACCACGTGTCCGGCAACGTCTTTCAACGCCGCTTCGGAGTAGTCCACGACGTGGATGCCGCGCAGGAAGGTCTGCACGCTCAAACCCGAAGAGTGCCGGGCACATCCGGCGGTGGGCAGCACGTGATTGGAACCCGCGCAGTAGTCGCCGAGGCTGACCGGGGACCACGCGCCGACGAAAACCGCTCCGGCACTGCGCACCCGGGCGGCGACGGCGGAGGCGTCGGCGGTCTGGATCTCCAGGTGTTCGGCCGCATAGGCGTTCACCACGCGCAGGCCCTGCGCGATGTCATCGACGAGCACGGTGCCGGACTGCTTACCGGTCAGCGCCTCGGTGACCCGATCGTGGTGCTTGACCACGGCCATCTGCGCGGTGAGCGCCCTGTCCACGGCATCGGCCAATTCCACGCTGTCGGTGACGAGCACGCTCGCGGCCAGCACATCGTGTTCGGCCTGCGAGATCAGATCGGCGGCCACGTGTGCCGGATCGGCGGTGGCATCGGCCAGGATCGCGATCTCGGTGGGCCCGGCCTCGGCATCGATGCCGACCAGTCCGCGGCAGAGCCGCTTCGCCGCGGTCACATAGATATTGCCCGGCCCGGTGATCATGTCGACCGGTTCCAGTTGCGCGCCATCGGTATCGATACCGCCGTACGACAGCAGTGCGACCGCCTGCGCGCCGCCGACCGCCCATACCTCTTCGACCCCGAGCAGCTGTGCGGCCGCCAGAATCGTCGGGTGCGGCAGTCCGCCGAACTGCGCCTGCGGCGGTGAGGCCACCACGAGTGAATCCACGCCCGCGGTCTGCGCGGGAACCACATTCATGACCACGCTCGACGGGTAGACGGCATTGCCGCCCGGCACGTACAGCCCGACCCGCTCGACCGGAACCCACCGCTCGGTCACGGTGCCGCCGGGCACCACCTCGGTGGTCTTATCGCTGCGCCGCTGATCGCCGTGCACCTTGCGGGTGCGCTCGATGGCGACCTCGAGTGCGGTCCGCACGGCCGGATCCAGTTCGGCCAGGGCCTTCTCGAGTTCGGCGGCGGGCACCCGCACCGAGACCGGCCGCACCCCGTCGAACTTCTCGCTGAACTCGATCGCCGCCTCGACACCCCGATCGCGAATGGCCTCCACGACCGGTCGCACATGATGCAGCACCGAGTCCACGTCGACGCCCCCACGCGGCAGAGCCGCGCGCAGTTCGGCAGCAGTGGGAGTACGTCCGCGCAGATCCACGCGGGCGAGCTCGATGCGGCTTGTCATAGCGCTGTCAAGTCCTTGTCTGTGCTGATCATCAAAGGGTTCGGCGAACACCCGAAACTGCCCGCGACCAGCTACCAGACTATCGGGTGCGCGCCACCACTTATCCGCAGGACCGGCCGGGCTCGGGTTTGCGGCCGTGATCACGGCTAAAGTACGGCCGTGATCACGGAGCAGCGGGCGGTGGCTTCCGGGGAGTTCGACATCTACGGCATGTTCGGTCTCGCCCTGGCACTGTCGCTGGTGATCGCGAGCATGGCGGCGCTGACCATCGCCATCGCGCTCGATCAATCCTCGTACACCCGCACCCGGGACAGCGTGATCATTCACCGGGATTGGCGGGCCAACGGATTCTTCTACTGCTTCGTGTGCTGGGCGGCGTGCGCGGCGCTGTGGTCACTGGTGAGCGTCGTGGCCGGGGCGTGGGTGGCGGTTATCGCCGGGGTGGCGGGGTTCTCGATCTCGGTGATGTTGGTGAACGCCATCGTCCAGCAGGGGCGCACCACCCTGGAGGTGGGGCGCACGGGCGTACGCCTCGGACTGCCGCATCGCGATCGCGAATTCCCTTGGGCGGCAATATCGGATGTCCGGCTGGTGCGGGTGGCCACCGGGGCCGGGAACACCGAGCGGCCGCAGATCGAATTCCACTGTCGTGCTTCGGCGGTGATCAATCATCGCGGTCCCCACGAATCGGTGTTCAGCAATGATGCGAGCGTGCCGCGGCCCTACAAGATCCTGTTCCGGGGTCTGCCGGTGCGGCCGGAGGCGCTGGCGGCGACCATGGAGTACATGGTCGCCCACCCGGATGAGCGTGCGGAGCTGAACTCCGAGCGCCTGGCCGACATGTTGAGTTGACCTACGGCACCGGCACTTCCGCGTCGAAGCGCCGATAGACCAGGTGCTGCTGGGCGAAGGTCCAGGCGTTCTGGGTGACGAAGTAGAGCAGGATCGCGACCGGCATGACGGCGCCGGCGGCGATCGCGCCGAGGGGGAAGACATACAGGGAGAGGTTGTTGATCAACCGCACCTGCGGGGTCACCTCGGTGCCGATGCGGCGCTGGCGTTCCACGGTGAAGCGGGCGGTGAAATGGGTGGCCACGGCGGCGATGATCATGAGCGGGATGGCCACGGCCGCAACGGAAGTGAACGAATCACCCGCGTTCATCAGGGTCGAGGCCAAGGGGGCGCTGAAGAGTTTGGCCTGAAGGAACGATTGCACCTGCTCCGGGGAGAAGACGTAGTTCGCGATATTCGGGTTCTGGAATGAGCGGAGTACGTGGTACAGGCCGATGAAGACCAGGGTTTGGCCGACTATCGGGAGGCAGCCCAGGAGCATGTTGACGCCCTTCTCCTCCTGGAGTTTGCGCATCTCCTCGCTCTGCTTCTGCAGATCGCCGGGATGTTTGCGCTTGATCTCCGCGATATGCGGCTGCATTTCGGCCAGGCCCTTGGAGAAGCGCAGCTGGGACAGGAACGGTTTGATGAGCAGGGCGCGCAGGGTCAACACCAGGAAGATGATGGCCAGCACCCAGGCCAGGCCGCTCGATGCGCCGAGCACCGCCGCGAAAGCGGTGTGCCACAACCAGAGCACGGCCGATACCGGGTAATAGACGAAGTTGAGCATGGGGGACCTCACTGCGAGGCACCCGCGCACGGGCGCGGGCGGAGCGATTCAGGGCAGCGGTGGACCCGATCGTGCGCGCACGATCAGGCCGGGCACACCCCGGGCGCTCGCGGCCGCGGTCGTCCCGCCGCATCCGGATTGCTCTGTCGCAGAAAGGCTCCCCGCCGCCGTCCGGCCGCCGATTCGGGTGGTCCGGCGTGGACGGCGGTCCGCAGTACCGGGCCGCGCGCCGCGATGAGCGCGGCGGTGAGGGCGACCAGCGCGGCCGCACCGAGTACGAAGAGCGAATTCGGTTCGGCCGCGGCCAGGAAGAGCACGGCCCACGCGGCGACGATCAGGGTGCACACCAGCACCACCGCCGTCTTCATCCGCGTGACCATGCCGTCGACCCTACCCATAGATCGGGCCGGACGCGCCCGCATGTGAGGCGGAAAACCTCGGCGGGGTTATTCGGCGATGAGGCGGCGGATGATCATGGGCTCGGCGAGGATGCCGTCGAGCACGCCCGCGATATGGCGGAAATGCGGGGTGGTGAAGTGCTCTTCCAGGGCTTCGGCACCGGTCCACTCCTCGACCACGACCATGTGTGTCGGATCGTTGGGATCGGCGAAGGGCTGATAGCTCAGGCAATCGCGTTCGGCGAGGGAGGGTTCGATCATGGCTTCCAGTGCGGTGCGGAGGCGATCCTGATGCTCGGGAAGGGCGCGGAGCTCGGCGACGACGTGCAGGGACATGAGGTGTTCCGTTCGTGAGGTGTGGTGATCAGGGACGGGCGGGGCCGGTGCCCGCGCCGGTGGTGCTGATGGCGATGGCGATCTCGTCGAGGTCCGCTCGGGTCAGGGCGAGGGTGAGGGCACCGGTCCAGCCGTCGATCTGGGTGGTGCTGCGGGCTCCGACGATGGCACCGGTGATTCCGGGCCAGGAGGTGACCCAGGCCAGGGCGACCTCGGCGACGGTGACGCCGTGCCGGGCGGCGATCGGTCGGAGGGCGTCGACCAGGGCGAGGTTGGCGGGCAGGCCGGTGGTGAAATCCGGGCTGCCGGAACGCCAATCGTCGGCGGTGAGCTTGCGGTCGGCGGTGAAGGCACCGGTCAGCAGGCCGGATTGGAGTGGGGAGTACGCGATCACACCGGTGGAATGCGCCTGCGCCCAGGCGATTTCGGGAGCGGAGCCGCGGTTGACGGCGGAGAAGGGCGGTTGGATGGCGTCCACGTGGGCGATGGCCTCGGCTCGATCCAGTTCGGCCACATCGTGATTGGACAGTCCGATGGCGCGGACCTTGCCCTCTTTCTTGAGGTCGGCCATGATCTGCCAGTACTCCTCCAGCGGGGTGGGCTGGGCCAGGCTCTCACCCTCGCCGCCGTAGACGAAGACCGCGCCGGTATCGGGCCAGTGCACCTGGTAGAGATCGATGTGGTCGACGCGCAGTCGCCGCAGTGACGATTCCAGTTCGGCGCGAATGGTTTCCGGGCGCATGATGCGGCGCGGCGGCCCGGAGCGGTCGTCGCCTTCCTCCCAGATCAGGCCGGTCTTGGTGAACAGGTACGGGCGATCGGCCTCGGGCAGTTCGGCGAGGGCGCGGCCGACCAGGGTTTCGGCGTGGCCGAGACCGTAGGCGGGCGCGGTATCGAGCCAGTTCAGTCCGCTGTCCACGGCGTGCCGGATGGCGGCGATGGATTCGGCGTCATCGGTGGCTCCCCACGAGTACTGCCAGCCGGATCCCGCGATCACCCAGGTGCCGAAGCCGAGCGGGGTGAGGTTCATACCGGTGTCGCCGAAGGGACGGGTGTCGCTCATTCGAATCTCCTGACGCTGCCGGATCGGTTCCGGCTGTGAGCACTACTTTTGTCCGTCGCAACCGGGGTAAACAGTGCCGCGCGAGCCTGGGCACGCGATGACCAGGATGCGACCGCAGAGCCAGGCGGGAACGGCTCCACAGGGTGATGCGGCCGAGTTCGCGGGGCTCCTAGCGTCGGCGATATGAAGAGCAGTCATCGTCTCGGAGCGCTTGCGGCGCTTGCGATTCTGTCCGTCTCGACGATCGCGGCCTGTCGCACCGCGCCCGCCGCGACCGCACCGCAGTGGCATACCTGTGAGGGTGGTGGCATGGATCCGAGGCAGGAGTGCGGAACCCTCTCGGTACCCCTGGATTACGACCATCCCGAGGGTGAGCAGATCACGCTGGCCGTCTCCAGGATTCGCAGCGCGCATCCGGAGTCGCGGCATGGTGTACTGCTGCTCGTCCCCGGCGGCCCCGGCGGAACGGGACTGGATTTGCCGACCACCTGGGGAGCGAAACTCCCTGCCGCACTGCGTGATACCTATGATCTGGTCAGTTTCGATCCGCGCGGAGTCGGCGCGAGCACCACCGCCGATTGCCGAATCGACCGCGCCGATCTGGCGCTGGAGCGGTTCCGGGGCTGGCCGAGCCCGGACGGTGACATCTCGGCGAATATCGCTGTCTCGCAGCGCATCGCGAAAGCCTGCGCGGATAACGGCGGCACCCTGGTGCGCACCATGGGCACCCGCACCGAGGCCCGCGATATGGATCGCATTCGCGCGGCGCTGGGCGAGGACCGCATCTCCGCATGGGGTGAGTCCTACGGCACCTACGCGACCTCGGTCTATGCCACGCTGTTCGGCGGGCGCACCGATCGAATCCTGTTGGACAGCAATGACGATCCCGATCCGGAGCGGGTGGAGCGGACGTGGAACGCGAATTACGCGGTGGGCGTGCGGGATCGATTCCCGGATTTCGCGCGCTGGGCGGCCGATGCGGGCAATCCCGATCGCCTGGTCGATACACCGGAGGCCATGCTCGGCGAATTCCTCGGCCTGGCAGCGCGACTCGATCGCGATCCGCTGCCCTGGCCGGGATCGGAGACGGGACGGTTGACCGGCAACGGGCTGCGACAAGCATTATTGGACGCGCTCTATCGCGATGCGGCCTTCCCCGCGCTGGCGCGGGTGATCCGCGCCGCGCGAACCACGGCCACCCTGCCCGATCCGCAGCCCGCACCGCCCGAAGCCCTGCTCCAGCAGCGCACCGCCGTCGCGGTGGGCACCATCTGCAATGATTCCGCCTGGCCCACAAAGCTTTCCGACTACGCCGACGCGGTCATGCGCAGTCGCGCCGAGGATCCGCTCACGGCCGGACTGCCGCAGAATGTCTCCCCGTGCGCGTTCTGGCCCTACCCGCCGGCCGCGAAGACAGTCGTCGACTCGAACGGTCCCGCCAATGTGCTGCTCGTCCAGAATCTGCGGGATGTGGCCACGCCCTACAGCGGCGCGCTCAATCTACGCAACGCGTACGGCGCCCGCGCCCGCATGATCACCGTCGACGCAGGCGGCCACGGCGCCTACCCCTCGCCGAACGCCTGCGCCAACGCGGCCGTCGAACGCTTCCTGCGCGACGGCACCCGCCCCGATCAGGACCTCACCTGCCGGTGACCCATGGCAGTCGCTCCCGGCACCGTACGCCGGGTCCGATTCGAGCACGTCGATACCGCATCGCGAGCCTGGGCACGAGGTGACCAGGAACCGAACCGCCCGGCCCGCGATACTGGACGCATGACCCTGGACCGTCGTGCCGAACTCGGTGAATTCCTGCGCTCACGCCGGGCTCGGCTGAGCCCGCAGGAGGTAGGGCTGATCGATCATGGGGCGCGGCGGCGCGTGCCGGGGCTGCGGCGCGAGGAGCTCGCGCTGCTGGCCGGGGTCAGTGTCGATCACTATGTGCGGCTCGAACAGGGCCGCACCCTGCACTTCTCCGAATCGGTGCTGGACGCGGTGGCGCGGGCGCTGCGGTTGAATCCGGTGGAGCGTGAACACTTCTACCGGCTGGCGCGGCCGTGGTCGGGTGAGGAGCCGCCCGCCGAACAGCAGGTGCGCCCCGGCCTGCGGCGACTGCTCGAATCCGCCGCCGATGTGCCCGCCTACATCGTCGGGCGCGGCACCAATGTGCTGGCCTGGAATCGCTTGGCGGCGGCCCTGATCACCGATTTCGCCGCACTGCCGCCGCGCGAGCGGAACCTGGCCCGCCTGGTTTTCCTGGACGAGGGCATGCGCGAGCTCTATGCGGACTGGGAGGCCAAGGCCGCCGATGTGGTCGCCTATCTGCGGCTGGACGCCGCCCGCAATCCCGGCGATTCCGGCATCGCCGACTTGATCGGCGACCTGTCCGCATCCAGTGCGGAGTTCCGCGAGCTCTGGGACCGGCACGAACTCAAGGACAAGACCCACGGCCGCTACGTCTATCTGCACCCGGTTGTCGGCCGCATCGACCTGGGCTTCGAAACCCTGCGCCTGCCAGATGATCCGGATCAGGGCCTGATCGCGCACACCGTGGAGGAGGACTCCCCCAGCGCCAACGCGCTGCGCCTGCTCGCGAGTCTGACCGCCGAAACCCAGTCGGTCTGATTCGGGCACACCGTGATTCAGGCGCGGCGGGACCGAAGTTCGTTCACCCCATCACCTTCGAGGTCATCGAATGCGACGGTCCGCCCGACCATGGCCAGGGCGAGCGCCTCGCCGGGGCCGCGGACCAACGGCCCGGAGCCCTTCGACCAGTCGACGTCCGTCGCCTCCCAGCGCAGACCCTTCAGATAGCGGCCCGGACCGGCGAACATATCCGGGTTGTCGAGAACCGCGATCAGTCGTTCGGCCGGGACCTCCCGCGCGCGACCGAGCGGACGGCGAATGTCCTGCTGATGCACGAAGCTGTCCGACAGCGCCGTTTTCGGCATATACCGCGAGAACCAGCCGCGCGGTTCGACCAGTCGATCCACCAGTTCCCCGGTGGGCCGCCCATTGAATTGTTCGACCAGCGCCTGATTGAGCCGATCGGTGGAGGGATTGCGCAGCCCCAGCAGCGCATAGCTCGGCAGCGAAACGGTATCGGTCTGCAAGTGGCTCACCACATCTCGCACCCGCCACCCCGCGCACAGCGACGGCGTCTCCCACTCCTCCGGGGTCAGCGACCGCAATAGCTCGACCAGTTCCCCGCGCTCATCGATGAGCAGCTGGCGCACGTTCATAACCGAAAGGCTAATCACCCCGGGCACATTCGGACAGCCCCCGACGCGCCGCATCGCGACTCTTCGTACCCGCGGCGAACATGGGGCGACGCGGCGATACGCCCCACCCTTCGCCGTAAACGCACTGCGCCGCACCGGGATTCCGGCGCGGCACAGTGGTATCGCGGGTAGCGACTACATCTTGGTGTCGCTGTCGATCTTCACATTGCCGCCACCCATATCGATCACGCGGAGCGTCACCGATTTGGTGGAGCTGGAGGTGGAGACGGTGGCCACCGAAATATCCGCCGAGCCATCGGCATTCACGCTGTCGGACCAGCCGCGCGCGCCATTGATGGTGGAGTACCGGGTGATTCGGTTATCGGTCCAGTAGGACTGGAACGCGGACTGGCTGCCGTACACCTGCTGTGCGGCGGGGGTGAGGCGGTTCCAGGCGTCGGCGAAGTTCAGGTAGACGAGGCCGTCGTAGAACTTCTGTACCGCGTCGACACCGTCCTGCACGGTGACCTGTCCGGCGCTCTTGGTCTGGCCGAGTGCGCCGGCGGTGCCCTTGCCGGTGGTGGTCTGCGCGGACGCCTTGGTGGCGCTGGTATCGCCACCGGTGGTGCCCGGGCTGTCCGATCCGCCCGAGCTCATCAGGCCGAAAACCACCGCGCCCGCCACGACGACGGCGGCGACCAGGGCCGCGATCACCAGTTTGGTGCGGCGCGGCTGTTCGGGCTCGTCATCGTCCAGATGCGGGGCGAAGGTGGAACGGGTGGGCGGACCGCCGTTGACCGAGGGTCGCGGCGGCGGGGTCTCGAGCAGCTGGGCCTGGCTCATGGCGCCGGTCGGGATATCCGCGTTGGCGGATCCGCGCCGGTCCATCTGCCGGGTATTGCCCCGCTGCGGTGCGGGCCGCGCGCCCGCCGGTTTGGCGGGCGGGGTCAGGGTGCCGCCCTGGCGGCGTGCCGCCATGACGCGGGTGGCCTCGGCATCGGGCCCGATTTCCGCGAACTCCGCCATGATGTCGCGGACCTCGGTCATGCTCGGCCGGTCCTCCGGCTCGAAGCTGAGCAGGGCCAGCAGCAGATCGCTGAGCGGTCCGGCATTGCGCGGCGTGCTGATCTGGCCGTTGGCGGCCGCGTACAGCAGGGCGAGCGGATTCGGGTTGGTGCCGTAGGGCGGTTCGCCTTCGAGCGCGTGGAAAAGCGTTGCGCCCAGGGCGAATACGTCGGCGGCCGGGCTCGGTTCGGCGCCGCGCGCGACCTCGGGTGCGAGGTAGGCGGCGGTGCCGGAGATGAGTCCGGTGGCGGTGAGGGTGACATCACCCTTGGCCTTGGAGATGCCGAAGTCGGTGATCTTCACCGCCCCGTTGTCGCCGAGCAGGATGTTGCCGGGCTTGACATCGCGATGCACGATGCCGACCCGGTGCGCGGCGATCAACGCCGACGCGACCTGTTCACCGATGCGCGCGACCTGGGGCAGCGGCAGTGTCCCCTGCGAGGACAGCACCACCGCCAGGCTCTGCGACGGCAGATACTCCATCACGAGGCATGGATCGCCCTCGTGCTCGGTGATGTCGAACACCACAATGGCGTTGGGATGCTGGAAGCGAGCGGCATTGCGGGCCTCGCGGGCAGCGCGCTGACGCACGATGTCCTTGTCGGCCGCGGACAGGCTCGGCTGGGTGATGATCTGTTTGATCGCCACCGAACGCTCCAGCCGCTCGTCGACGGCTCGCCAGACGACGCCTGTGCCGCCGCTACCAATCCGTTCGACCAGGCGGTAATGCCCTGCGATCACTTGGCCGGTTTCGATGGCACTACTCCGAAATTCTGCGCGATGGTGACTGTGACGACGCGGTTGCCCGCGTGTTTCCCCGCATGAGTGTAGCGGGCGATGGGCAGCACGCCGACGTCAGCGTGAGATATGAGCGAGATCTCGGTGAGATGTACGCCGCACTCGGGTGACGTTTATATGACGGGCCACGTTAAAGTGCTGCTCAGAGCAGTTCGATGACATGACAGCGAATTCTGCCGCACAAGAGCGGATCCCACCGCGTGGGACGGGATTTCACTCGTTGCGTGTCGCGCCCTCCGTCTCGCGGTGCGCGGCGGGCCATTCGGCGCGGGTGAGCCGCGTCGCATCGGCCGCGCCGAGTTCGATATCGAACACCTCGGCGAGCACCTTGGGCAGTTCGGTCGCGTCAAATTCGCGAACTTCGCCCGTTCCGTCCGGATAGTCAGTCGTCCAGGTCGTACCGTCGATTTGGTGATGCACCGCATCGGTGAAGCGCTGAATGAACGGCCGCATGGTGAACGGCGAGCGCGGTGAGGTCGCGACGAAGTGATTACCGACCGTGAAGTCTGTTCGATACTGCGGATTCGGGCTGAACGTATAGCGATCCAGCCAGCCGTCCCGGCCGAACTGATACAGCGTCCAGAGCTCACCGCCGAGCGCGTCCGCACCGAGCTCGAGCCGGTAACGCCAAGCGCCGAGCGAGAATTCGCCGCGATCGGGGGTCAGCTCGAACGGTTCCAGCGGACCCGAGCCGAAACCCACATCGCAGAGCCAGGCGCGCTCGTCATCGACCGGGCGCACCCGCAGCAGTGCATGCGTGGCGGGCCGCAATCCACTGGCGCCCATGGTGACTCGGCCGGAGATGCCGGTGAATTCGAAGCCGAGGCGTTCGAGCGCGGCGGCGAACAGCAGTACGTTCTCATAGCAGTAACCGCCGCGGCGTTGCCGGATCAGCTTGTCCTGCAACGATTCCAGATCCAGCGGTACACCGCGGCCGAGAATGCTCTCCAGATTCTCGAACGGGATGGTGGTGGTGTGCGCGCGGACCAGACCGCGCAGCGTCGCCAGCGTCGGGGTGCGCTCACCGGTGTATCCGATGCGGTTGAGGTACGCGTCGAGATCCAATTCGCCACCGCTCCACAAATAGGACGGATCCACCGGTTTCGTCATCACTGCCTCCGTTTCGATTCACGTTCTTCCGCAGCAACCCCGCACATCACGAAGATGTTCCGGAATCGAGCATTTCCGGCGGGTTTGCGGGGCGGAAACTGGGGTGGTCCGTATCGGGTTCGTCTGGGACGGTTGTCCGGATTTCATGGACAGCACGGACCGGCGGTCATAGCCTCGGTCCATGATCGCGCTGCTGGATCGGTTGCGGCTGCTCACCATTCGTGAGTTCGCCACCCACTGGGGCCGGACGGTGGCCTCGGTCGTCGTCATGGCGGTGTCCTCGGCGTTCCTGGTGGCGGTGATCGGTATCTCCGGTTCGCTCACCGGATCCATCGCGCAACTGTCATCGGGTGTGGCGGGCAATGCGGCGCTGGAGATCTCGGGCGTCACCGATGCCGGATTCCCGCAGCAGGTGCGCGCGGATGTCGCGGCGGTCCCGGGCGTCACCGCGGCGGTGCCGATGCTGCGCGCGAGTGTGGGACCGGACGACGACCGGCTCCTGCTGCTCGGCGTGGACGCCTCCACCGCCGCGCTGGACAGCGAACTGAAGGATTCGGTCGGAAGTGCGCAGACGGCAGCGCTACTGAGCGTGCCCAATGGCGTCCTGGCCGGACCCGGTGCCGGATTCACCAAAGGCGATGTGATCACCCTGCGTTCGGGCACGGTGACCGTCGCGGCCGTCCTGTCCGGTAAGGAGCAGTCCCGGCTCAATGGCGGCCACTATCTGATCGCACCGCTCCCCCTGGCCCAGCGCGTCACCGGCCGCCCCGGACAGCTGGATTCCATCCTGATCGTCACCGCACCGGACGCCGATGCCGCACAGGTGAATTCGGCGGTCACCAACGCCGTCGCGGGGCGCGCGCTGGTGGGCACGCCCAGCCTGCGCGCCGCGCAGACCAGCAGCGGTGTCGTCATGCTGCGTTTCATCGCGGCCATGGGCGCGGCCATCGCGTTCGTGGTGTCGGCGTTCCTGATCTACAACACCATCAGCATGGCGCTGGCCGGGCGGCGGCCGGTGATCTCCATGCTGCGGGCCATCGGCGGCCGCAAACAGACCATCGTGCGCGATGTGCTGGCCGAGGCCGCGGTGCTCGGCCTGGTGGGCGGGCTGCTCGGCGCGGGTCTCGGAGTCCTCATGGGGCGCTATGCCATCGGCCTGCTGCCGGGCGCATTCAGTCAGATGATGGAGGCGCGGCTGGAATACCTGTTGCCCTGGTACGCGATTCCGGCCGCGGTGCTGGCGGCCGTGCTCACCAATCTGGCGGCGACCGCGGTCGCGGCCCGGCAGGTGTACCGGGTGTCGCCGGTGGAAGCGCTGGCCCCGGTGGGGGTGTCGCAGGCCGATGCGGTGCCGCTGCGGGTGCGGCTGCTCGCGGGTGCGCTGGCGGCCGGATTGGCGGTGGTGACGGTACTGGTCGTGCGCGCGCACCTCGGTCTTTTCGCCGCTGCCGCACTGGGTTCCGCGCTGGGCGCGGAGATCGCGCTGGCGTTCGCCTGCACCGGTCCGATCGTATGGCTGACCGGTGCGACGGCGCGGCGGCTGGGGTCCGCGGGCGTGCTGGCCGGGGTGAATATCGATCGCGCGCCGCGCCGGGTGTGGGCCACGCTCATGACGGTCACCATCGCGGTGGCCATGACCATCACGATCACCGGATCGAACGCGGACGCGGTGCGCTCGGCGCGCGATACCTTCGCCTCCATCGCCGATAACGATGTGTGGGTGAGCGTGACCGCCGAGGATATGGTGCCCACACCGCTGCTGCCGGACGGACTGGCCGACAAGGTCGCCGCCGTACCCGGGGTCGGACGAGTCACCCAGGGGCAGTTGGCCTTCGCATCCTTCGGCGGGACCAAGGCGCTGGTCTACGGGGTCGATCCGGACAGCAATTTCGCCATGGCGCGCGCACTCGACACTCCGACCCGGCAGCGACTGCTCACCGGCGAGGGAGTCGTGCTGTCCCGGGATCTGGCTCGCGCACTGGGGGTTTCGGCCGGTGACGAGTTGACGGTGCAGACGCCCAGCGGGGAGCGGCGCACGCGGGTGCTGGCGTCGGTGTCGTACTTCTCGGCGCTGAGCGGTACGGCGTCGATGAGTCTGACGCTGATGCGGGAGTGGTTCGATCGCCCGGGCGCGACCACCCTGCAGATCGATGCCGCGCCGGGCGTGAACAAGGCGCGATTGCTCACGGCCATAAGGCAGGTCGTGCCGCCCGAACTACACGTCTACACCGGCGCGGCGGCGCTGGACGGTGTCAGCCGGGCCATGGAGCAGGGTCTCGTGCTGTCCCGGATCATGCTGGTCATCGTGGCGTTCATCGCCGCGATGGCGCTGCTCAACACCCTCACGCTGGCGCTGCTGGAGCGCCGCCGCGAATTGGGGATTCTGCGCGCGGTCGGGTCGAGCAGGCGGTTCGCGTTGCGCATGGTGCTGGCCGAGGCCGCGGGCATCGGACTGATCGGCGCGGCGCTGGGCGTGCTGTTCGGTTTGGCCAACCAGTACCTGTATTCGCTGCTGGCCACCGACATCATGGGTCTGGACGTGCACTTCCGGCCCGGGCCGCCGCTGCTCGTATTCACCGTCGCCGCATTGGCTTTGAGCCTCCTCGGCTCCATTCCGCCCGCCGTCCGCGCGGCCCGGCTCAATATCGTCGACGCCGTCAGCGCCGACTGATACCGAAGCGGGTAGCGCACGCCCATATCGTGCGGTACCGATCAGCGCGCGAATTCAGGCGGCGCACTTGGCATTCGGCGGGGCGGGCGGGGCGGTGTTGACACCGTTGGCGATATCGACGATGTAGTCGCTGCCCCACGGCTCGGAGTTCGCGAGCAATCGTTCGACCACACAACCGGATTCGAAGAAGACCGGGCCGAGACCGTGCTCGCCCGGCACCACCGCACCGCCCAGATCGCGGCCGCTGAGCACGGTGTACATCGATACCGGCTTCCCGGCGGCCAGGAGCGCGGCCCGCATCTCCAGTCCGGAGCTGTACGGCACCAGTGGATCCGCGGTGCCGTGCAACAGGATTGCCCGGCGCACCCCGATCCGCCCGGCCAGCAGGGACGGTGAGCGCGCGGCGTACGCGGCCGGACAGGTCAGCGGTCCGCAGCCGCCCGCATCGCGTTCGATCTCCGGTCGCAGCGCCGGACCCGCGAGCGGGGCCTCGTACCAGGAGATGAAATCGCTTGCCTGGCCGAAGGTGTCGACCCAGTAGTCATAGGTGCCCGGCGGCGCGTACGCGGCGGCGAGGCCGCTGGTCAATCCGCCCTGGCTCCACCCCCACAGCACGGTGCGGCCGATGCCCGGATGCTCACCCCGATACCACTGGGTGGCGGCGACGATGTCCTGCCAGCCCGCCCACACATTCCATTCCCCGGTGCGCCAGCGGCCATCCGCCGAGCGCTGATCCATGGTCAGCAGCGCGGCTCCGGTGTGCTGTGCGATCGAGGCCATGTACTCGGGGAAGTCGGCGGCGCTGCCCGCGTGCCCGTGCACCGCGACGATCAGATCCCGGATCTCACCGTCTGGTTCGTAGACCCGCCCGGTGGCCGGTTCGCCCTCCACGGTGAGCGTCACATCGCGCACCCGCACCGAGGTTTCCGCGGCGGCCTCCGGTAATCCGGCCACCATCGCGCCCAGCATCGCGAGCACCACACCGCCGACCAGCCACCGCCGATTCCGACCACCCATCGCGGAATCATCGCACGTCACGGCCGCCGAACCGGGCAGCCCGGCCCCGGTGTCCGGACACCGGGGCCGAGATAACTCGAATGTCGCACCCGGCGGCTAGGATTCGCCCATGCGTTCGATGAGTGTTGCGGAGCGGCGGGCTCGAGTCGGGGTGCGGCATCGGCTGGCCACGGCCGAGCGGGCCGACGATGTGAACGAGATCGTGCGATCGCTGGTGGTGCTGCACGCCACCGATCCGGCCACGGTGTTCCTCTCGATCGCCGCGCGCAGCCGAGTGCTAGAGCCCGGGCATGTGGAGAAGGCGCTGTACGAGGATCGGACGCTGCTGCGCATGCTGGCCATGCGGCGCACCATGTTCGTCGCACCGCTCGAACTGGTTCCCGCGCTCCAGGGTTCGTGCGCGGACGCGCTCGCGCACAAGCAGCGCAAGACCTACGGGCGGCTCATCGATCAGGCCGGGGTGATCGAGGGCGATATCTCCTCCTGGCTCGCCGAGGTGGAAGCCGAAACCCATCAGGCGCTGCTCACCGCCGGTGCCGCCACCGGCGCGCAATTGAGCAAGCTGGTGCCGCGCCTGCGCACCCAGATCGACGCGGCCCCGGGTAAGTCGTATTCCAAGCCGACCAGCATCACCACCTGGATTCTGGTGGTGCTCGGCGCGGAGGGCCGCATCGTGCGCGGACGGCCCAATGGCAGTTGGAGCAGCAGCCAGTACACCTGGGCCCCCATCGAATCCTGGCTGCCCGCGGGCATACCGGAACTCTCCGCCGAGCAGGCCCGCGTCGAGCTGGTGCGAAAGTGGCTGTACGCCTTCGGCCCCGCCCCGGTGAGCGATATCAAATGGTGGACGGGCTGGACGCTGGGCGAGGTCCGCAAGACCCTCGCGCACATCGATACGGTCGAGGTCGATCTGGACGGCGTGACCGGACTGGTGCTGGCCGACGATGTGGACCCGGTGCCCGCCCCGGACCCCTGGGTGGCCCTGCTGCCCGCCCTCGACCCCACCCCGATGGGCTGGCAGGCCCGCGACTGGTACCTGGGCTCGCACGGCCCGGCCCTGTTCGACCGCAATGGCAATGTCGGCCCGACCATCTGGTCCGATGGCCGCATCGTCGGCGGCTGGGCACAGCGCCCCGACGGCGAAATAGTCTGGCGCCTACTGGAAGACATCGGCACCGAGGCCGAGGCCCGCATCGAAGCCGAAGCCGCCCGCATGACCACCTGGTACGGCGAAGTCCGCCCCATCCCCCGCTTCCGCACACCTGTGGAACGCGAACTCACCTCCTGAGGGGCCCGTCGAATCGCGTACGGCCGGAATCGTTCTCACTCCCCGGCAATCAGCGGATGCTGGGCGTTCGCACAGGAATTTCCTAGACTTCACCAGGTCGCCGACTGTTAGGGTCTGTTCGTACATCCGCACAGTCCGGGCATCGACACGGGGGTCCGCGAGTCCGGGGAGATCATTTCGGAGTGTGTCATGACTTTCCTGCATCGCGTCGATGCCCAGCCGATCTCGATTCCCCGGTTGCCGGAGCACACCGCACAGTGGCGGGAGCAGCTGCTCGCACAGCGAAACGAGTTGCGCGGCGGCCCTTTCCGGGACGCGATCGTGGCGGTCTGCGCCCTGATCACCGCGGCCGATGGCGGTATCGATCCCGAACATCGCGCGCGGGTGGCGCACCTGCTCGGCGCGGATCCCGCGCTCCGGCATTTTCCGGCCGATGAGCTGCGAAATCTCTTCGAGGACAACTGCTCCCGCATGAGTATGGATCCGGCGTTCGGCCGCGCCAGCGTACTGGCGCAGATCGCCGAATGCACCGGCGATCCGGAACAGGCGCGCGCCGTGGTCCGGTTGGGCATCATGATCGCCGCCGCCGATCGCGGGCTCGATGCCCACGAGGTTGCCGCTGTCCGGGAGGCTTGTCAGGTACTGCACCTGGAAACACTCGAATTCGGGGTGTAAAGACTGCTGGATACGCCTTTACATCGCTCGGTAAATATCGCACCCTTGGTGAGTTTGGATTCCGAGCGAGGAGTGCACGCTGCATGGCGATCCAAGGTTTTCTGAATATTTTCTTCGATACCGTTCACCCCAATAGGGGCTGGCGGTACTGCATGATGTGCGAGGGCAAGGGCGATTACGGCCTGGTCAACGACTCGGTGCAGTGGTGTTCGGTATGCGGCGGAACCGGCTGGCTAGCCGACGCGCCGCAATACCGCCGCTGAACCCGCAGCGAAATTCCCAGTTAAATTCCGGAATTTCGGACTTTTCGGGAAAAGCGGAATTACATATCCAAACCCAGGTCCAAAACTCGGACCGAGTGGGTCAATGCGCCGACCGATAGATAATCGACACCGGTGCCCGCGTATTCCGCCGCGACATCCAGGGACAGGCCGCCCGAGGATTCCAGCTTGGTCCCCGGCGAGCGGTTGTTGCGGCGTTGTACCGCGGCCTGGGTAGCCCAGAGCGGGAAGTTGTCCAGCAGCACCAGCTGGACGTCTTCGTCGAGGATGGCATCGAGCTGGTCGAGGCTGTCCACCTCGATCTCGCACTCGATGTCCGGGTTCACCTCGCGCACCGCGCGCAGTGCCGCGACCACCGAACCGGCCGCCACCACGTGATTGTCCTTGATGAGCGCGGCATCGCCCAGACCCATGCGGTGATTCACGCCGCCGCCGGTGCGCACCGCGTACTTCTGCAGGGCTCGCAAACCCGGCAAAGTCTTGCGGCTGTCCCGGATTCGGCAGTCGGTGCCCGCGACCGCGTCCACCCACGCCGACGTCGCGGTGGCGATTCCGGACAGATGGCACACCAGATTCAGCATGGTGCGCTCGGCGGTAAGCAGGCCGCGCGTCGGCGCGACCACGCTCAGCACGGCGTCACCGGGCGGCACCCGGGTGCCGTCGGCGACGCGGGCGGTGACCTCGTACTCGCCCGCGCCGATCACCTCGTCCAGCACCAGCAGCCCGACATCGAGTCCGGCGATGGTGCCGGGCTGACGCGAGGCCATGGTCGCCTTGGCCACCGCGTCGGCGGGAACCGTTGCGGCCGTGGTGATATCGGGGCCGTAGCGCAGGTCCTCCTCCAGCGCCCGGCGAATGAGCGCGATCACCTCATCGCGATCCAGTCCGGCGTCGAGAGTCATTGCGGCACTCCTTCTTCAGTGCGTGAAGCGTCGTGATGCCAGGTCGGCACCATTTCCGAGCCATCGGTGATCAACTGCGGGCGGCCGTCGGAGCCGAGTCGCACCGCGGTACTGCGGTGCAGCTCCTCGCGCGGTTCCGGATAGTCCGAACGGGTATGGCAGCCACGGCTTTCGGTGCGCGCGGAGGCGGTCAGCAAGAACGCGCGGGCGGTCAGGGTGAGTGCGGAGTCCTCCAGATCGCGAATCACCGCGGCCGGATCATCGGCGCGCACGTCATCGCTCTCATCGGCTTCACCACCGGTGATCAGCCCGACCAGCCGCAGCACCGCACCGCGCAGGCCGTCACCGTCGCGGACGACCCCGGCGTGCTCGGTCATCAACTCCTGCAACAGTTTGCGATCCGCACGCGGGAGCGCGGCCACCCCGGCGAACCGCTGTTCGGCGGGAATGAGCTCGGCCCGGCCGAGTCGTTCCGCCGCCGCGACGCCGACGCGCCCGCCGACCACCAAACCCTCGAGCAGGCTGTTGGAGGCCAGGCGATTCGCGCCGTGCAGTCCGGTGCGTGCGACCTCACCGGCCGCGTACAACCCGGGAACCGCTGTGCGCCCGTGGGTATCGGTCACCACGCCACCGCACTGGTAGTGCGCGGCCGGTGCCACCGGAATGAGATCGACCCGCGGATCGATCCCGGCCGCGGCACAGGACGCGGTGATGGTCGGGAACCGTTCCGGGAATCCCTCGATGGCGCGCGCGTCGAGGAAGACGTGATCGGTGCCGAGTTCGCGCATACGCGCGGCGATGGCCCGCGACACCACATCGCGCGGTGCGAGATCACCGCGCGGATGCACCCCCGCGGTCACCGAATTCCCTTGGGAATCCACCAGAATCGCGCCTTCGCCGCGTACCGCCTCGCTGATCAGCGGCCGCCGCCCCACCCCGCCCGGGGTGAACAGCACGGTGGGATGGAATTGCAGGAACTCCAGATCCGCCACCGCCGCCCCGGCACGCAAGGCCAGCGCGATACCGTCCGCGGTCGCCCCGGGCGGATTGGTGCTGCACGCGTAGAGCTGCCCCAATCCGCCGGTGGCCAGCAGTACGGCGGGTGCGTGCACGATGCCGAAACCCTTGTCCGACACCGCGATCACACCGCGCACCCCATCGGGTCCGGTCACGATCTCGACGACGGCCGCACCGAACAGCACCGGCAGTCCGGCCGCGTTCAGCGCCCGCTGCACCTCGGCCCCGGTGGCGTCACCGCCGGCGTGAATGATGCGACGCGTGCTGTGCCCGCCTTCGCGGGTGCGCGCGACCTCGCCATCGCGGCCGTGATCGAAAACGGCTCCGAGGTCGGTGAGCGCGGCGACCGCTTCGACGCCGCCCTCGACGATCGAGCGCACCGCCTCGGGATCGCACAGTCCGGCCCCGGCCACCACGGTGTCGTGTACATGCGAGGCGACCGAATCCCCGTGCGGCGCGACCACGGCGATACCGCCCTGGGCGTACTGCGTGGAGGTGTCGGTGGCCCCGCCCTTGCTGAGCGTGAGGACGCGCAGTCCGCGCAGTGAGGCGGTGCGCGCCGCGGTCAAACCCGCGACGCCACCACCCACCACGATCAGATCCGCTTCGGCCTCCCACGTGAGGGAAATACTCACGGCTTCACCCTTTCCGGCGAACGACCGAGCCCGTGCTATTCCCCGCCGCCCGGATTGCCGATCTCGATCATGCGCTGCACCGAATTCCGCGCCAGGGCAGCGGTTTCCAGGTCCACGTGCACCTCGTCGCGGTTCTCCACCAGGCAGCGCAGCAGCGCGGCCGGGGTGATCATCTTCATGTACTGGCAGGACGCGCGATCGTTGACCGGCTGGAAGTCGATGCCGGGTGCGGCCTTTCGCAGCTGATGCAGCATGCCGACCTCGGTGGCCACCAGCACCTGATTCGACTTGGCCGCCTTGGCGGCGTCGATCATGCCGCCGGTGGACAGGATGTGCACCCGGTCGGCCGGGAACTCGCCCGCGCCAGCCAGGTAGAGAGCCGAAGTGGCGCAACCGCATTCGGGGTGCACGAACAGTTCCGCGTCCGGGTGGCTCTTGGCCTGTGCGTTGAGCTCATCGCCGTTGATGCCGGCGTGCACGTGGCATTCGCCCATCCAGATGTGCATGTTCTCGCGGCCGGTGATGCGCTTGACGTGCGCGCCCAGGAACTGGTCCGGCAGGAAGAGCACCTCGCGGTCCGGGTCGATGGAGGCGACCACGTCGACGGCATTGGAGGAGGTGCAGCAGATATCGGTGAGCGCCTTCACCGCGGCCGTGGTGTTCACGTACGAGACCACAACGGCGTCGGGGTGCTCGGCCTTCCATTCGCGCAGATCATCGGCGGTGATGGAGTCCGCGAGCGAACATCCGGCCCGCTGATCCGGGATCAGCACGGTCTTGGTCGGGCTGAGGATCTTGGCGGTCTCGGCCATGAAGTGCACACCGCAGAACACGATGGTGTCCTCGGGCGCCTCGGCGGCGATCCGGGAGAGCGCGAGCGAATCGCCCACATGATCGGCGATGTCCTGGATCTCGGGCAGCTGATAGTTGTGCGCCAGGATCGTCGCATTGCGCTCGCGCGCCAGCCGCTTGATCTCCGACGCCCACTCCGGGGTGGCGTTGACGCCGGTGAATCCCGCGGGCCCATCCACAATGCGCTCGGTGAGCGCCAACGTCGCACCTAGTGCAGCCATCTCCTGGCTCCTTCTCTCATGCGGCCGGCCACATCGCCGATTCGCATACAACCGGTTTTCGACTTAGAATCGAAAACGTGCCCCATCGTAGCACCATCCACGAAACGCTCACCGCGGTGTTCCAGGTTCGTCGCTTCCCGGACACCAACACCGCAGGTGAGAGCAATTCCACCCCCGTCGGAGACCGTTGCCCGCCCGGACAGCACACCGAACTCGCGGTCCTGCTGTGGGAACGCGCCCTGGACCCGGCGATCGGCACCTGGTCAACCCCCGGCGGACGGCTACGCGATGGCGAGGATCTGAACACCTCGGCCGCGCGCCAGCTCGCCGAGAAAGTGGATGTGCGCGAATTGACGCATCTGGAACAGCTTTCGGTCTTCAGCGATCCGGATCGGGTGCCCGGCGATCGCCGTATCGCCTCGGCCTATCTCGGCCTGGTCCCGCTGACCGCGGATCCGCAGCTACCCCCGGACACCCGCTGGCATCCGGTGTCGAATCTGCCGGATATGTCCTTCGACCACGGCATCGTGGTGGAGCACGCCCGCACTCGGCTGGCGGCGAAACTCTCCTACACCAATATCGCCTTCGCCCTCGCGCCCGAACGCTTCACCATGTCGACTCTGCGCGAAATCTATTGCGCCGCACTCGGATATGACGTGGACACCACCAACCTGCAACGGGTGCTGACCCGCCGCGGCGTCATCACTCCCACCGGCGCGACCGCCTCCCCCGGCCGCGCGGGCGGCCGCCCGGCGGCGCTCTACCGTTTCGCCGACTCCGAAATCCGGGTCACCGACGAATTCGCGGCCTTCCGCCCGCCGAGCTAATTCACCGCACTATCGGCCGAATACGCGAGCGCGTCATACACCCACCGATGCGCTCGCCCGACGGTGATGCGCGGTCCGAGCAGCCGTTCGGTCAGCGCCCAGTAGCGATCGATGCGCCGATCGGTATCGGGGCCATCGATCAGCAGCCGCGCGCGGAAACGCGGGGAATCCCGCTCACCGCGCGCGGTGGCGTGCGCACCGACGAATCGGTCCAGCTCACGGCCGCCGCGCGGTGCCACCCCGCTCGAAATCAGCGGCACCACATCGGTCATCACCGCGCCCACCGCGGCATACAGCTCCGGCCCATCGCGGACCGTTTCCGGGCGCGTCCGCCAGAGTTGTTGTCGCACAGCGCCGTGCAGTCCGGAGTCGGTGATCAGCGCGGCCAGCTCGGCATAGGCGACGATTTCGTCCACGGTCGGATCGGCGGGCGGCTCCGGGACATTCCAGCCGATGAAGACATCGACCTCGGCCCGGGGTATCGGCGCGAGGACACCGCGCCAGAATCGCACCAGACCCTCATGTGCCGCATCGGCATCCGAGACCGCGGCCAGCAATGTGAGCCGCTCATCGCGCCGCACCGGGCCGTCCGAGTCGAGCGCCCGCAATGCCGCCCGGCGCCAGGCGAGGGCTCTGAATTCAGCGTCCAGCCGCGCGGTTTCGGCCGCGACGGCCTCATTGATCGACCATTTCCCGTGCAGCACATCGGTAATCGACTCCAGTCCGAGCCCGAGCGCACGCAGTCGCCGCACCAGCAGCAATCGTTCGACAGCGGTCTCGGCGTCGAACATCCGGTGCCCGCCCGCGCTGCGCCGCGACTCCAGAATGCCCTCATCGCAATAGAACCGGATCGTCCGCACGGCAATCCCGGTGGCGCGCGCCAACTCTCCGATGCTGACGGGTGCGCCGTCCCGTGTGTCATCAGTCACAACCGCTTGAACCTCCACCCCACTGGAGCTCCTAGCGTAATCGCATGGCTATCACGCAAGCGGAAATCGTCGCCGGTATCGCGGAAATCATCGAGGAGGTGACCGGGATCGAAGCATCCGAGGTGACCATCGAGAAATCCTTCTCGGAGGATCTCGAGATCGATTCGCTGTCCCTGGTGGAGATCGCGGTCCAGCTCGAGGACAAGTACGACGTCAAAATCCCCGATGAGGATCTGGCGAGCCTGCGCACCCTGGGCGATGCGGTCGACTATGTGCAGCGGATGGAGTCGAAAATGCAGGAGAGCCAGGCTAATTGAGGTAACCCGGATGATCAGTGCACGCGCTGCGCGGCCAGACCGTCGCGCAGCAGATCGAACGCCACGTTCGTCGCGTGCACCGCGGCCGGATAGCGGTGGTCGGCGGACTCGCCGTCGACCAGGTGATCGTGATTCATGAAGGCGAGTTCGGTATGGATCACGGTCACCTGGGCCGCGACCAGGCGAGCGGTGAGCGGATCGAAACCGTTCTCGCGCAGGGCTTCCGCGAGGGTGTCCACCGCACGGGCCAGGTAGCTCGTCAGCCGGGCCGCCAAAGACTCCGTGCCCCTGATCAATTGGAGAAAGGCCATGATCTCCGGGGTGTCATTCAATCCGCTGTTCGGATCGCGACGGCTCAGCGCCTCCAATCGCGCCTCCCGCAGGGTATCCAGCGGAGGATGGCCGGGCCGGGCCCGGATCTGCCTGGCCGCCTCGTCCTCATGATCGGCGAACCGTTGCAGGACAAGGTCTTCCTTGGTGGGAAAGTACGCGAAGAGCGTGCGCCGGGAGACCTCCGCCGCCTGCGCGATATCGGTGATGGAGACGTGATCGAAGCCCGATTCCAGGAACATGCGGATCGCCGTGGCGGCGATCGTCTCGCGCAGGCGCAGTTTCTTGCGTTCGCGGATGCCCATCGATTCGGTCATGCGATGACCATACCGTCAAAAGTAGACTGAGTGTATTCTTGCACCAAGTCTACTTTTGGAGATCAACGTGCAGACCGAAGTGATCGTCGTCGGCGCCGGGCCGACCGGATTGATGCTGGCCAATGAACTGAATCTGGCCGGGGTTCAGGTCGTGGTGCTGGAGCAGCAGCGCACGCGCAGTTCACAATCGCGCGCGGGTGGGCTGCAACCGCGCACCGCGGAGGTGCTCGACCTGCGCGGATTCCTCGATCCGTTACTCGAGCAGGCACTGGATCGCGGTAAGTTCGGCGGGCACTTCGCCGGGCTGCCGGTCGAATTGGATTGTCGGCCTTGGCACACCCGGCATCCGTACCCCGTCGCCATCCCGCAGGGGCGATTGGAAGCGTTCCTCGAACAGCGGCTCGTCGAGCGCGGGGTGCCGGTGCTGCGCGGACACGAGGTCTCCGCGATCGAACAGGATGCGGACGGCGTGACGGCCGGGGAAATTCGCGGCGGCTATCTCGTCGCCTGCGATGGCGGGCACAGCGCGGTGCGCAAACTGCTGGGCGTCCCTTTTCCCGGCATCCCGGGACGCATGGCATCGGTGGTCGCGGACCTCACCCTGGCGTCCCGGTCCGAGACCGTCCCGCGCGTGTCCGAACATTTCAGTCGATATCCCAAGTCCGCCAACGGATTCTTCACCGTCCTGCATCCGATCGAGGGCGAGCGGTACCGGTTGATCTTCGGCAGATTCGCCGCCGAGCGACCGGATCGCGAGCTGCCCATCACGCCCGAGGAGGTCCAGGAGGCACTGACCGCCGTGTACGGACCCGAGACGACCCTGGGCGAATTGCTTGCCGCATCCCGATTCAGCGATGCCACCCGGCAGGTCGAGAACTATCGCGAGGGCCGGGTGCTGTTCGCCGGGGACGCGGCGCATATTCACCTGCCGATCGGCGGCCAGGGCGTGAACCTCGGCATCCAGGACGCGGTCAACCTCGGCTGGAAACTCGCTGCGGCAGTGCGGGGTTGGGCACCGGAGGGATTGCTCGACAGCTATCACACCGAACGCCATCCGGTCGCCGCGCGCGTACTGCGCACCACCCGCGCCCAGAGCATGATCATGAATCCGAGCCGGGACGCGGATCTGGCCACCGTCCGCGATCTCTTCACCGATCTGCTGCGGCTGCCGGATACCAATTACTTCGTCTCGGGCATGATGTCGGGCCTGGACATCGACTATCCGGGGGTCGGGCCGCGCATGCTCGATCTCGATCTGACCACCGCCGACGGACCGACCCGGATGAGCCGGCTACTACATTCGGGCCGTGGGCTGCTGCTCAATTTCGATGACGCGCCCCGATCCATCGACCGCTGGTCCGCTCACGTGGATCAGGTTGTCGCCGAGGCCGATCAGGACGCGACCACCGTGCTGATTCGTCCCGACGGTCATATCGCCTGGACCGCGAACGATGAGCGACCCCTCGAATCAGCTCTGGCCCAATGGTTCGGCTGAGCCGATCACCACGCGCGATCGCGATGCTTGGCGGTGCGCTTGTACTTGCGCCCACTCGGAATCGGTTGTGCGGCATTGGATTGCCGGATGGCGTGGCGCTGCCGCCAGGCGGTGAGGTCCGGTCGTTCCGCCGGGGCCTCGGTAGCCTGCGGCGCACGATCGGCGTGCGGTGCGGCTGTCATGGCCGATCCCCCTGCGATGTCGTGAGTTCGACCTCAGGGTAGGGGGATTCGGCCGGATGCTCCAGCGAATTTCAGTGCGCGCGATCCGACCTCAGTGCGCGCGATCGGTATCGGATGGATCGAAGGGCACGACCGGATCGCGGGGTCCGTAACTCGGACCGCCATTGCCGCCCGGACCGCCGTACGGGCCGTAGCTGATGGCGGAACCGTACTGGGCGGGCGCGAAGACCGCCGGATCGCGCGGCTTACCGCCGAACGGCAGGAATTGGCCGCTGCCGAGGTCATCGGAAGTGCTCAGCGCCGTGAGGATGAGTACGACCAGCACCGCGATCAGCGGTTGCATGAGCAGTGCGGGCCAGCCCTCGACGGTCGGGGCGAATTCGACGATGGAGTGCACCGCCGGATGTGCGGGCCGGGTGTGGCGTTGCTCGGCGACGGCCTCACCCACCCAGCGCATGAGCGAGGAGCCCAGTGCCGAACCGGCCAGCAGGCCCAGCAGCATGACCGGGCCGCGAGCGCGCCGCCAGCGCCAGGCGGCGGCGGTGCTCAATACCGCGACGACGACACCGAAGAGCACGAATATGGCGACAGCGTCGAAACGGTGCGTGCTCTCCCCCGTCAGCGCCGCGCCCCGGTCCGGATCGACCACCAGGAGTTGTTCGGCGGGTGCGAGGAAACCCCACAGCACCCCGCCGAGTGCGCTCACCGCGGCGATGGCGGCGAACACCACCGCTGCCGCGCGCGCCTCGCGCATCAGGGTCTCGATACGCATCGACGGCTGCTCGGCAGCGGTGAATGTGGTTGCCACTAGCGGTTTTCCAGGGTGCTGGAATCGAGTACGCCGTGCCGGGAGCATTTGGCCCACCAGCCGTCCGGACTCACCTGCACGATCATGCGGCGGCCGCAGGATTCACAGAACCGCGGCGGTTCCAGGCCCATGGCGGCGGCGGTCGGCACCGGATCGTCCAGACCCGGCACCACTCGCTTGCCCGTGAACGGGTTGTAGCGCTCCTCTATATCCACGACCACCTCAGTGCACCTCAGCCTCAGTGAAGTTCCGGTACCGCTCACGGTACCGGTTTCCCATAACCCGTTTATCTCAGAGGGTTTCGTTGAGCGCCTTGATCGGCATGGAGAGCTCGCCGAGCAGATCGATATCGGCTTCGGCGGGTCGGCCCAGCGTGGTCAGGTAGTTGCCGACGATGACGGCGTTGATGCCGCCCAGGATGCCCTGCTTGGCGCCGAGGTCGCCGAGGGTGATCTCGCGACCGCCCGCGAAACGCAGGATGGTGCGCGGCAGTGCGAGGCGGAACGCGGCGACGGCGCGCAGCGCGTCGGCGGCGGGCAGCACCTCGAGGTCACCGAAGGGGGTGCCCGGGCGCGGGTTGAGGAAGTTCAGCGGCACCTCGTCCGGCTGCAATTCGGCCAGCTGCGAAGCGAATTCGGCACGCTGCTCCAGGGTTTCACCCATACCGAGGATGCCGCCGGAGCACACCTCCATACCGGCCTCGCGCACCATGCGCAGGGTGTCGTAGCGCTCCTCGTAGGAGTGCGTGGTCACCACGTTCGGGAAGTGCGATTTGGCGGTCTCGAGATTGTGGTTGTAGCGGTGCACGCCCATGGCGGCGAGCTGATCGACCTGCTCCTGGTTCAGCATGCCGAGCGAGCAGGCGACCTGGATGTCGACCTCGTTGCGGATGGCCTCGACGCCCGCGGCGACCTGCGCCATGAGGCGGGCGTCCGGGCCGCGGACCGCCGCCACGATGCAGAATTCGGTCGCGCCGGTCTTGGCGGTCTGCTTGGCGGCCTCGACCAGGCTGGGGATATCGAGCCAGGCGGCGCGCACGGGCGACTGGAAAAGCCCGGACTGCGAACAGAAGTGGCAGTCCTCGGGGCAGCCGCCGGTCTTGAGCGAGATGATGCCCTCGACCTCGACCTCGGGACCGCACCACTTCATGCGCACCTCGTGCGCGAGGGCGAGGGTTTCCTCGAGTCGGTCGTCACCGAGCCGCAGCACCTCGACGGTCTGCTCCTGGGTGAGACCGATGCCGCGCTCGAGCACCTGCTCGCGGGCGATGGTCAGAATGTCCTCACCTGCCGTGCTGTCGGCTTCGGTGCGGACGGCTGCCTGGGTCATGCGCGCGAATCCCTTCGTCCGGCCGGGTGTGGCCGAGCAACTTGAACGGTGTTCAGGGTAGGCTAGCAGTCCGGAGAGTGAGCCGGAACACGAAGGGGTCGAATTTCAGTGCAACTGCACCGCACGGACGTGGTCGACGGGGCCATCGCCATTCTCGACCAGTACGGCCTCGCCGATCTGACCATGCGCCGCCTCGCGGGTTCCCTGCACGTACAGCCCGGCGCGCTCTACTGGCACTTCCCCAATAAGCAGGCCCTGCTCGGCGCGGTCGCGGACCGCATCCTGGCCCCCATGGACGAACCGCTCGAAACCACCGAATGGTCCGGCCAGATCACCGAATTGGCGCACCGCCTGCGCTCCTGCCTACTCGCCTACCGCGACGGCGCCGAATTGGTCTCGGCCACATACGCTTCCCGCCTCACCACCAGCAAGGGCCGGGAACGCCTGGCAGGCGCGGCAATCCGCGCCGGCATGACCCGCGAGGAAGCCGAACTGGCGGCCTACACCCTCCTCTACTACGTGCTGGGCCAGACGGTCGACGAACAGTCCCGCATCCAAATGGATTCCGCCGGAGCCCTCCCCGAGGAAAGCTCCCCCCTCTACGACAGCCCCGACGCCACCTCCCGCTTCGACTTCGGCCTGCAACTATTCATCAGCGGCGTCCGCCACCTCCTCGGCACCCGAGTGCGCTGAATCAGCCGCCCCCGCCGCGATCATGCCGACACTGAATGATCCACTCCCCCAGCGCATCCGAGCGGTTGTCTTCGATTGGCGAGGCACGCTCGTCTCCGAACTCGACACCCGCGGCTGGATCCGCGAGGCGTTACGCCTCACCGATCGCGATCACGACGATCACGCCGTCGACACGGTGCTGCGGGCGATTCACGCACCCGAATTGCTTCGCAGACTGCAGTCACCGGAGGGCAACACCAGCGCCCAACGTCACCGTGAGACCTACTACGGCGTTTTCGCCGATGCCGGACTCGACGGGGATGTGGCGGACGCACTGTGGGACATCGACTCGAGCACCGAATACAACCACGTCGCCGCGGACGCCGCCGCCACTATCCAGGCGGTCATCGAGAATGATTGCCGGATAGGCGTTCTCAGCAACATCCACTTCGACATCCGCCCCTTCTTCGACGCCGCCGGACTGCTGGAATCGATCGACGCGTTCATCCTGTCCAACGAGGTCGGCGTGCAGAAGCCGGATCCGAGAATCTTCCGGCTGATGCTCGCCGAACTCGGCACCGATGCCGCCGTCACCCTGATGGTCGGAGACCGGCCCTCCCGTGACGGCGCGGCCAGGGAAGTCGGCATGCCGACCCTGCTCGTGCCGCCATTGACCGACCCCGCGATTCGCCAACTCCACGTCGTCGAAGCTGCCATCGATGCCGGTCGCAACCGGCATGCCGACGCGATCAGTGGATGACGTCGAAGACGTTCTTCTGGAGGCCGTTCGAGTAGGACTCGCTTTCGACCAGCTTCAGTTTCTGGGTGTCCTTGTCGGTGGTGGAGAACAGGCGCTTGCCGGCGCCGAGGAGGAGGGGGAAGACCAGGAGGTGGTAGCGGTCGATGAGGTTGGCGTCGGAGAGGGATTGGTTGAGGGAGGCGCTGCCGTGCACGATGATGGGGCCGCCCTCGGTTTCCTTGAGCTTCGCGACGTCGTCGAGTGAGCGCAGGATGGTGGTGTCGCCCCAATTGGTGACCAGGTCTTCGTCTTTCAGGGTGGTGGAGACGACGTACTTGGGCATCTTCTTGTAGTCGCCGAACTCTTCCATATCCGGCCAGACCGGGCTGAAGGCCTGGTAGCTGACTCGGCCCAGCAGCATGGCGGCGGCCTCGGTCTGTTCGCGGCCCTTGATCTCGAAGGCATCGGGCACGAAGTCGATGTCCTTGAAGGTCCAGCCGGAATTGCGGTAGCCGGGCTCGCCGCCCGGGCCTTCCACGACGCCGTCGAGGGAGATGAACGCGGTGCTGATCAGGGTGCGCATGTGGTTGTCCTTCTGTGTTTCGGATCGTCGGTCGATTCAGCCCAGCAGGGTGCTGAGCCACTGCTGCCAAGCGGCTTGTGCCCCATCGGTTTTCGGGCCGAAGAGGTGGTGGAACATCAGGGTCAGGCCGGTGGGGCCCTGGTGGAAGCTGTAGAGGCCGTCGGCGGTGCGGACCTCGAAACGCTGGTCATCCGCCCACACCACGTCGCCGTCCAGCGGCGGGAGTCCGGGGATCTCGGCGCGCGCCCGCGCGCCGTTGGTGATCGGCGTCGGCAGGGCCAGCGCCGCGGTGAGCGCGGCCCGAACCTGTTGTGCCGACTCACCATTCGCGACAGCGAAGACCGGCACGCCGATGCGGCCCGGGAAGTGCGTCAGGTATTCGCTCAGCGTGTGCAGGTGGAACGGCCACCCGCTGCGCAGCGCGTCGTACTCGTCCTGCCAGTTGTCACCGAGCATGCCGCTGTGCACGACCCGCAGGACGGTGCTGCCGCCGTCGCGACCCTCGAGCAGATATTCGAAGGCCATGAATTTGCCGTCGGCATCGGGTTCGGTGCGGGTGGCCAGGCGCTTGCCCGGGTCATAGGCGGTGACGGTCGATTCCTCGCGGTGCCCGCCGGTGTCCATGGCGGCGAGACCGCCCACGCGCGGTTCGACCTCATTGGCTCCCATGAACCAGGAGTCGATGCCCGGACCGGTGGCGATCGCCTCCCACACCTGTTCCGGGCTCGCGGCGAGAGTCGTCTCCAGTTCGATTTCGAACGGATGCGGCATTGGTCAGTTCTCCTGTCCTGCTTCGGTTTCGGTCTCCGGCTTCGGTGCGGGCACCGGTAGCGCGTCGGGTATCTGATGCAGTCCGACGATCACCCGGTGGCGACGCCCGCCCGCGGCCGATTCATCGTGATAGCGGCTCACCAGCCCGGCCACGGTCTGCGCCAGTTCATCGGCGAAGGCGGCGCGGTCGGCGGCGGAAGCGAATCGCACCTCCGCGTCGATGCCGAACGAGGCGACCCGGCGCTGGGCCCGCGCGGCTCCGGTGAGCAGCGCACCCACCTCCTGCACCAGGCGTGAGCCGAGCGCCAGCAACCAACGGGCCGACAGCTGATCGGGTGAGCGGTCCGGATCGGGACTGATCGCGCCCAGCGCACTCGGCGAGATCACATAGGACGCGGCGATGGCGCGATAGACCCGTTCGGTGACATTGCCCTTGCGCCGTTCCTGTTCCAGCTCGACCAGACCGTGCTTCTCCAGCTCCTTGAGGTGGTAGTTGATCTTCTGCCGGGGCAATCCGAGCCGCCCCGCCAGCATGGCCGCCGAACCGGGTTCGGCCAGCGCGGCCAGGATCCGGGATCGAATCGGGTCCAGGGATGCCTCCGCCACGGCGGGTTCTTCGATCACGGCTACGTCGAGCATGCGCCCAGTCTGCTACCGACAAATATTTTTGTCAAGACAAAGATAGTTGTCGGTGATGAGTCATCTGGGCGGGGCCGCGACCGATACCGGCTGCTGCCGCAGCAGCCGGATGAACGGCACCGCCTGCTGTTCGATGACCGCGTTGTACTCGCGCGGGCGCTGAATCGGATTGGCGTGCGCGGTATTCCGCGTCGTGATGACCAGCAGCGTGCCGTTGACACCGCCGACCTGATCGATGAGCACACGATGCGAGTAGTCGACATCGACGATCGGATCGCGATAGCCGTCATGCGGGCGGATGAAAACGATTGCGGGCCGCGGTTTTCCGGCGGCGGGTTTGGCCAGGGCGCGCAGATCGTCGATCGCGCCGCCCGCCACTATCGCCTTGAACTGCGCCTCGATGAGCCCGTTACTGGCGATATCGCTGTTGAAGATCTTGTCGTGCAGCACCTGCAACACCGCCTCGCGGAATCGTTCCGGGCGGAAGCCGTAGCGGCCGCCGCCCATGAATCGCTCATGGCGGGCGTACATTTCGACGGTGAAGCGCAGCAGGCGGCTTTCCCGCGCGCCGGGAATCCAGCCCGTCCAGCGCAGCATTTCCTCACCCTGATCACGGCTTTCCGGGCGCACGGCGTGCAGATCGACCGGGGTGCAGTCCAGCATGACCGCGAGCACCCGGCGATCACTCTCGGTATGCAGATGATTGGCGATCTCGAGCGCGATGACCCCGCCCATGCTGTGGCCCACCAGGACCACATTCGGCGCGCGGGCCGCCGCGGTGACCTTCACGATCAGATCGGCGATGACCTTGGTGTCGATACCGGTGTTGTCGTAGCGCACCGCCCACACCGAACCGAGTTTGCTCAGGGACGGCAGCGCCTGTGCGGTATCGGTGGCATCGAGCACGCCGAGCCCGACGAGATCGAAGACCGCGGTATCGGACGCGCGCGGATCCGAGGGTCCGGCGATCGGCATGACCGCCGGTTCGGTGCGCGCCAGCCGGGCGCGTTCGGGCATGACATCCCAGGCCAGATACTGGGCGAAGAGGCCGATCAGCACGAGCGGAATCAGGCTGCCGCGCAGCAGGATCAGCCGGGTGCGCCGCCAATCGATCCAGTCGTGGCCGAGGCGGGTTTCGCGCAGGCGGGCCTGCCGCCGTCGATCGTCATACTCAACGGCAGTGGACGGACGTGGATAGCCCGGCAGCGCCATACCAATCCACCATAGGCACCGAACCCGGGATCGCGCAGCCGTCCGTTACGCCCGATTCAGTCGGTCGGCGTGTCCGATTCGGCGTGTTCTGCCAGGTCGGCGAGCTTGGCGAGGGACATGCGGAAGCCGAGTTCATTGTCGTCCGGGGACAGTCCGGGCGGCAGATTCTCATGCTTGGCGATCACCCGGGTGCCGCCGCGCTCGGAGGATAGCGAATAGGTAATGGTCATTTCGCCGGATAAGTCCGGGTTCTCGGTTTCGAATTCGACGCTCTGCACCACCTCCGCATCCGGCACCAGACGCACGAAGTGGCCGTGGAAGGTGTCGGTGTGCGCGGAGGTCTTGCCTGCCATGGTGGGGACGTCATAGGTGAGCGAGATTCGGAAGCGGCCGCCGACGCGCGGGTCGAATTCGTGGATGCGACTCGTCATACCGTCGGGGACCATCCACGTTCGTACCGATCGCGCATCGAGCAGTGCCCGGAAGACATTCGGGCGGGGAGCACTCACGAACCACTCGACGCGGGTGGAGTTCACGGGCGTCACCATACGCCCGGTCCATTGGTTTCCGAGGCCGGTTCGAGTGGACAGCGCGCAGGTCAGAGCTGGGGTGGGGCGGGCAGGGTGAGCGTGGCTAATGTGCCGCCATCGGGGGCGGAACCGATTGCCACCGAACCCGAATGCGCGCGGGCCACCCACTGCACCAGGGATAGCCCGATACCGTACCGACCGCTCGGACCTGTCGCACCGTGCTCGAAGGGATCGGCCAGCTCCGGATCCAAGCCCGGACCGTGATCACGCACGGTGACCGCGTAATCGGCGACGGTGATCTCGATCGGCAGGCCGCCGTGCACCAGCGCGTTATCGATGAGATTGCGCACCGCGAGCGCCAGCAGATCCGGATCCGCCCGCACCACGGTCGGTTCCGATCGCACCTCGATATCCGCCACCCCGGATTCGGCGACCACGCCCTCCACCAACTGGTCCAGGCGCAGCCGCTCCACCTCTAGTTCGCCTATCCCGGTCTCGGTGCGGGTGCGCGCCAGCAGGCCCGTGACCAGGCGGCCCATCCGGTCGGTGAGCTCGCGCGCCTCGGTGACCGCGCGCCGGGTGTCATCCGGATCCCGCAGTGCCGCATCGAGATACAGCCGCAGCGTGGCCAGCGGCGTGCGCAGTTCATGGGAGGCGTCGGCGAGGAAACGCTCCTGTTCGGCGAGCATGCGCACCGCCGGGCGAGTGCTCACCCCGGACAGCACGTGACCGATCAGGGCCGCGAGGGCGATCAGGCCCAGACCGCCGAATTCCAAGGCCAGCACCAGCTTTCGGTGATCGCGCATGGTTGGTTCCGGGTCCGCGCCCGCGAAAACCACCGCGCCGACGGCATAGTCGGCGTCATAGGCCGGAGCCGCCGCCACCCGAATCCGATTACCCGATCGATCGGTCATGGTGCTGAGCACGGTGTCCTCAGCGAGCGCCGTCTGCGCCGCCGCCGCACTCAGATCCTGCGGCAGCTCCGAGCGCAGATGCCCGTATTTCTCATGCCATTTCCCGTCCTGTTCCAGCGATAGCACCACGACCGCCGCATCGCCCTGCGCCAGATCGTCATCCCGCAGCGCCTCCAGATCGAGCGCGCCCTCCTCATTCCAATACACCACCCGCGCCAACCCGGTGACCACCCGATTCACGCTGTCATCGAGCTCCCGGTCCCGCGAATGACTGTCGATCGACGCGGCCACGGTGGCCAGTACCAGTAGGCAGGCGGCCGTGAGCGCGGTGAAAAGCGCTGTGAGCAACCATCGCATCCGCCGCAACCGCCCCGGCGTCGTCGGATTGCGGCGTGGACCGGCCGCGGCCTTGTCGCCGCGCGATCGGAACAGCGCCGCCACCCGGGCGCGCAGCCGAAGCAGCCACGCGCTCACGGGGATTCGGCGATCGTGAAGCCGACGCCGCGCACCGTATCGATGAGCGGCGGATCACCGAGTTTGCGGCGCAGCTGCGCGACCACCACGTCCACGACATTGGAGGCGGGTTCCGCCATTTCGTCCCAACAGGATTCGATGAGTTCGGTGCGCGAGACCACCGTGCCCGCGCGTGCGGCCAGCAACTCCAGCACCCCGAACTCCTTGGGCGTCAAGGTGAGTAGCACGCCCGCGCGATGCACCTTGCGGCGCGGGCGATCGACGGTGAGATCGCCGAGCGTGGTCCGGGTCGGCGCGGGCGGTTCCCGGCGGCGGCACAGCGCGCCCACCCGCGCGGTGAGCTCATCCATGGCGAACGGTTTCACCACGTAGTCATCGGCCCCCTGCGCGAACCCGTCCAGCCGATCCGCCAGCGCGTCCCGCGCGGTGAGCATTACCACCGGCGTCCGCTGTCCGGACTCCCGATGCGCCTTCACCAGATCCAGCCCGTCCCCATCGGGCAGCCCGCGATCCACGACCAGGCAGTCATAGGCATTGACCGCGATCTTCAGATCCGCGTCGGCGTAATCGCGGGCCAGATCCACCGCGAACCCGGCCGCGCGCAGCCCGGCGGCCACTTCGTCGCCCAGCCGCCGATCGTCCTCACACACCAACACCCGCACTTTCGCCATTAGAGCATCACCCCCGACGCCCCGGCCAGCACACGCACGGTGTGCCATCCAACAATCAGGCACACGTCCAGGTCAGCGCACGCAGCAGCCGACCACGTCTCGAGGCGGGACGCCGGGCTCATGCGGCGATCACGCCGGGGATGGGGCGGGGGAAGCCGGGGAGAACGTCGGAGGCGGGGATGCCGAACCAGGATTCGGCGAGGGTGGCGTAGTACTCGGTCATGTGGACGGTGGCGCGCAGGTTGTCGTCGGGGTCGAGGGTGCGCAGGGAGGGCAGCGCGCCGAAGACGCCGGTATTGGTGGGGCCCAGGAGCAGGGCGGTGCCCGCCGCGCCGTGGTCGAGGCCGTCGGAGCCGTTATCGGGGACGCGGCGGCCGAATTCGCTGTAGGCGGCGATGAGGACACGGTCGGCGATACCGCGCGCGGCCAGGTCCGTGCGCAGGGCGGCAAGCGCGGCGTCGAGGTCGCGCATGAGCAGGGCGTAGCGCGCGGGATGCGATGTGTGGGTGTCGAAATCCGCGCCCACCGGGACGTGGACTATGCGCAGGCCGTGCTGGTCGTCGGCGAGAAGTCGTGCGGCCAGGCGCAATTGGATACCGAGGTCGGTGTCCGGATAGCCCGCGGCGGCGGGTGAGAGGGTGGCGGCGACATCCGAGAAGCGCAGGGCCGATGCGGTGCCCGCGCGAGCGGTGGCCAGCAGCGGGGTGTCCGCGCGGTCCGGATGCGACATGGCGCGCTGGGCCGCGAGCCACGCCGAGCGCAGATTCTCATCCTCGAAAACCGGGAAGAGACCGTCGTTTCCGGCATCCACCGACAGCGTGGTGACGTGTTCGCAGGCCAACGCCTGGGTCGCGCCGACACCGAGGGAGACACCGACCGCCGGGACGCTCGGATCACCGAGGTGATCGCAGAGCCTGCCGAGGAATCCGGTGGCCGGGCGGGTGCTGCCGGTCGGATCACCGGTCTGCCAGCGGTGCAGCATTTCGAAATGCGAGAGATCGGGTTGGGCGACACCGACACCCGGAATCACCGAGACGCCTCCTGCCGCCAATTTCGAGAGTTCGGGGTGCAGCCCGATCGCATTGTCGATCGCGTGCACCGCGTCGGCTCGAATGGCGGTGGCGGGGCGCAGATCCCGGTAGCGGGAATCGGTATAGGGCACGGCCATGGACAAACCGTCACTGCCACCGGCCATTTCGATCACCAGCAACCGCCGCAGCTCGGGTGCGGCCGCGCGCACGGGCGGGGACGGCTGCCAGAGATCCGGGGGTTGCCAGGACAGCGTGCGCACGGCCGCGATGCCCGCCGTGGTGGCGGCCACGCCCAGGCCGACACCGGCCCGCAATGCCGTGCGCCGAGTCAACGAGACCATGAGTTTCCCTACTGTGCGGGCGCACCGGCCGTTCAGGCCAGTGCGAATTCGGGTGAGGTGAGGGTGAGCGCGAGCAATCCGGTCGCGGCCTGTTCGGGATCGCGGCGCAGTGCGAACGCGAGATCGCGTGCGGCGACGGCGGTTTCCGGTGTCACATCGTGGATTCCGGCACGCGCGAATACCGCCGCGACAGGATCCGCCGCCGTGGCCAATTCGGGAATCACCGGCGCGTCCACCGCGAGCGCGGCGCGCGCGACCGCGCTGCCCGGACCCAGCAGCGTGCCGCCGAGCGGCCAGCCCGCGACATTGGGCGGATAGAACGGGGACTGGCCGAGCGCGGTCATATGCTCGAAAGCCGCTGCCGGATCATCGATTCCGCACACCGCGAAGGCCGCGGTGACCCATTCGACCGGGTAGCGGGGGCGGGTGCGCACGGCGGTGCGAAACGATTCATGCCGCACGATGGCCTCCACCAGCGGCCGAATCTCCAAGCGCGCCCGCGTGAATACCTCGGCCAGCTCCCCGAGCCGCTGGTCGCCGGGCCACTCCCCCAGCAGGAAGGCATGCAGTTTCGCGGCGATGAGCCGGGCGGTCTCCGGCTGATCGCACAGCACGTCCACGGCGTCGTGCACATTGGTCACCGGGCGCGAAAGCAGCTGCACCGCAGTCTGATTCCCGGATTCGCGATCGAATACGGCCTTACCGTCGTCATCCACGCTCCACCCGGACAGCGCCGCCGCCGCGGCCTTCACATCGGCCTGCGAATAGCTCCCACGCCCAATGGTGAACAGCTCCATGAGTTCTCGCCCGTGGTTCTCATTCGGTGCGGAGGCCACCGAGCCCGCCCCGTCCAGCCACTGCAACATGGCCGCGTCGACGGTGATCGCCTGCGCCAGCGCCCGGAAATTCCCCAGTGCGTGCTCGCGCAGCAGTAAATGCTGCCGCCACATGAGATCCCAGGTGTCGACCTTGTCGTGGCTGGAGGTGAAATGCCCGTGCCAGAACCACACCAGTTTCTCGTGTAGGCCCGCCGCCGGATCGGCCATGAGCCGCAGCCAGCGCACCGCCGGTCCATCCGCCCCGGCTTCGGCGAGTTCGTCGAACACCGGCGCGGCGGGTATCAGCGGCCGCGCGTCCAGCACCGCGTCGAGGGTGCCCCCGACCCCGCGCGCCGCGAACGCCTCGGTCATCCCGGGAAACGGGCCGAAGGTGGTACGCCGCAATACATGCGCCACAGCGGCGAACTCGTCCATGCACTCACGGTCGCAGTGGGCTCATTAGGAAATCGTGAGGCCGGGAGAATGGCTGCCGGGATGACGCGGGGGGGGGGGGGAGTTAGTTGGCCGGGTGCAGGTGGCGGGCGGTCCAGGCGGGGTCGAACCAGGTGGGGGCGGTGGTGGTGAAGCGGTCGGTGGACCAGGAGCCCGCGCCGGCGGGGAGGGTGCCGATGATGTCGACGCCGGTGACGGCGGGGAGGTCGGTGCGGTTGCAGTCGGCGGCGAGGTCGGGGGTTTCGGGCCAGGAGCCGATGACCAGGCCCGCGCAGTGGACGCCCGCGGAGTGCAGGGTGCGGGTGGTCAACTCGGTGTGGTTGAGGGTGCCGAGTCCGGCGGCGGCGACCACCAGGACGGGGGCGTCGAGTTTTTGGGCCAGGTCCAGGAGGGTGAATTCGCCCATGCGGACGAGCAGTCCGCCCGCGCCTTCGACCAGGGTGAGGTCGGCGTCGGCACAGGATTCGATACCGGCCACCGTTTCGGCCAGGGTAAGCAGCGGCTGACCGCAGCGGCGGGCCGCGGTATCGGGGGCCAGGGGTTCGGGATAGCGGGCCAGTTCCACCGTGCGGGTGATACCGCTGAGCCGGGTGATCTCGGCGAGATCGCCGGGTTCGCCCGGGGCGATACCGGTTTGGGCCGGTTTGACCACGGCCACCCGTGCGCCCGCCGCGGCGGCGGTGGCCGCCAGGGCGGCGGTGACGATGGTTTTGCCGACATCGGTCGAGGTGCCGGTGATGAAGAGCAGACTCATGAGGCGACAGCCGTCCGTTCGCGTGCTTGCGCCAGCACTTCGCCGAGAATCGTTGCGATGGTGGCGATGTCATTGTCGGTGAGGTTCGCGCGCGCGGTCAGCCGCAGTCGCGACGTGCCCTCGGGCACCGAGGGCGGCCGGAAGCAGCCGACGCTGAGCCCGCGGGCCAGACACGCCTGGGCGGCGTCGTAGGCGACCTGCGCCTCACCGAGCACCACCGAGACCACGGCCGAATCAGGTTGCGGCACACCGGCGATGCGCGCCAGATCGGCGGCCCGCTCCAATACGCGCGCGGCCATACCTGGATCGCGGCGCAACACCCGCAGCGCGGCGCGCGCCGCACCGACCGCGGCCGGAGCCAGTCCGGTATCGAAGATGAACGTCCGCGCCGAATCGATGAGGTGCGCCCGCACCCGGGCACTGGCCAGCACCGCACCACCCTGTGCCGCAAGGGCTTTGGACAGCGTCGCGGTAATCACCAGATCGGGTTCCCCGGCCAGGCCGACCTCGTGCACCAGTCCGCGCCCGCCGTCGCCGCGCACGCCGATGCCGTGCGCCTCGTCCACGATCAGCACCGCGCCATTGGCCCGGGTCACCCGATGCAGTTCGGCCAGCGGCGCGAGATCACCGTCCGCGCTGAAGACCGAATCGGTGAGCACCAGCGCCCGCTCCTCGGTGCGCTCGGCCAGCAACCGGTCCACCGCGCCCGGATCCCGGTGCGCGGCAACCTCCACGCGCGCCCGCGACAACCGGCAGGCGTCCACCAGTGAGGCGTGACTGCCCGCATCGGACACCACCAGCGATCCGCGCCCGGCCAGTGCCGTGACCGCGCCCAGATTCGCCGCGTATCCGGAGGCGAAGACCAATCCCGCTTCGGCCCCGACGAATTCGGCGAGTTCGGTCTCCAGCAGTTCGTGTTCGGCGGTGGTCCCGGTGACCAGACGGGATCCGGTCGAGCCCGCGCCCCATTTGCACACCGCGTCGACGGCTCCGTCGATCACCTCGGGATGCCGGACCAGTCCGAGGTAGTCGTTGGAGGCCAGGTCGATGCTCGCGGTCTCGGGTGCGCGGGGGCGTAGCTCGCGGCGCAGTCCGGCGTCCACGCGCTCGGCGGCGCGTTCGTCCAGCCAGCTCAAGGGATCGGCACTCACAGCTCCGCAGCATACTTGAACACCGTTCAGGAGGCATCCGCCGGGCTATGCTGGATGCTATAAGGAGGCTGCGCGATGCCACGATGGGCAATAGTGGTCGAGCAGACGACCGGCTTCGGAGACAGTAAGAACTGGTCGCCGAAGGTCATCACCGAAGTGGTCGGCACCCGCGAGCAAGCTCTCGCCAAGCTGCCCGATCTAGTACAGAAATTCATTCCCGATCATCCGAAATTGATCAGCCGCCGCACGATCCTGCGCGACGGCGACACCTTCATGTTGATCGCACGCGGTTGGTCCGACGACTACCACTGCGTCTTCCGCGTCTGGGAAGTGCTGTCGGACACCGAGAATCCCGAACGAGTCCGGGAGAAACGCGCCAGTCGCTGAGCGCTCACACCGCCGCGGCGGCGAGCACCGCGGTGGTGATGCGCTCCACGTCCCGAGTCGAACTGATGAAGGGCGGCATGGTGTAGATCAGGTTGCGGAACGGCCGCAACCACACGCCGCATTCGACCGCGGCATGCGTGGCTTTTCGCATGTCCACGTCATGGTCGAGTTCGACGACGCCGATCGCGCCGTGCACGCGAACGTCGGCGACCCCCGAGATGTCAAGGGCGGGAGTCAAACCCGATCTCAGTCCGGCCTCGATCGCGCGCACCTCGCCCCGCCAATCGCGGGACAGCAGCAGTTCGATGGAGGCCACCGCGACCGCGCACGCCAGCGGATTGCCCATGAAGGTCGGCCCGTGCATGAGCCCGCCGTGCGATCGGCTGATGGTCTCGGCGATCTCCGAGGTGCACAGTGCCGCCGCGAGTGTCATGTACCCGCCGGTGAGCGCCTTGCCCACGCACATCACATCGGGCCGCACCCCGGCCGCCTCGGCGGCGAAAAGCGTTCCGGTGCGGCCGAATCCGGTGGCGATCTCATCGAAGACCAGCAGCACGCCGTGCGCGTCACAGAGCCTGCGCAGATCGGCGAGATAGCGCGGATCGTGGAAGCGCATACCGCCCGCGCCCTGCACCACGGGTTCCACGATCACCGCGGCCAATTCGGCTGCGTGCGTGCGGATCAGCCGTTCCAGTTCCGAAACGTATTCCGGGACATAGTCGCTCGGCGGTGCGGGCGCGAAGATCTGCTGGGCGAGCACATCGGTCCAGAGCGCGTGCATACCGCCCTCGGGATCACACACGCTCATGGGTGTGAAGGTGTCGCCGTGATACCCGCCGCGCCAGGTGAGCAGCCGGGACTTCTCCGGATGCCCGAGCGCGCGCTGATATTGCAGGCACATCTTCACCGCGACCTCGACAGATACCGAGCCGGAGTCGCACAGGAAGACCTTGTCCAGTCCCTCGGGCGTGAGCTCGACCAGCAGCTGGGTCAACCGCGCCGCGGGCTCATGGGTCAGCCCGCCGAACATCACGTGACTCATCCGCCGCGATTGCGCGAGCAGTGCCGCGTCCAGCACCGGATGCTGATACCCGTGCACCGCCGCCCACCACGAACTCATCCCGTCGACGAGTTCGCGGCCGTCGGCCAGGGTGAGCCGGGTACCGGACGCGGAGGCGACGATCAGCGGTTCGGTGGTCGCCGGGAATCCGCCGTACGGATGCCAGACGTGCGCGCTGTCGATCGCGGTGATCTCGTCGGGTGTCAGTGCCACAGGGAATCCTTCACGAGGCGGCTTGAACACCGTTCAAGTTACCAGAACCGGCCCGTGACTAGCAGCGGCGGCATATTCTTTGACAGAGTCAAAGGATTGGGGACAGCATGACGACCGCCGAACGCTCCGTGACCGCCGACCACATCACCGCCGTCCGGTCCTTCAACCGGCGCTACACCCGCGTCATCGGGGTGCTGCAGGGCGGCCTGCTCGGCACCGAACATTCGCTCACCGAAGCGCGAATCCTGTTCGAACTGGCCAATTTCGGTGCGGCCGAAGTGGTGGATCTGCGCCGCGCCCTGGATCTGGACGCGGGCTATCTGAGCCGCATCCTGACCCGCTTCCAGGACAAGGGATTGATCGCGCGCCGCCGCTCGGACAGCGACGGCCGCAAACAGGTGGTCGAGCTGACCGATAAAGGCCACGCGGCCTTCGCCGAACTCGACGGCCTGACCCAGCGGCAGATCGGCGAACTGCTGGAATCGCACTCCCCCGGCACGCGCGGGCGGCTGATCGGCGCGATGCACACCATCGAGCAGATTCTGGACGCCGACTCCGAGCCCGATCCCGCCGCCGTGCTGGTGCGCGCACCCCGCCCCGGCGACCACGGCTGGGTGATCGAACGCAATGCCGTGCTCTACAGCCGCGAGTACGGCTGGAACGGCGACTACGAAGCGCTGGTCGCGCGGATCGTCGCCGACTTCCTGAATTCCCATGACCCGCAACGGGAACGGGCCTGGATCGCCGAATACCAGGGTAATCCGGTCGGCTGCGTCTACTGCATGCGCGAGGACGACGACACCGCCCGGCTGCGGCTGCTACTGGTGGAACCGACCGCCCGCGGCCTCGGCGTCGGCAGCGCACTGGTCGACGAATGCCTGCGCTTCGCCACCGCCGCCGGCTACCGCGAACTGGTGCTGTGGACCAATGACGTACTCACCTCCGCGCGGCACATCTACCAGCGCGCCGGATTCGAACTGGTGGAATCGAATCCGCATCACAGCTTCGGCGCCGATCTGATCGGCCAGACCTGGCGGAGGGCACTTGATTCGGGGGTCGATCCGGACCGATAGGGTCTGGGCATGGCTCCCGCGACTACCGACACGGCACCCCCGGGTGTCTGGCCGGGAACCGCCTACCCGCTGGGCGCCACCTACGACGGAGCAGGCACCAATTTCTCGGTGTTCTCCGAGGCCGCCAAGCGCGTCGAGTTATGCCTGCTCGGCGACGACAATCGCGAGACGCGCGTACCCCTGGACGAAGTCGACGGGTACGTCTGGCACGCCTATCTGCCCGGTATCGCCCCCGGTCAGCGCTACGGATTCCGGGTGCACGGCCCGTTCGATCCCGCGCGCGGACTGCGCTGCGATCCCAGCAAACTGCTGCTGGACCCGTACGGCAAGGCGTTCGAGGGCGATTTCGGGGCCGATGCCGCGCCCTACAACCACGGGCAGAACACCCTCGGGCACACCATGACCGGGGTCGTGATCAACCCGTTCTTCGACTGGGCCGATGATCGCGCGCCCAAACGCCCGTACCACGAGACGGTCATCTACGAGACCCACGTGAAGGGTATGACCATCACCCATCCGGACGTACCGCCGGAATTGCGCGGCACCTACGCGGGCATGGCGCATCCGGCGATCGTGGCGCATCTGCTGAGCCTGGGCATCACCGCGGTGGAACTCATGCCGGTGCACCAGTTCCTGCACGATCGGCTGCTGCTGGATCGCGGACTGCGAAACTACTGGGGCTACAACAGTTTCGGCTACTTCGCTCCGCACCTGGAGTACGCGTCGAGCAAGACGCCCGGCGCGGCCGTCACCGAATTCAAGGCCATGGTGCGGGCGCTGCACGCGGCGGGCATCGAGGTGATCCTGGATGTGGTCTACAACCACACCGCCGAGGGCAATGAATTCGGGCCGACGCTGTCGTTCCGGGGGATCGACAATGCCGCGTATTACCGTCTGGTGGACGATGATCCGCAGCACTACATGGATTACACCGGCACCGGCAACAGCCTGAACGTGCGGCATCCGCACACCCTGCAGCTGATCATGGATTCGCTGCGCTACTGGGTGCTCGATATGCACGTGGACGGATTCCGCTTCGATCTGGCCGCGACCCTCGCGCGGGAACTGCACGATGTGGACCGGCTGGCCACCTTCTTCGATCTGGTGCACCAGGATCCGGTGGTGAGCCAGGTGAAACTCATCGCCGAGCCGTGGGATGTCGGCGAGGGCGGCTATCAGGTCGGCAATTTCCCGGTCGCCTGGACCGAATGGAACGGGAAATACCGTGACACCGTGCGGGATTACTGGCGCGGACAACCAGCGACGCTGGGCGAGTTCGCATCCCGGCTCACCGGTTCGTCGGATCTGTACGAGGCGACCGGGCGCAGACCCAGCGCCAGCATCAATTTCGTCACCGCGCACGACGGCTTCACGCTCGCGGATCTGGTGTCCTACAACGACAAACACAATGACGCCAATGGCGAGGGCAATAACGACGGCGAGAACTACAACCGCTCCTGGAACTGCGGCGTCGAGGGTCCCAGCGATGATCCGGAGATAATCGCCCTGCGCGCCAGGCAATCTCGCAATCTGCTCGCCACCCTGCTGCTGTCCCAGGGCACCCCGATGCTGCTGCACGGTGACGAATTGGGCCGCACCCAGCACGGCAACAACAATGTCTACTGTCAGGACTCACCGCTGTCGTGGATGGACTGGTCCCTCATGCACACCAATACCGATCTGCTCGACTTCACCCGGCGCGCGGTGGCGATCCGCACCGCGCACCCGGTGTTCCGGCGGCGGCGATTCTTCGACGGACGGCCCGCGACCACCCATGACCATCCGGACGACATCGCCTGGTTCACCCCCGCGGGCACCGAAATGACCGATGCCGATTGGGAAACCGGCTTCGGCCGCACCCTGACCGTGTTCCTCAACGGTGACGGCATCCGCGAACCCGGGCCCCGTGGCGAGCGCATTTCCGACGATTCGTTCCTGCTCTGCTTCAATGCCCATGACGCCGGAATCGATTTCACCCTCCCGCCCGCCGAACACGGTGCGGTCTGGAAGGTGGAGCTGGACTGTTCGACACCCACCGGTGCCGCCGCCGACGATCAACCCCATAACGCCTCGTCCACCATGGCAGTGCCCGCACGCTGCCTACTCGTACTGCGCCGTACGGCATGATTCAGAAGGCCATGACCAGCACGCCCGAACATCACACCGGCCCCATCACGCGGCAGACGCCCGTGCGCAGCACCTATCGGTTGCAATTGCGCCCGGACGCACTGACCTTCGCCGATGCCCGCACGATCGCCGAATACCTGCAGCAGCTCGGTATTTCGCATCTGTACCTGTCCCCCGTACTGACCGCGACCCGCGGCTCCACGCACGGCTACGACATCACCGATCCGACCACCGTGTCCTCGGCGCTGGGCGGGCCCACCGGGCTCAAAGCGCTCTCGGACGAGGTGCGCGGGCGCGGTATGGGCCTGATCGTGGATCTGGTGCCCAACCACGTCGGCGTCGCCGATCCACGGCAGAACCCGTGGTGGTGGGATGTGCTCACGCACGGCAAGGAGTCGAAGTACGCGCACTACTTCGATATCGACTGGAGTCCGGCCAATGGTGCGGGCGGGCGGCTCGCGCTGCCGGTGCTGGCCAATGAGAACGATCCCGCCGCACTGTCGGTGGATCGCGGCGGGCTGGAACCCATGCTGGCGCTGCGCGATATGCGCTTCCCCATCGCGCCCGGCACCGACGGCGAGAACGCGCTGCGCATTCACGATAAGCAGCACTATCGGCTGGTGAACTGGAAGTCCGGACTGTGCGGATACCGGCGCTACTTCACCGTCGGCGGTTTGGCGGCGCTGCGGCAGGAGGATCCGGTCGTCTTCGACGCCACCCATCGCGAACTCGCGGCGTGGTGTGAGCACGATCTGATCGACGGGGTGCGGGTCGATCATCCGGACGGGCTGTCCGATCCCGGCGAATACCTCACGCGCCTGCGCAAACTCATCGGACCGCAGCGCCTGCTGCTGGTGGAGAAGGTGCTCGCGCACGGTGAGACGCTCGACTCCGGACTGCCGATCGACGGCACCACCGGCTATGACGCGCTCGCCGATATCGGCGGGGTGCTCATCGATCCGGACGGCGAGAAGACGCTCACCGAACTGTCCCGGCAGTTCACCGGACACGGCAGTGATCGCGCCTGGTTCACCGAGCACGAACATCGGATCAAGCGCGCGGTCGCCGAGACCATGCTGGTGCCGGAGGTGCGGCGGCTGGTCGCGGCGATCAAGCGCGATGCGCGCGCCGACGCCTTCGACACCATGGCGCTGACCAACGCCACCATCGAGGTGCTGTCGTATATGCCGGTCGCGCGCGGTGATTACGCGCCGCTGTCCGGCACCATCGGCAGGGTGGTCGCCGAAGTGGCGGGGCGCAACAGCGAACTCACCGCGCCGCTGCAGGTGCTGGTGACCGCGCTGTCCATTCGCGGTGAGGCCGCCACCCGATTCCATCAGGTGTGCGGGGCCGTCACGGCGAAAGCCGTGGAGGACACCATGTTCTACCGCGCCGCCCGGCTGGTCTCGCTGCAGGAGATGGGCGCGGACCCGGCCCGCTTCGGGGCGTCGGTGATCGAATTCCATCTGTCCAATGCCGAACGGGCGGCCCGCTGGCCCGCCACCATGACCACGCTGTCCACCCATGACACCAAACGCGGCGAGGACACCCGGGCGCGCATCGGCATGCTGTCGCAGGTGCCCGATGTGTGGGCGCGATCGGTGAGCGCGTGGAATGAGATCGCACCCGGTCCGGACGGGGCGACGGCACTGTTCCTGCTGCAGAACATGTATGGCGTATGGCCCGCCGACGGCCGCGCCGCCGCGGCCGTGCCCGGATTCCGGGAACGCATACATCAGTTCGCGGAGAAGGCCGTTCGCGAGGCGGGGACCCAATCCTCCTGGGAGGAACCGGATCTCGAATTCGAGAATGCGGTGCACCGCTGGATCGACGCCATTGTCGACGGACCCGTCGGCGTCGAATTGGGGGAATTCGTCACCGATCTCGCGGCGCACGCCTGGACCGACGCGCTGGCGCAGAAACTGCTGCAACTGTGCGGCCCGGGAATCCCGGATATCTATCAGGGCTGCGAACTCTGGGAGGACTCGCTCGTCGACCCGGACAATCGCCGGCCCGTCGACTTCACCCACCGCTCGCTGCTCTTGCAATCACTCACCGGGACACCGGATCTGGAGCCCACCGGTGCGGTGAAAATGTGGATCGTGGCATATGCGCTCTGGCTGCGCCGGGAGCGCCCCGAATGCTTTGTCGGCGGAACATATACGCCGCTGTTCGCATCCGGTGACCATGCCAAACATCTGGTGTCCTACGCCCGCGGGCGCAATGGTGAAACACCGGAGGTCATTGTCGCGGTCACCCGGCACAGTATTCGACTCGATGAAGCCGGTGGCTGGGGAGATACCGTTCTGGATCTCCCCCAGGGCCATTGGACCGATCGTTTGACCGGCCATACATTCTCCGGGCGATCGCGATTGGAGAAGCTGTTCGCCCGGCTACCCGTGGCACTTTTGGTTCGATAGGTTAGAGGACTGTCAGGTCTGGGAGATTCCGCAGGTCAGAGCGTCGGGCACCAGGCACCGGCGCCCGGCGGCGGCGCGGGGATGATGCGTTCCGGGGCGGGAACGACGCGTTCGGGAGCCGCACCCGCGGGGAGGGACTTGTCGCCGGGGCCGGGACCCGCGGGAGCCACTCCGGCGGGGCCGGTATCACCGGACGCCCAGGCCGCGGACGGATTCATGGTGAATATCGAGGCGCAAACAAACGCACCGACGAGCAGGCCGATGAGCTTCTTTTCCGTCATGTATGGCGACGATACCGGCGTGGCAAGGCAATTCGGTGTATCCGGGGTTGATCGGCGGGTTGAGTGGGTATAGGGCGCGCGTGAATATCCACCGGCCTCAGGCGGCGGACGCCGATTCGGATTCCGGTTCCGGGGCGTCCAGGGGGCCGAGTTCGGTGGATTCGATCAGACTCGATGGCATTGAGCCGTCGAGGGTTTCGCGCCAGCGCACGAGATTGGCGGGCAGGTATTGGTGGGCGTGCTGGACGGATGACGCGAGATAGCCCGCCTGGTCCGTCGGGGTGAGGATGCGACGCCAGGAATCCCAGTAGAAACGCGGGCTGCGGGGGTGGCGCAGGAAGCGCAGGAAATTGAGGATCTTGAAGCCGGTGCCGAGGGAATTGTGCAGGAGGAGATGCTTTTTCGGCGGGTGCGGGCAGTGTTCGCGCAGGACGGTGAGCCGGTCGTGGTCGAAGACCAGGCCCTCGGCTTCGGCTTCGCGAATCATCCAGTGCAGGGTGATGTCGGAGAGGGCGCATTCGGGGTAACCGCCGCCGATATCGCTGTGCACGCCCTCGAACCAGACCTGTTTGACGCGGTCGGTGCGGCGGTATTTCTCGTCGATTTCGACGGGGACTTCCCAGAGGCAGGGCTCGAAGGCGCGGCGGCGTTCGTTGAGGGCCAGGGCTTGGCGGGCGCAGCGGACCGTGCGGGAGAGGCGGACATCGTGGAAGCGGTGCCGCCAGGCGGTGATACCGGGGATGCCCATCGCGCCCACGGTGTCGAAGACACCGAGGAAGTTGATTACCACCGGATCGGGATAGCAATTGGCGCGGCGGAATTCGGCCCATTCGGGCGGGTCCGGATCGTCCGGATTGACCTTTCTGGTGTGGTAGATCTTCAGCGCGTCCGGATATTTTCCGTCGATCATGGATTTATAGGTCAAGATGCCCAGGCGATTGATCATTCCGGCCAGGCTGCGCGCGGTGTACGCGCCGCGACTGAAACCGAAGATGAAGATTTCGTCGCCCGGTTCCCAGTTCAAGGCGAGCTGCCAGTAGGCGGCCGACAGATTGGCCTCCAGGCCCAGGCCGAATGCCCCGCCGAGCAGGCGATCGGTGGTGAAGCCGCGAGCCCCCGGGCCGGAAATGTAATAGACGCGCTGGCCGATGGGATGGCCTTCCCGATCCGCACCGGCATGACATACCGTTTGTGCGATTTTCACAATGTTCGACACCGTGGTGGAAGACTCGGCCTTCCAGGTGCCGTCACAACACACCACAAGTCTCTTCATGAATTGATGCTCCCGCCCAGGCATTCGATATTCACGCGTAGTCGACTACTCGGGTTCATCGTAGATACCGCGGCTGCGCGTTAACCCCGACTTCGCAAATCCATCCGATCATGATTCGTTCATGATCGACCTGGCACCGTTGACCGCATGCCCGACGATCGGATGACGCCCCGCGACCTGTGGATCCTGGTGTGCGAGGACGACGACGAGTTGGGCGAACGGGTCGCGAGCGGGCTGCGTGGGGCCGGGTACACCGTCGATCTGACCCGGAATCTCTCCGAGGCCGGGCAGAGCTGCGGTACGCGCAGCTATGACTGCCTGATCGTCGATCGGGGCCTGCCTGATGGCGACGGGCTGGATTTGATTCGGGGACAACGGGAATCGGGGCGGCGCACGCCCGCCCTGGTCATTACCGCCCGGGACGGTCCGCGTGAGCGCGCTGAGGGGTACGCCAGTGGCGCGGACGACTATCTGGCCAAACCGTTCTCGCTCAGCGAGCTGGCCACGCGGGTGCGGACACTGTGCGGATCGCGGCAGCGCTCCCCCGCGCAGGTGCTGGCGGTGGGCGATCTGGTGGTGGATCGACTGCGCCGCCGGGTGCGGCGCGGTGGCGTGCTGCTGACCGTGACCTCGCGCGAGTTCAATGCCCTCGAACTGCTGACCGCACGCGCGGGCACCCCGGTCAGCGTTCGTGAGATCGCCGAATACTGCTGTGGCACAGCGGCATCGGCGAATGTCGAGGATGTCGTTCGACAGCTGGCCCGGAAGCTGGGTGAGCCGCAGCTCATTCACGCGTCCGGTACCGGCTATCTGATGCACATCTGATTCCGGACTCGCGATCCCGTGGGGTGGATCGCGCACGACCGTCCCGGGCAGGGCTCTTCCCCGCTCTGCCCGGGATCGCGTCGATCAGGTCAGATAGCGGTACGCGGACGAGCCCGGTTCCAGGCGTTCGCCGCGAATCGGGGATTCGTCCATGCGCTTCTGCAGCGATTCGAGTCCGTCCGGCGAACCCAGTTCGATGCCGACCAGCGCCGCACCGGTCTCCCGGTTATTGCGCTTGACGTATTCGAACAGGGTGATGTCATCGTCCGGGCCGAGCACCTCGTCCAGGAAGCGCCGCAGCGCGCCCGGCTCCTGCGGAAAGTCCACCAGGAAATAGTGTTTCAGGCCCCGATGCACCAGCGACCGCTCGATGACCTCACCGTAGCGCGAGACATCGTTATTGCCGCCGGACAGCAGGCACACCACGGTCGAGCCCGGTGCGAGATCGATTTCGCGCAGGGCCGCCGTGGCGAGCGCGCCCGCGGGTTCGGCGACGATGCCCTCGTTCTGGTAGAGCTCGAGCATGGCGGTGCAGATGGCGCCCTCGTCGACCGTCATCATGCGGAAAGCGCTTGTGCCGCCACGGGTTTCAGTCGTGGTCAGTAAAGGCAGCGAGGCGTGCGAGCGCACTCCCCCGCCCAGCCGGGACACCGCGGTGTAGGGCACGCCGCCGATGCGGCGCACGGCCGCACCATCCACGAACGGATCGATTTCAGGGAGCGTGACCGGGCCGCCGGCCACCAGGGCGGCGGTCATGGAGGCCGCGCCCGCCGGTTCCACACCCAGAATCGCGGTGTGCGGTGCGCGTTCCCGCATATAGGTGCTGATTCCGGCCAGGCAGCCGCCGCCGCCCACCGGGACCACCACCAGATCGGGTGCGCGGTCGAGCTGTTCCAGGATCTCCGCGGCGATGGTGCCCTGTCCGGCCGCGGTGCGCGGATCGTCGAAGGGCGGGACCATGGTCGCGCCGGTGCGCGCCACATCGTCGACGGCGGCCGCGGCGGCCGCATCGTAGGTATCGCCGATGGCGATGAGCTGCACGAATTCACCGCCGTGCACGCGGATTCGATCGCGCTTCTGTTTGGGGGTGGTGGTGGGGACATAGATGCGGCCGTGGATGCCCATCGCCTTGCACGCGAAAGCCACACCCTGGGCGTGGTTTCCGGCACTGGCCGCGACCACGCCGGCGGCGCGTTCGGCGGCATTGAGCTGGACGATCAGGTTGTAGGCCCCGCGCAGCTTGTAGGAGCGCACGGCGGTGAGGTCCTCACGCTTGAGGTAGACCTCGGCATCCTTGTCCGCCGACAGCCGCGCGATTCGCTGCAGCGGGGTCGGCTCGATAATCTCGGAAATTCGCTTCGCGGCAGCATCGATTTCGTCCGCGCTCAACTCGGGCACGTGACTGGATACTTTCTCTGCGACTACAAGCGGATCCGACACCCGGCACATGTTACTGACGCGGGCCGGACGGCAATACGCCGACCGGGGGATGCCGGTCGGCGTATCGGGTGAATGGGAGGAAACTCAGTCGCGCTCGGTGAGCACGAAGACGGGGATCACGCGGTCGGTCTTCTTGGTGTAGTTGTCGTAGTCGGGCCACACCTCCGCCGCGCGCTTCCACCACAGATCGCGTTCCTCGCCGGTGACCTCGCGGGCGGTGTAGTCCTTGACCACCGCGCCGTCACGCAGGTCGACGTGCGGATCGGCCTTGATGTTCCAGTACCAGACGGGGTGCTTGGGCGCGCCGCCGAGCGAGGCGACGACCGCGTACTCCCCTTCGTGTTCGACACGCATGAGAGCGGTCTTGCGCAGCTTGCCGCTCTTGGCGCCGCGTGTGGTGAGCAGGATGATCGGCTTGCCCTGCAGGGTGCCGCCTTCGGCCCCGTTCGAGCCTTCGTAGAGATCGGCCTGCTCGCGGGCCCAATCCGAGGTGCTGGGTTCGTATTCTCCAGTGAGTGGCATGACGCAGGTAACACCTCCCGATGTTGTTATGTTCCCGACAGAAAGTTCGTTTGCCCGAACTTTAAGTCTGCGGGTAGCCTTTGAACATGGCAGTGGTTCACCCAACGCAGATGCACCGCACCCCCGTGCGCGTCGCGACCGTGAATATCGCGGGCACGGCCTGGCCGCTCTTCAAGCTCGAGGCCCTCGCGGCCGGGCTGGTCATCGCCCTGATTCTGCTGCTCGTCACCGGTTCCGCGCAGACCGCGGTACTGGCCGGTGCGACCGTGATGGCGATTCGCTGGGTTGTCGCGATCGTGCGGAACGGTCTACCCGACACGAACTGAGCGGTCGGTTGCCCGTGTCTTACGGGTCTGTCATGCGTTTCATCTATTACCGTAATTTCCCATGCGGTCGAAACCGTTCGGGATGTTTTTACTCGCCAGCGGGATCGCGCTGTGCTCCTCGCCTACCGCCCAGGCCGATGTCATCACCATGCCCGCGCATGAGCGGACCTATCCCTCACCCTTCGGCAGCTTCACCGTCGGCAATCGCACCGAATCGGTCAATCGGATCGCACCGCTGAATCAGGTCGGCACCACGCGTGAGGCCCTGGTCAGCAATGTGGCGTACGGACGGGTCGACGGGGTCGCGGGCGGACAGCTCAAGACCGGGTATCACGTGGGCTGTTCGGTGAACCTGCTCAATGGCAACCTCGGCGCGATTCCGCAGGTCTACGCGCCCACCGCGAATATCCCCATCGTGCCGGATCCGGGCCTCGGGCTCGCGGTGATCGGACCCAATATCCAGGTCCCGATGAGCGTCAACCTGAGCCCAGGCGAGGTGAAGGATATTCCGGTCGCGGACAAGGATCTGCTGCCGGGCAAAGAGGTGCAGATCGTGATTCGCGATTTCCATATCGCGGTCAATCAGTGCACCGGACCGGTGTCGATCCGGCAGTACACCTATCTCTACGCCAAATCCGCCGAAGTCGATGACAGCGGCGGCGTTTTCGGCGATCCGACCTGGCTGTAAGCGCGCCGCGCGCGCACCCACACAGGAGACCATTTCATGAGTTTGCGTGCGGCGAGCGCTGCGTTCGCCTTGCTGACAGCGGTTTTCGCGGTGACGGCGGCGCCGGCGGTGGTCCACGCCGAACCGGCGGACCGTCCGATCGCACTGCCCGGCCTCGGTATGGGCAAATCGCTGGAGTTCCCCGGCCGAGAGCACGAGGTCACGCTGACCCTGCCGCTGCTACCGGGTCTCGCGCCGACCGCGATCACCGGAACGGTGCAGTTGCCGCCGAATGTGGCGCGGGCGACCCTGGACGCGCGGTCCGGTGACAAATTCCTGGATCGGGTCACGTTGCCGCCGGATCCCCGTGCGCCGGTGCGTATTTCGCTGCTCGGGGCCGAGGTGGAGAACAACGCGGTGACCGTGACGCTGACCTCGTCGCTGGTACCGGAGCCCGGCATCTGCGTCGACGATTGGATGGGCAGGCCCGCGACAATGTCCGATGCGTCGGTGGTCTACTTCGGCGAGGAGGCACAGCCCACCACGGTGGCGGAGTTCCTGCCGCCCGCGCTGCAACGACTGACCCTGTACGTGCCCGCGAATCCGAGCACCACCGAGAGCGCCGCGGTGCTGGCGCTGAGTACGGCGGTGACCGCGCGGTACACCCGGCAGCCGGTGGCGGTGGATATCCGCCGAATCGATTCCGGCACAGCGCTTCCCGATCATCCGCCCGCCTTCCTGGAACGGCAGATCGTGGTGCGGGAGGGTTCGGACGCGGGTGTGCGGTTGAGCGGTGGCCCCGCGCCGGTGCTGACGGTGTCGGGTGACGAGAAGTCGCTGCCGATCCAGATCCGTTTGCTCACCAGTGATTTGGCGAAAGCGGCGATGGCATCGGCCGCCACGGCCGTGGGATTGCCCGCCGCACCGCAGCTGGCCCCGGACACCACGACCTTGCAGGAACTCGGGCAGGGCGCGTTGAGCGCCACCGCCATCGGATATGTGCGGGTGGATTTCGCGATCGATCAGACGCGGCTCGGCCGTCCGTCCAAGGGTGTGCGAGTTCACCTGCACGGCAACCACACTCCGCTGCCGGACACCTTGAACGGACAGCTCGCGGTGACCATCGGCAACCGTCAGATCGCGGCGTGGCCGGTGGAGCCCTCGGGGGCGTTCAACCAGTGGATCACCATTCCCGATGAGCTGCTGGCGCGGTTCACCACGGTGTCGGTGACCCTGCAGCAGGCCGGACTCACGCACGGTTGCGGGCTGGAGCAGCCGGTGACCCTGACCATCGATCCGGACGGCGAGGTGCGCGGTGAGCTCGCGCAGCCGCCGGTGCCGGGCGGGCTGGGCTCGGTGCCGCAGTCGCTGCTGCCCCGGGTGCAGGTGGGATTGCAGACCCCCGGTTTCGCCGATACCGTGCGGGCCGCGCAGGTGCTGATCGCCGCGCAGCGGTTGACCTCGGTGCCGTTGCGGCCGGAGCTGGTGTCCTTCGACGATGCGGTGCGCAGCAAGTTGCCGGTGGTGCTGATCGCGGCGAACGGCGCTGTGCCGGAATCGATTACGCTGCCGCTGGATCGGCACGGCGAGACGCTCACGGTGTACGGCGATGACGCGTATCTGCGGTCGCGGATCGATCTGTCGCCGCCGATCGAATTCGGTTCGCTACAGGCCACCTGGAGCGGAAACCGCACGGTGGTGATCGCGACCTCGACGCAGGCTCCCCAGCATCTGGATCGGCTGTTGAACTGGCTGGTGGCCGATCCGGAACGGTCCTTCCGCATGGCCGGGCCGGTGCTGTTGCAGGCGGGTGATCGGGATCCGGAGTTCTTCGATCCCGCCGCCTCGATGCAGGCCGAGGCCGCCGCCGCTGCGAGCGACGATTCCGGAATTCCGCTGGCGCGCACGCTCGCCATCACCGGTGGCGCGCTGCTGGGCGTCGGCGTCCTCGCCGGGATCGTCATTCTGCTGCGCCGTCGCCGCACCCGCTGACTCCGATGACGGCCACCCTGGAGGCTCCCCCGCGGTCCGCGCACTGGTGGCGGGCCATACCGTGGCGCACGGTGGCGCGGTTCGCGCTGGTGCTGGCCTGCACGGTGGGGGCGTTCTGGAATCTGTGGGCCGAGCTCATCGAGGATGTGCGGCAGGGTTCGGATATCGGTTTCGTCTTCGCGCTGCCGGTGCTGGCATTGTTCGCCGCGATCGGCATCGCACTGCGGCATCAGGATGAATTGCCCATCTACGACCGGCAATCCGACATTATCGTCGGCATGCTCGGGCTGGCGCTGACCGCGGCGCTGCAGGGGCTGCTGGTGCTGCGGTACCGGTACGAGTACGAGGTGCTGCACCTGGATCTCATTGCCGCGCCGCTGTTCCTGATGAGTGTGAGCATTCTGATGTTCGGGCTGCGGCCGGTATTCCGGTTCTGGCCCGCCTGGCTGCTGTTCCTGGCCGGATTCCCGTGGTTCTACCGGGGCATGGTGGTGCTGTTCGGCGCGACCAAACTGGCCGAGGGCATGGCGGCGCTGGTGTTCGCGACCATCGCCGCCGCCATCGCGGCGGGGCGCACCTGGCAGCGGGCCTTGGCGGCGGCGGCCGGGGCGATCGGGGTCGGCACGCTGGTGCTGGCGCTGCTGGCCATCGTGTTCCCGCACGCGCATCAGCTTGTGTACCAACTGGTTCCGCCGGTGACGGCGGTGTTCGCGGTCTCGGCGATCATGTATCTGGATCAGCGCGGCTGGTCGCATGTGCGGCCGTTGAATCGGCCGGTGCGCCCACTCACGGCGGCGCAGTCGCGCAGTGCGGCGGTGACCGCGATCGTGGCGGCGGCCCTGTTCGCGATGATTCCGGTGCCGCAGGAGTACAAGGTTCCGAGTCCGGTCATTCCGGGATTGGTGATCGCGCACGCGCCCGCCATACCGGGCGGCTGGACCCTGCTGGGTGAGCGCCAATACCCGTGGGCCTCCAGGTATTACGGCCCGAACACCACCTGGGTGCGGCAGCGGATTCGGGCCGAGCGCGGTAATCCGGAGTGGGACAAGGAATCCCGGCGACGCCGCATCATGGTCGATATCCTGCGCTCGGACAGCCCGCACAATGTGGACCGGTATCCGCAGTTCACCATGTACGAGCTGATCCAGCCGCGCGTCACCGCGGGCAGGCAGGTCGATCTGGGGTACGGGGTGACCGCGCGGCTCAATACCGTCCTCGATGATCAGCGGCTGCTCAGCTGGAGCTTTCTGAGCTGGAACTGGCAGGGTACGGGCGGAGCGGAGCGGGTCAGTCTGATCGCGGCCGATAATCACCTGCCCGAGGCCGCCTTCCCGCAGCCCGAGCCGTGGGCGGTCAGCAATCTGAACAATCTGCTGCACCAGTTCCTGCGCGGCAATGCGGTCAATGTCGATCCGGATTCCGATCTCGACGATGTCGATCTCGAGCTCAAGGACGGCGAGATGCTGATCTCGGTGGGCCGGGAGATGGTGCGATTGGGGGCGGCGAATGAGCGCTGAGCTACCGGGTCTGGCCACCGCGCAGGAGCGCGAGCACGCGCTGCGCACCGCCGTGCAGGGTTTGCGCGAGAACGATCCGATGGCCTCGGCCTCGGTGGCTTTCCTGCCGTGGCAACGCAATACGGTCATCGCCGCGGTGTTGATCGTGCTGGTGTGCGCGGTCTTCGCACCGCTGACGACGCTGACCGTGCTGGTGGCGGTGTGCACGCTGGGGTATATCGCGGTGATCGTGGACAGGGTGCTGATCTTCACTCGCGGTATGGCGCGCGATGCCATTCTGACCGTGAGTGATGAAGAGGCGCTGGCACTTTCGGATGATCAGCTGCCGCCGTACACGATCCTGGTGCCCGCCTACGGCGAACCCGAGGTGGTCGGTGATCTCATCGCCGCGCTGAACGGGCTGAACTATCCGCGCGATCGGATGCAGGCGCTGCTACTGCTCGAAGAGGATGACGCGCCGACCATCGATGCCGCCCGCGCGGCCGGAATCGGCACGGCCGGAAGCGAACACATCACCATCGTGCTGGTGCCCGCCGCCGATCCGCGCACCAAGCCGAAGGCGTGCAACTACGGATTGCACGCCGCCACCGGCGATATCGTCACCATCTACGACGCCGAGGACATTCCCGATCCGCTGCAATTGCGGCGGGTGGTGGCGGCGTTCCGGGGTCTGCCGCGTTCGGTGGTGTGCGTTCAGGCCAAGCTGGCGTTCCACAATGCCCGGCAGAATCTACTGACCGCCTGGTTCACCATGGATTACGGGTTGTGGTTCGGCTTCCTGCTGCCCGGGCTGATGCGCAGTGCCGCGCCGATTCCGCTGGGCGGCACCTCGAATCACTTCCGGCGCAATGTGCTCATCGATATCGGGGCGTGGGATCCGTACAACGTCACCGAGGACGCGGATCTCGGGGTGCGGATCGCGGCGCGCGGCTACTCCACGGCCGTCATCGATTCCACCACCCTGGAGGAGGCGAATCCGGATCCGATCAACTGGATTCGGCAGCGCTCGCGCTGGTACAAGGGCTACCTGCAGAGCTGGCTGGTGCACGCGCGGCGGCCGGTCCAGCTGTGGCGCAAGATCGGCCCGGTCAGCTTCCTGCGGTTCACCCTGATCCTGGCGGGGACGCCGATCATCGCCTGCCTGAATCTGCTGTTCTGGTTCGTCACGCTCACCTGGATTTTCGGGCAGCCCTGGCTCATCGAGAAGCTGTTCCCGGCGGCGGTGTACTTCCCGGCGCTGATCGCACTGGTGCTCGGGAACGCGGCGACGGTGTACATGAATCTGATCGCATGCCGGGAGAACGGCCGGCCGGATCTGCTCTGGGCGTGCCTGCTGTCCCCGGCCTACTGGGTGCTCATGGCGGTGGCCGCGACCAAGGGGTGCTGGCAGCTGGTGCGCAATCCGTCGTACTGGGAGAAGACTTTTCACGGTTTGGGCACCGCGAAGGAGACGGCCGAATGACCGCGGTGCGCACACCCCGGGTGATCTTCGCGGTATCGGCGGTGCTGTATCTGTGCGTGGGTGTACTGCTCACCGCGGGGCGGGGTTATCTGGGCGGTGACGCGCTGAGCCGGGTGGCGGCGACCCAGGCCGCGATTCTGAGCCGGGATCCACATCTGTCGGCCATCGGATTCGTATTCACCCCGCTCACCTCGCTGGCGCAATTGCCGTTCGTGGCGTTCGCGCAGTGGTCGGCGGGGATCACCCGGTGGGGTCTGTCCGGGGTGCTGATGACCTCGCTGTTCATGGCGGGCGCGGTGGTGATGGTGTGGGGTATCGGCGGGGATCGCGGTGCGCCGCAGTGGCTTCGCATCGTCATCACGCTGGTGTTCGCGCTCAATCCGATGGTGGTGTTCTACGGCGGCAATGGGATGAGCGAGGCACTGTTCCTGTTCTGCCTGTGCTGGGCGGCGCGACGGCTGATGCGCTGGGTGCGCACCGATGGGGTGCACGATCTGGTGGCCACCGGTATCGCGCTGGGGCTGGGATATCTGACCCGATACGACGCACTCGCCCCGGCGATGGGCGCGGCGGTGCTGGTGTTCGGGCTCAGCTATTACCGGCGGCGCGCGGCCGACCATCGATTCGCCGGGGCGGCAATGGATCTGGTGCTGGTGACGGCCCCGGTGGTGCTGGCGTTCGTGGTGTGGGCGGGGACCAGCTGGCTGATCACCGGACAGGCGTTTCAGCAATTCACCTCGCAGTACGGCAATTCCGCGATTCTGACGCAGTCGGGGGCGGGCGGGCCCGGTAATCCGATCGCGGCGATGCAGTATTCGCTCGGGGCCATGCTGATTCTGGCTCCGCTGCTGCCGCTGCTGATTCCGATCACGGGTGCGCTGGGCATTCGGCGGCGGGATTGGCAGGTGGCGGTGCCGATGCTGCTGTTCGGGTCGGTGCTGGCGTTTCAGATGCTCAGTTACGCAATGGGTTCCACCTTCGCGTTCCTGCGGTTCTATATCGCGGCGATTCCGCTGGCGGCGATTCTGGCCCTGCTCATCGCGCCCGCGCACGGTTTCCCGCCGACCAAGCGGGCCGGGCAGTACGAGGACCGCGAGCCTGCCGCACCGCTGATCGCCTCCCGCGCCTGGCGACCACTGGCGGGCGCGGCGCTGGCGGCGGTGCTGTTGATCGCGGCGCTGCCGGTCACGGTGCTGGGCATGAACAATCAGCTGATGGCGGTGCAGGAGTATTCGCTCGAGGCGGTGCTGTTCCCGAACCCGGACAATGTGTCCGCCAAATACAACGATGAGGTGCGGATCGCCGCGACCTTCCGCACCGAGCGGCGGCTGGCCGAATACCTCGACGCACTGGACCTGCCGCGCGGTGCGGTGGTGATGGATACCGTGTACGGGTTCGCGGTGCTGGTCGCCTCGGAGAAGCCGGATCGGTTCGTCATCCCCTCGGATCGCGATTTCGTGCGGGTGCTGAACCGGCCGCTGGATCGCGGGGTGAAATACATTCTGGCGGTGCCGAATTCCGGTCGCGGCACCTCCGATGCGGTGAACCGGCGCTATCCCAGCATGTACGAGAACGGCGCGCAGATCGCCACTTTGGAGTTGGAGATCCCCAATGACGGCGCGGGACAGCCGGATTGGCGGCTGTACCGGGTGATCGGCAGCTGATTACTGGCCGAGGGTGGTGTGCTGGGCGACCACCGGCCAGAGCGGATCATCGGGACCGACATCGTAGGTGCACTCGTCATGCCGCGGATCGGGGACGAAAGCCCAGATGAGCGCGCCCGCGGTACCGGCCCGGCGCTGACCGTCCATGCGCCGCACCATGATCTCGGCACGCTTCTCGAGGGTGTCGCAGGAACCGGCGTATTCGCCGATCTCCCCCACCAGCAAGGGTTTTCCGAGTTCCCGGGATTGCGCGATGCGACGGGCCAGACCATTGGCCGCGTCACCGGGGAGCGGGTTGCCGTCCTCGGTGTAGTCGTGGAATTCGGTCACGTCCACATTGCGCGATCCGCTGGCCACGCTGAACGCGTCTCCGGCGATACCGCATTGGCTGCCGCCGACGTATCCGGCGAAGAGCAGTCGCTGGGGATCCAGGGTGCGCACGATATCCCCGGCGTCGTCCATGAACTTGCGCAGTACCTGCGCGGCGTCCGCGGGGCAGGTGCGATGCCGCAGATCGCAGCGGTTGTGGTCGCAATTGCTCGGTTCGGGTTCGCCGACCAGTTCCCAGCCCGCCAGCACCGGTGAGCCGCGCCAGCGGGCCACGGCGGTATTGACCCAATCCCGATAGCTCATGACAGAACGTCCGGGCACCTCGATGAGTTTGGTCCAGCCGTCCACGTACCACTGACGCTGTTTGTAGACCTCGTCACCGCAATCGCCGGTCTGCGCGGCCAGCACGGGAAGCACCATCTGCCCGTACTTCTCGGCCGCCGAGAACACCACGTCGGCGGGTTTGAAATTGAGTTCGCCGGAGTCCTTGTTCACCACGAACGCCTGGAAGAGCGCGAATCGGGTGAGGCTGTGGGGCGGCAGGGCGCGGAAGAAGGCGTCCAGATCGACCTCGGCCCCGCAGCCGAAATTGACGGCGTAATCGGTGGCCAGCTGCGGGCCGTTGAATCCGCTGGGCCACCACGGCTGGCCGCGCAAGCGCAGACCGTCCGGGGTGGCGGTGACGGCATTGGGTGCGGACGGCGCGCCCTGCGGTTGCGGAATGCTGCGGGCCGCACGGGGTTGCGAGGTGGTCACCACCGAATGCGGGCCGCTGTGCCCGCAGGCGACGAGCAGGCCGGTGGCCGCGAGCGCGGCCAGTAGTCGAGCGCGCGGAAAAGCCACCTCGGACATCCTCTCCGGTCCTGATCACGGCTGTGCCTACCGGCACCCTACTGCCGTGATCAGGTAAAACCGGGGAGGCTCAGCCCGCCAGGCAGCCGGGGCCGAGCAGTGCCTTGAGATCGCCCATGAGCGCCGAGGACGGTGAAACCCGCAGGTTGTCAGCGACTTTCAGCACGGTGGTGCGCTCGCGCGAGCCGACGTGCCGGATATGCACGTCCGCGGTGCCGGGATGGCTGCTGAGCACCCGCTTGAGGGCGCTGATCTTATCCGGGGTGCACAGCCGGGTCGGGATCACCACCGACATCGGCTTATCCACGCCGATGGACGAAAGATCCGGCACCACAAGGTCATTGGCGATCAGCGAAATGCGATCGTCGCGGGCCGAGACGCGCGCCTTCACCAGTACGATGGCGTCCTCGGTGACATCCATACCGTAGACCGAGTAGGACTGCGGGAAGAACAGCACCTCGATACCACCGCTGAGGTCTTCCAATTGCGCCGACGCCCAGGCCAGGCCGTTCTTGTTGACGCGGCGGGTGACGCTGGCGAAGATGCCGCCGATGGTGACCTGCTGACCGTCCTTGACGTCACCGTCGAGAATGGTCGGGATCTGGGTGTCGGACTGGGCCGCGAGCACATGTTCGACGCCATTGAGCGGATGCCCGGACACGTACAGGCCCAGCATTTCCCGCTCCAGGGCGAGTTTGTGCTTGGTCTCCCACTCCTCGTCGGGGACCTTCACATTGAACACGCTCGCCATCGAATCATCGTCGTCCAGCCCGCCGAACAGGTCGAACTGGCCGATGGCCTCGGCCTTCTTGGTCGACATGACCGCGTCGATGGCATCGGAGTGCACCAGCAGCAGACCCTTGCGCGGATGTCCGAGTGAATCGAAAGCGCCCGCCTTGATGAGGGATTCGATGACCTTCTTGGAGCAGGCGGCGGCGTCGACCTTGTTCAGATAGTCGGAGAAGTCGGTGAACTTCGACTTCTCCTTGCGCGCGGCGATGATCGAGGACACCACGTTCGCGCCCACATTGCGAACCGCGCCCATACCGAAGCGGATATCGCCGCCGACGGAAGCGAATTCGATCTCGGATTCATTGACGTCCGGCGGCAGCACCTGAATGCCCAGGCGACGGCAGTCGGCCAGATAGACCGCGGCCTTGTCCTTGTCGTCACCGACGGAGGTGAGCAGACCGGCCATGTATTCGGCGGGATAGTTGGCCTTGAGGTACGCGGTCCAGAACGACACCAGGCCGTAGCCCGCGGCGTGCGATTTGTTGAACGCGTATCCGGCGAACGGAAGAATGGTGTCCCACAGGGCTTTCACGGCCGGTTTGGAGAAGCCGTTCTCGACCATGCCCGCTTCGAAGCCCTCGAACTCGGCTTCCAGGACCGAGGCCTTCTTCTTACCCATGGCGCGGCGCAGGATATCGGCTCGGCCGAGGGAGTATCCGGCGACCTTCTGCGCGATCTGCATGATCTGCTCCTGATACACGATCAGGCCGTAGGTATCACGCAGAATGTCCTTCAGGGGCTCTTCGAGCTCCGGGTGAATCGGTTTGACCTCTTGCCGCCCGTTCTTGCGGTCGGCGTAGTCATTGTGGGCGTTCATGCCCATGGGGCCGGGGCGGTACAGCGCGAGCACGGCGACGATGTCCTCGAAGCCGGTCGGCTGCATGCGTCGCAGCAGATCGCGCATGGCGCCGCCGTCGAGCTGGAAGACGCCGAGAGTGTCACCGCGAGCGAGCAATTCGTAGGTGGGGGCGTCTTCCAGCGGCAGCGTGTCCAGGTCCAGGTCGATACCGCGGTTGGCCTTCATGTTCACCAGCGCGTCGCCGATGACGGTCAGGTTGCGCAGACCCAGGAAGTCCATCTTCAACAGGCCGATGGCCTCGCACGACGGGTAATCCCAGCCGGTGATGATCGCGCCGTCCTGGGCGCGCTTCCACACCGGGATGGCGTCGGTGAGCGGTTCGGACGACATGATGACCGCGCAGGCGTGCACACCGGCATTGCGGATCAGGCCCTCGAGGCCGCGCGCGGTCTCGTAGATCTTGGCGACGTCCGGATTGTTGTTGATGAGTTCGCGGACCTCGGCGGCCTCTTTGTACCGCTCGTGCTCGGGATCCATGATGCCCGAGACCGAGATGTCCTTGGCCATGATGGGCGGCGGCAGCGCCTTGGTGATCTGGTCGGCGATGGCGAAACCGGGCTGGCCGAACTGGACGCGGGCCGAATCCTTCAGCGCCGCTTTGGTTTTAATGGTACCGAAGGTGATCACCTGTGCGACGCGGTCACTGCCCCACTTCTCGGTGGCGTAGCGGACCATTTCACCGCGGCGGCGATCGTCGAAGTCGATATCGATATCGGGCATGGATACGCGCTCGGGATTGAGGAAGCGCTCGAAGAGCAGCCCGTGCGGGATCGGATCGATATTGGTGATGCCCATCGACCAGGCGACCAGCGAACCGGCGGCCGAACCACGACCCGGGCCGACGTGGATGCCGACCGAGCGCGCGTAGGTGATGAGGTCGGCGACGATGAGGAAGTAGGCCGGGAAGCCCATTTCGATGATGACGTCGAGTTCGAAGTCCGCGCGCGGCAGGTATTCCGGCGGAATGCCGTTGGGGAAGCGGCGATGCAGACCGGTCATGACCTCGTGCCGCAGCCAGCTGCCCTGGGTCTCGCCCTCGGGCACCGGGAAGATCGGCATGCGATCGCGCGGGGCCCACACCTCGTCGTAGGACTGCACGCGCTCGCCGATGAGGACGGTGTTATCGCAGGCGCCGGGGACCTCGTCATCCCAGATGGCACGCATTTCCTCGGCGGACTTGAGGTAGTAGCCGGAGCCGTCGAACTTGAAGCGGGTGGGGTCCGAGAGCGTCTTGCCGGTCTGAATGCACAGCAGCGCTTCGTGATTGCCCGCATCGGTCTCGTGCACGTAGTGGCAGTCATTGGTGGCCAGCGGCGGGATGCCCAGCTCGCGACCGACCATGAGCAGGCCCTCGCGCACGCGGCGTTCGATGGACAGGCCGTGGTCCATGATCTCCAGGAAGAAGTTCTCCGGACCGAAGATCTCCTGCCATTTGGCGGCGGCCTCGAGGGCTTCGCGCTCCTGGCCCAGGCGCAGTCGGGTCTGCACCTCGCCGGAGGGGCAGCCGGTGGTGGCGATGATGCCCGCGGCGTGCTCGGCGATGATGTCGGCGTCCATACGCGCCCATTTGCCGAGCTGACCCTCGATGGAGGCGAGGCTGGAGAGCTTGAACAGGTTCCGCAGCCCCTGCGCGTTCTCCGCGACCATGGTCATATGGGTGTACGCGCCCGAACCGGAGACGTCATCGCTCTTCTGCGACGGATCGCCCCACTGCACGCGCTTGGTGTTGAAGCGGGATTCGGGCGCGATGTACGCCTCGATGCCGATGATCGGCTTGACGCCCTGCGCCTTGGCGGAGTTGTAGAACTCCGAGGCGCCGTACATGTTTCCGTGGTCGGACATGCCGACGGCGGTCATGCCCAGCCGTTTGGCCTCCTTGAACAGAGGCGTGATCTTCGCCGCGCCGTCGAGCATCGAGTACTCGGTGTGGTTGTGGAGATGGACGAATGATCCCGACGAGGCTGACACGCAGACATCCTAAGCGCCCCCACCGACTGGTTTCGAAGGCACGCGGACGTGACTTGCGCGTACGGCGTTTCGCCTTGCGCGTGTCGTGTTCAAGGTCACTCTCAGGGCTGCGAAACCGGTGCGGAATCGGACACTTCGAGCGGTTCGCCCGCCTGCGCCCGCGAGAGCGCGACGGTCGCGACGCACATGACGAGGACGGCCACGATCACGAACGCGGTGCCGACCGGACCGCTGCGCAACCGCTCGTCCAGCACAGTGATCCCGACGAACGCGGCGACCAGCGGTTCGGCGATCGTGAAGGCCGGAAGGCAGGCGGCGAGCGATCCGGCCTGATATCCGCGCTGCTGCAGGTACACACCCCCGACTCCGGTGAGCACCAGTACGTAGATCTCCCAGCTGGTCAGCGCCGTGCTGATCGACTCCCCGAACAACCGGGTCACATTGGCGGTCAAGGCCGCCGACACACCCACCAGCGTGCCGCCCGCACCGCCGAGCAGAAGCGCCCGCAGCGCAGGCGTTTTCACCACTCGCGCGCCGATGACTCCCGCCGCCACCACCGCGAACACCAGTCCCAGCGGCCACAGCCAGCGATGCCAGGGCGCGTTGTCCAGCCCCTCGGTCGGATCGCCGACGATCAGGAACACCGCCAGCGCCACCGACAGCGCGAGAGCGTTGGCCCACATGCTCGCCGTGGTCTTGCGCCCGCTGTATCGCGCCGCCATCGGCAACGCGAACACCAGCGCACTGACCAGAATCGGCTGCACGATGAGCACCGAACCCAGCGCCAGCGCCGCCACCTGGAACGCGAATCCCCCACCGTCCCCGATCATCCCGGCCCACCATCGCGGATTCCGGACCAGCGCCCGCATCAGCCCTTCACCCTCGGGCACCTCGGCGGCGGCGCTCTGCTGCGCCACCGCCGACACCGCGAACAACAGGGCCGCGATAAACGCGCAAATCACCGCACCGACAGGAAGCTGCACGCCCCCAGTCTGCCGCGCCCGGCTTTCCCCGTTTGAACCGGCGCGCTCGGTGGCGGATGATCACGCACTGAACTCGTTCGAGCAAAGGGAATTCGTATGTCGCCGTCCGACCGCAGCACGGACGGTTCGACCGTCTACTACATCTCGCAATCGCGCCTGCTGGTTCCGCTGCTGTGCGCGGTGGCGCTGGTGATCACCGGGATCTCGATGGTGGCGTTCGGCGGGGTGAAGGCGGTCATCTGGGGTGCGCTCGCGGTGCTGTTCTTCGGGTTCTGCGCCGTGCTGCTCGGAGTGCAATTCGTGCGCCGCAGCCCGCAGTTGACGATCTCCTTCCAGGGGCTGGCCTTCCGCAATCGCAGCCTCGGCTGGCATGAGATCGAACGAATCCGACTGCGCCACACGGGCCGTCAGCACGCCCTGGAGGTGCTGCCGCACCACATCGAGAACCACAGCGCCGGGCTCTCCCCGGCGGGCCGGCTCCTCGCCCAGAGCAATACCGCGCTGGGCTACAGCCCGCTCACCATCACCGCGCAGACCCTGTCGGTCTCGGTCGACGATATCGCCCTCACCATCCGCCGCTACTGCCCGACGCTGCGGATCGAGGATCTCCGCGGCTGAACTCCCTTGTTCGGCAAGGGCTCTCAGGCGGCTCGGCGGGCCGGGGTCTGGGCGGTGCGGCGCGTTGATCGAGCGCCCCGCACCGCCAGCGGCAGCACCCATGCCGAGGCCAGTTGGTCCGTGTAGAGGGCGGTCAGGGAGAGGCGGTTGTGGGTGAAGCCGACCGAGAGACCGGTGTTGGGGTCGGCCCAGCCGAAGGAGCCGCCGAGGCCGATGTGGCCGAAACCGGCTCGGGCTCCGGGGATGGGCAGGGAGTGGTAGCCCATATGCCAGAGCATGGGGATGTAGAACAGGGCGTGATCGAGGGAGTAGGTCTCGATGTGGCGCATGGTTTTGATCGTTTGCGGTGACAGGAAGCGGCGGCCGTTGTGCATGCCGCCGTTGGCGAGTGCGCCGTACAGGGTCGCCAGGCCGGTGGCGGTGCAGACGCCGTTTCCGGCGGGGAGTTCGGTGTCGAGGATGGGCGGGGCGTCGCCCTCGAGGAAGTCCTCCAGGCCGGGGAGGAAGAGTGCGCGGGAGGCAGCGCCGAGTGCGCCCGGGAACGAATAGGCGCGGCCCAGGACCAGCGAGATATAGGTGGTGCCGACGAACGCCAGGCGGCCGCCGTGCATGGTGGCGGCGGTGGTGGCCGAACCCGCCGGTGGCCTGCCGAGGTGGATGCCGGTGGTGCCCAGGGGTTCCGCGACCTCGGTGCGGAAGAGTTCGGCCATACCGCGGCCGGTGACGGCGCGGGCCAGACCGGCGAGCAGCCAGCCGTAGGTGAGGGCGTGGTAGGTGGGGGTGCCCCGCAGATGATCGGGCTCGGCGGCGGCCAGGCGCCGTTCCATCAGCCGGTGATCGAGGATGTCGTCCAGCCCGGCGGCGATATCCGGCAGGCCGGACAGCCCCGCGCGATGGGAGAGCAGCTGGCGCACGGTGATTCGCTCTTTGCCATTGGCGGCGAATTCGGGCCAGTAGTAGGCGACCGGGGTGTCGTAGTCGATGAGGCCGCGATCGGCGAGGCGGTGGATGACCGTCGCCGCAATGCCTTTGGTGGCGGAGAACACGATCGCGCCGGTATCGGCGTCCCAGGCGGTGCCGGGCGCGGATTCGCCGATCTGGATGTCCACCAGCGGGACACCGCGCAGCTGCACGGTGAGCGCACCGCCCGCACCGGGCACCCCGCCCATAAAACGGGCGAAAGTCCGTACCAGCGGACCGAATTCGGGGGTCGCGTAACCGCCCACGCCGGTGGGTAGATCCGCGAGATCGTGGGCGATGGCGACGTTGCTCATCGATCCACGGTAGAAGCGCGCGGCGCGCCGGGCAATGGGATGACAGCGAGAGTTACCCGCGAATGCCCAGTGGTTATGCGGGGTGTCGAATCGGTAATGCGGGTGTGACCCCCGCGTACGCTGGGCGGCATGCGAGCCCTGCGGTCTCTTTCACTGAGTGTGCTGGTCGTGGTCGCCGTGGCGGTGGCGGGCTGCGCGTCGAAGAACGACGCGCCCGCGACGCCCGCCGGGGTCCCCGGGGACTGGCACGGAAATATCGAGATCCCGGATCAGCCATTGCCGGTCGGGGTCACCTTCACCGCGGATGGCAAGGCCACCATCGACATTCCGCTGCAGGGAGTGACGGCGCAGGAATTGGGTGAGGTGAAGACCGATCCGGATCAGGTGGCGTGGACCATCACCGGATTCCCGGGCACGCCATCGTTCAAGGGCAAGTTCGACAAGGGGTCGGACACCATCAAGGGCGAGTTCAGCCAGTCCGGCGCTACGTTCCCGCTGAATATGACGCGCGGCAAGATCGCCGGATTGAATCGCCCGCAGGAGCCGAAACCGCCGTTCCCGTACAACTCCGAGGATGTCAGCTATCGCAGCGGCGATATCACCATCGCGGGCACGCTCACCGAACCGCGAAGCGCCGGACCGCATCCCGCCGTCGTGCTGATCACCGGCAGCGGACCGCAGGATCGCAATGAGGAAATCGCCGGGCACAAACCGTTCCTGCTGATCGCGGACACTTTGACGCGCGCGGGATATGCCGTGCTGCGCACCGACGATCGGGGTGTCGGCGGTACCGGGGGCAAGATCGATCAGGCGAATTACGATCAGCTCGCCGATGACGTGGCCGCCGGAGTGAGCTTCCTGCGCGGCCGTTCGGAGATCGACGGCAAACGCATCGGTTTGCTGGGCCACAGCGAGGGCGGCTACCTCGCACCACTGGCCGCGGCCAAGCCGGACAGCGGTATCGCCTTCGCGATTCTCATGGCTGGCCCGTCGGTGCGCGGCTCCGAGGTGCTGATCGAACAGAACCGCCTCATCCTGGCCGCGGGCGGTGCGACCCAGGAACAGGTCGACGCGCAGGTCGCCTACATCACCGGACTCACCGAGGTGATGCGCGGCGGCGATGTGGAGGCCGCGCGGAAATACGCGCACGCGCACAATGATTCACTGCCCGCCGATCAGCGCAGCAAGGATGACGTGCTGGACAGCACCATCACACCGAGCATGCTGGCACTGGTGAATTACGATCCCGCCCCGGCGCTTTCGGCGCTGCGGATCCCGGTGCTCGCGGTGTACGGCGGCAAGGATCTCCAGGTGCCATCGGCCCAGAACGAAGGTCCGGCGCGCACCGCGCTGGCCGCGGATCCCGATGCCACCGTGCACGTCTTCGACGGCCTCAACCATTTGATGCAGCCGACCAAGACCGGTTTGGTCTCCGAGTACGGGACCATCGAGACGACCATCGATCCGGCGGTGCTGGATATGTACACCGCCTGGCTGACCCAGCGCTTCCCGCCCAAGCGCTAACGCCCTGGCGCACCGGATATTTCCTTGGAAGAGTGAGCGTATGGGCATCTACGAGAACCAGGTTCTCCCCCGGATCATCGATCTGTCGTGCGGATCGGCGATGCTCGATCCGGTGCGCGAGCAGACCTGCGAGGGCCTGCACGGGCGGGTGGTCGAGATCGGGTTCGGATCGGGACGCAATGTGCCGTTCTATCCGGGCGCGGTGGATTCGGTGACCGCGGTGGAGCCGGTGGATCGCGGCTGGCACATGGCGAGCAAGCGGGTCGCCGCCGCGAACGTCCCCGTCGAGCGGGCCGGACTGGATGGACAGTCACTGCCGTTCGCGGACAATAGTTTCGATTCGGCGCTGTCCACCTGGACGCTGTGCACCATTCCCGACGCACAGGCCGCGCTGGCCGAATTGCGGCGAGTGCTGGTGCCCGGCGGGACATTGCATTTCGTCGAACACGGACTCGCACCCGATGCCGGTGTCCAGAAATGGCAGCATCGGCTGAATCCGGTGCAGCAGACGCTGTTCGGCGGCTGCAATCTGAATCGCGATATTCGCGCGATGATCGAGGATTCGGGTTTCGAGATTCGCGAAGTGGATCGCTTCTACGAGAAGATGGCCCCGAAATTCATGGGCGCGCTGTCACGGGGCGTGGCGATCTCGGCGTGAGATCGCCGACGCCCCGCGCCCGGTACTACGTCTGGGGCCAGCCGCCGTACGGAACGGTGATCAACTCCATGTAGTGGCCGTTGGGATCCAGGAAATAGATACCGCGGCCACCGTCATTGTGGTTGATCTCGTTCACGCCCTGCATGCGCGGATCCGCATAGTAGGTGAGACCGCGCTCCTGGATCTTCTCGAAGGCCGAATCGAATTCGTCCTCCGAGACCAGGAAGGCGTAGTGCGCAGGGTGCAGGCCGCCCGGGATATCAGGCGGACTGACGGCGAAATCGAAGGTGACGCCGTTGTGTACGGGCAGCGCGATGAATGGACCCCACTCCTCACCGACTTCCAACCCGAGGATATCCGCCCAGAATTCGGCGGTCTCCCTATTGTCCTTGCTCGCGACAATGGTGTGGTTGAACTGAATAGTTATCGGAATTCTCCTGTGTCCGTGGCGATCCCGACCCTGGACCGGTGCAAGTCGGCCGACAGGAGCACCGCCACACCCCCGAAGTTAGCCGCGAAAAGCACGATCCGCCAACCTTCCTGTGACAGGCATCACAGGATAATCGGCGGATCGGCTAACTTCGGGACGCCCTTATTTCTGCGCGGAGGCCGAGGCCGAGAACGTGCTGAGCAGGCAGATCACGCTCTGCGGGAACTGCTGGATGCAGACCTGCCCCGCGACATCGGCATTCTGCGCGGGAGCCGGTTCCAGCGGAACCGCGGAGGCGGTGGCGACGGCGGCCAGCGGCGCGAGCAGCAGGGCGCTCGCGAGGACTCCGGCACGGAAACGATTGCGCATGAGGATATTTCCTTCCAGGACGGTGACGGGGTACACCATCCGTTTGCAGGATAGTGATATATGGACATTTCAGACAGGGGCGGAATACTCCTGTTCGGGACGCCCGGTGCTGCCGTAGCGCAACTGCATGCGCAGACCCCCCGTGGCCACCAGCGTAGCGAGATACCGCTGCGCGGTGGCGCGCGAAATTCCGATCGCGGCCGACACCTGCGCGGCGGACATGGGCGCGGTGGCCCGCTGGACGGCTTGCAGGACAAGGTCTTTCGTCGGCGAGGCGACCGCCGCCGCCTGGGACGCGGCACTGCTCGGCAGCGCACTGGGCCGCAGCGCCAGCAGCGCGGCATCGACCTCGGCCGCCCCGATCTCCGGGGCCGACAGTATGCGGCGATAGCGGGCGTAACCCGCCAGCCGGGCAGCCAGCGCGGCATGATCGAACGGTTTCACCAGATAGCCCAGCGCACCCGCCGCCAGCGCCCCGCGCACCGTCTCGGATTCGGTTGCGGCCGTGAGCATCATGGCGTCGAACCGAATCTCGCGCACCAGCTCCACCCCGGAACCATCGGGCAGATAGACATCGACCAGCGCCAGATCGAACGCGGCCCGCTCGATCTCGGCCCGCGCGGCGGCCAAGGTGTTGGCGACCGCCCCGACGACGAATCCCGGTAGCGCCGAGACGATTCCGGCATGCATATTCGCCACCCGGAAGTCATCATCGACCACCAGGACCTTCAGTTCTCCGCGGCCCACGCCGGTTCTCCCTCGATCAGCACACCCGGCAACCGGGCAATGAACTCCGCTCCCCGCAGCGGTCTTTCCGATTCCGCCGACTCCCCCGCACCGGATTCCCCGGTACTCGCGGCGACGCCACCCGGATGCGCGAGCCGAACCTCGCCCCCGCGCGCCCGCGCCACCTGACGGGACAGCGCCAGCCCCACCCCGCGCCCACCGGGTACATCCCCGCCGGAACGCGTCGAAACCCCTTCCACGAAAATCGAATCCACCAATTCCGCGGTCACCCCGGCACCGCTGTCCGCGACAGCGATGTGCAGCGTGTCGCCCTCCTGCACCAACTCCACTTCGACGACCGGCGATATGTCCGGATCATCCCCCGGTTCGTGACCGCGCTCGGTGATCACCGCATCGACGCTCGCTCGCACCGGACCACCGACAGCGGCGGATTGCGCACCCCCATCAGCGACGAGCCGCTCGGCCGCCGCGTCGATGGCGTTGTCGAGAAGGTTCCCCAGCACCGTCGTGACATCCACCGGCGCAGCGAGATTCGCGGTGACCCAGGTATTGGGGCCGAGGCGGAGGTGGACGCCCTTCTCGCGGGCGTGGGCGGCTTTGGCGGAGAGGAAGGCTTGCAGGTAGGGGTCGGCGACGGCGTCGATGCCGGGCAGGGCCGCACCGAGGGGACCGGAGCCGAGGAGTTCGTCGAGGTAGTTCGCTGCCTCACCGGAGCGGCCGGTGTGCAGTAGACCACTGAGCAGGTGCAGGCGGTTGGCGAATTCGTGGCGCTGGGCGCGCAGCACGGTGCTCATGGAGCGGACCGCATCCAGTTGGCGGGTAAGGGATTCCACATCGGTGCGGTCGCGCACGCTCAGGACCGCACCGAGCGGGCGGCCGTCGCGGGTGACCGCGCGAGCGGTGACGACGACGATGCGCTCCCCCACCGCGGCCTGCACGGGTTGGCCGTCGGCGGACCGGAAGGCTTGCAGCACACGGGGAGTCAGGCCGATGGCGTCGATATCCGCGCCGGGTGCGGCGGTGATGCCGAGCAGGCGGCGGGCCTCGTCATTGATGACGGTGACGCGCCAGGCGGCATCGGCGGCGACCACGCCTTCACCGATGCCGTGCAGCACGGCGTCCTGTTCGCGGACCAGTTCGGCGAGTTCCGACGGTTCCAGGCCCAGGGTCAGCCCGTGCCAGCGACGAGCCAGCAATACCGATCCGGCGATACCGGCCAGCAGTGCGCCGCCGATCAGCAGTCCGGCCCGGCGCAGATCGCGCAGCAACTGTTCGCGCACGGCCGTGGTGGAGATGCCCACGCTCACCTCACCGACCACGCGACCGGTACCGCGTTCGAGCACAGGCACTTTCGCGCGCACGGATTCACCGAGCGTCCCGTGTTCGCGAATCACCACCTCACCGCCGGCGAGTGCCTTGGACGGGTCGGTGCTGACCATCTCGCCGAGCCGGGTGCGGTCCGGATGCGCCAGCCGCAGGCCCGCGTCATCGGTGATGACCACGAATAACGCTCCGGTGCGCAGCCGCGCGTCATCGGCGATATGCGCAAGTTCGCCGTCGGCGAGCTCATCTTCGAGTTGCGGTCCGGTCGGCAATGCGGAATTGCTATAGCGCGCGACCTCGGTCCGCACCACCGGATCCGAGGCGACCGTGCGCGCGATGGCAAGCGCCCTTTCGCCGTACTCCCCCGACAGCCGCTGTCCGCTGACGTACGCGAATACGCCGAATGCCAGGCCCAGCGTCAATCCGACCACCGCGACCTGCAACAGCACGATCTGGGTTCGGAGACGAACCGAGCGGGGGCCGAGCGAGAACACGGGCGACAGTGTAGAGAACCCCCGGCAAACGCATGAGCAGAATGCGCGAAACGTCCGAATCGCTGCTTGTGCGGGTAGCGCGCACAACCGGGTCCGGTGTGACCCGGGACACGTAACTTCTGTCCAACGCCGCAGGGACGCGGCAGGAATACAGGAGTGGCAATGACAGATCCGCTGATTGAGCTCAGGGGCGCGACCAAGCGCTTCCCCGGGACGAACGGTGGCATTCACACCGCGGTGCGCGACCTGAACTTCACCGTCGCGCCCGGCGAGTTCGTCGCCGTGGTCGGCCCGACCGGCTGCGGCAAGTCCACCACGCTGTCGCTGGTCTCCGGACTCGAACCCGCCTCGGCCGGAAGGACTCTGGTGCGCGGCGCGGATGTGCGCGGCATCCCGGACGGCGTCGGCTACATGTTCCAGCAGGACGCGGTGCTGCCGTGGAAGACGGTGCTGGACAACGTGGCCCTGGGCCCGGCCTTCCGGGGCGTACCCAAGAAGGCCGCCCGCGAACGCGCCGCCGCCTGGGTGCGCACGGTCGGCCTCGCAGGATTCGAAGGCTACTACCCGCATCAGCTCTCCGGCGGTATGCGCAAGCGGGTGTCGCTGGCGCAGACCCTGGTGAACGATCCCGAGATCATTCTCATGGATGAGCCGTTCAGCGCGCTGGACGTACAGACCCGTCAGCTCATGCAGGACGAACTGCTGCGGGTGTGGTCCGGCACCAACGCGGCGGTCATCTTCGTGACGCACGATCTGGAGGAGGCCATCGCCCTCGCCGATCGGGTCGTCGTCATGACCGCTTCTCCCGCAACGGTATGCGGTGATTTCACAGTGAGCCTGGAGCGGCCGCGCGATGTCGAGGAGGTGCGGCTCACCGAGGAGTTCCGCGATCTCTACAAGGAAATCTGGGAAACGCTGCGCGATCAGGTCGAGGCGGCACGTAGTAAGGGAGCCTCCCGTGTCGCTTGATGTCCTGCCGCAGAATGTCGCCGCCACACCGGTTTTCGAATCCGAGGAGCAGATCCTCACCCGGGTGCGTAATCAGGCGCGCAAGAACAAGATTCGCACGTGGAGCCTGCGCGCCCTGCTGGTCGTGCTGTGGCTGGGGTCCTGGGAGCTGACCGCCTCGCTGTGGATCGATCCGTTCTTCTACTCCAAGCCCTCGCTCATCTGGGACCGGCTCGTCGAATGGTTCACCGAGGGCACGCAATTCGGATCCATCTGGTTGCAGCTCTACACCACGGTGCAGGAAGCGGTGCTGGGCTTCGTCATCGGCACCGTAGCCGGTGTGGTGCTGGGTGTGCTGCTGGGCCGTAGCCGGTACTGGGCCGATGTGCTCGCGCCATTCATCAAGGCGCTCAACGCCGTTCCGCGCATCGTGCTGGCATCGCTGTTCATCATCTGGTTCGGCCTGGGCCTGAGCTCCAAGGTGGCGACCGTCGTGGTGCTGGTGTTCTTCGCGGTGTTCTTCAACGCCTTCACCGGCGCTCGCGAGGTGGACGGCAATGTGATCAACAATGCCCGCATCCTGGGCGCGTCCAAGCGCCAGGTGCTCACCTCGATCGTGCTGCCGAGCGCCACCACCTGGATTCTGTCCAGCCTGCACACCGCCTTCGGTTTCGCGCTCATCGGCGCTGTCGTCGGTGAATATGCCGGTGCCAGTAAGGGTTTGGGCCTGCTCATCTCGAACGCGCAGGGCACCTTCGACGCGGCGGGCATCTACGCGGGCATGATCGTCATCACCGTGGTGGCGCTGGTCGCGGAGTGGATCATCGGCCTGGCCGAGGGACGCCTGCTGAAATGGCGTCCGTCGCAGGCGGCCGCGGGCCACGGCGGGATGTGAGCATGCGCTACCGCAAGAGCCTGGCGCTCATTCTGCTCGCCGTCTCCTCGCTGCTGCTGGCGACCGGCTGTCGTGATTCGCGCACCATTCCGACCGCGAACGGGCGACCGCAGCTCACCATCATGGTCGGCGGTCTGGAGAAGGTGATCTACCTGCCCGCCATGCTGACCCAGCAGCTCGGCAATTTCGAACGCAATGACATCGATGTGACACTGCTCGGCGAACAGTCCGGCGCGACCGCCGAAACCGCGCTGCTCACCGGCGATGTGCAGGCCGTGGTCGGATTCTACGATCACACCATCGATCTGCAGGCCAAGGATCAATGCTTACGCACCGTGGTCCAATTCGCCGATGTGCCGGGCGAAGTGGAGCTGGTGTCCACCGCGGACGCGGGAACCATCCGCTCCCCCAAGGACTTCGCGGGTCGCAACCTCGGTGTCACCTCGCTGGGATCCTCCACCGACTTCCTCACCCAGGCGCTGGCCGGGCAGGAGGGCCTGAGCACCTCGGACTACACGCGGGTGAAAGTCGGTGCGGGACAGACCTTCATCGCGGGTATGAACCACAATGGCATCGACGCGGGCATGACCACCGATCCGACCGTCGCCAAGATGGTCAGCTCCGGTGATGCCCAGGTGCTCATCGATATGCGCAATGAACAGGGCACCCGGGCCGCGCTGGGCGGACTGTATCCGGCCGCCTCGCTGTACATGCGCTGTGAGACCGTGGACAGCCATCCGGAGATCGTGCAGAAGCTGGTCACCTCGTTCGTGCAGACCCTGCAGTGGATCAAGGCGCATTCACCGCAGGAGATCGCGGCGAAGATGCCATCGCAGTACGCGGGCGGCGATCCCGCGCTGTATGTGAAGTCGGTCGGCGATTCGATCAGCATGTTCAACGGTGACGGGCTGATGAAACGCGAAGGCGCGGAGAACGTGCTGCGGATTCTGGGGCAGTACTCGCGCAATGTGAAGCCGGTGCGGGATCGCATCGATCTCGATGCCACCTACACCAATCGGTTCGTGGAACAGGCGCTGCGGCCCGCCGCGCAGTAGCGCCCGATCCGAAAAGCCCCGTGCGACCGCGCATCCGATGAGGGGGATGCGGGATCCGCACGGGGCACTTCGATATTCGGACGGCGGTCAGCCGTAGCGGGCGTCCCGGCCGGGAGGTTCATCGCGAATACTCTTGCCCGGATGCACATTCCGGCGCTCGCGCTGCCCGCGCGCGATCTCGGTGGCGAGCGCGTCGAGCGGTTGCGCGAATGGCTGCACGGTCAGCGCCGCGAGCCACTCGCGGGCCGCCCGGGTGGCCTCGGGATCGATGGCGTAGATCCGGCGGGTGCCTTCGGCGCGCACGGTGAGCAGTCCGGCCTCGCGCAATACCTTGAGATGCTGGGAGACCCCGGGCTGCGAAATCGAGGTGAACCGTTGCGCCGCGGCGACAATCGCCCCGGCGGGGAGTTCGCCCGCACCCACCAGTTCCAGGATGAAGCGGCGCACCGGATCGCCGAGGGCGTCGAAGATTCTCGCCGGGGAGGTGGCCATCAGGATTCCGCGCTGCCCTCCGGCTCGACCGTGTAGAAGGTGATCGTATTGTCCCGCGCCGCACGGGCTACGACGGGATCGTCACCGTCGGCGATGGCGGCCGCGGCCCAGCCCTCGGCGGCCGCGCTCACGAATTCGATGCCGGGCGGGGTGGTCGGAAAGGCCAGTCCCGCAGCCGGATCCACCGATGCGCCGGAGTCGATATGCAGGCCCAGGGCCATCAGCGACAGATCCCAGCCGACGCCGACCGCGCCCGGGCCGTACTGCGTCCAGAATTCGGGGTCGACCGGAGCCTCGTGCACCAGTTCCAATGCGGTGCCATCGCCGTCGGGGGTGAGGCCGATGGTCAGCCACGACGTGACGGGACCCATTTCCCAGGTCACCGCGAAGCGCTCCGGAGCCTCGCACTCCTCGATGAGCCCGCCCGCATTGCCCTGGGTCTGATAGCGGCCGCCGGGCTTCAGCTCACCGGTCACCGGCAGGAACCAGCGCGGCAGCCGTTCCGGGTTGGTGAGCGCGTCCCAGAGATCGGCCTGATCGGTGGCGTAGACGCGGCGGGCGACGGCGGTGCGGGTCGGCTTACCATCCCGCGCACCGGTCCGCACCTCGCGCACGACCAGTCCGGCGACGGCGATCGGGTCTTCGAGCAGGGCCATATCATCCTCCTTTATATAAGTGTGAACTTATACTACCCGGCGTCGAGTTGGCTCGCCGCTAACCTGGCCGCCATCTCGCGATGGCATCTTGATCTCGTGCACAAGGTTCTGCCCGATACCCGGTTCCACCGCCTGTGCGCGGGCATCTCCGACCGCCTGCCGTTCGGGCTCGAACGCTTCGCGCCACCGACCGTCGTGGGCTATCTGCTGATCAGCGCGGTGTGCTTCACGGCCGACATGATCGTGCTCACCCTCTTGCACGGCACCCTCGGCACACCGCTGCCGGTCGCGGTCACCACGGGCTACATCACCGCGTTCGGCTTGAGCTACGTGCTGAACCGCACGCTGAACTTCTCCTCGCACGCCGCGGTCGGACCGCAGCTCACCATCTATGTCGTCGTGGTCGTGGTGAACTACCTGGTCTTCATCCTGGGCGTCACCAGCGGATTGGCCACCATCGGCGTCGAATATCAGCTCGCCCGGGTGGCGGGCGGCATCGGCGAGGGCATCTATATGTACGCGGCTATGCGCTGGCTCGTCTTCCGCGGCGCAATGCATCGACCGTGAAAATGGCCAGGGCCAGCCAGATGAGCGCGAAACCGGCCCAGCGCGAGGCGGGCATATCCTCGTGACCGATCGCCACACCCCAGGTCAGCTGTAGCGCCGGGGTCAGGTACTGCAGAATTCCCATGGTGGACAAGGGGACTCGCGGTGCGGCCAGTGCGAAGCACAGCAGCGGTATCAGGGTGACCGGGCCGGAGATCATCAGCAGCGCCGAATGCGAGACGCTGGAACCGAAGGTGGCGTTACCGGTGACGGCGAGCACCACCACGGCGATCACGGCGAACGGCGCGGCCGAAATGCCTTCCGCGGCAAGGCCGGGCAGCGCATCGAGCCGGATCACCTTCTTGATCAGCCCGTAGGTGGCGAAGGAACAGGCCAGGATCAACGCGATCCACGGCGGGCGGCCGTAGTCGATGGTCAGCACGATCACCGCGGTCGCGCCCAGAGCCAGTGCGAGCCACTGCACCCGGCGCAGCCGCTCCCGAAAGATGATGACGCCGAACGCAACCGTCACCAGCGGATTGATGAAATAGCCGAGCGCGCACTGCACGACCTGTTCGGACATGACGCCGTAGACGTACACGCCCCAATTGATGGACAGCGCAAGCGAAGCCGCCGCCGCCAGCCACCAGGTGCGGGCATCGATACCGCGTAACTCGCGCAGCCGGCCGGAGATCAGCAGGAGCAGCAGCGCCACGCCCAGGGTCCACAGAATTCGCTCGGCCAGCACCTCGACGGGGCTCGCGAATTTCAGCAGGCCGAAGAACGCCGGAAACAGGCCCCACATGAAGTACGCGCCGAATCCGAAGGCGACGCCCACCTGACCCGCCGAACGCCCGGTGCTGACACGGCTGGATCGCGCGGCATCCGCCTCGGCGGCGGCGGGTCTGTCTGGCACCCATCAACGTTAGCCTGTGCAACGACCAGGCGACTATCGGATATTCGCCTTATAAGTCCCGCTTGCCGACGCGCTTCCGGCTTACCTGGGCAAACCCGGCTAACCGCACGCAAACCTCTAGGCTGTGAATCATGTCGATCACCGCACAGGCAGCGACGCCCGCGACCGGGCTCACCTCAGCGGAGGTGGAGCAAAGACGGCGCGACGGGCTCACCAATGATGTTCCCGAGCGGGCCTCCCGCTCGGTGCGAGATATCGTCAAGGCCAATATCTTCACACGCATCAACGCCATCCTCAGCGTGCTTTTCGTCCTGGTGATCGCGACCGGATCGATCATCGACGGCATGTTCGGACTGCTCATCGTCGCGAACAGCGCGGTCGGCATCATCCAGGAGCTGCGCGCCAAGAAGACCCTGGACGAACTGGCCATCGTCGGCCAGGCGCAACCGATGGTGCGGCGCGAGGGCAAGGCCACCGCGGTCGCACCGCAGGAGATCGTGCTCGACGACATCATCGAGCTCGGACCCGGCGATCAAATCGTGGTCGACGGCGAGGTCATCGAATCCGAACTGCTCGAGGTCGACGAATCACTGCTCACCGGTGAAGCCGATCCGATCGACAAAACCGTTGCGGCCCCGGTCATGTCGGGCAGCTTCGTGGTCTCGGGCAGCGGCGCGTACCGGGCCACCAAGGTCGGCAAGGACGCCTACGCCGCCAAACTCGCCGATGAGGCCAGCAAATTCACCCTGGTCAAATCCGAACTGCGCAATGGCATCGACACCATCCTCAAGGTCATCACCTACCTGCTGATCCCGGCGGGCCTGCTGTCCATCTACAACCAGCTGGTCTCCAGTAAGGAATCCTGGCGGCCCGCCGTCAACGGCATGGTCGCGGCACTGGTGCCGATGGTGCCCGAGGGCCTGGTGCTGATGACCTCCATCGCCTTCGCGGTCGGCGTGGTCCGGCTCGGGCGGCGGCAGTGCCTGGTGCAGGAACTGCCCGCCATCGAGGGTCTGGCGCGGGTGGACGTGGTGTGCGCGGACAAGACCGGCACGCTCACCGAGAACGGTATGCGGCTCAGCGAGATTCGGGCCATCGCCGCGGACGGATCCGCGCCCGAGGGCGAATCATCCACCGCCTCCGAGGAATTGCGTCAGGTGCTCGCCGCCATGGCCGGTGACGATCCGCGCCCGAACGCGAGCGTGGCGGCCATCGCCGAGGCGCTCCCGGATAAGCCCGGATGGAAGCCGACCGGAATCGCGCCGTTCTCCTCGGCCAAGAAATGGAGCGGGTTCTCCTACGGGGAGCACGGCAACTGGCTGCTCGGCGCGCCGGATGTGCTGTTGGACTCCGATTCCGAAACCGCCGCCGTCGCACAGGAAATCGGGGCCAAGGGGTTGCGCGTACTGCTGCTGGCCAGCAGCGACCGGCCGGTGGACGCGGCCGACGCGCCCGGTCACGTGACGCCCGCCGCGCTGGTGGTGCTGGAGCAGCGGGTGCGGCCCGATGCCAAGGAAACCCTGGAGTACTTCGAATCGCAGCATGTGGCGACCAAGGTCATCTCCGGTGACAATGCCGTCTCCGTCGGCGCGGTCGCGGCCTCGCTCGGCCTGGCGGGCGGTGACGATCCGGTCGACGCGCGCAAGCTGCCGACCGATCAGAACGAACTCGCCGACGTACTCGATCACAAGACCGTCTTCGGCCGGGTGCGCCCGGATCAGAAGCGCGCCATGGTTTCCGCGCTGCAATCGCGCGGGCATACCGTCGCCATGACCGGTGACGGCGTGAACGACGTACTCGCACTCAAGGACGCCGATATCGGCGTCGCCATGGGTTCGGGCAGCCCGGCCACCCGTTCGGTGGCGCAGATCGTGTTGCTGGACAACAGGTTCGCGACGCTGCCGTACGTGGTCGGCGAGGGCCGCCGGGTGATCGGCAATATCGAGCGCGTCTCGAATCTGTTCCTCACCAAGACCGTCTACTCGGTGGTGCTGGCCTTCCTGGTCGGCATCGCGGGCATCGGTTCGCAGATCTTCCACTACAAGGCGATCAGGTATCCGTTCCTGCCCCGGCACGTGACGATCGCGGCCTGGTTCACCATCGGCATTCCGGCGTTCATCCTCTCGCTCGCGCCGAACAACGAACGCGCGCGCACCGGATTCGTCGGGCGCGTCATGCGATTGGCGATTCCGTCCGGTCTGGTGATCGGCGTGATGACCTTCATCGCGTACCTGATCGCGTACCAGGGACCCGATGCGGGCGAGACCGCGAAGGTGCAGGCGGGCACCACCGCGCTCATCACGCTGCTGATCATCGCGGTATGGGTGCTGGCCATCGTGGCACGGCCGTGGAACGGGTGGAAGATGCTGCTCATCGCGGGTTCCGTTGCCGGATACCTGATTCTGTTCGCGGTGCCGTTCACCCGGCACTTCTTCAAACTGGATCCGAGCAATATCGCGCTCACCACTTCGGCGATCATCTGCGGTGCGATCGGCATCGTGCTGGTGGAGGTGGCGTGGTGGGTGAGCGCCAAATTGCAGGGCGAGACACCGCATCTGCTGCCCGGCTCCCCCGGCGAAAACGACTGATCTTCACCGCATTCCGAGTCAGAGCGGCGGCGCACCGATACGGTGCGCCGCCGTTCTGCTAAACATCCAAACTGGTCGCATGGTTTGGCTCGCCGGTGAACTGCCTTGTCCCGGACCTTTTTTGACCAGCGGGGTACCTTGTGCCCCATGGAGGTCCTGCTGCATCAGATCGACGCGTTCGCCGACGCACCGTTCTCGGGCAATCCCGCCGCGGTCATGCCGCTGCTGTGCTGGCTGCCCGATGAACTGCTGCAACATCTCGCCGAGGAGAACAATCTCGCCGAGACCGCCTTCTACACTTCGGCGCTACCCGCGGAGGCCGGTGCGGCACCGGACAACTCGCCCGCCTTCCATCTGCGCTGGTTCACCCCCGCCACCGAGGTCGACCTGTGCGGGCACGCCACGCTCGCCGCCGCGGCGCAGATTCTGGACGATATGCATCCCGGCGCGGATCGCGTGCACTTCTACACCCGCAGCGGCTGGCTCCGCGTCGACCGCGATCGCGATGATCTGGTGCTGGATCTGCCGACGGTGTCCTCGGTGGAGATCGATGTGCGCGAAGACATTCCGCGCGCGCTCGCCGCGGCCTTGGGGGTCAAGCCGTTGCGCGCCTACGACGGCACCGATGTGGTGCTGCTGGTCACCTCGGAAGAGGAAGTGCGCCAGGCACATCCGGACTTCGCGGCGTTTCCGAAGATGCCGCGCGGGGCGATCATCACCGCCGCCGGGGCCGAATCCGATTTCGTCTCCCGCTTCTTCGCACCCGGACAGGGCATCCCGGAGGATCCGGTCACCGGCTCCGCGCACGCGCAACTCACCCCGCTCTGGAGTCGCGAACTCGGCCGCACCACCCTGTCCGCGCGCCAGCTCTCCGCCCGCGGCGGCGCGCTGCGCTGCACCCTCAGCGGCGACAGAGTCCGCCTGGCAGGCCGCTGCCGCCGCTACCTGGACGGCGTAGTTCGCCTGGCGGACTGAGGGATTCAGCCCGCCGAGCTCCTCTGCACCGCCGTGTTATCGATTGACGATGGCGTCGGTGAGAGCCAGTAGATCGGCTTCCCGGTAGCCCGGGTACCCGTGCAGCATGGCGCGCCACTGCGCCGGAATCGCCGACGCGCCCCAGCGCGCGCCCAGCAGCCCACCCGCGATGGCGGCGGTGGTATCGGTATCGCCGCCCGCGCGCACCGCGAGTTCCAGTGCGGCGGGCAGGGTGTCGGCGTGGGTGATGGCCCACCACGCGGTCTGCAGGGCGTGCACCACCCAGCCGTTCTTGGGGAAGTCCGCGGGCGCACCGCATTCGGCCTTGTCAAGCAGCGGCCCCCAGAAACCCGCGTCCACCTTCGAAAGTGATTCGCGCACACCGTCATAGGTGCCGTACAGCACCGCGTGCCGAATGGCGCAGGTCCACAGTTTGCACGCCTGCATGGCCTGCATGTCATAGTGCGTGAGCGAGCTGACCACGGCCGCGCCCTTGGCGCAGTGCTCCTCGTCGTCGAGGTAGGCCAGCGCCACCGGCGCGGTGCGCATGAGCGAACCGTTGCCCGCCTTCAAACCCTCCAGATCGTGCGCGCGCACCTGCATCTCGCGCCCGGTCGGGCTGCGCCACTGCAGGACCTGCCTGGTCTGCATGCCGATATCGGCGGGCTTGGAATCCCACCAGATCAGGAATTCGGCCGCGACCGCGTCGAGTCCGGCCTCCTCGTGCAGATTCGGTACGCGCGCCGCCGCCCGGGCGATGGCGATCGCCATCGAGGTGTCATCGGTCCACTCGCCCGGCGCCCAGTTGAAACTGCCGCCGCCCTTCATCTCGATGACCACCTCGGGCCCGGGATGGGTGAACTCGTAACCCGCGCCCAGCGCATCACCCGCCGCCGTACCCAGCAGCACCCCGGCCGCCCGGTCCGCCTGCTCCGCGGTCAGTTCCATCAGTTCCCAGCCCCTCTCGATGAGCTCGCTGCCCTCACTCTCGCACGGACAGCTCTGCTGCCACGGTAGCTCTCACGCGACAGCGCTCGTGCCGCGGCCGGGAATGGTTGCGCTTCCTTGACGGGTGCGTGCCCGTCAAGGATTAGGGCAGATGTCCGATGGTGCCCGGATGCGGCCGCCCATAGTGTCGAGTCCGGGGGTGTACCGCCGGGTCTGTCCGTGCCCGCCCCCATGCCGGAATCAGCGAAAGATGTTGCCGCGCACTTCCGGTCGGGCGGAGTGGCGTGTGCGGCGGAAGAAGAGGACCACCCCATGACGCACACCAGCCGCCCGCGCACGATTCGCCGGACGGTCACGCTGCTCGCGACCACCGCGGCGCTCGGCCTCATCGTGGGATGTTCGAGTGATCCGACCTCGGGGCCGATCACGGTCAAGGGTTCACCGGCGCTCACCACCACGAGCGCGGCCGCGGCCACCAGCACCACCACCGGCGCGAATCCGGGTGCGGCGCAACCGGGCGGCGGACAGCCGGGCGGCGCGGGACCGCAGGCGCAGCAGCAGCCGGGCGGCGCGCCGATCGACGAGCCGGGCCCCGCGCCCGATCCGGGCCCGGGCACCCCGCTCGGCACCGACCATTACGTGAAATGTACGGACAAGATCAATTACGCGGGTGACCCGCGCTCCAATGCCGAGATCAATCTCGAGGGTGAACGACACGGCGGTGATTGCCCCGCCCCGATAACGTCCGCCCCCTCGGCCGCGCCGTCCACTGTCGCGGCGACGACAACCGTTGCGCCCCCGGCGGTTACGACCACCGTGAGCCCCGCGCCGGCCACCACGGCACCGGCGACCAGTGCACCCGCCGCCACCGAACCGGCGACCACGAGCGCGGCGAAATAGCGGGCGGCGCTAGACCTCCAGCTCCTCCTCGATGCCCCGCAGGCGGTGCCGCGCCATCGCGAGATTGGCGCGGCCCCGGTCCAGGGCGAGATACAGGAACAGGCCCTTGGACTTTCGTCCGGTCATGGGTCGGATGATGTGATACTGCGCGCCGAGGGTGATCAGAATGTCCTCGATATCCTCATTGATGCCGAGTTGATCGATGGTGCGCATCTTGGCGCGCACCACCTCGGTATTGCCGGCGGCGGCGACCTGCAGATCCAGGGCTTTGGAGCTACCGAGCATGCCGAGCGCCATCCCGCTGTTGTAATCGACCACGCAGGCGCCGACGGCACCGTCGATCACCATCATGTCCTTCAGTGCGATATCCATGTTGGACATGGCAGTTCCTTTCAATCGGTGTTTCTCTTCGGGGTTTTCTTGACGTTGTTCGCCAATTCGGTCAGCTGATCGGCGATGGCGCGGGCCACCGGACGCGATTCCAGATGCAGGCGGCCCACATTCACCTCCGGACCCGCCAAAACCGTCAGTGAGGCCGTCCAACCGGCCGCATAGATGACCACGTATCCGCCGGAGCCGTGCACCACGACCTCGTGAAAGCCACCGCCGTGCGCGGTGGTGGCCAGCCGGTGCGAGAGCGACAGCTGGGAGGCGGTGAGCGCGGCCATGCCGGTGGGTTCGATATGCGGCGGCAGATCGTGTGCGATGAGCAGCCCGTCGGTGGAGGCCACCAGGGTGCCGGTCAGCCGAGGTACGCTGTCGCGCAACAACTTCAGCTGTGCCAGCAGCACCGTATTCGGTTCGGGTCGCGAGATCGCCACCTTTGTCATCCTTCTTCCCATCATTTCGCCGAGCCGCCTCCTGCGCGCGGTCACACCAGCTCCTCCAAGGCCGCCTCCCATTCCGTCCGCCGGGCCTGATCCGTTTGATCGAACGCAGCCGCTGTGCGGTCATGCCAGCTCCTCCAGCGCCGCCCGGACGCGGACGAGCACTTCACGGTCGATGGGTTTCCAGCGTTCCGGAGCGGGAGTCGTTGCCCCGGAACGCGCACGGCGGCGGGGAAGCTGTGCGGGCGGCTGCGAGGCCGCCGGTTCCGGATCCGATCCGGGTCCGCCGAGTGCCAGCGGCGGCAGGCGATCCGCCGCCGCCCGGCGCGCGTTCAGCGCGATCAACGGCGCGACCTGTGCGTCGGCGGCGTGGCGCGGGGCGGTGAGGCGCACGGGCGGTTCGATCAGCCCGGCCTCGGTGAGTTCGCGGACGGCGGTGAGACAGCCGTAGGTGGTGCGGCCCAGATACTCGGCCAGGGTGGTGATGCTGCGGCGCGCGTCGGCGGCGGCGAGCATTTCAGCCTGACCGCCGGTGAGCATGACGCGGCGTTTCGGAATGCGGCGGGCCGGGACCACGGGGGCGCGATCGACCAGCGTCACCGGCCACGGCCCGGCCTCGGGATCGCCACGGCGGGAGCACTCCTCGACGAGGGCGGGCGGTGCCACCTTGCAGACCGGAGCCAGCCAATGCGCGGGCGCGGGCTGGAATTCCGCGGGTGCGGGAGCGGCCAGCAGAAAGTAGGCGGCATCGAAAACCGAGAGCAGCGCCAGGGTTTCGAGTTGCGGCCGATGCAGCAGCGGACCGAGATCTCCGGTCTCGGCCCGCCGCCACTCCTCGGGGGTCGCCACACCCGCTTCGACCACCAGGCGATCGAGCCCAGTAGTCCGGCGGCAATCGGCGCAGGCGATCGTACCCTCGGCCAGATGGAATGCGCCATCCCCCGCGTGCAGTACTCCCGTCGAGCCTTCCGCAGCCAATCTCCGCAATTCACTTGCGAGTTCAGCGCTCATGACCACCCTCGGTGAATTCGGCCAGAATTCCGCGCAGGCGGAAACGGGCCATACCGAGATTTCCCGTTTCGTCATCGAAGAGCACATGGACGAACAGTCGTCCGTCGAAGTCCCCCTTGATCAGATTCAACAGGTGGTACCCGCGAGTGCCGCAGACGATGATCTCCGAGATGTCATCACCGTCCGAGCCACTCGCCAGCGCCGGGCAGCCGAGCACCGCGCGCACCACATCGGTGCTAGCAGCGGCATCCTCGTGCTGATCGAGGGGGTCCTGTCGGCCCGCCCCCGCTACCGCGAGCCCGCTCGCACCATCTACCAGCGTCACACTGCGCGCACCTGGAATATCCATGATGCGCTGCAGGCAGCCGTCTATACCGATCACGCGTCACCGCTTTGTCAGATAAGCCTTTTCGAGTTCCAGACGCTACACACGCCCGCGACGGCCTGTACCCGGTTTGCGCGAGAATTACGCGTACCCAAAGCATTCCCCCAGTAAACCTCTGAAGAATACCCCTCGGTACTCAATACCTAGCAGTACCAACAAGATTCGAAATGAAATATTCACTCGAATTGTTTGCTGGAATCCCCGGTCCAGCAAACCCTATGCTGATCATTAACCGCACTCACCTACCGACCGGCAGGGGCGATCTCAGTTATCGGGGACCGGGCCGTCATTGGGACCCGCATCGGCGAGGTCCCGCTGTTCGGGAAGCAGCGGGGCGATGGCGAAAACGGCCGCGGAGGCATCGGCGGGCAGCGCCTCCACCGCGCGAATTCCGGGGCGGGCAGCCAGGTTTCGGAGCTGTTCGAGGTTGCCGTGCACGACCAGGCTCACCAGGCAGGGGCAATTGGCACGCAGGCGGGCCGCGACCACGGCATTGGTGCGGACGTCGCGGTCGTTGTAAGCCTGCGCCACAGCCACCGTGGCCGCGGCCGAACGCTGGGACCCCAGCGCGGCGGCTTCACCCGCGGGCAGCGGAATATCCAGCACCGGGGTCGCCACCCGGTCGATCGCCACATGGTAGATCGCGTCCGAAATGCGCAGGCCGCCACTGTATTCGGGAATGTGATCGGCCGAAATGCCCTCGGTGAAGGAGATCAGCGCCCAATGCTCGGCGGTATCGCCGCCGCTCAAGGTGTCCCGGGCCCGGGCCAGATACCCGTCGACCGGTTCGCTGTTCTCCGGTCCCAGGCGATCGGTGGCGACAATGCCCTTGCGCGGCGGAATCGCCCAGCCCAGCAGCACGATCAAGATCACCAGCAGCACCGCCGCCGACCAGCCCGCGATCCGCCGCGCCCGGACATCATCGGTGAGGGCGCTGACCGCCCGGCCGATCTGCACGCGTAACTCCTTGTGCTCGTGACTCAGTGCGTGCGCAAGACTTCCAGAGCGTGCTCCAGATCGGCGGGGTATTCGCTGGTGATCTCGATCCAGCGGCCGTCCGCCGGATGGTTGAACCCGAGCTGACGGGCGTGCAGCCACTGGCGTTCCAGGCCCAGGCGTTCGGCCAGGCGGGGATCCGCGCCGTAGGTGAGATCACCGCAGCAGGGATGCCGGACGGCGGAGAAATGCACGCGAATCTGGTGTGTGCGACCGGTTTCCAGATGGATATCGAGCAGACTCGCCGACTGGAAGGCCTCGACCGTGTCGTAGTGCGTGACACTGGGACGGCCGTCCGCGGTGACCGCGAACTTCCAGTCGTTACCGCGCGCGCGGCCGATCGGGGCGTCGATGGTGCCGCTGCTCGGATCCGGATGACCCTGCACCAGAGCGTGATAGCGCTTGTCCACGGTGCGCTGTTTGAACGCGCGCTTGAGCACGGTGTACGCGTGCTCGGACTGAGCGACCACCATGACACCGGAGGTGCCGACGTCCAGGCGGTGCACGATGCCCTGGCGCTCATGCGCGCCGGAGGTGGAGATGCGGTAGCCCATCGCGGCCAGACCGCCGACCACCGTCGGGCCGGACCAGCCGACACCGGTGTGCGCGGCGACGCCGACCGGTTTGTCGACGGCGACGATATCGTCATCGGCGTAGAGGATCTTCATACCGTCGACGGGGGTGGCCTCGACGACGAGTTCGCGCTTGGGCTCCGGAAATTCGACCTCCAGCCAGGAGCCCGCGTTCAACCGGTCGGACTTGCCCGCCGCCACACCGTCCAGCTGCACCGAACCCTCTTCGGCCATGCTGGCGACCGCCGTGCGCGACAGGCCCAGCAAACGGGACAGTCCGGCATCGACACGCATGCCGTCCAAACCATCCGGCACCGGCATACTGCGGGTTTCCCTCATACGGTCTTCTCCTCCGCGCTCTCGTCCTCCTCGTGCCGATGCGCACGCGTGCCATCGGGTTCGAAACCGAACACCGTCAACGCCACCAGTAGTGCGGCGCCGCAGACAATCGCCGAATCGGCGACATTGAACACCGGCCACCAGCCGACCGCCACGAAATCCACCACGTGACCCTGCAGTGGGCCGGGCGCGCGGAACAGGCGATCGATCAGATTGCCCAGTGCGCCACCGAGCACCATGCCAAGGCCGATCGCCCACGGCAGCGAGCGCATGGTGCGGCCGATCCGCACCACACCGATCACCACGGCCGCGGCGACCAGGGTCAGCAGCCAGGTCATACCGGTCGCCATCGAGAACGCCGCGCCCGGATTGCGCACCAGGGTCAGGCGCACCACATCGTCGACGATGTGGATCGGGCGGCCCGGGGTCATCTTGGCGACCACGAGGCATTTGGTCAGCAGGTCCAGGCCGAGCAGTACCGCGGCCACGATCAACAGCGTGCGCAAGCGCAACGGCTGAGCCGCAGCCGTGTCGGACTCGGCGGCAGCGGGAGTCGCGGACTCGGAGGCAGCGGGACTCGCGGGCTCGGGGGCCGCGGGCTTCGCGACGGCGTCCGGATTCGGCGTTGCCGGGGTGCCGAGGGGTGCGCTATCTGCTGGCGACTCGTCTGGTTCGTCTGCGCCGGATTCGCGCGGCCGGTCGGTACTCACCCTTGACATCATTCCCTATGGCCATTCCGTGCCCGATGGCCGGACGGCGCGCCCGCATCCCAAGCTGATTATCAGGAAGTGGCCGTAACCTGTTCGACGTGACGGTGTTGTCTTCATCCCCCGGTTCGGCGAACGCCACCGCACGCTGTACCCGTACCCCCGGCCGCGCCCGGCCGGGACAGCGCGCCACCCGATCCGGCGTCCTTCTCATCGTGCTCGCGGTCACCCTGTCGGCCTTCGGGGTCGGCTGCAGCGACCGCTCCGAGACCACCACCGAATCCGACAGCGCGGAACCGCTCGGCATCGGTAAGGAGGTCACCATGCCCATCGCGGCGGTGACCACCACGGTGCTCGATCCCGGCGCCGAACCGCGCTCGGCGCTGCGGCCCACGCTGCCGCCGGGCACCACCCAGCAGGTCACGCTGCGCACCGACCATCACATCGAACAGCAGATCGATACGCAGGCCGTGCGCGATTTCTCCCCGCCCGCGGTGACCATTCCGCTCACCGCCGAGGCCGGGACCGACGGGGTGGAGCTCACCCTCGGCACGGTCACCTCGCCCGATCCCGCGCTCGCCAAAGCGCTACTGCCCGCTGACGGTTCGCGCGCCGGACTCGATATGAGCGAACTCGGCGCGATCACCGCGCTGCGCCTCGCACCCAAGGCCGCCACCTCCGATGCCGCGCGCGCCGCGCTCGAGCAGGCGTTCTATCAGGCCGTCTACCAATCCATCGCGTTCCCGGACGATGCCGTCGGCGAAGGCGCGGTATGGACGGTGCGGCAACAGGTTTCCGGCAGTGTACCGCTGGAACAGGTCACCACCGCGACGCTCACGCACCGCGAGGGCAGTCTGCTCACCATCCACCTCGATGTGACGCAGACGCCGAAATCTACGGTCTGGCATCTGCCCAATGAGGCCGGACAACTCGAGATCATCGACTACCTCATGCGCGGCACCGGCGTGATCACCGTGGATCTCGGTATGCCGCTGCCGGTTTCGGGCTCGGTCGAAGTCGGCGGCAACCAGGCCTACCGCGACCCGCACAGCTCGGTCACGCTCCGCCAGACACTGCGCACCCAGGTGCAGTGGGGCGCCTGACACGCCCGGGCCGGCGGCCGGGCATGATGGCGGCGTGAACCTCCGTAATCGGCCGCGCGGGCGCACCGCGATGGTAGCGCTGCTCGGCGTGAGCGCCGTGGCGCTGTCCGCCTGCGGCTCACATGATTCCGCGCCCGCACTGCCCACGCTCGGCCCGGTGGTACAGCCGACCGTGCCCAGCAACGCACCGGTGCCGGATGTGACGGGACTGCGCAACGGGCTGCTGGACGCCACGCAGCTGCCGTCCGGATACACCTCACTCGGGGATCCGCCGACCGGCAGTAGCACCGGGGCCGGAGCGGGCACCAATCCGGTGCAGTGCGCGAAAGTGCTCGCGCCCATCGCCGAACAGGCCACCAATGCCGCCACCCGGGCCGCCGCGCAGTACGGCGGGCCGGATTTCGAGAGCATCGATATCGACGCCGCGGCCTACGCGAACGGCGGAGCGGCGCAGGCATTCTCCTCGGTCCAGGCGCTGTTGCGGGCCTGCTCCAGCTACTCCAGCACCGATCCGGACGGCACCAAGGTCGAATACCAGGTCGGCGGACTGGATCAGCCGACCTCCGGCGACGCCTCCTTCGCATTCCGGGTGCACACCACCAGCCAGGGCCTGACGCTGTACTCCGCGGTGACCGTGTCACTGGTCGGCGCGACCGTCGTGCAGTTCTCCATGTCCGGTGCGAAAGAGCCGGACCCGCAACAGCTCACCGCGCTGACCACGGCCCAGGTGAACAAACTGCGCGGCCAGCCCGCGCCCTGACCCCGAAACCGGTTCCGCCCCCGCTGATTCAGCGGGGGCGGACTGTTCTACTTCCAGCCGTTCACATTGATCGGACCCGGAGTCCAGAGTCCCGAATGGGTTTCGGGGGTGATGACCGGGCGGCCCGTGATCGCGGTGTCGTCGATGCGGGAGAACTGTTGCAGCTCACCCCAATCGCGTCGCCAATCCTGGTTCAGGTAGGTGGCCAGGGTGTGCGGGCGCAACAGCATGGTGCTCCAGCCCAGTGGGCCGCCGCCGTCGTGGTTCTCCCACAGGTTCGTGTCATGCGCACCGCCGCGGTCGGGCAGGATGCGATAGCCCGGCACCTCGGCGATGCCGACGTGATGATCGAACGGGCGCTGGCACGGGAATTGCAGGCCCACAGCCCAATCCAGCAGTACGGGCTGCTGTGAGCCGATGAGATCCTGCAGGATGCGGGTCTGCGGGACACGCGGCGGGGTGAGCGCGACCCACTGCTTGCCGTCCCGATCGCGATCGGTGGCGACAATGCGGATCACCGTGGCATCGGACGGGATCTCGGTGAACGGGACCCGCAGATTGCGCCAGGTCGGCGTGGGACCGATATCGATCGGCGTGATCCGGCCCTGCGGCTCCAGATCGGCTGTGCCGTACTCGATTTCGACTGACTGGCCGGGGGTGACCACCCCGTACTGATCCACCGATCGAATTCGCCCGGCCGCCGTGATCGCGACAATGCCCTTGCGATCGGCCGCGGCGGGCAACCGGTACCAGCCGGTGGTGAGCTCGGCGACCGACTCACTGGTGCCATTGCTGCCCAGCACCGGCACCTTGGCCGGATTCAAACCGAAAGGCAGTGCGGTGGTGGTGGTTCCGGATTCGCTGTCACTGGACTTGTTGGTCAGCGTGGTGGTGATGGCGCTGGTGTCGACCTCATCGTCGGCGCGCATATCCGAGGCCACACCGGACGGTGAGAAGCCCTTGGCATCCGCGGTGAAGGTGCCGAAGACGTCACCGTTCACCGGCGTCAGCATGCCGTCATTGGGATCGGTCTCCACCAGCACATCTCGCGCCATACCGCACGGCTGACCCAGTACCGCGGCGGTATTCGAGCGCGCCAGCGAGAACGCCGGATACTGCGAGTACGCCGCCTTCGCGAACGAGCCCACCTCGACCAGCACCATGAGCGCCGCGGCGATGGTCAGCGGCGACAATGCCGCCAGCCGCCACGCGCGCGGGGAAATACGATGCGGGGCAGCGGGTTCCGGAGCCCGCACATGCCACCATCCGGCCAGCACCAGGAACAGCAGCGCGAGCACCAGGAACAGCTTGTTCACCCCGATACCGGCGATCAGCGGCGGCTTGTCATTGAACGGGATGCCGAAATTCGAGACGTACCACCAGCCGTTCATGCTGGAGAACGTCAGCGCCAGCGCGAAAGCCACCACCGAGGCGAACAGTGCCCGGTTGCGCGGTGAACGCATTACCTTGGGGCCCAGCGCAACCGCCGCGAGCACCCCGATCACGCCCGCCAGACCGGCGTAGACGCCATTGTGGTGCGTCCACTTGGTGGGGGTCGTCATCATCAGCAGAATCACGCCGACGGTGCTGCCCAGCACGCGCCGCGCCGGACCGGACGCCACCGTGGGAATCCGGCCGCCCTTGCGCAACAGCACGAACGCGCACGCGGCCATGCCCAGCCACAGCATGAACATGCCGAACCTGCGCGCCACCGAACCGTCGATGGAGACCATGAAAAGGTACTGGTAGCGCAGATATTCGTCCGGCCACTTCACATTCGGGCCGACGATATTGTGCACGCGCTTCATCTCGAACATGGCGGCGAGGGTTTCCACGCCGAACATGGCCACCAGCACCACGGTTCCGGCGGCCACCAGCGGGGTCGCCAGGGTGAGATAGGCGACGAAACGAGTGCGCAGGACCCGCAGCGCGCTCGCACCCTCCGGAACCGGCTTGCTCAACGCCCGGGCGCGGTTATCCAGCACCCGCCACATCGGGCGGATACCGGCCAGCAGCGGAGCGAAGCAGATGACACCCGACGGGCCGACCGTACAGCTGAACGCGCCGATGGCGATCGCGATGCCGTACGGCAGCAAGCGGCGGGTGGCGATGGCGCGCTCCACCGACACCCAGGTGAGCAGTACGCCCATCGCCACCATGGCCTCCGGGCGCAGGCCGTTGTTGTACGGCAGCCAGATGGTCAGGAAACCCAGCGCACCGGTCCACACCGCGACCCGATTGCGGCGAATCCGCGCGCCCAGGCGCGGAATCACCTCGCGGCTGATCACCAGCCAGCAGATGAAACCGGCCAGCAGCGCGGGCAGGCGCACGAACGGGCTCGCCACGCTGATCTCGGCGAGCCGGCCGATCAGGTCGTAATACGGTGTGCCGACCGGGTTTTCGGGGACGCCGAAGTACGCGAAGTAATTGGCCATATAGCCCGCGTGAATCGAGGTGCGGCCCATGCCGAACTGGTAGCCGTCATCGGAGGTCGTCGAACCGATGAAATGCCACAGCAGCAGCGTGCCAAGCACGAACGCGTCCACGGCGGAGAACGACCACCAGCGCTGCGGCAGGAAACGGCGGGCGCGACGACCGTCCAGGCGATCCAGGCGGTGCAGCGCGAACAGGGCCAGCAGGGTCGCCAGTACGGCGGTCCACAGGGCGATGCGCTTGATCAGCGTCGGATGCGCGGAGAAGCGGCTGTCGAGTTTCGCGGTGGCGGTGACGCCGTCCGGGGCGGGCAACTCGGTGAAGAAGCCGACCAGCTGCGGGCGATAGTCGCCGTCGAGTGTGACGGGAGACACATTCGAGCCCGCGAGAACCGCGGTGGCCCGGGTCATTTCGGTGTGCACGGTCAGTACGCAGTTGGCCGGGAGCTGGTCCATCGGGACGCTCACCAGGGTCTGATCCTGCAGTACCGCTTCGAATTTGCCGGGTGTGACGACGCCTTCGGCATCGGTGGTGGCGGCGGTCACATGCGCCGCGAACCCGTATCGATCGCGATTCGGCGCGCCGTTCGGCCCCGTGGCGAGCAGGGTCCCGCCCTGCGAACCGAGTTGCGCCGCAGCCGAACACGGGATGGTCGCGTCGAAGGTCAAGGGTGCGTAGGAGATGAGCGGCGCTTCCACACTCTTGGCCGAATCCCCCTGCGGCCAGGACAGTGTCGCGGCATCCACCTTGACCGGCAATACCGGCACCGCGATGGCGGCCAGCACGGCGATCAACCCCGCGATCAGAGCGACCGGCCGTTCCCAACCCCCGTATCTTCGTCGATCGGAATCGGGTCCAGCACTACCGGCGGAATCCTGCCCCGCCTTCTCCATCACGTCGGTCACGATCGCAGATATTAAGGGGCGTTCCTGATAACCCGCTCCACAGTCACCGTGCACCCCGCGCGACCCGCACCACATCCTGCACGAACAACCCCATATCCACCCCGTCCCCACCTCCCGGATACCGCACCTCGAACGCAGTCACACCCGCCACAACCACCGCAAACCGCACAAACCCACCATCCCGCGCCCACTCCACCACCGCCTCCTCCCCCAACCCGATCACCGCATCCCCCACCCGCAGCACCAACCCCTCCCCATCCCGGCACACCTCCGCCGCCACACCACCCAGCTCACCGATCAACGAACCGAACCCGAGCCCATCCCACAGCCGAGACAACCCGGGATCCGGCCGGGGTGCGGGGACCGGAGCGGGCTCGGGGTCCGGCACCGGGACGGGCTCGGGCGGCGACTCGGCACCCGGACCCGGTACCCAAAAGCTGCGGTCGGGAGCATCGGGGGCCGCGTAGTCCGCGATCGGCGACAGACCGAAATACCTTGGGGTATAAGGGATCTTCGACGTCGTGTCGTACTCATGCCCGTTCGGCGCGAACCGGATATCGGGCATACCCGCCCGCGACCGCCGAGGCGGGGATCCCCCTTCGGCAGTCGATGAGCGCGGCGAATTCAACGGTTCGACCGGTTTCGGCGTAGTCGGCTGATGCCGGGATTCACCGGACGGCCCGAGCGGAGTGTGCGGCGAGGCACCGGCGGCCGATTGCGGAGCAACGGGCGTCGCCGCCGAGACAGGTGCGGGTGATGGTGATCGATGGGAGTCGTCGACATCGAGACCGAGCCGTTCAGGCTCGGGCTCCCTCACCGGTTCGATGGGTTTCGGGACGGGTTCGGTTTCCTTTGCTGATTCCGGCCGGGATTGGTGTTCCGCTGGCGGAGTGCGGATATCGGGGGCCGGGTGGGGTGTGGAGCCGTCGGGGCCGCCGAGATTGGCGGTGTCCGGGGCCGCGAACCGGGGAGCGCCGAGCGGATGGGCTCCGGCGGCGGGGTGGCGGAAACCCTTGGTGCCGCCGGTGAGGGCGCCGAAGGCCGCGCCGTTGGTGAGGAGGCGGGGATCCCAGGTGAAACCGTTGAGGGCGCCGCCTACGCCCCAGGCGCCTACCGCGCCGATCATGCCCGCGCCTGCTCCGACGGCTGCGCCTCGGAACATATTGGGGATTCGGGTGTCTGGGAGAGGGAGGTGTTTTGCGCCCTTGCCGAGCAGGTCGCCCGCGGGGCCGCCGATGGCACCCGCGGCCGCGGCGGTGAGGGCGGTGTCGCCGACTCGGGTCCAGTCGACGTCTTTGCGGTGACCGGCGGCCATTTGGCCGAGTTGGATCGCCAGGTCTTGGCCCGCGCCGAGGGCCGTGCTGATCGCTATGTGTTTCATGGTGAATTTGGTGAGGGCGGCGACGGCCAATTTCAGTGTCTCGCGGGCGATTTCGTTGATCGCGCGCCCTGCCAGCCGGCGGATGGCCACGCGGGTGGTGGCGATGGCGACCGCTTCAACGGCGGGGGCGGTGGGCGGGAACACCCACGCGGCGGCGATTTCGATGGCGAGCATGGCCAGGGAGCTGATGACCAGGATCTTGGTGTACTCGATCTCGGTGCCGAGGGCATCGGCCCCGTCGGCGACCGTGTCGAGGATCCCGGCGAATTCCTCGAGTGACCGGGGACCGTGTTCGAGCTGGTCGAGGGATTTGGCGATCGCCTCGATGCCTTCACCCCAGGGGTAGGCGGCGAGGGTGGCGTACTTGGCCGTTGTCACCGCATCGAGCAGATCGCGGATTTCCGCTGCGGCGGTTCGCCAATCGGAGCCGATGGCCCACATCCGGTCTTCATCGCCTTCGGGCCAGTCCGATCCGGCGACCCAGCCCAGTACATCGGGGAGGTCGAAGCCCAAGGCCGCTACGCCCCGCCGAGACCGCGGGCACCGCGATGATCGTTCTTCTCCAGCAGGGTGGCGGCGTCCCGCTGTCCGTCGGCATAGGACTTGAATGTGCCTGCCAGCTGGGCGAATCCGGATTTCAGGTTCGCGTGCGCGGCGTTGTAGCCCTGATCCCCCTCGGCGAAGGTGGCACCGTAGCCGTCGTTCCCCCACGCGGAACCCTTGGCGGACAACGAGTTCTCGAGTTTGTTCAGGATTCCGGTGACGCGCAGGTTCAGTTCATCCATCTGCCCCGCGGCCCCGCGCAATCGGCTCGCACTCGCCCCAACCTTGGCTGCCACCGCTTCTCCTCCACCGCATTCGACCGGAGTAGGACGATCGCATGAGATGAACGGGGCCGAAAAGACATCCGAGCCGGAATTAACGCCGCCCTGACATCCTGTGCGGCCCAACGCATCCCGCGTTGACGCGTTATTGACGCCCCGGATACCGCTGCGCCAGCGCGGCAATGATGTCCAGGCATTCACGCGCACACCGCTCGATGATCTCCGCCACCGGTTCGACGGTATCGATGCGGCCCGCGACCTGCCCGCTCAAGGCGATGGCCGCCTCCATATCGCCGCCGAAGTACAGCTCCATGGCATTGCCGAACAGCGCCATGGCATTGGTATCGGTATCGAACTCCAGCGCGGTGGTGCGACCGGTGCGCAGCGCCCGAAGTGCCGGTTTGGCATGACGATTCAGGAAAACCGTATCGGTTTCGCGAGCCGCGAGCACCGCCTGCTTCCAGTTGTCGTGAATCGGGCTCTCCGCCGCCGACACCATGCGGGTGCCCATCTGCACCCCTTCCGCGCCGAGCGCGAACGCGGCCGCCATGGACGCGCCGTCCACGAAACCGCCCGCGGCGATGATGGGTACATCCACCTTGGAGGCGATCAACGGCAGCAGCACCATGCTGGACACCGGCTGCGGACTCTTGAATCCCCCGCCTTCACCGCCCTCGACCACCAGCCCGTCCACCCCGGCGTCGACCGCGCGCAGCGCACCTTCCAGATTGGGCACCACATGAAATACGGTGAGCCCGTTGGCCTTCAACGACGCCGTGTATTTCGTCGGACTGCCCGCCGACGTCGTGACGAATGAAACCCCTTGTTCGGCAACGAAATCCACGATCCCCGGATCCCGCACGAACGCCTGCGCGATATTCACCCCGAACGGCTTGTCGGTGAGCTCCCGCATGGCCAGGATCTCCTGCCGGATGACATCGAGCTCCCCCGAAGAGGTTTCGATGATCCCCAGCGCCCCGGCATTGCTCACCGCACTGGCCAGCCGCGACCGCGCGATCCAGCCCATCGGCGCCTGCACGATCGGAATATCCACGCCGAGCAACTCGGTGACCCGGTTGGTGAATCGCGATGTCGAAACCATACGTCCGTCCTACCATCCCCGCACCGGGCGCGAACAGTGCGCGAATCGCCTGTCCCGCACAGCGAACGAGCCCGCCGTCCGGACGGGACGACGGGCTCGCTTCGGGAAGAACTACGTGCAGGCCGGGGAGGTCTGGTTGGCCAGCGACAGCATGTTGCAGATCCATTCCTTCTGGACCTTCCACTTGCCGTCCTCGGCGACGAAGGGCACCACGGCGTTCTGCGGCGCACCACCGGCGACGGCGACCTGCGCGTCGGCGGTCAGCGTGCCATTGCCCAGATCGGTCACACCGGTGACGGTGATGGTGGCCTGGTTCTGCTTGTACGCCTCGATCATGCGCGAGGGCAGGCTCGGATCGGCCTGCACGCCCTGCATCATGTCCAGCTTCTCGGCATCCGGAATCGCCGGGTCCAGGGCCTTCTGCAGCTGGGCGTTCAGGTCCGCGGCCGTGGGAGCGGGCGGGTAATTCTGGGCGGCGGTGGTCTGCGAGGTGGAGGTCTTGGTGGGCTTGGTGGACTCCTTCTTGTCACCGTCGCCACACGCCGACAGCCCGAGTACCGTCACGACAGCCAAGGTGGCGACCGCGATACGTCCAGTCTTCTGAAACTTCAACTGCTCGTCCTTTGCGTTCGAGTAGGTCCGTTCGACTACGTGACAGCGTGGCAACCCCATCGGCGACGCTGCACGACGACACAGAGGCTACCAACGCGATCCGTGAGAATCGGCCTCCGAACACGCTGCGACGCACTTTCAGTCCGAATCCTCATAATTGGCGCATTCGTCCCTTAAACACGGCCCACCAGCGGAAGTGTCGTTCACTCCAGGCTGCGCAGCGGGTCGGCCCGCGTCAGCGCCGGGTCCTCGGCCGAAAAGGTGCGCGCCGCGCCGGGACCGGTGGACCGGGTCTCGAAGCGCACCGTCACCACCCCGTGGCCCGCACCCTGCACCCAGCCGTGCCCGAAGTCCGGATGTGCCACATCCAAACCCGGATACCAGCTCTCCTTGGCGTACGAGCGCGTCGCGGGCGGCACCTCCGGCACCGGCCCCGCGGCAATGCCCAAAGTCGGCTCCTCCGAGACCGATTCACCGCTGTCCACGGCCTGATCCAATTCCGGGAACAGCGATTCCTGCCGAATCTCGGACAGCCCGGCGAAACCCACTCCCACCAGGCGAATCGGCCCCAACTCCACCGGATCGATGGCCGAGCGCTGCGCCGCCGCGGTGAGCGTGGCCAAATCCTCGGTGGCGTACGGCAGTGTGAAGGACCGGGTCACAATGCTCATATCCCGGCGCTTGAGTTTGAGCACCACCGTGCGCGCGGCCCGCCCGTCCGCGGTGAGCCGCCGATGCGCGGACACCGCCATGGCGTCGATGGCCGGGCGCAGCTGCGGCAGCGTGACGATATCGGTCTCATAGGTGGTCTCTGCGCTGATCTGCTTGGCCTCGGCGCGCTCGGCCACCGGGCGATCGTCGATACCGCGCGCCAGCCGATGCAGCGCGATTCCCATGGCGCCGCCCAGAATCGAGGACGCCTCGGTCTCCGGCAGCGCCGCCAGCGCGCCCACGGTCTCGATTCCCAAAGTGCGCAAACGACTTTCGGCGACCGGACCGATGCCCCATAGTCGGCGCACCGGCAGCGCGGCCAGGAAGCGCTGCTGCTCCCCCGGCGAAATGACCCGCACCCCATCGGGTTTGGCCATATCGGAGGCGATCTTGGCCAGCTGCTTACCGCTGCCCGCGCCCACCGACGCCACCAGACCGGTGCGCTCGCGCACCAGCGCGCGCAACTCCTCACAGAATTCGAGCACCTCACCCGCGGTGGCCCCGGCCAATTCGGCGGGCTCGCCGAACGCCTCATCGAAGGACAGCGTCTCCAGCACCGGAATCCGCGACCGCATGGTTTCGAACACCTGCCCGCTGAGCTCCCCGTACACCGCCCCGCGCGGCGGCACCACCACCGCGTTCGCACCCACCAGCCGCCGCGCCTGATGCATGGGCATGGCCGAGCGCGCCCCGAACACCCGCGCCTCATAGCTCGCGCCCGCCACCACACCGCGCCCGCCCATACCGCCGACCAGCACCGGCCGCCCGCGCAGCGTCGGCCTGGTCAGCTGTTCGACCGAGGCGAAGAAGGCGTCCATATCCATATGCAGCACCCAGCGCCGCCCGCGCTGATCGTTCGCTGTGCGGCCGCTCCCGGGTTGCTGCGAATCCGCCCGGCCGCCCGCACCGGGTACGCCGACCCCGCCCGCACCGGCGAGCGCGCCACGACCAGGCACGATGCGCTCGGGCGCGGGATGGGCAGAGGTGTTCACGCTCGGGAATCTACGCGCCACTACCGACAGGTACGGCCAAGGCGGTGTGTGAGGATGGATGTCATGACGATTCGCAAGGCCGTGATTCCCGCGGCGGGCATCGGCTCCCGCCTGCTGCCCCTGACCAAGGCGATCCCCAAGGAAATGCTCGCGGTCGGCGATAAGCCGGTCATCGAACATACGGTGCGTGAGCTGGTGGACTCCGGCATCACCGATATCACCATCGTGGTGAGCAGCGGAAAGTCATTGATCCAGGACCACTTCCGGCCCAACCCGCAATTGGTGGCACAGCTGCGCGCCGACGGAAAGGCCGCCTACGCCGATGCGGTGGAGGAGGTCGGCGAGCTGAGCCGCCAGGGCCACATCACCTACCTCGATCAGCACGGCCCGTACGGCAATGGCACGCCCGTCCTGAACGCCGCCCGCACCCTCGGCGATGAACCCATGCTGGTGCTGTGGCCCGATGACGTCTTCGTCGCCGGGGTGCCGCGCGCCCAGCAGCTCATCGACGCCTACGAGAAGACCGGCGCGCCCGTACTGGCGCTGGTGCCGATGGACCCCGCCGAATCACAACGCTACGGCGTCCCGGTGGTGGAGGAGACCCAGGCCGACGGGCTCATGCGAATCAGCGGCCTGATCGAGAAGCCCAAGCCCGCGGACGCACCATCCGGCTTCGCCGCCATCGGCGGTTACGTGGTGACGCCCGGCATCATCGCGGAACTGCGCCGCCAGGTGGACAACTGGTACACGCACCGCACCGGCGAGGTCTACCTCACCGACGCCATCAATATCTTCGCGGCCTCGAATCCGGTGTACGGCCAAGTCATTCGCGGTACCTGGTATGACACCGGCAATCCGGCCGACTATCTGGTGGCCCAATTCGCCTCCGCGCTGGCGCATCCCGAGTACGGTCCGCTGTTGCGTCAGCTCGTCAAGGAGTAGGCGCGCGTCACAAACACGCCAGCGTCCAATTGGTCAAAACGTGAAACATAGGGGCAACAAACCACGATCATCCCCACTGGATCTTGCTGGGCTAGTGTGGGAGTTCGGTTTTGCGTTGCGGCAGTACGCTCATGTTCGGAACAGGTATCCGGATGGCGGCGCTGGCCGCCGTGACCTGTGTCATCAGCACCGCGCTCAGCGCGGGAACGGCTGACGCGGCCCCACCGGATCCGATCACGAGCCACGCGACCCTCGCTGCCACACCGGTTTCCGAGGACGGCTCGCGCATCACCCGCTTCGAGATCCGGGACGCGCACAACCTCACCCTGCACGTGTACTCGGAGGCCATGAACGCCGAGTACACGGTGGAGGTGCAGCGTCCCGCCGACGCCTCGGTGCCGCGCCCGGTGCTGTACCTGCTCAATGGCGCTGGGGGCGGCCAGGATACGGCCAATTGGAAGCGCAATACCGACTCCACCCAGTTCTTCGCCGATAAGAACGTGAACGTGGTGATGCCGATCGGCGGCGCGTTCAGCTACTACACCGACTGGCGCGCAACCGATCCCAAGCTCGGCGTGAATATGTGGAAGACCTTCCTCACCGAGGAGCTGCCGCCGCTCATCGACGGGGCCCTGGGCACCAACGGTTTACGCGCCATCGTCGGCATGTCCATGTCCGGCACCTCGGTGCTGCAATTGCCGATCGCCAAGCCCGGCCTGTATCGCGCGGTCGCGGCGTACAGCGGATGCGCGCAGATCAGCGATCCCATCGGGCGTAAATTCGCCGAGCTGGTGGTGTCCATCGGCGGCGGCAATCCCGCCAATATGTATGGGCCCGATACCGATCCGGAATGGGCGGAGAACGATCCGTACGTGCACGCCGAGGATCTGCGCGGACTCGAGCTCTACATCTCCAATGGCAGCGGCCTGCCCGGACGGCACGACAACCTGTCCGATGTGCGCAGCCTCGGCCCGGCCGACGGCGGCATCATGCAGCAGCTGCTGGTCGGCGGCATTCTGGAGGCGGCCAGCGACTGGTGCGCCCGGAACCTGCAGGTCAAACTCGATGAACTGGATATCCCGGCGACCTTCGAGATCAGCCAGGCGGGCACGCACTCGTGGGGCTACTGGGAGGACGCGTTGCGCGCCTCCTGGCCGGTGCTGGCCAAGGGCCTGGAGCTGTAAATCCCTACGGCAGTGGAACTATCACCACGCGATTGTCCGGCATGGCGGGCACCCACAGATTCCGGCCCGCCGCGTCGACGGTGAAATCGGCTGGGCCGTGCAGGTTCTCGGGCAGTCGCACCGCGGCGGCCTCGACGCCGTCCGGATGGTAGGTGGTGATCCGGCCGGGCTGATCGCCCCCGCTCACCACCCAATCGGAGACGACCAGGGTGCCGTCGGACAGTACGGCGAGCCCGTCCAGCACCCCGTGAATCGCGCCGATGCGCTGCGGTAGCACCGGGTTCTGCGCGAGATCCAGACGCCATACGTCACCGCCGCCGAAATCCGCGCCGACACCGGCCACATAGGCCGCCTTGCCGGTCGCGTCGAGGGCGATGCCATTGGCCCCGGGCAGCCCGGTGGCGATCGGATCGAACCGCTTCGTCTCCAGGTCGAGCCGGAACACGCTGCCGCGCACGGTATCGGTGACCAGCAGCGTCCGGGAATCCAGCAGCGCCAGATCATTGAGCAGCGCCGGTTCCCCGCCGCCGAGCGCGGCCTCGAACACCTGCCCGTGCGTATCGACGTCGTAGCCGACGACCCGATCGATATCGGCGACGAATACCCGATTATCCGTGCGCGCCATGCCTTTCGGCGCGTTCAGCGGCGGATCGCCGGGTCGCGGCATGGCCCGCCGCGCGGTCACGGTACCGGCCGAATTCAGTTCGGTCAGATAGCCGTCGCCGTCCTTGCCGGTGGCATCCGCCTTCGCTCCGACATTGGAGATGAACCAGCGGTCCCCGGCGAACAGCACGCTCTCGGGCGTCGAGAAGCCTTCCAGGGAACCGGGTTTGGCGACGGTACCGGATGCGGTGTGCGCGCCGGTGGTGCGCGCCGCCGCCGTGTCATCGGATGCGCCGCAGCCGGTGGCGGCGATGAGCAGCAGTACCCCGGCGCAGGTGGTCACCACCCTGCGACCGCTCGTCATCGCGAGACCGTTCGACCCATGGGACATGAGCCCACCCTCCGACGGAAGATCTCGCCCCGACCGGCGAGACGGGGGTCAGTCTAGCCAGCGCGGGTCCGCGAGAGAGCCGAAATCAATTGAACTCCAATCGGTTTCGTTTACTCATCAACTACTCGTCGGTGGCGTTGTAGCGGACCAGATAGTCCGCCATGCGAGCTATGTCGGCATCATCCCAATCCCGGAGGCGTTCCTCGAATGCCGCAGCGCGGGTACGCGCCGCCGCAGTCGCCACCCGGCGGCCCTCGGGGGTCGCGTGCAGGATGTGGTTGCGCCGATTGGCCGGATCCACCTCCCGCTCCAGATAGCCGAGCCGCTCCAGGGTCGCGACCTGACGGCTCATGGTGGATTTGTCGAGATGGAAATGTCCGGCCAGCTCACTGGCCAGGCAGCCGTCCCGTTCGATCACCAGATCCAGAATGCTCGACGCCACCAGCGAGAGCTCCGGATGCAATTCGGCGGCGCGACCGCGGGCGCGGCGGGCGAAGGCGGTGAGTTCGCGCTGGATCACCTCGATGGCGTCCGCACGGGCGGTATCGGCGGTCGCGGCACCCGGGAATTCCGGCTCGGTCTGCATAGTTGTATAGTACAACCTCATATAGTTGCATTTACCAACCGTTCGGAGATTCCATGGCCACGCATCAGATCCGGCACGTCGCCACCCATCTGCTCACCCCGCTGCTCATGTGCCTGGGCATGGGACTCGCGTATCTGGGCGCGTTCCACCAGCCCGAACCCAATCACCTCGCCGTGGCCGTGGTCGGCGACAGCGCACAGGTCAAGGTGCTCGCGCAGACGCTGAAGGACACCGGCGGCAGCGCGCTCGACGTCATCACCGTGCCCAGCCGCGACGATGCGGTGGCGCAGCTGCGCAATCGCGATCTGGCCGGCGCGTTCGTGCCCGACGCACAGCATCCCGAAGTGCTGGTCGCCAAGGCCGGATCCGATACCACCGCCATGGCCGCAGAAGCGGTCTTCGGTCAGGTCACCGCGAAACAGGGTGTGCCGCTGACTATTACCGATGTCACCACCGCCGCCTCCGGTGATCCCACCGGCCAGGGCATCTTCTTCCTGCTGGTGGCATTGAGCATCGGCTCGTACGGCAGCGTCGCGGCCATCGGCGCGGCGGGCGCGGGACTGTCCATGTGGATCAAAGGTCTTATCGGACTGGTGACCTCACTGCTGGTGAGCCTGATCGGACTGGCGCTCGCGGGACCGGTCTTCCACGTGGTCGATCACGACAGCGCCGCCATCTGGGCCATGTCCTGGCTCTACTCCGCGGGCATTCTCGCCGTGGGCATCGGTGCGCACACCTTCCTGAAGCGCTGGACCACACTCGCCATGATGGTGGTGTTCGTGATGCTCAACTTCACCACCTCGGGCGGCGTCTACACCCCGTGGTTGCAGAACGACTTCTTCGGAGCGCTCCACTCCTTCTGGAACGGTGCGGGTTTCGTGGAGGGCGCGCGCAGCCTGCTGTACTTCGACAGCGCGGGTTTCGACTCGCGACTGCTGAGCCTGTTCGCCTGGTTCGGCGCGGGGCTGGTGCTGATGATCGCGGCCGCCTATGCCGAAAAGCGCCAGGCGGCAACGGCTCCCAAGCATGCTGCGGTGGCCGAACCGGCGGCCGAAGCCGAGGAGGCCGAGGAGGAGATGGAGGAAACCGTCGGAGTGTGAGGTTCAGCGGCGAATATCGAGCTGCGCCAAGGCCGTTCGCACCCCGGCCTGCACGGTCTCGGTATCGCCCACTCCCCCGCTGACGGCCACGCCGTCCCGAGTCAACAGCAATGCGCGCGCCGCCTGGTCCACCTCATGGTGACCGGCGGCGCGCAGCCGTTCGGCCATGAGTTCGCGGAACCAGCCGCGATAGTCCCGCACCACCTCGCGCACCGCATGCTCCGGATTCGGGAACTCCACGGCGGCGTTGAGAAACGGGCAGCCCCGGAAACCCGGACCGCAGCTGAGTTCGCCGAGCTTCTCGAAAATGGTGACGATACTGTCCGCGCCGTCACCGGGCACCGACTCCAAAACCTCGCGCTGCCGGTCGTATTCGCGCACCAGATAGGCCACGACCAGGTCGTCCTTGGTCCGGAAGTGACGGTAGAAGGTGGCCTTGGCAATGCCCGCCTCGGCGATGATGCGGTCGATGCCCACGGTGTGGATGCCCTCGGCATAGAAGAGCCGGGTGGCGGTCTCCAACAATCTCTCGCGGGCTGCACTCATACCCTTGACGATAGCAGACAGACCTGTCTACTCTGAAGGAGCACGTGAACAGACTAGTCTGTCTAGGAGGCAGTCATGGCACCCCTCTACACCGCAGTCGCCACCTCGGTCGGTCGCGACGGCCGCTCGTACACCGATGACGGCATTCTCGATCTCACCCTGGCCCGCCCCAAGGAAATGGGCGGCGACGGCGCGGGGACCAATCCCGAGCAGCTCTTCGCGGCCGGTTACTCCGCGTGCTTCGCCAGCGCGCTGCAGCTGGTCTCCAAGCGCATGAAGCTCGATGCCGAGGACGCCTCGGTCACCGCCGAGGTCGGCCTCAACGCCCTCGAGGGCGGCGCTTTCGGCCTGTCCGTCGTACTGCGCGTGGAACTGCCCGAACACCTGCACAACGAGCAGGGCCAGGCGCTCATCGAGGCCACCCATCAGGTCTGCCCGTACTCCAATGCCACCCGGGGCAATATTCCGGTGGAACTGGTTGTGGAGTAACGACTCTCAGTAGAAGCGGCGGATATCGTAGATCTCGAACTGCGAGAGCGGGCTCAACCCGACCGGGACACCCCAGTCATAGGCATTGAGCACATTCCCGCCGCCGGCATAGATGCCCACGTGTGAGGCATCGCCGTTCAGAATCACCACGTCACCTGGCTGCACGGCCCCGACCGGGACTTCCAGGCCCACCTCGGCCTGCTGCCAGGTGGTGCGCGGCATATCGATGCCGACGCTGCGGAACGCCCACTGCACCAGACCGGAGCAATCCCAGGCGTCCGGGCCCACCCCACCCCAGCGGTAGGGCTTACCGGTCTGGGTCTGCGCCAGTCCCAGCGCGATCATGGCGCGCGGGCTGGTGATCGGCAATTGTGCCGAGCCACTGGCACTTCCGGAGGCGGAACCGCTACCGCTGCCGGAGGAGGAACCCGAGGCGGCGGATCCGGTATCGGCGTGCGCCGCGCCCGCCCAGAGCGCGCCGGTGAGAGTCAAGGCCGCGGCAGTCGTCAGAAACGATGCGGTTCGGCACAGCAGTCTTCGTGTCATGCACTCGCCCTTCAGCTCAACCACGCCGAAGGCACGACACTCAGCAAGCAATCAACCTGCAAACGGGCCACGCTGCCCGGTGTGACGTGAGATTCAGCGCTTACGACTGGAACTAGCGATACATCTCGAAAACACCATAAAGCTAAACGTTAGCTCTACAGTTGCTGTTCTATCTCATCAGTCACATGCTTCACAAGGGGTATCCGGCGGGCGAGTCTCGAGAGTCACCTCACTCGCGGGCGGCGAACACCTCCCGAGCGGCGGTGATGGCATTGAGTGCCGCCGGGAAACCCGCGTAGCCGCCCAGCTGGATGATCGCCTCGATGGCCTCCTCGCGCGTGCCGCCGACATTGAGCAGGCCGTGCAGGTGCACGCGCAGCTGCGGACCGGCGGTGCCGAGCGCGGTGCACGCGGCGACGGTCGCCAGCTCCCGCGTCTTCAGGTCCAGGCCGGTGCGCGAATACACGTCGCCGAAGGCGAATTCGACTATGTAGCGCGCCAGGTCGGGTGCGGTGTCCGCGAGCGCGGCGAAAATGTGCTCGGCCGCATCGCCATCCACCTCATCGAGCTTGGCCAGACCGCGCTGGTAGCGCTCCTCCCCGGTCTCCTCGGGCCGAATATCGGACTCCGACACCGGATTTCCGGCCTCGGGCCGATCCGCGAAGGCGGCCCGCGCCACCGTGATGGCATTGAGCGCCGCCGGGAAACCCGCGTACACCCCGACCTGGATGATCGTCTCGACCACCTCGGCCGGAGTCAGTCCCACCGTGAGCCCGCCGTCGATATGCCAGCGCAACTGCGGTGCGGCATGCCCGAGCGCGGTGAGCGCCGCGATGGTGATGATCTGCCGCTGCTTCAGCGTCAGCCCGGGCCGCGAATAGATATCCCCGTACCCGAACTCGACCACGAACCTGCCCAGGTCGGGCGCGATATCGGCCAGGCTGTTCACCACGGCCCGACCGTTCGGGCCACCGATCTGGTCGAGCACCTCCAAACCACGCTGGAAACGATCATCGGCGGTGGGGCTGGAGCTCATGCGGGACTTCCTTCCCTGAGGTGACATACCTGAGTTGACGCCGCGGGGCCGGGCGACGGCCCAACCCATCCTCAACTCCGCAACCTCCATCCCGCGCGGGACATTCCGGCCTGTCCCGAGATGGCGAAGGGGCGCAGCCGCGATGGCTGCGCCCCTTGCGATCTATCCGGCCGTCAGGCCTTGGTGACGGAAACCTTGACGCCGCCGACGATCTCGGCGGCATCCGCGCCCGCGTCCCCGAAAGTCAGCGTGGTGGCGAGGATTTCACCGGCAATGAGGTCGCGGTGGGTTTCGGCCCAGCCCTTGCGGTCGGCGGGAACCTCGAGGATCACGGTGATCCGGTCCGAGACGTCCAGGCCCTGGGACTTGCGGGTCTCCTGGAGGTCGCGGATGAGGTCGCGGGCCCAGCCCTCGGCCTCGAGTTCCTCGGTGACAACCGAATTCAGCACCACCAGACCGGCATTGCCGGGCAGCGCGGCGGTGGATTCGGGTTCGGCGGCCACCAGGCGCTGGGTGTACTCCTCGGGCAGCAGCGCGATACCGGCTGCGGTGACGGTGCCGTCCGCGGCCTCGCTCCACTCCCCGGCCTTGACCGCCTTGATCACCGTCTGCACCTGCTTGCCCAGGCGCGGTCCGGCGGCACGGGCGTTCACCACCAGTTCGAAACGGCCGTGCGAGGCCACATCGGTGGTGAGATCGACCTTCTTGACGTTCACCTCATCGGCGATGAGATCGGCGAACGGGCGCAGCCGCTCGGCATCCTCGGCCGCCACGGTGAGCTCCGAAAGCGGCAGGCGCACACGCAGATTCTGCGCCTTGCGCTGACCCAGCACCGTGGAGCAGACCACGCGCACCTCATCCATGGCCGCGACCAGTTCCGGATCGCCGGGCAGCTCGGACGCGCTCGGCCAATCGGTCAGGTGCACCGAGCGACCGCCGGTGAGCCCCCGCCAGATCACCTCGGTGATCAACGGCAGCAGTGGCGCGGCCAGCCGGGTGATGACCTCCAGCACGGTGTGCAGGGTGTCGATGGCATCGCGATCCTCTTCCCAGAACCGCGAACGCGACCGGCGCACATACCAATTGGTGAGCGCGTCGGCGAAGGACCGCAATTCCTCTGCCGCGGTGGCGATATCGAGCCCTTCCAGGGCATCGGTCATCACATCGCGGGTCGCGGCCAGCTTGGCCAGGATGTAGCGATCCAGCACGTTCTGCGAATCCGTGCGCCACACACCGGGTGTCGAGGCGTACAGGTTCAGGAAGGTCCACGCGTTCCACAGCGGGCGCAGCGCGTGGCTGACGCCTTCGCGGATACCGCGCTCGGTGACGATGAGGTTGCCGCCGCGCAGGATGGGCGAGGCCATCAGGAACCAGCGCATGGCATCGGCGCCGTCGCGGTCGAAGACCTCGAAGACATCCGGGTAGTTGCCCTTGGACTTGGACATCTTGAGGCCGTCATCGCCCAGTACGATGCCGTGCGCCACAACCGATTTGAACGCCGGGCGATCGAACAGCGCGGTGGACAGCACATGCAGGTTGTAGAACCAGCCCTTGGTCTGGCCGTTGTACTCGACGATGAAATCGCCAGGGCTGTGCGCGGCCTGGTCGCCGGAGCCCTCGAACCACTCCTTGTTCTCGAACGGGTAGTGCACCTGCGCGTACGGCATGGAACCCGATTCGAACCAGCAGTCCAGCACCTCGGGCACGCGCCGCATCATCGACTTGCCGGTCGGGTCATCGGGATTCGGGCGCACCAGATCATCGATGCCGGGCCGGTGCAGATCGGCCGGGCGCACGCCGAAGTCCTGCTCCAGCGCGTCGAGCGAACCGTAGACATCCACGCGCGGGTACTGCGGATCGTCGGACACCCACACCGGGATCGGCGCGCCCCAGAAGCGATTACGGCTGATGTTCCAGTCGCGCGCGTTCTCCAGCCACTTGCCGAACTGGCCGTCCCGCAGATGTTCCGGGGTCCAGTTGATCTGCTGGTTCAACTCCAGCGCACGATCGCGGAACTTGGTGACCGCCACGAACCAGGACGGCACCGCCATGTAGATCAGCGGCTGACCCGAACGCCAGCTGTGCGGGTACGAGTGCTCGATCGTCTCGTGCCGCAACAGCTTTCCGGCGGCCTTGAGGTCCTTGATGATGACCGGGTTGGCGTCGAACACCATCAGACCCTGATACGGCGGCACCATCGAGGTGAACTTGCCGCCCGCGTCCAGGGGCTGCACGATCTCGATTCCATTGGCGGTGGAGACATCCATATCCTCCTCACCGAAGGCGGGCGCGAGATGCACGATGCCGGTACCGGAGTCGGTGGTCACGTAGTCGGCGTTGAGCACGCGATGCGCGTTCGGGTGACCGAGGAAGAAGTCGAACGGCGGCTGGTACCGCAGATCGGCCAGCGCCGCGCCGGAGTGCTCGGACAGCACCTCGGGCTCCTCGCCGAACTCCCGGGTGTAGTGCGAAACACGTTCGGCGGCAAGCAGGTATCGCTTACCGTCCTGCGCGCGCACATGCACGTAGGTGACATCGGGATGCACCGCGATGGCGAGGTTGGAGGGCAGGGTCCACGGCGTGGTGGTCCAGATCAGCGCGTTCGCGCCGTCCAGCTGCGCGAGCGGATGCTCGGCCGGAACCGACAGCACCATATCGACGGTGACCGCCGGGTCCTGGCGCATGCGGTACGAATCATCGAGGCGCGCCTCCTGATTCGACAGCGGCGTCTGCTCGTACCAGCTGTACGGCAGCACCCGGAAACCCTGATAGATCAAACCCTTGTCATGGAGCGACTTGAACGCCCACATGACCGATTCCATGAAGTCGAGGTCGAGGGTTTTGTAGTCGTTGTCGAAGTCGACCCAACGTGCCTGTCGCGTCACATAGTTTCGCCACTCGTTCGTGTAGCGAAGAACCGAGGATTTGCACGCGGCATTGAATTCCGCGAGACCCATGGCATCGATCTGTGATTTGTCCGTGATACCGAGCTGCTTCTCCGCTTCGATTTCCGCGGGCAGTCCATGAGTGTCCCAACCGAAGCGCCGCTCGACCTTCTTACCGCGCATCGTCTGAAATCGTGGGATCAAATCCTTGACATATCCGGTCAGCAGATGACCGTAATGCGGCAACCCATTGGCGAAGGGCGGACCGTCGTAGAAGACGAATTCCTCTGCATCGGAACGGTTCTCGATGCTGGCGCGGAAGGTGTCATCGGCGGCCCAGTAGTCCAGCACGCGCTGCTCGAGCTCGGGGAACGATACCTGCCCGGTCACGGAGCTGAGCTCGACGCGAGGGTAGGCGTTGGGGGTCGGGGTCTCGCCGGACATCTCGGCGTCAGCTCCTCGTGCCAGTGGGTCTCGGGGACCCGGTGGGCACGGGGACGATGACGGCGCCGGTGCGCCGATACCGCGGTACCACCCCGCTTGTCCGGCTGCGGACCGGACCTCTCGTTATGAGCTGTGACGGGCTCACCCGTTCGGTTCTACTGGGCGCGCGCACCCGAAACGGCTGCTCACGCTGTTCTTCCGAAGACTCCCCGGTGATGGCCGGATCAACGCCGCAATACTGTGTCGATTCTAACCGGGCAGGTCCAGTGGATATTTCCGGCCCGTCTAATGCTTCGCGTGCCGCCCGCCTGGGCGCGACTGCGAATCTTCCTCCGGTTCACGTAGCGACAGCGCACTGACCAGCAGTAACACCGCGCCTAACACGCACACAATGATGCAGCCCCAGGCCCAGATCACCGAACCGGTGGTCAGGGCTGTCACCAGCAGGCCGAAACCCACCGCTGCCAGAGCCAGCGTCATCACGAGCATGGTCACCACCCCTCTTATGGAAACGGTGGCGGCGCCGCACCTCCCGTTTCACCGAACGGGGAGCGCGGCACCAATGGCCGTGATTACGACTCTACTTGCCGCCCTTGAGGAGTGCGCCGTTGCCCGAGGCGCCCTCGCCGAACTCGCCGCCGTCGACCGGGACCGCGGAACCGCGGTTCTCCAGCTCTTCCAGCTGCGATTCCAGGTAGGACTTCAGGCGTACCCGGTACTCACGCTCGAAGGTCTTGAGCTGCTCGATCCGGCTCTCCAGCACGCTGCGCTGCTGGGTGATGGTGGCCATGATCTCGGTGTGCTTGCGCTCGGCATCGGCCTGCAGGGCGTCGGCCTTCTCCTTGGCCTGGCGGAGCTGGGAATCGCTGCGGGTCTGCGCGTCCGACAGCATGGCCTCGGCCTTCTGACGGGCATCGGCGATCATCGCCTCGGAACGGGTGCGGGCATCGCCCACCAGTCGCTCGGAGTTCGCTCTGGCATTGGCGAGCAGCTGCTCGGCCTCGGTCTTGGCATCGGAGGTGAGGCGATCGGCCATCTCCTGGGCCAGCGAAAGCACCTTGGCGGCCTGTAGATTCGCGTCCGCGCTGGGGGCCTCGGCCTTGACCGGGACCGGCGCGGCGACGGGCATGGGCGCCGGCGGCGGAATCGGAGCGGCCTTGACGGGCTCCGGCGCGGGCGGCTGCTTCACAGCCTGGACAGGACCGCGATTCTTCTTGGCATCAGCCAGTTCCGCGTCCAATTCGGCAACGCGCTGGCGAAGATCTGCGTTTTCTTCGATGAGGCGTGAGAGCTCCTGCTCGACCAGGTCGAGGAAGGCGTCGACTTCATCCTCGTTGTAGCCGCGCTTCCCGATCGGTGGTTTGCTGAACGCGACGTTGTGCACATCGGCAGGGGTCAGCGGCATGGAACGATCCCTTCACGCTTCGTTGGAGATCTAGCGGTAGATCTGGGTAAGCATTCTTTCCGCTCATTCTGTCACACATGAGCTAACGGCTGCCCCTGCTGGCCCGTGATCGTCATGAGGATGAACACGATGAAAAGCAGGACCATTATCGACAGATCCAGCCTAATTCCCCCAAGATTCACTGGGGGTATCAAACGCCTCAGGAGTTTCACGGGCGGGTCCGTGATGGTGAAGATCGCCTCGAGGATGATCACGACGAACCCGGTGGGCCGCCAGTCGCGCGCGAAGCTGCGAATGAACTCGACGATGACTCGGCTGATGAGCAGCAGCCAGAAGAGGAACAGCAGGAGGTTCAACACCTGGAACAAGGCCACAGTGTTCACTCTGCCTCAGAAACAGTGCCGCGCAAAATAGGATCACCGATCGCGCCGGTCACAGTGTGGTTTTCGGCGTAGTTCCGCCGGATCTTCCCCCGCGCGCGGCCGCACGCTCACACCCGTCACCGACCGGCCGCGGATAGGCCGTGAATGGACTGGGCGGGCTCTGGCGACCGCTTCGCAACCCCCGTTAACGACTGTCACACCGGCGCTGATCATCACAAAGCCGGTGCGACAGCTTACTTCTGGTTGTAGTAACCGTTCTCGGCCAGCTTGCGGCGCTCCTCGGCGGAGACATCCACATCGGCGGGCGAGAGCAGAAACACCTTCGTGGCGACCTTGTCGAATGAACCACGCAGCGCGAACGCCAGACCGGCGGCGAAATCCACCAGGCGGCGGGCATCGCTGTTGCTCATCTCGACCAGATCCATGATCACCGGGGTGCCGTCCCGGAAACGCTCGCCGATGATGGCGGCTTCGGCATAGGTGCGCGGGCGTAGCGTCGTGATCTTGGACAAGGGGCCTCCGTCCTCGAAGATCGCGGAACGGCGCGGCGGCTGCTGTTCCAGCCGGCGCTCCTCCATCCGCAACTCTTCCATGCGCCGCTCGGCCTCCGGGTCCACCGCGAGCGCGCCGCGCGTGGTGCCGCGCACCATCGAGGCGCCGCCGGAACCCATGGAACGAGTACGGCTGGACGGGGCGGTGTCGATACGGGTGGGGCGACGCGGCGCGTCGTAGCGATCACGTTCGCGCTCACGGTCATCCGCGTATTCGTCCGCGTACTCGTCGCGGCGCGAAGTGCCGTACGCGGGCTTGTAGGGCGCCTTGTAGGGCGGCGGCTCGGCGTAACCGGGCTCGTCGTCGTAGCGCTCGTGCTCATACCGGTCGTAGTCACGCTCGGTGTAGGCCCGGGACCGGCGCGGGGCACGTTCGTCGACGGCCGGACGGGGGCCGCGGTCCTCGACATAGTCGTCTTCGTAGTCCTCGAGCGGAACCATGCCGAAGTACGCCTTGAACTTGTGCAGCGTGCTCATCTGGTCGACCTTCCTTCGGCCCCGGTTGGCCTGGGGTGTTGTCCTGCTCAGTCCTCGTCTGCCACCAAGCATATGTTTCATATGTGACTGATGAGGTTTCTTTGCTACGCCGAGGTTATCGGTCGAGCGCCCATCAAAGCGGTACCGACACGCACGCAGGTGGATCCGTGGCGTATCGCGGCCTCCAAATCACTTGACATGCCCGCGGACAGCTCTCTGGCCTGGGGATGTTCCGCCAAAAGTGAGTCGTGCATATGGGCGAGTCGCTCGAATGCGGCGTCTGGGTCGGCGTCCAGCGGCGGGATCGCCATCAGGCCCGCGAGCTGCAACGATGCCGATTGGGCGACCTGATTCGCGAGGGTGAGCATGGCATTGTCCGAGACACCTCCGCGCGCCGGATCGGCATCGAGACTCACTTGCAGCAGGACGCGCAAGGGGGTCGTCCGCTCCCCCGCTTCCAGGGCCGTGTGGACCCCCGAATCCAGGGCGCTCGCCAACCGGTCACTGTCCACCGAGTAGACGGTATCCGCCCAGCGTGCAACATGTTTCGCCTTGTTGCGCTGCAATCTGCCGATGAATTCCCAGCGTATTTGCGACAGGTGGCGCAGTTGCGCCACTTTGTCCGATGCCTCCTGCTCGCGTGATTCACCGAACTCACGCAGGCCGAGGCCATAGAGGATCTCGATATCCGAGGCCGGGTGGAACTTGGTCACCGGCAGTAGTCGCACACTGTCCGATGCACGGCCCGCGGCCCGGCACGCTGCGGCGATGCGCTCGGTCAGGCCCTCGAGCGCCGCCGACAACTGCGCGACACGACCGGGCGCGGAAGTGAGCTTCGACTCCTGCGCCACTGCGGAACCGGTTGCGGCGGCGGGATTCTCGGTCATTCTGCAATTCCCTCCGATGCCATCCAAATCACACCGGCGAGTCTGCCGGTCGGCGCGCCGCGGCGGTGACTGAAGAGCGCTTTGTCCTCGATCGTGCAGCGCGGGTCCACGGCCACGGCGCTCACGCCGGCGGTTTCCAGCTGCCGCCGGATGCCCGCGCGCAGATCCAGACCCGGGGTACCCCGCACGGTGGTGGTCGCACTGCCCGGCAGATGTTTCTCGACATCGGCGCGCATGGCGGCGGGCACCTCGTACTGGCGGCCGCTGGCCGCCGGTCCCAGGAACGCGCCGATCCGCTCCACCCGCGCGCCGAGCTCGACCATGGCCTCGATCGCCTTGGGCACGATCCCGATCCGCGCGCCGATCCGGCCCGCGTGCACGGCCGCGATCACACCGGCCTCGTCATCGGAGAGCAGCACCGGCACACAGTCCGCGCTCAGCGTGACCAGCGCCAGATCGCGCCGAGTGGTCACCAGCGCATCGGTGGCGGGAACCGCCTCGGCCCGCGGGCCGTCGACCACCGTCACATTGCGGCTGTGGATCTGTTCCATCCACACCAGCCGCTCCGGCGCGAGCCCGATGCTCTCGGCGAGCCGAACCCGATTGCGGCGCACGGCTTCCGGATCATCCCCGACGTGGTCGCCCAGATTGAACGAGTCATAGGGGGCCTGGGAGAAGCCGCCCGCCCGAGCCGTGACAACTCGTCTTGTCCGATACGTCGTGCCCGCAGAAGTCATACCTCCGAGAGTAGTGGCCAATTCCCCGCAACCCATCCGGAGACGGCGTGGTCATCACCACCCGCGCGGCCCCGCGGCTCATCTGAGCGGCCGAGACCGGTACTCGGCCACCGAGCAGGCCCACCCGGGCAAACGAACGCGCCCGCCTCCGAGTGGGGGCGGGCGCGGTTATCGCCTTGCGGCGCTCGGGTCAGCGGCGCATGAAGGAGGGGACGTCGACGTCATCGTCGTCGGCATCCGGGGGCTGGATATGGCTGCGGGAATTGTTCGCCACGGTGGGTTCCATTGCCGGGCGCGGGGATTCGTAGGAGGGGGCCGGGCCGCGACCCGAGGACGGCGGCGGGTTCTGCGCCACCGGGGCCGGGGCGGGTTCCTGCCGGACCGGGGCCGGTTCGGGCGTGCGGGCGGTGGTGTAGTCCGGGGTGCGGGCCACCTCACCGGCGCGGGCGGTATTGAAGCTGGAGGTGGTGGTGGCGCCCGTGCGGCCTACGGCGGGCTCGATGCGTCGGGCGGGGCCGCTTCCGTCAAAACCCGCCGCGATCACCGTCACTCGGACCTCATCGCCGAGGGAATCGTCGATGACGGTACCGAAGATGATGTTCGCTTCGATATGGGCTGCTTCCTGCACCAGCGAGGCTGCCTCGTTGATCTCGAAGAGGCCGAGATCCGAACCGCCCGCGATCGAGAGCAGTACCCCGTGCGCGCCGTCCATGGACGCTTCCAGCAGTGGTGAATTGATGGCGGACTCGGCGGCTTTCACCGAGCGGCCCTCACCGCGGGCCGAGCCGATGCCCATGAGGGCGCTGCCCGCGCCGGACATGACGGACTTGACGTCCGCGAAGTCGACGTTGATCAGACCCGGGGTGGTGATCAGATCGGTAATGCCCTGAACACCGTTGAGCAGCACCTCATCCGCGGAGCGGAACGCGTCCATCAGGCTCACGGCCGCGTCGCCGAGCTGCAGCAGGCGGTCGTTCGGGATGACGATGAGGGTGTCGCAGGATTCGCGCAGCGCCTGGATGCCCGCCTCGGCCTGATTGCTGCGGCGCTTGCCCTCGAACGAGAACGGCCGCGTCACAACGCCGATGGTGAGCGCGCCGAGCTTGCGCGCGATGCTGGCCACGACCGGGGCGCCACCGGTGCCGGTGCCACCACCCTCGCCCGCGGTCACGAAGACCATATCGGCGCCCTTGAGCACCTCTTCGATCTCGTCCTTGTGGTCCTCGGCGGCCTTGCGGCCGACTTCCGGATCGGCGCCGGCGCCGAGGCCGCGGGTCAATTCACGACCGACATCGAGCTTGACGTCCGCATCACTCATCAGCAGCGCCTGCGCGTCGGTGTTGACCGCGATGAACTCGACTCCCTTGAGTCCCTGTTCGATCATCCGGTTGACGGCATTCACGCCGCCGCCGCCGATGCCGACGACCTTGATCACAGCAAGGTAGTTGTGCGGGGGCGTCATGGGCTCTCGCCTTCCTTAGATCCAAAAAGCTTGTCGTCTAACGGATGCTCGCCGTATGCCAGTTCCGGATGGTCTCGGTTCGATGAACCCTCAACCATAGGTTTAGCCTTATGTCAAGTATCCGACTGGTGCGGAACGGTATTCGCAGCCACCGCGTTACGGGCGCAGGCGCGCCGAGACGAGAATCAGAATCTTGTGTGATCCACCTCGTCCGGTCCACCTGGCATCGTATCGTGGACGGTTGCCCTCCGGTGCCGGGACGGCGCTGGAGCGTTCCTGCAGGCCACCGAAACTTTCGGTGGCCCAATGGGTATCGCTCACTTTACCGTGACGAGATTCGGACTCGAAACGTCGAACACCTTGCCGGGCTGGGTGAGTAGAGGTCCCACCACCGCCGCCTTCTTCTGTGAATCACCGGTCCCACCCCACAGCACGGTACGCCCATCTCGCAACTCGAGAGCAATATCCGAAACCGATCTGGCCACAACCTCTCCCACGCCCAGGCTCGGCGGCACCAGCGCCATCACCGCGACGGCCGCGCGGGTGGCCGGATCATTGCCGCCGGGATGGTCGGTGACGAGTTTGGGCGCGGTGCCCGGGGGCTGTTCGATCGCGAATTCCACGCTGTCGCAATCGAGCAGATGCGGGCCGTCCGGGGCGTCGTAGTAGAGCACGGGGGTGCGCTCGACCACGGTCACCTGCACGGTGGACGGGAATTCGCGCCGCACCCGCACGCTGCGGACCTTGGGTAACTGCGCCACCCGTTCGGCCATGGCGGTGGTGTCCAGGCGGATCATGGACAACCCGTCCGGCACCTGGAGTGCGTCCAGCACTTGCTCTTCCGGCACCACGGACAGTCCGTCGACGCGCACGGTGCGCACCGACAGCACCGGCGTGAACCAGGCCGCGATCCCGAGCGCCAGGATCAGCACCAGGCCGATCGCCGCGCCGATTCGCACTCGCGGTGAGCGCCACGAGTTCAGCAGCGTCGAATCCTCCCGGGACCGGCCGCGGCGCAGCCGGGCGCGCCGGGCCGCGCGCACCGCCGAATCTTCTTCGGCGGCAGGCTCGTCCGCCCGGTCGTCCGCGTCGTGCGCCGCGTCCGCCGCACCCCGCTTGCGGCCGGAGCCGTCAGCCGCGTCCTTCGCTCCCCCACCCGGGCTCATCTCCGCTCACCGCCCGTGCGAGGGTCGCGCGCGCAGACCGTCCAGAATCTGGCTGCCCAGCATGGTGACATCGCCCGCGCCCATGGTGATCACCACATCGCCGGGACGCGCGAGCGCGGCCACCTGACGGCCCACCCGGGACATATCCGGCTGATAGTGCACGGGTTTGGTGACCGAATTGGCCACCAGCGCACCGTTCACCCCGGGCAGCGGTTCCTCACGCGCACCGTACACATCCAGCACCACGACCTCGTCGGCGAGCGAGAGGGCGGTGCCGAACTCGGTCGCGAAAGTGGCGGTGCGACTGTACAAATGCGGCTGGAAGACCACGATCACCCGGCCCGGGCGCGAGCGCGCGCCATCGCGGGCCTCCTGCGCCACCAGTTCGGCGGCGGCGCTGAGCACCGCACGCACCTCGGTCGGATGGTGCGCGTAATCGTCGAAGACGCGCACGCCGTTCTCCCGGCCGGTGAGCTGGAAGCGGCGGTGCACACCGCCGAAACCCTCCAGGCCCTGGATGATTTCGCCCATATCGGCTCCGGCGGCGCGGGCGGCCAGCAGTGCGCCGAGCGCGTTCAAGGCCATATGGCGGCCGGGCACCGAGAGCCGCAGGGTGCGCGGCGCGGGCTCCTCCGACAGCTGGAAGATCGCGACACCGCCGACATCGCGGGGTTCCCAGGACAGCAGGTGCGCGCCGATCGGCACACCCGCGAAATCGCCGGAACCGTAACCGATTACCTCGATACCGCGCGGATCGTCGGCGAGCCGGGCCACCGAGCGTTCGGCCAGGCCGAGCGAGCCGGGATCGTCCAGGCACACCACCAGGCGGCCGCCGGGTTGCAGGCGATCGACGAAATCGTCGAAGACCTTGGTGTACGCCTCATCGGTGCCGAAGAAGTCCAGGTGATCGGATTCGATATTGGTCACCACGGCCACATCCGGCGCGTACTGCAGCAGCGAGGCATCGCTCTCATCGGCCTCGGCCACGAAGATGCCGCCGGTGCCGTGATGGGCATTGGTGCCCGATTCGTTGAGCTCACCGCCGACCGCGAAGGACGGATCCGCGCCGCAGTGCTGCAGCGCCACCACCAGCATGGAGGTGGTGGAGGTCTTACCGTGCGTGCCCGAGACCAGCAATGTCTTATGGCCCTGCATGAGTTCGGCCAGTACCGCGGGACGCAGCAGGACGGGCAGGCCGCGCCGATGTGCCTCCACCAGTTCGGGATTGGTCTTGGGGATGGCGGCGAAGGTGGTCACCACGGCGGTGGGGCCGCCGGGCAGCAGGTCCAGGGCGCTCGCGTCATGGCCGATGCGCACCTGTGCGCCGCGGGCCCGCAGTGCCAGCACACCGCGGCTCTCCTTGGCGTCGGAGCCGGACACCATGCCGCCGCGGGACAGCAGGATTCGGGCGATACCCGACATTCCGGCCCCGCCGATGCCGATCATATGCACCCGGCGCAGCAGCTCCGGTAGGTCCGTCTGCTGCTCGACGGGCGTATTCACGGCCTGTTGGGTATCGGCTGCTTCAGTCACGACCTGCCACCTCCAGCACAATTCGCGCTACCTCGTCCGCGGCGTCGCGATGTCCGGCGTCCGCCGCCGCGCGACCCATGGCTGTCAGCCGATCCATATCCCTGAGCAGCGGTATCACCTCGTCGATCACGTATTTCGGAGTCAGCTCCGCGTCCGCCACGATTCTGCCACCGCCGGCGGCGACAACGGGCCGCGCGTTGAGCTCCTGCTCCCCATTGCCATGCGGTAGCGGAACATAGAACGCGGGCAGTCCCACCGCCGACACCTCGGCGACGGTCATCGCACCCGAGCGGCACACCACCGCGTCGGCGGCGGCATAGGCCAGCGCCATCTGCGATAGATACGGCACCGCAATGTATTTCGCGGGCTCGTGCAGCCCGTCCAGGACGAGGCTGTTCTTCGGCCCGTGTGCGTGCAGCACCGAGATCCCGGCCGCGGTCAACTGCGGCGCTGCGGCCGATACGGCCTCATTGAGACTGCGCGCCCCCTGCGACCCGCCGAACACCAGCAGCACCGGCCCCTCGGCGGGCAGGCCGAAGTGCTCGCGCGCCCGCGCCCGCAGCGCGGGACGGTTCAGTGTGGTGATCGCCGACCGCACCGGGATACCGACAACCTCCGCATCGCCCCGACCGCGCGCGTGCACGCCCGAATTCGCCGCCGCGGCCAGCACTCTGGCGGCCACGCGCGCGCCGATCTTATTGGAGATACCGGCCATGGCATTGGCCTCGTGCACGATCACGGGTACCTGACGCCGCCCGCGTGCTCGACTGCCCGATGCGCGACCGCGCCCCGGCAGGTACGCCAACGGCGAAAGTCCGCGTCCGGCAGCCAGATAGGCGGGCAGGGCGACATAGCCGCCGAAGCCGATGATCACGTCGGCCTCGACCGCGTCGATGATTTCGCGGGTGCGGCGCATCGAGGCCAGCACTCGGCCCGGCAGGCGGAGCAGGTCCGCGGTGGGCTTACGAGGTAGGGGCACCGGGGGAATCAACTCGAGGGTGTATCCGCGTTCGGGCACCAGCTTGGTTTCCAGGCCGCGCTGGGTGCCCAGTGCGGTGATCCGGATGGCCGGGTCGTGGCGGCGCAGCGCGTCGGCGACCGCCAGGGCGGGTTCGATATGTCCCGCGGTGCCACCGCCCGCCACGATCACCGAGAGCGGCCGCTCCACTGTCACCTCGAATGTCCCCTGTCCCTATCGTGTTTCGTCGGATAGCTGGGTTCCCAGGCCCGGGTGCTGCGCCACGATTCGGTGGAGCGGCTGGTGCGCCGGGCGGTATCGGAATCTACGGACCGGCGGCGCGGCGGTTCGGAGCGGCCCCGGCCCGACGGCGGTAACGCGCGGCGCTGCGGTGCGGGTTTCACACCGGATTTCGGCTTGGGCTTGGCTTTGGCGGTGCTGCGCGCGCGGGCGGCCTGTGCCCGTGCGGGCGAATACATTTCGGGCACCGGCAGGCGCAGCAGGCGGCTGAAGCGCCCGTCCTGTCCGGCGTGCAGCGCCGCCACCGCCTCGGGTTCGTGCCGGGCGGCATTGGCGATGATGCCGAACATGAGCAGGGTGATGGCGAGCGAGGAACCACCCGCCGACACCAGCGGCAACTGGAGACCGGTCACCGGCAGCAGTCCCACCACGTAACCGACGTTGATGAGCGCCTGCCCGGTGATCCAGGTGGTCGCCGCGGCGGTCAGCAGCCGGATGAACGGATCCACCGATCGGGTGGCGATGCGCAGGCCGGTGTACACGAACAGCGCGAAAAGCCCCAGCACCAAAGCACATCCGAGGAAGCCGAGCTCCTCGCCGATGATGGCGAAGATGAAGTCGTTGTGCGCGTTGGGCAGATAGCTCCACTTGGCCCGGGACTGTCCGAGCCCCCGACCCCAGATCCCGCCGTCCGCAAGCGAATACAGTGCCTGGCGGGCCTGATAGCCGATGCCCTGCGGATCATCGCCGGGGCTGAAGAACGCGCGCATGCGGTCCGAGCGATATCCGGCCGACAGCGCCAGGATGCCCGCCGCCACCGCACCCGATACCGCGATGGTGACGAACATGCGCAGCGGCAGCCCGCCGAACCACAGCAGCGCGGACAGCACGATGCCCAGCGCGATGGTGGTGGACAGGTTCGGTTCGAGCACGACCAGGAAGCACACCAGCAGCCCGGCGGGCACCAGCGGCATCAGAATGTCCTTGTACCCGGCCCTTTCGGTCTGCCGCGAGGCCAGCAGGTGCGCGCCCCACACCACCAGGGTCACCTTGGCGATCTCGGACGGCTGCACCGAGACGAAGCCGAGGTCGAACCAGCGCCGCGAACCCTGCACCTCCAGGCCGATGCCCGGAATCAGCACCAGCACCAGCAGCACCACCGAGAGCGCGAACACCGGGAACGACAGCTGCCGCATCACGCGCATGGGAATCCGCAGCGCGATATAGAACAGCACCGCACCGAACAACGCCATCATGGCCTGCTGGATGAACAGCGAATACGCCGATTTGCCAACGGCATACGATTCCACGCTGGACGCGGACAGCACCATCACCAGGCCGAGCACGGTGAGCAGCACCGCGATGGCGACCACGAGATGGAACGAGGCCAGCGGCCGTGCCAGCCAGGCCGCGAACCAGGTGTTGCGGAACCGCGCGGTCGCCGCCGAATCCTTGGCGGTGCGACCGGAATCGGTGGCCGCACGCGCCGGGGTCTGCGCCGTTCGGGACGGCATCCTGTCTCCGGCGCGGCGCGGCCCCGTCATTCCGATCTCCCGATGTCCTTCTCGTCCAGGGCCTGCACCGCGGTGGCGAAACTCCGCCCCCGGTGGGTGTAGTCGGCGAACATGTCCAGGGATGCCGCGGCCGGAGCCAGCAGCACGGTGTCGCCTCGGGTGGCATAGCCCGCGGCCACGCGGACCGCGCGGGCCATCACCGCTTCGGGTTCGATTTCGGTGAAGGGGTCACCCATCCCTGCATCGTCCCCCGAATTCAGCTCCACCACGGGGACATCCGGCGCGTGTCGCGCCAGTGCGGCGGCGATCACCGGGGCGTCGACGCCGAAGAGCACGGCCGCCACGAGGTGTTCGCGGACCTCTTCGACCAGATCCTCCACGCTCGCGCCCTTGAGCTGACCACCGGCCACCCAGATCACCGACTGGTGCGCCAGGATCGAGGAGCGCGCGGCATGCGGATTGGTGGCCTTGGAATCGTCCACGAAATCGACGCCGCACAATTCCCGCACGTGCGCGGCGCGATGCGGGCCGACCTTGTGCTCCTGCAATCCCTCTTTCACGAATTGCGGTGCCACATCGATGGATCGGGTGAGCGCGGCGGCGGCGAGCGCATCGGCGACACCGGCCGGACCCTGCGGGCTGATATCGCTCGTCTCGGCCAGAATCGCGGCCTTGGTGAAGGCGCGATCGAGCAGTTTGCCGTCCACCACACCGAGTTCACCGTCGGCGGGCACGCCGATGCGGAAGCCGACGGTGCGGCGCGCCTTGGACTTTCGCGCCAGCGCGGCCGCGACCTGATCGTCCAGGCCGACCACACCGACGCGGCCGGTGAGCGCACGCGCCTTGGCGGCGGCGTAGGCGTCGAGCCCGCCGTGCCAGTCCAGGTGATCCTCGGCGACGTTCAGCACCACACCGGCTTCGGGTCGCACCGAAGGGGCCCAATGCAATTGGAACGAGGACAGCTCCACCGCCAGCACCTGCGGTCCCGGATTGCGGCGCAGCGCGTCGAGAATCGGCAGTCCGATATTGCCGCAGGCCACGCTGGGAATCCCGGCGGCCCGCAGAATCGAATGCGTCATCTGCGTGGTGGTGGTCTTGCCGTTGGTGCCGGTGATGACCAGCCATTTGCGCACCGGACCGTAGATGCGCGCCTGATCGACCCACCAGGCGAATTCGACATCGCCCCAGACCGGAATGCCCTCGGTGACAGCCGAGACCAGTATCGGGGAATCGGGCCGCCAGCCCGGGCTGGTGATGACCAGCGCGAACCGTTGCAGCGCATCGGGTTCCAGCAGATCCGCGGTGGTCGCGGTCTGCAAGCCCAGTTCGGCGGCCTCGGCCAGGGCCTTACCGCCGCCGTCGGTCACCACCGGGCGGGCGCCGATGTCCTGCAGCGGCTCCACCAGGGAGCGCCCGGACACCCCCCAACCGGCGACGAGCACGTCACGACCGCGCAGGAATTCGAGCATGGGGCCTGGCGAACGCAGGACCCTCGGAGAATGTTCGACCATCAGATGTTCACCCGACCGCGGAGAGGTAATCGCTGTAGAACAGGCCCAGACCGATCGCCGACGCCATGCCGGCCAGCAACCAGAACCGGATGATCACCGTGGTTTCCGCCCACCCTGATAATTCGAAGTGGTGGTGGAACGGCGCCATCTTGAACAATCGGTTCCGCGTGGTGCGGAATACCGCCACCTGGAGAATCACCGAGGCGGCCTCGGCGACGAAGAGCGCGCCGATCACGATCATCAATAGTTCGGTGCGGGTGGTCACCGATAGGCCCGCGAGCAGACCGCCCAGCGCGAGCGAACCGGTATCACCCATGAAGATCTTGGCGGGCGCGGCATTCCACCAGAGGAAGCCGATGCACGCGGCACCGCCCGCGGCGCAGACCAGCGCCAGATCCAGCGGATCGCGCACGTTGTAGCAGCCCGCCTCGGGATGCGTGGTGCAGGCATTGCGCCACTGCCAGAAGGTGATGATCATGTACGCGCCCAGCACCAGCGAGATGGAACCGGCCGCGAGACCGTCCAGGCCGTCGGTCAGGTTGACCGCGTTGGACCAGGCCACCACCACCAGGCTGACGAACAGCAGGAAGACCACCACGCTCATCGACACGGTGGCGATATCGCGGGTGTACGACAGATGCCTGCTGGCCGGGGTCAACCCGTTCGCGCCCTTGAATTGCAGTGCCAGCACACCGAAGATGACCGCCGAGGCCAACTGTCCGATGTACTTGCCCGCCGCGGTGAGCCCGAGATTGCGCTGCTTGCGCAGTTTGATCATGTCGTCCAGGAAGCCGACCGCGCCCAGCGCGGTGGCCAGGCCCATCACCAGCAGACCGGACGCCGACGGGCCGGGCTCACCGTAGCTCATCGAAATCAGGTGTGAGCCAAGGTAACCCGCCCACATACCGGCCAGGATCGCCACGCCGCCCATGGTGGGGGTGCCGCGCTTGGCCTTGTGACTCTCCGGGCCGTCGACCCGAATCTCCTGGCCGAAGCCCTGTTTGGCGAACCAGCTGATCACCGCGGGGGTGAGCAGAATCGAGACGGCGAGCGCGATGGCCGCCGACAAGAGAATCTGAGTCATCGCGCGGCCTCCAGCAGATGCTCGGCAACGGTCCAGAGCCCCACCGACTTCGACGCCTTCACCAGCACCACATCACCCGGTTCCAGTTCGGCGTCGAGAATCTCGATCGCGGCTCGCAGGTCGGGCACCAGTATCGACTCTTCACCCCAGGAACCCTCCATCACCGCCCCCTGATGCATACCGTGCGAGGGCCGCCCGGTCCCGACCACTATGAGCCGGTCCACGTCCAAGCGCACGACGAGACGGCCGATGCGATCGTGTTCGATCACCGAATCGTCGCCCAGCTCACCCATTTCGCCGAGGACGGCCCAGCTGCGGCGGCGGCCGATCTCGCGGCCCTGCCCGTCCGCACCGGCCGCGCGGGACATGGTGACCAGCGCCTTGAGCGCGGCGCGCACCGAATCCGGATTGGCGTTGTAGGAGTCGTTGATGACGGTCACACCGTCGGCGCGGGTGCGCACATCCATGCGGCGGGCCGAGGCGGCGCTGGCACCGGAGAGCGCCTGCGCCACCGTCTCCAGCGACGCGCCCTGGTTCAGGGCCACCGCGGCGGCGGTCAGCGCATTGCCGACCTGGTGTTCACCGTGCACGGCGAGTTGGATCTCGATGGATTCGCCGTTGTGGTGCAGCGTGAATCGCGCCCGCGCCTGCTCGTCCATGTGCACGTCGGTGGCGCGCACATCGGCGTTCGCGGCCATACCCACGGTGACCACGCGGGCCTGTGTGCGTGCGGCCATCTTGGCGACGAGGTGGTCGTCGAGGTTCAGCACGGCGAGGCCGTCGGCCGGAAGGGCTTCGACCAGTTCGCCTTTGGTCTGGGCGATGACTTCCTGACTGCCGAATTCGCCCAGGTGCGCGGTGCCGACATTGAGCACCGCGCCGACCGCGGGCGGCGCGATCTCGGTGAGCGCCTTGATATGTCCGGGTCCGCGCGCGGAGAGCTCCAGCACCAGATAGCGGGTGTTCGCGTCGGCGCGCAGCGCGGTCCACGGGTGGCCGAGCTCATTGTTGAACGATCCGGGCGGGGCGACGACCTCGCCGAGCGGGGCCAGCACGGCCGCCAGCAGATCCTTGGTGGAGGTCTTGCCCGCCGAACCGGTCACGCCCACCACGGTGAGCGTGCCCGCCGCCGCGAGCCGATCGACGCTGGCGCGCGCCAGCTTGGCCAGCGCGCCGAGCACCGCCGCACCGGAACCGTCGGTGTCGTACGCCAGCGCGATGGCGCGGCTGGCATGCGGTTGCGGCGTCACCACGATGGCGGGGACACCGACCGGGCGCGCGGCCAGCACGGCCACCGCTCCGGCCGCCACCGCGCGTTCGGCGAAATCGTGACCGTCGGCCTTCTCACCCGGCAGCGCCAGGAACAGGTCACCGGAAGTGATTCGGCGCGAATCGAATTCGACCGCTCCGGTGACCGTCGCATCGGGGTCGGGGACGTCGTGCAGCGTGCCGCCGACAATGTCCGCGATCTCCCGCAAAGTCATCTCGATCATGAATGTGTCAGGTCCCTCGTCCTTCGCGACAAGGCCGCCGCGAGCACCTCGCGGTCGTCGAACGGATACTTCACTCCCGAAATCTCCTGCCCTGTTTCATGTCCCTTGCCCGCGACCAGCAGCACATCGCCGGGTTGCGCCCAGTCGACGGCGGCGGCAATGGCCTGCGCCCGGTCCCCGACCTCCCGGACCTCTCCGCGTTCATCCGGCGCAACCGCATCGGCTCCGGCACGGACCGCGGCGCGGATGGCCGCAGGCTCCTCACTGCGTGGATTGTCATCGGTGATGATGAGCAGATCGGCGCCGCGCGCTCCGGCCGCACCCATGAGGGGGCGTTTACCGGCATCGCGATCACCACCCGCGCCGACCACCACGGCCAGGCGTCCGTGCCCCTGTTCGGCCAGCAGCGCACGCAGGGTCGCCACCACCGATTCGATGGCCGCGGGCTTGTGCGCGTAGTCGACCACGGCCAGGAAATCCTGTCCGCGCTCCACCCGCTGCATCCGGCCGGGCACATCGACTTCACCCAAAGCCGCTGCGGCGGTGCCGACTTCGGCTCCGGCGGCGGCGCAGACGGCGAGTGCGAGCAGCCCGTTGGCGATGTTGTACGCACCCGGAAGCCGCAGGCTCACATCGGTTTTCACGCCCGGCCCGGATGCCTCGAACCGCTGGCTCGCCGCACCCGGGACGGCCGCACCGGCCACCCAATCCGCTTGTACGCCAGGGGTTGTCGTCACCGTCACCAGTTCCGGGCGGCCGTCCGCGAGCGCGGCCACGGTCACGTCACCGGCCAGCCGGACGCCCCATTCGTCATCGATGCACAGCACCGCTGTCGCGGCGGGTACGACGGCCGAATCACCGGGAACGAACAGGCGGCGCTTGGCGGCGAAGTAATCCTCGAAATCGGCGTGGAAGTCGAGGTGATCCTGGGAGAGATTGGTGAACGCGCCGACCGCGAAGGCCACCCCGTCCACCCGGCCCAGCGCCAGCGCGTGACTGGAGACCTCCATGACGACCGCCTGCACACCCTGCTCCACCATGACGGCGAACATGGCGTGCAATTGCGGGGCCTCGGGGGTGGTCAGCGCCGAGGGCACCCGCTGCCCGCCGATACGCGTTTCGATGGTGCCGATCAGCGCGGTGCGGAATCCGGCCGCGGCCAGTCCCGCCTCCACCAGATACGAGGTGGTGGTCTTACCCGAGGTGCCGGTGATGCCGATGATGCGCAGCGTGCGAGACGGATCACCGTAAAGGGCCGAGGACAATTCGCCGAGCACCGAGCGCGGGGCATCGTGCACCAGCACCGGCACGCCGATCTCGCCGATCAGTTCCGCGCCCGCCGGATCGGTGAACACGGCGACCGCACCACGCTCGACCGCATCGTGCGCGAAACGCGCGCCGTGCGCCTGCGCACCGGCCAGACCGGTGAACAGATCACCCGGCCGGACCGCGTTCGAACGCTGCTCGATACCGGTGATCTGCACATCCGCCGGAATTCCGGCCGCACCGGCCGGACGGGCGTTCGTGAGCTCGGCGACCGTGCGCAGGGCGGTCACCGGCGGTGCGGCGGGCCGAAGTACCTGCGGACTGTCTTGCGCGGGCACGAAGCTCCTCTCCGGGACGGTGTTCATCGAAGGTCATAGGTGCGAATCCGGTACTCGGACTCGGATCGACGTGTCAGGTTACCTGTGTTCGGTCACCGTGCGATCGGCACGCCGGAGTTCGGTCACCCGCCCCGGCGCGAGCCGGGCGCGGTGTACGTCACGTCCATCGCCTATCCGCTCTAACTCGCCTGCAGAATCAGCTGTTTGGCCGGTGGTGACGGCGGCACCCGATCGCGCTGCAGAGCCCAGGACGCGATGGCGTGGAACAGCGGCGCGGCCGATCCGCCACCGCTGCCGTCGGAGCTGCGCACGGGTGCGTCGAGCATCATGCCGATCACATAGCGCGGATTGTCGGCGGGGGCCATACCGGCGAACGTGATCCAGTAGCGGTCGGTGGAATAGCACCGGCACTTCTGATCGATCTGCTGCGCGGTACCGGTCTTACCCGCCACCTGATAGCCCTCGATGGCCGCCGGACTGCCGGTACCCGACTGGATTCCGCGCGGATCCTTCTGCACCACGGCCTGGAACATCTGCCGCAGCGTCTGCGCGGTCTGCGGGCTCACCACCTTGACCCCGTCCGGTTGCTCCTCCTCGGTGCGACGGCCGTCCGGGGCGATCTTGGCCTTGACGATGCGCGGCGGAATCCGCACGCCGTCATTGGCGATGGCCTGGTACATGGCCGTCATCTGCAGCGTCGTCATCGAAAGACCCTGGCCGATGGGAAGATTCGCGAAGGTCGAACCGGACCACTGATCACGCGGCGGCAGTACGCCGGCGCTCTCACCGGGCAGGCCGACACCGGTGCGCTGACCGAGGCCGAACTTCTTGAGCATGTCGAAATAGCGGTCCTCGCCCACGCGCTGCGCCAGCATGAGCGTGCCCACATTGGAGGACTTACCGAAGATGCCGGTCGTCGTATACGGGGCCACCCCGTGCTCCCAGGCATCGTGCACGGTGACACCGCCCAGGCTGATCGCGCCCGGAACCTCGTGCACCTCATCGGGATTGGTGAGTCCGTATTCGATGGCGGCGGCCGCGGTGACGATCTTGTTCACCGAACCGGGCTCGTACACCTCGGCCACCGAGGGATTGCCCAGATCCGATTGCGCCCAGGACTGCGGGCCCATCGCGGGATTGAAGGTGTTGTCATTGGCCATCGCCAGCACCTGACCGGTATGCGCGTCCAGCACCACCGCCGACGCCGCCTGCGCGCCCGACATATCCTTCGCCTGCTGCACCTGCTGCTGCACGTAGTACTGCAGATCCTGATCCAGGGTGAGCTCGACGCCGTAACCGTTCACCGCGGGCACCTGATCACGCCAACTGCCCGGAATGACCGCGCCGTCCGAACCGCGGTCGTAGGTCATGGAACCGTCCGAACCGGCGAGGATCGCGTCCATCGCCGATTCCAGGCCGATCTGCCCGTGCCCGTCCCAGCCGGTCGCGCCGATCATATTGGCGGCCAGCGAACCACCGGGATACTCACGCATATCCTGGCGCTCGGTGCCGACCTCCGGGAACTGGAGATTGATATCGGCCGCGATGCGCGGATCCACATTGCGCACCAGATACGCGAACGGCTCATCACTGCGCAGCTTGGTCAGCAGATCCTTCTCCGTAGCCGCGTTGCCGAGCTTGTCGTGAATGTATTTCGCGATGGCCTGCAGGCGATCATCCGGTTCCGGCTTCTTCGGATCCTTGTCGTGCGCCTCGGCCAGATCCTTGCGCACCTTCACCGGCTGGAAGGTCAGCGCCTTCGCGGCGATGGTGAAGGCGAGCGAATTGCCGTAGCGATCGGTGATCGGACCGCGCTTGGCCGGATCCGGCAACTTCACGGTGCGCTGACTGGCCGCCTGCGCCGAGAGCATGGGCGCGGAAAAGCTTTGGATCCAGAGCAATTGGCCCGCGGTCACCAGCAGGGCCAGCAGCATGAGCACCCGGCCCACCCCGAACCGGAACCGCGTGGAGCCGTCCATACCCGCGGCGGTGCGCGGTCTGGCGCTGCGCCCCGGTCCGGAACCCGCACGGCCGGAGCCGGATCGGCTGCGCGCGGCGGCCGCCCGTCCCCGGCCGGAATCACGACCGCCGCGCACCGCGCGGGAAGAACTCATCGAGGCGTTCCATTCGGCGCGGCCTGCAGCGCCGGGGACTGCGACGCCGGATTCTGCGGCGCGGTAGCCGGATTGGGCGCGGTGGTCGGCGGTGTCGTGGTCACCGGCACCGGACGCTCACCCTGGGTCTGCACCGCACGCGGCGCGGTCGGGGGCGGGGCCGAGGGCGTGGTGTTCAACGGCGGCACCGGACCGCCCTGTGCGGGCTTGGGCTCACCGATCACGATGACCTGACCATCGGGCCCCACCACCAGGCGGGCCGGATCCTTGGCCGGGATCATGCCGAGTTCGGCTGCGCGCTGGGCCAATTCGGGGGCCGAATCGGCCGCTTCCACCTCGCGCTGCAAGGCCGCCTTCTCATCGGAGAGTTGCTCATTGCCGCGCCGGGCCGCGCCCAGCTGATAGCTGTCCTCGGTGGCGCGGGTGGTGAGCAGCAGCGTCAGCGCCAGCCCGCAGCCCAGCAGCGCGATAATGGTGGCCACGAACGACATGCGGCCGCGCGGTGCGTCCGCACCGCCCATCCGCCGCAGCACCGGCGGCAATTCCGCGCGCTCCCGGCTCTTACGGCGGGCATAGGCGCGTTGTGCCGCACCCGATTTCACGTGTTCGGCGGCCTGTGCCCGGCGCGCCCCCCGGCCGGTGCTCTGCGTCTTGATGGTCATAGGGCGGCCCCGTTCCACGACGGGCGTGCGTGCCACCTCCGAGTCCGGTATTCCCGGACGGGCGTTGCCCGCCACTCCCCGGCCGTGTCCGCTCGCCGATTCCGCACTTGCCCGCTCATTGCGCAACCTCCCCTGCGATACGCTCCGCCGCCCGCATGCGCACCGGAGCGGCCCGCGGATTGTCTTCGATCTCCTGCTCGGTGGCTTTTTCCGCGCCCCGGGTCAGCAGCTTGAATTCCGGTCCCATTCCGGGCAATTCGACCGGCAGGTCAATGGGGGTGCGCGAAGCCGTGCGCTTGGCCAGCTCCGCCTTGACCACCCGATCCTCCAGGGACTGGTAGCTCATGAACACGATCCGGCCGCCGGGCGCGAGCGCGTCCAGCGCGGCGGGCACCGCGGCTTCGAGGGATTCCAGCTCACGATTCACCTCGACGCGCAACGCCTGGAACGTGCGCTTGGCGGGATGACCGCCGGTGCGGCGGGCCGCGGCCGGAATGGTGGCGTACAGCACCTCCACCAGCTGGGCGCTGGTGGTGAACGGTGTTTTCTGCCTGCGGCGCAACACTTCCGAGGCGATCTTGCCCGCGAAGCGTTCCTCACCGTAGACCTTCAGCACCCGGGCCAGATCGCCGTGGCTGTAGGTATTGAGCACATCGGCCGCGGTGGGGCCGGTGCTGGAATCCATCCGCATATCCAGCGGGGCGTCGATCGAATAGGCGAAACCGCGATCGGCCTCGTCCAATTGCATGGAGGACACGCCGAGGTCCATGAGAATCGCGCGCACGGAACCGGTAGGCGGCAGCCCGGCCTCTTCGAGGGCGTCGGCGATACCGTCATACCTGGTGTGCACCAGCGTGATTCGGTCCTGGAACGGGCTTAGTCGCTCCCCCGCCAGTTTCAGCGCCTCGGTATCTCTGTCGAGTCCGACCAGGCGGATATTGGGGTAGGTGCGCAGGAAGTGTTCGGCATGACCACCGAGGCCCAGCGTGCAGTCCACATAGACGGCTCCGTCGAGACCCAAAGCGGGACCGAGGATTTCGTCGGCGCGATCGAGGAGAACCGGGACATGGCGGGGGCCGTCATTGCCTGGGTGCACCTTCGACCTCCCGGACCTCACATTCGTCGCACGGCCGCTGACGGGTCGCTTGCGATTCGGACTAAGCACTGAATCGATGGCCAATGCCCCAGGGTCTCTGACCGAAGCGCGGCACCTGGCGTTGGGGAAGTACGTCAGGGTCCGCGTCGGGCAGAGGCCGCAGGGCACTCGCCTCGCTGTGGGCTAGAAAATTCCGCCCAGCGACTCGTCTCTGGCCTGCGAGTAATCCTCCTCATGCTCGGCGAGGTAGCTCTCCCACGCCGTCTTGTCCCAAATTTCGAGGAAGTCGACCGAGCCGATCACCACGCAATCCTTCGAGAGGTTCGCGTAGCGACGATGCTCAGCCGACAACATGATGCGTCCCTGTGCGTCCGGACGCTGTTCATCCGAGGAGGCGGCCAGGTTCCGGACGAACGCGCGGGCCTGCGGATTGCTTCGGGACGCGGCGGCGGCTCGCCGCGCGAGCGCGGTGAACTCTTCCTTCGGATACACGGCAAGGCTGTGGTCTTGACCCTTCGTGACCATCAACCCTCCCGCCAAATCGTCCCGGAACTTCGCAGGCAACGTGAGTCGCCCTTTGTCGTCCAGTCGAGGGGTATAGGTACCGAGGAACAAGTCCCAGCACCTCCTACCGGATCACCCTCTCGACTGTTCGGCCTCCTGTAGTGCGCGCTCCACATTACCCCACTTTCCCCCACTTTCAATCGAAAGCGGGGGTGATCTCAGTCCCCGCTTGGCGAACTTCGCAGGTCACACCAGCTATCACGCGGGTGGGGAACTTTCCCCGCAGTTCCCCCGACACGCGCGGCACGCGGCGGGCAGGACCCGACAACAGTCAGCAAACCCGCAGATAGCGCGCATTTCCGGCGAGTGTGGGTGAGCGTGGGGGAAACCCGTGGGGGGAGGTGGGGAAGGCCGGGAGGGCATCGACACGCCGTTCAACTTCCACAAGAAACGCCGTGGCGCCACACCTCAAATCGGTGTGGCGCCACGGCGTGTCGCTCTTGTTTCAGTTAGCCGAACAGCCGCCCCTAGTAGTAAGGAGCGGACCGATCAGTTGTCCTGCTCGAACCGGCGGCGGAACCGGTCTTCCATACGAGATGAGAACCCGCCCGACTTCTTCGGCCGGCCCTGGCCGCCGCCAGGACCGTTGCCCGACGACGGATGACCATCACTGCCGCGGCCACCCTGGGACTTCATCCCAGGGCCACCGGTCAGCAACAGCACACCCGCGCCGAACATGACGATGAATCCGATCAAACTGATGATCGGGAAGTCGCCCAGCTTGATGGGCGCGGCGATGCCTGCCACGAGCAGGAACAGACCAAGGACGAACAAAGCCGCCGACTGAAGTCTGCGCCGGCCGGTGGCGGATCGTAAGCGTCCGCCCCGAACCGTCGAGGCGAACTTGGGGTCCTCAGCATAGAGCGCGCTCTCGATTTGTTCGAGCATGCGCTGCTCGTGCTCGGAGAGTGGCACGGTACCTCCCCCGGCACTAGGTGGTGGCGGTCGCCTCCGGGTAAGCGACAGATAGCCGGCGTTGGCGGCTGTCTGCCACCAATAATACGAGTTCGATCAGGTACCTACCACCTACTCGCCGATAGTCATGCCAGCATTCCGGCAACCCAGCCCGTACCGGGACCCAATCGTGATGCCTGGGCCAGCAGATCTTCCACATCGTGCAGGAATGCGCCTACCCGCGAAGAGAACTCGTCGGCGCGCCGATCATCGACCGGACGGGGCAATCCGGCCTCCAAAGCGGCCCGCGTTTCGGACTGCGCGCTGAAGTAGTCGGCCCACATGACGAATTCCGGTGCGGCGGCCTGCATCATGACCCAGGCATTGCGGGAACGCGCCCGGGGCGCGCGATCCGCGCCCGTGAGCGCCAGCACCGCGCCCGCCCCGCGCAATGCCGCCAGATAGGCCGTTCGGAAGCGCTCGGCCGGATCCTGTTCCCCCGCGGCCTGCATCAACAGGCCGTCCGCACGCCGTAGCAGTTCACCGGCGCGCCCGGGATGGGCCGGACGTTGGTTTCTACCGGACATCGGGTACCTCCCCACTCGCATACCCCGACTCCACGGGACCCCCTCAGGGCGAGAAGAGCCTCCAGAAAGATCGAACAGGTATTCGAAGGTTTCAATTGAGTCTGACTCTAAAGACACCCACCGACAAGTTCCGGCGCTCGACCACGCGGCAACGCCAGGCGAGAACGGCGCTATCGTCGGACCATCCGTCCGCGCCAACGAGAGCTGCGCCTGCCCGATGACCGCCGTCACCCCCAACACCACGCCCGCACCCGTCGTCGTCGATCTGTCGGCGGCGACCATGCGCGTCCGGCTGCATGACGCCCTCTCGGTATACGTCGCGGCGATGGACTATCCGCGCGGTACCGAACATCAGCGCGCGCCCATGTGGACCGAGCACACCACCCGGCCCGGCTGGCAGGCCGTGGCGGCGGTGCTACCCGATGACGACGGGCGCCTGGACCTGCGCACCGCGCCGATCGTCGCCATCGCCTACGGGTATCACGGTGCCGCGCACCAGTGGTGGCATCAGCAGGTGTACAGCGGTATGCGGCGCACCGGATGGCCGGAACACGCTGCGCGCGAACTGCTTTCGAACTACTTCGAATTGACCGAACTGCATGTGCACCCGGCCGCGCAGGGGCGCGGCATCGGGGAGATATTGCTCACCCGGCTGCTGCAGAACCGGCCCGAGCGCATGGTGCTGCTGTCCACCCCGGAGGTCGACGCCGAGGCGAACCGGGCGTGGAAGCTGTATCGCCGGCAGGGATTCGGGGACGTTGTCAGGCATTTCATCTTCTCGGGCGACACGCGCAAGTTCGCGGTGCTCGGGCGGCGGCTGCCGCTGTGAGTGTGCTGATCATCGGGTCGGGGCACAACGCACTGGTCGCGGCCTGTTATCTGGCGCGGGACGGGCATCGGGTGGAGGTGCTCGAACGCGATACCGTGCTCGGCGGGGCCGTGTCGACGGTGGAGCGGTTTCCGGGGCATCAGGTGGATCGCGGGTCGTCGGCGCACATCATGATCCGGCATACCGGGATCATCGAGGAACTCGAACTCGCGAAGTTCGGGCTGCGGTATATCGACTGTGATCCTTGGGCTTTCGCGCCCGCGCCGCCCGGGGTCGACGTGCCGCCGATCGTGTTCCATCGCGATGTGGAGGCGACCTGCGCCTCCATCGCCGCCGCGTGCGGGGCGCGCGATGCCGCCGCCTATCGAGAATTCGTCCGGGTGTGGGGACCGCGGACCGCGCGGGTCATGCGGAGTTTTTCCGGTGCGCCCACTCCGGGGCGACTATTGAAGTCGTTCTGGGGGCTGGACGCGAAAGGCGGCGGGAGCGCGCTGTCGCGGGAGTTCCTGCAGAGCGGAGACGCGCTGCTGGACAGTTATTTCGACGATGAGCGGCTCAAAGCGGCGCTGGCATGGTGGGGCGCGCAATCCGGGCCGCCCATGTCCGAGCCCGGCTCCGCGCCCATGGTCGGATTCGCGGCGCTCATGCATACGCTGCCGCCCGGACGGGCGGTCGGCGGTAGTGGGGCCTTGACGACCGCGCTCGCGGCGCGATTGCGGGCCGATGGCGGGGTGATCAGTCCCGGGGATGCCGCGGTGTCGCTGGCACGGTCCGGGAAAGGCTGGCGGGTCGAGACCGCGAGCGGGCGAAACCTGTACGCGGACACCGTGATCGCGGGATCGCACATTCTCACCACGCTGAAACTGTTGGAGCAGGGCGGTTTCGACGCGGACACCCTCGACGACTGGCGACGCCGCATCCGGGTGGGCCCGGGCATCGGCATGGTGGTGCGTGCCGCCACCACCGCACTACCCGAGTACCCGGGCGCGAAAACCGGCGAATCCGCCCACGGCCTGCAACTTCTCGTGACCGATCGCCGCCACCTGCGCCGCGCCCACGGTGCCGCGCTCGCCGGTGATCTGCCACCGCGCCCGGTCGTGCTCGCCATGAGCTTCAGCGCCCTCGACCCGAGTATCGCCCCACCCGGGGAACATCAACTGTCGCTCTGGGCGCAATGGCATCCCTACGCCTTGGCCGACGGCAGCTCCTGGAGCGACCACGCCGACCGCGAAGGCGACCGCATCATCGCCGAAGTCGACGCGCACGCACCGGGTTTCGCCGCCACCGTCCGCGACCGCTTCGTGCAGACCCCCGCCGACCTGGAACGTGAAATGGGCCTGCTCGGCGGCAATGTCATGCACGTCGAGATGTCCCTCGACCAGATGTTCATGTGGCGACCCCTCCCCGAACTCTCGCACCACAGAGTCCCGGGCGCACCCGGCCTCTATCTCACCGGCGCGTCCACCCACCCGGGCGGCGGCGTCTCCGGCGCGAGCGGCCGCAGCGTCGCCCGCGTGATCCAGCGCGACCTGCGGCCCACTCGACTGCGCCTGCCCCGCCGATGAGTGGCGACCTATCCCCGGCACGCGCGGAATCGAGTCGGACCACCACCGATGCCGAGGGAATTGAAGGCGTCCCGGACGGGCGATCCCCCTCGGCTGCCCAGCCCGGCGGTTACTCGATGATGATGTCGGACGTCGAAGCGGTTGGAGCGGAGCGGGATCGGCGAATCGCCGTGGGTACCGAACCTGGAACGACGCGGCGAAGCTCGGGGAACCGGATGCGTCGACCGTGGGAGGCGGTACGTGCGGGGGCGCGATACGGGCAGTTGCTCGCGCACGGACGGGTGAGTCGCACGGTCGTGGTGGCGGCGGTGCCCGCCGTGCTGCTGGTGCTGGTGCAGATCAGTTATCCGCTGACGGACGGGGTGGCTCGGGATCGGGTGACCGTCGCGGTGGTCGGGTTGTCGGCGCTGACAGCGCTCGTGCATGCGGGGTTGACGCGCGGGGTGCGGTGGGCTGCCGGATTTTTGGTGATCGTGTCGGGGATCGGGCTGGCGGCGGAGATCGTGGGGACGGCTACGGGGGTGCCGTTCGGGGCGTACGAGTACGCGGTGGGGCGGTTGGGACCGGAGGTCGCGGGGGTGCCACTGGTGGTGCCGCTGGCGTGGACCGGGGGGATCTATCCGGTGTGGATTGTGGCGGGGTTGCTGAGTTCGGCTGTGGGCGAGCGGGTTTCGCGCACGGCGCCACGAGTTCGGCTGCCGATGCCGCGGGTTTGGCTCACGATGCTCGGGGCGGTGGGTTGGGATCTGTTTCTGGATCCGCAGATGGTGGCGGATGGGCAGTGGGAGTGGAAGTCCGGGGCGGCCGGGTTACCGGGGCTTGCGCAGATTCCGCTGACGAACTATCTGGGTTGGCTGGCGGTGGCCGCTTTGATGGCGATGCTGCTGGAGGTGTGGGATCGCACCGCGATCGACACCGGTGCGGCGCGGGTGGTGCCGGTGGCGGTATTCCTGTGGACCTGGCTCGGGTCGACGCTGGCGCACGCGGTGTTCCTGGGACTGCCGATATCGGCGATTTACGGGTTCGCGGGGCTGGGGGTGCTCGGGATTCCGCTGGTTCGGGGGCTGATGGCCCGTCGAATCACACTGTGGCCCCTGGGCCATGGCACGATGTGAGCCGTGCCGAGTCCGATCACCTCCACAGCAGACGACCCGCTCGAATCCGCGACGCCGGAACCGGAGACTCGGCGACCGCGCCGATGGATGCGGATATCAGCCGTCATGCTGTTCGCGGCGCTCGCGGTCATGCTGACCGGATGCCTGCGCGTACAGGTGTCGATGGGCGTCTCCTCTAATGACCGCGTATCCGGGCGCATCGTGGCCGCCGCGGTACCGCAGAACGACAAGGACAAAGGGCCGCAGCTCAAAGCGCCCGACGCACTGTCCAGCAAGGTGCGCGTCGACAGCTACTCGCAGGACGGGTATGTCGGCAGCCAGGTGTATTTCGACGATCTGACCTTCGGTGAGGTGCAGCAGCTGGGCTCGCTGTCCGATCAGACGCAGGGCATGTTCACGCTGCAGTTCAACCGGGTCGGCGATCTGGTCACCCTCACCGGGCGCGTGGATTTGAAGAGCCTGCCGCCGCACGGTTCGGATGTGCAGTTCACCGTGGCGTTCCCGGCGCGCGTGGCCACCACCAACGGCACCCGCGAGGGTGATTCGGTGGTGACGTGGAAACTGCCCGCGGGCGATGTGTCCACGCTGCGCGCCGAAGTCGGCTATTCCGACCCGAATACGCGCTCGTTCGCCGGTTGGGCCGGAATCGTCGGCGGTATCACCCTCGCGGTGGCGGCGGTCGTCGCGGTCCTGGCGTACATGACCCGGAATCCGGATCCGCCGAAGTACGTGCGCGCCGCGCGCTGGCTGCGCACCAAGCGCGATACGCGGGTGTGAACACCCACCGCACCTGTGAATTCGCGGTGCGGGCCGGGACGGTGCTCGCCGTCCTGGGCGCGGGCACCGCACTGGTGAACCGAATCACGCTGCGGCAGTTGCGGGATGGGGATGCCGAGGTGACCGAACCGGTCACGGTATGCGTCCCCGCCCGCGACGAGGCCGATCGCCTGCCCGATCTGATCGCGGATCTGCGTGCGCAGCAGGGGGTTCCACGGCTCAGGGTGCTGATACTGGACGACGATTCCGGTGATGACACCTACCGTGCGGCGCTCGACGCCATCGGCGGGGACCACCGATTCACGCTGCTGCGCAACGATATTCCACCCCCGCCCGGCTGGACCGGCAAGAACGCCGCGTGCGCGCTATTGGCTTCCAACGCGGACGATCTCGACGGGGTCGTCGACCCGATCGGTCCTGGCCCCGTGGGCGGGTACACCCCCCGACCGCTCGAAAATGGGCACGACAGCACCGATTCCGGAGTCCTGATCTTCCTCGACGCGGACGTGCGGCTGAGCCCCGGCGCACTCGCTGCGGGCGTTCACGAATTGCGCCGAACCGGGGCGAGTCTGGTTTGCCCGTGGCCCGCACAGCAGGCCGAAACGGCGGCCGAACGACTGGTGCAGCCCCTGCTGGCCTGGTCCTGGGCATCGACACTGCCTGTCGCACTGGGCAATGCGACGCTGTTTCCCTCGATGGCGGTGGCGTGCGGCCAGTTCCTGGTGTTCGACGCCGCCGCCTACCGTGCGATCGACGGCCATGCGGCGGTGGCCGATCGGATCACCGAGGACCTCGCCATCGCACGCGAACTCTGCCGCACCGGTCATCGCACCGCACTGGTGGCGGGCGGCCATATCGCCTCGACCCGGATGTACCGGGGCGCAAGCGAACTCGATGAGGGCTACCGCCGCTGGCTGTGGACGGCCTACGGCGGAGTCGCGGGCAGCATCGCCGTCGGCGGCTACGCCGCTCTCACCTACTGGCTACCTCCCCTGGCCGCGTTGACGGGGCGAGGACGGGTTCGCCGAATAGGTCTCCTCGGGTACGCCGCCGCCGTCGCCGGAAGGCTGCTGGCCCGTTCCGGCGAGGAAGGCGGGCGGCTCACCGGTGCGAATGTTGTTTCGGCGGTGGCACATCCGTTGTCGATAGCGGCCTACGCGGTCCTGTCGGTGCGATCGCATCGGGCACACCGGACCGGTGCGCTCGTGTGGAAGGGCCGGGGGCTCGACGACAACCGTTGACGGACGGCGGTATTCGGCCCGGGTTACGGGACCGGGGTGATGCCGATGGTGGGGAGGAAGAAGCAGGAGCGGCCCGCGTTGTTGACGACGCCGAACATGGTGGCCAGGACGGTGCCGGAGCCGGTGTCGACGGGGACGGCGCGGACGCCGCCCGCCGGAAGGGCGCTGAGGAAGAAGTCGTGGACGGCCTGTTCCACCATGGGGCGCAGTTCATTCGGGATCTGCGGCGGGAGCATGCCGTTGAGGACATGGGAGAGCGAGCCCATGGGGGCGAAACCGCTTTTACCCGAGGTGAGATTGAACCAGACGACCTGCATACCGGAGGTGTCCGCACCGTCCGGGCTCAGACCATAGGGGACGAAGGCGAACATGGTCTGACCCGCCTTCACGGCCGAAAGATCAAGACCGGGAATCGAAACGGCGTATTTGGGCCACGGGCCGGGGATCGCGCCCGCGACGGCGGGGGCCATACCGAGCGCGGTCCCGCCGAGACAGAAGGGGGCCGCGGTCGGGTAGAGGAACGGCTGCACCCCCAATTGCTGTAGCCCGTCCAGGGTTTCGCCGTAGGCGGCGAACCAGTCGGAGGGCCCGGCGATCCGGGTTGCGCGCGCGATGGTGCTCACCGCCGCGGCGGTGTCCCGCGGACTCAGTCCGTGCGCCATGGCAGCGGCCGCACCCCGCGCGAGCGCGGCACCGAGCCCCTCACCGCTGGGATCGGCGGTCCCGCTCGCCGACACCCCGCTCTGCCCGTTCGCCGTGACCGCACCGCTGTTCGATGTCGCACCGCCGTCGGCCGTGGCCGGTGGGTGCACGGGGTGGGGTGGCTCAGCGTTTGCCGGTCCGGCTGCGGCGAGCAGTGCACAGGCAGATAGCGCGCCTGCTATGCGGACGAGATTGCGTGACACGGGCATAGCGGGCTCCTCAACATCGCGGTCGAGGGTGGACGCTACTCGTCTGACCAGTGCAATTCCGACATTTCGCCCGGCATGCCGGGCGACAATCAGGCGTGCACGGGAGCGGCAGTGACCGTGTAGCCGAGGTTCGCCAGCACTTCGCTGGTGGCTTTGGCGAAGTTCAGGGTGATGAAGTGCAGGCAGGGCGCGCCCTCGTCGATCAACCGCTGGGCCATTTCGGTGGCGATCTCGATACCCGCGGCGCGAACGGCCGCCCGATTCTCCTCCGGACCGTCACCTGCGGCCTTGCGGAGGCGCTCGAGAACCCCGGCGGGAAGTTCACGGCCGGAGAGTTCGACCGCGCGCTCCACCGTGCGCAGCGAGGTGATCGGCATGAGCTCGGGAATGATCGGCTTATCGCCCTCGGCCGGATCCAGTTTGGCGACGCGTTCGCGCAGCCGGAAGTAGTGCTCCGGATCGAAGAACATCTGGGTGATCGAATATTCCGCGCCCGCACGGAGTTTCGCGATCAGATGCCCGGTGTCCTGTTCCAGGTCGGTGGAACGCGGATGCCCCTGCGGGAACGAGGCGACGCCCACGTGGAAGTCACCGAGATCGCGCACCATGCGCACCAGTTCCTCGGCGTACTCCACGCCCTCGGGATGCTTGACCCACTCCCCCAGCGGATCACCCGGCGGATCGCCGCGCAGCACCAGCAGATTCCGAATGCCCGAATCCGCGTACGCCCCGACGATCGACCGCAGTTCGCCGACACTGTGATCCACGGCGGTCAGATGCGCGACGGTCAGCAGCGTGGTCTCGCGCGCCAGCTGACCGGTGACCCGAATGGTGCGATCGCGGGTCGATCCGCCCGCACCGTAGGTCATGGACACGAAGGCCGGGTGCAGGCGTTCGAACTCCCGTGCCGCCCGCCACAACCGCGCCTCACCGGCCGCGTCGCGCGGCGGATTGAATTCGACGGAGAACGGCACCGACCCGTCCGGGCGCGGCCCGAGCTGCTGGATGATCGAGCGAGTTCCGGACCCTTGCGGTGTGCGGGAAACTCGGCCAGGGGTCGAATATCCCCGTACATTGTCGAAACTCACGGCCCCAGTTTAAGGGCATTCGAGCCGATGGCCTGCCGAGACCCGGCCTCACACGCTGCGACGACACCTATTCCCCGCACCGAAGCGGACAATACGACCAGCGCAAAGCCCTCGCCCCGGCACCGAAGCGACCCGCACCACATCGCCGCGGTTGGCGACACCCCGGCCCGGACGGTTCGGACCGCCTGACCGGTTGGGTCGGCGTACCGGGTGGCTCGGTAGAGTCGGGGCGAACCCCCGAGCGGGCCACTGTTGGTCTCGCGGCGTCGGTGGTCGGCGACTTCTCAGCTGAGTTCGAGCGTTCGCGCTCGCCTCGGAAATCGTCGCCGAACCCCGGGCGGGGACGTGCACGCGTCGCGCCGAGGGTGCGGCCCCACCACAGGAGGATCCTCTGTCCGCCGGACCCGGTACCCCGACACGTCAGCCGGTCGGCGCGGGATCGCTCGTCGCCGCCGTGGAGGAACGACTCGCGCATTTCTTCGTCACCCGGCAGGAGATCATCGCACCGCTCGGGCCGGTGGTGGCCGACACGGCGCGAGCGCTGGAGGATTTCGTACTGCGCGGCGGGAAGCGCACCCGGCCCGCGTTCGCGTGGACCGGATGGCTGGGCGCGGGGCGCGATGCCACCGACCCGCAGGCCGACGCGGTGCTGACCGCCTGTGCCGCACTGGAATTGGTGCAGGCCGCGGCGCTCATTCACGATGACATCATCGATTCCTCGCGCACCCGGCGCGGATTCCCCACCGTGCACGTGGATTACGAGACCCGGCATCTGAGTGGCGCGTGGGCGGGCGATTCCGCGCACTACGGTGCGAGCATCGCGGTGCTCATCGGCGATCTGGCGCTGGCCTGGGCCGATGACATGACCCGCAGCGCCGGATTGGACGCGGACGCCGAGCATCGGTTCGCACCGGTGTGGTCGGCCATGCGCACCGAGGTGCTCAGCGGGCAGATCCTCGATATCCACGGTGAGGCGGGCGGGGATGAATCCGTCGAGGCCGCACTGCTGATCAACCGATTCAAGACCGCCGCGTACACCATCGAACGACCGCTGCACCTGGGTGCGGCGCTCGCGGGCGCGAACGATGAATTGATCGCCGCGTACCGGGAATTCGGCACCGATATCGGCATCGCCTTCCAGCTGCGCGATGATCTGCTCGGCGTCTTCGGCGATCCGGCCGTTACCGGTAAACCGTCCGGCGACGATCTGCGCGAAGGTAAGCGCACCGTCCTCATCGCGGAGGCGCTGAGCCGCGCCGATGTCACCGCACCCGCTGCCGCCGCACTGCTGCGCAGCAGCCTCGGCACCGATGTCACCCCCGAGCAGGTCGCCGAATTGCGCGGCATACTCACCGATCTCGGCGCGGTGGACGCGGTCGAGGCGCGCATCACCGATCTCACCGACCGGGCGCTCGAGGCCCTGGACGCGAGCACCGCGACGGCCGATGCCAAACGGCAATTGCGATCCATGGCATTGGCGGCGACGGCCCGGGCTTACTGATCCTGCCCCTGGCGCGGATGAGATACCGACGAGGAAGCAGTACCGATATGAAAACTGTTGCGGGACCTACCGATCGGATCGTCGTGGTGGGCGCGGGGCTCTCCGGGCTGGCGGCGGCGCTGCATCTGGTGGGTGCGGGGCGGCAGGTGACGGTGCTGGAGCGGGCCGATCATCCGGGCGGGCGGGTCGGGTTGTATCGCGGTCCCGATTATGAGATCGACTCCGGGGCAACCATTTTGACCGTACCCGGACTGGTCGACGAGGCGTTGGCGGCGGTCGGCCGGACCCGCGAGTCGGTCGGGCTGCGGATCATCGATCTCGCACCGGCATATCGGGCGCGGTTCGCCGACGGGACGAGCGTCGGGGTGTATTCGGATCCGGACGAGATGACCGCCGAGGTCACCCGGGTGCGCGATGCCGCTGCGGGACAACGGTATCGGCGGCTGCGCGACTGGTTGCGGCGGGTGTACGAATCCGAGTTCGGGCATTTCATGGACACCAACTTCGATTCACCGCTCGATATGGTGCGGTACCCGGATAAGCGCGGCGCGCTGTTGAAGCTGCTGCGGCTGGGCGCTTTCGGACGGCTCGGGCCGCGCGTACGCAAGCTCATGGGTGATGAGCAGTTGTCGCGACTGTTCAGCTTTCAGGCATTGTTCGCGGGCACCGCACCGAATCAGGCGCTCGCGGTGTACGGCGCGATTCCCTATATGGACACCTGCCTGGGCGTGTCGTATCCCGAAGGCGGAATGCGCGCCATCGCCGACGCACTCGCACGAGCCTTCACCGATGCGGGCGGCACGCTCGAATTGAATACCGAGGCCGCCGGTATCGACTATCGAGGCCGACGCGCGACAGCCGTCCGAATCGCCGACGGCCGCACCATCCCGTGCGACGCGGTGGTACTCACCGCGGATATCGGCTCGCTACCCGCTTTCGGCCTGCGCCGCCGCCGCGGTCTGCGCGCCTCCCCCTCCGCCGTGGTCGCGCACGGCACCATTCCCGCCGATATCGCCGCCGCCTGGCCGATTCAGGCGCATCACACCATCGATTTCGGCCGGGAATGGGATCGCACCTTCACCGAGATCGCCGCCCGCCCGGGCCGGGGCAAGCTGATGACGGACCCCTCGCTGCTGCTCACCCGCCCCGCCCTCACCGATCCGGCGCTGTACATCGACCGGGTCGAACCGCATATCGACCAGGCCGGGCACCTGTCCGACACCACCCGGTACGAGCCGCTGTCGCTACTGGCACCCTGCCCCAATCTCGATGCCGCACCCTTGAATTGGGATCAGCTGGCCCCCTATTACCTGCGCGAACTGCTGCAAACCCTGGAAGCGCGCGGTTATCAAGGCATTTCGCGGCACTTCCGCATCGATATCGTGGACACCCCGCAGACCTGGAAGAACAGGGGCATGCTCGCGGGCACGCCGTTCTCCGCCGCGCACCTGTTCCGCCAGACCGGTCCCTTCCGGACCCGGAACCTGGTTCCGGGTCGCGACAATGTCGTTCTGGCGGGTTCGGGCACCGTTCCCGGCGTCGGCGTGCCGACCGTGCTGCTGTCCGGAAAACTCGCCGCGACCCGCATCACAGGTGATCTACGACATGCCCGGGCCGGAACCTCCCCCGCCGGGGCGGTGGCACCGCCGCACAAGCACTAGACTGACCGCGTCCTGAACCACTGCGGCGGGCGCCGCTGACCTTTCCGGGGGGAACGACCACCGATGCCGACCCCCGATATGGACGTCACCATTACCACTCTCGACCCGCAACCCGCCGTCATCGCGAACACCGAGCATCGCTGGGTGCGCAACTGGGCCGACTTCGTGCGCAGTCCCGAAGGTAAAGCCGCACTGCTCGGCTTCTTCGGCGCGGTCATGATCACCTTCGGCGGTTTCGGGGCGGGCAGTGTGCGCCGCAACGATCCGCTGCTCGAGGCCGCGCACCTGTCGTGGCTGCGCTTCGGGCACGGGTACGCGCTGTCGACGGTGTTCGTCTGGATCGGTGTGCTGGCCATGATCACCGCGTGGGTGCGGCTGGGTCGCGCGACGCTCGGCACGATCCCCAATGCCAAGGTGACGCTGAACGAATTGCGCGCCATCGTCGGCATCTGGATCTTCCCGCTGCTGTTCGCGGTGCCCATGTTCTCCCGCGACGCCTACTCGTATCTGGCGCAGGGCGCGCTGCTGCGCGACGGCTTCAATCCGTACCAGGTCGGCCCGGTGGTGAATCCCGGTGTGCTGCTGGACAATGTGAGCCCGGTCTGGACCACCACCACCGCCCCCTACGGGCCGATCTTCCTGCTGCTGGCACGCGGCATCACCTCCATCACCGGCGATAACGTGGTGGCGGGGACGATCGCGCTGCGCCTGGTCATGCTGCCCGGGCTGGCGCTGATGATGTGGGCGGTACCGCATCTCACCAAACATCTCGGCGGCAGGCCGACCACCGCGCTGTGGCTGGCGGTGCTCAATCCGCTGGTGCTGATTCATCTCATCGGCGGCGTGCACAACGAAATGCTCATGGTCGGATTGATGGCGGCGGGTATCGCGCTGGTGCTCGAACACCATCACGTGGCCGGAATCGTTGTCGTCGCGGTCGGTGTGGGCGTGAAGGCCACGGCCGGTATCGCACTGCCATTCCTGGTGTGGATATGGATGATCCACGAACGTGAGCGGCGTGCCGCGCAGGGTGAGGGCGAGTTGCCGCATCCCGCGCTGATGTTCGCCAAGATCGCTGGATTGGGTGTGGCGGTCTTCGGGCTCGTCTTCGCCGCCGCGTCGGCGCTGGCCGATGTCGGTATCGGCTGGCTGACCGCGCTGTCCGGTTCGAAGAAGATCATCAACTGGCTGTCGCTGCCGACCATCATGGCGCATATGACCACCTGGGTGACGCCGCTGCGGATGGAATCGGTGCTGTCGGTGACCCGATTCCTGTGCGCGATAGCGCTTGTCGTGATTCTGGTGTGGGCGTGGTGGCGGTTCCGGCATACCGAGCGGGAAGCGGTCTTCGGCATCACCGTGGCGTTCGTGGCCATCGTGATCCTGTCCCCCGCGGCGCTGCCCTGGTACTACTCGTGGCCGCTGGCGCTGGCCGCCGGATTCGCGCTGTCCACCACCACACTTCAGGTGCTGGTCGGATTGTGTACGTGGCTGATGCTGGTATTCCAGCCGGACGGTTCCATCGGGCTGTACAGCTTCTGGCATGTCGCACTGGCCACCTTCGCGGCCGTGGTGGCGGCGGTATCGCTGCGCACCATCGACCCGCTCAAGCTCAGCGCGAATTCGCACGTCCATCCCCCGGCGAGCGTGAGCGCGCCGCCCAGCGCGGCATGAGCTCGGCCGAACTCCAACTCGCATACCGGGATTGCCGCCGCATCGCGGCCGAACACGGCCGCACCTATTTCCTCGCGACCCGGCTGCTGGAGCCGGAACGAAGACCGGCCGTGCACGCGCTGTACGCGTTCGCGCGCATGGTGGACGATATCGTCGACGACGGCACCGCGGCGACGCGCGCGGAACACTCTGCGGCACAACTGGATCGGATCGAGCACGAGCTACGCGGACGACTCGCGCACGCACCGGGAGCCGGTGGCGCGGACCGCATCCTGCTCGCGGTCTCCGACACCATCGCGCGGTATGACATTGCGCCCGAACACTTCTGGGTGTTCCTGGACTCCATGCGCATGGATATTCCGGGCGGACCGCAATACCGCGACCGCTACCCCACCATGGACGCCCTGCGCGAGTACATGCGCGGCTCCGCCGCCGCGATCGGCCTGCAACTGCTCCCCGTGCTGGGCACCGTGGTTCCCGTCGCCGAGGCCGAACCGGCCGCGGCCGCGCTCGGCGAAGCCTTCCAGCTCACCAATTTCCTGCGCGATATCGCCGAGGACCTGGACCGCGGCCGCATCTACCTGCCCGCCGACGAACTGGCGGCCTTCGGCGTGGACGAAGAACTGCTGAAGCACTGCAACGACACCGGCCGCACCGACCCCCGAGTCCGCCGGGCCCTCGCCCACCTCATCGCCGTGAACCGTGGCATCTACCGCCGCGCCGTCCCCGGAATCGACCTGCTCACCCCGCGCGTACGCCCCGCCATCCGCACCGCCGCCACCCTCTACGGCGCGATCCTCGACGAAATCGAACGCTCCGACTACGCCGTCTTCACCCGCCGCGCCACGGTCCCCCAGCACCGCCGACTACGCGTCGCCGCAAGGGAATTCGCGTTCGCCGAGACTCGGTGAAAGCCCAGCGCACCACTCAGCTCAGCCCAATGGTGAGCAATTTCCGAACGGCTTGCTCGTCGGGACGCAGGGCTTCTGCAGGCTCCCGGTGGGCAGGCCGAGGAAGATGGTCCCCCAATCGAGCGCCGCGCTACCCGTATCGGGGAATGGATTGTCGACGGGCATCGACGTGGCCGGTGCCGCGACCTCGGTGGGAGAGCCGACGACGGGAGCCGCGGCGGCGATCGCGGAACTGCCCGCCACCGCCCCGGTAAGGGCCGTCAGCACGACGGCGGTACGAAGGGCAGGAAGCAGTGCACGCATGAAGCGGGTCCTTTGATCGGGCTGCAAATTCACCCGTGACGTTCTCAGACCCGTATCCCGCTGTGACAGACCGCGTTTCCCCTGCCCCCGACGCCGGGGGCGGGCACTACCGCCGAATGCCGGAGGCCCGCCCGGCGCAGATCGACAGGCCGCCGAGTTCGGTGTCAGCCCAGCAGCTGGCAATTCCCGAACGGCTTTCCGGTCGGGACGCAGGGCCGTTGCAGGCTTCCGGTGGGCAAGCCGAGGAAGATCGTCCCCCAATCCAGCGCCGCGCTACCGGTGTTGGGGCCGTACGGATTGGCGACCGGCGCGGCGCCCCCTGCCGGAGCATCGGCGGCGGCGATAGCGGAACCGCCCGCCACCGCTCCGACAAGGGCCGTCAGCACGACGGCGGAACGCAGGGCGGGAACAAGTGCACGCATCAAGGTGTGTCCTCTACTCGGAAAGCAATTCACCTCGAGACGTTTTCAGCTTTCAGCCTGTCGTCGCAGCCCTTGATTACCTTGCCCCCGAAGCGGGGGACGGGCAGTTCCTCAGTGCACGCGCCGAGTGTCCGACGTCTGCCTGCGGTGCGCCTCGATGGCCTCGAATTTCGCCAGGTTGTGCCGAGCATCCGCGAGTGCGTCGTGCGCATCCTTCGGGATGGGTGGAAGTGTCGGTTGCCCATGCTGCACCCAGTGCTGGCGCAGTTCATTCGTGTATCGAGGGAGTGCGTTCGGAAGATCAACCATCGAGCCCCACAACTGACACAGCGCCACATGGTCATACGCGCCGACCCATGCCCACATCTCCGGCTCGATGCCGGGACGGGGGATCAGGAAGCGGTAGAGGTCCTCGCGAAGCTTCTCTCTGCTGCGCCACAACGGTGACGACGGTGGCGGCAATTTCGGCAATACATTCCGTCGAACAAACGGACCGGCTTTTTCGGCATCAAATTCGGTTGACACCGCATAGAACTCGCGGCCGTCCTCGCTCACGACTCCAATGGAGACAAGATCGATAACGACCCCGTCCTCAATGAATTCGCAATCATAAAAATACCTCAAGCGATCCGTGTCCTTTCAAGTAGAATTGGATCCGTCCATAAGACCGATTGTGGGGGTATTGCATGGGACGTGAATGCACCATGGAAGGATGTTTCAAACCTGTCCGCCCGCGCTCTGCCGGAGAATTGTGCAACAGGCATTACCTCGAAAAACTCAAGCGCGGATATCCGCCGTGCACTGTCACCGGTTGCACACGTGCAGGCACGCCGATCAAGGGCGTGTGTCGTCCACATCAGACGCAGATTCGGCGATGGGGATCGGTGGCCGCCGCACCGGGGAGAGGCTCGCCCGGGCGACGCAGAACAAGCAGAGCGGACGGTCGCAGACTTTCGTCTTCCGGATATTGGATGATCCGCCCGCCGGAGGGCGGCTGGGTATTGGAACATCGTTGGATCATGGAAGACGTTCTCGGTAGGAAACTCCTTCCGGGCGAGAACATTCATCACCTCAACGGTGACAAACGCGACAATCGTCCGGAAAATTTGGAATTGTGGGTGACCAGACAGCCGATCGGTCAGCGCGTTGACGATCTGCTCGCGTGGGCACGAGAAATTATCGCGCGATATGCCCCTCATGAATCCAGCTGACCTCAACACCGGCTCCGGCAGTAGATGCCGGAGCCGGAGCCGGAGGTGAGCGCGAATCAACTGGTTGCCTAACGGTCGGTTTCACTGGATCGTCCAGCAAGTCAGCCTATGTTCCCCGGATGCCAGCTCGCCTGGGCGGGTCAGGGCCCGGCGCCGAGGCAAGTCAAGATCGGTTCACGTGGTGTTGGGTAATCCAGCCCTGGGTGTAGTCCGAGCGGTTTGTCGCGGTCCGTATTCTGAACTCGTGAACTGGACCGTCGACGTACCGATCGATCGCCTGCCGGAACTTCCGCCGCTGCCCGCCGAGCTACGCCGGCGACTCGATGACGCGCTGGCTCGCACCGCATTGCAGCAGCCGTCCTGGGATCCCGAGCAGGCCGCCAAGATGCGCACCGTGCTGGAGTCGGTGCCGCCCATCTGCGTGCCCGCCGAGGTGGAGGAACTCAAGGCGCGCCTGGCCGAGGTGGCGCGCGGTGAGGCCTTCCTCATGCAGGGCGGTGACTGCGCGGAGACCTTCGCGGACAACACCGAACCGCATATCCGCGGCAATATCCGCACCCTGCTGCAGATGGCAGTGGTGCTCACCTACGGCGCGAGCCTGCCGGTCGTGAAGGTCGCGCGTATCGCGGGCCAGTACGCCAAGCCGCGCTCCTCCGATACCGATTCCCTCGGCCTGACCTCCTACCGCGGCGATATGGTGAACTCCCTGGTCGCCGATCCCGCTGTGCGCGTACATGATCCGTCCCGCCTGGTGCGCGCGTACGCCAATGCCTCCGCCGCCATGAACCTGGTGCGCGCCCTCACCTCCGCCGGTATGGCCGACCTGCACAAGGTGCACGACTGGAACCGCGAATTCGTCGCCCAGTCCCCGGCCGGCGCCCGCTACGAAGCCCTCGCCGCCGAAATCGATCGCGCGCTCGCCTTCATGAAGGCCTGTCGCGTCAACGACCCGAACCTGTCCTCGGCCCGCCTGTACGCCTCGCACGAGGCGCTGGTGCTCGATTACGAGCGCGCCATGCTGCGCCTGAGCGCGCACCCCACCACCGGTGAGCCGACCCTCTACGACCTGTCCGCGCACTTCCTGTGGATCGGTGAGCGCACCCGTCAGCTCGACGGCGCGCATATCGCCTTCGCCGAACTGCTCGCCAACCCGATCGGCCTCAAGATCGGCCCGACCACCACGCCCGAAATGGCCGTGGAATACGTCGAGCGTCTCGATCCCAACAATGAGCCCGGCCGCCTGACCCTGGTCGCCCGCATGGGCAATCAGAAGGTGCGCGAGGTGCTGCCCGCGATCATCGAGAAGGTGCAGGCCACCGGCCACCAGGTGATCTGGCAGTGCGATCCCATGCACGGCAACACCCATGAGACCTCGAACGGTTACAAGACCCGCCACTTCGACCGCATCGTCGACGAGGTGCAGGGCTTCTTCGAGGTGCACCATGCGCTCGGCACCCATCCGGGCGGCCTGCACATCGAGCTCACCGGTGAGAACGTCACCGAATGCCTCGGCGGCGCGCAGGACATCTCGGATCTGGATCTGGTGGATCGCTATGAGACCGCGTGCGATCCGCGCCTGAACACCCAGCAGTCCCTCGAACTGGCCTTCCTGGTCGCGGAGATGCTGCGCTGAGCGAATCGCTCAGGATCACGACGAAATAGAACGCGGCCCGGTCCATAGGGACCGGACCGCGTTTTCGTCCGTCAGGGGTTGACCGCTTTCAGCGTTATCTGCCTAAGGGATTGCGACGAGGGTGATCGTGGAGCCCGCCTCCACATTGCCCAGACTGCTCTGCGAGATGACGATCGAACTCTCATTGGAAGCCAGCTGCCGCACCGTCACCTTCAACCCGAGTCCCTCGAGTTTGACCCGGGCGGCGGCGACATTGGAGCCCAACACGCTGGGAACATCCACGGCGCTGTTGATGATCAGGGTGACCCCGTCCCCGGCGTCGACGGTGGCCCCGGCGGCGGGATCGGTGCCGATCACCTGACCGCCCTTGACCTTGGTGTTGAACTCGGATCTGGTGTCCCGCACCGTGATTCCGGCCTTGGTGAGCACATCCCGGGCCTCATCCTCGGTCTTGCCACTCACATCGGGCAGTTTGATCGGCGCGGAACCCTTACTGCGATAGACCTTCACGTTCGCGCCCGCCGGGAGTACGGTCCCGGGGGCCGGATCCACCTTGGCGAGTGAGCCTTTCGGGGCCGTACTGCCGATCTCACCGGAATCGACCGGTGTCAGCCCCGCATCCTTGATCGCCTGTTTGACGCTGTTCACATCCTGTCCGGCCTTGACGTCCGGAACCTTCGGTTTACCGCTGGAGACCAGCACCGCGACCGTCGAACCCTTGGTGACCTTGGTTCCGGCGGCCGGATCGGTGCCGACCACATTGCCCGTCGGAATGATGTCCGACGCCTTCTGTCTGGTCTCGGTCTTGAAGCCCGCATCGGTGAGCGTGGTGATCGCCCGCTGGGTGTCGAGCCCGGCGATCGACGGCACCGCCGAGTATCTGCCCACCCCCACCCACCAGCCGCCGATACCGAGGAGCAGGGCCAGGGCGACCACGATGCTGAGCCAGATGATCACGGTGCGCCGGGATCTGCCGCGGTCCTCGATCAGGTCCGAGCGTCTGGCGCGCTCGGGTTCGCGCGTGTCGTACTGGGTGGTCGGCGGCGCGTAGTCCGGTGGAATCTCACGCGCGGCCGTCATGACCCGGGTCTGCTGATGCGGCGGCGGAATGTGCTGCGTCGGCGGATCGGCCGGGATGCGCGTGGTGAGATCGGCGGCCCCGTACGGTGCGTTGCGGGCGGGCACGGGGGTGTGCGGCTGCCGCGCGGGCGCCGCCGGGGTGGCGACCTTGTATCGCGCGCTGAGGTGTTCGGCCGATTCGGTCGGCGAGGGCACCCGGTAATCCGGTAGCTGCAATTCGCGGGCGATCCGGCGTAGCTCGCGCGCCATCTCGGTGGCATCGCTGAACCGGTGCGCGGGTTCGCGCGCGGTGGCGTGCGCGACCAGTTCGTCGAATTCCGGTGGCACCCCGCCGATCAGGCGGCTCGGGCTCGGCACATCCTTCTCGACCCGTTGCAGCGCAACCGAAATGGAGGTGTCGCCGGTGAACGGCGTACGCCCGGTGAGCATTTCGAAGATGAGAATGCCCGCGGAGTACACATCACTGCGCGAATCGGCGCTGCCGCTGGTGACCTGTTCGGGCGACAGGTACGCCGCCGTGCCGAGAATCACGCTGTCGGAGGTGATATTCGCGGCCGCGACCGCGCGCACCAGACCGAAGTCGGCGATCTTGACTTCCCCGGAATCGGAGATGAGCACGTTCTCCGGCTTGATATCGCGATGCACCAAACCCGCCGCGTGCGCGACGCCGATCGCCGCGAGCACCGGTTCGGCAACCGCGCGCACCGCGTGCGGGGGCATCGGCCCGCGCTCGCGCAGCAACTCGCGCAGTGTGCCGCCCTCGACGAGTTCCATGATCAGGAACGGATGATCACCGTCCACACCCTGGTCGTAGACCGCGACCAGGCCCGGATGCTTGAGTTTGGCGACCGCGCGGGCCTCCAATTCGAAGCGGGTGAGGAATTGTGGGTCGGCGGCGAACTTGGGGTCCATCACCTTGATGGCGACCGGTCGGTCCAGCCGGGTGTCCACCCCCCGGAACACCATGGACATACCGCCGCGCGCGATCGGCGCGTCGATGCGGTAGCGCCCTTCCAGCATCTGGCCGATCAACTGCAACCCTTCCGACTTCCGTGCCGCCCGGTGCGACTGTGACCCGATGGTAGTCGGGTCGGGGTGTGATGCGGCGGACGCGGCGCGACCGACTACCGTAATCCCCGTGAGTGCCATCCCCTACAGCAATGATGTCCTGCCGGAATCGGTCACCGTGCTCCCCCTCCCTGACGTGGCGGAGCTGCTCGGCGAGTCGGTCACCCGCGTACACCAGATGCTGCGCGAACATCAGCTGATCGCGGTTCGCCGCGACGGCGTTATCGCCGTCCCCGAGGAGTTCTTCGACTCCCACGGAGCAATCGCCAAGCATCTCACCGGGTTGATCACCGTCATGCGCGACGGCAAATACACCAATGAGGAAATCCTCGAGTGGATCTACACCGAGGACCCCTCACTGCCGGGCCGTCCCATCGACGCCCTGCACGGCGATCTGGCCCGCGAGGTCATTCGCCGCGCGGCCGCCGACCCGTTCTGAGTCGGCTGTAGTACCCGCCCCCGGCGTCGGGGGCAGGGGAAACGCGGTCTGTCACAGCGGGATCGGGGTCTGAAAAGGTCGCGGGTGAAATCGCAGCCCGATCAAAGGACCCGCTTCATGCGTGCTCTGCTTCCCGCTTTCAGAACCGCCGTCGTCATGACGGCCCTCGCCGGGGCGGTGGCGAGCGGCACCGCGATCGCCACCGCGACCGCACCCGATCCGGCCGACAGCGCCCAGCTCGTCGCAGCCGGTCCGGCTGATGCCCAGTTCGTGTACACGAGCGATACGGGCAGCGCGGTGCTCGACCTGCTGACCATGTTCTTCAATCTGCCCACGGGCAGCCTGCAGAAGCCCTGCCCGCTCGTGTTCGCGGACTCGTGCGCGATGCGCCCGCCGACCAGCGGTAGTTAGAAGTCCGCACCCCGGATATGGCTCGGGCCCCGAGAGTTGCTCTCGGGGCCCGTGTCTGGCTGAGGTGACTCAGCCCGCCATGGTCTGGGGGATGCGGTCCGCGTCGGGGCGGGTGCCCGAGGGGACGTTCTTCTTCAAGCTGGCGGCGTAGACGTCCACGTATTCCTGGTCGCCCATGCGCATCAGTTCGTACATGATCTCGTCGGTGACGGCGCGCTCGACGAAGCGGTTGCCGCCCATGCCCTCGTAGCGCGAGAAGTCGATGGGCTTACCGAATTTCACGGTGACCTTGCGGGGACGCCAGCGGAACGGTCCGGGCGGGCAGACCTCGTCGGTGCCGATGAGGGCCACCGGGATCACCGGGACGCCGGTTTCCAGGGCGAGGCGCGCGACACCGGTCTTGCCCTTGTAGAGGCGACCGTCCGGGGAGCGGGTGCCCTCGGGGTACAGGCCGACCAGGCGGCCCTCGTCGAGCAGCTTGCGCGCGGTGTTGAGGGCGGACTCGGCGGCATCGGCGCCGGAGCGGTCGATCGGGTACTGCCCGGTGCCGGAGAAGAAGAACTTCTGCAGGCGACCCTTGAGACCGGGGGTGGTGAAGTACTCGGCCTTGGCCAAGTAGGTGATGCGGCGCGGGCTCGCGAGGGGGGTGAACAGCCAGTCGGTGAACGACAGGTGGTTACCGGCCAGAATCGCGGCGCCATCCGGGGGGATATTCTCCACGCCCTCGACCTTGGGTCGATTGATGAGCGAGATGAATGGTCCCACCAAGACGAACTTCAGCAGCCAGTAGAACATTGCGTCCTTTCCCCTGTTTCGATACCCGGGACCGGCCTCGTTGCGGGCACCACACTCTCTTTGGCGACTCTACCGCCGAGACAAGCCGGTGACCAACCGCCCACTGCCCGATGTGTCCGGTTCACCGAGTATTTACGTCAAGGACGGCGATTCGCCCGGGAGTGTCACCGACCCGAGGGACCCGCGGGCACCGCATCACGCTGCGCCTCGAGCGCGGCCCGCGCGAGTTCGGCCGCACCGATCATGCCCGCCGCCTCACCGAGTTGCGCGGTCCGGATGCGCGCCAGGCGGCGATGCCTGGCACCGGTGATCGACGCCGCGTAATGATCCCGCGCATCGTCCAGGAACAGCGGGGCCGAGGAGCTCACGCCACCGGCGACCACGATCAGATCCGGATCGAAGATGTCACTCACGAACGCCAGCCCCAAGCCCAGCCAGCGCGCGAAATCGGCCATGACGTCCAAGGCCAGCGGATCGCCGTCCTGTGCCGCGCCCGCCACCCGGCGACCGGTGAGCGAACCGGGATCGCGGCCCGCGTCGCGCGCCAGCATGGTGGAGCGGACCGGATCGGTGGCCAGCATCTCCAGCGCGGTGTCCACCAGAGCCGTTCCGCTGCAATACCTTTCCCAGCAGCCGCGTTTCCCGCAGGCGCAGGCGCGACCGTTCGGCACCACCTGCAGATGCCCGAGTTCGGGTGCGACGCCATAGCTTCCGCGATACAGCCGCCCATCGATGAGCAGCGCGGCTCCTATACCGGTGCCGATGGCCACCAGCACCACATTGCGCCCGCCCGCCGCCGCGCCGAACCGGTATTCGGCCCACAGCGCGGCATTGGCGTCGTGTTCGAGCACTACGGGCAGCCCGAGCCGATCGGTGAGCCGCCGCGCGACCGGGGCGTCCTCCCAGGGCAGATGGGGTGCGAAACGCACTGTCGCACGGTCCTCGTCGACGAATCCGGCGACGGCCAGGCCGACCGCGCCGATGGCGTGGCGGCCGCACAGTTCGCGCACCACTCGCGCCAGCCCGTCCTCCAGGGCCCGCGCGGACTGCGGTGTGGAGGCGGTCACGGTATCGAGCACCTCACCGGCCCCGTCCACGACCGACGCACGAATATTGGTGCCGCCCACATCGATTCCGACAGTCAGCGGCACCTGTCCACCGCCCCTCATGCCTTGATGGTCACGTCGATGGGGACATACCCTGCCCGCGTCGCCCCCCGCCCGCGACCCGGCTCGCTCGCATCCCCCGGTCGCCCGGCCGCATCCGGCCCGCGTCCGAAAGATCGGCTGCCGCTCGCGGTCTCACGCTCGCGACGACCCGCGCTCACCCCGCTCTGCGCGTCCGTGCCGGAGGCGTCACCGCCCGCTCGGCGGGCGGCGGTGTCCGGCGCGCCCGGTGCGGGGGCTCCGCTCTCGGGGCCGCCTTCCGCGCCCGCGCGACCCGCGGCGGGATCCGCCGTTCGATCGCTTTCGGCCTGCGCGCGTGCGTGTTCGGACCGAATCCCCTGTGCGCCGGCGGCGAAGCGGGCGATGAGCCCGGCCAGCGCCGCGCTCGCCCCGGTATGCGTTCCGGCGGCGCGGCCGCGAGCCGCGGCCGTATCCGGCGCTTCATCGGTGGCGGAATGGCCTGCGGCATGGTCGAATCCGTCGGCCTCATCGCCGGTCCGCGCACCGGAATCGGCCGGGGCCGCGCCGTGACCGAAGGAATGATGTAGCCAGGCTTGGTATTCCGGTGATTCGGGATCCAGATCCGGTGGCAGCACGGGTTCCACGGGGACACCGGCGAGCGCCTCGCGCAGCACCGTCACGATGGCGGTGCCGTGATCGGCGATGGCCGCCACCACGTCATGGTGTTCCCCGCGCACCACGGCCGCCGCCGCGCAGACCGGGCACCAGGCGCAGCTGGACCATTGGGTGCGGCCGTCGGCGGCGGTGCGGCGCAACACCGGTTCGACGCGTTCGAGGACGGCCTCGGCGAGCAACCGGAGTTCCTCGGCGAATTCGCTGAAATTGTCGTCGGGGTGGCCGGATCGCGGATGGCCCTGCGTCGCGGTCATTTCGGCCAGACCTCGGGGTCGGGACGGAAACGGATCACCAGTTGATCGCCGTCGAGTTCGGCGGCCTCGACCGTGCACCGCCGCAATACCGGCGCCAGCCGCAGCCGGCGCCTGACCCCGTCCGCTCCCACGATCAAATCGTCCTCCACTCGTCCCAGCTGCAGGGTCGACGGATCGACCACGGGTAGATGCATGCGCATGGCGAACACCGAATGCACACCCGTTCCCGCTTCCAGCCGCACTACCGGCCCGGCCGAAACGAACGGCATCCCGTCCACATCTGAGCCAAGCATAGGGACCGGACCCGGTCCCACCCAGTTACCACTCGGATCGACCGCATAGGACAGTGCCGTTAACGAGCTCAGGCCCACGGGTTCGGATCCGGCGTGGGTTACCACCTGCACGGGAATGCCACCCATGCGTTTGCGTAGATCGGCGATCACATCCAGTTGTTCCCCGCGACGGTTGAAATACCACTGCACGGCGGGATGAATATTCGCGCCGTAGTCGGGCGCGGCGGTCTCCGGGAGGACTTTGTTGACCAGGACGGCGATCAGGCGCAGGCCGAGCAGGGCGGCGGCCGAGCGCACCCGCGCGGATTCGGCGACGGCGACCTGTTCGGGCGCGGTGACCAGGCGGGCATTGGTGCGGGCCGGATCGGCGATGAGATCGCGGGCCGCGGTCACCGACGCCACGATCTGCTCCACCGTGACCGCGAGCACCGCGCGCCGCAGATCCCCGCCGACCGCGGTGAGCGTGCGCGAATGCGCTGGCCAGACCCGTTCGAGATAGCCGAGCAGGGTGTCGGGGGCGGTGAGAATGCGCAGCATATCCGCCGAGGGCGGGCAATCCAGGATGATCACATCCCACTGCCGGGTCTTGCTGAATTCGGTGATCTCCAGCAGTGCCAGCAGTTCCTGCACGCCGGGCAGGCCGGTGAGCTCGGCGGGATCCAGTGCGCCGACATCGATTCCGTGATCGTGCCCGGATCCGGACAGCATGAGCACCACGGTGCGGAAGCGATCCTCCAGCAGCGCAAGGGAATCCACTTCGATCACATCCAGGCCCGGCTGCACGGCCGCCACCCCGGGCACACTGCCCGGCTGGTGCGCGAACCGGAATCCCAGTGCGTCACCGAGGGAATGGGCCTGATCGAGGGAGGCCAGCAGCACTCGCTGTCCGGCGCGCGCGTAGGCGAGTGCGGTCGCGCACGCCAGCGTCGTCTTTCCCACCCCACCCTTGCCGACGAACAGTTCCACACGGGTGGCAGGTCGCTCGGGCCTGCTCGCGGTCAGCCTTCGACCCGTTTCTTGAGTTCCTTCAACGCCGTATCGGTAATGACCTTCTCGGCCTTGCGTTTGAACATGCCGATCATCGGAATGTTCAGGTCCACGGTGAGTTCGTACACCACCTGGGTGCCGCCCTCGGGCAGGGTGATCAGCTCGTAGCTGCCGTCCTGCGCCTTCTGCAGATCACCGCTGACCAGGGTCCAGCTGACGGCCTTACCGTCGGGACGCCAGTTGTAGGACAGCGTGTAGGTGTCCTTCACGACGCCCGCGTCCAGTACGAAACGCGCGGTGCGCGCGCGGCCGTCCGGGAATTTGTCGAGCACCTCGACCGAGCGGGCCGCGGCGACCCATTCCGGATACGACTCCAGGTCCGCGATGACGGCCAGCACCCGATCAGTGGGGGCGTCGATCACGATCGACCGTTGAGTGCGATCGGCCATGGGTGGCAACGCTTCCTTTCGGAGGGGGCGGAACTACGAGTGGTCTACTGCGCGGCCGCGGGGGCGACCCCGGCCTTGCGACCGGCCTCGAGCCGGGCCTTGACCTCGAAGGACATCTTCTTTCCGGCAACCCGATGGGTGCGATTGAGCGCCAGCAGATCCCGCGGCGACAAACCTTCGAGGCGCTGCGGTTCCGCGTGCATGAAGTAGTGCAGGATCACCCCGTCCAGCATGGGTTCCAGCCACACCTCCATGGTGCCGGTGGCCGCCCCGCTGATGGTCCAGCGAATCCCCTTGTCGGCCCGGTCTTCCCGCACCTGCAACTGCAGATCCGGCCACCACTGCCGCCACCGGCCGCGATCGGCCAGCATCTCGCCGACGACGGTGCCGGGCGCGGCGATAAAGGTCTGGTCGGCAACCTGGATACTGCTCACGCGGTGAGCCTAACCCAGAGTCCGCCCACGCTCGATTCGCCTCCGCCTCACACCGCTCGGCCGAGGTCAGTTCAAGGTGATGCCCGGAGTCGAGCGCACCGGCGGGTCGAGTAGATCGCGTAGGCGTTCGCCCATGCGATCCCAGCGCCACTGCTGTTGGACCCAGGCGCGCCCGGCGTCGCCCATGCGGGCGGCGGCGTCGCGATCGGAGAGGACATCCACGATGGCCTTGGTGATGGCGGCGGTGGAGCGGCCGTTGACGACGTAGCCTGTCTCACCTTCGCGGACCGTTTCGGGAGCGCCGCCCGAGTTGCCCGCCACCACGGGCACGCCGGAGGCGGAGGCTTCGAGGAAGACTATGCCGAGGCCCTCGACATCGAGGCCGAAGCCGCGGGTGCGGCAGGGCATGGCGAAGACGTCGGCGAGGGTGTGATGAGCTGCCAGTTCGGCAGCGGGGACGCGGCCGGTGAAGACGACATCGTCTGCCACACCGAGGGTTTCGGCGAGGGTGTGCAGTTTCTGTTCGTACGGACCGCCGCCCGCGATGACCAGGACCGCGCCGTCGATCTGCTTGCGAATGTCCTGCATGGCGACGATCAACGCGTCCTGGCCCTTGCGCGGGACCAGCCGGGACAGGCACAGGATGGTGGGACGATCGCCCAGGCCGTAGCGCTCGCGCAATTCGGCGCGGGCGGCCGGATCGGGTTTGAAGACCTCGGAATCCACGGCGGGCGGCAGATATTCGAGGGCGGCCTGTGCGCCGAAGGCGGCGGAGAAGCGGCGGCGCGTGTATTTGCTGACGTAGGTGATGACATCGGTGTTGTCGCCGATGGCGCGCAGGGCCTGGCGCGCGCCGGGCAGCATGGACCAGCCGACCTCATGCCCGTGCGTGGAGGCCAGAATGCGTTCGGCTCCCGCGCGGCGCAGCAGCGGTGACATCAGGGCCAGTGGTGCGGCCGCACCGAACCAGACCCGATCGCACTGTTCATCGCGCAGCAATTTCGCCGCGCGGCGTGCCACCAGCGGTGTGGGCAGCATCAGCGTGGTGGGATGCCGGACCACTTCGAAGGGCTGCTCCGCGTCGAACTTCCAGTGGCTGTCGCCCTTCCAGCGGGGCGCGTAGACCACGAGTTCATCGGGCGGTAGCTGCATGGCCAGCGCGTGCACGTAGGACTGGATACCTCCCGGTCGTGGCGGGAAATCATTGGTAACCAGCAGCGTTCGCCCCATGCGATCAACCTACTGCACCGGCGGCCGCGACTCGCCCCGGCCTGAAACCTCGCGCACCCGCAGAGTGGCGTGTCGCGTCAGGCGCCGGGGGTGGTGCGGGCGGTGATCCAGGAATGCCAGCGCGCCAGCAGGTCCGGATACCCGATGGCCAGGGTGTTCTGCACGATCGCCGCCACGGCCGCGTTGTCCTTGGGGCCGGTCGCCAATTGCCGGTAGAGCGAGACCAATTGGGCCTCGCCGAATTGATCGGCGATAAAAGCGCAGGCGGACCAGGCCTGTTCGTAGACCGCGGCCGCCTCACCGCTGGCGGGTTCGAAGGCCGCGTCGGCAGGCAGATCGGCGGGGAGAGTACCCGCCCGCGCCCGCGTGGTGAGGGTGGGAGCGACCTCTTCGATGGGCTGGCGCATACCGCGATGCGCGACATATTCGGCGAAGCCCTCGAGCATCCACTGCGGTGAACGGTCGACGGTCACCGCACGCGTCGCGACATGGGTGAGCTCATGACGCAGCACCGAGCGCAGTCCGTCCGGGCCGAGCCGCCGCCCGGCTTCGGATCCGAAGACGACCCGCTGACCCGTCGGTTGCGCACCCGGATGAAAGGGATCGGCGACCGTGGCCGCGGCGACTTCGGCGGGTACCGCACCGGTCTCATTGGTGAGCGCCGCGAATTCGGCTGGGCTGGAAGCGACCACCACCACCGGAGCCTGCGACCAGTCCGAACCCCAGACCGCGCTGACCGCCGTGGTGGCCGCGCTCAACTCCGCGGCGAGCACATCCATATCGCCGCTGCGGGCCGGATGTCCAAGCACCACACCGACTTTGCCCGCCCCGGTGCCCACCGGTTCGGAAATCACCTTGCCGTAGGAGTCCATCAGCCGGTGCAGCGCCGATACCTGCGGATCGGTGGCGACCAGCGCATCGCCGCCGGGCACCACCGCGCGAATCTTGGGCAGTACCGAATTGGGCAGCATGAGCAGGGCACCGCAGGCGGCGGTCAACCCGGTCACCATGACCAGGGTCAGGCAGAACTGGAACCGTCGTTTCGCCGACAACCAGCCGCGTACCTGCCGCAGTGCGCTCATTGCCACCTCGTGGTGTTGGTCAGAATCGTCGCGCCGAGTGGAAAGGTGTCGATCCCATCGGTGCCACCTGGACGGGCACTCCGAATGTGGAGGCGTGCAACATCAAACCATTGCCCGCGTAGATGCCGACATGCGAGATATCGGAATAGAAGAAGACGACATCGCCGGGCCGCAGATCCTTCTCATCGACCGGTGTGCCGTAGGAGGCCTGCTGCTGACTGGTGCGCGGCACATTCTTGCCGACCTGATGGAACGCCCACTGCACCAGACCGGAGCAGTCGAATTGTTCCGGGCCGACCGCGCCCCAGACATACGGCGCGCCGATGCGGGTGAGCCCGGCGGCCAATGCGCTGGTGCCGCTGCCCGGAACCAGCCCGCGCAGTAGCGAATCCCGGTCGAAGCCGGGCGGGAACATCGAACCGGCAAGGGCGGAGCGATCACTCGCGGAGAGCTGACCCCATGCCGCGATGACCCCGGCCATGGAGCCCTGTAGTGAGGAGCGCTTGTTCTCCAGATCGACGCGCACGGCATCGGCCTGGGCGCTGGCCGCACGCGCCGCATCGGCGGCGGTGCGGGCAACGGCCTCGGCCGCGGACGCGGTGGCGCTGACCTTCTGATATTGGCTCAGTTGATCATTGGTGCGCGCACCGACGAAATCCACGATGGACATCTGATCGAGCAGTTGCTGCGGTGAGGAGCTCACCAGCAGCGAGGTGAGCCGGTTGGTACGGGAACCGAGCAGGGCCGAGCTGGCCGCGCGATCGATCACCGGCTGATATCTGCGAATCTCGGAGCGCGCCGCATCCAATGCGGTGGCGGCGTCCGCGGCCTTGGAATCGGCGTCCTTGGCGGCGGCGACCTTGGTGTCGAGATCGGACTGGGCGTTCAGGGCCTGCTGGTTGAGCTGTTCGGATTGCCGTGACAGATCGATCAGGCGCTGCACCGCTTCCCCGGCCGATGCCGGTGCGGCGACCGGATCGGCCATCGCGGGTCCGATGCCATTGGCTCCGACCAGGAGTACCCCTGCTGTGAGGGCTCCACCTACGAGTTTCTTCGTGCGATGTTGCGCTACCACCGTGGTGCCGTGTCCCGTTCTCTTACCCCGAGCTGGAAAAGAAGGTCTCGAATAGATTACGAAACGGCGACCGCTTGTGTCCAGCAGGACACGAAATCATTACGGTCGCCGTTCGCTCACAGGTCATCCGACCTGCGGATCTTCGATTCAGATTCGTCGCGCGCCGGCGAACGGCATGGACGAGATCGGGGCGACCTTGACCGGCTGACCGGAGGTCGAGGCGTGCACGACATTACCGTCGCCCACGTAGATGCCGGAGTGGCTGCCGCCGTAGAACGACACCACATCGCCGGGCTCGAGCGAGTCCTCGGAGATGGCGTAGCCGGCGTTGAGCTGGTCATAGCTGGTGCGCGGCAGGCTGATTCCGGCCTGCGCGTACGACCACTGCACCAGACCGGAGCAGTCGAAGGCGTTCGGGCCCGCGGCGCCGTACACGTACGGATCGCCCAGTCGGCTCATAGCGGCGTCCACGACCTGCTGGCGCGGGCTCACCTGGGGAGCGGGGGCCGGGGCGGCCGGGATCTCGACGCCCGGGATGGCGGGCAACTGCACCGGAAGCGATTCCGGGACACCGGGGATGCCGGCGGGGAGCTGGATCTGATCCGGGACGTCGAAGGTTCCGACGCCGGGGATGGTCACCGGCTGCGCCGAGGCAGGAGTGGCGGGCAGCAGCAGCGCACTCAGCGTGGCAGCGCCGACGGCACCGGCCGAGAGGGCCCGCTTGACGGTCTTGGTCGCCATGGTGAGGTACTTCCAATCTGCCCCGCGACGCCGCACCGGTTTGGTGGGTCGGACTCCGCGAGGTCTCAGGAAGATTACGAGCCGATAACGGTGGTTTGTAAAGCTGCGCCCAACGGACGATGGCTCGAAATAGTTACAAGCCAACATTTCGGTGCGACAAAAGTCACAGCAATCACGAAACGATAACAGCGACCAATTCGGCGGGAGCTTCCGCTGAGCTACCAGTCAGTAGGGAAGGGGTCGTGATGACCCCTCCTTGCAGGACAGATTCCGAATAACAGCAGGTCGGAGATGCCTTGCCCGACCAGGCTCTGACCGGCGGACTTGCAAACCGTGCTGAGGCGATCCTCACCGCGCCAGCACGCGCCGGACACTGACCCGGACAGTGCGTCACACCCGCTCGGATTGATCCACATTATGAATCAATGTGACCCTGACCACATTTCTGCATATTTGCTCAAATCGGGGATTTCACCCCGCAAATCTCGATTGCGAATTCCGACATTTCCCCTGGTCGATGAAATCGGGCCGTTACCGGGGGTAACGGCTTCGAACCTGTCGGACCCCCGGCCTACGCTTGCGGGTCGTGTCCGAACAGCTGGCCTTCGATGAGCTCGAAACACCGCTCTATGACACAACGTTCGTGGTCGTGGACCTGGAGACCACCGGAACCAGTCCCGAAGGCGATGCCATCACCGAGATCGGCGCGGTGAAGGTGCGCGGCGGTGAGGTGCTCGGCGAGTTCGCGACCCTGATAAACCCCGGGTACGCGATTCCACCGCAGATCGTGCAGATCACCGGGATCACCACCGCGATGGTCATCGACGCGCCGCGCATCGAACAGGTGCTGCCCGGTTTTCTGGAGTTCGCGGCCGGGGCCGTACTGGTCGCACACAACGCGCCTTTCGACACCGGCTTCCTGCGCGCCGCGGCCGCGCGCTGCGAACTGCCCTGGCCCGCTTTCCAAGTGCTGTGCACGGTGCGGCTGGCGCGGCGGGTGCTCGGGCGCGATGAGGCCCCCTCGGTGAAGCTGTCCTTCATAGCGGAACTGCTCGGCGCGCAGACCCGTCCCACGCACCGCGCGCTCGATGACGCGCGCGCCACCGTGGACGTGCTGCACGCGCTCATCGCCCGGGTGGGCAATCAGGGCGTGCACAGCCTCACCGAGCTGCTGGACTATCTGCCGGAGGTGACGCGCCGCCAGCGCGCGAAACGGACTCTCGCGGCGGACCTTCCGGCCACCCCCGGGGTCTATCTCTTCCGGGGTCCGTCGGATGAAGTCCTATATATAGGAACCGCGGTGAATCTTCGCCGCCGTGTCCGCAACTATTTCACCGGTTCGGACACCCGTCCGCGCATGCGCGAGATGGTGCAGCTGGCGACACGAGTCGATCATGTCGAGTGTGCGCACGGGCTCGAGGCGGGTGTGCGCGAACTCCGGCTGTTGCTCGCGCACACTCCGCCGTACAACCGGCGCTCCAAGTTTCCGCAGCGCGCGTGGTGGCTCAATCTCACCGACGAATCGTTCCCCCGGTTCGCGGTGTCCCGCACCCCCGTCCGAGACTCCCTCGGCCCCTTCACCTCCCGTGCCGATGCCATGGAGGTGGCGACCACGATCGCCGAGAATTCCGCCCTGCGCACCTGCACCACCCGCATCCCCCGCGACGGCGCGCACGATTGCCCGCCCGCCGTGGTCGGCGGTTGCCCGGCGAGCGCCCAAAACAGACCCCTATATATAAAGGAGTACGCGCACGCCCCGGAAGCGGTCCGCGCCCTCTTCTCCGGCGATAGCGACGCCATCCTGATCGCGATCCAGGAAAAGATCGAATTCCTTTCAACCGCAGAACATTTCGAGGCCGCAGCCCGTCTGCGGGACCGCACGGTCACTGTTATCCGGGCCCTGCGCCGCACCCAGCGCCTCGCCGCCCTCACCCGCATCCCCGAACTGATAGCCGCCCACCCCGACGGAGCCGGTGGCTGGCAGTTCGCGATCATCCGCCACGGCCGCCTCGCCTCGGCGGGCAACGCGCCCCGCGGCATCTCCCCCATGCTCACCGTCGACCGGCTCGCGGCCGCCGCCGAAACCGTCATCCCACCCCGCCTCAACTCCCCCGCCGACCCACCCGTCCATCCCCCACTGCACGGCGCACTGCCGGAAGAAGTCGGCCTCCTGGTCCGCTGGCTCGAACAACCCGGCACCCGAATAGTCCGAACCACCGACGGCTACGCCGAACCCCGCCTCGGCGCGGGCCTCTGGCTGGAGTGGCTGGAGCGCGCGGAAAACGCACGCAAACTCGACGACGCACAGCCGTCATAGCGAACCTGCAAGGCCCCGATGCGGGCCCGAAACCTAGCAGGAACTCACCGACTCCGCCCCGCCCCCTTCATAACCCACCCCGAGAACGTCCAGCACCGCGGCGGTATCCCGATAGAACGGCCGAAACCCGGCAATAAGCCCATCCCGAAAAGTGATCCACTGAACCAACTCCGTCTCCAGCCCCCGCCCCGTAGCACGAGCCGTCAATCGCCCCCGACTGTGCACAACCACCACATCCCCCTCCACGACAAACCGCTGCTCGAGGAATTCCAACGCACTCCAAGCCTTCCCGAAAGCCTCCAAGAACTCAGCGAACCCCTCAGCCCCCCGCCACTCCCCTCCATACGGCAGCACCCCGGCCTGAGACATCACAACATCAGCCGCCAAATAAGCAACCATCCCCCTCAACCCCCGCATCCCCACGAACATAGGCAGCCTCGGCGTCATAGAACTTCTGCAAAACGGCAAGCGAGTCGACGGTCATCCCTCGATCCTCGCCGCACCCGTCGCACGGTTCCGGCGGTAATCCGCCGCGGCGCTCGTCAGAAGTCGACCGTGGACGTGAAGCCTTGAACGGGAGCGATTTTGATCGGCATTGCGATTGCTGCCCCCGCAGCGGTGGTCGGTTCCATCGACTGCCGGTGGCCCGCGCTGGATACGCCGCGAATCAGAGCGATGACGAGAGCCAGCAGGATCAGGAGCGATACCGCGATGAATACGATCGCTCGTACGGGGCTACCTGATTCGGCTGGTTCGGCCGCCGGGGACTTCGGCGGCGCTGAAGCCGGCGGTTTCGGCACGAGATGCCGAGGGTTGATCATGGTGGCGCGATCCGCCGAAGTGAGCGCTCGCTCGGTCTCGGTTGCGAATTCCATGCAGTCGGAGAATCGGTGGCCGGGTGATTTCGCCATCGCGGTGGCGATCACTTCGTCCAGGCCGCCGGGCAGGTCCGGGCGAAGCGCGGTCGGGCGTGGCGGTGGTGCGGTGAGGTGGGCCGCGAATACCGCGGCTTGATCCGATCGCGGGAATGGTGTTTGCCCGGTGAGCATTTCGTAGAAGGTCGCACCGAGCGAGTAGACGTCGGCACGAAGGTCGACGGGGACGCCTTCGAATCGTTCCGGTGCGGCGTAGGCGAGGCTGGCCATGACCGTCGACCGTGTCGCGGTGTCGTCCAGGCTGCGGGCGATTCCGAAATCGGCGACCAGCACCTGCTCGAGATCATCGATCTGTTCGATGAGCAGGTTGGCCGGTTTCACATCCCGATGTAGCACCCCTTGGCGATGCGCGAAGCCAAGCCCGCGTGCGGCTCCCGTGATCAGGTGCAGCGCGCGATCGGCGGGCAGTCGGCCGTCAGCGCGTGCGATCAATTCGGCGGTGTCCCCGCCCGATACGTAGCGCATGGCCAGCCACAGCACCGGATCTCCGGGACCGCTGCGGTCATGTATGGCAACGATATTGGGGTGTTCGAGCCGCGTCACCACTTCGACTTCACGCTCGAAACGCGCCCGCGCCTTCGGATCCGCGCTCAGTGCCGAATTGACGACCTTGAGCGCCACCTGCCGCTGCAGCCGCGGATGCTGCGCCAGATACACCTGCCCCATTCCGCCGGAGCCGACCAATTTTCTGATGGTGTAACCGGCGAACACCGTCCCAGGCTCGAATGCCACCCCTGACAACACCTTCCACAACTCGATACCTCGGTGAACCCTACGTCAGGATTCGGGGGTGGGTGTGAAGGCTTGTAGGAGGGTGGATTTGATGGGGGTGCGGGTGGTGCAGACGAGGGCGAAGGTTGCTTCGCGCATGAGTTGTTCGGCGGGGGTGTGGGTGAGGGTGGAGCGGCTGCCGGTGGTTACCACGGCGGCTGCGGCTGCGGTGAGGGCGGCTTGGGATATTTCGGCTCGGAGGGAGTGGGTCAGGGCGGGGTTGCCGAGGGCGGTGGCGTATTTGGTTCGGAGAGAGGCGAGTTGGGCCGCGTAGGGGGTGGCGTCGATCGGTTGAGTTGCCAGATAGCGGTTGATGCGGATGAGGATGCCGAGGGAGAGGGCGCCGTTGATCCAGTCGCTGAGGGGGTTGGGGGCGGATTCGTCGACCGGTTTGATGGATATCAGGGTGGAGTCGGGGACGAAGGATTCGGTGAAGCGGAGGGCTACGGTGGCGCTCGCGTCGGCGGCGGTCAGAGGTAGGCGGGTGGCGGTGAGGGCGGCGGTGTCGTGGATCGGGATGAGCAGGGTGGCAACGGATTCGGTGCCGCTGGCGTGGACGCGGACGGCGGTGGCGACGGCGTCGATGTAGTCCCAGCCGGTGACGAAGGGGGCGGTGCCGGTGAGAAGGAAGCCGTCCTCGACGGGTTCGGCGAACAGAGTGGGATTGGCGCGGGCCGCCGCCCAGGAGACACCACAGCGGTAGGTGCCCGCGAGCATGCTGGGCAGGAAGCGCTCGCGCAGCGCTGCGTCGGGGCTGAAGGCGACGGCGCGCAGGGCTCCCAGGTGTTGTGCCCAGACGAAACCCGTTGCGAGACAACCGCTGATGATCGTCGCCGCGGTGTCGATGAGGATGTCCGGTGACATGCCCTCGGAGAGCGGGAATCCGTAGAACCCGCGTTCGGCGAGAGCGTCGAAATGCGCGGCGGGGATCTTGCCGGTGCGATCGACGTCCGCGGCCTGATCGTCGAGCACTTCACGCACGAGTGTTTCGGCCGCGCGTACCCAGTCCACACTCATTCGGTTCCCTCCCAGATCCCGATCGAGGCCCACCGTGAATTCGACATGGCGACCTCGGGCACAGGGAGACTACCAGTGCCGATATGGGCGATTTCGGGTGATTCGGCTCGCGCGGAGCTACTGCGGTGGGTTCCCATGCTTGCGGATCGGCAGTCCGACTTGCTTGCGCCGCAGCATCGCCAGTCCGCGAATGAGGGCGATTCTGGTGTCGGCGGGATCGATGACATCGTCGACGAGTCCGCGTTCAGCGGCGTAGTACGGGTGCATGAGTTCGGTGCGATATTCCTTGACGCGCTGCTGCCGCAGGGCTTCCGGATCGTCGGCGGCGGCGATCTCGCGGCGGAAGATCACATTGGCGGTGGCCTCGGCACCCATCACCGCGATCTCATTGGTCGGCCACGCCAATGCCAGATCGGAGCCGATGGATCGGGAATCCATGACGATGTACGCCCCGCCGTACGCCTTGCGCATCACCACCGAAATCCGCGGCACCGTCGCATTGCAGTACGCGTACAGCAGTTTCGCGCCGTGCCGGATGATGCCGTGGTGTTCCTGATCGACCCCGGGCAGGAATCCGGGCACATCGAGCAGGGTGACGATCGGGATATTGAACGCGTCGCACATCTGCACGAAGCGCGCGGCCTTCTCCGAGGCGGCGATATCGAGCACGCCCGCCAGCACGATCGGCTGGTTCGCGACGATCCCCACGAGCTGCCCGTCCAGGTGCGCGAAGATGCACAGGATATTGGCGGCCCAGTTCTCGTGCACCTCGAAGAAGTCTCCGTCGTCGACGATCTCCTCGACCACGGTGCGCATATCGTAGGGCCGGTTGCCGTCGGCGGGCACGATGTCGTAGACGCGTTCGCAGCGCCGATCCGGCTGGTCCGGGGTGTCGGCGACGGGTGCCGGATCGCGATTGTTGGCGGGCAGGATGGCCAGCAGGTATCGCACATCGTGCAGGCATCCGGCTTCGTCGTCGTAGGCGAAATGCGCGACCCCGGAGGTGTCGGCGTGCACATCCGCCCCGCCGAGCCCGTTCATGGTGACCTGTTCCCCGGTGACGGCGGCGATGACATCCGGTCCGGTGATGAACATCTGCGAGGTCTCGCGCACCATGAAGATGAAATCGGTGAGCGCGGGGCTGTAGGCCGCGCCGCCCGCGCACGGCCCCAGGATCACGCTGATCTGCGGGATCACCCCGGAGGCCGCGACATTGCGCTGGAAGATCCCGCCGAATCCGGCGAGCGCGGTGACACCCTCCTGAATGCGTGCTCCCGCACCGTCATTCAGTCCGACCAGGGGCGCACCGGCGGCCAGCGCCAAATCCATGATCTTGTGGATTTTCTGCGCGTGCGCCTCGCCGACCGCCCCGCCCATGATCCGGAAGTCCTGCGCGTAGACGAAGACGGTGCGGCCGAAGACGGTGCCCCAGCCGGTGACCACGCCATCGGTATGCGGTTTGCGGTTCTCCAGTCCGAAGCCGGTGACGCGATGTTTGCGCAATGCGTCGACCTCGTGAAATGACCCCTCGTCCAACAGGATCGAGATGCGCTCGCGGGCGGTGAGCTTACCTTTGGCGTGCTGGGCCGCGGTGGCGGCCGTATCCGGCCAATCCAGCACGCGTCGTTTGATATCGGCCAGTTCCGCTGTGGCTCTGCGCATTCGATACCCCTTTTATCTGGTGGATGCCTGAAAGCGATCGATGCGATCGAAGGCCGGTACGAAAACCGGTGCGCCCGCGACCAATTCGGCGGTCTGGATGCCGGAGCTGACCACGGTGAGCACCCCGCCGCCGGGCTGGGTCCAATGCCCGGAGAAGAAGAGCCCGTCGACGGGCCCGCGATGCGGCATCCGATCGGTGGAGCTCTGGTCCGGGGTGTGCGCCCAGCCGTAGATCGCGCCCTGCTGATTGAGCGTGTAGCGCTCCATGGTTCGCGGTGTTCCGGCTTCGGCGAAGTCGATATGCCCGCCGATCCCGGGTATCACCTGCTCCAGTTTCTCCAGCATGAGCTGCTCATAGCGCGGCTTGTGCGCCCGCCACGAGTCCACCGCGTCATAGGCGATGAGCGTGGACAGCGTCACCAGGTGTTTGGCCCGCCCGCGCAGCAGCGATGAATCACTCAGTGTCGGAACGGTTACCGCGAGCGCGGGCACCTCACCGGCATTCATGCGGTCGTAGACGATGTCGTGATCCCAGTGGTCGTACAGGAAGGTCTCGTGCGCGACGTCCATCTCCTCGAGCGGCAGATCGGTGGCCAGGAACACCACCGCCGCCGAGAGCGACGGGCGCATATCCCGCAGTCGCTTCGTATATTCCTGTCCCACAACGGCTTCACCGATCAGCTCATCGCAGGTCTGGAGCGGATCGGCATTGGAGATGACGGTCTGCGCGCGAATGCGCTGCCCATTGTCGAGGACGACCCCGGTGACGCGTTCGTTCTCGACGGTGATGCGCCGCACCGAGGTCTTCAGCAGCGTCTCACCACCGGCGGTGGTCAGGCTCGAGGCGATGGCGTCGACCAGATTCTGGAAGCTGCCGACGCAGTAGTAGACGCCCAGATCCACATAGTTCATCAGCATCGGAGCCCAGGTGTCGAAGGCCGCCGAGCTGGGCGGCACACCGAGATACGGCCACAGCGTGCCCAGCAGCGCCTTCAATTTCGGATCGCGCAAATGCTGATCGAAGACCTCTCCGACGGTCCGATGCCGGTATTCGTGCAGCAGCGGCAGTCCGGCCGCGAGCAGATCCTCGGACGGCAGATCCGGTGGCGTCCGCATCACCTCGCGGGCCAGCTGTGTCGAAAGCCGTTGCAGGCGGCGCAGTCCCAGCTTCTCCTCCGGAAAGAGCCGGGTGTGGACGTCGAGAAACTCGGGCCCGGTGGGGATGTCGACGCTGGTGCCGGGAAACATGGCCCGGTACAGCGAATCCAGCTGCCGAAACTCGCATCGATCGGCGACCCCGAGGTAGTCCAGCAGCAGCGGCAGCATGCTCGGAAATCCGCTCTCGGCGTGTTCGGCACCGGCGATCAGATGCACCGCCGAATCGAAGATCTGCCGTTTGTGCGTGAACGAGTGCGCATAGCCGCCGAGCCGGTTGTGCCGTTCCACCACCAGCACGCTGCGCCCGGTCTGCGCGAGCAGCGCCGCGGCGGTCAGGCCGCCCAGCCCGCTGCCGATGACCACGACGTCATAGCTGTCCCGTGCGGCATCCACCAGAATCGTCATCGCGGGCTCTTCTCTGCCGTCCAGGTCAACGCCATTCCGGCGTAAATCCAACGGCTGGTTTCGATTCCGAGCAGCAGCACCTTGTCACCCGGTCGAATGCGCCCGTGCTGCCAGGCGTCGTCGAGTGCGATGGGCACCGCCGCCGATCCGGTCGCGCCCACATCGGAGAGGTTCTCCATGATCTTGGATTGCACGGTCTTCCACTGTTCGGCGGACATGCCCGCGGATTCGAGTTCGGCGGTGAAGTAGGGCGCGTTCCCTTCGGGCAGTACGCATCCGGTGATCTCGTCGAGGGTCAGATCGCTCGCCCGCAGCAGGGCGTCGAGGGCTTCCACGAAGACCGTCGGCCCGAATTTCTCGGACTGCACGACATCGAGATTCAATCGCACCATCTGCCGTGCGGCCAGCTGTTCGGCGATCGGCGCGTGGGTACCGCCGCCGATGATGTGCATACCGGGCTGGCGATCACCGCCGATGCAGGCATTCACGCTGCCGTGCAATCGATCCGGGCCGTCGCCGGATGTCAGCACGACCGCGCCCGCGCCATCGCCGAAGTTGTAGAACGAGATTCGATCCCGCAACCGCACCGCCTCGGGATCGCCGCTGCGCAGATACGGGAACAGCAGCGGCGAGATGATCTCGCTGCCGATCACCACCGCATTGGCGTACCGCCCGGATTCCAGCATGCGCCAGGCGATATCGAGCGCCTGCACCGCGCCCGCGCAGCCCGAGCGCACCTCGACCACCGCGCAGCGCGTCAGCCCGAGCCGCGCCTGCACGAATGTGACCTGCGCGGGCAGATGGTATTCCGGGCTGGAGGTCGACATGACCAGCAGCTCGACCTCCCCGGGTTCGATCCCGGCGCGGTCGAGCGCCTGCCGCGCGGCCGCCTCCGCCATCTCCCCATTGCTGACCAGATGGCGGCCGGAGATCGGATCGATGGCCCAGTGCCTGCGCTGCACCTGCAAACCCTCGAGTACCTCGGGCGGCAGGGTTCCGCACAGCCCCGCCATATCGTCGTTCGTGAGCGGTGCGCCGGGCAGATACGCGCCAGTGCTGGCGATCGTCACCACGATGTACTCCTGTCGTCGGCGGTGCGCACCGGGGTCAGCACCACGCTGATATGGGTGCCGCCCGGCGAGGAACTGTTGATCAGCACCGGCTTGTCGAGCGGCTGTTCGGCCGCGAGCGCGATGGCCAGGTGCGCGCCCGCGCCGACCGGTTCGCCCAGCCACCGCTTCGGTGTCTCGACGAACGGCTCGGTGCTGTCGAAAACCCGTCCGATGGCGGCGAATTCGGCGGTGTCGAAGGCTTCGATCCCGGCCGCGTTGGATTGGATGCGCGTGACCTGCGCCGCGGTCAACCCGGCATGTGTCAGCGCGGCCCGCATGGCGCGTTCGAAACCGCCGCCGTCCGTATCGAATTCGCCGATGCCGCGACCGTCGGAGGCCATACCGAATCCGGTGAATTCCGCGCGCGGCACCGCACCGCGCGCCAGCGCCTTCGAAAGCGGTTCCAGCACAATGCCGTATCCGCCCTCGGTGGGAATGTATTCGGGTGACCGCGCGAACGCGGGCAGGCGCCCGTACGCGGTTTGCGCCGCGGCGCAGAAGGTATCGACGGCGGGCACCACGATGGCGTCGGCGGTGCCCCGGCGCAGCAGATCGCGCGCCACGCACAGCGCGGCCGCACCCGCGGCGTGCGCGGCGGTGAGCGTGGAGGTCACCCCGGTGAGCCCGAGTTTCATGGCGACCTGTCCGGCGGCGGCGTTGTAGACGGTGTTCGGGAACACCGCCGGATTGGCGCTCTCCGGCCCGGAGTCGACCAGCGGCACCACGAATTCCTCGATGCTGGCGAGCGGTCCGAGCCCGGTGCCGAGCACCACGCCGATGCGCGGTGCGGGTCGCTCCGCCCCGGCCAGTCCGGCATCGGCGAGCGCCATGGCGGAGGCCATGATGGCGTACCTGCCGAGCCGGTCGACGCGACGCCGTTCCCGCGGCGGCAGTTCCCATTCGGGGTTGCCGAGCAGTGCCGCGAACCGTTCGGGCCTGCGGTCGGCGGCCGAGTAGTCGCGGTAGGCGGTGTGCAGTCCTGCGATGGTGTTCCAGTCCGGGCCGAGCGCGGCCAGTCCGGTGATGACGATCGGTTCGTCGGCCGGTGCCGGAATATCGATCCGGCCGGGCAGTCCGAACAGGATGCTGGCGTTGGCCCCGGCGAACGCGAAATTGTTGGACAGCGCGGCCGCGGTGTCGAGGGGCCGCGAGCCGCCGGGCACCACATCGATGGCGCAGTGCGGATCGGCCTCCAGGAATCCGGCCGTGGGCGGCGCGGTTTGCTCGCGCAGGGCCTGTACGGTCACGATGCTCTCGACCGCGCCCGCCGCGCCGAGCAGATGCCCGATCATCGATTTGGTGCTGCTCAACAGGGTTTTCGAGGTGTCGTCGCCGAAAGCCGTTCGGACCGCGGCGACTTCGGCCGGATCATTCTTGGGCGTTCCGGTGCCGTGCCCGTTCACATAGCCGACGTGTTCGGACCGCACACCGCCCGAGGCGAGTGCCGCGACAATGGCGCGCGCCGCCCCCGCGCCTTCGGGATGCGGTGCGGTGGCGTGATATCCGTCCGCCGACAGCCCGTAGCCGAGCACCTCGGCGAGTACCGGCGCATCGTGCGCCGCCGCGATCTCCGCCCGGGTGAGCACCAGCATGCCGCTGCCCTCGCCGAGCGAAAGCCCATCGCGCCCTTTCGAGTACGGTGCGGCCGGATTGGGCGACAGCGATTCCAGGCTGTTGAATCCCGCGAACGTCACCCCCGACAGCGAATCGCTGCCGCCCACCAGCAGCGCGTCGGCGTGCCCGTCGCGCAGCAGTTCCACCGCGTGCGCGATGGCGTGCGCACCGGAGGCGCAGGCGGTGTTCACCGACAGCACCGGCCCGCCGAAGCCGAAGGCCGCGCCGATCACCTCGGCGATGGTCTGCGGTGATACCAGCAGCAGCTGTTCGAACGGTGCGGGCTGCCCGCTCGCCTCGGCGCGCAATGCCTGTTCCCCACTGACCAATCCACCGTTGCAGGTCGCGAACACCACGCCCCAGCGCTGCGGCGGCACGAGCTTCGCGAGTCCGCTGGCGGCCAGCGCCTCCTCGGCGGCGACCAGCGCGAAATCCAGCGACGGCTCCCGCACGACATCGGAAATCCCGGCGTACGAAGGCTTTACCTCCTCGGGCACCTCCCCCGCGAGCTTGGTCCGGTATCCGGCCATGGGCAGTCCGGCCACCGGGCGAATGGCGACCGCACCGGCCCGCGCACCCTCCCACAGCGGTTGCAGGCCGATGCCGAAGGCGGTGACGGCCCCCATTCCGCTCACGACAATGCGGTCGATGGTTTTCGACATGAGTTCCTCCGGGTCTACGAGATGGGGCGCAGCGCGAGCGCCACCTGCTGACCGGCCAGCCCGCGGGCCAGCGCCAGCGCGCCGGTGAGCGTGGCGGCCGGGCGCGCGGATTTGGGCACCCAGTCCAGATCGCAGTCCGGATCCGGGGTTTCCAGGTGCAGCGTCGGCGGCACGATCGCGTGATGCAGGGTGAGCGCGGCCACGGCGATATTGAGCGCACCGGCCGCGCCGACCAGATGCCCGGTCTGCGGTTTCACGCTGCTGGCCAGCACGGTGTCGGCGGTGGACCCCAATGCCGTTCGGATGCCCCGGGTTTCGGTGACATCGCCGAGCCGGGTGGCGCAGCCGTGCGCGGCGATGTACCCGACCTGATCGACCGGCATGACGGCATCGTCGAGCGCCCGGGTGATGGCCGCGGCCAGCGCTCGCCCGTGCGGTTCGGGGGTGAGCGCCTGCCGGTCGTTGGTCAGGCCCGAACCCGCGATCTCGGCGTAGCAGCGCGCCCCCCGTGCGAGTGCGGCGTCCCGGCGTTCCAGGATGAGGAAGGCCGCGCCGTCGCCGAGCACCGAACCGGAACGATCCCGGTCGAAGGGCCGGAAAGCCGAGGGACCGAGATCATTTCGATCCGACAGCACCCCGATGGTGTCCATATGCGACATCGGCCACCACGAGGTCGGATCATCGAATCCGCCCGCGACCGCGATATCGGCCTCACCGCGCCGCAGTGCCCGCGCGGCCCGGGCGACGGCATTGGCCCCCGCTTCCGCGGTGCCGTGGAAATAGGCGTTCGGCCCACGGACCCCGAACATCTGGGACAGGAAGAACAGCACGGCGGGCTGCAAACCCTCGACGTAGAACAGCGGCGGGAACACCGAGGAGGCGACCTCGCCGAGTTTGCGGAAGTCGGCCCGGCCGTCCGCACCGCGCACCGCCAGCGCGCCCTCGACCACGCCTTCGGGGCGGCACAGTTCCTTGTTGCCGCCCGCGAAAACCCCGGTGCGCGCCGGATCCAGCTCGGCCACTTCGAGTCCCGCGTCTCGTAGCGCGAGCAACGCTGCCGCAGCGGCGATTTCATCGACCGGCGCCATGAAGCGGCGAGCCTTGCGCTCCAGGTAAGTACGAACATCGAAGTCCCGCAACTGCGCGGCCTGGCGCGTGTGCAGTGATGCGGGGTCATAGGTCGCGATCGGCCCGATCCCGGTGCGGCCCTCGATGAGTCCCTGCCAGGTCGGTTCCTGGCCCTCGCCCAGGGCGGTGATCAGTCCGATACCGGTGACGACTACCCCGTTCATACCGGCACCACCGCCTCGACCGGGCTCAGGCGCAGTGACCGGCAGGTGGCGACCACCCGATCACCGACCTTGGCCTGCACCTTGAACGTGCCGGGCGCGGCGGTCAGCGTCGCCTCGATGATGACGCGATCGCCCGGCTGCACGAAGTGCCGGAAGCGCACCACCCCGGCCTCGCTCGCCTGCCAGGCCGGACCGGGTTCGCCGACAACGTATTTCGCGGTTTCGATCATGCTGTCCAGCAGCAGCACCCCCGGCAGCACCGGGAAGCGCGGAAAGTGGCTGTCGAAAATGGCCAGGGTGGCCGGGATATTGCGGACCGTCACCGCGCGCTGTCCGGGTTCGACGAGCAGCACCCCGTCCAGGATCGGTTCCCATGCCGGGTTCATTCGTGCTCCTGTGGCTTGGCGACGACCAGGCAGGTGTTGGTGCCGCCGAATGCGAAGGCGTTCACCAGCACCGCACCGACCTCGCGATGGGCGGCGATATTGGGCACGTAGTCCAGATCGAGCTTGGGATCGGGCCGATCGAGGTTGATGGTCGGCGGCACGATCGAGGTGCGCAGCGCGCCGACCGCGGCCAGCACATTGAGCGAGGCCGCCGCCGAAGTCAGGTGCCCGGTCATGGATTTCGGCGAACTGACCGCCAACCGCGCGGCACTGTCCCCGAATACGGATTTGATGGCGATGGTTTCGGAGAGATCGTTACCGGGTGTCCCGGTCCCGTGCGCGACCACGTAATCGATATCGGCGGGCGCGATTCCGGCATCGTCGAGCGCGCCGGTCATGGCGCTGATCGCACCGCCGCCGTCCGGTGGCGAATCGGTGATGCGGTACGCGTTCAAGGTCGAGGCGTAGCCGCGCAATTCGGCCAGGATGGTCGCGCCGCGATCCTGCGCGGCCTCCCACTCCTCGAGCACCACCATGACCGCGCCCTCACCGATCACGAATCCCGAGCGATCGGCTTCGAAAGGGCGGGAAGCTTTTTCGGGCCGATCGTTGTAGTCGACGGTGAGTGCGCCCAGCAATCCGAAGCCGAGCACATCCATCCAGCTGGTCAGCGTGTCGGTGCCGCCCGCGACCATGGCGAGGGCGTCACCGTCCTGAATGGCCCGGAACGCCTCACCGATGGCGTGTCCCGATCCCGCGCAGGCGGTGCTGACGCTGATCATCGGCCCGGCCGCATCGGCCGCGACCGCGAGCGCGGACAGGGTGATATTGGCATTGCGGTACAGCACATCTCGCGGCGCGTGCCGATAGATCTCGGTGGCCCCGGTCTGATCGCGCAGGTAGGCGACATCCACGACGGTCTGCAATTCCGGGCGGCCGACACTGGCTCCCACCGCTATGCCGATCCGTTCGGGCGCATAGGTGCCCGGGCCGATCCCGGCCTGCGCCAGGGCCTCGCGGGTGGCGGCGATGCCGTACCGTCCCGCGTCGGGCAGTCGCCGATCCCGCAGGTCCGTACAGCGAAAGTCCTTGACCTGTCCGCCGATTCGCGCCGGATAGGTGGACGCGTCGAAGGTGGTGAGCGGGCCGACGCCGCTGCGCCCGGCGGCCAGACCCGCCCAGGTCTCGACGGCGGTATTGCCCAGCGGTGTCACCGCGCCGATACCGGTGATCGCGACCCGCCTCACAGCGCACCCCCGAGCAGCTGTTCCCCGTGCAGGCGAACCCGTTCGGGGTCATCGAGTTTGCCGGTGTCGATGAGCACGCACATCACCCCGGTCGCGGTCAGCACCCGCCGCTCACCGACGGTGACGGTGCCGTCCAGCACGGCGACCTCATCGGAATTCGAGATCACCGTGCCGTCGATGGTGAGCACATCGCCGCTGTACACCTCGGATTCGAATTCGACGTGTTCGATGGACAGCAGTGCCGCTCGCCGGGCGTAATCGCTGCTGAGCATGACCAGCCAGGTCCCCGCCTGGCAGAGCGCCTCCAGCACAAGGGGTTTCGGCATGACCGGGCCGTCCGGTCCCACGCGCCAGAATTCCTCGGCCGCCGAGGTGAGTTTGCGCGCCCGGATCTCGGTGTGCGGTGTCCAGGATTCGATGCGGTCTACCAGGTGGAATCGCATACAGTCCTCACAGCTTGGGGCGGCCGAGGCCGAGCGCGGCGCCCGCGCCGCCGTCGACTCGCACCAGCGAACCGGTCATATACGCCGCACCCGGTCCGGCCAGGAAGGCAACCACCTCGGCCACCTGTTCCGGACTCGCGAACTCGCGCACGGGAATCTGCTGTTTGATCGAGCGCCCGCCGTCCTTGGCCAGCAGCCCGCCGACCAGTTCGGTCGGGGTGAAACCCGGCAGGGCCGCGTTCACCCGGACGCCGAACCGCGCGAGTTCCAGTGCGCTGCACCGGGTGAACGCGTTGATGGCGGCCTTGGAGGCGGCATAGTTGGATTCGCCGATCCAGCCCGCCTCCCCCATCACCGAGGAGACATTCACGATCGCGCCCGCGCGCTGACCCATGAAATGCGCCATGGCGGCCTTGGTGCAGTTGAAGGTGCCGCCGAAATTGGTGCGCATGACCTCGACCCAATCCGCTTCCGCGAGATTGAAAATCAGTCCGTCCCTGGCGATTCCGGCATTGTTCACCAGAATGTCGAGCCCGCCGAGTTCGGTGACGGTGCGCTCGACCAGGGTCTGCGCCTGCTCCGGCTCGGCGACATCCGCGCCCAGGGCGATGGCTTTCCCACCGCGCGCGTCGATTTCGCGCACCACATCCTCGGCCTGGGCGCTCCCGGAGCGATAGTTCACCGCGACCCGGGCACCGGCGGCGGCCAGGCGCAATGCCACCGCCCGCCCGATCCCCCGCGACCCACCGGTGACGAGCGCGACCTGACCGTCGAGTTCGGCAGCCATATCAGGCCGCATTCTCGGCGGCCTTGGCCTTGCCGATCACAATGTCGACCAGGTTCTGCACGGTCAGCAGCGACATGATCCGCTCGGCGGGCAGCTTGCCGGCCAGCGCCTCGACATCGATCTGCGGCATCACCTTGGCCAGTTGGGCCAGGCCGGCCGCGGTGACGATCTCGTTCTCATCGCCGAATTCCTCATCCGGGATACCGCCCTGGATGGCGTCACCGATATCGGAGGCCTGCACCTTGATGCCACTCTTGCGCTCGACGCGGAACAGAATGTCGAGCAGGTCGATGGACTCGGCGCCGAGCTCATCGATGAGGGTCGACTCCAGGGTTACCTCGCTGTCGTCGAGCCCGAGGGCGGCGGCAACGGCTTCGATAACGGTGGAATTGATTTCGGACATGAGGGACTCCTCGTGAAGTGGTGAAACTGTTATTCGTGAAGCGGTGGTTCAGGAGGCGATCGCGCGAGCGTTCTCCAGCGCCGCGAGCACCGCGGCGAGGTTCTTGGGATTGCCGGTGCCGAGCGTTTGGGCTTCGGGCGCAATGCGTTTGGCGAAACCGGTGAGCGCGCGGCCCGGGCCGATCTCCACCAGCGTGGTGCTGCCGCCGTTGAGCGCGGCGCGAACCGTGCCGACCCACTGCACACTGCCGCTGAGCTGGCGGCGCAAGAGGATTCGCGCCTCCGCGCCCGAGCGCAGCGGTGCGGCGGTGACCGAACTGATGACCGTCATACGGGGATCGGCGAAGGGTTGGCGATCCAGCTCGGCCCCGAAATCGGCGGCGATGGCGTCCATCAGCGAACAGTGAAAGGGCGCACCGACTTTGAGCCGGACACATTTCTCGGCCCCGGCGGCCAGCGCGGCGGTCTCGACCTCGGCGATGGCGGTCGCGGTACCGGAGATCACGGTCTGTTCGGGCTCGTTGTAGTTCGCGACCTCCGCGCCCGGGGCCTGTTCGCACAGTTCCTCGACCCGCTCGGCCGACAACCCGATGATCGCCAGCATGGCTCCCGGCACGCTCTCCCCGACCTGCGCCATGAGTTCGCCACGGCGCGCGACCAGCAGTAGTGCCTGCTCATAGGTCAGCACCCCCGCCGCGGCCAGCGCCGCGAACTCGCCGAGGCTGTGCCCGGCCACCGCCGCGGGCTCGAAGCCCCTGGCGCGCAGTACATCCCAGATGGCCAGGCTGGTGGCGACCACGGCGGGCTGGGTGATATCGGTGCGCTGCAACTCCTCCTCGCTGCCGGTACTGCACAGCTGCGAGATCGGCTGCCCCAGTACGGCATCCGCCGTCGCGAAGACGGCGGCCGCCTCATGATGATCCGCGCACAGGGCCGTCGCCATCCCCGGCCGCTGCGATCCCTGACCTGGGAACATGCCCAGAATCGGGCCCTCGAGCTCAATACCCATCGCTCGTGATCTCCTCTCCAGAGCGCCTGGAACTGAGCATGCCGGGCAGTACTGTGCCGCCCACTGGATCGCGTGCCGGGCGGTCCACTTGCAGTTCACTGGGCGGACCACTGACCGTGACCGAATTCAAGACAACCTCGAGATGCCCGGCCAGCTGCGGTGGCCAGGCTGGCACCCGACATCGCACTACACATTGCCGGGAGGCGCAGATGGTAGGGACACAGGCCCGCCGAGTCCTGATCGCCGGGGGCGGGATCGGCGGTCTGGCCGCCGCACTGGCGTTGCAGCACAGGGGATTCGATCCGATCGTGTTCGAACGCTCCGAAACGCTGCGGGACGGCGGGGCCGGATTGCATATCTGGACCAATGGCACCCTGATCCTCGACCAGCTGGGCGTCGCCGACGAGGTGCTGAAAATCGCTCCGGCACAGGAGATCTGCCGATTCGCATCGTCACGTGGCGAAGTGTTCGGGGCCTGGGACGTCGGATCGTTCACCGCGAAGTACGGGCGGCCGACCATCGCCGTGGAGCGATCGGTCCTGCACCGAGCCTTGCGAGAGGCGCTGAGCGGCAATGTTGTTCGAACCGGTGCGGAGGTGGTGTCGTTCGAGCAGAACGATACCGGCGTGACCGTGCGCCTCGCGGACGGCAGCACCGACACCGGCGATGTGCTCATCGGCGCGGACGGCATCAACAGCGCGGTCCGCATCGGGCTGCACGGTGCCGAAAAGCCGCGCTACAACGGCTATATCGCCTGGCGCGGCAAAGCGGCGCTCACCCACGACCTGATTCCCCCGGGCACCTTCCACGCGCTCTTCGGGCCAGGCACCCGCTTCACCTACTACGACGTCGCGCCCGGCGTCATGCACTGGATGAGCGTGGCCAATGGTCCGGCGGGCGGGGCGAACGAACCGGATATGAAGGCGCTGCTCGCCGAACGCCATCGCGGCTGGGTCGACCCCGTGAGCGAAATCCTCGCCGCCACACCGGAGTCGGACATCATTCGCAGTGATGTCTACGACCGGCGGCCCAGTAAGAAGCGCTGGGGACGGGACCGGGTGACCCTGCTCGGCGATGCCGCGCACCCGATCACCTTCAATATCGGGCAGGGGGCGTGCCAGGCCCTCGAGGACGCCATGATCCTGGCCGATGAGCTCGCCGCCACCCCCGATGTGCCATCGGCCCTGCGGCTCTACGAACAGCAGCGCATCCCGCGCACCGCCGCAATGCAGCGCACCGCCTGGCTCATAGGGCAGATGGGCGCGGTGGAGAATCCGGCCCTCATCCAACTGCGCCAGCTCGTCATGCGCCTGGCCTGGCCGAAATTCGCGTTCACCGCCGCCGAACGCGACCAGATCTCCTATGCCGCACGGTGGGCCACCGTGCCGACCGCCCCGTGACCGCGAACCACCCTGTGAATTCGGAAGGAAACCCCATGACCGAGCCGGCCACCGATCCCTATTTCTTCGGCGCCTTCGCCGACAAATGGTGGAGCGAAGACTCGAATATGAAGAACCTGGCCTCTTTTCAGGGCCCGCGGTTCGCGTACTTCGACAAGTTCGTCGACAGCTGGACCGGTAAGAAGGTCCTGGACGTGGGCTGCGCGGGCGGGTTCACCACCGAATTCCTCAGTGCGCGTGGCGCTCTGGTGAGCGGGATCGACCCCTCCCCCAATCTCATCGCCGTCGCGCGGGCGCACGCCGAGGAGACCGGCAAGACCATCGATTATCAGGTCGGCGTCGGTGAGCACCTACCGTACGCGGACGGGGCGTTCGACATCGTCACCTGCGTGGATGTGCTCGAGCATGTGACCGATCCGGCGCAGACCGTGCGCGAGATCGCGCGCGTGCTGGCTCCCGGCGGAATCTTTTTGTACGACACCATCAATCGGACGCCGGTCTCGTACTTCATGATGATCGTGATGCCGGAGTACGTGATGAAGATCGTCCCCAAGGGCGCGCACGCGTACAAGGACTTCATCAAGCCGAGCGAGATGCGCGGCTACCTGTCCGGCGCGGGCCTCACCCAGCTGGACAAGATGCGCGGGCTCACCATTCTGGGCCAGCGCAAGGACGGCAGCCTGATGACCTGGCAGGGCCTGGACAGCACCTCGACGTATATGAACGTCGCCAAGAAGTAGAAACGCGTGGGGACGTCCCGTACGGGACGTCCCCACGACTTCAGGCTTTCTGTACCAGCGACTCCGAGACCTCCCACAGTTCGCGGGCCTTCTCGGTGTCATGCGATTCGGGTGCGCTGGGCACCTTGTCGCGCCCGGTGAAGTAGCTGCCGGTGACCTCCGCCATTTCGGGGGCGGTGGCCAGCCAGGCCAGATCGTCCGCGGACTGCGAGAGCGGACGGGCGACCGGCATCATCAGCCGGATGATCGGGGTCATCAGCTGGAAGCCCCGGCGCATCAGCATCGGATAGTTCCGGGACAGCCGGGTTTCCGGCATCAACCCCGGATCGAAGGCATTGGCGGTGATACCGCGATCCGCCACCCGCCGCGCCAGCTCATAGGTGAAGTAGACATTGGCCAGCTTGGAGGTCGAATAGCGCACCCGGCCACCGCGATTCGACGCGGTCCGCCGCTGCACCTCGACGTCGGCGAGCTCACCGGGCGTGGTCCACTCGGGCGCGGGGAAGCCGCCCGATTTCGCCGGACCCTGATGCACGTCACTGGACACCACCAGGATGCGAGCGCCCGATGCCAGCGTCCCGATCACCTCGTCGATGAGCTGGAAATGCCCGAGATGGTTCGACGCGAACGTCATCTCATACCCGTCGGCGGATTCCTGCACTCCGTCCACGATCTGCAATCCGGCATTGCAGATGATCGCCGCGGGCGGCACCGCCAGAGATTTCAGCTGCCGCGCCGCATGCCGCACCGAGTCGATCGAGGCCAGATCGATGATCACGATCTCCACCTCGGCCGTGGGCACGGCGGTCAGGATCTGCTGCTTCGCCGCCGCCGCGCGACCCTCGTCCCGGCAGCCGAGAATGACCGGGATCCCCTTGCCCGCAAGGATTGTCGCGGTCGCCAGACCCAGTCCCGAACTCGCCCCGGTGATGACGATCGGCGCGCTCATGCCTTGTCCTGCCGCTCGCGGGTCAACCAGGTCTCGGTGTACTCGGCGATCTGGGTCACCTCATTGCCCACATCGGTGGCGATATTGCCCTCGATCGCCTTGCCCAGCACCGGAACCCGCACATCCACCGTGCCGTCGAAATCCAGCGTCGATCGCGCACCGGCGTCCTTGAGCACGAATTTCGCGGCCAGCGTGATGGGCATACCGGCGATATCGGCCACCATCTCCGCATGCGCGATGCCATCGGCGAGCGGTCCCCAGGACTCGGTCACCTCCAGCCGCACCGAATCCGGAATCAGCTTGGCGACCTGCGCGGGCATCCGCCCGACCGGCGCGGGCTTGGACACCACGATTTTGGTGGTGTCGCCGGTCACCTCGAAGGACACCAATTCCGCTCCCGCGCCGTCCAATTCGGCGACCCGGTCCACCCAGTACTGCCGGGTGGTGACCGCGCGATGCACCTCGGCCGCCGACTGCGCGTACTCCTCGACGCGACTCACCTTGCGTGTCATAGCGTTCCACCTGTCCGCGGAGTCGAGCTCTTGGACGAGCTCCATTTGAATTTCAGGCCGAGCGCGCGGCGCATATTCTCGTCGAAGCCGATGGACCAGCGCTCGGTGATCAATCCGGCGTCGACCCGGAACACGACCAGCGCGTTGAAGCTGACCTGCTGCCCGGTCGCCGGAATATTGAGGACCTCCCCCAAATGTGTTCCGGACCAAGTGTTATGGCACGCGACGAGGCCATTATGCGCGCTCATCTCATGGGTCTGCACGGTGAGATCGGGCAGTACCGTCCGCATCAGGCCGATCGAGGCGTGCGCACCCTCCGGCCCGCGTTCGGGCGCACCCGGGAACGCCTGGTGGTCAACGTATTTCGGGGAGTAGATCTCATACGCGACATCGAGTTTGCCCTGGCTGGCCATCTCGTCGAATACGCGGCGTATCAGCGCCTTGTCCGCCTCTGACATCAAGATCTCCTGACTGCGGTTCATCGGTTTCCTGCGCCCGAGGATCACACCGCGGCATTGGACGAAACCTTGAACTCACCTTGACTCGAGTGGACCTCGAGGCGGCGCACCAGTAACCGCGGCAATTGTTTTCGCATGCGAAGCATCACCACCACAGTTCTCGCCGCCGCACTGCTGGCGACCCCGGCACTGCTCGCGCCGAGCGCCCAGGCCGAGCCCGACCGCACGGTCCACGTCTTCGAGAAGATGACCTCGTTGGAGATCAACGGGATGACCGGCACGTACTCCTACACCATCCACGACACCCCGGATGGACCGGTCATCGGGCAGACCACCGGATACTGCACCGTCTTCTTCCAGGATCCGGGCACCAAGGAGATGTACTCGTACTGCGATGACACCATGAGCTTCCACGGCGGCACGCTGCACTCCTTCGGCGTGATCAATATGACCACCGCCTACGCGGGTGTGCCGATCACGCTGGGCGTGAACGGCACCGGCGGAGAGTTCGGGAATCGGCTCGGCACCCGCTACTGGGTGGCCAAGTCCGAACCGAGCGCGGATTCGCGCTCGCAGATATTCACCGCGACGTCGGATTTCACCTTCATGTCCTGAGGTCCGAACCTCAGCACAGTTGCGCGTCGAACAGCGGCGCCAATGAGGCGAGCATGAACTTCTCGCCCTGCCGCGCACCGCCGGCCACCCGGCCGCTCATCGTCAAGGAGACGAAACCGTGCAGATACGCCCACATGGTGTGCACGGCCGCGGCCGGATCGCGCAGGCGTTTGCCCTGATCGGTGGCAATGGATTGCAGCACCGCGTGGAACACGGTGAACCCGCGCTCCACCTCCGGCGGCATCTCCGCCCCGTCGAACGAGACCCCGGCCTGTCCGTTCATGGCCTGATACAGCTCGGGCGCGGCGAACGCGAAATTCCAGAACGCCGAGCCCACCGCGGTGAGGCGGCGTTCGACGGGTTCGCTCATGGTCGCCTCGATGCGGTCCGCGATATCCCGGAAGCCGACGCACATCACCTCCGAGACCAGCGCGTCCTTACCGGAGAAGTACTGGTAGATGACCGGCGAGGTGTATTCGATGCGGTCGGCGATGCGCCGGATGGTGACCGCCTGCCAACCCTGCTCGGCCGCGATGCTGCGGGCCGTGTCGAGCAACAGGTTTCGCATGTACTCGCGCTCGCGTTCGCGTCGCCGTCCGCTGGGGCTGCTCGCAGGGGCCTTGACCTCTCGCTCCACGGATCCTCCTTTCATTGACAACAGCATACTGACAACGGTTGACTGTCTATCAGTGATAGATGTTCAATAGTCGATAGCTCAGCTACTACTGATCGAACGACAGGAAGCGCACCATGTTCACTCGGTTAGGTCTCTTCATCGTTCGGCGAACGAGGTTGGTCCTGGTGCTTTCCGGGATCATCGCCGTGGCCGCAATGGCACTGGCCAGCACCGCGTTCTCGAAACTGGAGACCGGCGGATTCGCCCCCGACAACGCGGAATCGACGCACGCCCAACAGCTCATCGATCAGCACCTGGACGGCAATCCGAACCTGCTGCTGTTGATCGAGGCCAAATCCGGCAAGGTCGACGATCCCGCCGTCGCGGCCGCCGCCGACCGGGTCACGACCGCGCTGAAGCAGCGCTCCGAAGTGCGAAACATAGTGTCCTACTGGACAACCGGCACTCCGGCGCTCAAATCACAGGACGGCCGCTACGGACTGATCTCCGCCTTCGTCAGCGGTGACGAGACCGCCAGCGCCAAAACCGTTGCCGCCGTGGTGAAGGACGACCTCGGCAAGGCGGGCGATGCGGTGACGGTGCGGGCCGCCGGTGCGCTCGCGGTCAACAACGACATCAACACCGCCGTGATGAAGGGCCTGGTGCTGGCCGAATCCATCGCGCTGCCACTGACTCTCATCCTATTGCTCGCCATCTTCGGCAGTGTCATGTCGGCGGTGCTGCCACTGCTCATCGCACTGCTGGCCATCGCGGGCACCTTCGCCGAACTGTCCCTGCTCGCCGAGGTGACACCGGTGAGCATCTTCGCCACCAACCTCATCACCGCCATGGCGCTCGGTCTGGCCATCGATTACGCGCTGCTGACGGTGAGCCGCTTCCGCGAAGAGCTCGCCCGCGGCACGTCCACACCGGACGCGGTGGTCCATACCGTCCGAACCGCCGGGCGCACCATCGTTTTCAGCGCGGTCACCGTCGCGGTCGCGCTCTCCGCGGTGCTGGTCTTCCAGTCCACCTTCCTGCGTTCGCTGGCACTGGCCGGTATCGGGGTCACGGTCATCGCGGCCGCGGCGGGCACGATTCTGCTGCCCGCACTGCTCGCGGTACTCGGACCGCGTATCGACGCCGGTCGAATTCCCTTCGTGCACAGCGCGAGTGCGCAGGAATCGCGGACCTGGGGCCGGCTGGCCGCGGCCGTCATGCGCCGTCCGGTCGCCACCGCCATTCCGGTGCTGGCGATCCTGCTGCTGGCCGCCGCGCCGGTGCTGCGCATCGAATTCGCCACCGTCGACGATCGCTCACTGCCCACCACCACCGACAGCCGCGTCGCACTCGATGTGCTGCGCACCCAGTTCGGCGGCGACAGCACCGCGACCATCGACGCGGTCACCACCGATCAGGTCTCGGTGGTGGCGATCGACGACTACGCCAGGAAACTCTCACTGCTGCCCGGCGTGGCCCGAGTCGACAGTCCCGCAGGGGTTTTCGTCTCCGGACAACCCGCGGGACAGGCACAGCGCCGGCTCGCCACGCCTACCGCACAGCAGGTGGTCGTGACACCGAACGCCGATATCCACCCCGAATCCGGCACCGCACAGGATCTGGTGCGAACTGTCCGGGCCACTTCCACCCCGGACGGCGCGCACTTCCTGGTCGGCGGCACCACCGCCACCCTGGTCGATACCAAACACGCCATCAGCACCCGGTTGCCGTGGGCACTGCTGCTGCTGGTCGTGACCACCTTCGTGGTGCTGTTCCTGTTCACCGGCAGCGTGATTCAGCCACTGCGGGCGCTGCTGCTGAACGCGCTCGGACTGTCCGCCACCTTCGGTGTGATGATCCTGATCTTCCAGCAGGGCCACGGCGCCGGACTGCTCGGCATCACGCCGCGACCGCTGGACATGTCGATGCCGGTGTTGTTGCTGTGCATAGCATTCGGGCTCTCGATGGACTATGAGGTATTCCTCATCAGCCGCATCAAGGAGCTGCACGACGCCGGGGCGAGCACCCGCGAGGCGGTGGTCGAGGGACTCGGGCGCACCGGCCGCATCATCTCGGCGGCGGCGGTGCTGATCGCGATCAGCTTCTTCGCCTTCGCGCTCAGTCCGGTGAGTTTCGCGAAGTTCTTCGGCATCGCCGCGGGGCTCGCGGTGGTGCTCGATGCCACCGTGATGCGCGGAATTCTGGTTCCGGTCACCTTCCGGCTGCTGGGTGAGCGGGCCTGGTACGCACCGGGACCGCTGAAGCGGCTTCACCAGCGCATCGGCGTCCGGGAATCGGATGCGGACGAGTTGCCCGCGGCACAGCCCGAAGAGTCGGCGTCCGCCCCGGCAACACTGACGGGAAGTTAACAGGTTTACCTGAAACCCAAGGTAGACAAGCTATTTCGAGCTCCCTCCCGGCGCAGCGCACAAGATCACGACCGGACACGATCGGCTATCAGTGATAGGATCGCTAACGGTTGAGATCAGCGGCGACTCGACTGCGCTGGGGGGGATCTTCAATATTGGCTTGTTATGTTGGGGGCAGTATGGAATTTCAACTTCTCGGTTCACTGGACCTATATGCGGGACGTGCTCCGATTAGCCTCGGTCCACCGAAACAACGAGCAGTGCTCCTTCCACTCCTTTTGGAGCCCAATACACCGATCGGCTTCGACACATTGGTCGAACGGGTATGGGATGAATCACCGCCTTCGGATGTTCGCAATGTCGTCTATACGTATGTCACCCGACTGCGGCGCATTCTTGAGAAAGCGAACGAAGGCTGTAATTCCGCGAATGACGTCAGAATCGTCCGCCAGAACGGCGGATATCTGCTGGATATCTCTCCGCACTGTATCGACCTGCACCGGTTTTATGCGCTGATGAGTGAGGCCCGGCAGGAGAACAACCCTCGTACCAGGGCTTTCCTGCAGAAATCAGCACTGAATCTGTGGCAGGGATGCCCTATCGCGAATATCTCCGGGAGCTGGGCGACCCGGGTCCGGGAATGGCTCGACCGGGAACGACTCGATGCCATGACCGATTGGGCCGAAACGGAAATAATGATCGGTAACTCGAGTGCGGTGATCACCGAACTCCGCCGCGAGATGGCGAATAATCCACACTCCGAGCTCGTGATAGAGAAACTCTTGCAAGCCCTCATGCAAACCGGGCGCACGGTGGAAGCGCTCGAACTGTATGGGACAGCTCGCGGTCGCATTGTGGAAATGATGGGCGCGGAACCCGGGCCGCGGCTCCGGGAAATTCATCGCACCCTGCTGGCCTCGGATAGTTTCGATCTGCGCGAAATTTCCTGAGGGCGGAACCGTGGCCATCGGAATCAAGATTCCGTCAAGTGTTCCGGCCAGTCATCGGTGACAGTCTTGGTGCGCATATTCGACGGCGTGCCACAGCGCACACGAGATTAAGGCTGGATGGATGGCCAACGGGAAAACAGTCTTGCGTCAGGTGGTTCGCAGCACCGCCTGGGCTCAAGGCGCCGCACGCGTGGCGATCGGCAGCGGCATGCTGCTCAACCCCGCGGAGACGGTCAAATCGTGGTCGGGCGAGTACGACGAGAAGATGTCCTCGTTGCCGTCCCGGGCGTTTGGGGCCCGGGACCTGGTGCTCGGCGCCGGCACCCTGTTCTCGCTGTACCGGGGTCATCCGGTGCGGCACTGGTTCGTACTGAGCGTGGGACTCGAGCTCATCGACGCCTCGGTCACGCTCAACAAGCGTCGCATCACCGGCAATTCCGGTGCCCCCGACACCTGGGAACTCCTCACTGCCGCAGGTCTTTTCGGTGGCCTCCTGGTCGCCGGCCTGCTCGACGACTGAAGATTTGGAGCGAAGAACAGTGCGAAACATCACCGAAGGACTGCTGACGGTTTCGGTGCTCGGCAGCGCCGTCGTCTACGGAACCGACGTATTCTGCGCGATCGTGCTGCGCCCCGCCCTCGCGGCGGTCGATGACAACGTACTGGTGCAGACCATCGGCAATGTGCACCGAATCGCGGACGCGCGCATGCCGATTCCCGGCGCGATCGGCTGGATCGCCGCCGGGCTGGCGGCGGTGACCTCGCTCATCGACGGCGATAGGAAGGTCACCCTGCTGGCCGCGCTGGCCTTCGCGTTCCTGGCGATCTGGATGGCCATCTACATCCGCGTCAGCGCTCCGATCAACAAGCAGCTCACCGCCGCGTCCCAGGGCGACGCCCCCGCGGGCCTGGACCCGCGCGCCCTCCAGCAGCGCTGGGACAGCGTCATCTACGCCCGCGCCGGACTCCAGACCGTCGCACTGCTGAGCCTGTGCCTGGCCATCCGGGAAGCCGCGTGAGCAGAGTTCGCATGACCGCCGCCCAGCGCAGTGAGCAGGTGCTCACCGCGGCCGTGGCGGCCTTCTGCGAATCCGGTTACGCCGGAACCACCACCGATGACATAGCCCGCCGGTCCGGGGTCTCCCAGCCCTATGTCATCCGCCTCTTCGGCAGTAAGGAACAGCTCTTCCTCGCCGCGGTGCACCGGGTCTGCGACCGCATCGAGGAGATCTTCCGGGCGATCACCGAAAACCGGGGCACCACAACGGATCCGGTGGAATTGCTCGCCGGGCTCAGCGCGGGCTACGCCGAGATCCTGGACGAGCGCGAACTCGTCGTCGTACTGCTGCACGGTATGGCGGCGAGTTCACATCCCGCCATCGGCGTCGCGGTGCGCGCCCGCTACGGCGAGATCTACGCCCTGGTCAAGCAATTGACCGGTGCCACACCGGATCTGGTCACCCGCTTCTTCGAAACCGGCATGCTGCTCACCGTCATGGCGGCAATGCAGGTCATCGGCCCCGGCGCGGTGCCCGCCGACTGGGCGCGGGAGATCACCGAAACGCTGAACGCCGAAGCGGCACGGCCACAACGCGATACCGAGGTCACGGTGTAGACCGGCTGACCTCCGCGGGGGTACACGGAAACGGGGAAGGCCCCGAGTCGAATTCGACTCGGGGCCTTCCCTTTACAGCTTGGCTCGGCCTCAGTGGCCGTGCGAACCGCTGTCCGCGGTGTCCTGGTGTGCTTCCAGGGCGGCCAGCATGTCGTGCTCTTCCTTGTGCGCGTTCTCGACGTTCTCCAGCTGCTGCTGGGCCGGGTCGGCGAACAGGAAGGAGCCGGTGCCGGGCTTACCGGCGGAGCCCAGCTTGGACATCTTCTTGGGCACCGGAGCGCCCTGGTACTCCAGCGGGATCGGGTGACCGTGCGAGTCGACCGGGCCCAGCGGCTGGTGGATCTCGATGTACTCACCGTGCGGCAGGCGCTTGATGACACCGGTCTCGATACCGTGCTCGAGCACCGCCCGGTCGCTGCGCTGCAGACCCAGGCAGAACCGGTACGCCGCGAAGTACGCGAGCGGCGGCACGGTCAGCAGGGCGATGCGGAAGAACCAGGTGGTGGCGTTCAGCGAGATGTCGAACTTCAGCGAGATGATGTCGTTGACACACGCCAGGGTCAGCACCAGGTAGAACGCGATGGCCATGGAGCCGATCGCGGTACGCACCGGCACATCGCGCGGACGCTGCAGCAGGTTGTGCCGCGCGGTGTCGCCGGTGAGGCGCTTCTCGATCCAGGGGTAGATCACCAGCACGGTGAACACCAGGCCCATGATCAGCGCGACCCAGAAGGCGGCCGGAACCGTATGACCCCAGAAGTAGAGCTCCCACGGCGGCATCAGACGCGCCATACCGTCGGTCCACATCATGTAGAAGTCCGGCTGCGAACCCGCGGAGACCTGAGACGGGTTGTAGGGACCAAGGTTCCAGATCGGGTTGATCTGCAGCACGCCACCCATGATCGCGACGACGCCGAGGGTGAAGGCGAAGAACGCGCCCTGGTCGGCGGCGAACACCGGCACGATGCGCGCGCCGACGACATTGGTTTCCTTGCGGCCCGGTCCGGGGAACTGGGTGTGCTTCTGGTACCAGACCAGCGCGACGTGCGCGGCGATCAGGGCCAGCAGGATGCCCGGAATGAGCAGCACGTGCGCGATGTACAGACGCGGGATGATGATCTCGCCCGGGAAGTCGCCCGCGAAAATCAGCCAGTGCAGCCAGGTGCCGATGACCGGAACACCGATGGTGATGCCCGAGAAGGCCGCGCGCAGACCGGTACCCGAGAGCAGGTCGTCCGGCAGCGAGTAACCGAAGAAGCCTTCGAACATCGCCAGGATGAGCAGCAGCGAGCCGATCACCCAGTTGGCCTCACGCGGCTTGCGGAACGCGCCGGTGAAGAAGATGCGGAACAGGTGGATGATGATCGACGCCGCGAAAAGCAGTGCCGCCCAGTGGTGCACCTGGCGCACGAACAGACCGCCGCGCACCTCGAACGAGATGTTCAGCGCGGTCTCGTAGGCCCGCGACATGGTGACACCGCGCAACGGCTGGTACGAGCCGTTGTAGACGGTCTCCGACATGGACGGGTCGAAGTACAGCGTCAGGTAGATACCCGACAGCAGCAGGATGATGAACGCGTACAGCGCGATCTCACCGAGCAGGAACGACCAGTGGGTCGGGAAGACCTTGTTGATCGACCGCTTCACGAATGCGGCAGCGTGGTACCGCTCGTCGAGTTCGTTGACCTGGCTCATGAACGACGCTCCCAGAAGGCCGGGCCGAGGGGCTCGAGGAAGTCGTGTACGGCGACCAGATAGCCCTCGGCATTGACGGTGATCGGCAGCTGCGGCAGCGCGCGAGCGGCGGGACCGAAGACCGGCTTACCCCACTCGGTCGCGGAGAACTGCGACTGATGGCAGGGGCACAGAATCCGGTTGGTCTGCTGCTCGAAAAGCGAGGTCGGGCAACCGAGATGGGTGCAGATCTTCGAGTACGCGAAGTAGTCGCCGTAGTTGAAGCTCTCCTGGCCCTTACGCTTGATGGCCTTTTCGGCATCCGCGGTGCGCAGGCGAATCAGCATGACCGCGTTGCGGATTCCACGCAGCGACTGCAGGGTCTCGTGCTCGTCGCCACGCCATTCTTCCTTCCAGGGGAAGACGGTTTCCATGGCGCCGGCGTCGAGGTCCTCCGGGCGCACCAGGACGATGTCCTCGGGGCGGCCGGTATCGCGACGCAGGAAGATGGTCTGGCCCGCGTAATCCGGGGTCCAGCCCGAGACCCACAGCGGCGACTTGTCGCGCTTGGCCCACGGGTTCTTGATCATGCCGCCCGCGAACACCAGCAGTGCGCCGATGCCGAGCACGCCGACGCCGGCACCCGCGGTGCGGGTGATCAGCTTGCGGCGGCCCAGGGTGGAGGTCTCCACCGCGTCCTGCAGCTGTGCACCCAGCGTGCGGCGGTTGACCTCGGAGGAGCGGCCGTCGTGGCGGTCCTGGATGGAGATCTCGGCCGGGATGAACTTCTTGCGGATGAGCACCACGGCGATACCGACGGCGAGCACCGCGATACCGAGCGTGAGGCCGTACAGCGGAGTGGTCAGCGTGTAGGCGGTATTGCCGTCCTCGCCGCGACCCTTGTACTCCCAGGGCCAGAACAGGTAGATGCCGACGAGCGCGGCGCCGAAGATGCCGGAGATGGCGAACCACAGCGCCACCTGGCGCTCGGCGCGCTTCTCCGCGCGGGTGCCGGGCACCGGCCAGCGCGGTGCGCGGTAGGCGACGTCGACACCGTCGAGCTTGGTGCCGAGTTCGACGAGCTCATCGCGCGACATGGCGTCGAGCTGCTCATCGGTGAAGTCCTTCTCGCTGGGGTTGTCCCCCATGCCTTTTCGCTCCTGTTCGCTCATGACCGGGATCCGATCCACATGGCCGATCCGACCAGAACCACGATGCCGACGATCCAGATCGCCAGACCCTCGGTCGCGGGACCGAAGCCGCCGAGGCCGTAGCCGCCCTCGGACTTGGTCTCCATGCGGTCCTTGATGTACGCGACGATGTCCTTCTTCTCCTCCGGCGACAGCTGCCGGTCGGAGAACTTGGGCATGTTCTGCGGGCCGGTGAGCATGGCCAGGTAGATCTGCTGTTCGCTCGCCTCTTCCAGGGGCGGGGCGAACTTACCGGAGGACAGCGCGCCGCCCTTACCGGTGAAGTTGTGGCAGGACGCGCAGTTCATCCGGAAGAGTTCGCCACCGCGGCCGAGATCGGCTCCGGCGATGATGGACTCCTGGGCGATCTCACCGTTCGGATCGCGCAGCACGGTCGGGCCGCCGCCGTTCGCCTGAATGTAGGCGCCCAGGGCGTCGGTCTGACCGGCGTCGAACTTCGGGGGCTTGCGCACGATCTGCGCCTCGTTGCGGGCGGCGGGCATACGACCGGAGGAAACCTGGAAGTACACCGCTGCCTCGCCGACGCCGATCAGGCTCGGGCCGCGATCCTGCACACCCTGCAGGTTGGCGCCGTGGCAGGTGACACACGAGGTGTCGTAGATCTGCTTGCCCTCGCGGATGAGCGCGGACTGGTCCTCGTGCGCCGTGGCGACCTGCGCCGTCGGGGTCAGGGCCGATGCCGCGAAGCCGGCTCCGACGAGGCCCATCAGGAGAACCAGACCGCCGGCGAGCTTGCGGCGCATGCGCCGCTGCTTGCGGGTCTTGGTGGCCTCGCCGATCCCCTCGCTGGGATCTGGCGCTGACGGGGGAGATGAACTCATCTGTGTCCCTTTGGAGTAGACGGAACCGACTTGTCAGAAGCTTCGTGCCTACGGCGGGCTGTGCCGTGGTACTGGATCCGCGTGGTTAGCGGATGAAGTAGATCGTGGCGAAGAGCCCGATCCAAACGATGTCGACGAAGTGCCAGTAGTAGGAGACAACGATCGCCGCGGTCGCCTGCGCGGGGGTGAACTTGCTGAGCGAGGTGCGGACCAGCAGGAACACGAACGCGATCAGACCGCCGATGACGTGCAGACCGTGGAAGCCGGTGGTGATGTAGAACACCGAGCCGTACACGGTGCTGGAGATCGTGGTGCCTTCTTTGACCAGGTTCGTGTACTCGTAGCCCTGACCGGCCACGAACATCGCACCCATGATCAGCGTGATGGTGTACCAGCGGCGCAGGCCGAACACGTCACCGCGCTCGGCGGCGAAGACGCCCATCTGGCAGGTGAAGGACGAGGCCACCAGGACTGCGGTCACCGGCACGGCGAGCTTGAGGTTCAGCTCGGTCGGCTCCATCGGCCACTTACCGTGGGCCTGCGCGCGAGCGACAAAGTACATGGCGAACAGGCCGGCGAAGAACATCAACTCGCTCGACAGCCAGATGATGGTACCGACGCTGACCATGTTGGGCCGGTTCAGCGAATGCACTCGCTGGGTAATGGCCGATCCTGGGGTCCCTACTGCGGTCGTCACGCCGGTAAGTATGACTTGTCGTAGTACGACAGACATAGCGGGGTACGAAAGTTCGTCGTACGTGTCGGAAACCGCAGGGCGAGCAAGCCTCTCGATGGGCGCTCGGCGTGTCACGGACCAACCTAGATTGCCCAGGTAAGAGAAACCTGAGCCCTATTTCGGAGGAGTTTTCGAACCATGGAGTGGGTGCGGCGACTGCTGCGACGCGGCGGGACAACGGAACTGGATCCCGGGCGCGCCGATCTCATCTCGGTGGCGTCGAGTTTCGATGACGCGGAGGCATGTTCGGCCGCCTTGGCGCGCGCGGAGAACTGGACTCCCGACCAGCCGGTGCTGCTGCGGCATCACCTGCGGATTCCCGAAGAGCGGCGGGCGGAAATCTTCGCCATCGCCGCACAGGGCGGTTACGCGCCCGGTGATACCGCGGACGGGTCGAATGTGATCTTGCAGCGCGTGCAGGTGCTCGATGCCCTGCACTGTTCGCAGGAGCGCTCGCGGATGGCGAGTCTGGCTCATCGCCACGACGGCGAGGCGCTGGGCTGGGATGCGCTGCAACCGTCGCCGGTGCCGCCGAAGGAAAAGAAATAGCCCCCGCCCACTAGGCTTGCTCCGACAACACCGATGGCCCCGACATCACTCCGGACTTCCGGGGGAACGGAAGAGCAATGAGCGCGCGCAGCTGGCGAGAAATCCTCGGCATCCTCACCGATGGCAATGATCTGTCCACCGATGAGGCCGCGTGGGCCATGAACGAGATCTTCACCGACAGCGCCACCTCCGCGCAGATCGCCGCCTTCGGCGTGGCCCTGAAGATGAAGGGCCCCACCCCCGAGGAGCTCGGCGGCCTGGCCCAGGGCATGCTCTCGCACGCGCGCCGGGTGCCGTACAAGGGTGCGGCGGTCGATATCGTCGGCACCGGCGGTGACCGCTCCGGCACGGTGAATATTTCCACCATGTCCTCGATCGTGGTGGCCGCCACCGGAATTCCCGTGGTGAAGCATGGCAACCGCGCGGCATCGTCCAAGAGCGGCGGCGCGGATGTGCTCGAGGCGCTCGGGGTGAAGATCGCGCTCGGCCCGGAATCGGTGGCGACCTCGGTCAACGAGGTGGGCATCGGTTTCTGTTTCGCCCCCGTCTTCCATCCGTCCCTGCGTTTCGCGGGTCCGGCGCGCAGTGAGATCGGCATCCCGACGGTCTTCAATATCCTCGGCCCGCTGACCAATCCGGCCCAGCCGACCGCGGGCCTGATCGGCTGCGCCTTCGCCGATCTGCTCCCGGTCATCGCGGGCGTGTTCGCCGATCGCGGCGCGTCGGCATTGGTCGTGCGCGGCAATGACGGCCTGGACGAGATCACCACCGCCGACACCACCGACGCCTGGGTCGTGGCGGGCGGTCGCAGCTTCGAAACCACCATCGACCCAACCGAACTCGGCATTCCCCGGGTGGCCCCGGAGGCGCTGCGCGGCGGCGACGCGGCCATGAACGCGGTGATCGCCCGCAATATGCTCGCCGGTGAGCCCGGCCCCGTACGCGATGCGGTGCTGCTGAATTCGGCGGCCGCGGTGGTCGCCTTCGAACTGACCCCGGACACATCGGCGGACGATCTGCACCCGCGATTGGCCGCGGCCCTCGAGCGCGTCGCCGCCGCCATCGACACCGGCGCGGCCGCGGATCTGCTGGACCGCTGGGTCACCGTCACCAATCAGCTCGGTTCGGACTGAACGCCCCTTATCACTGCCGGGGAGGCGTGTTTGCCGGTGGGATGCTTGTGACGGCGCTACAGTTTTGGCGTTGAGCAGGCGGTTTCCCGCTGATGGGTGCGGCTGACCGCGATACTGGCCTAGTCGAGGATGTGCGGCAATGGTGCGGTTCGGGCGCGACGGAATACCTTGGCGGCGGGGCTTTTTCACGATCGGGGCGGTGCTCGCGGCGGGGGCCGCGCTGGGGGTGGTGCCCGAGAGCGGGGCGCATCCGGTCGCGCCGATTCTGACGCAGACCGCAAGCGGCACGCTGAGCGTGGACGGGCACGACTACGGCGATCCGGCCGGATGCCTCACCGTCCGCAAGGTGCCGCGCCGCCTGGCGGTGGTGAACCACACCGCCCAGGAGGTCCGGGTGTACCTGCTACCCGGATGCAAGGGCGGGGTCACCAACGTGGTCGAGCCCGGCCGGTCCGCCACCCCGCTCGGGGCATCCATCCAGACCGGCTGAGGTACCGAGGTCCGCAGCGCTGACGCATCGCTCCGCTCGGACGTATCCGGTCCGTACGGAGCGATTCGCGGGTTGAATCCGCTACTCGCCGATGGAGAAGCCCGCTTCGACATCGGCGCGGTTGTAGGACTTGAAGGCGATATGGGTCGCGGTGCGCACCACACCGGCGGTCTTGTTGATCCGCCCGGTCACCACCTCGGCGATGCGCTCGTATTCGCGCACGCGCACGACGGCGATCAGATCCACGTCGCCCGCGCAGGAGTACACCTCGGCCACACCGTCGATATCCGCCAATTCCTGCGCGGTCTCAGGAATGCGGTCGGACTCGGCGTGGATCAGCACGATCGCGGTAATCATGGGGCCAACTCTAGGTGATCACCGGGACGGTGTTGCCGGTTGCGTCAGTCGGGCAGCGCACCCGGCCCCTCAATGGGACCGCCGAGGAGTTCGGTGGCGGCCCGGTGAATCTTGGCCAGAGCGCTCATGAGGTCGGCGCGCTCGGTGGCGGTGAGCGCCGCGGTCACACTGTCCTCCAGCGCCTTCCGCTCCGCTTCGACGGGCCGCCGCAGGTCGCGCCCCCGATCGGTGAGCCACAGCCGCACCAGCCGGTTGTCCCGGTCATCGCGTTTGCGCACCAGCAGACCGGCGGCGGCCATTCGGGTCGCCATCTTCACCACGGTCGGCGTGGTGACATGCAGCGCCGTCGCCATCTCCCCCGGCGTGCGCCCGTCGTGTTCCCACAGCACCGCGAGCACGTGGTTCTGCCCCAGGTGCAATCCGTGTCGCCGCATATCGCGATCGGCCAAGGCGCGCAATGCCTTCGACGTGTTGCCGTGCAGGTCCAGGAATTCGGGCATCCATCCTCCGGGTGTGGAAATCAACCGTTGCCCTCCGATCGTTAGCCGTCTAGCGTTATTCACTAGACGGCTAACGACTTAGGGATTCTCATGATACTTCTGACCGGAGCCACCGGAAACATCGGCCGCGAACTCACCCGCCAACTGGCCACCGCCGCAACGCCTTACCGGGCATTGGTGCGCGATCCGGCCCGCGCGCACCTGCCCGGCGGCGAGGCGTGCCGCGGCGATCTCGACGATCCGGACACGCTCACGCCCGCCTTCGACGGGATCACCGCGCTGTTCCTGCTGGTCCCCGGGACCGGGATGGACCATGCCCGCAATGTGGTGGCCGCCGCCGGCGCCGCGGGGGTCGAGCAGATCGTGCTCATCTCCTCGTTCTGGGCCGTAGGCGATCCGATTCCGGCCATGGGTCGCTGGCATCACGAACGTGAGCGGCTGGTGCGGGACAGCGGGATCGCGTCGACGATCCTGCGACCGGGCGGGCTGATGAGCAATGCGCTGGAATGGGTTCCCGCGATTCGCGCGGGTGAGCCGATCCTGGACCCCACGGGTCCGGGGCGCTTCGCACCGGTCGATCCGGTCGATATCGCGGCCGTCGCGCTACTCGCACTGACCGAGGACGGTCATAAGGGCGCGGCCTACGATCTGACCGGCGACGAATCCCTCACCTGCGCCGAGCAGGTCGGCATTCTGGCCCGAGTCCTGGAGCGCCGCTTGGAGATTCGGTCCACCGCCACCGTCGAAGAAGCCGTGCGCGCCCGCTTCCCGCGGGGTGCGCCGCCCGCGCTGGCGGCGGCGATCGCGGAGTCGTTCGAGCAGATGCGTTCGGACACGGCCGGTCTGCGCACGACTACGATCGTGGAGTTGCTCGGCCGGCCGCCGCGCGATTTCGCGACCTGGTGCCGGGCGCATCGTGAAATGTTCGGTCCCACTGACTGAGACGGTACCCGGAATTCGGGGCTTGATTTTCCGAAAACCCATCCCGGCCAGCCGATTCGGGTGATCATGGATCGAAATGTGAACCGACTAGTAGTCACTAGTGTGGCTACCCTGGGGGTTTTCGATGTTCGATCTGCTACCGGCCGTTCCGGTTCTCCGTCATATCTCCCGAAATACCGCGCGGCTCGCCGTGCGCACCCTGCTCGCGGGGGCCACCGTCGTGGTGGTCGCGGCGGGGGCCGCACCCGCGCAGGCCGATACCGATGCGGTCGCCGTTCCGGCGCAGTCCGAGGCGGTGACCGCCGCACGTCCCGATACGGTGACCGCACCGGGCGCGACCGTCGCCCCGGGGCACACTCAGCCCATCACCATGCCCGCCGTGCCGATCGCCGGGATCACCGAAGACGTTGTGAGCGCGCTCAATTCGGTCACCACGCTGGTGCCGGGCCTGGATCTGCCCGGGCTGGAACTGCCCGCCATGTTCAGCCCGAGCACCGCCATCGTGGTGCTCGGCTACGGCCTGATGCCGGACGGCGAGATGCGCCCGGAGCTGATCAACCGGTTGTACGCGGGCTATGTCTCGGCACTGCTGTCCCCGATGGCCCCGGTGATCCTCACCGGCGGCAATCCGCAGGCGGGTGTCACCGAGGCGCAGGCCATGGCGGATTGGATGACCCAGCGCGGCATCTCCCCCGAACGCATTCACACCGAGACCAAGGCGAATTCGACGGTGCAGAACGCCGCGTTCTCGGCCCGGCTGATGGAGGTGATCGGCGCGCACGCCGCCATCCTGATCACCTCGGCGGACCATATCGCCCGCGCGCTCAGCAATTTCCGTTCGGCCGGGATCTCGGTGGTGGCGACCATGACCCCGGATGAATCACCCTTGTCCGCACAGCCTTTCGGCCCGGACAAGTAGTCCCGGCGGACGAGGCGGTCACTCGCGCAGCAGTTGTGCGGTGACCGCCTCGGTGAGCCATTCCCGGTATCGCGCCGCACTCCAGCCTCGTTGCCGCCGCAGCAGCCGGAACACATGCGGTGAGGCGAGCGCGAAGAAGATATCCGCTGCGGCTTCGGCATCGAGTTCGGGCCGGAGCGCATCGGCGCGAAAGAGGTTGCGGGTCAACCCGAGCCAGGTCTGGTATGTGTCCGCCTCGGCGGCCTCGGAGCCCGCGCGCATGGCCGCGTCGGCCGCGCCCGCCTCGATGCCGACCATGATGAGATCACCCGCGCGCTCGAAAAGTCCTGCCGTGTACTCGATGAGGCGTGCGATAGCAGCGGATGCATCGGTATCGGTCTGCGCGGCAACCACTTCGGGCCGATCGAGCACCGCGACGGGTTCCTCGTCGCCCACGGTCGCCACCCCGATCGTGTGCCGGAACAACTCGAACTTGTTCGGGAACGCGTCGTAGAGGGTGCGCTCCCCCACCCCGGCTCGCCGCGCGATCTCCCGCATGGTGGTGGCGGCATAGCCGGATTCGACGAACAGTCCGGTGGCCGCCGCCCGGATGGCGGCGCGCGTGGCCGTGGCGGTCTCGGCGCGTTTGGCCGCTCGGTAGGTCCTCTTGACCGGTTGGCTCATGAGGAGCATCCTATCAATATCTACCGCAGTGCCACTGCGGCGAAATTCGAGAAGGTGACTTCGATGCCCGAACTGGCAGGCATTCATCACATCAAGATCCCGGTGACCGATCTGGTGCGCTCGGTGCGCTGGTATCGGGACGTGCTCGGCTTCCGCCCGACCGTGCAGTTCACCGATGACGACGGGGTGGTGCGCGGAACCGCCGGCGAACTCCCCGGTATCGGCGCGTCGATGCTGGGTCTGCGCGAGAACGCCCTCGCCGCACAGGGCTGCAAGGATTTCGACCCGGTGAGCCTGGGCGCACGCGGTCCCGCCGATCTCGAGCGCTGGGCCACGCATCTGGACACGCACGGCGTCGAGCACTCCCCCGTCATCGAGGCCAGTATCGGCTGGCTACTGGTCTTCAACGATCCCGACGGCCTGCAACTGCATATCTACACCTGGGCCGAGCACGCCGCCGATACCGCCGACCGCCCCGGCTACGGCACCCCGATCGACGATCCGGACACCTGGCTGCCCGCACGGTGAATCGGTGTGGGAGCGAGGGGTTCCCACACCGATTCACACCTCAGGACAGGTAGCGGGCGATACTCTCCGCGACGCAGGCCGGTTTGGACTCACCCTCGATTTCGACGGTGACCGTGCGCTCGGCCTGCACGCCGCCGGGGATATCGGTGACGGTGTTCAGGGTGAAGCGGCCGCGAATGCGACTGCCCACCGGCACCGGGGTGATGAAGCGAACCTTGTTGAGCCCGTAGTTGATCGCCATGCGCGCGGTACTGAAGGTCATCACCTGCGCGGTCATCGGCACGACCAGGGATAGCGTCAGGAATCCGTGCGCGATGGTGCGGCCGTACGGTCCGGCCGCCGCCCGTTCCGGATCGACGTGAATCCACTGGTGGTCGCCGGTGGCCTCGGCGAAGCGGTCGATGCGCTGCTGATCGATGAGAAACCAGTCGCTGACACCGATTTCGGTGCCGGCGGCGGCGCGCAGTTGATCGAAGTCGGCGAAATCGGTGACGCTCATGCGAAGCGCTCCTTCAGTTCTCGCTTGAGGACCTTATGGGTGGGGCCGAGCGGTAGCGCGTCCAGGAATTCGACCCGGCGCGGATACTTGTAGCGCGCGACATGCTCACGGGCATAGTCGATCACCTCATCGGCGGTGACCGGTTCGGCGGGCACGACCACGGCCAGGATCTCCTCACCGTAGTTCTCATCGGGAACGCCGATAATGGCGACCTGGGCGATCTTGGGATGTCGCAGCAGGGCGGCCTCGACCTCGGTCGGGTACACGTTGAACCCGCCGCGAATGATCATCTCCTTGATGCGGTCGACAATGCGCAGATAGCCCTTGTCATCCTTGGTTCCGAGGTCGCCGGTGCGGAACCAGTTGTCCACCACGGCTTCCGCGGTCGCCTCGGGTCGCCCGGTGTAGCCGCTGAACACATTGTGACCGCGCACCACGACCTCGCCGATGGTCCCGGCGGGCAGCAATTCGATGCGGTCGCGCACGTCCGGATCGGCGATCTCCACCTCGACGCCCCAGACCGGATGGCCGACGGTGCCCGCCTCCGGACCGAGTTCGGGCTGATTGACCGAGGCGGTCGGTGAGGTCTCGGACAGTCCGTAACCCTCCAGGATGTACGAGCCGAAGACACGCTCGAATTCCTCGAGCACCGAGGGCGGCAGCGCCGCGCCGCCGCTGATGCACAGCCGCAGGTGCGGCAGGGTCTCGAATTCCTTCGCGGCTTCCAGCATGCCGATGTACATGGTCGGCACGCCGTGGAAGGTGTTCACGTTCTCGGCGTTCATGAGCCGGATCGCTTCCGCCGCATCGAATCTCGGCAGCAGCACGAGGGTGGCTCCGACCCGCCAGTGCGAGTTCATCGACACCGTCTGACCGAAGACGTGGAACAGCGGCAGCGCGCCGAGCGCGATGTCATCGCGGTGCACGTCGTTGGCGTCGAAGGCGTTCACCGTCGCGCACATGACCATATTGAGGTGGCTGAGTTCCGCGCCCTTGGGCCGCCCGGTGGTGCCGCTGGTGTAGAACACCACAGCGGTGTCGAGCGGGCCGCGCGAGACGAAAGTCTGAATCGGCTCGCCGACAAGCTTTTTCGGATCGACACACCGAATTCCCGCACGCTCGGCCGCGACCTGTCCGACCGGTGCGACCATCTCGTGGCAGATGAGCAGCGAAGCCCCGCTGTCGGTCAGTACGTATTGAGCTTCATCGGCGGTGAGCAGCAGGTGTACCGGCACCACGGTCGCGCCCGCCGCCAGAATGGCGTAGTAGGCGCGCGGGAAATCGGTGGTGTTCGGCCCCATGAGCGCGACCCGATCCCCGGGCCGTACCCCGAGCTCGATGAGCGCGGCGGCCTGCTCCCGCGCCTGCCGCCACAGCTCGGCGAACGTAATCCGTTGTGCCCCTTCGATGAGGGCGATGTGATCGGGCCGTCGCCGCGCGGGTTCGGCGAGGATGCTGGCCAGGGAGAGCGTCGCGTTCATGGAGACCTCGGAGAGATTGAAGTTACAGACCCATGTCCTTGGCGATGATCATCTTCATGACTTCGCTGGTGCCGCCGTAGATCCGGTTGACCCGGTTATCGGCGTAGAGCCGGGCGATGGGGTATTCGTTGATGAAGCCGTAGCCGCCGTGCAGCTGGAGGCAGCGGTCGATCACGCGGGCCGCCACCTCGGTACAGAACAGCTTGGCCGACGCGGCATCGGCGGCGGTGAGCGTTCCGGCGTCCAGGGCCTCGAGTCCGCGATCCACCACGGCTTCGGCGGCGTCCACTTCGGCCTGGCAGGCGGCGAGCTCGAATTTGGTGTTCTGGAAGCTGGCGACCGGCTGTCCGAAGACATTGCGCTGCCGCGTGTAATCCTTGGCGAACCGCACCGCCGCCTTGGCCTGCGCGTACGCGCCGACGGCGATGGACAGGCGTTCCTGCGGCAGGTTCAGGCCGAGGTAGGAGAAACCCTTGTTCTCCTCGCCGAGCAGGTCCGCGACCGGCACCCGCACATCGGTGAAATTGAGTTCGGCGGTATCGGACACCCGCAGGCCCAGCTTGTCGAGCTTGCGGCCGACGGTGTAGCCCTCGGACTTGGTGTCCACCAGGAACAGTGAGATTCCGTGGCGGCGATCATCGGCGCGCGGGGCGTCGGTGCGGGCGCACACGATCACCCGGTCGGCGTGTACGCCGCCGGTGATGAAGGTCTTGGACCCGTTCAGCACGTAATGCGTGCCGTCTTCGGAAAGCTTTGCGGTGGTGCGCATTCCGGCGAGGTCGGAGCCGGTGCCGGGTTCGGTCATGGCGATGGCGAACATGATCTCACCGCTCACGAAACCGGGTAGCAGCCGTTCCTTCTGTTCCTGGGTGGCCAGCATCTTCAGATACGGCAGGCACAGCCCCACGTGCACGCTGGAGCCGCCGAAGGAGACCGCCGCGCGGGCGGCCTCTTCGATGAGAATGCTCTGAAACTTGAAGGATTCGATACCCGCGCCGCCGAATTCCTCCGGCACCTCGATACCGAAGACGCCGAGTTCGGCCAGCTTGTAATAGAACTCGCGCGGTGCGATCCCCGCCTCGAACCATTGGTCGTAGACGGGCGCGACCTCGGCTTCGATGAAGGCGCGCACCGTCTTACGGAAGGCTTCGTGGTCGGCGCCGAAAACTGTTCTCTGCATAATGATTTCTCTCTCGAGAGTCGTTAGAGCTTGCGCCCGCCGTCGACGTAGATGGTCTGGCCGGTCACGAAGGACGAATCCGCGGAGGCCAGGAACGACACCACGTTGGCGATATCCTCCGGCTGCCCGACGCGGCGCAGCGGGGTGATATCGGCTGCGGCCTTACGGAATTCGGCCGGATCGACACCCACGCGCGCGGCGGTGGCATCGGTCATATCGGTGACGATGAATCCGGGCGCGACGGCGTTGACATTGATCCCGTACGGGCCGAGTTCGATGGCCAGCGTCCGGGTGAATCCCTGAATCCCCATCTTGGCGGCCGAGTAATTGGCCTGCCCCCGGCTGCCGAGCGCGGACACGCTGGAGGTGTTCACGATCTTCCCGGACTTCTGCTTCACCATGTACCGCTGCGCCGCCCGGCTGCACAGGAACGCACCGCGCAGATGCACCGACATGACGGTGTCCCAGTCCTCCACGGACATCTTGAACAGCAGATTGTCGCGCAGCACACCGGCATTGTTGACCAGTACGTCGACCGAACCCAGTTCGGCCGCAACGCGTTCGAACGCCGCGTCTACCGAGGCCTCATCGGCGACATTGCAGGCCACCGCGATGGCCTTACCGCCGGCCGCGACGATGGCGTCGACGGCGGTCTTGCAGGCGGCCTCGTCCAAATCGGCGATGACGACGGTGAATCCGTCGGCCGCGAGCCGAGTCGCGGTGGCCGCGCCGATACCGCGCGCCGCGCCGGTGACGAATGCAACCTTCGAAGTCATGGTGAAACTCCTTGTCAGCGAATGTGAGTGGTCAGTTGAAGGCGTTGACACCGGTGAGCGCGCGCCCGATGAGCAGCTTCTGAATCTGGCTGGTGCCCTCGTACAGCGTGAGCACGCGAGCATCCCGAAGGTATTTGGCGACCGGGTATTCGTCGATATAGCCGTAGCCGCCGAACACCTGAATGGCGTTGTTGGCCGCCTTCACCGCGGCCTCGCTGGCGAACAGTTTCGCGACCGAGGCTTCGGTGCCGAACGGCTTCCCGCGCTCCACCAGGCCGGCGACCCGCCAGGCGAGTAGCCGCGCCGCCTCGACATCGACGGCGATATCGGCGAGCAGTTCCTGAACCAGCTGGTAGGAGGCGATGGGCTTACCGAATTGTTCGCGTTCCCCGGCGTATTTCACCGCGGCTTCCAGGCAGCCGCGCGCGACGCCGACACATCCGGCGGCCACACCCATGCGGCCCTTGTCGAGCGCACCCATAGCGATCTTGAAGCCCTGACCCTCGGCACCGAGTCGGGCGGTATCGGGCACGCGCACCTGATCGAGCACGAATTCGGCGGTGGCCTGGCCGCGCAATCCGAGTTTGCCCTTGATCTCGGTGCGGGTGAATCCGGGCGTGTCGGTGGGCACCAGGAAGGCGGTCACGCCCTTGGGGCCCGGTCCGCCGCTGCGCGCGAAGACGATCGCCACATCGGCCCAGGTGCCATTGGTGATGAAGATCTTGGTGCCGGAGAGGAGCCAATCATCGCCGTCCCGAACGGCTTTGGCGGTGAGGTTGCCCGCATCGGATCCGGTGCCGGGCTCGGTGAGCGCGAAGCAGCCGATCCCCTGTCCGGAGGTCAAGCGCGGCAACCATTCCCGCCGCTGCTCCTCGTTCCCGTAGGTCTTGATCGATTTGGCGACCAAACCCAGTGAGACCGACACGATTCCGCGCACCGAACTGTCGCCGCGGCCGAGTTCCTCCAGCAGCAGGCAGTAGTCCAGGGCGGTGCCGCCGGATCCGCCGTACTCCTCGGGAATCTCGATGCCGAGGAAGCCCATATCGCCGAGTTTGCCGACGATGGCGGTGTCCACCGCTTCGGCGCGATCCCATGCGGCGGCGTACGGCACGACCTCTTTGTCCACCCAGGCGCGGGCGACCTCGCGTAGTTCGCGCTGTGCCTCGCCGAGCTCGAAGTCCATCTGTGATAGCTCCTAACCAAACGTTGTTAGGTTTATAACCCCGAAGCTATCCTAACGGTGTTCGGTTTTTCAAGACCCGGGTGATAACTTGCGACTATGGCCAGACCGAAGGTGCCGCTCCTGAGCCGCGAACGCATTCGCGAGGCCGCGCTGACCCTGATCGACCGCGACGGCCTGGCCGATCTGTCCATGCGCAAACTCGCCGCCGAACTGGGTGTGCAGGCCGCGTCGCTGTACGGCCACTACCCCACCAAGGACGATGTCCTCGATGACATCGCCTCGGGCATCATGAGCCGCGTCGACACCTCCGAATTCGAGCACGGTGATTGGCGGCACGGGCTCATGTCCTGGGCGCGGTCCTATCGCGCCGAACTGGTGGCGCACCCGAACTTCGTGCCCTACCTGGCCGCGGGTCCGGGCAAGCGCGAGGAGAACCTGCGCCACGCCGACGCGGTGCACGGCGGGCTGGTCGGTGCGGGCTGGCCGCCCCGCGAGGCCACCATGATCGGAGCCGCCACCCGCTACCTGGTGATGGGCGCGACCATCGGCTCGTTCTCCCGGGGTTTCGTCGATGACGTGCAAGTCTATCGGGACCGCTACCCGCATCTGGAGCAGGCGCATCTGCTGCGCGCACGTGCGGACGAAATCGATTCGGAGAGTTTCGAATTGGCGTTGAACGCGTTCGTCGACGGGCTCGCCGCGCGCTTCCCGGCGCGGGTCGCGGAATAATCGTTGCCCTTTCGTACGATTCATCTGCGAAAGAGCGAGGGTGGTAGTGACACAGCATATTCGGATCGATCGCCGCACACTGTTGACCGGGACGGCGGCGCTGACCGCGGCCGGACTGTTCGGGGCGCGCGGCAGCGCAGGGGCCACACCGGCCGAGGGGACCGATTGCGCGGGTGCGGCTTTCACCGCACTGCGCGATACCGAGCCGAACGCGAAGCCCGCCTCGGTGCGCTTCCGGGTGGCGGGTAAGTGGACCGATCCGATTCCGGTGCGCCGCACCGCGCACGGCCGCGATGACCGGCCGGGCAAGCTGTCCGAGATCGTGCCGATTCCGGCCGGCGCGGACAAGGTCGACGTGATCGCCGAGAACATCACGCTCCCGGGCATTTTCGCCCCGGTCACCGCGCAGCCGTTCAAAACTCCGGTGACGACCTCCTACGCCTGGGGATTCCCGGCGGTCACCCGCTCCGGTTGGGGTGCGGACGAGACATTGCAGACCTGGGGTGAGCCGGAATACGCACCGGCGCAGGTGATCACGGTGCACCACACCCAGATCCCGACCGGCCAGGAATACGACGACTACCGCGATACGGTTCGCGGTGTCTACCGCTTCCACGCCCTCCCCGATCCGGACGGTCAGGGCTGGGGCGATCTCGGCTATCACCTGATGATCGACCCGAACGGGGTCATCTACTCCGGCCGCCACCCCGGCACCGACGACGCGCCCATCTTCAAACCGGGCACGGACCTGAAGCCCGGGGCCGAAGTGGTCACGGCGGGCCATGTGCGCGGGGCGAATTCGGGAAATATCGGCATCTGCTTGATCGGCGATTTCAGCCGCACCCTGCCCAGCAAAGCCGCACTCCACAGCCTCGACATCGTATTGACCCGCCTCTGCTCCGGGCTCGGCATCAACCCGTTCGCCCAGATCAACTACGTGAACCCGGCCAACGGCGTCACCGCCGTCAAACCCGCCGTGGCCGGTCACGGCGATTGGCAATCGGTGTGCGGGGAGACCACCTGCCCCGGCGATTTCCTGCACACCATCCTGCCGCTGCTGACGGCCCTGTCGCAGTTGTGAATCCGAATCAGTCGGTGGTGGGATCGCGCCGGGACAGGCGCACGGTTCCGAGCGCGAAGAACACCGCCGCGATGACCGCGAAGTAGGCGAGAGAACCGTTGGCCCCGCCGAAGATCGGGTGAATCGTCGGATACTGGCCCGCGCCCAGTTCGCCGTTCTTGAACGGCATCCACTGCTGCACCACGTTTCCGATCTTCACCGGGAGCAGGGCGGAGAAGGCTTCGATGCCGAACTTCCAGAGCAGTACCGCGCCGACCACGACACCGGGGCGCGGTATCAGTCCGGCGATGCCGATGCCCAGGGCACTGACGAGGAAGGCGAAAAGCGGCAGGGCCCACAGCAATCGGAGACCGGCGGCGGAGGTGGCGTCGACGCGGCCCCACACATCGGGGAAGACGGCCGGAAACGCCACCAGCAGCACGACCACGGCGACAAGGGTGGCGATCACGGCGATCAGCCCGAGTACGATCAACTTCGCGACCGGTAGCAGCCAGCGCCGGGGTTGTGCGGAGTACACCAATTCCACCGTGGCGTACTTGAATTCATTGCTCAGCGTGGCGACACCGGCGGACATCAGGATGACGGTCGAGAAGATCATCACCCAATACCCGGCGTTATTGGTGTCCATGCCACCGCTGCCGTTGACCTTGTTCATGCCCGTGGCAATCACCAGCCCCGCGTTCAAGGCGAGCGGCAGCAGTACGGCGAGCGGCACGATCGCGAACCACAGTGGGCTGCGCCGGGAGAGTTTCACCAGTTCGCTTCGCACCGAATGGTTCAGCGCCACCATCGAATTCACGACTCCACCTGTTCGGTCGCGCCGTCGTATTCGACACTGCCGCGGGTGACCGCGAGGTAGGCGGCCTCCAGCGGTCGCGGGCCGGAGCCGAGCGCCACGGTGTCGTCCCGGCTCGCATCGGACAGCACCTTGCCGCGGCCCATGATCACTATGCGGTCGGCGGTGATCTCGACCTCGGTCAGATTGTGCGAGGCCACCAGCAGCGTCCGGCCCTGTGCAGCGAGCCCGGTCAGCAATTCCCGCAGCCACAGGATGCCGTCCACATCGAGGCCGTTATCCGGTTCGTCGAGCACGATGGTGCGCGGATCACCCAGCAGTGCGCTCGCGATCCCGAGCCGCTGCAACATACCGAGCGAGAACCGCCCCACGAGCCGATTGGCCACCTCCGCCAATCCCACCCGGGCGAGCACCCGCTCGACCTCGGTCACCGGGATACCGCCAAGGCGCGCTTGCCATTTCAAATGCTGCCTCGCGGTATGCCGCGGATCGCGCGCGAAGGTGTTCAGATTGAACCGGACGGCGCGCATCGGCTCGGCGATCCCGCGCAGCGACTGCCCGTCGATCCGCACGGTGCCCGCGTCGGGTGTGGTCAACCCCGCGATCATGCGCATGGTGGTGGATTTGCCCGCCCCATTGGGCCCGAGCAGATACGTGATCGAACCACTCGCCGCCTCGAAACTGACATCGCCGACCGCGACCTTGTCACCGAAGCGCTTGGAAATACCGGAAACCGAGATCATCAGCTATCGAGCGCGCCTCAGTACCCGAAGTCCGGATTACCGGAGCAGCCGCCCATACCGGCACAGGTGGCCTTCCAATCAACCTTCCACAGCCCATCCTCACGGATATAGCTGTACGTCCCACTGGAAGCGGGGAACCCCGCCATCACCCCGGAAAGCGTTGCGGTCATGGTGTTTCCGGTAATGCTCTTGGAAGTGGCCCGCTCCTGAATCGACAGAAAGTCATACACCCCACCCTGCGACAAAATCCCCTGCAACGCGGGCGCAACCGAGCCCCCGTGATAACTGACCTCAGCCTTCGCACTCATCGGCAAACTCGGATTCCACAGCGCCGCGAACTGCCCCGCCAGCGCGTCCAACGACGGATCCGCATCCCGCACATACAAATCCGCGACCGTCGCATCCCGCACCGACCGATCCGCAACCGCAGGCGCAGCAAGCCCCACCGTGACCAACCCAGCAGAAACCAAGGCGGCGAACGCGCCCACGATCTTCTTCATGACACTTCCTTCGCGATAGTCAGTGCTCAGGACGCTACTTCCCGAAGTTAGGTTAGTCAAACCTAAGTTATGCCCTGGAGGCGATGGGGCCTGGGCGAAACAAGAGAAGGGCCGAGAAATGAAATGCGAATTTATCTGAATATTGTTGTATCACAATGGAATTCGGCTTTCGGGGTTTGGTTTTCGGGAGTAGAATAGAGGTATGAATTCAAGGGAGAACATCGCAATCGCGGAGAGTGCACACGCACTCTCCGCTGCGATCGATTCCCTTGTTTCCCAGCCGCTCATTCCGGTGTCGGACAACGACATTGTCGAATTGATGCAGCAGATCGAAACCGCCACCCGCAAACTCGACGCGCTCAAACTCGACCTTGTCGTGCAGACCTGTTCACGGTCACTGCCCAAGCGCGCAGGCGCAGGCTCGGTGGCACTGTTCCTGCAAGACACCCTGCGGATTTCGCACGGGGACGCGCTGAACCGCTGGCACTGCGCCGAGCAGGCTGCGATCTGGCCGCGCGTAGGAGACAGCGCCGAAGTATCGACCCCTGCCCCGGTGCTGCCCAATACTGCTCTGGCGCAAGAGGAAGGCGCGATCGGACTTGACCATGTGCGCGTGATCCGGCAGGTCATGGACCGCCTGCCCAACCAAGTCACTGCCGAAGACCGCGCACTCGCCGAAGAACACCTGGCCCGGCACGCGCGGGCGTTGAACCCGAACCAGCTCCCCAAAATCGGCGACCGCATCCTCGGACACCTCGATCCCGATGGCACCCTCACCGACGACACCGACCGCGCTCGCATGCGCAGCATGCGGTTGAGCCCACAGGGCTTCGACCTGATGTCCACCATGACCGTGGTGCTGACCCCCGAAGCACGCGCCGCCATGGACGCAGTGCTGGCCAAGCTCGCCCGGCCCGGCCTGTGCAACCCGGCCGACCCGGAGAGCCCGTTCGTCGTGGATGACAAGCTCGATCCGGAGGTCGTGAAGGCTGCGGCCGCACGGGATACGCGCACGACGGTGCAGCGTCAGCATGATGCGCTGTTCGCGCTCCTGCACCCGGATTTCAACCCCGCCCACCTCGGCTCACACCGTGGCCTGCCCGTCACCACGATCCTGACCATGTCCATCGCCGATGTAGAGCGCGCCGCCGGAGTGGCGACCACCGCCACCGGCGGGACTGTGCCGGTCGCGGTCGCGTTGGAAATGGCTGCACGCAAAAGCAAGACCTTTTCGGTCGTCACCGACGGCAACAACATGCCCCTGCACATCGGTGAAGCCCGCCTTGCGAACCCGGCACAGCGGATGGCGTTGATCGCCACCGAACGGGGTTGCACTCGACCCGGCTGCACCGCACCCGCGAGCATGGCCGCGGTCCACCATGTCACCGAGTACATCAAGGGCGGCCCGACCGACATCGAGAACCTCACCCTGGCTTGCGATCACTGCCACGCTCTGGTGAACGACACCCCGACGGGGTGGACCACGATCAAGCTCGGTAAGGATTCGGCCTTCGCAGGCCGCACCGCCTGGATTGCGCCCGCGCACATCGACCCGACTCGCACACCGAAGGTGAACCACCTCCATCACCCGGACGAGTTGATGGCCACCGCCCCGGCGGCACCACCGTTGCCCGCACGCCCCTCTCGGGCCTGTGTGCCGACGCGGATGCGTCAGCGACCCTGGGTATTGCCTCGCCCGGCTTGCCCAGCCCGGCAATAGTTTCCACCCCACCTGTATCCAACCGTCAGGAACCCTCCTGCCGGTCCTACAGGCATGTCCGCACCTCACGCACCCGACGGGGTGACTGGCCGTGGTCACCTTCCAAGACCAAAGAGCCAAGCCGCTCAAGTGTTTTGGTTCTTGTTGTTGGTCTTTATCTTTGTTCTTGTTCTTTTCTTGTCCGGGCGTCTTTTTCTTTTGTTCTTGATCTTTTTCATACAAAGCGAAAGGCCCCGAGCCGAAATCGACTCGGGGCCTTCGCATTACTGCTGGCTGCTACTGGAGCCGGAGGCTGCCGAAGAGGCCGTCTTTCTCGTCCTCGGGGCCCGCGGTGAAGTAGAGGGCGTCGGAGTCACCGAGGCTTTCACCGTTGCCGAACATCAGCGCCCAGAGGCCGGGGATTTCGATGGGCGCGCCGGAGGTGTTGCGGAGATAGTCGACGGGCTTGCCGGTCTTGTCGTCGATGGCGACGATGTGGCCGAGGCCGCCGAAGTTGCCGACCAGGATCTTTCCGGCGAGGGGGCCGAAGGAATCGGGGGCGATGGTGACGCCCCAGGGGGCGTTGAAGCGGTCGTCGCCGTCGATGGTGCGAACCAGTTTGCCGGTGGCGTCGAATTCGGCGACCTTACCCTTGCCGGGCTTGCCCGCGGCGGCCTTATCGGCGGCCTTGTCGAGGGAATCCTCTTCGCCTACATCGATTTTGGTGGCGTCGACCTCATCGGGCTTGGTGGTGGCGTAGGAGACGAACACGCGCTGGCCGATGGTGGTGACGTTCCACGGAGCCGGATCGCCGGGCTTGACCTTCTTACCCTTGGCCGGATCGGCGGGGTCGAGGTTGTCGCCGGTGGCGAAGGGGTTGGCGTAGCCGGTGGTGCCGATCAGCTGCCAGTTCTTGTCGAAGGTGCGGATCTGCGGGTTCTCACCGAAGTCGGCGGCCAGCAGCTTGTCACCGGACGGGGTGAGGGCGATGCCGAAGAACTGCATCCCCTTGTCCTTACCGTCGAAGACGGTGTTGGCCGGGCCGTCGTGGCGCACGATCGCGCCGCCCGCGCCCTGTTCGGTCCAGGCGGAGATCTTGCCGGAATCGGTGGCGAAGATGAAACGCGCGGAGCCGGTGAGCTTTTCGTCCTTGCCGTCATAGCTGACGGGCTGATCCTTCACCACGAACAGGTCCGAGGTGATGGGCGCGGGGTTGAAGATGACGCCGGTGGTCTTGCCGACGCTCTTATCGGAGGTGTCCGAGTCCGCGCCGGGGACGGTGACGAGCTTCAGCGGATCCTGAAAGAGCTTCTGGAACTTGGGATCCGAGGATTTGGTGACGTCACCGACGAACTGGAAGGAGAATCCGCCGCCGCCGACCCAGAAGTGGCCGCCGGCGCCCTTGGGGCGATCGGCCAGGCCCCAGGCGTTGACCATGTCCGGATAGGTGAACTGCGCCTTGTACGAGTCCTTGTCCGCGGCCAGGTTGATCTGGGCGTAGTGGTTACCGTCCAGTGCAGCCGGATAGTTGTCGGCGGCGGGCTCCGACTTCGAGCACGCGGCGGCGACCAGTATGGCCGCGCCGAGCGCCGAGATCCGCATCAGATTCTTACGCAATTCCCTCGTCCTTCCAGTCCAGACCGCATTTCCACGGTTAGGCGACGCTAACCATAGCTGGTTTAGGTGATGCTAACCATATCCGGAAGGACGAGGGGTGCGCCTAGCTTTCGAACTCCGCCCTGACCTGCGCTTCGGTCAGTCCGTAATCGGCCAGGGAGTACCGGTGAACGGGTTTACGATCACCGCTCTTACTCTCCTCATCGAGGGAGCCCATGGCCGTACGCGCGGAGTCCGAGAAATCGATGTCGAAAGCGCCGTAGATCTTTTCGACGGTGCCCATGGGATCGGCCCGCAATTCATCGAATTCGATATCGAGGAACTGCTCCGGGTTGTATCGCGCACGGGCGCTGTTGAATTCGCGCAGCCCGCGCGACCACAGCTCCAACTGCGACTTGCCGATGGTCTCCCCCACGAAGGTGGTGGACCACCCGCGCGCCGCCTGATCGGACAGGCTGCACGAGGATCCGACGATGGTCACCGGGTCACGATGGGTCTGAATGATCAGCGCGTCCGGGTACACCGCCATGAGCGCGTCCAGGGCGAACAGGTGGCTCGGATTCTTGAGAACCCAGCGCCGTTCATCGCCGAGCCCGATGAGCTGCAGGTTCTTCCGATGCCGGGTGTAGGCGTCGGTCCAATCCTGCTTGCGCAACCACTGCGAGTAGGTCGGCAGATGGGCCAGCGACTCGTACGAGATGGACTTGGCCGTCTGGCGCAGCAGTTGCCAGCACTCCTCCACATCGGCGGCGCTCATATAGTGCACGCCCATGAATTCCGGATTCTCGATGCGATGCTGTGCGAATCCGGCGTCGATGCGCTGGTAGATCGGATTATCAGCCCAGCTGTCGCGCGGCGGGCGCGGCTGCGGGAAGTCCGCCAGCCACATCTCCAGGGCCTGATGCCCCGGATCCGCGGCCAGCAGCCGATGCAGCGCCGTGGTGCCGGTGCGCGGCAGTCCGGTCACGAAAATCGGCCTGGTAACCCGGGTTTCGGCATACGCCGGATTGGCCTTCCAGGACGCTTCGCTGAGCGCGCGGGCGACCAGCGCCCCGCGCAGGAAGAACCGGCTCATCTTGGAGCCGAGCTCGGTGAGTCCGGCATCGCGCTGATACGACTCCAGCAGGGTGCTCAAACCCTCCAGGTAGTCGTCCGCGCCGAAGTCCTCGAGGCCGCAGACCCGGGTGGCCGAGGCGTGCAGATCCTCGACGGTGCCGACGGAGGTGCGTGCGCTCATGGGTGGTAACTCCTTGCTCATCAAACGTGGTATTCGCCGCAGTTGACGTCGATGGTCTGGCCGGTGATGGCATTGGCGAACGGCGAGGCCAGGAACACCACGGTCTGGGCGATCTCATCGGGCAGCGGCAGCCGCTTGAGATCGGTTTTGGACGCTGTCTGCTGGTAGACCTGCTCCTCGGTGATGCCGTACTTCTTGGCGATCTCGCCGAAGTACCACTTCAGCTGATCGGTCCAAATGTAGCCGGGGGCAACGGTGTTGACGCGGATTCCCTTGTCACCGAGTTCGGTGGCCAGGGTCTGTGACATGGCCAGCAGCGCGGATTTGGCGACCTTGTAGCTGCCGTAGCGGGGTTCGGAGTGCCGCAGCACCGCCGAATTGATCATGACGACATTGCCCTTGGTTTCGGCGAGGGCGTCGGTGAAGGTCTGCGTCATGCGCAGCCCGCCCAGCACGGTGAGTTCGACGCTGTCGCGAATCTGCTGAAAGTCGGTGCGCGCCAGCGGTTTCATGGACGGCACCGAGAACGCGTTGTTCACCAGCACGTCAACCTGGCCGAACGTCTCCACCGTGCGCGCCAGCAGGTTCCGCACCTGCTCCTCATCGGTGATATCGGTTGGCACGCTGAGGCTTACGCCGCCCTCGGCCTCGATCTCGTCGGCGACCTCCTTCAAACGGGACTCGGTACGCGCCGCGAGCACGACCTTGGCACCGGCCGCCGCGGCCTCGAGGCAGATGGAGCGGCCGAGGCCGGGGCCCACACCGCTCATCACCACGACCTTGCCGTCGAGCAGTCCTGTCCTGAGCCGGGTCATCCGAGCATCCTTCCCGCGAAAGCGCGCTGACGGTTGGCGATTCGTTCGCGCCAGCCCGCCTCGTCGATCTGATTGTGTGCGTAGTGCGGCAGCCGTTCGGCCACCTTGTCGAAGGGCACCAGTTCGATGACGGGGCCGTCCGCCTCGGTCATCGGGCGGGCCACGCGCTGCCAGCGGAACTGGAGAATGCCCAGGCGGCGGCCGGTGGTCTCGATCCAGTTGGTGACACCCGGGTTGCGTGCGGAGACGACCATGCGGATCATGCCGTCCGGATCCACCTGTGCCTGAGCGTGATTCAGGCTGGTCTGGTGATTGCTGTAGTCCAGCGAGATGTACCAGCGGCTGCCGAGCTGGAAACCCTGGTACGGCGCATCGGATTTCGGCACCGTGATGATGAGCGCCTGATCGTCGGCGAGATCGAAATGCCCCACCGAGGAGTACTGGGTGCTCAAACCGCCCGGGGTGAGCCGGGGTTCGGTCAGGGTGTTGACCGGCAGGTTCAGATAGAACCACTTGGGGAAGTTGAACCAGGTGTTGACCCGGGTCAGCAGCATGCGACCGGCGGCGCGGTAGCGCTTGCGCAGACCCGCCACATCGGGTTCGGCCGGGGCGGTGCCGATGGTGTCGACGCGCTCGATGCGAATCGAGCCCTTGCGCTCGGTATCCCAGTCGCCGTACACCTCTCGCACCGCGAGCATGGACGCGCCCTCGCCGAGCACGAAGTAGTTCGGCTCCGGATTCTCCTTGGGCGGGCCGAATCGCAGCTGGTAGCTGCCGTCCTCGGCGATATCGAGGCGGCGATCGTCGAAGGCGTCATCGCCATTGGGGACGTCGGTGGCGGTGTAATCGCCCTTGAGCACCTGGAAACTCAGGTCGACGGTATTGCCGCGCACGCCGGTGAGCAGGTACTCACCGGTCGGCTCCACATTCGCGTGGTAGTACAGCGTGTCCGGGTTATCCAGGCCCATCTTGGTGTACGGGCCGGTGGAGGTCACGAAGTACGGGTGCGAGGTGCCGTGCGCGCGGGACAGTTGCAGGACCGCGGCGATACTGCCCTGCAAATAGTCGTAGCCTTCGGCGAGGTCGTGCTCGTCACGGATGAAATCCGCTGCGGCGATGAGCTTCTCGGCCTCGGCGACCGCGGCCAGGAAGGGCTCGGTCAGCGGGAGTTCGGCCTGTTCGATATTGGGTGTTTCCATCAGGCGTCTGCCTTCTTTCAAGAGTGAATGCCTAGTTCTCGGCGGATAAGACGGGCTATCTCGGCTGGGTTGCCCTGGTCGGGAGTAATGGTGAGTTCGGCGTACTCCGGGCGCTCGTAAGGTGAAGAGATGCCGGTGAATTCGGGCAGCTCCCCCGAACGGGCACGCTTGTACAAACCCTTCGGATCCCGAAGCTCGCACTCCTCGATCGGCGTGTCAACGAAGATCTCATTGAACGGCAATCGCTTGTCGTCGTGCAGCTTTCGCGCATCCCGGCGCTGTTCCCGGAACGGGCTGATCAGCGAGACGATGGCAATGGTGCCCGCATCGGCGAACAGTGACGCGACCTCCGCGACGCGGCGAATATTCTCGCGCCGATCCTCGTCGGTGAAGCCGAGATTGTTGTTCAGGCCGTGCCGCAGGTTATCGCCGTCCAGGAGATAGGCCGGGCGACCGGCGGCGATCAACTGCCGCTCCAATTCGACCGCAATGGAGGACTTTCCGGAGCCGGACAGCCCGGTCAGCCACAGCGTCATACCCTGGCTCAACCGCTGTCCGCGATCCACGGCCGAGTTGTGCCACACCACATTCGCGCGCGGGCGGCGGCCGGTGGCGCGGTGTCCGCGATCGCTGGTCGCCTCGGCGATGCCCGGGGTGCGGGCGGTGATCATGCCCGCCGCGACCGTCTGATTGGTGCTGTCGTCGACGAGAATGAAACTGCCCGTGGCGCGATTGTCCCGGTATGGATCGAACATGATCGGCTGCCGGGTGTGCAGCGTGACGCGCCCGATGTCATTGAGCGCCAGCGCTTCCGCCTCGGTCTGCCGATGCAGGGTGTTCACATCGAGGCGGTAATCCAGCTCGGTGACCCGCACCTTGGTGTGCTGGGTGGCGGTGCGAATGCTGTAGTCGTTCCCGGCGCGCAGCGTGCCGGTATCGGAGAACCAGCAGACCATGGCATCCAGCTCGCGATCCTGATGCGGCTGATTGCCGGGCCGGGCGAGCATATCCCCACGGCCGATATCGATTTCGTCATCGAGGGTGAGCGAAACCGCCATCCCCGCGAAGGCTTCTTCGATCTTGCTGCCGCCCGGACCCCAGATCTCCGTCACGTGACTGGTGCGCCCCGACGGCAGCGCCACCACTTCGTCACCCGGCTTGAAGATGCCGCCCGCGATGGTGCCCGCGTAACTGCGCTGGGATTCGCCGTGCGGCCGAATCACATACTGCACAGGCAATCTGGCGTCAATGAGATTGCGGTCGGAGGCGATGTGCACCTCCTCCAGATGACGCAGCAGCGGCGGTCCCGCGTACCACGGTGTGTGCGTGGACATATCGACCACATTGTCACCGTGCAGCGCGGACAGCGGCAGGAAGCTCAGATCGCCGACATCGAGTTTGGTGGCGAAATCCGCGAACTCCTCGCGGATTTCCTCGAATCGCTGTTCGGACCAGTCGACCAGATCCATCTTGTTCACGCACAGCACCAGGTGGCCCACACCCAGCAGCGAGGACAGGAAGGCGTGGCGGCGGGTCTGCTCGGAGACGCCCTTGCGCGCGTCCACCAGGATGAGCGCCAGGTCCGCGGTGGATGCCCCGGTCACCATATTGCGGGTGTACTGCACATGCCCCGGGGTGTCCGCGATGACGAATTTCCTTCGCGGCGTGGTGAAGTAGCGGTACGCGACATCGATGGTGATGCCCTGTTCGCGTTCGGCGCGCAGACCGTCGGTGACCAGCGACAGATCCGGTCCGCCGTTACCGCGCGCCAGGCTGGCGCGTTCGATGGCGTCGAGCTGATCGGAGAACAGCGATTTGGAGTCGAAGAGCAGGCGGCCGATGAGGGTCGATTTGCCGTCGTCGACACTGCCCGCGGTGGCAAGCCGTAAAAGGTTGCGGCGCATCAGAAGTAGCCCTCTCGCTTGCGATCTTCCATGCCGGATTCGGAGATGCGGTCGTCGGCGCGGGTGGCGCCGCGTTCGGTGAGGCGGGTGACGGCGGTTTCGGCGATCACCGCGCCGGGGGTGGCGGCATCGGATTCGACGCAGCCGGTGCAGTCGGCATCGCCGAGGGTGCGGAAGCGCACGCTGGTCTCGAAGAGTTCCTCTTCGGGCTTGCGGGCGATGAACCTGTTGTCCGCCAACAGCATTCCGTCGCGCTCGAGCACCAGGCGGCGGTGCGCGTAGTACAGCGGCGGCAGCGCCACCTCGGCGCGCTCGATGTACTCCCAGATATCGAGTTCGGTCCAATTCGACAGCGGGAACACGCGAATGTGCTCGCCCTTGCTGTGCTGACCGTTGTAGAGGCTCCAGACTTCGGGCCGCTGTGCCCGCGGATCCCATGCGCCGTATTCATCGCGGAAGCTGAAGACGCGTTCCTTGGCACGCGCCTTCTCCTCATCGCGCCGCGCGCCGCCGAAGACGGCGTCGAAACGGTGCTCCCGAATACTGCGCAGCAGGGTCGCGGTCTGCAGCCGGTTGCGGGATTCGCCCGCCTTCTCGGTGACCCGGCCCGCGTCGATATCGTCCTGCACACTGCCGACCAGCAGCTGTGCGCCCAGGCGTTCGACGGTGCGATCGCGGAAGTCGATCACCTCGTCGAAATTGCGGCCCGTATCGATATGCATCAGCGGGAACGGCAGCGGCGCGGGCCAGAACGCCCGCCGCGCCAACTCCAGCATGACCGCCGAATCCTTACCGCCGGAGAACAGCAGCACCGGTCGTTCGAAGGTGGCGGCCACCTCCCTGATGATGTGCACCGACTCCGCCTCCAGGGCGTCCAGGTGCGACAACTCGTATCCCGCGCGCATTCGCTTCACTCACTCGCCGCGTCGATCTCCGCGACCGCGTCTTCCCGAAGGCCGTGTCTGCCCGAAAGACTTGCGGTGTCGAATATTCGACGCTATTGTTCGATTATGTGACACCGACGATAGGTCGCCCGACCAGTCCCGGTCAATACCCAGCGCCCGATTAGCGGCCCATCCGTCACCCCGGCATGTTTTCGGCCGGATCCACACCCCGCCGCCGCGCACTACTCGCGATAGATTGGCCTCATTGCACGCGGCCCGGCCGACCCGACGACCACCGAGGACGACTTGACTGAAATCGCCTCCACCACAGCGCTATCCGAGGCCGGTACCCGCGGCACCGATGAGGTGAGCGCCTCGCCGCCGACCCGGCGCGTGGTGCAGACGATCGAGTTACTGTCCCGGCATCCGGCCGAACACCTCTCGCTGGCCCGCATCGTGCGCGGAACCGGCATGTCCCGGGCCACCGCGCACGCGGTATTGACCCAGCTCACCGCCGATGGCTGGACCATCCGCGATGCGGACGGCAACTACTGCCTGGGTCTGGGATTGATGACGGTGGCACGCCGCGCGGAGGCGGCCTTCCCGCTGCGGCGACTGGCGGCGGAAGCGATTCGCCGCCTGGCCGACACCCATCGCATGCCCGCCTTCCTGGCCGAGCGCGAAGGTGATTCGATCGTCATCACCGAGGTCATCGGCACCCCCTCGGTACCGTGGATGCGCGCCGGCCGCCATATCCCCTTCGCCCCGCCGGTCTGCCGCGAATTCATCGCCTGGGCCCCCACCCCCGCACGCGCGACCTGGCTGGCGGCCGCCGAACCGGCCCACCAGCCACGCCTGAAACTCGTCCTGGACGCCATCCGCGCCCGCGGCTATTCGGTCGAACGCCTCGCCGACGATTCCGCCCCCATGCTGGAAGCCCTTGCCTCCCTGCGCAATTCCCCCCTGACAGACCCCCTGCGGCATCGCCTCAGCGATATGATCACCGAACTCATCACCATCGACTACCTCCCCGACGAACTCGGCGACCAGAACGCCGTGGTCTCGGTGGCCGCCCCGATCTTCGGCGCGGACGGCGACGTGGTCGCCTCCCTGGTGGTCTGCCCCGACACCCAACTCCCCGCCGCGCAATTGACCGCTTTGGCCGAGGCGGCGATCACCTCGGCCGACACGGTCACAGCCGCCCTACGCCACTAACTACCGGCGGCGGCGTCGATCGCGGCCAGCAATTTGGTCTTCGACTGCGCCCCGATCATGGTCCGCACCAGTTCCCCATCCCGGAACAGCAGCAGCGTCGGCAGCGACATGATCTGGTAATCCCGTACGGTGCCCAGGTTTTCGTCATGATTCAGCTTGCAGATCGTGAGGCTGTCCGCCCGCTCGCGCGCGATGACGTCCAGCACCGGCGCGATCATCCGGCACGGCGGGCACCATTCGGCCCAGAAATCCACCAGTACCAGCCCCGGCCGGGCGAGCACCTCATGCTCGAACGTCTTATCGGTGACGTCGATGATTCCGGTTGCGGTGTGCGACTGCGACATACGATTTTCCTTCGATTCAGAACGGGCTGGGGTCGGCATTGCGATGGGCGGCGTCCTGTAACCGGCTGACGAGACCGTCGCGGCGCGCGGTCAATTCATCGATCTGCGCGGTCAGGTCCGCGATGGCGCGGCGGTATTCGGCCAGCGAGGCCGGGCAGTCGTCGACGTGTTCACCGCCGGAGGCCAGGCATTCTAGGAAGGGCCGGGTCTCCTCCACCGGAATGCCGAGCAGGTTCAGGCTGCGGATCTCGGCGACGGCGCGGACGGTGTCCTCGTCGTATTCGCGGTAGCCGTTGGCCTGGCGGGCCGGGGCCACCAGGCCCAGGGCCTCGTATCGCCTGATCGCCTTCGGGCTGACTTCCGCCAGCCGGGCCAGTTCGCCGATCCTCATGCCATCGAATGTAAATGCTGCCCCTAGGGGCAAGGTCAACCCCGGCGGCGCGAGATGGGCCAAGATCGAGGCATGGAAGGAATCAGCTCACGGGAGATCTACTCGAATCGATGGATGACGCTGCGCGAGGACGTCGTTCGGCATGACAACGGGCAGCAGGGGATCTACTCGCATATCGACAAGGGCGATTTCGCGCTCATCATCCCGTTCGACGGTGCGCGGTTCCATCTGGTGGAGCAGTTCAGATATCCACTGCGACAGCGCTGCTGGGAGTTTCCGGGCGGTTCGGTGCCCGATGCGAGCGGCTTCGATCCGATCGCGGTGGCGCGCCAGGAACTGCGCGAGGAGACGGGATTGCGGGCCGAGAAGCTGGAATTCCTCGGCAGATTCGCGGCCGCGCCCGCGACCGCCAACCACTACGGCCACGTGGTGCTCGCCACCGGATTGACCGAGGGCGAGCACGAACGCGAGGCGACCGAACAGGATATGCGCGCGGCCTGGTTCACCCGCGATGAGCTGGAATCGATGATCGCCGAGAACGTGATCGTCGATTCGCACTGCATGGCGGCCTATCTGCTGCTCTTACTGCATGAGCGCAAGGACGCTACGCCGACTCCCCCGCGTGCTTGATCAGGCCGTTGACGACCTCCGGGAAATCCGCGGTGATCTGCGGGCCGATCTCGGGGCCCGCGGTGTCGGCGGCGGGGCCGGTGATCTCGGTGCGGTAGGTGACGCGGGTGCGGCCGTCGCCGAGGTCGGTGAGCCGGTGTTCGGTGCGGACCTCGATATCCTCGTCGACGAAGACGTCGGACCAGAGCTCGCCGTCGATGATCTCGACGAACCGCAGCTCCACGGTGTCACCCTCCGGCGAGGTCATCCGGAATGTGGTGCCGACCGCGAAAGGCCCGTCCAATTCGAAGCTTTCGATGCCCGGATTCCATTCCGGCCACCGATTCGGGTCCGACCAGCTGCGCCACAGCGCCGCCGCGTCCACCGTGGTCTCGGCGCTGAATTCGTACTCCCACATGGTGATCTCCCGTGCTCGGAACCGCTTCGAGCGGGACAGTATCCGTTTTGCGGTGTACACGCCGATTCTCCAGCGTGGCGATTCGGCACGAATCCTCGCTTTGCGCTTATAAGATGCACTGATAGTTCCTGTGCATGACCAAAATGGTGGTCTCGAACCACCGGCGTACAGCGCTGCGCCCTGGATGAGCGAGGTTGGAACGTCATGAGCGGCAAGCAAATCCGTAATCGCACGGCCGGGATCCTCACCGGTCTGGCCTCGGCGAGTCTCGCCCTGTCGGGTACCGCCCAGGCCGAACCGCTATGGCCCGGCGGCCCCGATGTCCCCGGCGTCCCCGCCATTATTCAACCGCCGGCCCCCGCGCCGGTGGTCGCGCCCTGCACCACCGCGGGCGCCCGCGTCTGCATGAGCCTGTCCGAGAACGAGGCCTGGCTCATGGAGAACGGCAAGGTCATCTACGGCCCGACCCCCATTTCGCACGGCCGCCCGGGATTCGAGACTCCCCCCGGCGTCTTCCACGTGGCGTCCAAGAAGGAATACCACTGGTCGACCATGCACAATGCCGAGATGAAGTGGGCCGTGTTCTTCAACGGTGATATCGCCACCCATATCGGCCCGATCGAAGAGAAGTCGCACGGATGCATCCGGATGACTCCCGAGGGCGCGGAAACCCTGTACCGCTGGGTTTCCAATGGCGACATCATCGAGGTCGTCCGCTAGTTTCGGCTCTACCGGGCACCCATGGCGGCAGTTCCGCCATGGGTGCCTTTTTCGATTACCAAGGCAGTCGGCCGTATTCGACATCCGAACCCCACAGAAAGCCCCAGAGCTGGCCCGACGGGCCATCCGCCGGGAGGGTCGCCAGGTACACAGACGGTTCCGCGCCCTGTGCCGCGGACCGGAAACCGGTGTTGTGGTTCAGATCGGTGGCGCAGTAGCCCGGGTTGGCGGCATTGACCTTGATGGGGGTCTCCCACAGTTCCTTGGCGTACATGGCGGTGACCATATTCAGCGCCGTTTTGGAGGACGGGTACGGAATGGAGGCCATCTGCCACATCGGGCCCTCGGGATTCAGCATCATGTCCAGCGAGCCGACCTCGCTGGAGACATTCACGATGCGCGCGGCCTCGGCCCGGCGCAGCAGCGGGAGCAGCGCGTTGATGACCGCGACGACGCCGAACACATTGGTGTCGTAGACGCGTCGCAGATTCGCGAGCGAGGTGGAGGACGGTTTCCCGTCCCGGTCCATACCGCCGGTGATCCCGGCATTGTTGATCAGGATGTCCAGGCTGCCGAATTCGGAATCGATCCATTCGGCGGCGCGGGCGATGGAGTCCTCGTCGGTGACGTCGAGCTGAACGAAATGCGCTTGTGCGCCTTCGGCTTTCAACGCGTCCGCGGCGGCTTGGCCGAGATCCTTATCGCGAGCCCCGAGTAGAACGGTGATACCGCGAGCTGCGAGCTGGCGGGCGGTTTCGAATCCGATGCCCTTATTGGCTCCGGTGATGAGTGCTGTGGTCATGAACCAAGCATCGTGCCGCGACGGTGGCGGCGGGAGGACCAAGTTGTACCACCCAGCGCGGCCCGCGAAGGAGGACACTCGGGACTATGGCGGATCGAAGCGCACTGGCCGAATTCCTGCGGACGCGGCGGAATCGCCTGCGGCCCAGCGATGTCGGCCTGCCCGACGGCCTGAACCGGCGCGCGGCCGGACTGCGCCGCCAGGAGGTCGCGCAATTGGCGGGGATCTCGGTGGACTACTACATCCGCATGGAGCAGGCGCGCGGGGCGAAACCGTCCCGGCAGGTGCTCTCCGCGCTGGCGCGGGCGCTCATGCTGACCGTCGATGAGCGCGAGTACATGTTCCGGCTGGCCGGGGAGCATCCGCCGATCAGCGGCGGCCCCAATCGCACTGTGCCGCAGTCGGTCCGGATCCTGCTCGATACGCTCGGCTCCCCCGCGTACGTGGTCGACGCCACCTACGAGATCCTGGCCTGGAATCGCTGCGCGAAACCGTTCATAGGCGATCTGGACGACCATCCCGATCATGAGCGCAATATGGTGCGCTGGATGTTCCTGCAGGCCGGGGACCATCCGCAATGGTCGGACGAGTCCACCCGGCGCTTCGCCCGCTCCACCGTCGCGGATCTGCGCGCCGCCTACGCGCGGTATCCCGGCAATCCGGCGCTGGCCCGGCTGGTCACCGAATTGCTCGGTACCGCACCGCGTTTCGCCGATATGTGGAACTCACACGATGTCGAGGTGCGGCGCGGGCACAACAAGAGCATCGATCACCCCGACCTGGGGCTGCTCGAATTCGAATGCCAGGTCCTGCACGTCTCCGATACCGATCAGCGGATCATCGTCTACTGCGCCACCCCCGGCACCCGCACCGCCGCCGTATTCCGCGCTCTCGCAACGGAATCCCGCCCCAGTCAGTGACTCAGGGAGTAGAGGTCAGATAGCGCTGGATGGTGGGGCCGATATCGGCGATGAGCTGGTCGGGGGTGAGCGCCAGCACCGGAGGGATGCGCAGGACGTAGCGGCATAGGGCGATGCCCAGCATCTGGGTGACGATCAGCCCGGCCCGGCGGGGCGCGTCGGCGGGCTCGCCGAGGCGCAGTACGGCGGGCATGACCTGTTCGGCGAAGATCTGCCGCACCCGTTCGGCGACGGAGTCATCGGTGACCGCCGAGCGCAGCAGGGTGAGCATGACCTCGTTGCCCGGCGGCACCTCCCAGATCTCCAGGAACCGGCGCACCAGCAGCTCTCCGAGCGAATCCTCGGGCACCGCCGCGAGATCCGGGAGTTCCAGGCGCACGTCCACGGCGGCGGCGAACAGGCCCTCCTTACTGCCGTAGTAGCGCATGACCATGGACGGGTCGATGCCCGCGTCGGCGGCGATGGCGCGAATGGTGGCCTTGCGGACGCCGTCCTCGGCGAACCTGCGGCGCGCGGCGTCCAGGATGGCGGCGCGGGTGGCGTCGGAGCGGCGCGGGGCGGGTGCTGCGGTCATGCCAACAACTGTAGGCCAACAGTCGTTGGCGCACACGATCGGACCGGTCGGTGCGGTCAACATTTGTTGGCCAACAAGTGTTGACGTACCCGCGACCGGGGCATATCGTTCTAGTCAACAGATGTTGGCCAACAAATGTTGGCAAGATCGAGGAGTCGATATGAACACCATTCCCGCCACCACCACGGTCGCCATCGTCGGCGCCGGCCCGGCCGGTCTCACCGCGGGCATCGCACTCGCCGACGCGGGCGTGGATGTGGTCCTGCTGGATCGGCTCGCCGAGGGCGCGAACACCTCCCGCGCGGCCGTCGTGCACGCCCGCACCCTCGAGGTACTGGAGCGCTTCGGCATCACCGATGAGATGCGCGAACGCGGAATCGTGGTGCCGCACTTCGTCATGCGCGACGGTGAGCGCGCCATTGTCGAGATCTCCTTCGACAAACTGCCTTCGGCGTACCCGTACACGCTCATGCTCGGGCAGGAGACCACCGAGGCAATCCTGTTGGCGCGCTTGGAGAAAGCGGGCGGCAGCGTGCATCGCCCCTACGAGGTCACCGGCCTCACCCAGGACGAGAACGGCGCGACCCTGACCTACACGGGTCCGGACGGCGCGGGCTCGCTGCACGCGGACTACGTGATCGGCGCGGACGGTATGCACAGTAAGGTCCGTGACGCCGTGGGCATCGCCTTCACCGGGGCGAGCTATCCGGAATCGTTCGTACTGGCCGATGTTCGGATGACCTGGCCGGACGCCCGCGACCAAGTGGCGCTGCACCTGTCCCCCGAGGGCGTCACCGTCATCGCACCGCTGCCCGATGAGACCGGCGATCGCTATCGCGTCGTCGCCACCCTCGCCGACGCACCCGAGAAGCCGGATCTGCAAGACATCCAGGCGATCCTGACCGCCCGCCGCCCGGCCTCGAATGTCCAGGTGCACGAGGTGCTGTGGAGCTCACGCTTCCGCGTGCACCACCGCGTCGCCGAGCAGTACCGCGCCAATCGCGTCTTCCTCGCGGGTGATGCCGCGCACGTGCACAGCCCGGCGGGCGGTCAGGGCATGAACACCGGCATCCAGGACGCCGCGTTCCTCGGTGATGTGCTGGCCCGCACCGTGCACGGCGAGCCGAAGCTGCTGGACACCTACGAGCAGACCCGCCGCCCCGTGGCGCTGCGCGTCGTGTCCTTCACCGATCGGGTGACCCGCATGGCGACCCTGCGTCCGGCTCCCGCCCGGCACCTGCGAAACCTGTTGCTCAGCACGGTGACCCGCATCCCGGCGGTACGCCGCACGCTGGCCTTCCGCATCGCCGAACTCGACAACCGCTGACCGATGCGCCTCCCCGGGACGCACCGTCGCGTGGATTCAGGCCACCGAGACCAGGGCTTCGCGAGCATCCATGAGCGCGAAGCCCAGCAGGTTCTCCCCGCGCCAGGTGGAAGGGTGTGCGGCGGCGGGGTTTTCGGCACCCAGGCCGATGCCCCAGATGGTGTCGCGCGGCGCGGCTTCCACCAGAATCTTGTCGCCGGTGGCGATGAGGAAATCCCGCAGGGGCTCGTGCTGCCCGAATTTGGCGATACTGCCGCGCATGACGATATCGAAGCGGTGCGCCACCCAGGTGTCCTGATCGAATCCGCGTACCTCGCGACCCAGCCGTTTGGCATCGGCGGGCGTGGCGCTGTTCAGCACCTTGGCGCGGATCTCCTCATCACCGAACAGCCGGGCCTTCTCGCCCATCATGAAATGTTCGGCGCTGCCGTAGGTCTGGCCGTCGACGGTGAATTCCACCGGCCACCACTGGCTGAGCACCCACTTGCCGATCTCGTGCCCCGGGGTGCGGGTATGCCCCCAGAAGTAGAGAAACTCGGGTATGGCCCCGTCCGCCATCTCAGCTGTCAGCTGCGCCCTGTCCACAAAACCCGACCCTAGCCGACCCCCGCGACACAATCCGATGCATTATTCGCCACACCGCCCGACCCGCCGCTATACCGCGCCGCATCGCGAACACGCTCGTCATCTCCGGACCGCAGACACCACGCCCGTCATCCCGGCGCGTTTTCGGCCGGGATCCACACCGTCTCAATATGACAGCGCGCGTAGGCGATCCATGACCGCGGCGGGCGGATGATCTTCCACCCGGTAGCGCGGCGGATCGAAACCCGGGGCCGGAGTGAGGGATACGTGGGCGGCGACATCCTCCCAGGCGACCCGGAAGACCTCGCCGGTCATGGTGACCAGGCAGACGAAGTGCGCGTGCGGCAGCAGGGTGGGGACGCCGTCGGTCCACGGTGTCATGGTGTGTTCGGTGCCGTCGGGCGCGCGCACATGCATGACCTCGCTGACGGCCTCCTCGCGATAGCGGTCCGCGCGCAGGTATTCGGTTTGAATGCGATACGCGTGCGCGGCCAGCTGCGCTTCCGCGCTGCGCAGCGCAGACCACGCCGGATGCCCCTGCGGCACCTGGAGCGGCACCAGATCGCCCTCGGCGTCCACGGTGTACGGCAGCGGGGTGAGCGGGCGTAGCGCCTCGTCGTATTTGTTCGCGGCCATCTCCAGGAAGGCCGGGAGCTGCTCATCGGAGGGGTCCAGCACCACGAACATGCCGAGGTGCCCGGGCATCAGCACGATCGGCCGGGTGCCGGTGCGGGTCGCGACCCCGGCCAGCCACCCCGCCACCAGCGGTAGCGAGCCGACATAGCTCTCACCGTCGTCATCGGCGAATTCCAGTACCCGGGTAGTGGTGGTGGGTTCGAACGCGGCGAGCGTATTCATCGCCAGCCCGGCCATATTCACATGCGCCGCGCGGAATACCTGTTCGGCGTCAACACCCCAGCGCTCCAGATCGAGCGTATTGACGAAGTGCATGGTGGCGGGCATATCGATCACGACCAACTCGATCAGATACGGCAGCGCGGGCCGCCACACCATCACGTCCCGACCCTCGAACCCCTCCAATTCGATGCGGGAACGCTCGGACCCGCGCAGTACCGGGCGCAAGCGCCCCGCCACCGCATCCCAGGTGTCGGGCGCGCTCTCGGTGAGGTACTCCCCCATCAAATCGTCGACGCGGCGTTGACGTTCGGCGTCCGGCTGCCCCTGACAGCGTTTGTACAACGTATCCAGCATCAACTTGCCGTGCCCGGATTCACGGAAGCGGAAACGCACTTCGAAAGCCGCGGCGTCGAACTCGGCGGAATCGATGCCCTCGTAGCCGAGGACTTGCGCAAGCACCTTCTCCCCGAACCGATTTCGCGCCGACCCGAACACCCCTCCCAGAAAACTCATGTTCCGGACTATACGGAGCGGGACCGACAATCGGTCCAGCTCGCGACGCCGCGACACGCCGCTCCGTAGCCGAGCATTCGCGGACCGGTCCGGCACAGTTCAGCTGATGTTGAGCTAGCTGATGAAAGGTCGGCCACATGGCTATACATCTCTCGCGGCGCACCCTACTGCGCACCTCGGCCGCCGGACTGATCGTCGCTCCGGCGCTCGCGGCGTGCTCGTCGAATGATGGTCCCGCCCTGGTCAAGCAGCGACCGAAGCTGACGCACGGGGTGGCGGTCGGTGACCCCCGCTCGGACGGCGCACTCATCTGGGCGCGCTCGGATCAGCCCGCCAAGCTCATCGTGGAGACCGCTGCCACCGAATCCTTCAAGGACGCAAAGCGTTTCGAAGGCCCCATGCTGACCCCCGATACCGACGGCACCGGCCGGGTGCGGGTGAACGGCCTGCCCGCCGGACAGCAGGTGCACTATCGCGTCACCCTCGAGGGCGATGCCACCTCCGAACCCGTCACCGGCGTTTTCCGCACCGTGCCGACCGGTGCCTCGGATATCAAACTGCTGTGGTCCGGCGATGTGGTCGGCCAGGGTTACGGCATCAATCCCGACCTCGGCGGAATGAAGATCTTCTCCGCCATGGCCGCGCGCGATCCGCATTTGTTCATCCATTCCGGCGATTCCATCTACGCGGACGGCCCGCTCAAGGAATCGGTGACGCTGCCGGACGGCCGGATCTGGCGCAATACCGTCTCCGAGGCGAAAAGCGCTGTGGCGCAGACCCTGGATCAGTTCCGCGGTAATTTCGCCTACAACTTCACCGACGAGAACTATCGCCGCTTCAATTCCTCGGTGGCGCAGATCGTGCAGTGGGACGACCACGAGACGGTCAACAACTGGTATCCGGGCGGACAGGTCGGCCCGACCAAGGGGTACACAGAACGCAGTATGGATGTGCTCGCCACCCGGTCCTGGCAGGCATTTCACGAGTGGATGCCGGTGGAGCCCAAGGAGGCCGTGGACGGGCGGCTGTATCGCAAGATCTCCTACGGACCGCTGCTGGATGTCTTCGTACTGGATATGCGCACGTACAAGGACACCAATGACGAGAACCGCTCGCCCGACGGCAAGATTTTCGGCGCGGCCCAAACCCAATGGCTCATCGGCGCTTTGAAGGATTCCAAGGCGACCTGGAAAATCGTCGCCAACGACCTGCCGCTCGGAGTGGTCGTGAAAGATGGTGAACAGCCCGATCGCACCGCTTTCGAGGGTCCGGCGAACAATGATCCGGGCGCGCCCTCGGGGCGTGAGACCGAGATCGCCAAGGTGCTCTCATCCATCAAGGCCAACAAGGTTTCCGGCGTCGTCTGGCTCACCGCGGATGTGCATTACACCGCCGCGCACCACTATTCGCCCGAGCGCGCCGCGTTCCAGGACTTCGACGAATTCTGGGAATTCGTCTCCGGGCCGTTGAACGCCGGTGCGTTCGGCCCGAACCCCCTGGACGGAACCTTCGGTCCGGAAGCCGTTTTCGTGCACGCTCCCCCGGTGCAGAACGCCTCCCCGCTGGACGGCGCCTACCAGCATTTCGGCGAGGTCAGCATTGACGGCAAGTCCCGCGAACTCACAGTGAATCTGTGCGACGCGACCGGAAACGTGCTGTTCACACAGCGTCTCACGCCCGCACACTGAGACGGCGGTCCAAGTACGAGCAGGACGGGCTCGACTATGGTTAGCTGTAGCGCCATGAGCACGTCCTTCTCCACCCTCCCGGCCGAGTTCCTGCCGCGCGACACCGCGGATGTGGTTCGTACCGTTCGGGATTCGCGCAAATCGACGAAACCGCTGATCATCCGCGGTGGGGAGCGACCGGACGAAGAGCTCGCACTGCCCGAACAGGGCACCGTGCTCTCGCTGCGCAAGATGAACCGGGTCCAGGTCGTGGACGCCGACGCCCGCACCGTACGGGTGCAGGCGGGCGCGCGCCTGTCCGATATCGACCGCACCCTGGGCGCACACGGTTTGGGCCTGCCCATCGTCGGCGACCACCGGGATATCACCGCGGGCGGTTTCGCGGCGGTCGGCGGGCTCAGCGCCGCCTCGCATCGCTTCGGCATGTTCAGCGATAACGTCGTCGAGGTCGAATACGTCGATCAGGACGGGCGTTTCGGCACCTGCGGGCGCAATCACCACACCGAGCGCTTCCATCGGATCCTGGGCGGCGGCGGGCGCACCGGCATCATCACCGCGCTCACCCTCGGGGTGACCGAGGTGGACAAGGACCGCACCTGGCTCACCACGGACGCGCATCGCTTCCTGGACTTCGACACCTTCGTGGAGCAGGCGTACAAGGAGATTCAGTCACCCGGTGAGGCCATGCTCCAGGTCGGGCGCTGGGTGGATACCGCACCGCTGAAGGTGGCGCGGCCGGTCGGCACCGGCACCGTACAGCTCGGCACGGTGCGCTTCGGGCAGTGGTCGAGCCTGCATCCGACCGCGCCGAACCTGTCGCTGCGCGCGCGGCGCGAGGTCGGCTCGCGCGCTCGAAAGTCGCTGGGCGCCATCGCCGCATCGGCGGGCGGGCGCGCCGGTATGCCGGTGCGTAATGCCGCCGCGGGTGCGCTCATGTTCGCTCCGAAGGTGCTGACGCTGCGCGATGCGGAGTACCTGGCCGATACGGTCATCAGTTCCTCCGAACGTGGTTCGGCATACCGCATCTCGGTGTTCGCGCCGATGTCGACCTACCCCAGGGTCTTCCACAAGCTGCACGATCTGTTCTCCGGACATCGTGAGCAAACCGGTTGCTTCACCGTGATTTCCGCGCTCACCTACGGGGTGCGCTCGCACTACCTGCGCGAACTCGATAACGAAGATCATGGCTTCATCACCTTCACCTGCCGGTTGCGCCCGGCCGCGCTGCCCTCGGAACTGTTGCGGGACATCGTGTCCTCGATCGATGAAATCTGCCTGGCCGAACGCGCCCGGCGTTATGACCCGACCGATTAGAATGTGTTCCGCCGCACCGCCAGCAATCGGCTAGCAGCCGGGTGGTGCGGACGGTATCGGTACTGTCGGCGGGGTATCGGTGCATGGTTCGGCTCATTCATGACTGAAGGTTGCCTGTCCATGATGGAATTCCGCACTGCTCGCCGTCCGCGTCCCGCCGTCGATTCGATCGCGGGCAAACGCATCGTGATCACCGACGCCTGCTCCGAAATAGGCCGGGCCACAGCGCGATTACTCGCCTCCCACGGCGCAGAGGTGCTCCTCGTCGCGCGCCGCGGGAGTCAACTGGCCGCCGACTGCGCCGATATCATCGAGGCCGGTGGGCGCGCGCACTGGAATCGCTGCGATCTGTCAGCACTCGGTGATGTGGATCAGCTGGTCGAATGGCTGGTCACCGATTTCGACAGCATCGATGTGCTGATCAATAACGCGGGCCGCCCATCCCGCCGCCCGGTCCTGCAATCGCTGGATCGCTTCAGCGATTACCAGCGCACCATGGCCGCCAACTACTTCGGCCCGCTCCGGCTGACCCTCGGCCTGCTGCCCGCCATGCTCGCGGGCGGTTCCGGTCATGTGGTGAATGTCGGCCCCTGGAGCCTGACCACCGGCGCCGCACCGAATTTCGCGTCCTATGCCAGCTCGCAGGCGGCCTGGACCACCTTCGGGCAGTGCGCCGACGCCGAACTCTCCCCGCGCGGGATTCACGTCACCGCCGTGCACTATCCGGCCTTCCGCATCGACGCCACCGCGCCGACCTACTTCACCGAACAGCCGGTGCTGGACGCGAGCGAGGCGGCGCACTGGATAGAAACCGCCATCCGCACCCGGCCCGCCCAGCTCCAACCCCGTTTCCCCCGCGCCCTTTTGGGCCTCGCGGGCATGTCACCCCGCACCACCCGGTTGAAACACGCCCTCGGCATCTGAGCCAGCTCCACTCGATGAGGGGAGACGGGGTGCCGGGCAGTACGGCACCCCGCCTTTCAGCCCACCCGCAGGGACCGCTCGAACTCCTTGCGGCGCACCGTCGCGACATATTCGGCGACGGCGGCGCGACTGTGTTCCAGCGCTGCGATGCGCGCGGTCATGCGGTCGTACTCCTGTTCCAGGGTCGCCAGCATCTCCGGGGTGGGATTCTCGAAATGGATATCGCGCGGCGCTTTCAAGCACGGCAGGATCTGCTTGATGATCCGCACCGGCAGCCCCGCCGCGAGCAAGCCCCGAATCTGCACGACGCGATCGACATTCGCCTCGTCATAGCTGCGATAACCGTTCGCGCACCGATCCGAGGCGATCAAACCCTGCTCCTCGTAATACCGCAGCAGACGGGGCGGTGTTTCGGTACGCCGCGACAGTTCTCCGATTCGCATATGTCCCACTCCGATTCGCGTAGGGCTTGACTCTCACACCGGTGTCAGAGTTTCAGGATGCCGGTATGAGCAACAACGAGAACATCGCGCAGCGTCCCGTCGACGATCTGATCGGCAAAGTAGCGCTGGTGACCGGGGGCAGCCGCGGCATCGGGGCGGCGATCGCCGAACGGCTCGCCGCCGACGGCGCGTACATCGCACTCACCTATGTCGAGGCCGCCGATCAGGCCACTGCGGTCGCCAAGCGGATCGAGGCGACCGGCGGCCGGGCGGTGACCATTCGGGCCGACCTGACTCAACCCGAGGCCGCCGCGCGAGCGGTGGAACAGACCGTGCGGGAGCTGGGTGGGATAGACATTCTGGTGAACAACGCGGGCTTCCTCACCTACGGACCGCTGGCGGAGGTGTCGGCCGAGGAGCTGGATCGCGTGCTGGCCGTCGATATCCGCTCGGTGTTCCTGGCCGCCCAGGCCGCCGCACGGCAGATGTCCGCGGGCGGGCGGATCATCAGCATCGGGTCCTGCTTCAACGGGCGCGTGCCCGGTCCGGCCTTCGTGCTGCAGGCCACCGCGAAATCCGCGCTCATCGGGCTGACCAAAGGTCTTGCCCGCGAACTCGGTCCGCGCGGCATCACCGCCACCATCGTGGATCCGGGTCCGATCGACACCGATATGAATCCGGCGGACGGTGATACCGCCGATTTCCAGCGCTCGCTCACCGCACTCGGGCATTACGGGCAGGCCGAGGACATCGCCTCGGCCGTGGCCTATTTGGCGGGGCCCGGCGGCCGGTACATCACCGGCACCGCGCTCGCCGTGGACGGCGGTTACACCGCCTGAGGTACGACGTGCCCGGCCGCGCCAACCAGCGGGACCGGGCACGTTCCGCCGATCTCCGGGTTCGCGAAGAATCTGTAGGCTCGCGAAGGAAGTGCCCGGCCGCGCCTGCCCGGCAGATCCGCGCGCCGTCCATTCAGTCGACCGGCCGGAGGTATCTCCTTGTCCAGCACAGTGATCCGGTCGCGGTCCGCGGGCGTCTCCGGTCATCTTCTGGTCGCGCTCGTGGCCCTGGCTGTGGCGCTGAGCCTGGCGCTGGTCATCGCGCCGCGTACGCTCGCGGCGAGTGGCTCGGCGGATTTCTCCGATGAGAATGCCCTGCGGGATGCGTTTCGGAAGGCGTTTGCCGAGTACTGGGCGTCCGGGTCCGGGGATTTTCCGGCGAGCCTGCAACATACTGTCGACTATTGGTTCCGGTATCATATTGCCAAGGCCGTGATCGCCGGGCTGCTGCTGATAGTGCTTGTCGCGCTGGCAGTTCTGGTTTGGAAGGCATTTCTGCGGGCCGCCGAGCTCGGCGCCGGAATCAATGCCGCGCTCGCCACCGCCGGAACGTTCGTGACCCTGCTGGCGCTCTTCGCGTTGCTGACCGTGATGGCGAATATCCAAGGCGTGGCAGCGCCTTTCGCATCGTTGCTGCCCATGCTGCCGGTCGGTGACTCCGGCGGCGATCTCGCGCCCACCCTGAATCAGATCCGGCAGGACCTGGCCGAGGACCAGATCACTCCCGCCCTGCGCGTGATGATCGACGACTTCGGCAGATATCACGCCGCCATGGCCGTGATCGCCGCGACCACGGGCGTCATCGCAATCGTGGCGAGCGCATTGTGCTGGCGCGCTTTCGCCCGAACAACCGGGTCCGACAAACGAACCCGGCGCACCCTGGCCGTATTCGCCACGCTCGCAACCGTGTTATCACTGGCCGCCATCACCATCGCGGTGGTCAACACGGCCACAGCCGCGGACTCCCCACCCGCCCTGACCGCCTTCTTCGACGGCGGCTGGTGATCCCCTCACCCGTTCCCGTACACCCGATCCGGAATCACCAGCACCACCGCGCGCCGATCCTCGGCCATCACCCGGTCGTACTCATCCCAATCATCATGTGTCCCACCGGCCGCGGTGAACACCTCCCGCAGCAACACCCGCAACCGCTCCCCATCGATCCCCACCACCGGATCATCCGGCCCCGCAATCCACACATTCCCCTCAACCGTGCGCCACTCCCACCCCACCCGAACCACCACCGACATCCGCGGCCGCACCCGCAAATTCGCCAACTTCCGAGTCCCACCCCGCAAAACCATCCCCACCACCGGCTCACCACTATCCGGATGCGCCAACACCCCCGCATTGATCAGCGAAGACTGGATGGTCCCATCCGCCCGCAACGTCGAAACCACACACAACCCATGATCACCGGCAATCAGCCGCGCGAATTCAGCGAGATCGGTCACTCCCGAAGTCTACGGACTCCGGACCTCAACAGCCGGATTCGGCGGTGGTGCTCGAACGCCCGATTCGAGTTACGCGGCAGGCGGATTTGGCGAGAGCGCGGGCTGCGTCATCGGTGAGGCTGACGACCAGCGCATCGGCCAGGGCTCGGCCGAGGATCGGTCGGATGATGAGTCTCGACGCGACCTGCCCACCGGAGTTGGGGATGAAAGAGCAGGTGAGAGTGGTAGATCCATTCCCTGGCATCTCCACGACACCCGTGCAGTCCGGTCGAGGGATGACTGAGTCATTGATGGTGAGAACGAATTGATAGGAGACAAAAATATTGTCCACCGGGGGTGTGGAGCGGGGGGTGATCCCGGGGATGGTGACGTCGAGCAAGCCACGCGCGGAGCTGGTAAGCGTTGCGATCGCAGCGCAGGTCGGCGCGCAGGACATGTCCCAACTGCCCACGGAGGTAACCTTCGTATCCTTCTGAGAGGCGACATCGAGGGCGGACACGGTCGGCCGGAGGTCGGTGTAGAAGCGCGACACCTCATCGGACGTCATTACCGCGACGCGAATGTCGAAGCTCGCGTCCACAATTCGGTCGACCCGACCCGCGTGCACGTAGGTCGTTACTGTCCCGCTGGTGATCGGTGTGGAATCGTGCCCGTCTATGCTGGTCACCCGGCCGGGCCGTACCGACTGACCGTATTCCGCGGCTGAGCCCAGGAACATGCCGAGCGAATCCGGTGTCAGAGTCACGGACAGGTCCATACCGTAGAACATGGACGGCTGCTCCAATTGCTGACCGTCCGCGATGGTCGCGCCGTCCTCGGTGAATCCGTAGGTCAGCCATGCGTCACGACTACCCTGCACGAAAGTCTTTGTGCCGATTCGCAGATAGTTCAGCTTCCGGCCGGGCGCGATTTCCACAGTCCCCGACATATCGCCGACGTTCGTGACACGCAGATCTATACCCGCGCTCTTACCACCGGGCCCGTTCAGCACCCCGGTGTAGTGCGCGCCGGGCGCATTGATCAAATCCAGCTGTGCCGTCCGTAAGTCCGCACGCGCGGCGTCCTCGGGCGACACATGAACACGAGCGAAAACCGCCAACGCCAATACCGCGGAACCACCAAGTAGCGCCACAATCAGCAGGATCCAGCGCTTCCCGCGGCGCGGGGCCGCCGCGACCTCAATCGTGGTATCGCCCACCGGCTCCGCCGCGGCAGTCTCGGCCGTCATCCCCACCCCATCGAACACACACTCACGCGCTGTAGACGCGAGGACTATACGGCCCGCCGCGTAACCCCGGCAAACCAAACAAGCCAGTCTGATCGACGCTTGCGCCTCACCGCCCGGTGCGGGAGATCAGTTCAGTGGCCAGGGCTCGGTATTGTTCGGCGCCTTGGGATTTGGGGGCCCAGGTGGTTACCGGTTCGCCGGCGAGGGTGGCGTCGGGGAAGCGGACGGTACGGGAGATCTGGGTGTCGTAGACGCGGTCGCCGAAGACTTCTTTGACTCGGGTGAGGACCTGGCGGGAGTGCAGGAGGCGGCCGTCGAACATGGTGACGACGATGCCGGATAGGTGTAGGCGGGGGTTGAGGCGGTCGCGGACTTTTTCCATGGTGTCGGTGAGCAGGGCCAGGCCGCGCAGGGCGAAGTATTCCGGTTCCATGGGGATGATGACGCCGTCGGCGCAGGCCAGGGCGTTGACGGTGAGCAGGCTCAGCGACGGCTGGCAGTCGATGAGGATGTAGTCGTAGCGGTCGCGGATGGGGTCCAGGACGCGGGCCAGGCATTGTTCGCGGCCGACCTCGTTGACGAGCTGGATTTCCGCGGCGGAGAGGTCGATATTGCTCGGGAGCAGGTGCATGTTCTCGACGCCGGTCTTCATCAGCACCTCGTCGACCGAGGGCGCGTTCCGGCTGAGCAGGTCGTAGATGGTCAGCTCGAGGTCGTTGACGTACACGCCCAACCCGGCCGACAGCGCGCCCTGCGGATCGAGATCGACCAGCAGCACGCGCAGTCCGGTCTCGGCGAGCGCCGCTCCTAGATTGATGGTCGAGGTCGTCTTCCCGACCCCACCCTTCTGGTTGCACAGGGCCACGATCTGCGCTTCAGAGGTTGCCAACATGTTGCCAGGCTAGCCCCGCAGGCTCCGGACCCGGCGCTGCGACGCGTGAGTGTTTACTCACGAAATACCGCCCGCACCGGCCGAGTACGCGGACAACGCGAAGCGCCCCACCGGAATCCGGTGGGGCGCTTCGTAGTTCGACTCGATACCGCCGAATCAGTGCTTTTCGGGGCCGAGGTGGTACTCGAACACCAGACCGCCCGCGGCGACCAGGATGCAGACCACGCCGACGCCGATCAGCCAGTACTGGAAGAAGGCGAAGCCCAGGGCGGTGATGGAACCCGCGCCCGCGAGCAGGATGGGCCAGAACGAACCGGGCGAGAAGAAGCCCAGGTCGCCTGCGCCGTCCACGATTTCGGCCTCTTCGTAGTCTTCCGGACGCAGGTCCAGTCGACGGGCGACGAAGCGGAAGTAGGTGCCGACGATCAGCGCCAGACCCGCCGTCAGCACGATCGCGGTGGTGCCGGCCCATTCGACGCCGGTGCGCGACTGGGCGGTGAAGTAGGCGTAGACGACGCCCACGATCGCGAAAAAGACCGCGAGCAGTTCGAAGATGCGAGCTTCGACCTTCATGTCAGTTCATCCCTCACTTGACTTCGGAGGCGAGTTCGTTGCCACGCGCATCGCGCTTGGTGTTGAACGGCTTGGTGGTCGTCGCCAGCGGCGACTGCCCGATGGACTCCAGCGCCGCCGCGTTGGTCTTGCCATCCTTGCGCGCATCCAGGTACTTCTGGAAGTTCTCCGGCGAAACCGCGCGAACCTCGAAGTTCATCATGGAGTGGAAGGTGCCGCACATCTCGGCGCAACGGCCGACGAACGCGCCTTCCTTCTCGATCTTGGTGATCTGGAAGATGTTGTCCGAGTTGTTCTGCTTCGGGTTCGGCATGACGTCCCGCTTGAACAGGAACTCCGGCACCCAGAAGGAGTGGATGACATCCGCCGCGGCCAGCTGGAACTCGATGTTCTTACCGGTCGGCAGGACCAGGACCGGGATCTCGTTCGAGGTGCCGACGGTCTCGATCTTGTCGTAGTTCAGGTACGAGATGTCATTCGCGGGCAGACCGTTGTTCGGGCCGGGTTGCGGGTGACCGTCCTCGGTGCGCTCCGCGTACTCGTCCTTGATCTGCTGGTTCATGTCCTGACGGACGTGATCGACACCGTCGTACACCGGAGCACCGCCCTTGAGGTCGACCTTCTGGTAGCCGAACTTCCAATTCCACTGGAACGCGGTCACATCGACCACGACATCCGGATCGGAGACCTTCTCGTGCACGTAGTTCTGCACCACCACGGTGAAGTAGAACAGCACCGCGATGATCACGAACGGAGCCGCCGTGTAGCTCAGCTCCAGCGGCACGTTGTAACCGGTCTGCCGCGGGAACTCCGGGGAGTCCGCCTTCTTGCGGTGGAACGCGATCGTCCAGAAGGTCAGACCCCACACGATCACACCCATCACCAGAGCGGCGATGACGGACCAAGTCCACAGCTCGCGCATCCGGGTGGCCTGCGGCGTGACGCCCGAGGGCCAACCGAATCGAAGCCACGGGTTGTCGATCGAGCATCCGGAGACGAGCATCGCGGTCATCCCCAAGGACACCGCCAGCCCGGCCCGTCGAAGGATGCGGCCCCGCCGACCCTGGGCGGGTCGTGCCCCTATCGCTTCGCTCGCCTTGTGCGCCACGCTCAACGCCTTCCTGGTCGTCTATTCGACTGGCATCGCCCGGGCTCCCTACCGCCGGGCGACACAACTACAGCACGCTGGGAACCTCTGAGACCGTTCGCGCGCAACGCAGGATCGGCCCCGGGAGTTCCCGAGTACTACGCAGCGTAGACCAAACCGGGCACACCATTGTGATGGGGTCGGCTTCGACACTCCGAGAACCTCATAACCCGTGGATACGGCCTCTGGCGGCGCGATCAACGCGCGTGCGGCATACTCGGACAGTACGTTTCGCGTATCGACGCGTGACTCTCCTTTACTCCGGAAACGAGGTTCTGCCCGCAGTGTGTGGACTGCTCGGATTTCTGACGGCTCAGACGGCGACCACCCCGGATGGGCGGACGGTCGAGACCACGGCGGCGCAGGTGTACGAGGCGCTGCACTGCCAGCGGCATCGCGGCCCCGATGAGAAGGGCACCTGGAACGACGATCGCATGATCTTCGGCTTCAATCGCCTGTCCATCATCGATATCGAGCATTCGCATCAGCCGCTGCGCTGGGGCCCGCCGGAGAACAGGGAGCGATACGCGCTCACCTTCAACGGCGAGATCTACAACTACCTCGAACTGCGCGAGGAGTTGAAGGCCGCGCACCAGGCCGAATTCGGCGATGAGCCGATGTTCGCGACCGAGGGCGACTCCGAGGCGATCGTCGCGGCCTTCCACTACTGGGGAGCCGAGGCCGCCAAACGCCTGCGCGGCATGTTCGCCTTCGCCATCTGGGATACCGAGACCGGCAAACTGTTCATCGCGCGCGACCCGTTCGGCATCAAGCCGCTGTTCCTGGCCACCGGGCCGGGCGGCACCGCGTTCGCGAGTGAGAAGAAGAGCCTGCTGGAACTGCTTCCGGCGCTGGAGCTTTCCGACGACCTCGATCCGCGCGCGCTCGAGCACTACACGGTGCTGCAGTACGTGCCCGAGCCCGAGACGCTGCACAAGAACATCCGCCGCCTCGAATCCGGTTGCTACGCCTGGATCGAACCGGGCCAGAAGCCGCGCTTCACCCGCTACTTCAATCCGCAGTTCCGGGTGCGGCCGTTCGGTGCCGCGAACACCCGGTACAAGGAGATCGCGGCGGCGCTGGAGGATTCGGTCGCCAAGCATATGCGCGCCGATGTGACCGTCGGCTCGTTCCTGTCCGGCGGTATCGACTCCACCGCCATCGCGGCGCTGGCGATTCGGCACAACCCGAATCTGCTGACCTTCACCTCCGCGTTCGAGCGCGAGGGGTACTCCGAGGCCGATGTGGCCGCCGAGACCGCCGCCGCGATCGGCGCGAAGCATTTCATTCGCATGGTGACGCCGGAGGATTTCGCCAACGCCATCCCCGAGATCGTCTGGTACCTGGACGAACCCGTCGCCGATCCGGCGCTGGTGCCGCTGTACTTCGTCGCCAAGGAAGCCCGCAAGCACGTCAAGGTGGTGCTGTCCGGCGAAGGCGCGGACGAACTGTTCGGCGGGTACACTATTTACCGGGAACCGCTCTCGCTCAAGCCGTTCGAGTATCTGCCCAAGAGCGTGCGCAAGCTCGCTGGCCTGCTGTCGGACCGCATTCCGGAGGGCACCCGCGGTAAGAGCCTGCTGCATCGCGGCTCGCTCAAGCTGGAGGACCGCTACTACGGCAATGCCCGCAGCTTCAATGACGCCCAATTGCGTTCGGTACTGCGGGAATTCCGCCCGGAGTGGACGCATCAGGATGTCACCGGCCCCATCTACGGTGTGCAGGACCGCGCCATGGATCCGGTCGCGCGCATGCAGCATCTGGACCTGTTCACCTGGTTGCGCGGCGATATCCTGGTCAAGGCCGACAAGATGACCATGGCCAATTCGCTCGAATTGCGGGTCCCCTTCCTCGATTCCGAGGTCTTCAAGGTCGCCGAGCAGATCCCGTTCGAACAGAAGATCACCAAGGAGACCACCAAATACGCGCTGCGCCAGGCACTGGAGGGCATCGTCCCGCCGCATGTGCTGCACCGCGCGAAGCTGGGTTTCCCGGTGCCGCTGCGGCATTGGCTGCGCGGTCCGGAACTGTTCGACTGGGCGCGTCAGCAGATCGCCGACTCCGGCACCGATCATCTGCTGAACAAGCCCGCGATCCTGGCCATGCTGGAGGCGCACCGCACCGGGCCGATCGACCATTCGCGGCGACTGTGGACGCTGCTGGTGTTCATGGTGTGGCACGGCATCTTCGTCGAGGACCGCATCAAGCCGGAGATCCAGGAGCCGGTGTACCCGGTCAGCCTCTGAGCCGACGGGGCAGGCGCTCACCCGGTGAGCTTCTGCCCCACCCGGATTCCGTACGCCTGGATCTTGCGATAGAGCGAGGACCGGGCGATCCCGACCAGCACCGCGGCATCACGCCGATTCCCGCCGGTCTGCATGAGCGCCCGCACGATGGCGCTGCGCTCGGCCGCCTCGATGGGCGTGAGCCTGCGACCGCCGGAAACGAAACAGGTCTCGGGCAGATCCTCTGCCCGCAAATCCCCCACCGGCCGCCGAGTCAGCGCCGTACGCAACGCTTCTCGCAGTTCCGCGATATTTCCAGGCCAATCGTGGCCGAGCAGCACCCGCAAGGTGGCGGGGGTGCACGCCACCGTCCGGCGCGGAGCGAGCACGCCGAGCAGATGCGAAACCAGTTGCGGCAGATCATCGATGCGATGTCGCAGCGGGGGGACACTGACCGAGATGTCGAAATGTCGCAGGACGGAATCCAATTGAGCGTGTGGATCCCGGCCACAAGCACGCCGGGATGACGGGGTTGAGTCCTCGGCGACCTTGTCCGAAACCGCGTGCGCGCATTCGGTGTTCGTGTGCGCCATGGTGGCGGCCAGCCAGCCGTGTTCACCGCGTTCGTCGAGGATGCGATCGAGATCGTCGTAGTCGCCGGGGAATTCGTCGAGGTGGGCCAGGACCAGGGTGGGCAGGCGGGTGGCCTCGAGGCCCTTCAGGACCTGGGCGACCGGGTCGGTGCGGCAGTCGATGACGACCAGGGGGCGGGTGGGGAAGGCGCGGCGGTGGGCGGCGGTGAGCAAAGCCAGTTTGCCGCTGCCGGATTCGCCGGTGAGCACCACGGGTGCGGCGGTGTGCGCCGCGTCGACCACCTCGCCGGTGACGCGACGCCAGGCGGCGGAATCACCCGGGATCTCGGGCATGCCAACCGATTTCACCGGGGCACGGCGGGCGCTCGGCTCCGGCGCGGTGAGATCGACCCGCAGCACCACGCCCGCGATATCCGCGCCGACGGTCACGGTTTCCGGTCGCACCCGGGCGGAACGGCCCGAGGGCATCTCGACGTCGAGCACCATGCTGTCGCGCAATCCGCTGAGCCCGGAGGCGATTTCGCGTATGTACGCCTTCTCCTGCGGCAGTAGTTGCTGATTGGCGCGGGTATCGCTCATGAACACGTCACCGCCGAGGGAGACCACCGGCCCGCGCGCGGTGCGGCTGACCCGCAGGAAATGTTCGAGCACCGCCTGCTGATGTACGGATCCGCTGGCGCGCAGCTCGATTTCGATATTCCGCGCCGCCTGCTGGGCGAGCGAATGCATGAACGGACTGGCGTCGGTGGCCAGACAGCTCAGATCGAGCACGCCCTGCACCAGCCCGGTCAGCGGATCCCGGATCGGCGCGCCCGCGCAGGCGAAGACGGTGATGTTCTCCGCGAAATGCTCATGGCCGGTAATGAATACGGCTTTACCCGAGGCCAGCGCGGTGCCGACCCCATTGGTGCCGACCTCGCCCTCGCTGTAATTGAAGCCGGGCGCGAAGAACACGGTGTCGAACCGCCCGCCCAGCAGTCGCTGATTGTCGCGCCGCAGCAGCACGCGCGAATTGCGGTCGGTGAGCGCGATACTCACCGGTAGATCGCTCAATTCCAGTTCGAGGCGGTCGATTACGGGCAGTGCGCACTGGACGAACCGGCTCTGTAGATCGAGATCGCCCACGTAGCCACGATCCAGCACATTCGACAGATCGCTGACGCCCGCCTCGACCGATCGCCGCCAGGATGCCGACACCAGACCGGACACCCCGTCCACGGGGAGATCGCCCGAGCTGAGGAAGCTTTCGCGCGCACGCACGACCGGGATGCTGTGGCCGGCCAGACTCACGGGTGCCCCTCTCGCCGTAGTTTGCTGCCTTCCACCTTCAAGTGTCCCAAAGTGGGACATCGTATCCGGGTGATTCCACCTGAAACTGATGACACCAACGACTGTGACCACAGCCGCTGACGGATACGTGCCCCATTCGGCTGTGGCACCTGTTGGAGTGCCCGCCCGCCCCGGCCATCGGTGCCAGTGTTGTCACCCGTGACCTACCGCCCAAGGTTCGCGTCAGGGTCGGGGCTGGTGGTGCGGCGCTGATTGAAGACAGCGCAGGTCAACCCGCTACGCACGGCAAGCGGCCGTACTCGTCAATACAGCAGCGGGCCCAATAGTTTCGCGTACTTACGAGCCGATCCGTCGTGTTCCAGCAGTGCCGCATACCGGCCGCTCGGTCCCGAAACACACAGTGCGCCTTCGGCGGTGCCGTGTTCGCTGTACACCGGATACGCCAGGCAGGCGATGCCCGGCACCAGTTCATTGACCGCGCTCGCATAGCCGGTCTCACGAATGACCCGCATCTCCTCCGCCAGCACCGCATGCTCCACATGGGTGTGCGTGGTGATCCGCGCCGGATCGGAAATCATTGCCCGCCACTGGGTCCGGGTCGAGAGCAGCAGTTTCCCGGCGGCCGAGGCATGCGGATGCCGGACCAGTTCGCGCTCCCCCGGCACCGGATGATCCGGATCCTCATTGGCGACCTGCACCGAATCGGTGCGGAAATGCATGAGGTGCACCGCGAATCGCGTCGTCGCGCGGAACTCGTCGAGACATCCGCGCGCCGCGGCGGGCACCACGGGGGTGTTCAGCGCCCCCGCCAGCCCGCGCAATCGCACACCGAGCCCGAAGCCGCGCAAATCCGCTGTGCGCACCAGGTATTCGTCCGCGACCAGCGCGTTGATCAGCCGATACGCCGTCGCCGGTGCCATATCGAGGCGATGCGCGATCTCCTTGGCGGTTACCCCGACCCCGCATTCGGCGACCACCTCGAGAATGGCCAGGGAATTGGAGACCGCGTTCGTGCGGCGCGAATCCTTCATCGTGTACTACCGGAACGTCGCGGTCTGGAGCAGATCGGTGCGCCGCGGCTCATCGTAGATACCGATGCCGCGCAATCGATCCGGCGCGAACACCCGCAACCAGGCGGTGTAGACCAGCGATGCGCCCAGTACGGCGGCATAGACGGTCAGCAGTTCGGCATTGTTGCTCTGATTCGAGAACGCGGCCGCCCCCACCAGCAAGGCCAGCAGCACCGCCGTCACCGCGCCCAGCACATTCAGCGCCCGGCTGGATTCATGGATCCGCCGGAGCAGCGCGGGCCCGGCCAGACAGGCGGGCAGATAACTGCCGAGATAACCGAGCGCGCTGAGCGTCAGGAACGATCGGATGCCGTCCTGCGGTTCGGTGCCCGCCAGCAGCGCACCGACCGCACAGCCGGTGATCACACCCATGGCCAGCACGATGGCGTGCGCGGGCGTATGGAACCGCCGGTGCGCCCGCCCCACCACCGCGGGCGCGATGCGCTCGCGCCCCATGGTGAACAGCACCCGTACCAGCGCATTGGTGGAGGCGATGGTGCAGGCGAAGAACGAGGCGGCGATACCCAGATCCACCACGGCCGCGAGCACCCGGGCGTCCTGCCGCAGCAGCAGATCCGTCACCGGTGTCTCGGTGCCCGCACTCAACGCCGAACCGCCGCCCAGCGCAATCGATTCCGCGACCACCGCCACCACGTAGATGGCCGCCGCCGCGACCGGCGTCCACACCAGCGTGCGCGGCACCGACCGGAACGGCCGATACGACTCCGAGGACAGCGTGGTCGCACTCTCGAATCCGACGAACGCGCTGATCGCCACCACCGCGCTCATGGCGAGATTGCCGGTGCCCGGACGCTCGGTGTACTCGTGCGGCAGCCCCGCACCGCCACCGCCCCGGGTGAGCAGATAGATCATGAGCGCCAGCACCACCGCCACCGAAACGCATTCGACCAGCAGCGTCGCCCCCGCCGAAACGCGAATGCCGCGCACCATGAGCAGCACCGCCACGGCCGCCGCGATCAGCAGCACCGCGACTATGGCCGCGGTGGAACCGAATCCGCTCAGCCCCGCGGTCTCGGCGAACTGTCCCGCATAGGTCCCGACCGCGATCAATCCCGCCACGCTCACGCTGCCGTATCCGACGATCGCGGACCAGCCGACCGGAATCGCCACGGTGGGCCCGAGTCCCTGCGCCACATACGTATAGAGCCCGCCGCTGACCGCGAGCCGCTGCGCCATCGGCCGGATCAGCAGCGCCACACAGGTCGCCAGCAGACCCGCCGCCACGAACGCCAGCACACTCGCGCCCCCGCCCACCGCGCTGATCACGAAAGGCGGTGTGACAGCTGCGGTTCCGGACGGCGCGATGGCCGCCACCGATTGCGCGAACACCGGCAGGAACGGAAGTTTGCGGCGAGTGAGCCCGCGCAGCGAGGAGCGCCGCACCACCAGTGGCGGACTCGGCGTCGGCGCGGGCATTCTGTATCCAACTCTCTACTGCTGTGACGTGAAGTCCCACAGCGTGCTCGATCCCGATGTCGGGCAGGTTAATTCCGGTTACGGCCATTTATCGCGGGGTGAGAGAATTCCCGCCCTAATTCTCTCGTTCCCGGTCACCGCGACACGATGCCCTCGTTACAGCCGCCTACTACGGTTCCGCAGCAACACCGAGTAGATCGAAATATCGAATGTCACTCCGGTGCCTGTCACGGATCAGGAAGGCGGAATCAGCTGTGGCCGAGAAAAGCCGCTCCAATCGCGATACGGAAGGGGACTTCCGGTGAAGCGGCGCACCGCAATGGGATTGGCGCTGAAAACGGCGGCGGCCATCGCGACGGCCGGTGGAGTGGCCCGTGCGATTCCCGCCACCGCCGCGCCAGCCGAGGCCGAATTGGCCTTCACCCCGGCCACCGAATTGGCCCGCCTGGTAGCGGCCGGGCAGATATCTGCGACCGAACTCGCCACCCTGTTCCTCGATCGAATCGATCGGCTGAATCCGGCGCTCAATGCCTTCACCACGGTGATGCGGCAGCAGGCGCTGGCCCAGGCCGCCGACCTCGACACCCGGCAGGCACGCGGTGAGCGACTCGGTCCGCTGCACGGCGTGCCGATCGTGGTGAAGGACGAGGACCACGTCGAAGGCATTGTCACCACCTACGGCGGCGGGGCGTTCTCGGTTCCGGCCGCCCGGGACAGCGCGGTCGTGGCCCGCCTGCGCGCGGCCGGTGCGGTGATCCTGGGCAAGACCACCATGCCCGAATTCGGGATCTGGGCGTTCACCGAATCCGATGCGCACGGCATCACCCGCAATCCGTGGGATCTATCCCGCTCCACGGCCGGATCCTCCGGTGGGACGGCGGCCGCGGTGGCAGCGGGTCTGGCCCCGCTCGGTGTGGGCGGTGACGGCGGCGGTTCGATCCGGCTGCCGTCCTCATGGTGCGGATTGTTCGGTCTCAAACCGCAATTGGGGCGGGTGAGCGCCGCGCCGAATCGGGAACTGTGGAACAACCTGGGCGTCATCGGCTGCCTGTCCCGATCGGTCGGGGATTCGGCGCTGTTCTACGACATCACCCAGGGCTCGACACCGGGCGTGGACATCTACAGTGCGGGCGCGCTGGACGGCACATTCAGCGCGGCCGCCGCGACCCCGCCCGGCCCGCTGCGCATCGCCATCTCCACGAAACCCGCCAGCCTCACCGCGACGGTGGATCCCGCTACCGCCGCCGCGCTGGAATCGCTCGGCCGACTGCTGGAATCGCTGGGCCATCACGTCTTTCACGGTGAACCCGCCTATCCGGATATCACCGCGGCCTTCGAGCCGATGTGGCTGGTCTCCCCCGCCGCCGAATCCCGCCGGGCCGATCGTCCGGAGCTGCTGGAGCTGCGCACCAAGGAATTGGCGCTCTACGCAATGGCTTTCGACAATCCGGTCGCGCTGGGCGCGGCGCGCGCCGCCACCGATGCGGTGATCGGCGCGGTCATGCCGTTCTTCCATACCGCCGATGTGCTGATCACTCCGACCACGCCCGGTCCGGCCTGGCCGGTCGGGCAGCTCACCGGAATGGATTTCCACGGTGCGGCACTCAAATCCCTTCCGGCGGCGAGCTGGACCAATATCTGGAATGTGTGCGGTAATCCGGCCGCCGCCATTCCCACCGGATTCTCCGGCGGCGGCCTGCCGCTATCGGCGCAATTGATCGGACCGCCGAACAGTGAATTGCGCTTGATATCGCTGGCCGCGCAGATAGAACAGGCCCGGCCTTGGTCCGGTACGCGGCCCCCGATCCACTGAATTCCCCAATAGCTCTGAAACCGGTTCGTAGAGAGATGAGTTCATGACCCAGCAAATACAGGCAGCGCCGGTAACCCCGGTCGCACCCGATGAAACAGCGAGCGGCGCTTCGGGTGTGCATCGCCTCAAGCCGAATGCCGTCGGATTGCTCGGCGTGGTCTTCATGGCCGTCGCCACCGCCGCCCCGATCACCGCCATGACCGGCAATGTGCCGTTCATGATCTCCTCCGGCACCGGGACCGGCACACCCGCCGGATTCCTGATCGCCATGGTGGTGCTGGCCATCTTCTCGGTGGGCTTCACCACCATGTCCAAGCACATCACCGCGACCGGCGCGTTCTACGGCTTCATCTCCTACGGTCTGGGCCGCACCGTCGGCCTGGCGTCGGGCCTGCTGGCGGCGTTCGCCTACATGGTGTTCGAACCGTCGCTGGTCGGCATTTTCGCCAGCTTCTGCACCAATACCGTTGGGGCGCAATTCGGTGTGCACGTGCCGTGGTGGGTGTTCGCGATCATCATGATCGGCGTCAATGCCATCGGCACCTGGTTCGGCATCGCGGTGGCGGAGAAGCTGCTGGTGGTCCTGCTCGGCACCGAGGTGCTGGTGCTCGCGGTCATGGCGATCGCGGTGGCCGTGCACGGCGGCGGTCCGGACGGCTTCTCGTTCGAACCGCTGAACCCGGTGAACGCCTTCGCCGGTCCGTCGGCGGGGCTCGGCCTGTTCTTCGCCTTCTGGTCCTGGGTCGGATTCGAATCGACCGCCATGTACGGCGAGGAATCCAAGAACCCCAAGAAGATCATCCCCAAGGCCACCATGATCGCGGTGCTCGGCGTGGGCGTGTTCTACGTGCTGGTGTCGTGGATGGCCATGTCCGGCAACGGTATCGAGGAATCGGCGAAGCTGGCCGGGTCGGACAGCCCGATGGATGTGTTCTTCAACCCCACCACCGCCTATGTCGGGCACTGGGCCGTCATCGCCATGCAGTGGCTCATGATGACCGGATCGCTGGCCTGCGGTATGGCCTTCCACAATTGCGCGGCCCGCTACCTGTACGCCCTGGGCCGCGAAGGCGTCATCCCGGCGCTACAGCGCACCATCGGCCGCACCCACCCAGGTCACGGCTCTCCGCATATCGCGGGTCTGGTGCAGACGGTGTTCGCGGCGCTGCTGGTGCTGGGCTTCGGGCTCGCGGGCAAGGATCCGTACTCGGGCACCTACACGCTGCTGGCCATCCTGGGCACCATGGCGATCCTGGTGGTGCAGTCCACCTGTTCGTTCGCGGTGCTGTGGTACTTCCGTAAGAACCATCCGGAGACCCGGCACTGGTTCCGCACCTTCGTGGCCCCGCTGACGGGCGGGCTGGCCATGCTCGCGGTGGTCGGCCTGCTGATCGTGAATATGGGTGTCGCGGCGGGCAGCGAATCGGGCTCCCTGGTGCTGCGAGCGACACCGTGGCTCGTCGGGGCCATCGTGGTGGGCGGCATCGGCGCGGCGCAGTACCTCAAGCGCCGTGATCCGGACCGCTACGCCCTGCTGGGCCGCACCGTCCTGGAGGAGACGCACGAACGCTGACCACGAAGCACGATGGGCATCCGCTATCCGGCGGATGCCCATCTTGTATTAGTTCAGGAAGCTCTCCAGGAACGCCGTGCGATCGAACATCGCCGCCGTATCGCGCGCCGAGGGACTTCCGGCATCGGGATCCGCACCCGCTCCGATCAGCGCCTTCAGAATCCCGCTCTCACCCTTGAAAACCGCTCCGGCCAAAGGTGTTTGGCCCGCGTCATTGGTCACATTGGGATCCGCGCCGTGCTCGAGCAGCGTGAGAACCGCCGCTTCGTTCCCGTAGTACGCGGCCAGCATCAGAATGCTGTCGCCATTCTCGTTGGTGAGGTTGACCGGAACTCCGGCGTCCAGGTACGCGCCCAATTTCTCGGCGTCACCCTGGCGTGCGAAGTCGAAGATCTGACCGGCCAACTCGAGGACCTTGTCGGCATCGGGGTCGTTCGCGCTCATTCGTCCAGTACTACCACCATGCGGTCGCACCCGCTGGCGGACCGGCGACGTAACGTCATCGGTATGACTGAACGTCTGGTGATCATCGGCGGGGACGCGGCCGGGATGTCGGCGGCCTCGCAGGCGCGGCGCATGAAATCGGCGGAAGAGCTGGAGATCATCGTCTTCGAGCGCGGCCATTTCACCTCCTTCTCCGCCTGTGGCATCCCGTACTGGGTGGGCGGGGATGTGACCGACCGCGATGAGCTCATCGCACGCACGCCCGAGGAGCATCGGGCCCGCGAGATCGATCTGCGCATGCGCGTCGAAGTCCTGGAGATCGATGTCCCCGGCCGCCGGGTGCGGGCGCGCGATCTCGAGGCCGGGACCGAAACCTGGGTCGACTACGACAAACTCGTCATCGCCACCGGAGCCACACCCATCCGCCCGCCCATTCCGGGCATCGACGCCCCCGGCGTGCACGGCGTGCAGACCCTGGACGACGGCCAGGCGCTCATCGAAACCCTCGAATCCACCGCGGGCCGCCGGGCCGTGGTGGTCGGCGCGGGCTATATCGGCGTGGAGATGGCCGAGGCCCTGATCAATCGCGGCTACGAGGTCACCATGATCAATCGTGGTCAGCAGCCCATGGCCACCCTGGATCCCGATATGGGCGCACTCATCCGGAAAGCCATGGACGACATGGGTATTCGCGTGCTCTGCGATGCCGAACTCACCGAAGTGCTGCTCGATGCCGACGGCCGCGTCCGCGCCGTCACCACCGCCGATGCCGAATTCCCCGCCGACGTGGTGGTGCTCGGCATCGGCGTGCGCCCGGCCACCGAATTGGCCCGTGCCGCAGGGCTTCCGCTCGGCCTGCACGACGGCCTGCTCACCGATCTGTCCATGCGGGTGCGCGGCCACGAGAACATCTGGGCGGGCGGCGACTGCGTGGAGGTGCTGGATCTGGTCTCGGGCACCGAACGCCATATCGCCCTGGGCACGCACGCCAATAAGCACGGCCAGATCATCGGCGCGAATATCGGCGGCGGCTACGCCACCTTCCCTGGCGTCGTCGGCACCGCCGTCAGCAAGGTCTGCGACCTCGAAGTCGCCCGAACGGGCCTGCGCGAGAAGGACGCCCACGCCGCGGGCCTGCAATTCCTGACCGTCACCATCGAATCCACCAGCCGCTCCGGCTACTTCCCCGGCACCGCCCCCATGACCGTCAAAATGCTCGCCGAACGCCGCACCGGCCGCCTGCTCGGCGTCCAACTCGTCGGCCGCGAAGGCGCCGCCAAACGCATCGACATCGCCGCGGTCGCCCTCACCGCCCGCATGACCGTCGACCAGATGATCGCCCTCGACCTCGGCTACGCACCCCCCTTCTCCCCCGTCTGGGACCCCATCCTGGTCGCCGCCCGCAAGGCCGCCATCACCGTGGAACGCAACCGCTGAGGCGATTCCGCGGCCGCCACAGCCGCGTGCGCGAGGTGTTACGCACCCGTGTTTCCGGGAATAGCTCGGCGAAGGAGATTGTCGGGCATTGTTAGGGGAGCGGGGTCCGGGCAGCGATCTCCGACAGCTGTCGGCGAGCCCCCCGGAGGAGTTTTGCGCGTGAAATGGCGATGGGCACAGGGCGGCGGGGAACCACCGGCGGAACCCGCCGGCAAAGCGGCGGAGCCGCCACGCACACCGGTGAAACCCAGGGGGCCTTCGGCTTTCGAACTCGCCGTACGGGCAGCCGAGACCGAACCCGAGTACGAGGCGCGCACCGGACTGATACTGACGGCGGTACGGGAACTACTCGGACGCGATGACGACGCCGAGCTGGCCCGCGACCGGACGAACGTGCAGACACGACTGGTCGAGGCCGCGCGCACCGCACCGGATACCGCGCTGCGACTGCTCTGCGACGTCGCCGATCGCTGCGGTATCGATCCGGCCGCCGGGCGTCAGGTGATCGAGGTGTGGACCGCGCGGCCGGTCGCGGCGGAATTCGCCCGAACCTGGTTCGCGGTCAACGGATTACTGCAAGACAATGCCGAACTCGGTGCGTGGCTGGCGAATTCGGTGCGCGCCGGGGTGCAGGAGGTATCCGACGAGTTCCGAGAACTGGCGCGGGAACATCTGACCGGCCTGCTGGACAAGCACTTCGAACGATACGAGTTCACCGGCGGGACCACACCGCTGTGGCAGGTGCTGTACGCCCTGGGCCCCGCCAGCCGATCCGACTGGTTCTCCCGCCTTGGCGATCTGGCGGCATCGCGCGGCGAACAGCGCGAGGCCGCCCGGCGCTATGAACTCGCCGAACGGTTCGGCGGCAGCCGGACCGGCCGAATCCGGCAGTCGCGGTAGCGATTCGGTGCGGACGGCCCGCCGACGAGGTGACGGGCCGTCCACCCCCTCAACGCCGCAGAACCCTGCGGGCCAGCCAGTTCCCGAAGAACTGGATGCCTTGCACCCCCGCGATGATGATCAGCGTGGCCACCAGGGTGACCTGCCAATCGAAGCGCTGATAGCCGTAGACCAGGGCGAAATCACCCAGGCCGCCGCCACCCACGGTGCCCGCCATGGCCGACATATCGACCACCGCGATGACCACGAAGGTATAGCCGAGTACCAAGGGGCCCAGCGCTTCCGGGATCAGCAGGGTGGTGATGATGCGCAGCGGACCGGCCCCCATGGAGCGGGCCGCCTCGATCACGCCGGGATCGACGGTCACCAGATTCTGCTCGACGATTCGCGCGATGCCGAACGAGGCCGCCACGATCATGACGAAGGCCGCCGCATCGGTGCCGATGGTGGTGCCGACCACCTCCAGCGTCACCGGGCCCAATGCCGCAAGCAGAATGATGAACGGAATCGGCCGCACCACGTTCACCAGGAAATTCAGCACCAGATTGATCGGCGCGTTCGCCAGCAGACCGCCCTTGCGCGTGGTGTACAGCAGCGTCCCCAGCGCCAATCCGATCAGCCCGCCCACCACGAAGGTGAGCAGCACCAGGTAGATCGTGGTGCCGATGGCCTCGGTCAGCACGGGCCGCAGCTTGTCCCAATCGGTGTGCACCGCAGCGTAATTCATATCCGCGTGTACGGTCGCGTAGCTCATGCCGACCTCCGATCATCCGCCACGAGCGCAGCCGCGTCCGGCTTATCGGTGATCCGCGCACCCGGCCCGGCCGAGTGGGCGGTATCGCGTTCCAGCTCGCGCGCCACCTGGTCCACGGCCTCGGGTGTGCCATCCAGTGCCAGCGTGAGGCTGCCGAAGGTCTTGTCCTGCAACGTGCTCACGCCGCCGTACACGATCTCGAAGGTGACGCCCGCCTTGGCGGCGGTGGCCAGGGCCGCGCCGATACCGCGTTCATCGGCGATGTCGACGGTGACCAATCGGCCCGGATGCTTCTCGCCGAGGCGTTGCAGCTCTTCGGGATTGGGCCGATTGTGCAGCACCGTCTCCACGAAGGACCGGGTGGGCGTGGCCTGCGGGGCGGCGAAAACATCGAAAGTGTTCGCCAGCTCCACGATTCGGCCCTCTGCCAGGACCGCCACCCGGTCGGCGACGGCGCGGATGACATCCATTTCATGGGTGATCACCACGATCGTCACGCCCAGTTCGCGATTCACCTTCTTCAACAGGCGCAGCACCTCACCGGTGGTCTCCGGATCCAGCGCCGAAGTCGCCTCATCGGCCAGCAGTAGTGCGGGCGAGGTGGCCAGTGCGCGGGCGATGCCGACGCGCTGCTTCTGCCCGCCCGAGAGCTGATCGGGATAACTGCGTGCTTTATCGGTGAGCCCCACGAATTCCAGCAGCTCCGCCACCCGCGCCTTGCGCCGCGCGCGTGGCCAGCCCGCCACCTTCAAGGGGTACTCGATATTGCCCGCGGCAGTGCGTGATCGGAACAGATTGAACTGCTGGAACACCATGCCGATATCGCGCCGCAACTGCCGCACCCGGGATTCGGGCACCCCGGTGATCGGATCCCCCGAGATGAGCACGGTCCCGCTACTCGGCTGCTCCAGGGCGTTGATGAGCCGCACCAGCGTGCTCTTGCCCGCACCGGAGTAGCCGATCACCCCGAAGATCTCCCCGCGCTCGATGCGCAGATCGATCTCGCTCAAGGCGGTGTGCGACTGCTTGCCAGCCTTGAACACCTTGGTGACCGAACGGAATTCGACAGCGGCGCTCTCGGTTGCGTTGCCGCTCACTTCTTCTCGCGGATGGTCTGCTGCACCCGCGCCAGAATCTGCTCCAGCTCCGGCCCGCTGCGCTTGACCTCGACCGCGGTCCCCTTGGAGGTCTTGGCGACCGCCGCCTGCACCTCGGGCCCGTGCCAGATCTCCACCAGCTTCAGATAGGTGGGATTGGTCTTGTCCGCACTGCGCGTGACGAACGCGTTGATGTACGGCTCCGCGCCGGGATTCTTCGGATCATCCTTGTACAGCGCCGAATTCGGGTCGATGCCGGACTTCTCCAGGAAGGTGTTGTTCACGACCGAACCGTCCACCGAGGCCAGCGACAGCGCGGTCTGGGTGGCGTCGACCGCGGTCACCTTCACCTTGGACGCACCCTTGTCGACATCGGCCGGGGTCGGCTGCTTGACGTCACCGGACAGCTTCAGCAGTCCGGCGGCCTGCAAGACGAACAGCGCCCGCGCCTGATTGGTCGGATCGTTCGGAATGGCGATCTCACCGCCCTGCGGGATATCGGCCAGGCTCTTGTGCTTCTTGGAGTACAGGCCGAGCGGCACGATCTGGGTCGCGCCGATCGGCGTCAGATCATCGTTGTTGGCGACGTTGTACTGCCCGAGGAACTGCAGGTGCTGGAACAGATTCACATCCACCTGCTTCTGCGACAACGCGGCGTTCGGCTGCGAATAGTCGGAGTAGTGGGTGATCTTGAGCGTGATCCCCTGCGCCTTCGCCTGCTCTTCGAACACATCCCACTGCGGATCGGTCTCGGTGGTGCCGATGCGCACCACATTGCCCGCCGCGTCATCGTTCTTACCGCACGCCGTCGCGGTGAGGGTCAGCCCCGCGACTGCCGCAACCAGGACCGGGATCGCCAGTACCCGTTGGAATTTCACTCGTGCTCCCACATGTCGTCGAAAATCGAACCTGGTAAGCCAACCTTTCCGGCAACCCTCGAGCAATGATTGCGATCGGGGCGATCGAAACACTCCCGGACCCGCGATGCGATCGCCTAGCTTGTCCAAAATGCGAAAATTGCGCCGTCTCCTGGTGATTCCGCTGTTGCTGAGCCTGGCCCTGAGTGCGGCCTGTGGCCGGGAACACGACGAGAGTGTGGTGCGCATCGGTGTGAACGATCTCGCACAGCCGCACTGGGACGTGTTCAAGAAGAAGGCGTCCGCCGCGGGCATCACCGTCGAATTCGTGAACTTCTCCGATTACAACCAGCCCAATCCCGCACTGTCACAGGGACGGGTCGACCTCAACAAGTTCCAGCACATCCGGTATCTGGCCAACTACAACGCCCGCAATAACGACACCCTGATCCCGCTGGGCGCGACCGAGATCTACCCGCTGACGCTGTACTCGAAGAAGCACAGGAATGTGTCCGAGGTCCCGCAGGGCGGCGAGATCACCCTGAGCAACAATCCCGCGAATCAGGTGCGGCCGCTATTGAGCCTGGCCGCCGCCGGATTGATCGTGCTGAAGAACGGCGCGAGCTGGGATTCCAAGATCGAGGACGTCGACAAGGCCGCCTCCAAGGTGCGGCTCACCACCATCGATCCGACGCTGACCGCGCAATCGCTGGAGAGCGTCGACGCGGCCTTCGTGGACGACACCTTCGCCCAGCCCGCCGGGCTGACCCAGCAGCAGGTCATCTACACCGACGACCCCAATCGGCCCGATCTGACCCAGTACATCAATATCTTCGCCGCCCGGGCCGCCGATAAGGACAACCCGAAGCTGCTCCAGCTGACCAAGCTCTATCACGATCCCGAGGTGGAGGCCGCGATCAAGGCCGAAACCGGCTATCAGGGCATCTTCAAGAACAATCCGCCCGCCGAATTGCAGACCGCGGCAACCGAACTCGAAGCCAAGTTCAAGAAGTGATCAGCCGCGACGGCTGCGGGCGTTCTTCGCCCGGGCGGCGGCGAGAATGGTGATGACCATGACGGTCATCATCTGCAAGGTGTTCCAGTCCACCGGCTCCGGGGCCGGTGGGGCCGCCAGCACCACCGGACGCGGAGGTATGACTACCGGAATCACCGGCGGTGCGGGCGGCACCGCCGCGATCTCGACGGGCGGTACCACCGGAGCCGCCACGGGCTCGACCACGGCGGGCGGTGTGATCGCCGAGGGAATGAGCAGCGGGATGCCGGGAATCTCGGGCGCGACCGGCAGCAGGAGCAGACAGGTGAGTGCGGCGCTACCGAGCGCCGCACTGCCGACCATGACACTGCCCGCACCCGAGGAGCCCGGTCCCACCAGACCACTGGATCCGGGAACGAAGCCCGGACCGATCAACCCGGAGCCGAATCCGCTGCCGGTGAGCAGGCCGAGACCCAGTACGGCACTGCCGAATACGGCGCTGCCGGCGCAGGCGGTGAGCACGCTGCCGGACTCCAGTCCCAGCGTCTCACCGAGTGTGCTCGGAGCGGCCACCTGCCCGCGAAACGCATCCGAGGCCGAACCGGACCCGGGTAGCGCGATGGCCGCGGCGGCCGGATCGGCGGCGCTGCCGCTGCCCGCGCTGCCGGTGGCCGAACTGCCGGTGCTCAGATAACCACCGCCCGCGACCGGGTTCACCCCCAGTGAACTACCGGATTTCGCGCCGTCCCTACCGGAGCTGCTCCCCGAGGCCGCACCGCCGTTCGCGGAGCTGCTGCCGGACGCGCCCAGCCCGATACCGGAATTGCTGCCGGAATCGCTGCTCCCCGAACCCACTCCGAGCGAACTGCCGGTGGGCCCGTCGATGGGAGCCGCGCCGCCGCCGGAACCCGCACTGCCGGAGATGATCTCACCGATCGACGGCAGCCCCGGATCTGCGACGGCCGCGGCGGGATGTACCGCCAGGAACGCCGCCGCGATCGGAGCTGCCGCGAATCTGCCTGCGCCGCCGCGCTTTCCCTTATTCATGACTACCTACTCTTCAGCGCGGCAGAATGCTCGAGGAGCCGCCGGAGACGATGTGCTCATACCTGGACAGCGCCAGTTCGAAAGCGTCCTTGGACACCATGTTTCCGCCCGCGAAGGGCCGATCCAGTTGGTAGACCGCGAGAATCACCGCACCGATCACCACGCCGAACAGGCCGGTCATGATGGTGCTGCGCCGGGTGACGACCACACCGGAGAACACCGTGCCGAGCAGCAGCATCCCGGTGCCGAACCACAGCGCCACGTAGAGGAAGGTGGGCAGCCGGTAGGCGGCGTCCATACCGCGGTCGTAGCGCGCGTCGGAGACCGCGTCGAGCGCCGAATCCGCTTTGTCCTGAATGTCCTTGACGTTCGGATCCGCCGTGGACAGCCCGGACACCGCCGCCCGCAATTCATCGAGGGTGTTCTGAGTGTCCTGGCTGAGCTTGGCGTCCTTGCTCATCACCGACCACTCCGACCCGACCACCTGCTCGGTGTAATCGCGCACCAGACCCTGAATCTGCGTGCGATCCTGCATCGGCAGATCATTGGCCGCCTCGTACACCGAGACCAGCGCCTTCGCCTCGGACACGGTATGCGCGTGCGAATTGTCGTACTGCTGCCACAGAATCACGACGATGAAGGCCACGATGGCCGCGAAGAACATATTCACCAGATCCAGCACCATGGTGCTGGAAGCTTCGTCATCACTGTGCCGCCAAGTATCCGGGCGCAATCGATCACCGACCAGGAAGACGGCTACGGCGACCACCGCGAACAGGACGAGCACACCCAACTGCAATGCCATACTCGGCTCCGCCTCCCAGGCACGGGCAATATCGAACACGAGATATTCGAGGCCACTGGGCGGTCGGATTGTGACGCAAGCAATCCGTTATAGAAGACCGCAGGTAACGATCCCCCGGTCAGCACGGGATCGGTCAGCCGAGGGTGAAGACCCCGGCGGCAATCGCGACGGCGAATTCCAGTGCGGCTCCGAGCACATCGCCGTTGAGTCCGCCGAATCTGCGCACGCAGTGCCGCACCAACAGGACCGCCAGCCCGAGTGCGGCAATCACCCCCAGCGGCCCGATCCACCACTGATTTCCCGCGAATAGCGCTGCCGCCAGCGCGATTGCGGCCCAGAGCGCGCTGACAAGCGCTCCTTGAGTCCCCGCGACCAGCGCCCCGAACCCCGCTCCCGGTGCGGCCTCGATCCCCCGTCGGCAAGCGAGCACCACGGCGACCCGCCCCACCGCGACCGCCACCACGATCCCCGCCCATCGCCCGGCATCAGCCAAGGCGGCGAACGAAACGGCCTGGATCCCAATCACAAACACCAGCGCGGCCACCCCGAACGGCCCCGCCCCACCACTCTTCATGATCTCGCGCGCACGCTCCGGCGGCCCGTAACTCCCGAGCCCGTCCATAGTGTCGGCGAGCCCGTCGATATGCATCCCCCGCGTAATCAGCGCCAGCCCCGCCACCGCCACGAATCCGGCCAGCAGCCACGACGCCCCTGCCGAGCCGAGCCCCCACATCAGGCCAGCTGCGCCAAGGCCCAGCAGCGTTCCCACCACGGGTGCCCATCCAATGGCCCGACCAGCCGCGCTTCGATCCACGTCATCCGGTCCGCGCACGGGCAACACCGTCAACCACGAAAGCGCGAGTCGCACACCATTCATGAGCGCCGGGCCTCGGCGCTAACAGCACGCGACCGCCCACCCAGGACAAGCTGCCACTGCCGGACACATCCGAATGCGGCTGATTCTCGCCGCATGAGCTCACCCGCTCGTGGGCGGGTGGATTTCGTCTGTGGTCGCGGAGCGAATGTTGTTCCCGCGGCGGACACTTTCGCAAGCGCCCGAGCGGGTTTCATCGTCGCGGCTTTACGCACCGGCGGATTCGGTTGCGGCGTCGGCGGTGCTGACCCCGGCCTGGGCGAAGGTCGCCATTTCGGCGAGGGTGGCCACGGCGGCGCGCAGGACCGGGAGGGCGGTCACCGCGCCCGAGCCTTCGCCGAGGCGCATATTCATTTCGACCAGCGGTTCGAGCTGGAGGCGCTCGAGGGCGACGGTGTGCGAGGGCTCGCTGGAGCGGTGGCCCGCCACCCACCATTCCTTCGCGCCGAGTGCCAATTGGTTGGCGACGAGAGCGGCGGCGGTCACCACCACGCCGTCGAGGATCACCGGGGTACGGCGGGCGGCCGCGCGGGCGAGGAAGCCCGCCATGGCGGCGAGGTCAGCGCCACCCGCGGTGCGCAGCAGGGCAACCGGATCCTTGACGACCGGGCGGGCACGCCACATGGCATCGCGAATGGCGGCGGTTTTGCGGATCCAGCCCGCGTCGTCGACGCCGGTACCGCGGCCCACAGCGACGACCGGTTCGGTGTCGGTGATGGTGGCGATCAATACGGTGGCGGGGGTGGTGTTGCCGATCCCCATATCGCCCGCGATGAGAAGGTCTGCGCCGGAATCGATTTCCTCATCGGCGATGGCGGCGCCGGCGGCGAGCGCGGCCTGCACCTCGGCCTCGGTCAGCGCGTCCTCGCGGTCGATCGAGCCGCTGGACTTGCGTACCTTGTGCCGCGAAATCTCCGGCGCGGTATCGCCCTGCACCGCAATGTCTTCCACCCGCACGGTGGCATCGGCCAAGCGCGCGAGCACATTGACCGCCGCCCCGCCCGCCTGGAAATTGGCGACCATCTGCGCGGTCACTTCACTGGGGTAAGCCGAAACCCCATGCGCCGCAACACCGTGATCGCCCGCGAACACTACGACCCGGGCACGCTCGAACTGCTTGGGCGGGCACACACCCTGGCAAGCCGAGACCCAGTTCCCCAGCTCTTCCAACCGTCCCAGCGCCCCAGCCGGTTTGGTCAGCTCCAGCTGCCGCTCCTTCGCCGCGACCAGGAAATCGCCATCCGGCCCGGGCACCGGACCGAACGAAATCCGCACGGGCTTGGTGAGTTTCAACCCTCCATCGGCGCTCGGGTCCGACTGCGCGGCAGCCTGATCCGAGGCAGCGGCCGCTGCCACGGCACTCGACACCACAACGGTCTCAGCGGTGGAAACCGTAACCGTCTCGGCGGCCGAAGTCGCGTGGGTCTCGGCGGCGGAAGCCACGGCTGTCCCGGTGGCAGAGCCCGCTGACCCGGTGGCGGAACTCGCGACACCGGCGCTGGGGTCCGTCGCGGCCGAGTCCGGCTGTGCGGCATGCTGTCCCGCGGTTCCCGCCGCGGTCGCGAGCACGGCGGCGACCTGCGCGTTGGCGGTCGCGGTCGCCTGGGCGTCCGCGGTCGCGGCCGCATCGGTGAGCGCCGCGGCGGAGGCGAAGGCACGATCGGGCTTGATGCGCAGCGGCTGACCCGCCACCACGAGGTAGATCTCATCGCAGAGCTGAGCCAGGCGCTGATTCAGCGCACCGAGCTCATCGCGGAAGAGACGGCCGGAGTGGGTGGCGGGGATGACGCCCAGGCCCACCTCGGGGCTCACGATGACGAGTCGTTCGGAGTATTCGGCGACCGCCGCCACCAGCGCGTCGACATCGGGCGCAATGGTCCCGCGCGGGGATTCCCACGCGCCACGCGCATCGATGCGGGCCGTCAGCCAGGTGCCGAGATCGTCGATGAGCGTCGACGGGACGGGCTGGGCCAACGCGTCGACCGGATCGCCCTCCACGACGGTCCAGTTGCCGGGCCGCCGAACCCGGTGTGCCGCAATCCGTTCGGCGAAATCCGCATCCTCGGGATCCGGGACCGCGGTGGCGATGTACCGCACCGCCTCGGAGACGACCAACTGTTCCGCGAAAGCCGACTTACCGGACCGGGCTCCACCGAGCACCAGCGTCCGTAGCGGTCGATCGGTTGACTGAGCACTGTGCGACACGTCAGCACGGTATCAACACCCCGCGCTCCCCAGCCGATGAGGCACGACTCGAGCGCGGAAACGATGCGGTGGCATGACGCGGCAGGTCCGGACACCCGCGCACGATCAAGCGGTGCGCACGCCTCCGAAGCGACGGCGATATTCGGCGGGCGCGATCCCGACCTGCCGCTGGAAGTGATGCCGCAGCAGCGCCCCCGATCCGAACCCGCACCGATTCGCCAGACTCTCCAAATCCAAGTCGGTGTCTTCCAGCAGTTGCTTGGCGAGCAGAATTCGCTGCCCGGTCAGCCATTTCACCGGCGTGGTCCCGGTCTCGGCCGCGAACTTGCGCGCGAAGGTGCGCGTGGACGTATTCGACCGCGCGGACAGCGATTCCACCGTATGCGGCAGCTCCAGGTTCTCGCCCATCCAGTGCAGCGTCTCGCTGAGACTGTCCGAACTGCAATCCACCACGGGCCGCTCGATGAACTGCCGCTGCCCGCCGTCGCGCTGCGGCGGCACCACCATGCGCCGGGCGATGGCATTGGCGACCGAACTGCCGAGCTCACGCCGCACCAGATGCAGGCACGCGTCGATCCCGGCGGCCGTGCCCGCACTGGTGATCAGATTGCCCTCGTCCACGAACAGCACATCCGGATCGACGGTGGCCTGCGGATACATCCGCGCGAGTTGTTCGACATACCGCCAGTGCGTGGTGCATTTGCGCCCGTCCAGCAGTCCGGCCGCGCCCGCGAGGAAGGCCCCGGAGCAGACGGTCAGCACGGTGGCCCCGCGCTCGGACGCGTCCCGGACCGCGTCCACCACCCGCGGGTCCATGTCATGTTCCGCCGAGTACGGGAACGCCGGAATCGCCACCAGATCCGCGTCCCGCAATTCCTCCAGCCCGTACTGCGGCGTCACCGCGATACCGGGCGAACTGGAGCCGAGCGGCTTACCGGGTTCGACGCCGCAGACCCGGAAGTCGAACAGCGGCAGCCCGTCCGAGGTCCGGTCCAGCCCGAAAACCTCACAGACGACGCCGAATTCGAACATGGCGAGGCGTTCGTTGAGTACGACGGCGACCTTCGAGAGCATGTTCCCATCCTAACTGGCGGGATATTTGCGAACTATGTCAGAACTGCCACTGTTGGCAGTAACTGCATTAGAGAAAACTTACTGCCATGCAAGCCCTTACCGCAATCACCGCAGCCGGAACCGCGATGAGCGCCCTCGGCTACCTGACCTACGCCGCCATGGCCTGGGACAGCACCGAATCCACCGATGAGAACGAGGCATGCGCATGACCACCATCAGCCACTTCCACGCCCTGCACACCGCCACCGAGACCGAGACCGAACCCAAGGCGAAGGCCATGTTCAGCCGACTCTTCACCCTGTTCGCCGCCGCCGGCCGCGCCGTACCGTTCCATCGCGAATCCGATTGGGGCCACAGCGGATCCACCGGCGTCATCGACCGCGATCACGATCGCGCCGCCCTCGAACTGCACGCCATCTCGAGCATGCGCGAGCACGGCTGATGAGCTGGCTGTCCCTGGCGCTCGTCGGCCCGGCCCCGCGACAGTGGGGCACGCACGCCACGGCCGTGCACTTCGGCGACGAACACCCGTACCAGCCGCCCGAACCACCGTGTCATCACGACACCGACCCCGACAATGACTGAGGGCCGCCGAATCATTCGGCGGCCCTCGTCGTTTCGCGAGAATCTAGATGCTGTCCCCCGCGCTGACCCGCGGCTTCGGCGCACGCATGCGGCGAATCTGCGAGGCGCGCACGAACGAGTACCAGCCCAGCGAGAAGCTCGACTCGGTGGCATCCGGGAAGCGCTCGCGCACCCGGCGATTCACGATGCGGCCGAGGATGATGCCCTCGATGATCATGAAGACCATCATCACCAGCATGGCCAGCGTCACGATCGCCTGCAGTGCGGGCGAGAGGATCATGCTCAGGATCAGCACGAGTGCAAGGGGCATGAACAAGCCGAGCAGATTGCGCCGCGCATCCACGATGTCGCGCACGTAACCCTTCACCGGACCCTTGTCGCGCGGCAGCAGGTACTGCTCCTCACCGGCGAGCATGCGCGCCCGGCGATCCTGCACCGACGCCTTGCGCTCGGCCGAGGCGACCTTGCGATCCGCACGGGAACCACGTAGCTCCTTGCGGCGCGCACGCGCTTCCTTCGAGGTGGCAGGCGCGGGCGCGACCGGCCCGCGACGCCGGGATTCGGCCTCGCGGCGCTTGGGGGTGGGCCGCCCTTTACCAGGGGTGGACGGGCGCTCCGCGACCGTCGCCGCACCACCGGCATCGACGACAGGGGTGTCGGAGGTGGGAGTGGATTCGCCACGGCGCAGGAACTTCACGGCGACCAGGCTATTCGATGGCATGCCCGCCGGAAAAACCTGGTCCGCCCGTTTTGCGCGCGCGGCCGCTCAATCCCTGCAACTGCTGGCAGAATGACCGCCGCGTAGGATTGGGAATAGTCGCCCGCGAAGTGGCGTTGACAGGCGTTGAGCCGTGCCCCTTCTCACGGGTTGAAAACAGGTCCTTTAGGAGAGTTCATGACTGTGCAGAACGAGACCACCACTCATGGTGCGACTCTGACGGACGCCGCTGCCGCCAAGGCGAAGGCGCTGCTCGATCAGGAGGGCCGCGATGACCTCGCGCTGCGCATCGCCGTACAGCCCGGTGGCTGTGCCGGCCTGCGCTACCAGCTCTTCTTCGACGATCGCAGCCTCGACGGCGATCTGGTCGTCGAATTCGGCGGCGTCAAGCTGGCCGTCGACCGCATGAGCGCCCCCTACATCCAGGGCGCCTCGATCGACTTCGTCGACACCATCGAGAAGCAGGGCTTCACCATCGACAACCCGAATGCCACGGGCTCCTGCGCCTGCGGCGACAGCTTCAACTGATATAGCTCGACCAGCGCGGAACCCCCTTCCCGGAGGTTCCGCGCTGTTGTGTGCTCAGGGTTAACCCGCCCGCAAGTTGGAGTTTCCTGTCTCGGACAGGGTATTTTCATAAGTGCGGACCCATCGGTTCGCTCCCCCCGGCCCCGCGTCTGCCTCGTCTCGAATAGGTGTGCGCAGCGCACGTCACCGAAGGATCGACGCCCGTGACCATCGCCGTGTCCGCATCAATCGCGACCGACCACCTCATGCGCTTTCCGGGGAAATTCTCCGATGCGCTGCTGGCCGACCAACTCCAGCACGTATCCCTGAGCTTCCTCGTCGACGACCTGGTCATCCGCCGCGGCGGCGTGGCGGGCAATATCGCCTACGCCATGGGCCTGCTCGGCCGCACCCCGCTGCTGGTCGGCGCGGTCGGACCGGACTTCTCCGATTACCGCCAGTGGCTCGAGACCAGCGGTGTGGACTGCTCCGCCGTGCGCATCTCCACCGAGGCGCACACCGCGCGTTTCGTCTGCACCACCGATGAGACCATGGCGCAGATCGCGTCCTTCTATCCCGGCGCGATGAGCGAAGCCCGCCAAATCTCCATCGGCGAACTGGCTTCGGGCCGCGAGCTGGAACTGGTCCTGGTCGGCGCGAACGATCCCGACGCCATGGTGCTGCACACCGAACAGGCGCGCGCCGCGGGCATTCCGTTCGCCGCCGACCCGTCGCAGCAGCTCGCCCGCCTCGACGGCGAACAGGCCCTGTCCCTCATCGACGGCGCGGCCTACCTGTTCACCAATGAATACGAGTGGGGCCTGCTGCTGCAGAAGACCGGCCTCACCGAAGCCGAAATCGGTGAGCGCGTTGGCATCCGGGTCACCACCCTCGGTTCCAAGGGCGCCAAGATCGTCGACCGCGACGGCACCGAACTCCACGTCGACGTGGTCCCCGACAACGCCAAGGTCGACCCCACCGGCGTCGGCGACGGCTTCCGCGCGGGCTTCCTCACCGGCCACTCTTCCGGCCTGTCCCTGGAGCGCTCGGCCCAATTGGGTTCCCTCATCGCCGTTCTCATCCTCGAGACCGTCGGCACCCAGGAATGGACCCTCGACAAGGACGTCGCCCTCAAGCGCCTCCGCGAGGCCTACGGCCCCGACGCCGCATCCGAAATCGAAGCGATTCTTCGCTGACACCTGCTGGACTTGTTTGTACCGCACGCTGATCTCACGATCGGCGTGCGGTTTCTTCTGTGCTGACGCCTGACCCGGTCGTCGGCTCTTGTTCGTTGTTGGACAGTTTTCGAAGGACCTGATGATGGTGGTACGGGTCGGCACTGTGGTGAAGATCGGAATTGTGGATCTGATCTCGTCACGGCCGGACAGCATGACGCGGCGGGTGTTCGCCGAGGCGGTACGCGGAGCGAGCGGACGACTCGGCTGGGCGATACCGGATTTGCCGTTTGCCGACCCTACGCCCGTGGAATGGGCGGAAACCGCTGTCAATCAAGATGATTCGCTCGGCGGGATCGAGTTGAGCTGTTTCGGGATCGACCCGCTCGGGTCGCCGGATGCGGTTGATTGGGCGGCGCTCGCGGCGATGGATGGGCTGATCATCAGTGGGAGTGAGCCGACCGCTTCGGATATCGCCGATGAGCCGTGTCTGGCGATCATCGATCGGCTGATGCGTGAGTGCGCGGGGAGTTCGCTGCTGTTCTCTTGCCAGTCCGCGCATGCCGCGCTGTATCTGCTGCATGGGGTGCGGCGGCATCGGCTCGCGCGGCGGCAGCACGGGGTGTTCGATCATCGCGTGCATACGTCGGGGCTGCTCGATCTGGAGATGGGTACGGGCACAGCGTATTCCGGGCCCGAGGCGGTGCTGACCGACGGGCTTGCCACGCCGGTGCGGGTGCCGCATTCGCGGTGGAATGTCATGGCTTCGGCGGATCTGCGCGCCGCCGGGCTCACCGTGCTGCTCGATTCCGAAGAGGCGGAGTGGCAGCTCGCCATCGGGCCCGCGGGGTTGCGGCAGGTGTTCATCCAGGGGCATCCGGAGTATCTGCCGGACACCATGGCGCGTGAGTACCGGCGGGATCTACGCCGGTGGATCGCGGATCCTTCACTGCCGTTCCCGCAGATTCCGGTCGACTATTTCCCCGCCGAAGCGCACGAGCAGATCGTCGCGCTCACCGAACTCGTCCGGATCAGTCGCGATCCGGCGGTGCTCGACGATCTCGTCCTCCCCGAGGATCACACCCGGGTGGCGCACGACTGGTCCACGTACTCGCGCGTGTTCTTCGCCAATTGGCTGGCGGCCGTGCGGGATCGGCGCGGGATCGCGACGGAGTCGGCCTTCGGCATGACATCCTCCGATCCGGAAGCACTGTCCGCGTAATCGCGCGCGGACATGTCCGTCATATTTCGACTGGGCGACAGTCCAACTTCCATGGGGGTACCGCACATTCGATCGTGCCCGAGGCAATAGGGTGTTCGGCATGGGCTCCGACCGTTTGTATTTTCGTCAGCTGCTCGCTGGACGCGACTGGGCCGTCGGTGATCCGATCGCCACCCAGATGCGGAACTTCGCGTACCTGATCGGTGATCGGGATACCGGTGACTGCGTGGTCGTCGACCCGGCGTACGCCGCCGCGGATCTGGTGGAGATCGCCGAGGCGGACGGTATGCGGCTATCCGGCGTGCTGGCCACCCATCACCATCCCGATCACGTCGGCGGCACCATGCTCGGCTTCACGCTGAGCGGGGTCAAGGAGCTGCTCGAGAAGGTCGATGTGGCGGTGCACGTCAATGCCGAAGAGCTGCCTTGGGTCGCGAATGTCACCGGCATCGCGCCGAGCGAGCTCACCGGGCACGCGCATGGTGACAAGGTCGCCGTCGGCGGCTTCGAGATCGAACTGCTGCATACGCCCGGGCATACGCCGGGCAGCCAGTGCTTCCTGTTCGACGGACGGCTGATCGCGGGCGACACGCTGTTCGTCGACGGCTGCGGCCGCACCGACTTCCCAGGCGGCAACTCCGACGACATGTTCCGCAGTCTGCGGTATCTCGCTGAGCTGCAAGGCAATCCGACGGTGTACCCGGGCCACTGGTACTCCGAGGAGCCCAGCGCCGAGCTCACCAAGATCGTCGAGAAGAACTACGTCATGCGCCCGAAGACGCTCGAAGAGTGGCAGATCTTCATGCCCAGCTGACTTCTGGTCGGCGAAGTCCAACCCCGAACGCACAGCGCCCGCCCCGAATCTCATTCGGGGCGGGCGCTTTTCAGCGTCTGAGGCTCAGGCCAGGGTACGCATCCAGCCGTGGCTGTCAGCGAAGGTACCGCGCTGGATACCGGTCAGGGTGTCCCGCAGCGCCATGGTGACCTCGCCGGGTTCGCCTCCGCCGATGGTGAATTCGCCCTCGGCGGACTTCACCGTGCCGACCGGTGTAATAACCGCCGCGGTACCGCAAGCGAAGACCTCGGAGATCTCGCCGGATTCAGCGCCCTTGCGCCACTCCTCCACCGAAATCTTGCGCTCCTCAACGGGATACCCCGAATCAGCGGCGAGAGTCAGCAGCGAATCACGGGTGATACCCGGCAGCAGCGAACCCGACAGTTCCGGCGTTACCAGCCGCGCCTGCGATCCGGTGCCGAACACGAAGAACAGGTTGTTGGTGCCCATCTCCTCGACGTACGCCCGCTCGATGGCATCGAGCCACACGACCTGATCGCACCCCTGCTCGGAAGCCTGCTGCTGCGCCAGCAGCGATGACGCGTAATTGCCCGCGACCTTGGCCTCACCGGTGCCACCGGGAGCCGCGCGCACGTATTCGGTGGACAGCCACACCCGCACCGGCTTCACACCGCGCGGGAAATACGCGCCGGCGGGCGACCCGAGCAGCAGGTACTTGTAGGCACTCGCGGGCTTCACGCCCAGCCCCGCCTCGGTGGCGAACATGAACGGCCGCAGATACAGCGACTCCTCGCCCCCGGCGGGCGGCACCCATTCGGAATCGATCTCGAGCAACTGCCGCACGGATTCGATGAACAGCTCATCCGGCAACTCCGCCATGGCCATCCGCGCCGCGGACCGCCGGAACCGCGCGGCATTGGCATCGACCCGGAAGGTCGCGATGCTGCCATCGGCCTGCCGATACGCCTTGAGCCCCTCGAAGATCGCCTGCCCGTAGTGGAACACCATGGTCGCCGGATCCATCGACAGCGGCCCATACGGCTCGACCTGCGGATTCACCCATTCCCCATCGATGTAGTCGATGGACACCATGTGATCGGTGAAGAACCGCCCGAACCCGGGCGCCGCGAGAATCTCCTGCCGACGCTCCGCCGAGGTGGGCGCGGGATGCGAGGTGCGGGTGAACTGCGCGGCAACTGTCATGCTCGGGAGTTTAATTCGCCGCCGAGAAGGACGCGCCGCCGCCCACCCACCCGCTAACCCGGGCGCGTCGCACCTGAGCAACCGACCGGTGTGAGGTGGGCCGACAAGGGCGGGCGAAAGCCGCAGCACCGATGTCAGCCAACCAATCGCAGGTACGTCATCCGTCCCTGTGCGGCGCGGTGAGCCACACTGGGATCGATGCGATCAGGCCGTGTGCGGCTCGACGAAGGGCGGGCGGATGACCTCGCACATGAGGCGGCGGCCGCGCACGTCGACCTCGACCTCATCGCCGGGCTCGAGCTTGGCGGCGGTGTCGAGCAGGGCGAGGGCGATGCCGACCTTGAGGGTGGGCGAGAAAGTGCCGGAGGTGGTTTCGCCGACCTGCTCGTCACCACGCATCACGGCCTGGCCCTGGCGCAGCACGCCACGGTCGAGTGCCTTGAGCCCCAGCAGGATTCGCTTCGGCCCGTCGGCCTTCTCCTGCTCCAGCGCGGCCTTGCCCCAGAACTCCGGCTTCTTCCAGCCCACGGCCCAGCCGGTGCGCGCCTGCAGCGGCGAAATGTCAACGGAGAGTTCATGTCCGTGCAGCGGGTAGCCCATCTCGGTGCGCAGCGTGTCACGCGCGCCGAGCCCGGCAGCCTGACCGCCCGCGGCCTGGACCTGAGTGACCAGTGCGCGGAAAACCGCTTCGGCGTCATCCCATTTCGGGAGCAGCTCGTAGCCGTGCTCGCCGGTGTACCCGGTCCGGCACACGCGCACCGGGCGGCCTTCCCACTCGGCGTCGGCGTACGCCATGTATTCCATATCGGTCGGCAACCCAAGCGCCGCAAGCACTTCCGCCGACTTAGGCCCCTGCACCGCGAACACCGCGTAGCCACGATGCTCATCGGTGACGGTGATTCCCTCGGGCGCCTGCTTCCGCAATTCGGCAACCACCGCAGCGGTATTCGCCGCGTTCGGCACGAGGAAGATCTCATCATCGCTGACGTAGTAGGCGATCAGATCGTCGATCACGCCGCCCTCGGGCGTGCAGCACAGCGTGTACTGCGCCTTTCCGGGCCGAATCCGATTCAGGTCATTGCTCAACGCCGAATTCACGAACGCCGCGGCCCCCGGACCCGCGACCGTCGCCTTCCCGAGGTGGCTGACATCGAAAAGCCCGACCGCGGTCCGAACCGAGGTGTGCTCCCCCACGGTCCCCGCATACGACACCGGCATCTCCCACCCCCCGAACGGAGCGAACGTCGCCCCGAGCTCAACGTGGACGTTGTGGATGGGCCCCTGCAACAGCTTCTCGTCGGTCACGCGCTGGAGTTTATCCGCCGCTGACCCGTCGGTTGTGATCCGGGCAATTCCCGGCAGACTGGTCATAGCAACCTGCGATAGAGTCTGCCGGAAGTTTGCAGTTGAGGGAGCACCATGCCATTCGAAGTCAACCCCGACGGCCTCCGCGCCGCCGCGGGCGCGCTTGCCCTGCTCCCCGGCGATATAGACCGCGCTCCCCACCTGGGCGCCGAACCGGTTGCCGCAAAGATGCCAGGCTCAGCGGCAGGAGCCGCCCTGTCGCAATCCGACAACCTCAGCCGCAAGGCCAAAGACCTCCTGAAGGCCCGCTTCAACGAGTTCTCCGCCACCCTCGTCGTAGCCGCCGACACCTACCGAGGCACCGACACCGACGCCGCCACCCGCATCGCCGCCCTCACCGACATCAACTCGGGCGACCCCCACGCAGGCCGCTGATGCCCACCCCACTCCAAGTCCTCACCTGGGACATCTCCGGCTACGCCACCACGGCAACCAACGCCACCCAAATCGCCGACGCCATAGTCAAAGCCTCCGGCACCATGCACGCCACCATCCACGACCTCCTCTGGCAGGGCGCAGCCCGCCAATCCGCCGAGGCCAAAGCCGACGCCGAACAAACCCAAATGCGCGCCATCGCTACGGCATACGACGACCTGGCAACAGCTTGCGCCGGAGCGGCAAACGCCATGGCCGACCTCATCGCCACCATCAAATCCATCATCCTCAACTACGTCCACCCACCGGTCTCCATCGGCGACGACTGGTCCATCGAGGGCGTAGAAGACTGGAATTCCGAAGCGGGCGTGCAACTTTCCCGCTTGGCGGGCTTGGCCTCCACCCTCTTCGCCGCTGATGCCGAATGGGGCGCGAAGATCGCCGCGGCCAACGGCGAACTCGAAGCCATGGCCCCGGCAACCGCCTTGGCCGCGGCGAACGCCGTCATCCAGGCCGACAAGAAGAACGACACCCGCGCCGACCCGGAGCGAATCCGCACCTCGGCGGCGGCCTTCCAGCAGATGTTCGGCCATCCGCCGACGAGCCCGACCGACTGGGCGACCGCGGAAGTACTGAACCCGAAGAGCTACGACCCCAAATACCAAAACATCGGACCCGAGATCAAAGTCGTGCGCATCAACCCCGTTCAAGGGCAGGGCGTTGTCCGGGCGGCCGAGTACATCGAGCGCGGCGACGTATTCAACTTTCCCTCCTGGGATCGCGGTGACGGCCGCACCAACGATATGAATTTCGATCCGGAACATGCCCGTGTGACCACATACGTCGACTACGAGAACGGCGTGGTGGTCATGCGCCAGAACCCCTCCGTGACCAACCCGTATTTGGGCGATCCGGAGGCGAAAGTGGCCGAGCCACAGGCAGATGTCTGGCAGGCCGGCGACGGCTCGGTGCGGGTGCAATACCGCTGCAAGAACCCTTTCGCCGCACCGGATGCCCTCGATCCCTGGGATCACTCGGTCAACGGTGACCTGGTCTTCTCCCCCGGTTCGGACGGTGTTTCGGTGAACGGTATTCGCACCAACTATCCGTGGCTGGAGGTCTACCAAGACGCTCCCAACGGCGCGTCGCACACCGTCGCGCTGGAGAACGCGAAAACCGGTGACGCGCTCGGCCCGGCTACGAATCTGCCCGACCACCACAACGTAGGGTTCGGTGCGAACGCCTTCCGGCCGTTCATGGAGTACCCGTGGTCCGGCGGCGACTTACCGCCGGCCCGTGACTACCCGGGCACCGCCGCCGGACCGGTCTCCAATCCACCGATGGTGCATCAGATTCCACTTCCGAAGGGGGTCGCATGAGCACAACGCGCGCCGCAATATCCGCCGGACCCGGGTATTGGCGATCGGCGACGCTATCGCTGCCGGTGGCACTGGTTGTGCAGTACGCGCTCGTAGTCGCGATCGATGCGATCCTGGATCGAGTGACAATGGCGGCGATCGCGGCAAGCGTCATCATGTTCGGTGCCGCCCTCGCGTTCTCTCGTTCGACGACGCCGACCATCCGAGGTTGCGCTCCCGGCATCATCGCCGCGATCGTGTGTTTCTGGGCGGCAGCATGAATACCGCACCGGCAGTGACGAATTCACGCACCTGGTTCGGCCCCGCCGGCTTCATCGCCGCCGTGGCGATTTGCGCGATCGGCCTGTTCTCCTACCGCCACTACCGAGACGCGATGACCGATCACGCCATCTGGTCACTCGCCTACCTGCTGATCTGCGCGGGACTCCTGTTCTTCCCTGGCCGATGTCGGCAGATCGGACTGGGCGCACTGGTGGGCGGCCTGCCCGTTCTCATGGTGATCGGCTCCTACGCGACGATCCTCCTGGTCCTGATCATCGGCCCCTTCGCTTTGGTCGTCGCCGCGATCTGGTGGGCCGTACGCCGCAGGTCCACAGTGTGATGTCGGTGCGAGCAGCCTCGGAAGAGCGAACCTGGAAAGTCGCGACATTGAGTGTCGCAATACTTCTCGTCGTGCAATCAGCGATCTTCGCGACGAGCGTCGCGCTCATCGACGTGGACGGTCCCGACCTCCCATTTCGCGCGTTTCTAATCACAACCGGTATCAGCGCATTCGTTGCGGTGCTGCTATTCCTGCGAGGACCCGGTATTCAACGGCCCGTCGTATGGGCCGCAGCCGCGACCACCGGAACATGGTTTGTCACAACGGCATTCGAAGTTCTCCTGTACAGCGGAGTCGGGATCGTATGGTGACCGAGTTCGACGATCGTCAGCCGATCCATCCGGCCCGTGCGCCTCTATTCGGCAGAGCGTCTTTCGTCAGCGCGGCGATCGGCGGCTTCCTGAACGTGACATCGTTGTTCACTCTCGGCTTCGCGAACTTCTTTCTGGTGCTGTTCTTTCTGGTCGAACTCCTGGTTGTCGCCGTGCTCTACGGGATCGGCGGTAGGCCACGCCAAGTCGCCGTGGGTCTTGCGGTCACGTTCCTCAGCGCGCTGGCGTTCATCGGATTGCTGCTGGGCACAGTCTGGTTCCGCGAGCACTTGCTCTGACTGCTCAGCGCGCCGTCACGGGCTGAAGTGCTGCGAGAAAGTGCTGTTCATCCAAGATCTGGAGGGGCTGCCCCTGTGCCCGGAGATAGGCCGCGCGGTGGGCCTTGGTGGTGGTGAAGGCGGAGGCGTCGGTGCCGGTGAAGCCGTCGCCGATGACCAGGCATGTGGTGCGTTTGGTGACGTTCTTTGCGGGGGTGGCGCCGCAGGCGGCGATGATGTTCCAGGCTTCCTGGCGGGTGAGGGTGGTGAGATCGCCTGTGAAGACGATGGTTTGGCCGTACAGGGGGTGGGCGGGGTCGGTGCCGGTTATTTCCGGGAGCACCAGTTCCTCGCGGGCGAAGAAGGATCGGCGGGGGCGAGGGGTTTCGGTGTGGAGAGTCTCCGAGCGGCGGGCTTCCGCTCGGCGCGCTGTGGCTCGGGGGCGGTAGGGGCGATCGGTTCCGAGACGTTCGAGATCGCCGAGGGAATTGATTCCGGTGCGGGCGGCCAGGGCCAGGACGATGTCTGCGGCGGCTGTGGCATCGGCTGCCGCGTCGTGGTGGGTCAGTAGCGAGATGTCCAGTGCGTCGGCGACATCGGGGAGGCGGTAGCTGTCGAGGTCGAGGTGCCGCCTGGACATTGCCAGGCTGCAGCTGAAATCCCAACTCGGGGAGTCGATTCCGCTGTGGCGGCAGGCTTCGCGGATCGCTCCGCTGTCGAAGCCCGCGTTGTGGGCGACCAGCGGGAGGTCGGCTACCACGTGGAGCACCTCGGGGAATCGCGCCGCGAAGACCGGTTGATCCGCGACCATTCCGGCCGAGATGCCGTGGACGCGAATGTTGTGGTGGGAGAAGAAATCCACCGACCGAGGTGGACGGCACAGCCAGGAATGCGTGGCCAGCCGCACGCCTTCGCGAACGATCGCCACGCCTACAGCGCAAATGCTGCCGCGCGACGAATTCGCCGTCTCGACGTCGATTGCCGCGAACGACAGTCCCGGCATCGTCACCGCACCACGAGTGGCAACGGACGCGCGGCAGGCCCGCCATGCTCGGCGAGGAAAGCTCTTGCCACCCGCAATGATTCGAAATCCGCCCACGAGTCGGCCAAATCAGCGATTCCGCGCGCCAAAATCAGTGCCTCCCTCACGGTTTCATCCATCCCGTACAAGAACTGCCGCGCATGCACCGGGTGCACCAACTCCGGCCATTCCGGCCGGATCAACTTATTCCCCTGCGTCTCTTGATATTCGGTGAACAGCTCGTCCACCGCATCGACCTCGGCACGCGCAGCCGCCACCGTCGCATCGAGGTCCACCACACCGCCCGTCGCAACCCCGTCGGCAACCTCATCGCACCACACGGCGTCATATCCGCCGGTGAGCGTAGCGATCGCCGCGCCCTCATCGTCCCCGACAACCCAAGCGCCCGATAGCCGCGAAAGCCCCATGGCCCGACCAACATTCACATGCCAAACAACCAACCGGTCTCCCACCTTGTCGAGCACCACCACAAGGGACAAAACGGTCTGAGTCGCACTGGTCATGACGCTCCGAGGTCGCTGCGGATGCTCTGCATCCGACACCATAGGGCATGGGTCCGACAGGTCATCGAGGGCTATTTCAAAAGTGTTCGAGATCAACAGCTTCCGACCGGCGGGTTCAGGTCGACTCGCTTTTCATGTGCGACCAATCCGCCATCGAGACCACCCGATCGGCATAGCTGGAGTCATTACGCAACGAAGGCGTTCTCACATGCCGCGCAACCGGATAGCGCGCGGTCACGGTACGAAAATCCGCGTCCGAAACCCGGCACTCCTCGATCAAGTGGTGGCTATGGATACCGATCTCGTCCAGTAGCTCCAGCGCACGCGGCAGCAATGACGGCTGCTCGATCACAGGCGCAACCGCCGTGCCAACCTCCCGATCAACCGGTCGGCCGCCAGCACCGCCGGTCGCGAATGAGTCCCCGATCTGCGCACTCGGCAACAGAAACTCCGCCGCGAAACGGTCCGCCTGGAGTTCAGCCACCCGATGACCTGGTTCAGCATCACAATGCATAACCAGATGCCCCAATTCGTGTGCGACATCGAATCGCTGACCGTGCGGATCATCCACATTCGGATCGAGCACCACAATCGGCCGGTGCGCACCCTCGAAAGAGTAGGCGGCAACCGCCGCCGTTCGAGCCGAGCCGAAAATGACGAGCACACCATGGTTCTCGACCAAGCGAACAACATGACGTATCGGCGCACTACCGAGACCCCACGCCTCGCGAACAGAGCGAGCAGCACGTTCAGGCGCGGCACTGTCCAAATCGTCGATGGCGACCGTTATTCGCGGAACCTCGATCCGAGGGAACTCCACCCGGCTCTCCAGGGTCGAAGTCACCTCGGCCGCGAGTCGCCCGTACGCGAACGCTTGATCACGGTCCAACTGCGTGGTGGACCGGAGCGATCTGAAATGCGGTGTCGTACTGAGTATCGGGTCCGGGCGCATCATCAGGAATTCCGCGGGAATCGCCAGGCCGAGCGCCAGCTCGGCCACCGCGGACGCCGGCGGACGCCGCATCCCGGATTCCCAGGCGGACACCTCGCTCACACTCCGAGCGAGCGATTCCGCGAGTTCGCTTTTGCGCATTCCCGACAAATGCCGCGCCAATGTCAACCTGGCACCGTCGAAGAAGGCCGAAACCTCCATTGCCCTTTCGACGTTCGGCGTCCGTACGGTCACTATCCAGCAGTACCACGCTCGGTTCGCTGGTCGTCTACCGGCCCGCGCAAACGCACCGGCGCATCGGGGACGGGATCCGGGCCGATCGGCGGCGGACCACTCGGCCCGGCCACGGCACTGTCCGGCGGATCGAGCAGATTGTGCTGCCACACCCAGGCATCACCGCCGCCGAGGTTGAATTGCGGACGGCCGATGACCAGTTCATGCTCGCCGGTGAATCGATCAAGACTGTGTGCGACAACGAAAGTCGGCAGATCCAGCTCCCGCTCCGCCAATGCGGCGGAGACCGCCGCCAACCCGTCGATCTCGTCGGGAGCGAAGGGATCGAAGAGCGACTGTTGACCGGAATCGGGATCGGATTGTCGCGCCACCCCCTGTTTCGTCCGGCTCTTCTGCGGCCATGGAATATGGTTGATCTGCCCGAACTTGCTGGAGGCCAACAGGAATCGACGCTTCCCATGGACCCATCCGGGGCTTCCGTTCAGACCGTCGCGAGCAACCAGGTCGATATCCAGTTCGGGCATGTCACCGAGGTCACGGATAGCCGAGTCGGGAGTTTCCTCGACCCCAGCGCTGCCCGCTCCGGCACCGAAGCGCTCACAGCTGAAAACTCGGTCCAGCCGATCACGCAGCAACGTGTATCTGGTGGTGCCCACCCAGGTTTCGTCGAGACCCGCGCGCGCCGCGTACATTTCCATCGTCTCTGCGATAGCGGACCGGTAGGCCCATCGAATCCCCGCAGTTACGCCATCGCGCTCGAAGGCCGACACGACCTCCTGCTTCTCGGTCATCCCCGCTCCAACCCGAGCTCGTCGGCGCTCGAACTCGTGGCCGCCGACTGCCTGATCGTCGAATGAACTGGGCCGCGTTGCCCTCAACCAGCAACGCTCAGAAGATCGATTCGCCAACGCCGCCCATCGCACCCCCTGCGATCGTGCTGTCAGTCAAGTATGCGTCGCAGAGCGGCTGCGATGACACAGATTCCGGCGGGAATGTGAAACGCTCACAGTCACAGGAGAACGACTAGTCGGTCCTTTGTGGTCAGTTGGCCTTGATATGACCGATCTGTGCGGCCAATTCGATGACGCGCCTGTCCTGTTCGCCGTAGCGGACGGCCATCTGGCTGTGCAGTCGCTTCAAGCGGGTGAGGGCGGCTTTGACGTCGCCGGTATGGACGTGGCAGGCCGCGAGACGGCGCTGGCAGTACATGACGTGGTCGTCGTAGGGGCCACGTTCGGCGGTCAGGTCGTCGATGAGTTCGCGGTAAAGGTCTGCGGCACCGGCATAGTCGACGCTTTCGAAGCGCAGGTCCGCCAGGCGCAGGCGGGCTTCGACGACATCGGCGTCGCGGGAGCCGAATCGGGGCAGGGCCTTGTCCACCACGGTTTGCAATTCGTGCACGGCGGGGTCGTAGCGCGAGTCATCGGCGAAATCGCGCGCGCGGCGCATGGCGCGTTGCAGATCGCCGCGGCTGAAATCGGTGGGAACCGGTGTGGGAGGGACGGTTCGCGGCTTCTCCGGCAAATTGCGCAATACGCGTGTAGGAGACACGACCGTCTGAGCGGTCCGCGATGAGCCGCCCGCAGCGACTGCCCGGGCATACATATGCGCCGGACTGAGCGGGTCACTGACCTCGGACAGCGACCCCACTCCCGTCGCGTAGCGCAGCAGCACCGAGTGCACCGTCGCCGCGTCATCGGGCCGCTGATCCGGTGATTTGGCCAGCATGGCCATGATCAACCGCGCCAACTCGACAGGGACTTCCGGCCGCTCATAACGGATATCGGGCGGAGTCTGATGAACCTGGTTCTGCCACACCACATATGGGGAGCTGCCCGTCATAACCCGGTCGCCGGTGAGCAATTCGTGCAGCACCAGGCCCAGCGCGTACAGATCCGTCTGCGGCACTACGGTTCCGCCTTCAACCTGCTCCGGTGCCATGAAAGCCGGTGTGCCCAAGGTGTGTCCGGTGCTGGTGTACCGGGTTTTGTCCGCGTCGAGTGACACCGCGAGCCCGAAATCGAGCACCTTCACGGTCCCGTCATCGCACAGCATGAGGTTCGACGGCTTCAAATCCCGGTGGTAGATGCGATTCCGATGCGTGGCCGCGAGCACCGCTGCCGCCTGCGACCCCAGCGATGCGACCACCCCGACGGGCAAAGGACCCCGCCGATCGAGCAGGTCATCGAACGTAACGCCCTTCACGAATTCCATTACCAGGTAAGGCCGTTCGGGCGTCCCCGGCTCGATCCCCGCGTCATGGATCATCGGCAGCCCCGGATGCCGCATCTGCGCCATGAACTCCGCCTCGCGGAAGAAGCGCTTGGTCCAATCCGGATCCTTGTCCAGACTCGGATGCGTGAACTTCACGGCGATCTGCCGCCGCAGGTGGCGGTCGAAGCCGTCGTAGACCTGCCCCATGCCGCCCGCGCCGATCTCACTGATCAGCTCGTACCGGCCGCCGACGACCTGCGGTTGCACCGCACCTACCTCCGTGAATTCAGGAAATCCGACACGCTACTCGCCACCGCCGCCATGTGGGGACTGTGCGGGTGGTGCCGGCTGTTGATCCGGTGGCCGCAGCAGGCCCTGCGCGAGGCCGCGGAATCCGGTGCGGACCAGGCGCTCCATGGTCGAACGTTGTTGCTGCCAGGCGGTTTCCAGCTCGGTCAGCTGTTCGAAGGCGGCACCGTAGCGACGCTGTTCGGCGAGCGGGATTCTGGGCACCGCGACCTGGTAGAGGTCGACGTGATTGCCGTCCGCCGCGTCCACGGCGGCGCGCAGGACACCGGCGAGGAAATTCGGATCGACGGCTTTGGCATTGGTGCGCACCAACTGGATGCCGGAGCCGAGTAGCGCACCGTCGTCGGCGCAGACGCGGACGGCGGGTTCGGTGCTGATCACCACGGCCACATCGCCTTTGCGGACGGTGATCGCGCCGCTGGCATCCGTGTTCCCCCAGCGTGAGGCAGGGCGGCCCAGGCGGACATCCTTCGCCGAGAGCAAAGGCGTCTCGCCGGATTCCGAGGCGACGGTCGGCGGCGCTTCGAAGCAGGTCACAGCCTCCGCGTCGACGAGTTCCTCCAGCGAAATCGCGCTGTGCTCAGCACTATTCGACTCCAGCGACGGCAGCTCCCAAATCCGCTGTCCCACCAGTGCGGTGCGCAGCGCGGAATACTCGGCCGACGGATCACCCATCAGATTGCGCGGAGCCAGATCGATTCGATCATCGAGCAGGTCGACCACCCGCACCGCATAGGGCACGGCGTCAGGGTGCGCCGGGTCCGATTCGAAACCGCGCCAGGCATTCGAGGCGAGCCCGGGCTCACCGAGCGCATCCATCAGCAGCACATGGCTCGGATGTGTGTCACTCTGCCGAAGCAGCCACAGATCCGGTGCGTCGGGCAATCCGGAGATAATGCCGCGCAGCACTCCGTTGCGCAGCAGCATGTTTCGCAGCGCACGCGAGTCGGGTCCGGTCGCCGCACTCGACGGCATGGCCACGGCGACCAACCCGCCCGTCTCGGCATGTCCGAGGCACTCCCGCAGCCACACCGCCGCCCGTTCGACCGTGGCCCAGCGCGCACGCCCGAAGTTCGCCGGATCGTGGACGACGGCATCGAATTCGTGTTCCGCGAACGAGCGATAGCCCGGATGAGCGGCGATATCCCCCGTCACGGCCTGCCTCCCCACGCGTTCACTGCCCGCACTCCCATTGCGGTCATCGGCAACCGTAGCAGCGCTCGGCAGCGAGTAGCGGATGTACGCCCCTGCATTAGTTCTCATCCTTCTCATCCGGTGCGAGCGCTCCGGCGGTGAGCCCGGTGGTCACCAATTCCGCGACGCTCTCCGCGGCGTAGGTGGCTCGGCGGGCCGCGCCGCGCAGTAGGAACAGGTGGCGGAAGGTTTCGCCGTAGCGCTGCTGCTCGGCGAGGCTGAGTACCGGAACACGCAGGCGGCTCGGATCGAATCTGATGGTGGATGTTCTGGTGGCGGAGACGTTTTCCGCGCCGGTGAGGAAGCCTGCGAGAAACCAAGGGTCGAGCCGATCCCGATCGGCTCGCAACAGGTGCACGTGTGGACCGCGGATCGACCCCGCATCCTCAGGACCGGCGACACGCGCACTGCGGCCGCCGGTTCGGTCGCTTCTGACCGCTGGGATCAGCACATCTCCGGTTCGGATTTCCACTTCGGTCTCCGGAGCGGAGTTGCTGAAGCTACCCGAGGCCGGGCTCCCGGTGGCGACATCGGGAGCGGTGAGGATGGCGCGCGAGTCATCCGCTTGCCTGCCGGTGCTCGGCGGTGAGGCTCGAATCCATTCCAGCTGGCCGTAATTCACCAGATCGGCGATGGAGACGAAGCGCCAGGACTTGGCTGTGGTGCCGGACCAGCCGCCGAGTGCGGCCGTCACCTCGGCCAGTTCGGCTGCCACGCTGGAGAGTCGGCGAATCGCGTCATCGACCTGATCCGAGACCGTATCCGAGTCCAGTGAGGAGCGGACGTATCGTGCCGGGGTCAGATCGACTTCATCGTCCAGCACCTCGACCAGGCGCACCGTGGCGGCGAGACCGGAAACTGTTGCGGTGCTGGAGTTCTCGCCGTCGAAGGCTCGCCATGCTTTCAGCGTCGACTCTGTGACAGATTCCCAGTCGATGCCTTCTGTGGCCGCCGGAAGTGCCGTCGTATCGACGAAAAGCATTGTTTCCGAGGCAGTCTCACCCGCCCGCACCGGCCTCAGTACCCAGATCTGCAGACCCACATGCCACGGTTGCGCCGCACCCGGCGCGAGTCCTATGACCGCGCGTAGCGCGCCCTTTCGCACCAGGCCCGCGCGAATCTTGCGGCCGGAGGGGCGGGTCGCCACCGCAGGTGGGAGTAGCAGCAGGGCGGTGCCGCCGGGTCGCAGGTGCGCGATGGCGTGCTGCACCCAGGCCAGCTCCGGCTCACCGCGCGGGGGTGTGCCGTAATCCCAGCGAGTGTCGAAGGCGAGCTCACCGGAGCCCCAATCGCGTTGTCCATACGGAGGGTTGCAGACCACAGCGTCGACGCGCAGATCCTCGAACGCATCGGCGGTGAGTGAATCACCTTCGCGTACAACGGGTTCGAGATCGGTCTCGGCTTCCAGTAGCAAGCGAGTGCGCTCAACCTGCACGGACAGCGCGTCCTGACCGTAAAGCTCGACCGCGCCGATACCGGCCGCCGCCAACAGGAGCGATCCACTCCCGCAAGCCGGGTCGAGCACGCTCCGCAATTTCGGCACGGAGGGCGAATCAAGCAGGGCCGCAATCAGTTTCGCGACCGGTTCCGGCGTGATGTACACACCCGTCGCCGCGGTGTCCTCCAGCGCACGCTCCGCGAGAACGTCCAGGGCGGCGCGATTACCGTCCGCAGCTGCCGCGCGCCCCAGCAACAGCAGCAGCTCGGCGACGCTGTCTCCACTGTTTACATCCGTCTCGCCGTGTACATCGATCCGACTGTGTACATCGGCTCGCTTGTCGGCGCTCCACGTCCTTTTCGAGGCCCGAAGCCCCGCCATCAGCTGAGAGAGGGCATCCGGCGTGGTGTGCGACCGCACCAACGTCCGCAACTCGGTAACCGGCGACTCGGAAACCTCAACCCCGTGCTCGACCAGCCATTCCTGCACTTCCCGCAGGTCGAACTGCGGCCGAGCCTCACTACTCCCGGCAATCGGCTTGGGAAAGTCGTCATGCCGCCGACGCCAGTTGCTCACCGTGGCACGCGTGACATCGGCCAACCGCGAAATCTCCGCGGCACTGACCGCTGAAGCGGGCTTCGACATACCCCTCCTCTCGTAAACGTTCCCCCCAGACTGCTGGACACATGAGCAAAAATCAATCACAGATTTCGTGTTGACAATGTTTTCACCGTCTCTTACGGTTTTGCATCAGCGGGACAGAGCCGAACCCGGCCACCCGATCTCCAACCCCTGAATGAAGGAAAACCCATGCGCCGCAACGCCATCGCCCTCCTCGCCGCCACCGCCATCACCACCCTCGCCATGGGTGGCACCGCCAACGCCGCCGCCACCCAACTCCACGAGGGCCAGCAGGTAGTGGGCCAGGACGTTCAGCCCGGCACCTACCGCACCGACGGCCCCCGCGACCAGGACTACGGCTCCTGCTTCATCACCTGGCTGCCGTACAAGGGCGCGAAGTCCTCCGAGCTGATCGACATCCAGTCGTACACCGGGGCTTCCTTCGTGAAGCTCAACGCCGGCGACGTGGTCGACGTCAGCGGCTGCAACTGGGTCGCCGAGTAACCCTCCGCTTCCACCCCAACGCAATCGGTCCCCGGTCAACGACCGGGGACCTCCCAGACCTGCCCAGAGGAACCTCATGTCCCACCCGAATCAGCCCTACCCCGGCCAACTCCCCCCGCAGGGCTACCCCCAGTACCAGCAGCCCGGCCCGCCGCCCAAGAAGTCCCACACGCTCCGAACGATTCTGATCGTTCTCGCGGCGATCGTGGCCGTCTGCGGCATCGGCGGCGCGCTGATGACCAAGGGCTCCTCGTCCTCCTCCTCATCCACCCCCGGAGTCGACCCCAGCAAGCCCCTCCCCGGCCTGAACACCCCGGTCCGCGACGGCAAATTCGAGTTCGTAGTCACCGAAGTCCAGTCCGGCGTAAAGACGGTGGGCGACAACCAATTCCTCCAGAAGACGGCCCAGGGCTCTTACACCATCATCTCCATAACCATCACCAACACCTCCGACAAACCCCAATCCTTCTCCCCCACAGACCAATACGTCTACGACGCCAAAAACCGCAAATTCAGCAACGACACCGCCGCCGCCATCAACCTCCAGTCCGACACCAGCCTCTACGCCAGCGTCAACCCCGGCAACAAAATCACCGCCCAGGTCGTCTACGACCTCCCCGCCGACTCGGTCCCCGACCACATCGTCCTGCACGACTCGATGTTCAGCGGCGGCACCACGGTGTCACTGCACTGACGTACTCCGAAACCCCCAGCCCACCTGGGGGTTTCAACGTTTCTGTCGGTACATCGAGCTACGTTCACCGAAAGCCGTTTCGCCCCATGAGGTCGCCCAATGGATCACACCCGCTGGACCGCAGTAACCGAATCCGCATTCGAACACGAACGCCGCGGCCTGGACCGAATCCGCGAATCGCTCCCCGACCGCGCCCCCTGGCGCGCCTGGTCCAACTTCACCTTCGCCACCCGCAGCGGCACATTGTTCGAGGTAGATCTGCTACTGGCCGCCCCCAGCGGCGTACACCTCATAGAACTCAAATCCTGGCGCGGAGCCATAGACGAATGGCACGGCGTCTGGGTTCAGCACACCGAGGACGGCTCCCGAATCCCGCACGGCAACCCGATGACCCTGGCCATCCACAAGGGCGCAGCCCTGCGCCACCTTCTATTGACTACAGGCGAATCCCCCTACTTCCGCCCCTCGATCTGCTTCACCAACGACTCCCTACGCGTAAACCTCCCCCGCCTCGACCTCCGCCACACTCACAAGGTCCCAGACCTGATCCGCATGCTGTCCCGCCCCACCCACAACGCCCGCGACATAATGACCGCGGACCGCGTGGCAGCGCTCGAGGAATCCCTCGAACTGACCGGCATCACCAGCTCAACCGCCAACTGCGGCGACCTGCACTCCCTCGTGAACCGCCTCTTCACCGAGCCCGCAGACGGCAGCTAGCCCCTTACGCCGCAGCAGCATTCATCGTCGCAATCCGCCGCGGGCTCTTCACCAACTACTCTCGCCCTGTGGCCGACACACAGCCGTCCCACCGCCGACCGCGCCGCAAAAAGCCGGTCACCTTCCGCCTGCGCGCCACAATCGCCGGCACCGACCCACCCCTCTACCGCTGGCTCGACGTCTCCTCCGAACTCTTCCTGCACGACCTCCACGAGGTACTCGGCGCATCCTTCGGCCGGGTTGACCGCGCTCACCACGAATTCCGTTGCGGCCCAACCATCGACACCCCCACCGACCGCTACATCTCCCCCGAAGCGGTAGCCGCCGGAGACCCCGCCACCCCCGAAAACCAGGTCCGCCTCGACGAACTCCTCACCACCCCCGGCGACACCCTCTACTACCTCTACGACTTCGTAGACCCCTGGCCCCACCACCTGGTCCTCACCGAACTCCTCCCCCGCACCGCCAAAACACCCCGAGCCCGCTGCACAGGCGGCATGCGCGACTGCCCCGCCGACACCTCCGGCGGCATCCCCCGATACGAATACTCTTCCCGCAGATCCATCTGGAACGACGAAGACGATTCCTTCGACCACATCACCCCGGAAGCCATCACCTCCGACTCCTACGAAGCGGAACCCAGCCCCTTCGTCATCGAAGAGATCAACTGGCACCTGAACAGCGTGTTCGGGTATGGGAGGAACGCGAAGTAGGCGCTCGCCCCGTTGATCTCGTTATTCAGACCCTCACGGATGGGCGATCAGACCGGAGAACCCGCACACCGTTCCGATCTCGCTGCGAGACTTCAGATATGACGATCGAAGCTCGGGATCGGAAGATCCTGTGGGGGCGCTCCCATAACTTGTGCGCGATCTGCAGGCAACAACTGGTCTTGGATGCGACGCCGACCGATCGCGAGTCCGTGGTCGGCGACGAGGCACACATCGTCGCTCAATCGGGTGGCGGCCCGCGAGCAGGGCTTATTCCCACCGCAGAGCTGGATAAATACGACAATTTGATCCTATTGTGCAAGGTCCATCACAAGCAGATAGATGACCAGCCCATGTTCTTCAACGCTGATTATCTGCGAAATCTGAAAGCAGCGCATGAGCGATGGGCGGCAGAGAAGTTCGAGGTCCCTGACACCGGCAACAACCGACACGGATCCAACAGCAAGGGTGAAGTAGCAGTCGAAATCGTCCGAACGAGCGCGGAAACGATTGACTGGGATCCGCAACAGTCACAGCGAGGCAATCCCACCGGACAGTACGTGGCATTTGAAGGCCGTCAAGGAATCTACTGGGCACTGGTTGGGATCCTGCTGGTCATGGCGGTTTTCGCAACGACTGGAGCGATCGCAGGCAGCTGGGCATGGCGAATCGCATTCGTCGGCTTCATCGCTATTGATACCCCGTTGATCATCGGATTTTGGACTCTGGCGATGCGGCCCATTCGACTGGAGGTTGGCACCGTCGGCGTGCAGACGTTCTTTCCGAAGAACTCTGCCTGGATGCCATGGGATCTCATCGATCGGATCGATGTGGCCCGAGTGGATGGCAACCTCGGTGTCGTAGCCTGGAGCCGGTATGCCGAGGTCTACCCCACCACCAGTGAAGAGGGCATGGGAGCGCACTACATTCAAGCGCTTGGTGCTGTCAGATTGTGCCCGCTCGGACCGCTACGAGCGGGGAGACACGATGTAGTCCGCGCCCTGCAGTTCTACGGCCAGAATCGCTGCACCTAAGTCACGACCCAATGGCGGGTTGGGTGCGAATGCGGTGAAGCGGACACCAAATCCGTTGTCTCCAAAGGCTCGCCACAATCCGCGTGGGTCGTTACGAAAGTCGGCATGCCACGGAGGTTTTGGATGGGCGCCCTGCAGTCGCGGATCCCGCAGGATTGCCCTGAACCTGACCTGGTAGACAGGGCCCATGACCATCGACGATCTGCGGGACATGGTGACGTTGTTCTCCCAGCGGCGAGATTGGGAACGCTTCCATACTCCTAAGAACCTGGTGATGGCGCTAACCGGGGAGGTCGGTGAGCTGGCCGAGATCTTTCAATGGCTGACACCTGAACAGAGTCAGGCGATTTGCGACGATGAGCTGGGCAGGGTCAAGGTCGAGCATGAGGTCGCGGACGTGATGATGTACCTGTTGCGGCTTGCGGCCGTGTTGGATATTGACCTCGCCTCTGCTGTCCAGACGAAGTTGCTGGTGAACGAAGAGCGGTATCCGGTCGAGCTCGCGCGGGGGCGGGCGGCGAAGTACTCCGAGCTCAAGTAGCCGAAGCGCCACCCGACCCGCCTGTGCTTAACCGACCATTTTCTCCAGGAACGCTTGGGTTTCGGGGTCGGTCGAGTACACGCAGGTGCCTTCCATGCCGCGGGTCAAGAGCACCTTGTAGGTGTTGCGGATCAGGGCACCGAAGTGCGCCTCCTCCGCCTTCTTGACGGCCGGGTCGTGGGAGTGTTCACGACGCGCTACCCAGCGATCGTCTCGGCGCACGAAGTCCGGCCCGAAAATGACTCCAGACCAGTCGTACTCGAAACCCTGTGCGGTGTAGATGCAGCCAACCTGACCGAAGCCTCGATCATCGGATGCCCAGTAGTAGGACTCGGGAGCTTCGGGGACCCGCTTGCCCGGCTTCGCGTTCCAGGGTCGCTTCCAGTCCCCGATCTCCACATCATCGACGAGATGCTTCCCATCGACCGTCTCTACGGGATCGCTCCAGCGCCAGCAGTATCCGGCGGCCAATCGCGCTGTGCCACCGTGCTGTTCGCGCTCGTTCAACAGCCAGGCTTCCATCGCTGTCGGATTCGCGGCGGTGGTGACACGGAAGTCGTCATCGGTGCCGGTGATCAAACGATTCCAGCTGATCGGAGGCAGCGGATCCAAGCCTAGAAGGCGGCGAACCCATTCGTCGAAGAGATCCGAACCGCCACAACGGAATTGGCCGTCCAAATGGACTACCTCGACCTTGCACTCCGCGGCGAGTGCCGCGGCGGTGATCTCGTCGAGCGAGCCCATCTCGCCCGGGCGCACGATTTGATTCTCATCGAGCAGGAAGACCGGGACCCAGGCGACGTCGATCAGCTCGTTGATCTGACGACGGGCCAGTGCGCGCTGTTCCTTTCCGGTCCAGCGATTCACGCTGTTCTCGCGAACGCGATGGGCCTCATCGCAGATCAGTACGTCGAGTTCCCGCGGCTCCGAAGCGATGTAGCTGTTGAAGTACTTGAACATCGTCTGGACACGTGGCTTCCGGCTGCCCGCGATCTTGCGCATCGTATTCGTGAAGGCGCTGGAACCGGTGGCGTGATGGACTTTTCGCCCCTGGCGAGACAGTTCACCGAGCAAGCTGAGCGCGATCACGCTCTTGCCGGAGCCTGGTCCGCCGATGACAACGACAACCGTCTGGGTCCGCTGCGCTCGGGCGGTGGCAACCGCCTGCTCCACCAGTTGATAAGCGACCCGCTGCTCATCCAGCAGGATGAACTGCTCGCGATCCTGAATCTCCTTGGCAGCCAACTTCAACAGCGGCTTGCTCGGTCCATGCGCGAATCGGAGAAACCGGTCCGCGGACTCGCGGGCCGGATCACGTCCGGCATCGACATCGAGCAGCGAGCGCAGGTGCTCGATCATCTCGGACTTGAAATCCTCGGTGAACATGCGACCGAAACGGTCGGGTCGATACTTCATGAGCGACGGAATCTCGGTGGAAGTCGCGTTGTGCAAGTATGCGATGCCGTGCACAGCGTGCGGAAGATCCGCCAGCGCAGGCGTCGAGTCCACGAGATATTGACAGTAGCCACGTACCTGCGCGACCGGATGGAGTACCGGATTCGAATAGGCGGCGATCGAAACAACATCGGCGGCAAGGAGTTCGGCCTTCGACCACTGCTTCAGCTCGACCAGCACATAACTGACCTCGCCGGTTCGGGGGTGTGCACCGCATAGGATTACGTCCACGCGCTTGGGACTGTGCGGAAGTTTGTGTTCGATCAACACCTCGACGTCACCGAGTCCGGAGTCGACCAGCTCGACCAATAGCGGTGGCAGACTGCGCATCCAGGACCGTACTTCGCCGGCACCCGCCTGATGTTCCCACTGATGCCGAGCCTGCTCGCTCAACAACTGATGCAGCCGTCCGGCCTGCGCTTCTGTCAGCAGATAGCGGGCACTTCCACGAATCAGAGCCACGTTGCCTTCCCCACCTGGGCGCGCGAAATCGACATGCGGGTGGAGGCAGCGACGAAGTGTCCTTCGGTGCCTGGCGGGCCGCGCAGATCAGATTAGCGAAGGACGCCGACAACTGGACCGGCCGGAGTGCTACCGCGCCATCTGCTCGAGGAACGCCTGCGTCTCAGGGTCCGTGGAGTAGACGCATACGCCCTTCATTCCACGCGTGAGCAACACTTTGTAGGTGTTTCGGATCAGGTCGCCGAAATCCGAATCGGAAGCGGATTTGACCACAGAATCCCAAGAGGGCTCTCGTCTCGCCTCCCATCGGTCACCTCGTCGAACGAGATCTGGTCCGAAAATTACTCCGGCCCAGTCGTATTCGAACCCCTGAGCGCTATAGATGCACCCGACCTGCCCGAACCCCCGCACATCGGTCGCCCAATAGTCGGAGTCCGGCAAACCTGGTACATTCTTGCCCGGCTTGACATTCCAAGGTCGGCTCCATTCTCCTATCCGCACGTCGTCGACAAGGCGCTTCTGGTCCCCCTTGCCGACTGGGTCGCTCCACTGCCAACAGAACCCGGCCGTCATCCGCGCCGTGCCGGACTCATTCTGATGCTGATGAGCAAGCCACGATTCCAAGGCGGATGGCGTGTTCGCGCTGCGGACAACGAAATTGTCCTCGAGATCAGCGGCCAACTGACTCCAACTCACGGGAGGGTTCGAATCGAGCTGGAGCAGTCGTTGGACCCAGACCTCGTACAGATCCGAACCACCACAACGGAACTGGCCGTCCAGTCGGACGGTGCGCACTCTGCACCCCGCACCTCGGGCGGCTGATTCGATCTCGGCAAGCGAACCCATCTCCCCGGGGCGCACGAGCTGCCTCTCGTCGAGCAGGAACACCGGAACCCAAGCCACATCGATCAATTGCTCGATCTGACGGCGCGATTGCCAAGGCATCGATGGCGCAGGTCGCCATAGGTCACTGTCATTGCGGATCCGATGCGCCTCGTCACAGATCAGCACATCGAGCTCACCCAGCTTGGATTTCTTGTAGTCGAAGAAGAATTTGAAGATCGACTCTGTGCGAGCATCACCGGCACCCGCGACCTTCCGCATGGTTTTGGTGAATGCACGAGAACCGGTGGCGTGGTTGACCGTCAATTCGCGACCAGCCAATTCACCGAGCACACTGAGCGCGATCACACTCTTCCCAGAACCAGGACCGCCCAGCACGATCACGACTGTCTTGGCCTTATCCTCGCGTGCCCGCTCCACCGCGTTCATCACCAGTTCGTAGGCCACTCGTTGCTCGTCCAGCAGCATGAACTGCTGACGCCCCCGAATCTCCGCGGCAGCTAGCTGGAGCAGCGGTTTCGTCGGTGCGTGCTTGAAGGTGAGAAGTCGGTTCGCGGCCTCATACGAACGCTCACGACTACCCGCCGCATCGAGCAGGGTACGTAAAAATTCAGTCATCTCGGACCGACTGTCTTTGGTGAACAGCCGCCCGAAATCGGTCGGATTGAACTTGTTCAGCTCCTGGACATCCGCGGATCGAGCGTTATGGAGATACGCGATGCCGTGCACGGCACCCGGAAGTTCTGCGAGCTCGGGCGTCATATCGACGAGGTACTGGCAGTACCACCGGACCTGCTCGACCGGATGCAGGATCGCGTCCGAATACCCGCTGATCTGAACCAGCTTCTCGGTCGCGTTCTCAACCCTGGACCACTGCTTCAGTTCCACCACAACGTAACTGGGGGCTCCGGTCCCCGGATGCACACCGCACAGCACAGCATCCATACGCTTTGGGCTGTTCGGGAGCTGGTGCTCGAGAAGCACCTCGACTACACCGAGTCCACCATCAACGAGGTCCTTCAGGAATTGCAACAAACTGTGCTGCCAAGAAACCAGCTCACTCATCCCGACTCGCTGCTCCCACTGCAGCAAAGCCTGTTCGGACATGAACCTAGCTAACCTGCCGGAATCGGCCGCAGCAGTCCATAGGTCCTCGGCACACCCCCGCACCAGAGCCACTTACACCCCCACCGACGCACGCGAAATCGACGAGCGGGTAAGGGCGACGTCGAGGCGATGCTTCGGCGCCCGGCGGGCCGCAGGGATCAGATTAGTGGAGGCGAGACATCAAGCGCCAGCGGCTGTTCAGCCGCTCCGTGTGAAAGTCCCGCGAAACGGCAGTGAGCTGAATACGGTTACGGCGGAATGCGACCGGGCCGCAGGATTGATCGAACGTCATGTGCCTGCACCGGTTTCGGTCAGCGCGGACGTCCTTTAAGGACGGTCGAACCGGCCGGACTTCACGGCGTCATTGAATCGGTCCCACGTTGAACCATCAAAGATCAGCACCGGGCTGACGGTCCCCAACTTCGGCGCGCGGTTCGATGCGGGGTCTGTCGACTCGAAGCTGCGAGCGGCTCGGTAGGTCTGCGACCTCCTACCTTCGCGAGCGAAGCTGCCAGGAGATCTGCGGAGCATCCAGGATGATGAGGCCGTTGTCGTCGACTTGATTTCGGTTGCGGCTGTAGCTCGGGACCGGGTTCCACGATCCGGCTGCTGCGAGGGTGGTCGTTTTCAGTTCTGTCAGAAAGGTATTCAGCCTGGAGCCGTTGAGCTGGGCTAGGTGGGTGTTGTCGAGAGCTTGGGTTCCTGGCCTCCCAATCGGGGGGTTCCAGGGGAAGAAGATGTCGGTTGTGACTGCCAGTTCGAAGGTGAGTGTTTCCTCGCCTGGCAGGGAATCCATCGCGCCCAGGACGACCGGCGGTTGTTGGAACGAATCCGGGCGGGCGGCGGCGATGGCGATCGATTTCATATCCGATACCCAGGACTCCACCACGTGTCCGTCGTGGCCATAATATTCGAGGCGGGTTGCGGGGATTGCGCCGAAGGATGCGTCCAGGTATTTGGTGAAGATGCCTTTGGATCGGGATTCCTCCGGCTCCACGTTCGGGGCCAGGTCGGGGTGAATGGCGAGGAAATCGAGGATGTTGCCGTCGCGGTTGAAGAGGAAGCGGCCGTTCGACAGTGAAAGTTCTTGTACGCGTAGGATTCCGGTGCGCTCCCCCGCTTCGAGGATGGCGTGCTGCCATCGCAACAGCACATCGTTGTTCGCGGGGACGTCGGCATGCCAGACGAATACCTCGTCTTCGCAGCTGTTCCAGTTATTTACACGGGCTTCCGAAGACGGCACTGAACTCCTCCTTCCGCCATTGGAAAGTATCACGGGAGTTCTTGATGACCAGGAGGTCTATGCGTGCAACGCCATCCGGGCCGCATAGCTGGAGGTTCTGGGCATGGCGGAGGGCGTTTTCGATCCATGCCTTGTCCGAGTTGCTGAATCGGGCGGAGGCTGGGTCGACGAGGATTTCGACGATCTTCTGGTAGCCGGGTGGGGCGTTTTGCCAGATGCCGGTTTGGTCGTTTCGTGCGTTCGCGCCGTTGAGTTGGTCGATCGCGGAGTTGATGTTGGCCGGGACTCTGGGGCCGGTGACGAGCTTCAGTTGGTATGCGGCCTTGTTCACCGTGTCCAGGATGTCCGCGCCGAACTTCTCCTGGCGGCCGGTCGCGGGGTCTATCGCTTCGACGTAGCCGTCGAGAACGATTCGGGCGGTGGGGTTTTCATTGAGGAGGCGGACGGCACGCTGGATTTCGTTCAACCGGCCGTCGTTGTTTGCCTTCGCGGCCTCGGAGATCTGTTTGGCGAGGTCTTGCGGGTTCTGCAGCCGGCCGGAGTCGATGAGTGACTTCAGTTCTGGGAGCAGCCGTTCGGTGGCTGCGGTGTCGACTGCTTCGATCGCGGATTCCAGCACGGCAGTGTCGGTGGGCGCGTGGTTTGTCATCTGGAGGAAGGAGCGCCAGATGTCGGGCATTTGGGTCGAGTCACCGACCAGGAGGCGCTTCGGGTCGCCGTTCTTGTCCAGGATGCGCTGGCGGGCGTCGCGGTAGGCGCCGTCGTCGGAGCCGTCTCGTGCGGTGGAGAAGATCGCGGCCGAGTACTGGATTCGGATCGTATTCGTTTGCCCGGGTGCGGGTTTCGGCGTCGGATTGGCGAACGTCATCGGCGGGGTGGTGGCCGAGGCTCCCGGGGCTATGACTCCCAGGGAGATCTCCTGAGTCGCCATTCCCGGTGTCGCTGACGCGACTACCGTGGCATCACCAGCGGTATTGCCGGTATTGGTGACCGTCACCGTCCAGCTGCAGGTCGGGGTCCAGCAGTCGGGAGTATTCCCTTTTACGCTGAAGTCGATGGACGGCGCGGGTTCGTTCTGATTGGGAATGACGCTCGGTGCTTGCGGACTGGTGGAGGCCGTGGGCGGTAGAACCTTGTCGACTTTGTCTTTGGTGGGACCCGCCTCCGCCGGGGCGGGTGTGATCGAGATGTGCGGCACGTCGGCGTCGTTGTCGATCGGAACGATGTGTGGGGCTGCAGGTTTCGGGCCGGAGCCGAGGTCGGTCTGCATACCTGCGGGGCGAACACCCCAGCCCGGTCGCACCGGTCCGGTCAGCCAGAGCAGCGAACTGTCCGCGACGGAGATCGCGGCCGTCCACTCGCCCGACACCAGCGTTCGGACTCGCTTGCCACCGATCACTTCGACCGTGCCGTCAGCGGTGGCTGCGTTCGAGAGCGAACGTACGAAGGCGGCGAGCGCGGTCGGATTGAGTGTGCTGGGGATGTCGACGGGGAATTCGGCGCCTCGGTCGGGTTGCACCCACTGATCGCGTAGTTTTCCGGTCTTCTTGGGGGCTCGGCGGGCCCAGAAATCACTGTCACCACGCACGGCGGTTCGATCCGCAGTGGCCACGAGATCCGCCCGGCCGCCGATCGGATCGGTGATGACACCTGCGGTGTCACGGTCCCGGGTGACGACGACGTCACCGGCGACCTGGCGGCCGTCGGTATCGGAGTAGACCACTCGCATGCTCAATGCGGGCGCTTCGGCGAGCAGATCGGCTGCCGCGGCGAGACTTCCGCTGGAGGAGTCGGACAGCGTCTTGATCGCCAGTCGGATGGACCCGTACGTGGTGAGGCTCGCGAGCACGAGCAGCAGGCAGATCGCGACCGCCATCGGACGAGCTTGCGGCGGCGACGTGGCTTCCGGATTTTCCGAGTCGTATGCCGGTTGCATCGATTCACCCCCGTGAACACAAACCCCCTTGCGGGACAAGAAATCTCGTCTCGCGTGAACCGCTATCATTTCCAACGTCGGCGTGGGGATCAACCCCGATCGCATCAATGTGACACGGGCGACACGGCCGGCCTCGCGTGTTGGTCGTTCTTCGACCGGGCAGATGCCAGGCCAAGGCCCGTTCGGCTTCCCAATTCAAAGGGGTGCCAATCCAATTGGAATTCCGACGACTTCGGGATGGTCAGCGCTCGGAATACAACACCGATTCCTACATTTCAATCGACGCCACATACCCAAACCCGCCCAGCACATGCATTCAAACCGGTCGGTAGTATGCGATCGTCTAAATTCGCACAGCCGGGATGGTGGGGGCTATGACTTTGTTCAAATCGGACATCGATCAACTGAATACTCTGGCTGTGACGTTGGAGAATGCCGGGAATGCCATCGACGCTGTCGATATCCGGAGTGCTCTTTCCGCAGTGCATGCGGCGCTCGTCGCGTGCGACATCGTGCAGGTGTGCGATCAGAGCGGGGAGTTCATCGAAGGGGCGTACCTGCGGGTGGCTGAGCGGGAGCGGCAGGTTGCGGCGAAGGCTCGTGAGTGTGCGGCTGCCTATGCGATGACCGATGAGAACTTCAAGAAGGAGCTCGATAAGTTCGACTTCCACTCGTCCGGGGGTCGCTGATGCCCAATTCGAAAGGGGCGCCGACTCCGCGCGAGGTGGAGAAGTGGAACTTCTTCGCGCTCAATGATTGGGCGGCGGTCGTGCGGGCGGGGAATACGACATTCAAAACGCAGATTGATAAGGCGCGCAATCACTTCGGTGATGTCGGGCAGGGGTGGTCGGGTGTGACTCATGATGCCGCTTACGAGCGGGTCGATGAGGACTACACGCAGGCGCGGAAGGTCTTCTACGACGTCGACGATGTGCCGGGAATGCTGGAGCAGGCCGGGAGCAGTCTGTCGTCGTTCAAGCAGGTGGTGCTGGACAAGATCGCCGACGCGGCCGCAATCGGGCTGTGGGTCGATGATGCGTGGCAGATCCCGGATAAAGAAGGGGTCGAGCGGCAGACCATCGATGATCATCAAGCCGCTGTCCGCGGCGCGCTCACGGAGCTGATGAACGAAATCGCAACGCACAAGCAGAAATTGACTGCCAACGCTGAACTCATTCGGGCCGCGGGTGACTTGTTCGGCTCCTCTGTCAATGTCGACGAGGCCGCTACACAGGGTGGGCGACTAGGCAGGCAAGACGGCCGGGCGATCGTTCTCGCCGCGCAGAATCATGACACCGGCGCGTTCGCCGGCATCGTCGACAATATGCCCGGCTATGTCCTCAATGACCAGGAGCGGCGGGCCCTCGCGAACGGCGAGGAAGTGTCGACCGTCCCCGCGGCCGTGCAGGACTACTACCGCGAGTTCTATCGTGCGGCCGGTAAGGACGGCGTGCTGGCACTGGACGACTATCTGTCCGGCCAGGAGAAGGGCGGCAATACCGTCGCCGCAGCGCAGCGGGACAACCTCGCCAATGGCATCATGCTCGTCGGCAATGACAAGGTCGTCAGTCGCGGACCCGACGGGAAGATCCTCAACCAGGGCGGGTACGCCAACCTGCCCGCTGACATCCGCGAACTGGTGTCCGGCCGCGTCGAGGACAGGGTCGCCGCCTACGGCTCCCCCGCGCAGGTGCGCGACCGATTCGCCCAACAGGCCCGGTTCGCCGAGTTGCTCGGACAGGCCAACCCCGGTTACACGCCGGGCAAGGAGTTCGGAATCGAACTCGGCCGCCAGGGCGCGAGCATCGCGAACTATCTCAATCAGGTCGACAGGAACATGAACGGCAATCTGCCTTCCGCGTTCCTGGACAGTGATCGGGCGCTGATGGATAGTGCCGCGCAGCAGTACCTGACCGCCGCGGACCGCAACCACGAATCCGCCTACGCCCTGCTGACCGGCGATGGAGTCACCACCGACCTGTCACACGGCGCACTCGGCGACACCTTCAAACCGGACGCCTACAAGCCGAAGGAATTCGCCGACGCCGTCTTCCGCCACGACTGGCCGGATCAAGGCAAAGCCGCAGCAGGACTGTTTGATTGGGCGGGTGAGCACAGCCACGACCAAGGCACGAGCGGTGACCAGGCTCGGCAGGTACTCGCGACCCTTCCGAATTACTTTGCCCCGCATGATCACAACGGGACACTGCTGATGGACGACGGCCGACCGATCACCGACAACGTGAAGGACGGTGTCACCACCTTCAACGAGATTTCCAAGTCGTTCGCCAACAATCCGGAGTTGGCAACAGGTCTGGCAAAAGCGTTGGCCCCCAACGTCGACCTGTTCAACCTGCCGGGCGCGGTAACCGACGGACACGGAGGTGTCACTCCCGTCACGACCGGTGTCAACGGTGAACAGCTTTCCTTCGGCTCCAATGACGGCAGGCGAATGCTGTTCCTGGCCAACCTTTCCGACGACGGCTCCCTGTATCTCGAAACAGCGCGCCAACTCAACCAAGCCGAGGTGACCCAGGGAATCGTTCAAGGGCGAGATCCTGATCCACTCGAGACAGCGAAGTACCTGGCCAACGTTGATGCACATATGAACGTCGGAGCCCAGAACGCGAAAATCTATCTGGACTCACTGAAAGCCGACGAACACAACCATCACGTTCAAGACCAGTACGAAGCCAAACAACAGGCGGGCGAATTCGTCAAGGACCTCATCGGGCAGAGCACCGATATCGCTATCGATCGGGTTCCCGGTGGGGCGATTGTCCACGGAATCGTTGGCGACCTACGTGATTCAGGCCTCGACCAGGTGATCGAAGCATGGAATCCCGAGCCCGATCTCAAAGGTGTTCAGTACCCGGACCTGTACGACTCCCGATCAATCGCGGATCAGGGCTTCAAGAGCTACCTCGAAGATGCGAACCAACGCAACGGCCAATCGATAACCCGGGAAAACGAGCGGGCCTATATCGGAAACTACGGTGGCGCCTACAACGACACGGTGGGAAGCAGCTTGTTGACCAACACCGACCAGATAAAGTACTGGCTCACCGGCGGCGTCGGAGCACCCAAGTAGACCGAAAGGCAAGAATGAATCACACGACTCGCTCCGTGCTGGTTATCTTGGCGATTTGCGGTGCCGTAAGCGCTTGCAGCACAACGGAAACAACAAAATCCACGCCGACCTCGACCACAGCACCGTATACCCGCATGAACCTCGCCAATCCGTGTGACTCGGTGCCTGGCGAGCTCTTTGCACAGCAGGGGCTGGCTCCTCAACCCAGCATTTGGTATCCGGACAATGACCCCACGATTCCGGATTCGTCGTCGAACGGGTGTGATGTTCAGGTACTCAACTCGAAAAGCAGCTTCACGCTGACGGTCACCAATCGAGATTTCGACAAGGTTCGCGGCGGGTATTCGGGGTTGGTGAAGACCGATCTATCTGTTCAAGGGAAGCCACTGGACGGCAAGCGTGCGGACGTGTATCAGATCCGCGACACCGTGTGCATGGTTCTCGTAGACCTTCCCGGGGGGACGTTCAAGATGGATGGAACCTTCACGGATGACCCGGCCGGCGACGCTTGTAAGCGTGCCGTCGAATTGGCTCGGGCGTTCGTGCCCTACGTCAGCATCACGCAGCGGTAGGGACCTATCGCCTAGGACTTCTTGCCCTTCAGTTGGTCGATGTCTACCAGGACGTTTTTGCCGGTGCCGGTGACTATGACGGTGGTGCCGTCCATGTGGATTGAGGTGGGGACTACGCCGAAGGGGAGGAGGCCGGCTACGTCGAGGAGGACCATGGGGCGGAGGGCGTTGAAGCGGGCTGTGGCTTCGAGGCGGTCTACCGGGACTCGGTGGAGTTCGCGGCTTTTCAGGTCGCTCAAGGGGAGTTCTACGCCGTGGAGGGTGGCTTCTACGTCTACGAAGCCGAATTTTTCGGTGCCTACGTGGTTTGCCTTGATTACGAGTTCGTCGTATTTGCCTCGGGCGGTTTGGAGTAGGACGGGGAAGCCTTTGATGTCTACCGAGGGGTTGGAGCCGAGGTTGGCTGTGTTGCGCATGGATTCGGCTGCGGCTTTTTCGGCGTAGGCCGCGGCGCCGAAGTCGGCGGCTACTGCCAAGCCCGCGATGATGATCAGGGTGATGAGGAGGGTGCGCACCTCAACATCATGCCAAGGTTGTTGGTGCGCACCGGGGGTCATTTGGTTACTTGGTGGATGAAGCGGGTGAGGTCGTCGGGGGTGTAGCCGAGGAGGCGGGCGCGTTCTACGGACATCAGGAGTAGTTGGGCCAGAATCCTTGCGCCCCAGCCGTCTTTGCCGTCGGTGACCCATTCGTCTACCTTTTCGACGCCGATGTCGGTCAGGAGCAGGCCGTGATCCTTGTGGATCTGCGCGCAGGTAGTGGAGATGGCGTCGAGGAGATCTGTTCCGGGGCGGGTGCATTCGAGGCTGAAGCAGTGGGTCAGGGGTTCGGGGACGCAGCCTTCGGGTGGGGATGACCTGATCGCGGTGTAGGCGGGGTCGTCGGGAGTCGCACCCTCCGAATTGATGAGGCTGTCTATGAGGGTGAAGCGGTGGTAGCCCGGCGGTGGTTCCGGCGGCCGCGGGGAAGCTTTGCGGCCGAAGGACTTTTGGACTTCGTCGGCTGCCACTTCTTTGGATTCGTGGGTGATGGTGATGGTTCGGTGGCCGTCTTCGCCGGTTACCGTCCATCGGCCGCTGTGCGGATCTTCTTCATATGAGAGGTAGAGAGACACGGCTGATATTCGGAGCCGCAAGGGAATTGGTGGTGAAACGAAAAAGACCCCCAGCGAATGCTGGGGGTCTTCTCGAAGGATGTTCCGGCGGTGTCCTACTCTCCCACACCCTGTCGAGTGCAGTACCATCGGCGCAGGTGGCCTTAGCTTCCGGGTTCGGAATGGGAC
>NZ_JBHJVY010000008.1:0-86930 GCF_042266325.1 Nocardia sp. NPDC056100
ACCAATCCACACGGGGGTGTGGAAGGCCGGAACCAATAAATTATTGGCACTGACATTCATCGACACACTATTGAGTTCTCAAAGAACACACGCACACAAGATCTCACCACTCGGTAGAGCAGGGATTTCGTTGAGGCAACTTTTACAGCTTAGCCCACCCGCCGCAGCAGAACCAAATCCGCTGGTCAGGTCGAACTAGTGTGATAGTCAGGCGCTCCTCGTACAACCTCGTTTCCCAGGCCCTTGGGGCTCCGGGTCGGTGTCCGTGTCGCTCTGACTCGAATAAAGTTACGTATCGCTACGATCAAAGTCAAATCGCCTCCTGACCTGCAGGTTTTCCGGGCGATCACGATGCCGGGGTCTGCTCGTCCGCTTCCTCCCGGCGGATCTCCTCCACTTCGGCGAGAAGATCGTTCGCCAGCGCCGCGCAGTGATAGCGGGTGTAGGGGGATTGGCGGCGCATCAGGGTTCCGGTCAACTGCGCGGCCAGATAGTCGAAGTCCTGGTCCTGAAGGAGGGCATCGAAATCGATGTCGTCTTCCAGGAGCGCGGCGAGGTCGAGGTTCCAGGACCAGACCCGGGTGGTGCGGTAATCGGGGCAGCGAGTCCACACGCCTGCGGCCTCCAGGGCCAGTCGCTCATCGGACCAGCCGTCGGGGGCATCGATATTGATGGTGATCTCGACGGCGATGCCACCCTCCTGTTGGAGCTCGGTGACATAGAGGGTCTCCAGTCCCCCGCAGTTCAAGGTGAGCAGGCGACGCCGGCCCTTGGCCTTCTCGGTCGTCGGGAGCGCGGAGACGTTCCACTGCTCGGGTTGTGTGGCGGCCGGATTCGCGATCGACGCATGGATGTACGAGGCGACTACGCCGCGGATCTCCGGATAGACGGGATGGCTGCTCAGCTCCGCGAAGCGTGGATCCTGTTCTTGCGACACCGGATAGGAATACCAGGCGGGGCAACCACGGCGGATCCCTGGTCAGCGACCCCAGGCGAGCTTGATTCTGGTGGTGGCCATGAAGTCCGCCGTCAGCTCGCGCAGTGCCAGGAACTGGCCACCCTGACCGTACTTCTGGCGAAGGGTGCCGAAGTCGGTGAACTCGGCGGCCGCGGCGATCTGATTCGACTCGGGGATGCGGGTGGGGAAAAGACGCGGGAGGGTTGGGTTCTCACGCAGGGTCTCCAGGATGCGCTGATGGACCGTGGAGGAGCGGCGGTATTTGGTGATCACCACACCCAACTCGGTGATCGGCGCGGACCATGCGGTGGAGAGATGGCGCAGGTGCGATTGCAGCGGCGGGATGCTGTAGGTCGACATGACGTCGGGGATGGTGGGGATGAGATAGCCGTCGGCGATGCGCAGGCCGTTCTGGGTGATCGGGCCCAGGTTGGGCGGGCAGTCGATCAGGACGAAGTCATAGCCGGAGAGCACGCCGGTCAGGGCGGCGGCCAGCACGGTGGTCGGGTCCAACGTGGTTAGACGGGCCATATCGTCTTGCAGGGCAATCAGCTTCGGAGAGGACGCGAGCAGGTCCACTGACGTGACCGCCTGCATCGGCGATACCTGGCGTTGCACCAGGTCCACGGCATCGCGTGGGCGGCGGCCGGCCAGGGCGTCGGCGAAGACCGCGGCGAGTGTGTGGTCACCGGAATCCAGTTCGGCGGAGCGCTTTTCGCCGACCATCATGGTGGTCAGGTTGCGCTGCGGGTCCAGGTCTATGAGCAATACGCGCTTGCCGAACTCGGCGGACAGGATTTCGGCCAGGGCCGCTGTGGTGGTGGTCTTACCCACCCCGCCTTTGAGGTTGAACGTGGCGACCACGTACGGACGGGACTGGCCGGGAACGGCTTTGGTCTCCCAAATGCGCTGCGGGCGGTCGAAGTGCAGGGAGCGGTTCGGGGACTTGAGCCAGTCCCAGCCGAAACCCTCGGCCGCGATCGGCTGCGATCGCGCAGCATCATCCGGAACCACATCACCACGCAACTCCACCAAACCAGCACCCTTCATCACAGCGACCGCCGTGGCGGTCGGGCATCACACTAGTTACTCGAGGTCCGCCGAGGGGGCGCGACACGAGAAGCCGTGCGCTGGTGCTGGTTCATGTCCCGATGAGTTCCGGGTAGAGGCCCGGCAGCGGTGGTAGCGGTGTGCCGCGCCGTCGCAGCGTGATGATGAGCTCTTCGATGCGGCGGGCGGCGCGGAACCAATTGTCCAGGCGGTTGCGGGATTCCGTGCCGAGCACCGCTGTCGGGTCACAGCAGTAGGGCAGAAATGCCAGGTCGGCGGGATCGGTGATCGGTGCCGGGCGTGAATTCGCGGCAGCTGGGCCGACCGAGGCTCGCCACGCGCGTGCGGCGGCATCAACGGTGTCGAACGCATCGGCACGGAGTAGTTCGACAGGACCTGCGATGTATCGGCCGGACCAATCGATGGCGTTCGGCTCGAGTCGCTCATCTGGCTTGGCGCTCAGGTCGAAGAGGTAGACGTGCCGATCCGTGCCACCGGGATACTCGTAGCCCGCGATGAATGCGGTCCGGGCTCCATCAATGACGCTCAACCGCCATACCTCGCCGGTGGCCTGCACTCTGCTGGTGAGCGGGAGCCACGGCGGCTCGCAGTGCCCGGTGGTGGCGTCCAGCAGGTCCTGCACCGGATCGATGAGGAAGTCGACGGGGGCTATCGCGAGCAGGCCGTGCAATAACCACCAGGTGGATTGCTGATCCGGATCGGTGTGCGCCGCAGGGTCACTCGCGCAGGCGACCACCGTGGTGACCAATTCGGTGAACCACGAGTCGAAGTGCGGGGTGGCGGTGTGGGTGTTGAGCACCCGGTGCAGTTGTTCGCCGAGCAGCGCGGCGGTCGCCTGCTCCAACTCCCTGGGGCGTTTGGCGAACAGCACGGTGCGGCGGCGACGGAGGATATTCCGAATCGACGGGTCGAACCAGGACGGGTACGCCGCCGCGCGTTCGCGGCGGCGGGCGCGGGCCGCTATCTTGGCTCGGCGCTTGGACTTTCGAGCTCTCGAACTGGGCATGCATCGAGCTAAACAGGCTGGTGGGCCCGGGTCACGCGGGATCGAAGCTTCGCGCACCAACACGCCGAAATCGAATGGCGTGTTGGATGACGCGCGAGAGCTGATCGGACAAATCCCTACTCGGACAGCGACTTCCGCAGGGCAGCGGCGAAGCCGTCCGGATCACCCTGCTGGCCGTATTCGCCGCCCAGGAATCCGGCGTGATTGCTGGGGTACACCGTCGGCTCCACACCGATCAGCTCGGCCACGCCGAGGCCGCCGCGGTGCGCGAACTCACCCTCGGACTCGACTCCGACCGCGATCACGATGCGGGTGGACGCGGCGCGCAGAGCATCGAAATCATGCTCGTAATGGGTGCAGGAGATCAGGTTCTGGCCGAGTAGCGCGTCATTGCGGGTGCCGTCGTCCTCGGTGGGGAGGCCGAACATGGCGGGATCGACGGGCTGATCGCCGAAATCGGCCGGAATCTCACCCTTCAGGCCCACCACGGCGATGAACTGCGCCATCGCGGGGCCGAAACCCTTCTCCTGATAGGTCTTCGAGATGGCGGCCGTGGCGGCGAGCGCCTCCTCACGCTCCGGCAGCACTTGGGCGGCCGGAGGCTCGTGCGCCACCAGGACGCGGACCTGCTCCGGGTGCTTGGCCACCAGCGCAAGGGAATTCACCGCGCCGCCGCTGCTGCCGAACAGGTCGACCGGCGCGCCGCCGAGGTCGTCGATCACCCGGTGCAGATCATCGGCATGCTGATCGGGCGTGGATTCGGTGCTCGGATCGGCCTTGGTGCTGCGTCCGGTGCCGCGCGGGTCATAGGTGACGACCGTGCGATCGGGGAAACGGGCTGCGAGACTGACGAATCCGGAAGCGTCCATCGGCGACCCGACCACCAGCAGTGCGGGCTGATCGCCTGCCGTACCGGTCTCCGGCTGCCGCACGTCATAGGCGATTACCGCGCCGGGGGCTGCTACGGTGTAGGACTTGATCTCGGACATCGGGTGCTCCTTTTAGTTCGGTTGCTTAGTAGACGGGGCAGGCGAGCAGAACTAATCGGTCGGCCGAGAGGGACTCGCGACAGACGACGGTCTGTTGCGGTGGATCACCTGGCAAACACTCGGCGAGTCTGCCTGGGCGGACCGTCCGGGTGGTGCTTTCATGGGGCGGTTTAGGGAAGCGGTACAGCACAATCCGAGGAGATCCGATTATGCGTGGAAGCCGTTCTACTCGTCGTATTGCCGCCACGGCCGTGGCGGCTGCGGCATTTGTCGGAATCGCGAGCGCGCCCGCCAGCGGTGCGCCGGCGTTCGATTGGACTGCGGCCATTCAGGGGTTGCAGGCCACCGCGGCCGGGAATCCGGTTGCCGAGCAAGCTGTCAGCAGGCTGATCGCGTCGGGGCAGCGAGCCGGGGAGGTGGCGCTTCCCGCACAGCCGTTCCAGATTCCGGCGCAGTCCGATATCGGGCGCGGGGATGGGCCCGGGGTGACCGGATCCGGGATCGCGCTCGGGACCGATGGGTTCCGGTTCGGGTTCTTCGGCGGGCCGGGGACCATTTCGCCGAATCAGGGCGGGGCGAAGCTCGAGGTGATGTGGTTCAACCTGTCCAACGGTCGCAGCGGGACCAATCTGCTCATCGAGCATCAGGATGTGCCGGTGGACACCACGATTCGCACCGCGGTCATGGATCCGGGGCCGGGGATGATCGTGGCCGCGGTGTACGGCAGCGTGTGGCATCGCTGGTCGGTGCCGGTCAGCGATGCCAATCCCGACGGGTTCGCGTATCAGAAGAGCACCATCTCGGTGCCCTCGTTCGGAGCGGTCTACAACTGACGCGCGCGGGTGCGGGCTACTTGATGATCTTGGTGATTTGGCCCGCACCCACCGTCCGGCCGCCCTCGCGGATGGCGAATTTGAGGCCCAGTTCCATGGCGATGGGCTGGATCAGCACCACCGACATGGCGACATTGTCACCGGGCAGCACCATCTCGACATCCTTGGGCAGCGTCACCACGCCCGTGACATCAGTTGTGCGGAAATAGAATTGCGGACGGTAGTTGTCGAAGAACGGGGTGTGACGACCGCCCTCCTCCTTGGACAGGATGTACGCCTGGCCTTCGAATTCGGTATGCGGAGTGACCGATCCGGGCTTGATGACGCATTGCCCGCGCTCCACGTCCTCGCGTTTGATACCGCGCAGCAGCAGGCCGACGTTCTCGCCCGCACGGCCCTCATCGAGAAGTTTGCGGAACATCTCGATGCCCGTCACCGTGGTTTTCGTTGTCCTGGGCCGGATTCCGACGATCTCCACATCGGAGTTCACCTTCAGCACACCGCGTTCGATACGCCCGGTGCACACGGTGCCGCGACCGGTGATGGTGAAGACATCCTCGATCGGCATCAGGAACGGCTTGTCCACCTCGCGGACCGGGGTGTCTATCCAATTGTCCACCGCGTCAAGGAGATCGGTGATGCCGCTCCCCCATTCGCCGTCCGGATGCTCCAGCGCCTGATACGCCGAGATGCGCACCACCGGGGTGCTGTCACCGTCGAAGTCGTATTCGCTCAGTAGTTCGCCGACCTCCAGCTCGACCAGTTCGAGGATCTCCTCGTCTTCGACCATGTCGCACTTGTTCAGTGCCACAACCATTTTCGGCACGCCCACCTGGCGGGCCAGGATGACGTGCTCCTTGGTCTGCGGCATCGGGCCGTCCGTCGCGGCGACCACCAGGATCGCGCCGTCCATCTGGGCCGCGCCGGTGATCATGTTCTTCACGTAATCCGCATGCCCGGGGCAGTCCACATGCGCGTAGTGCCTGTTCTCGGTCTGATACTCCACGTGCGCAATGGAAATCGTGATTCCGCGCTGGCGTTCCTCCGGCGCCTTGTCGATGGCGTCGAACGGGGTGAACGGATTCAGATCCGGATATCTGCTGTGCAGCACTTTGGTTATCGCGGCGGTGAGCGTCGTCTTGCCATGGTCGATATGGCCGATGGTGCCGACATTCACATGCGGCTTGGTGCGCTGGAACTTCGCCTTCGCCACGGAGACCTCCTGTGCGATCCGAGGCGGGCACTCCATGGTCGTGGACACCGCGCGGTATGCCCGACAGCGGTGTCATATCCAGGGTATTTGCCGCATCCGGGCGGCGGGTTCGGATCCGGGTCAATCGGACGTCGATGCGGATTGACGGCTCGCGACGGGCCGATTACCGGGGTGTGGGCAGCAATTCGAGGAATTGCGGCGGCACCGCGTCCACCAGCCATACGCCATTGCCGGTGACGAAGAATTCGTGACCGGCGGCCCGCATGGCGACCGTATCGACCCGCAGCACCGCCGGACGGCCATGTCTGCCACCGACATTCACCGCGGTGGCGGTATCGGCGGACAGGTGCACCGCATGCCGCCGCATGGGCAGCAGACCCTCGGCCATGATCAGGCCGAGGGTCCGTTCGGCGGTGCCGTGATAGAGGATTTCCGGCGGTTCGGCGGGTGTGTACCCCAGATCGACCTCGATCGAATGACCCTGGCGGGCGCGAATCGAGGTACCGGAATCGTCGAATTCGAAGCGTTTCTTATTGTTCTGCTCGACCACCAGGTCGAGCTGGGTGCGGGTGAAACCGCGATTGTGCGCGGCCGCCTGGCGCAGCAGGTCCTGAACCCGCACCCACCCTGCCTCGTCCGGGCGCAAGCCGATGGCATCCGGGTTATGGCGGAGCCAGCTCGACAGGCGTTTGGACAGGCGGACCATTTCTTTCTCATTCATGTTCGGCCCACCGTCTCGCATCGGCGGGCCGGACGCAACCGAATTCAGCTCTGAAACCACATGGGGCGCAAGGTCGGACCGTTATCGGGGAGCACGATCTGATCGCCGATGCGGGCGAAGCCGCAGCGCTCGTACAGGCGCTGCGAACGCTCGGTGCTGGCTTCCAGATAGGCGGGGGTGGTGGCCGATTTCACGCGGTCGGTGATGATGGCCGCGCCTGCGCCCTTACCCCGGAACTCCGGGAGGGTCACGATGACCTGGAGGTACTGGTGCGGGAACTCGCGGGGATGACGCGCGGCCAGGGCCGTGGTGACCGCGGTGATGCGCTCGAACGGGCGGCCCGGCACCTGCCCGGCGAGGGCGCGCAGTTCCGCTGCTTCGACTTCGAAGCGGTCCGCGGAGGTGACCGTCTGCCAGATCGACACCGCCCAGATATCGGAGCCCGAACCCGCGAGCCAGACCTGATCCTCCTTCAGGGCATTGGTGATCATCTCCGGAGCGCGTTCGTTGCGGAAGTACTCGACGGCCTCGGGGCTGTCCTCCAGGACCCAGGCGGTGACCGCCTCATCGAGTGCGGCGCGGGCGAAGACGCGCGCCACCTCGGTCGCCTCGGACAGTTCGGCGCGACGGACCCGCGGCTGGTTCTGCATGCTTTTCCTCCTCGGTGCGAACGGTGTTCCGATTCCCAAAGTAGGGGTCGATACGAGGGTTTACGACCAATTCGTCACACTTGGTGGTGTGATGAAATGCGTGGTGTGCGGCGAGGAGATTCCGCAGCGGGAACGCGGACGGCGGCGGCAGTACTGCTCGCGGTCCTGCCAGGCCCGCGCGTACCGGGGGCGCAAGATCGCGACTCCCGCGCCGCGCAAGGTTCGGCCGGAGCGCCTCACGAATGTCGGAATTGTCAGGGCCGCAATCGAATTGGCGGATCGGGACGGGATCGACGGGCTGTCCATGCGGCGGCTGGCGACCGAGCTCGGGGTGGCCACGACCGGGCTGTACCGGCACTTCGCCGATCGGGACGCGCTGCTGGCGGAGATGGCCGAATTCGTGATCGGGGCACGGCCCGCGCCCACCGCCGCACCGGGGTGGCGGGCTCGGCTCACCGCCGAGGCGGTCGCAGAATGGCAGCTCTACCGGCTGCATCCGTGGATGCTGCCGGTGCTCGCCCAGACGCGGCCGCCGCTCGGGCTCGCGCTGCTGGACACCCTGGAGCGGTCGTTCGCGGCGCTGGATCTGCCGGGGATGAATCGGGACATCATGCTGTCGATCTATCTGTCGCTGTCGGGGCTGGTACAGGGGCTGGCACTGCTGCCCGGATCGGAGCGGACGCCCGTCGGGGTGAGTTCGGAGCATCCGATGCAGCTCGTCACGCCCGAGACGCATCCGACGCTCGTGCGCTATCTCGCCGATGACGCGGACGGGCTCGATACGGACTTCGATCGATTGCTCGCCGAGGGCATCGAGTTACTGCTCGACGGTGTCGAAGCCCGCTATTTCGCGCCGCGGGCATAACGGCCCGACCGGGGCGTATCGCGTTCACCGGGAGCGAATACGGGGCGCGCCGGGCGGGTGGGCGCGGGGGTCGCGCAGTAGCCTGGGGCGCATGACAGCTGTTGCAGATCGTTCGCTCGGGCCGGAACTGGTGCGCACCGAGAGCCTCGGCGCGGCCGATGCTCTGGTCATCGGACTCACGTCGTCGGAGGACGGGCCGGTTTTCGCGCCCGCGGACGCGTTCGAAGATGTACTGGATGCCGATACGCGTGCGGCGCTGCTGAGTTCGCTGCGGGCGGTCGGGGCCAAGGGCAAATCCGAGGAGATCACCCGGGTGCCGGCGCCGAGTGGGCTGGATGTGGATTTCGTACTCGCCGTCGGGCTGGGCGCGGTGGAGAAGATCGACGCCGAACAGGTGCGCAAGTCCGCGGGCGCGGCGGCGCGGGCGCTGACCGGGGTCGGAACCGCGGTCACCGTGCTGTCCGGGGTGGATTTGGGTGCGGCGGCCGAAGGGTTCTACCTCGGGGCGTACCAGTTCACCGCGTTCCGGTCGGCCAAGAGTGCGCCCAAGGCCGATGATCAGCCGGTGCGGCGGATCGAATTCCTGGTGCCAGACGCGGGATTCGGGGAAGAGGAGCTGTTCCGGTCGCAGGCGATCGCCGAAGCCGTCGCCACCGCACGGGATTTCGTGAACACGCCGCCGAACGAGCTGTTCCCGGCCGAATTCGCGGATCGCGCAGCGGAATTGGCTGCCGCCGCCGGGTTGCAGGTGGAGATTCTCGATGAGAACGAGCTGGCGGCCAAGGGGTACGGCGGGATCATCGGGGTCGGCAAGGGGTCGTCGCGGCCGCCTCGGCTGATTCGCATCACCTATGCGGGCGGGGATCAGCGGGTCGCGTTGATCGGCAAGGGGATCACGTTCGATACCGGCGGCATTTCCATCAAGCCCGCGCAGAGCATGGAGAATATGACCTCCGATATGGGCGGGGCGGCGGCGGTTATCGCCACCACGCTGCTCGCGGCTCGGCTGAGTCTGCCGATCACGGTGACCGCCACGGTGCCGATGGCGGAGAATATGCCCTCGGCCACCGCGCAGCGGCCGGGTGATGTGCTGGTGCAGTACGGCGGGACCACCGTCGAGGTGATCAATACCGATGCCGAGGGGCGGCTCATTCTCGCCGACGCGATTGTGCGTGCGGGAGAGGATGATCCGGATTACATCATCGATGTCGCTACCTTGACGGGGGCGCAGATGGTGGCGCTCGGCACCCGGACGCCGGGTGTCATGGGGACCGATGAGTTCCGGGATCGGGTGGCTCGGATTTCGCAGTCCGTGGGTGAAAACGGTTGGGCCATGCCGCTTCCCGCCGAGCTGCGGGGAGATATCAACTCCAAGATCGCGGATCTGGCGAATGTCGCTCCGCATCGGTGGGGTGGAATGCTTTCCGCCGCACTGTTTCTCAAGGAGTTCGTGCCGGAGGGTGTGCAGTGGGCGCATCTCGATGTCGCGGGGCCGGCGTACAACACCGGTGGGGCGTTCGGGTACACGGGTAAGGGTGGAACGGGTGTGCCGGTGCGCACGCTCATCGCTACGCTCGAGTCGATTGCCTCTGAGTAACTGAGGTTTGGCAGGGCTGCTGATAGCAGCCCTGCCACGGAGTGGAAACTCCGACAATCTGGCTATTCACATTCAGGGCTGAATATTGCCCACTTGTCGCCCGCGACAGCTAATCTCGTGTGCGTGGGCATTGGGGTGGATGTCGATCCGGTCGAGCTGCGCGCTGCGGCTGATGCGTTGGAGGGGTCCGCGCGGGAGTTGAGCGAGCGCGTCGATGCGCATATGCGCGCGGTGCGGGAGTTCATCGGCGGGGAATGGGTTGGGGCGGCGGCCGGATCGCATGAAGGACCGTGGGCCGAGTGGGAGAGGGGCGCTCGGCGGATCATCGACTCGTTCCGGGCTGATGCGGGGTTGCTACGACGAGCGGCCGAGGAGTTCGAGGCGCACGATCGGTCGTGGGCGTCGGCCGTCGACTCGGCAGGGGCGAGTCTGGATCTGCCCGGGGCGGTGAGCCTTGGGTGACTATCGAGTGGATCTCGATGGGCTGCAACGGCTCATAGACGCTACGGCCACGCTGGAAACATCGATCGAACAGCACGTCCGGACGATCGAAGGTCGTGTCGACGCGTTGCATGTGACCTGGGCCGGTGAGGCAGCCGCCGGGCATCGCGCCGCGCATGACGCGCGGGTCGCAGGTGTCGCTGAAATGCGCGGGGCCCTTGGCGAATTGCGCGGCAAGCTGCATACCGCCCGGGACTCCTATCGCGCGGTCGGTGAGACCAACCTTGGAATGTGGCCGTGATCGCGCAGGGAGTCGGCCATGGCGAGGCGTGCCGTGAGCAACGATGCTCGAGGTGGCCGTGAGCGCGCCCGCGGTCCCGCTCATCCTCTGCCGAGCCACCGAGTATCACTCCGCCGCAGAGGTATTCGGCACCATCGCGCAGGACGCCGCCTCCACTCACATGGCCCTGCTCGGCGTCCTCAACGCCGGAGCGGGCATGGCGGGCAGCGACAGCATCGGCCAATCCTGGGCCACCGCATACGACGAAGCCACAGGACTCGCCCTCGCCACCTCCGAACGCCTGATCACAGCGTCCGCCACCACCGCCGACCTCATAACCACCGGCGCGTACAACCACGAAACAGGCGAAGCCGCCGCGAATTTCAACGACCTGACTCCCCCACCCGCTCCCCCGGCCTGGCCGGTCCCCTGCGTAATTCCCCAAGCTCTGCCGGCCGCAGGCGACGGCATCCCCGAGCCCTTCGGCTGGTCCTTCATCAAAGACCTCGTCGGCGCGGCCTGGCCCAACGGCCACCAGGACGAACTCCGCGCCGCCCAAACCGCCTGGCTCACCACAGCCGCCGACCTCCGCACCCTCGCCCTCCGCATCCCCGACGCGTTATCCCTCCTCAACAATCAGCAATCCCCCGAAATCCCCACCGCCATCTCCACCTGCACCGACCGCCAATCCGACCTGCACACCCTCGCCGACATCTGCCAATCCCTCGCCGAAGCCTGCGGCTCCTACGCCCACCACCTCGACGAAGCCCACCACCAAATCCTCGAAGAACTAAAAGAATTCGCCCTCGAAACCGCCTTCGCCGAAACCCTCTTCGCCGTAGCGATCCCCTTGACCGGCGGCCTTTCCGAATTCGGCAACGTCGCCCTCGCCGCCCGCCTCACCTACAAAGCCGAGCGCGTGGCCACCATAATCAGCGAACTGGCCACCCGCGCAACCGCAATCACCGCCAGAACCTTGACGCCTCTCACCGAGCGCATCGGACCACTGCTGGCGAAGATCCGAAAGTGGGTGGAAGAAGCACAGCCCAAGCTGGTTGCCATCAGCCGACGCGCCGTACCGGTCCGAACACTGAGAACTACCTCGATGGATCGCCGATACCTGGGCGAACAGCTGCCGGGAAACTCCGTATGGCCGGGCCAACAGGTGACCTACCTGAATGCTGAAGAGCGACAGCGGTTTCAGCTGTTCATTCGCGATGGAAAAATGTACGACGCGGATGGCAATCTGTTCGACACCGCGCTTGCGGCGTCTCACTGGAACGGCGCGGGCAAAGCGATCTTCGTGATGGACAAGAACGGTAGTATCTACGCGTCGCTCTACCATGGTCCAGGCGAGTTCCACCATTCCAGTTTCCTTGCGGGAGCGCCTGTTGCCGGAGCCGGTGAGCTTCAGGTGGCAAACGGAGAACTCCGATTGATCACCGATGCCAGCGGTCACTACCGGCCCGGACCCGATTTCACGAAGCAAGTAATCGAAGAGATGCGACGACAGGGTTTGACGATTGATCCAGCGCAGATCATCACGACCCCGAGATGACGTGGAGGCCAAAGAACAATGACCCAGCAGTGGCGCGGCGTCGTGAACGCCGTCCTCTACGGTGTGCAATTCTCCGACACCCTCGGACCCGAGGAAGTGAGTCGAGTATCGACTGCATTGCTCACCGGACCACTGGGGGCCCTCACTCTCGACGAGAAGTACGGGGCTTTGGTAGCAGCCCTCGAGTCGAATGAGGAGCTGGACACCGTTGTTCGGATCAAGCACTCGGAATCCGAGCTGCGGGACTTTCTCGGCAGAGTCGTCGCAGAGCTCGACGGGAGGCGTCCGTGGACCGAGCCGGCATTTCGCGAACTGCCGCTATCCGAGTGGACGCGTTTCTCCGGATTCGCCCCTGTAGCTCGAGTCGATCTCGCGTGGCCCGCCATTCAAGGTCCACTGCGCCGAATGCTCAAGAAACCGGCGGGGGACGATCGCTACTGGCTGCTGCTCCGCATGAGGTCGGGAACCGAAGTCGCACTCGTCTGGCCGGGTTGGGCGGGCGAATCCGCGACCGCGCTGCTGGCGGATCAGGTGATACCCGCGCGGAATGTCGTCGAGGAAGTTCTGGGCGCGACAGCGCTCACTCCGTCGAATATTTCGATCATCAATCGCTGAGCCGGGCGCGTTGTTGTTCTATGCGGCGGCGGGCGTCGTGGTCTCGCATGCGTTGGGGGTAGCCGGTTTTGCGGACGTCGTAGACGGGGATGTTGAGGGTGGTGGAGAGGCGGTGGGCGCCTCGTTCGCCTACTACTCGGCGGGTCCATTCGCCGTCGTGGGCTACCAGGACGGCGGTTACGTCGGTGACCGTGGTGCGGGGTTCTATGAAGGCTTCTACGCCGTGGTGTGACCTGGTCCAGGTGATGAGGTGGGTCAGGTCGGACGGGGTTGTGGTCTTCGAGGAGCTTCGGGATAGGAAATCCAGGAAACTCATGGGGTGCCTCCTTCCCGGACGGGTGGGGCGCCGCCGGTAATTCGATATTGCCAGCGGTGGGAATGGGTGGACAGGGGGTGGTGGGGGTTCGAAGGCGCTGCTCAGGGACTTCTTGGGTGGCGTTCAGGAGCGGGCGGCTATTACCGCTGTTGGAATGGCGTTCGGGGGCCTCACCATCGAGTTTGTGACGCCGCGAGGTTCGGGGAAGGGCCGCCCTGTGACACGTTGCACGCGGCGGAGTGCAAGGATGGCAGCTGGAACAAGAACCAACATGGATCTCCGGATGCCACAGAATGATCGGTGGCGGTTGGACCCACATCGCGACCCGCGATGAAAGTCCGCCGGGGACAAACTGTTTAACCCGACGAGCAGTCAGAGGAGTCAACGGACATGGCCTTCTCCGTCCAGATGCCAGCTCTTGGTGAGAGCGTCACCGAGGGCACTGTGACCAGGTGGCTGAAGCAGGAAGGGGACACGGTCGAGGTCGACGAGCCGTTGCTCGAGGTATCGACCGACAAGGTCGACACCGAGATCCCGTCTCCCACCGCCGGCGTACTGGTCAAGATCGTGGCGCAGGAAGACGATGTGGTCGAGGTCGGTGGCGAACTCGGCGTGATCGGTGACGCGGGCGAGGCTCCGGCCCCCGCTGCCGCCCCGGCTCCGGCCGAAGCACCTGCCCCGGCCCCCGCGCCGGAACCCGCCCCGCAGCCAGAGGCCGCCGCACCGGCGCCCGCTGCCGCAGCCCCCGCACCCGCCGCCGAAGCCGCTTCCGGCACGCCGGTGAAGATGCCCGAACTCGGCGAGTCCGTGACCGAGGGCACCGTCACCCGCTGGCTCAAGCAGGTCGGCGATTCGGTCGCGGTCGATGAGCCTTTGCTCGAGGTCTCCACCGATAAGGTCGACACCGAGATTCCCTCGCCCGTCGCCGGCACGCTGCTGGAGATCACCGCGCAGGAAGACGATGTCGTCAATGTCGGCGGTCAGCTCGGCGTAATCGGAAGCGGCGCACCGGCTGCCGCTCCCGCGCCCGCCCCGGCGGCACCGGCTCCGGAACCGAAGCCCGCCGCTCCGGCCCCGGCTCCCGCGGCCGCCGCACCGGCTCCCGCGCCCGCCCCGGCTCCGGCGGCTCCGGCCCCGAAGCCCGCCCCGGCTCCGGCGGCTCCGGCCCCGAAGCCCGCCCCGGTTCCGGCCGCGGCGACCCCGGCGGACGAGCCCTCCACCAATGGCGGCGGCCCCTACGTGACCCCGCTGGTCCGTAAGCTCGCCACCGAGAACGGCGTCGACCTCGCCACCCTCACCGGTTCCGGTGTCGGCGGCCGCATCCGCAAGCAGGATGTGCTCGCCGCCGCGGAGGCCAAGAAGGCTCCGGCTCCCGCCGCTGCCGCACCGGCCGCGGCTGCTCCGGCCGCCGCGCCCGCCGCCGCTGCCCCGAAGTCGGACCTGGCGCACCTGCCCGGCACGGTCCAGAAGGCCAGCCGCATCCGCAAGATCACCGCGGCCAAGACTCGTGAGTCGCTGCAAACCACGGCGCAGCTCACCCAGGTGCACGAGGTCGACCTCACCAAGGTCGTCGCGCTGCGCACCAAGGCCAAGGAAGCGTTCAAGGCGCGCGAGGGCGTGAACATCACGTTCCTGCCGTTCTTCGCGAAGGCGGCGATCGAGGCGCTCGGGGTGCACCCGAACGTCAACGCCTCCTACAACGAGGAGACCAACGAGATCACCTACCACTCGGTGGTCAACCTGGGTATCGCCGTGGACACCGAGCAGGGTCTGCTCTCGCCGGTCATCCACAACGCCAACGACCTGTCGCTGGCGGGCCTGGCTCGCGCCATCGCCGATATCGCCAACCGGGCGCGCAACGGCGGCCTCAAGCCGGACGAGCTGTCGGGCGGCACCTTCACCGTCACGAATATCGGTTCGCAGGGCGCGCTGTTCGACACCCCGATCCTGGTCCCGCCGCAGGCGGCGATGCTGGGCACGGGCGCGATCGTCAAGCGCCCCATGGTGATCAGCGATAGCGGCAGCGAATTCATCGGCATCCGCTCGATGGCCTACCTGCCGCTGACCTACGATCACCGGCTCATCGACGGCGCCGACGCGGGCCGCTTCCTCACCACCATCCGGCACCGGCTGGAAGAGGCGGCCTTCGAGGGCGACCTCGGCCTGTAAGGGTTGGTATGAAAGTCGTGGTCGCCGGTTCCTCCGGATTGATCGGGACGGCGCTCGTCGCGGCCCTGCGCCGCGACGGACACCAGGTGGTTCGCCTGGTGCGCCGTCCCGCCCACGCTCGCGATGAATTCCAGTGGGATCCAACGCGAGCCGACCTCGACGATCGTGCGCTGCGTGATGCCGACGCCGTGGTGAATCTCTGCGGCGCCGGTATCGGCCGACGGCGCTGGAACGGCAGTTACAAACAGGAATTGCGCGACAGCCGCGTCGTTCCGACCGACGTCCTGGCCTCCGCGGCGGCAGCCGCGGGGGTGCCGACGCTCGTGAACGCGAGCGGCGTGCACTACTACGGCGGCGGCAGCGGCGATCGCGTCATGACCGAGAGTTCGCCCGCCGGAACAGGATTCCTGGCCGGACTGTGTCAGGACTGGGAAGCCGCGACCCGCCCCGCCGCCGAAGCGGGTGTGCGCACGATTCTGTTGCGCAGCGCGGTCGTGCTCGCCAAACAGGGCGGCATGCTCGCAATGCTCTATCCCCTTTACTTTTTGGGCCTCGGCGGCCGATTGGGCAGTGGGCGGCAATACGTTCCGTGGATCTCGCTCGATGACGAGATCGGCGCGATAATCTTCGCGCTCACCAATGAGTCCCTGAGCGGCCCGGTCAATATGGTCGGCCCGGCACCGGTGACGAACGCCGAATTCACCCGCGCGATGGGTCGCGCCCTGCATCGGCCGACCCCGCTGTTCGTGCCCGCGTTCGCGCTGCGCGCGGCGGTCGGCGAATTCGCCGATGAGGGAATCCTGCACGGCCCCAGGGCGATTCCCACCGCGCTCGAAGAAGCCGGCTATCCCTTCCAGCATCACACCATCGGCGCGGCGCTGGCCGCCACGGTCGGTCACCGCGCCTGATTCACGCCGCTGTGACGGGCGCGATACAGATCACACGGGGTGCGCGGATAGCGTGTTGCGGGTGAGCAATGAGACCTCTCAGCCGGTAGCCACCGAACTGCTGGTGCGCGATGCGCGGGAAAGCGATCTGCCGGAGATCCTGGCGATCCACAACAACGCCATCGCCGAGACCACCGCCATCTGGGATACCGAACCGGCCGACCTCGCCGAACGGCAGGCCTGGTTCGATGCGCGGACCGCCGCCGGATGCCCGATCCTGGTCGCCGAGATCGACGGCGCGGTCGCCGGGTACGCCAGCTACGGCCAGTTCCGGCCCAAGTCGGGTTACCGCTTCTCCGTGGAGAATTCGGTGTATGTCGCCGATCGTTTCCACCGGCGGGGAGTGGCGAAAACGCTCATGACCGAACTGCTGGAGCGGGCGCGGCGCGGGGACGTGCACGTCATGATCGCCGCCATCGAAACCTCCAACCAGGTCTCCATCACCCTGCACGAGAAGTTCGGCTTCGCGATCGTCGGGCAGATGCCTCAGGTCGGGCAGAAGTTCGGCCGCTGGATGGACCTGACGCTGATGCAGATCATCCTCGACGATGGCGTAGCGTCGCAGAGGTGAGCGACAGCAAGACGGTCACCGCCCCGGCACACCGTGGGGCATCGGCCCGGTTCGACAGCACACCCCTGCTGGTCCAGGAACTGGGTCTGATCGAGTACACGCGGGCGTGGGAGTTGCAGCGCGGCATTGCCGCCGAGCGCGCCGACGGCATCGGCCAGGATCGGCTGCTGCTGCTCGAGCATCCCTTCGTCTTCACCGCCGGACGGCGCACCGAGGCCCAGGATCTGCCCATGGACGGCAGCCCGGTGGTGGAGGTCGATCGAGGCGGGAAAATCACCTGGCACGGGCCGGGGCAATTGGTCGGCTATCCGATCATCCGGCTCGCCGAACCGGTCGACGTGGTCAAGTACGTGCGCCGGTTGGAGGAAGCCCTCATCCATGTGTGCGCGCAACTCGGGCTGGAAACCGGTCGGGTGGAAGGGCGTTCGGGTGTGTGGCTGCCCGCCTCGGAATTCCTGCCCGAGCGCAAGGTCGCGGCCATCGGCGTGCGGGTGCAGCGCGGGGTGACCCTGCACGGGGTCTCGCTGAACTGCAATTCCTCGCTCGACGGTTTCAATGCCATCGTGCCGTGCGGTATCCGCGATGCCGGGGTCACCACGCTGACCCGCGAGCTCGGCCGCGAGGTCACCGTCGCCGAGGTGAGCCCGCTGGTCGCCGAGGCCATCGCGCGCGCCCTCGACGGCGATCTGCCCATCACCGAACACCATCTGCCCAGGACCGCCGCCGTCACCCCACCGGTGGCCGTCAAAGCCGAATGATCACGAGCGTAGGGTGAGTTGAGTGACCTCCGTCGATACCCCGACATCGAACACCCCCGATCCCGCCGCATCCCGGCCGGGCTCGACCGCCGCCTCCGCACCCGCCGGACGCAAACTGCTGCGCATCGAGGCGCGTAACGCCGAGACCCCGATCGAGCGCAAGCCCAAGTGGATTCGCACCAAGGCGACCATGGGCCCGGAGTACACCGAGCTCAAGGGTCTGGTGAAACGCGAAGGGCTGCACACGGTTTGCGAGGAAGCGGGCTGCCCCAACATCTTCGAATGCTGGGAGGACCGCGAGGCCACCTTCCTCATCGGCGGTGAACAGTGCACGCGGCGCTGCGACTTCTGCCAGATCGACACCGGCAAACCCGCCGCACTCGATCGCGACGAGCCCCGGCGCGTGGCCGAATCGGTGCAGGCCATGGGACTGCGGTACTCGACCATCACGGGTGTTGCCCGCGATGATCTGGAGGACGGCGGCGCCTGGCTGTACGCGGAGACCGTGCGCGCGATCAAGCGGCTGAACCCGCACACCGGCGTCGAGCTGCTGATCCCGGATTTCAACGCCGTGCCCGAACAGCTCGCCGAGGTGTTCTCCACTCGTCCCGAGGTGCTCGCGCACAATCTGGAGACGGTGCCGCGCATCTTCAAGCGGATTCGCCCGGCGTTCCGGTACGAGCGGTCGCTCGCGGTGCTCACCGCCGCGCGTGAGGCCGGGCTCGTCACCAAGTCGAATCTGATCCTCGGTATGGGCGAGACCCCCGAGGAAGTCACCCAGGCCATGCGCGATCTGCACGAGGCCGGATGCGACATTCTGACCATCACGCAGTACCTGCGGCCGTCGCCGCGGCATCATCCCGTCGATCGCTGGGTGAAGCCGGAAGAGTTCGTGCAGCACTCGGATATGGCCAATGAGATCGGTTTCGCCGGTGTCATGGCGGGTCCGCTGGTGCGTTCGTCGTACCGCGCGGGCCGGTTGTACGCGCAGGCGATGGAGCATCACGGGCGCGAAATCGCCCCGGAGATGGCGCATTTGGCGCAGGGCGGCGCGGCTTCCCAGGAGGCCACCAGCGTGCTCGCGCGCTTCGGTTCCTGACGGGACCGCCGCGCCACCCGAGATCATCGGCGCGGATTCACTTCTTCTCGCACACCGGCTGGAATTCACCTCGAATTCCGGCCGGTTTTGTTGTGCGGACGCGCGCACCCGGATGTGGCGTGCCGACGCCATCTCGCCGGAATCGTGGACGGGAGCGGGCTGCGGTGGGAAGCTCGGAGTACCGCAGCAATCGACCCCGGAGCGAGCCTTATGGTCGAGCGAACCGCGTCGGCAGGCGCGAATGGCAAGGCAGTCACGGCCGAACGGCCCGACGATATCCGCAATGTGGTGCTGGTCGGCCACAGCGGATCGGGCAAAACGACGCTGGTGGAGGCCCTCGCGGTCGCCACGGGCGCGGTGCCCCGAGCCGGACGGGTGGAGGACGGCACCTGTGTCTCGGATTACGACGATATCGAGCAGCGACAACATCGCTCGGTGCAATTGTCGGTGGTGCCGATGGGCTGGGACGGGACGAAGGTCAACCTACTCGACACCCCCGGATACCAGGATTTCGTCGGGGAACTCAGGGCCGGTCTGCGAGCAGCGGACGCGGCCCTTTTCGTGCTCTCGGCCGCCGCCGGCGTGGAGGGCGTGAGCGGGACGACGCTGGCGCTGTGGGAGGAATGCGCGAGCGTCGGCATGCCGCGCGCCATCGTGCTCACCCATTTGGACACCGCGCGAGCCGATTTCGAGGAGATGACCGAGACGTGCGGGCAGATCCTCGGTGGTGGACGGGCGGAATCCATACTGCCGCTGCATCTTCCGGTGTACGGGGCCAAGGGCGCGGACGGGCATCGGCCGGTCACCGGGTTGATCGATCTGCTGACCCAGCATGTCTACGACTACTCCGCGGGCGCGCACACCGAAACACCCGCCTCCGATGAGCAACTGGAGCAGCTGGAGCAGGCGCGCAATCGGCTCATCGAGGGCATCATCGCCGAATCCGAGGACGAGACGCTCATGGAGCGCTACATCGGCGGCGAGGAGATCGACCTCGCGACACTGGTGCCGGATCTCGAAAAGGCCGTCGCACGAGGCAGTTTCCATCCGGTGCTGATCGCCGCGCCGCCGCCGGAGGGCGCGAAACAGGGGCTCGGGACAGTGGAGATCCTGGATCTCATCACCCGCGGATTCCCCACTCCCGCAGAACATCCCGTATCGGCGCTGTGCGGCGGCAAGGCCACGCCGCTGGTGTGCGATCCCAAAGCGCCACTGGCCGCCGAGGTGATTCGCACCGCCTCGGATCCCTATGTGGGGCGAATGTCATTGGTGCGGGTGTTCTCCGGGACACTGCGTGCCGATGACACCGTGCACGTCTGGGGTCATCGAATCGGGGCCGAAGCCGAGGACCACGACTCCGATGAGCGGATCGGCGCGGTCTCGATTCCGTTCGGGAAACAGCAGCGGCCACTCGGTCAGGGCATTGCCGGTGACATCGTGTGCGTCACCAAACTGTCGCGCGCCGAGACCGGGGATACCCTGTCCGCCAAGGATTCTCCGCTGCTCATCGAACCGTGGTCGATGCCCGATCCGCTGCTGCCGGTGGCGGTGAACGCGCACAGCAAGGCCGATGAGGACAAGCTCTCGATCGGGCTGTCGCGGCTGGTCGCCGAGGATCCGACGGTGCGGCTGGAACAGAATCCGCATACCCATCAGCTGGTGCTCTGGTGTCTGGGTGAAGCGCATCGCGATGTGGCGCTGGAGCGGTTGCGCTCGCGGTTCGGAGTCAATGTCGATGTCATCGAGCATCGGGTGGCGCTGCGGGAAACGTTCGCCAGCACCGCTTCCGGTAAAGGCAGGCATGTCAAACAGTCGGGTGGGCATGGGCAGTACGCCATCTGTGAAATAGAGGTCGCTCCCCTGCCCGGCGGCTCGGGTATCGAATTCGTCGACAAGGTGGTGGGCGGCGTGGTGCCGCGCCAATTCATCCCCTCGGTGGAGAAGGGCGTTCGCGCACAAGCGGCGCGGGGTGTCGCTGCCGGATATCCGCTGATAGATGTGCGGATCACGCTCTATGACGGCAAAGCCCACTCGGTCGACTCCTCCGACGCGGCCTTCCAGATGGCGGGCGGCCTGGCCCTGCGCGAAGCGGCGAGCGCCGCCAGGATGAGCCTGCTCGAACCCATCGCCGAAGTCCGGGTGATAGTCGCCGACGAATACGTCGGACCCATCCTCGTCGACCTCTCCGGTCGCCGCGGCCGAGTCCTGGGCACCGAACCGGTCACGTTGGGCCGCACCGAGATCCGAGCCGAAGTTCCCGAACTCGAACTCTCCCGGTACGCGGTCGACCTGCGCTCGCTGGCACACGGCGCGGCCTCGTTCACGCGCAGCTACACCCGGCACGAACCGATGCCAGCCCAACTGGCCGACACCATTCGCGACAAGACCAAATCGGCGGGCTAAGCGACGCTGATGCCGTAGCGAGTCGCCAACGCCGCGAGGTCGGTGGCATAGCCCTGCCCCAGGGCCCGCAGTCGCCAGGTCTCACCGCGCTGATACACCTCCGCGAGCAGCAGGGTTCGCTCCTCGGTGGCGGCGTCGAGGGTGGCGCGGGCGATCACGGCCTGGTCGCCACCGGGTGCGGCCTCGATCTCGATGGCTCCCACATCGCCGAACGTGATGCCCGGACCGTCGATGGCGGCGGCGATCGCGATGCGGCGGCAGTATTCGGGCAGATGATCGAGCGAGATGGACAGCGATTGCTCGCTGGGTCCTTCCACCGCCAGCTCCACCCCCTCGGCGGATCGCTGGTTGTAGAACACGAAATCCGGGTCACCGGTGACCATTTCGTCATCGGTGAGCAGGAAGGCGACCAGATCCACCTCCCAGCCGCCGTTCTGTTTCCACGAGGCGCGCAGGGTCCATTCGCCACCGCATTCGTCGACCGGAAGGTCCATCACCTGACCCCGGGCCAAGGACAGCGCTTCGACCGTGATCGGTTCGGGCGCGAGCGGTTCGGATGGGGCGGGCAGGCCGGGTTCGGCGTCCGGCCGGGGTTGATTCGGGTGCACTGCGGATTCCTGGTGGGCGGCTGTGAATTCCCCGGCGGTCAGCGAAGCGGGGCCGTGGATCGGCAGGCCGACGCCCGCCGCCCTACTGTATCGGCGGTCGGACGCGGCGTCGGACAGGGCCAGCACATCGGTGACGCTCGCCGAGAGATTCACCGCGACGGAGGCTCCGCGTGCGGTGAGATCGGCCGTGGCGGCGGCGCGTTCATCGTGGGTGCCACCGAGCACGAGAAACCGGCGGCCCGATAGTGGTCCCGAAGAGCGTTGCCGAGCCGCCGATTTCGCGGAACCGGTGGATGCGCCCTCGACGGAACCCGACCTGCCCTCGACCGTGGCGGACGCACCACCCTCGGCCGCGCCCGACGCGCCCCCGGCGGTACCGGTCCCACGCTCAGCGGTGCCGATCGCGCCCTTGGCTGTGCCGGATGCGCCTGTGGCCGTGCGCGATGTGCCCTCGACCGTGCTGGTCGCGCTCGCGCCCTTGGCGGTGCCGGGTGCGATATCGGTGAGCAGCGCCAGGAATGCCGATTCGGTGAGCAGGGCGGTGCCGAATTCGACGGCGTCGCGCACTTTGCGGCTCTGCGATCGTGACTCGTTCGTCACCAGCACACTGGTGCGACGGCTGAGCGAGGTCGTGACATCCAGACCGGCGGCCTCGGCGCGAGCCGCCAAAGCCGAACGCTCCATATGGGTTTCACCGGTGATCGCGATTTTCATGCCCTGCACCAGGCGGCCGTGTTCCTGGAACCGGCCGGGATAGGCGAAGGGGCACAGCATCTTCGGGCCGGAGCGGGTCTTCGGCCAGCGCCGGGAGGAGCGCCGCTGGTCGCGTTGCGGCGGCATGAGCGGGGGTGAGACGCCGAATCGCCGGGCGTCGGACATCAATCCGTGCAGGACGCCCGCCAGTACCCGGGTGTCGTCGAGTGCGTCGTGCGCGCGCGTTTGCCGCACGCCGTAGTGCGCGGCGAGCGTGCCCAATTTGAAGTTCGCGGTGGGCGGTGCCAGTCGGCGTGCGAAGGCGAGCGTGCACAGCTGCCGTTCGACCGGCAATATCGCACCGGCGCGGGTGAATTCCTCATGCAGGAAGCCGTAGTCGAACGAGGCATTGTGCGCGACCAGGACGCGGCCGGTGAGCAATTCCGCGAGCCGCGGCCGAATCGCCTCGAATGTCGGTGCACCGTGCAGCTTTTCCCGGGTCAACCCGTGAATCTCCACCGGACCGGGGTCACAGCCGGGGTTCACCAGGGTATGGAATTCGTGCTGTACGCGACCGTCGTCGGCGAGCGTCAGCACCGCCACCGACAGCACCCGATCCTCGGACGCGGACAACCCGGAGGTTTCGACGTCGACCAGCGTGAACGAACCGAATTCGGCATTGGCATGCACTGTGATCGGACTGCCCTCTCGGCTCGAATTGGACTCTCGCCGTGTGGAATCCGAGAATCGTCCGGAGCCGTTACCGCTCGTCCGGCGCGTCGCGGAAGCCGACCTCGCGGTCCGTTGAGCGGGTGAGCACTCGCCCGGGATGGCAGCGGCTCCGGCGCGGCGAACACTGAGACTCAGATCACATGGCCGCGTCCGAATGGTCCCGTCGCGAACCGGGCGGTACCGGGCCACTATCCTGGACGCATGGCAGCAGGTAAGGGCGGCAATAACCCGTCGAAGGAAGCGAAGGCCGCGGCTAAGGCGGCGCGCAAGCAGGCGTCGAAGGAACGCCGCCAGCAGCTGTGGCAGGCGTTCCAGATGCAGCGCAAGGAAGACAAGCTGCTGCTGCCGCTGATGATCGGCGCGTTCGTCGGTGTGACGGTGCTGTTCCTGGTGGTCGGGTTGATCTTCGGGTTGCAGTGGTTCCTGCTGCCGATCGGATTGCTGCTCGGCGCGCTGGCCGCGTTCATCCTCTTCGGCCGCCGCGTACAGAAGAACGTGTACGCCAAGGCCGAGGGACAGGCCGGAGCGGCGGCATGGGTGCTCGACAACCTGCAGGGCAAGTGGCGGGTGACGCCGGGCGTCGCGGCCACCACCCAGCTCGACGCGGTGCATCGCGTGGTCGGACTGCCGGGCGTGGTGCTGGTCGCCGAAGGCTCGCCGCAGCGGGTGAAGTCGCTGCTCGCGCAGGAGAAGAAGAAGGTATCGCGACTGGTCGGCGATACGCCGATCTACGACGTGGTCATCGGCAACGAGGGTGATCAGGTGCCGCTCAAGGAGTTGCAGCGGTATCTCACCAAACTGCCGCGCAATATCGACGCCAAGCGGATGGACCTCATCGAGGGTCGGCTGTCGGCGCTCGCGACGCGCGGCGGACCGGCGCTGCCGAAGGGTCCGCTGCCCGCGGGCGCGAAGATGCGTGGCGTGCAGCGCAGTATTCGCCGCCGCTGACGTCATCGAACTATCGAGGCCCCACATCCTTCCGGATGTGGGGCCTCGCTCATTTTCCGGCGAAGAGTCCGTCGGCGAAAAAGTTCGGTCGCGCGGGAATGATCCGTGAACCACTAACCTTCTAACTATCGATAGCCGGTTATAAGGATCGGCGCGAGCGTTAGGACACAGCGATGACCACCGTGCGACACCACACCCGCGAGATCCAGGGCCAGCAGGTCTTCTATCGGGAAGCGGGCGATCCGGCTAACCCGACACTGGTACTGCTGCACGGGTTTCCCACCAGCTCCGCCATGTTCCGGCCGCTGCTGAGGGAGCTGAGCGACCGCTACCACCTGATCGCGCCGGATCACATCGGGTTCGGGCAGTCGTCGATGCCGCGCGTGGACGAATTCGAGTACAGCTTCGAGAAACTCACCGCGATCACCCTGGAACTGCTCGACACTCTCGGCATCGAGCGGTTCGCGCTGTACATCCAGGATTACGGCGCGCCGATCGGACTGCGCATCGCATCCCGCAATCCGGAACGGGTCACCGCGCTGATCGCGCAGAGCGGCAACGCGTATCTCGAAGGGTTCACCCCGTTCTGGGAGCTTCTGTTCGCGCACGCCGAGGATCGGGTCGCGAATGAGGCGGCGGCGCGGGAGCTGCTCACGGCCGACGCCACGAAATGGCAGTACACGCACGGTGTTCCGGCCGACCGGCTGTCGCTGATCAGCCCGGATACCTGGACGCTGGATCAGGCGTATCTGGATCGCCCGGGCAACAAGGAGATTCAGCTCCAGCTCTTCGTCGATTACAAGGTCAACCTGGACAGCTATCCGGCCTTCCAGAAGTACTTCGCCGAATACCAGCCGCCCACCCTCATCACCTGGGGTGCGAATGACGAGATCTTCGGAGCCGACGGCGCTCGCGCCTACCTGCGCGATCTCCCCGACGCCGAACTCCACCTCCTGGACGCCGGACACTTCGCTCTCGAATCCCACGGCCCCGAAATCGCCTCGCTCATCCGCGATTTCCTGGGCCGCAGCCTGTCCTGACCAAAATCAGGGGGTAATGGCATCCCGCGAGAGCTCCGCGCCGCCATTACCCCTTTACCGAGCGGCCGACTATTCCTCGGGAATCGGGAGGCAGAGGGCCGCGCCCTCTCCCAGATCGAGCCAGCGGCCGGACGGCGTGGTGGTGATGCGCAGGACCACCGCCGAGCAGTGCGAGCAGCGGGCCACGGTGCCGGGGCAGCAGAAGTAGACCAGGGCTCGGGCCACCGGTTCCACCACTCCGCATGCGCCGCAACGACATCCGCAGGAGGTGAGGTCGGCGGCGAAGATCTCCGAGAGCAGCCCGGCCAGGACATTGCCGTCGAGATAACCCTTCGGGGAGGTGTACTGGGGCGACATGGCTACCTTCCCGTCGGTCCGAAGCGTTCGGTTCTGATCAGAGCCGGATCGTGCCCGGCGGAAACCAGTGCGGCGGCGGCGAATTCGACGAAGGGGGTCGGTCCGCAGACGTAACAGGTGACATCGGCGGCGGGCGGCAGGGAGTGCTTCGCGATCTCCTCCGCCGTCAGCCTGCCGGGGGCACGGGCATCGCCCGGCGGGGCGCTTCGGCTGTAGGCGAGGAAGACGTCGATATCCTCGCCATGCACCACGAAACCCTTGGTGGGCGTGCCTGATTCGAGCACACTGGACGCACCCGACAACGAGGTGCGGCCGGGGTCGAGACCCATTGGATCGAGGCCGAAAAGCTCATCGCGGTAGTAGACGTCCTCCGGGGTTCGGAGGGCATAAATAAGCCGGAAGGGGTTGGGCGAAGTCGCTTTTCGGCGGGCTCGGAGGATTGCCGCCAGGGGGACGATGCCCGAGCCGCCCGCGATGAGGGTGGCCGGGCCGCCGATGTCCGGATTCCAGGTGAACCAGCCGCCAACGGGCCCGCGCGTCTCGATCCGCGCGCCGAGGGGGAAATCGTCGACGAGGTAGGTGGAGACTTCGCCGTCGGGAACGCGCTGAATGGTGAGTTCGATGTCATCACCATCGGCCGGGGCGGCGAGGGAATAGGTGCGTTCGGCGTGATAGCCGTCGGGTGCCGTCAACCGGACGTCGACGTGCTGGCCGGGAAGGTGACCTGGCCAGCCGGGAACGCGCAGGGTGAGGGTGCGGGCGGATGGGGTTTCGAAGTGGGCGGCGGTGAGTTCCGCGGGCTGCCAGCGCATTTCAGCCGCCGGCCGTCAGTCGCCCTGGTAGCGCTGTTCGCGCCACGGGTCGCCGTAGCTGTGATAGCCCGCGGTCTCCCAGAAGCCGGGCTCGTCGTAGTCGAGCAGGCGGATCGACTTCACCCATTTCGCGGATTTCCAGAAGTACAGGTGCGGGACCAGCAGGCGCGCGGGTCCGCCGTGTTCGGGATCGAGGTCCTGGCCGCCGAAACTGTGCACGATCCAGGCCTTACCGTCCAGCAGGTCCTCCAGCGGGAGGTTGGTGGTGTAGCCGCCGTAGCTGGTGATCGCCGCGAATTCCGCTTGGGTTTCGACGTTTTCGAGCAGGGTGTCGACCGAGACACCCTGCCAGGTGGTGTCGAGCTTGGACCACCGTGTCACGCAATGGATGTCGACGTGCGGTTTGCTCTGCGGCAGCGACATGAATTGCGGCCAGCTCCAAGCGTATTGGCGGCCGGTCTCATTGGTGACGGTGAATTGCCAGCGGTTCAGGTCGACGCGCGGGGTGGGGCCCGCGGACAGCACCGGGAAATCCTCGGTCAGGTATTGGCCGGGCGGCAGCCGGTCGGTCTTGGGCCGGGGTCGGCCCTGGAAGCCTGGCGAAAAGACATTCATGTGATCCCTCCGGCGGTACGGGGTACATGGCCGCGTCTGCCTCGCGGCATCTGAAAAGACTACGCCCCACCCGACCGGGAACCCGGCCTTTCGGGCGCGGGATCACCCATTTCAGCGGACGTGCGAGCCCAGGAAGCGCACGACGTCGGGGGTGATGGTGCTCCAGTATTCGTCGTTGTGCGCGCCCGGCGTCACCAGCGCGACCTCCAGCCGGGCCCGGCCCATGAACTGGCGGCAGCCGTCGATGAAGCGGTCGCGGTCGCCCACCCAGACGCCGGTGGGCGACGGGCCGAGCTTGGCGATGTTCTGCAGCGGGTCCAGGGCGGACCATTCCTCGGCGGTGGCGAACGCGTTGCGCTTGCTCATCTCGTTCCACGAGGTGATCAGACCCGGCGAGATGGCGGCGATGGCATTGGTGGGACGGCCGCGTTCGGCGCGACGGCGGCCGTAGACGAGCGCGCCGAAGCCGCCCATCGAGGTGCCCGTGCAGGCGAAGGGTTCGGTATTGAGCCCGCGCGCACCGAGCCAGCCGGGTGCCTCGTCGAGCAGCATGGTCATCGGGTCGTCACCGGAAAAGTGCTGGTGCCAATAGTTGTCGCCACCGTCGATGGCCATGAATCCGAAGGCGGGCACCAGGCGGGCGGCCACCGCCGCGGCGAGCACCCCGCCGATATCGCCGATGGCGGCGGTGCGGGCGGTGCCGTGCAGACCGTGCAGCAGCAGCGACATGGGCAGGCCCTCGGTGGGCACACCCGGCGGCACAATGGTGATGACATCCACCTGACGCCCGCGCGCGGCCGAGTACACGCGATCGGTGCGGACGATGGGTTCGATGCCGAAGATGGTTTGCGGACCGTGCGGCAGGGCATTCTGCAGACTGTCACCGTCGGGCGCGGCGTTGACGCCCGCGCTCACCGCGGCACCGGTGGCCGCCAAGCCCAGCAGACCGGTGGTCGCGAGCAGCGACCGCCGGCTGAAACTCCGCGCGGCAGCCCGGTAGCCCGTACCCATCGATCCTCCATCAGCACATCAACAGCTATCCGCCGATTCGCAAGCTCATCGAGCGCGCCCCGGCGGACCGCCTGCGACCCTACCGATCGAAGGCAACACGGGGTGAACAATGGGCTACGGCCGCACGGACATTTACATGGCAAAGCCATGATGTACCTGGATGTATGAGTTATTCATGAGGATTCGGATCCCGCCGAATCGAATGGACGCGCTGTTCAGCGGCTGTAGACGAGGGCGGTTCCGGTGGCGCGGTCGTGCATGCCGCGGCCGTCGCCGTCGGTGAAGAGGGCGGGCACCACGAATACCAGGATCGCTTGCCGGGCGAGTGCTCGAACGAATCCGACCGGTCCGTCGATATCAATGCGGCTGACCCGGATGCGCAGGAAATACTGGCCCGGGGTGAACCCGAACAGCGTCACCGTGGCAATCCCCAGCACGAACCACACCCCGAGATTGGGCGTGGCGAGCGAATTGATGATCACCTCGAAATGCGAGGGCGGCGTCTTGCCGGGATTCGCGCTGACGAATTTCGCGATGAGCGCATCGGCATTGGGGCGGACCAGAATCGCGGTCAAACCGAGCGAGATGAACCAGTCCAGGATCAGCGCCGGAATGCGCCGTGTCATCGGAGCGAGCGCTCCCACACCGGTTTTCGGCAGCCCCAGTTCCTTGCCCTGGTAGTCACCGGACGGGCTGTCTCCGGAATCGGCGTTCGGTCCGGAGAGCCAGGAGCCGGTGATGCGTGCCATGGGTCCACCTTATTCGCCGCCGCTCCCCCGGTATCCGCACCCCTGCCTCGCACGAGATGCGCGGACGCCGAATCGGTGCGAAGCTACCTCGCACATGCCGACGACCGGACGGCATGCGGGTTAACCGGACGGCTGCCGCGAGCGGTGAGGATTCTCACGGCCAGCGCGCCCGACACGGCAAGACCCCTATCTTTTCGGAGTCTTATCGGTGTTGCGACCGAGGTCGATGGCAGGATATCGGTGCTGGTCGAACGCCACTCGGCGACCGACGCGTGCGCTCCGGACCCTCGGGGACACCGCCGAACCCCCGGCCAGCTGTACGTGTAACACTGGCGAAACACAGCCTTGATTGCGGGGAAACACGGCGTCCATAGCGTCTGGTCGCGACGAACCCATGCAGTTGAACTGGCTGGGAACCGATCCGTAAGGAGTACTAAGTGGCGTTCAGCACGGCCGACGAGGTCATCAAGTTCCTCAAGGAGGAGGAGGTCGAATACGTCGACGTACGGTTCACCGACCTCCCCGGAGTGCAGCAGCACTTCTCGATCCCGGCGAAGGCTTTCACGGCCGATCTGGCTGAAGAGGGCCTCGCGTTCGACGGTTCGTCCGTCCGCGGCTTCCAGTCGATCGACGAGTCGGACATGCTGCTGCTGCCCGATTTCAGCACCGCTCGGATCGATCCGTTCCGTGCCGCGAAGACGCTGAACCTGAACTTCTTCGTGCACGACCCGTTCACCCGTGAGGCGTACTCCCGCGACCCGCGCAACATCGCGCGCAAGGCCGAAGAGTTCCTGCGCTCGACCGGTATCGCCGACACCTGCTACATCGGTGCCGAGGCCGAGTTCTACATCTTCGACTCGATCCGCTACGACTCGGCCATGAACGGTTCGTTCTACGAGATCGATTCGATCTCGGGTTCCTGGAACACCGGCGCCGAGTACAACTCGGACGGCACCCCGAACCGTGGCTACAAGGTTCGCAACAAGGGTGGTTACTTCCCGGTCGCGCCGTACGACCATTACGTGGATCTGCGCGACAAGATCTCGACCAACCTGCAGAACGCGGGCTTCGAGCTGGAGCGCGGCCACCACGAGGTCGGCACCGCCGGTCAGGCCGAGATCAACTACCGCTTCAACTCGCTGCTGGGCGCCGCTGACGACCTGCAGCTGTTCAAGTACATCGTGAAGAACACCGTGTGGCAGGAAGGCAAGACCGCCACCTTCATGCCGAAGCCCCTCTTCGGTGACAACGGCTCGGGCATGCACGCCCACATGTCGCTGTGGAAGGACGGCAAGCCGCTGTTCCACGACGAGGCCGGTTACGCGGGTCTGTCGGATCTGGCGCGTCACTACATCGGCGGCATCCTGCACCACGCCCCGTCGCTGCTGGCGTTCACCAACCCGACGATCAACTCGTACCACCGTCTGGTGCCGGGCTACGAGGCCCCCATCAACCTGGTGTACTCGCAGCGCAACCGCTCGGCTGCCGTGCGTATCCCGATCACCGGTTCGAACCCGAAGGCCAAGCGCATCGAGTTCCGCGCGCCGGACTCCTCGGGTAACCCGTACCTGGCGTTCGCCGCCATGCTGATGGCCGGCATCGACGGCATCAAGCGCAAGATCGAGCCCTTGGCTCCGGTCGACAAGGACCTCTACGAGCTCCCGCCCGAGGAGGCCAAGAACATCCCGCAGGCCCCCACCTCCCTCGCGTCGGTCATCGACCGCCTCGAGGAAGATCACGAGTACCTCACCGAGGGCGGCGTGTTCACCGAGGACCTGATCGAGACCTGGATCGACATCAAGCGCACCCAGGAAATCGCCCCGGTCAACCTGCGCCCGCACCCCTACGAGTTCGAACTCTACTTCGACGTCTAAATCGTCCCCGTAGCACCAGAATTCACGGAGCCCCATTCGCCTCAGCGAATGGGGCTCCGCCCGTTTCTCCGATAGAACATGAGTCATGGCACGTAAACCCCGATCGCTGCGGGAGCAGTTGGGAACACCGACCGGACTCGTGCTGTACCGAACGCCCGATCGGTGGCGATGGGCCGCGTTCTTCGATCGTGGCGGCATTTTGGACGGGGCGTTGGTGACTCCCGCTCCGGGCGCTGACCGATCGGAGGCTCAGGACGAGTTGCGACGGGTGATCGAGGAAGTCTTCCGGTGCGAGCTGCGGTTGAGGTGGGAGACTGCGGAACAGCCTGATCGGTGGGTGGCTGGAGTTGTTGGGGTGGAGTGGGATACGCCCGGTGGGGAGGGAGTCTCGTAGCTAGAATCTGTTCTAGTTCGGGAGATGGAAGGTGTGGTTATGGCGGTTTTGGTTGTTGATGGGGGGCCGTTTCAGGTGAGTCGGGCGGTGGAGGTGGGGGCGCCGGCTGGGGAGTTGTTCGCGATGGTGGGGGATCCTCGGCGGCATTGTGAGGTGGATGGGTCGGGGACGGTGCGGGAGAACATTCGGGTGCCGGAGCGGATGGGGGTGGGGGCTCGGTTTTCTACGAAGATGCGGATGTATGGGGTGCCTTATCGGATGACCTGTGTTGTGACCGCGTATACGCCGGATGAGGTTGTCGAGTGGCGGCATCCGTTCGGGCATTTGTGGCGGTGGGAGTTTCGGGCGTTGTCGCCTACGCGGACGCTGGTGACCGAGACGTTCGATTATCGGGGGACGCCGATCAAGAATCGGGTGAAGTATTACGAGGCAACGGGTTTCGTGCGGGGGAATATCGCGGGGATCGAGGCGACGCTGCAGGGGTTGCAGGATCGGTTCGGGAGCTGAGGTTCGGCGGCCGTCGAGGTTTCGATGGTCGGTAGATTGGGCCGCATGGGTGATGACAGCGTTGTCGATGAAGTTCGGGTGTTGCACGCCGATTTGGCGGAGTGGCTCGGGACGGCGGGGGCCACGGCGGCGTTGGAGCGGTTCGTCGGACAGTTGGACGGCGAATTCTCGATGGTGACGCTCGAGGGGCAGATCGCTCGGTACGAGGAGCTCAGTGCGGGGTTGCGGGGGGCGGGGAATGCCGCGCCGGGGGTGGCGATCGAGATCACCGATATCGAGGTGCTGCATCGCACCGGGGACGGTGTTGTCGTGCGGTTCAAGGAGATTCATCGGTCGGCGGGCGCGGAAGCCGCGCGGTGGACGACTGCCGTGCTGGTGGCCGATGCGGCGGGGCGCAATGGGTTGCGGTGGCGCAGCGTGCATGAGACCGCCATCGACTGAGCCCGATTCGAGCCCGAGTCCGAGTCGTCATGTGACTGACCGGAATACGAAAGTGTGACTAGTCGAAATATGTTTCGCTAGAATAGCTTTGCGCTCCCACGCGTTCTAGGCGATGCGATTCCACTGCGGTAGAGCCAGTCTCGGTGAGAGGGCCTCGGGTCCTGTTGTGCGGGTGCGGTTCACCGAATCGGATGGGCGCTGGTAAGCCGCGTTTAGCGTCGCGCAGATGAAATTCTTTGATATTGCTCGAAGTCGACGGTCCGCTATCTCGGTTGCGATTGTTCCGCTCGCGGTGGCGATGCTCAGCGCGGGATCGGTCGGGGCGGCAGATGCCGCACCGGACGCCGCCGGTGCCGGTGGCCCCGCCAAGATCGAGTTGCAGGGGGCGGTGAATGTTCGGGATCTGGGCGGATACCGGACCTATGACGGCGCGAAGGTCAAGAGCGGGAAGGTTATTCGATCGGACGCGCTGGGCAAACTGACCGATGCCGATGTGCAGAAGCTGGGGTCGCTGCACCTGCAAACCGTGATCGATCTGCGAACCCCGGCGGAGGTGCAGGCCCTCGGCGCGGACCGCCTGCCTTCGGGAGTTCCACTGGTGGCGCGCGCCATTGACGACACCGGGATGTTCACGAAGATGTACCAGGCGATCGGATCGAAGGATCCGGTGCAGCAGGAGGCATTGCTCGGCGGCGGCAAGGCCGAGCAGATCATGGGCGATGTCTACCGGAGCTTCTTCACACCGGATTCCCTGACCAAGTTCGGGCAGAGTGTGCGGGACCTGGCGAACACCGGCAATGCCACCCTGTTCCACTGCACCGCCGGTAAGGACCGCACGGGCTGGCTGTCCTATGTGACGCTGCGCGCCATCGGAGTGCCCGAGGGCACGGCCCGGCAGGACTATCTGCTGTCGAATCAGTACCGGGCCGCGGCCGATGCCGCACTGCGGGCGCAGCTGAAGCAGGGCGGCATCATGCAGAACCCGGACCTGCTGATCCCGCTGCAGGAGGTGCGTGAGGACTACCTGAATATCGCTGTATCCCAAGTGGATTCCCAGTTCGGCGATTTCGGCAAGTTCCTCACGCAGGGCCTCGGACTCGATGCCGGGACCATCCTGAAACTGCGCAAGAACCTGGTCAGCTGACGCGAGCGGCGTCGAGGGCGGCCAGGTAGCCGAATACCAGGGCGGGACCGATGGTCGCGCCTGGCCCGGCGTAGGTGTGCGCCATGACCGGCGCACTGGCATTGCCCGCGGCGTAGAGCCCTTCGATCACCGAACCGTCGTCCCGCAGTACGCGGGCGGCGGTATCGGTGACGAGGCCGCCCTTGGTGCCGAGGTCGCCGGGAACGAGTTTCGCGGCATAGAACGGACCCTGTTGCAGCGCACCGAGATTCGGATTGGGCCGGTTGCGCGGATCACCGTAGTAGCGATCGTAGGCGCTCTCACCCCGGCCGAAATCCTCGTCACGGCCGGTGTGGGCGAAGGTGTTGAAGCGGGCCACCGTCGATTGCAGCGCGTCCGCCGAAATACCCAGCTTGTCCGCCAATTGCGCCAGCGTATCGGCGCGGGTGAGCGCTCCGGATTTGAACCACCGGCCCGGCAGCGGCTGACGCGGCGGCAGCCCGGCGAACAGATACCGGTTCCGGTAGCGCTGATCGAAAATCAGCCAGGCGGGCAGGTTTTCACCCGGCCCGGGACCGAGCCCGTTCTCACCACCGTACATCCGGTGGGTCGCTTCCACATAGGGCAGCGATTCGTTCATGAACCGTTCGGCGCGATCGTTGACGATGAGACTGCCGGGAAGATTGCGCTCGGCCAGGCAGAACCAGGGCTGACGCGGCAGCCGAATGGACGGCCCCCACCACGAGTCATCCATGAATCGCACTGCCGCACCGAGGGATTGGCCCGCCCGGATACCGTCACCGGTGTTCCCCTGCGCGCCGACCGTCCATTCGGTGCCGATGGGGTCACGCTGATACTGCTTGCGCATGGATTCGTTGTGGTCGAACCCGCCCGCGGCGATCACCACGCCCCGCCGGGCGGTGATGACCTGTTCGACGCCGTCGCGCAGCACCACCACACCGCTGACGCGACCATCCTCGACCTGGAGTTCGAGCACCGGAGTATTCAGTCGCAGTGGAACATTCACCGCGTTCAGACCTTCGCGCAGCATGGCGCTGAGCGCCTGTCCGCGCGCCAGCAGATGCTGCCGCAGCAGTTGCCCCTTCGCCCAGCGCGCACCGATGCGAAGCACCCGGAAGGGCGCGCGCGGATTGCGCAGCCCGAGGTGGAATTGCCGGAAGTCGGCCTGGGTGGCGACGAAATTCTTCGCCGCGGCGGCGTAATCGGGTTCCAGGGTGGCCAGATCGGCACCCACACCCTTGGCGTCGTACGGCTTCGGTTCAACCGAGCGGCCGTGCGCGCGCCCGCCAGGAGCCTCCGGGTAATAGTCGGAATAGCCTGGCACCCACTGCAATTCGAGAGCCGAATGCTCGGTGAGGAAGTCCAGGGCTTCCGGCCCGCGATCGATGTAGGTGTCGATGCGTTCGGCGTCACCATATTCCCCGGTGATCGATTTCAGGTAGGTGCGAGCGGATTCGATATCGTCCGCCGGGGCCTGCCGCCGGAGCACGGAGTTCCCCGGTATCCACACTCCCCCGCCGGAGCGGGCGGTGGAACCGCCCCAGTGTGCGGCCTTCTCCAGGATTATCGCGGATAGCCCATGGTGGGCGGCGGTGAGCGCGGCGGCCATTCCGGCCGCGCCGGAACCGACCACGACCAGGTCGAATGCTTCATCGGACATGTTTGTACCCCAGGTGTGAGTGTGACGGTGAAGAGGTCCGCGCTCAGTGCGCGGTGCGCCACTGTTCGCCGATGACGGCGTTCAGTGCGCCTTCGACGCATACCGGCAGCGAGGCTCCCGGATGGTCGGTGCTGCGCAGCCATTGCAGGTATCCGAATTCGGCGGCGGCGAGCATGAGGTGCACCAGCAGCCCGGGTGTGCTGTCGGCCCGCGGATCACGCGACATGCGTTGTGCCACAAGCTCTATCAGCCGGGCACGGTGTTCGGGGGTGATGAGAGCCACCCGGTCGAGCAGATGCGGTGCGGTGGCGAAGGCGGATCGCCACTGTTCGAGTTCGGCCGCGGCGAGGGTATTGGATCGCGTCAGAATCGACTGTGCCAGTGCGATATCGGCCGGTTCGGCCGCATCGCGCTCCTCGAGCAGCGTGGTGATGCCCGCACCGCCCTCGCGCACCGGTTCGAGCAGCAGATCCTCTTTGCTGCGCACATGCCGGAAGTACGTGCTGGGCGAGATGCCCGCCGCCGCCGCGATCTGCTCGGTGGTGACCTCGTCGAATCCCTTGTGCGCGAACAGTTCGAAGGCCGCGCGCTGTATCTCGGCTCGAATCTGCCTGCGTTGCCGTTCACGTAGTGACATCGGCGTTCCTCCAAGTCGTGCGCGGCTGCGGGATCGACCACCGCGATCTACCACGCCGTGACAGTATCTTGTTTCATGACAGAGACTGTCAAGAAGGAACTTGCTACCGCGCCAAGCTCGCCAGCTCCCGGACCCGCGGGTTGTCGGTGTCATTGCGCCACAGCAGCACCACGTGCACATCGGACATGCCGGTGAACGGTACGAACACCACATCGGGATGGACGAAATGCAGCGCCATGGCGGCGGTGGTCACGAAGACGCCCGCACCGTGCGCCACCGCACCGAGCATTTCGGGTTCGGTGATGGCGGTGATGCCGCGCCGGATGGGCCTGCCCGACGGGGTGACCTCCGGCGGCCAGAAGCTGCGCGCCAGTTCCGGCGGCACCGAGGGCGGGCCGATGATGGTGAGTTCGGCGAGATGCTCGATATCCAGCGAGGGCGCGGCGGCGAGCGGATGTTTGCGGGCGATGGCCAATCGTCGTGGGAAGACCCCGATTTCGGGTCCGACGGTGAGATCGGGCTGTTCCACCGGCAGCAGACAGGTCTGGATATCGACCTCACCGCGACGCAGCGGTCCGTAGACATCGCTCCAGGACAGCTGGGTGAGCGTCACCTCGCAGTCGGGGTAGCGCTCCCGCAGTCGCAGCAGCGGACCGTCCAGCGTGCTGAAGTACGGACCCAGGAATCCGATGCGCAGGCCGTCCGCGGCCGCGCGGGTGCCGACAACCGCGCGGCGCAGATCGTCGAATGCGGGCCGGACATCGCGAAGTAGCCTCTCCCCCAAGGGATTCAACTCGACGCGACGGCTGGTGCGTTCCACCAGTCGCCGTCCCACCCGGCGTTCGAGCGAGCGCAGCAATTGACTCACCCGAGGCTGGGACAGTCCCATCCGCTCGGCGGTGCGGCCGAAATGCAGTTCCTCGGCGAGGACCACGAAGGCTTCCAACTCGAGCGGATCGATGCGGCCGAACTCCACGCCGGTCATCCCGCCCACCCCGGCAGCCGGGTCGCGAGCCCGTCGAGGATGCGCTCCAGTCCATACCGGAACTTGGTCTCGCGCACCGCGCCGATACCCGATTCCGCCCGCGCCACAATGGATTCCCCGATGCGCCGATGCGCGGAGGTGATGCGCTCCAGGGTGGGCAGCAATTGGTCGACGAGTTGCTGTTCGTCCGCACCACTGCGCGCGACCGTGGTGAGCCAGGCCGCCTCGCTCAGGCAGATGCCGACCACATAGCCCATGACGGTGCTGATGGCGGTATCGGTTTCATTGCGCGGGAATTCGGCGGCGTCGAACACCCGGAGCAGGAATTCGTTGAGCCGCAGTACATTCGGCCCCAGATAGGCGAGTCCGACCCCGGGCAGCGCCTCCGCGATCCACGGATGCCGCAGGATCACCTCGCGCATGCTCTCCGCGCAGGTGGTGACCGCCTCCCGCCACTGTCCGGCCACCGCGAGTTCGGGAATGGCGATCTCGCCGTATACCGCGTCGACCGCGAGTTCGATGAGCTGATCCCGGGTGGCCACGTGCCGGTAGATCGAGGTCGCGCCCGCGTTCAGGCGGGCACCGAGGGTGCGCATGCTCAGCGCCGCCATACCTTCGGCGTCGAGCAGCGTAACCGCCTCGGACACAATCAATTCCCGGTTCAGCGCCGGTCGCGGCCGGCGCTGCGGGCGGGTCCACACCGACAGGCCGGGATGCGATGCGGAGATGATGCCCTCCTGCTGCGGTAGCTCCGCTCGACGATCCACCGCACCTCCGTTCCGGCTCGCGGTCGCGCCCGGAGGCGACGGAAACCGCACGCGGATCACAGTAGCGCACAGTGTGCGCATCTGCGAACGATCGACGCAATCGTCCTATGACCAGAGACCGGAACATGCCCCATCAGCGTCGATAGCCGATACGAATGATCAACCCGGTGAACGAGCCGCGCGGGAACCAGCGCGCGAACGTACCTGGCCGACAGGCTGATCAGTCCCGCGGACGAACGCATCCCGCGCACGAACCGATCGAATCTCAACGGACGAACGCACCCGATGAACGGCTAGCCGAGACCCCGGCGAGCGATCGGCCCGAGCACGCTGAGATCGAGATCGCTATTGGCCTCGGTCCAGCCGGAGGCGCGAAGTTCGGTCGGCGAGGCGATACCGAGGGCGTCGTGCAGGCCGATGACGGCCGACAGCGCCAATTCGGCCAACCGGCTCGGCGGGATGGGCCAGAGCAGGGTCTGCCGCCAGTTCTCTATTTCCCGTTTCGGCACCGGAGCGGTCCAGCCCAGCTCGCGCAGCCGCTGGGCGGCGGGTTCCGTAATCGGTTCGGCGAGATAGTAATTGCCGGTGAGCTCGGCGGAAAGCCGGATGTCGAACTGCTGGAACTGAACGTATCGATTTCCGGTCGCGGCAATGACGAGCGTGGCACGCGAGGGTAATTCCGCGAGTACGCGCGCGAGGGCATTCGCGAACACGTCCCAGTCGGTTATCGCCTTCTGGTCGTGCCGCGCCCTGGTGCCCATCCTGGCCGATCATACGCCGTCAGAACCACCGGGACACCGAATAATCATGGCGCACTTGCGCTACCGCCGCGCGATCCCTCCACCGAGCACACCGAGCGGTGAGCAGGCGATCGCGCGCGCGGTGCGTTCATCCGGCGTAAAACTCTGCCGTGCAATGAATTCGCGCAGCTGAGCTCGCATAACACTCAACAAGGCCCCTGATCGCGCCATTGGCAAAGCGTGCACCGAGCTCATCGCACTCCCGTTCTCTTCGATTCTCCCGAAAAGAACACTCTTCCAAACAAAAGCCCAGGTGGCCGTTAATCTCTCGTGAAAATCAGCGCACGAACCATCAGGGCCGGGTCAGGAAGTCGGCGATGAGAGTGCTTGCCATCTCGGGCATTCCATTGTTCTGCCGTTCCGCGGCGGTGATCACGTCGTAGTGGCGATACCCGGGGATCAGCTTGGCGTTTGCGGGCAGCAGACCCGCGTAACCCGCGTTCTGCAGCGGCGAATCACCCGCCAGCAGGGTGAGATTGCGCTGCCCGGCGGGGGTGCTCTGCCAGCGATCGCCGTGCAGCAGGAAGTTCAGCACCCCACCGCTGCGGTTCTGCAGTTGTTGCAGCTCACCGTCCCGGCCGAGGCCGAGCGCGAAGATCGTATCGGTGATGATGCGCAGCGGCGTGAACTCCTCGAAGAAGTCGGTCGGCTGCCAGCCCGGGTTCATGGCGTGCGCGAATTCGCGGATATCGGTGACCTCGTGATCGCGGTCGGTCGGGTTGCCGCGCACCGGATCGATCCCGTCGATGGTGGACGCGGGCACCCGGTCGTAGTTCTTCCATCCGCACAGCTGCCCGTGATCGACCGGGGTGTAGTTCTGCCCGTAGCCGACTCGCATGGGAATGATGAACAGCGTCGGCCCCAGCACCGGCACCGAGGCCAGCCCGTTCGGCACCGGATAGGTCTTGCCCGCGGTCGCGCAGTCGTAGAATCCGAGCCCGGCCTGCATGACGTACTCCGCCGAGTTCTGATCGAACAGCATGCCGAGTTCTGCGGTGTTGGTGAGCCGGAAGTCGCGGGGCAGGTTATTGCCGGTGAACAGGTCCAGATAGTCCTTGCCGTACATGAGCCGCATCCACGGTTCGGCGCGCAGATCGGTCGGCACCAGGGTCTTCAGATCGCTTTCCGCGTCCGGCTGCTGATCGGCGGCCATGGCTGCCAGCTGGTAGGCGTTCATCACCTCGCTGGCGGCCATGACCGGCCACTGCGCCACGCCCAGACCGTTTTTCAGCAGGGCGTCGACCGCGGGCCGCAGCGCGCCGCCCACCGCGGACATGAACGCGTCCAGCGGCGGAACGCCGGAGAAGCCCGCCGGATCGGTCATGGCGAACCCGTCCTCCGGGACGCTGCCGCCGCCGCACAGGTTGAAGCCCGCGTCCTCGACGGTGGCCGGATTCCGATCGAAATCCCATGCCATCATCGGGCCGACGAGGAACGCGCCGAGCGAATGCCCGCCGCAAAAACTCTTGTGCCGGTCCCCGGCATCGGGCAGCAGGTATTGGATCACCACCCGCCAGTCGTCCATGGTGAGCGCCAGCCCGTACTCGCCGAGGTAGCTCAGGTCCTGCGGGGTCTGGTAGCGGTAGGACCGGCCGTCCACGGTTTTGCCGTGGAAGTAGTAGTCCGCCGCGACGCGGTAGTCCCCCGCCTGCTGCGCGGCCGTCCAGCCGGTGTGGTCCTCGGCGCAGTTGGCGCGCCGATCCATCGAAATGTATTCGGCGAACTTGCCGTTCGCGGCGGCCTTGCGAACCACCTGCGGCGCTTGCGGATTCAGGTTCGCCGCACCGGAGAAGGTGCCCGGCTGCATGGTCAGCACGGCGTCCGCGTCGGAACTCCGCTCGGGCCCGCTCCTGGCGCGATATCGGACGAAGGAAATCCAGTCGCACGCTTCGGGATGCGCCATGGTGGAGTACGGGCTCGGATAGTGCAGCCGGACGTAGGTCGCCTCCACATCGTCGCCGAGTCCGGGATCACCGGTGATGGGGCTGATCTCGGCCCGGTCCGCACCGGCCGGAAGCTCCGGTGCGGCAGCCGATTCCGGGATCGGGACGCCCGCGAACAGCAGCAGTGCGGTGACGGCCAGGGGAATCCCGATGGACAGCGCGGTCCTGATGCGTTGGGTGAGCGGCATCGCTCTCCGCCTTCCGGGGTATTCGGTGGTGAATGCTGTTGTCATCGCAGGCTCTTCACGAAATCGGCCAGGGTCTGCGCACTGGCGTCGGGCCTGCCGTCGTTCTGCACCCGGGCCGCGCCGATGGTGTCGACGTGGCTGTAGCCGGGCAGGGTGACCACCTGCGCGGTGGGCGGCGGCGGCACCACGATGCCGACGCCCTGCTGTACGAAACCGTCACCGGCGTAGGCGATATAGCTGGGCTTGGTGCGAGCCATATTGTGGTAGCGCAGATTCGTCATATCCCCGCCGCGCGCACCGCCGTAGCCCGCGCCGATATCGATGAACAGCCGCGCCGGGGTGTAGGTCTCCCAGTACGCGTACGGTCCACCGGTGCCGAGTTGTCTTGCGGCGTCCCGGATATCGGATGCCTCATGATTCGGCGAGGTGTACGGCACATCCCGCACATCGTCGTAGTTCCGCCAGGTGTAGAGCACCGTGGGATCGGTCGGCCGCACTCGCGGCTGCGGACCGGCGACGGCGCGCAGGAAACCGCCGAGCAGCGGAACCTGGGTGACCGAACCCGGTACCGGGAAAGCCTTGTCCGACACCGGACCTCCGGACAGCGCACCGACGCCCTGCTGGAACAGCGCGAAATTGCCCGAGTTGTTGTCGATGAACTCACCGAGCAGCGCGGTATTGGTGAACCGGTAGTCGCGGATATTTCCGGAACCGTCCGCGCCATTGGTGACGAACCCGGACAGTGACCCGGAGAACATGTAGTCCAGCGTCGCGTCGATATCCAGATCGTGCGGAAGATGTTTCAGCAGTTGGCTTTCCGCGTCCGGTTCCAGATGCGCGGCCAGCCCGGCCAGCCGGTAGATCATGAAGGTCCGCGCCCCGACGATCGGCACCGAGACCAGCGCGCGCGGCAGCAGGCCCACATTCGCGACGGCCTTCACCACATCATTGGTCGGCCCGACGATGGCGTTGGTGAGATCGTGCAGGAACGGCGTGTTCTGAATGGCCACCGGATCCGAGGTGATCATGGTGTCCTGCGCGGCGAAGGCGGCGCACTGGTTGTAGCCCGCATCGCGGGTGGTGGCCGGATTCCCGTCGAAATCCCAGTCCGAGAAGAACCCGGTGACCAACCCGCCGAGCGAGATGCCGGTGCAGACATATTTGCGCTGGCGCACAGCCTGATCCGGGATCTCGTTCAGCATGATCTCGTACTGATCCCGGATGACGCGCTCCATACCCATACCGTCGAGCACGGCCAGATCCGGCGACTCCTTGAATCCCGGGAACAGCTTGCCGTCGATCGGCTTGTGATTGAAGTAGTAGTCGACCGCGTCCAGGTAATTACCGGTGCGCAGCGCGTAATCGAATCCCTCGTTCTCGTCGAGGCAGGCGCTGCGCCGCGCCAGCGCCCAGAACTCGAGGTGCTGCCCCGAAGCCTGCGCCGCGGCAACGGTATTCGCGGCGACGCTGTCGGAATTCACCGCACCGCCCATCGCGCCCGGCTGCTGCACGATGACATGGTCCGCATCGCTGGACCGCTCCGGTCCGCCCACCGGCCGATACCGCAAGTACCCGGCGCGATCGCAGGCCGCCGGATGGGCCGGAGCCCCGGCGGGCAGCGGCAGGAAATAGCTGACGCTGGAGACGATCACACCGTCCCGGACCTCCAGCACCCGCTCCTGCCGATCGGTCGCGATGCCGATCGGCTCGGGTTCCTCGGCCGCGGCGCCACCCATCGGCAGCACCGCGGTCGCCACCGCCACGGCGACCGCGAGTACGGCCCATCGCCGCAAATTGTCGAGCGCAGGCACGCACCGGCCCCTTTCGTAAATCCCAATGGCATGACGACGGGCGCGGTGAACCGCTCGACCACATCGTCGACGCACAGCACATCACCGGCGCGTACACGGGCACCATTGACATTTCCGAGAAAGCGGAGCGCACCGATAGTGCATATGCTCAGCCGCGCGCGAGCTCCACGGCCGGGACGTCCGCGGGATCCTCGAATACGACGGCGGGGCGATAGCTGTAATCGTCACGGTCGAATCGGGTGGCCTTGCGATAGGTCTTCAACAGCGACCAGGGGCGAATGTACGGGGATTTGCCCTGGGAATTGACGAAATAGCTGTTGGAGCCCTCGCATCGGGTTTCCAGGTAGTAGGACAGGTTTCGGCCGCTGCGCAGCATGTCGGCATGGAATCGGCGCTGCGACTCGGGGCGCACTTCCACGACGGTCGCACCCCGCCGCCGGGTCTCGTCGATGACGGTGGCGATATGGCGCATGGCGTTCTCCACGAAATAGTGGAAGGCCGTGCCGGTCCAGGAATACGGGCCGATCATGATGAACCGGTTGGGCACCTTCGCGACCGAGGTGCTGTAGTACGCCTGCAGTCCCTCGGTGTTGTAGAAGACGCCGAGATCGAATCCGTCACGGCCGATGACGGTTCCGGGCTTGTAGCTCTCCGGATCGGAGAAGACCTCATAGCCCGTGGCCAGGATCATGGCATCGATCTCGCGTTCCACACCGTCGGCGCCGCGAATGCCGGTCGGGGTGATCTCGCTGATGCGCGCGGTGATGAGGTCGACGTTCTCGCGATTGAGCGTGGGCAGATAGTCGCCGCCCGCCCCGCCGCGAATACAGACGATGCCGAAGTCCGGTCGCAGCACCTGTCGGGTTGCCCTGTCCCGCACCTTGATTCGCACCCATCCGGCATAGGCGTTGCGGCCGACGAGATCGACCGCGCGCGCCGCCGAGCGCCAGAGCGGCGCGGGCGTGTAGATGGCGACCCGCAGCGCCGAATCGATGACGGTCTGGGCAATGCCGTTGGCGATCGCCGAACCGCCGGGCAGTGCGAGCAGGCGCTGCATCCACGGCCGCAGCACGAAATCCGGCTTCGGCAGATACACCTGGGGAGTGCGCTGATAGATATCCAGCCGCTCCACCCGCTCCGCGAGTTTCGGCGCGATCTGCATGGTGCTGGCCCCGACACCGATAATGCCGACCCGTTTACCGGCGAAGTCGTAGTCGTGATCCCACTGCGCCGGATGCATGGAAACACCAGTGTAGGAAGACAATCCGGGGATGTCCGGGGTGGTCTTGGGGTTGATGTACGCACCGACCGCGCTGATCACGAACCGCGCGGTGAGCACCTCCCCGGATTCGGTGTGCAACTGCCACAGTCCGTTCGCGTCATCCCATTCCTCGCGAATGACGTTGGTGTGGAACCGCATTCGGCGCGGCAGGTCGTAGTCGGCGGCGACCTTTTCCAGGTATTCCAGAATCTGATCGCGTTTGGCGAAGAGCCGGTCCCAGTCGGGTTTGCGGGCGAAGGAAAACTGGTAGGTGGTGCTCGGGATATCGCAGCCCGCATCGGGATAGCTATGGCTGTACCAGGTGCCGCCCAGCCCGCCCACGCGGTCGATGATCAGGAAATCGTCGATGCCGATCTCCTGGAGTTTGACCCCGGCGCAGATGCCGCCGATGCCCGCCCCGATGACGATTACCTCGTATTGCGGTGTCATTTCACGCCTTTCCCGGTGCGACGGTTACCCACCGCCGCGGCGGCCTTGCCGTTGGCCTGGACAACTCGCGGTGGCGGTGGGAGGGTCCGCGCGACCTGCCGCACGCGCCGGTCGAACAGCGGGCCGATGCCCCCGATCCGATAGGCGGCGCGCCACAGCGGCGGAGCCCAGGTGGAGAAGCGCAGCGGCAGGCGCGGGGTGACCGCGACCGTCCAGGCCAATCCGGTCCGGTCGTTCCCGATATCGGTGAAGGTCATATCCTCGGCGTACTGGCTGACCAGCAGGTATTGCATCCAGTTCCCGCTCACCACACCGAAGGTGATGCGCCGGTTCGGTTCGTAGCGCCAGAATTTCTCGCGCTCGACCCACAGGAACCGCAGTGGTTCGAAGACCGATCCCATATCCCGCACCACCCCGACCCCGCGCAGGGGCGAGTCGTAGCGCACGCCCAGGCGCGGGAACGGCAGCCAACTCCAGGCGCGATCGTCGTCGATGGCGGTCCACACCGCGCGCACCGGTGCGTCGATGGTGCGCTCGATGGTGAAAACCAGTGCGGCGGTGTCGAAGACCGAATCGTCGACCGGTTGCCGCGCGGCGTGCTGGGTGTGCAGGAATGAAGTGATGCCCGTCATGGAGCGACTCCTTTGTCTCACAACGTCCGATAGCCACGAATGCCGGTCTGACGTGCACTCAATTAGCGGACGAAGGTGTCACTAAACTAAACCGTCCCAGACAGATGCGCAAGAGTCGGATCCCGCGCACCCGCATCCGGCGGCGCCACCGGAACGGGCGCATACGATGTGCTCGATGACCGAACCAGCCAAGCGCGGACCCGGACGCCCCCGCGATGAGCAGAACACCGAGCGGCGCCGGCGCGAGCTGATCGCGGCCGCCTACCGCGTGTTCACCACCAAGGGCTACGCGACGGCCTCCACGGCCGATATCACCGCCGAGATGGGCATCGGCTACGGCACCTTCTACCGCTATTTCGACAGCAAGCGCGCGATTCTGGACGAGGTCGTGGACTACGGCCTGGATCGGCTGCTCACCGAAATCGCCGGGGACGTCTTCGAACCCGCGCTGCTGGACCGCGAGTTCACCGTCGAGGAATTGATCCAGACCTGGTCCGGCGCGGTCGAGCGGATGTGCCATATCGCCGAATCGGATCCGGCGCTGATGAACGCCATGCTGTTCGAACTGCCCGGCATCGACGATGAGCTCAACACCAGAATCCTGGGCCTGGGCGGCATACTCGCGGCGACCGTTGACCGATTCCTTTCCCGGGCAGTCGATTCCGGCGTGATCCGGGACGACGTGGACACAGGCGAGGTGTCCTGGATGCTGCTGGCCCTGACCATTCCGCCGGTCATGCGCACCCTGCAGGGCCGCGGCGGATCGGATCGGCGCGCCTATATCGACGCCGCGATCGCGGTGCTCACCCCGGGCCTGCGCGCGCTCCAGCCGGAAACGGATTAGTCGACACCGACGTCTGTTAATCTCGCAGCTCTCGCCGGAATGAGGTCGCCGATGCCGAACGATATCCCCGTCTCCCGGGCGCGACGCGGCGCCGAACTGGGCAAACTCGTTGCGGGCCAAGCGGTTCGAGGCGCGGGCGTGCGATTGTCGATGGTCCGCGATACCGAGGAACAGCGCATCGCCCGCACCGAACGCGCCCTCGTCGAGGCGGCCGAGGACATCGTGACGGTGCTGGGCAGCATGAAGGGCTTGGCCATGAAGGCCGGGCAATTGCTGTCCATGTTCGATCCGCTGGCCGCGTTCGGCGATCGCGCGGTATCGCCGCGACAGCGGGAACGCTTCCAGCGCAAGCTGGCCGCGCTCTACGACCAGAGCGCGCAACTGCCTTTCGAGCAGATGCGCACGGTCATCGAGGGCGATTACGGCCGTCCGCTCGACGAGGTGTTCGCCGAATTCGACGAAGCGCCGATCGGCGCGGCATCGATCGGCCAGGTCTATCGGGCCCGGCTAACCGACGGCCGCGCGGTCGCGGTCAAGGTGCAGTATCCGGGTATCGATATCGCGATCCGGGCGGATCTGAAGAACCTCGCACTGGTGATGCGACTGCTGCGCGGCGTCGCACCGGCGGTCGCGGATCACACGCTGGTCCGCGAACTCGCGACCCATATCGCGGCCGAGATCGACTACCGCGCCGAGGCCGAACACCATCTGACCATCGCGCGAATCTTCCAGGGCCACCCGTTCATTCGCATCCCGGCCGTCGAAGTCGAACTGTGCACCGCCCGGGTGCTGGTCACCGAATTCGTGGAGGGTCTGCGATTCGACGAGATCACCGCGCTCGGCGATGCCGAACGGGATCGGGTCGGCGAGATTCTGATGCGCTTCTACATCGGATCGATGGTGCGGGAACGACGTTTCACCGGCGACCCGCACCCCGGCAATATCCTGCTCACCGCCGACGGCGGGGTCGCCTTCCTGGATTTCGGGCTGTTCAAGCAGATGGACGCGACGGCGGTGGAATTCGAACTCGACTGCGCCCGCGCGGCTGCGGAGTACCGCGGCGCGGACCTGCGCACACTGCTGGTGGATTACGGTGTGCTGGAACAGCATTCGCCGGTCACACCGGAGGAGTGCCTGCGGCTGATGTACGAGGTGTCGGGCTGGCTGCTGACCGATGCCGAGACCCGCGTCGGCGCGGATTCGGCGTCGAACGCCCTGCTCGCCGTCATCGATCCGCGCCGGGGCTATTTCGACAATCTGCGCCGCGAATACGCCCCCGCCGAACACGCACTCGCGCGCCGCGCCGAATACGGCACCCTCGCCCTGCTGGGCAAATTGCGCGCCACCGGCAATTGGCATCGCATCGCGCGGGAGTGGTCCCACGGCGAGGAATCCCGCACCGAACTGGGCGCACTCGAACAACAATGGCTGCGCGCACGGGCGTGACGGTTGCCACCCGGCCGACAAGATGAGAAGATTCGAACGTAACTCTCTCATCCTGTCGGAGTGTGGCGCTGCGGCAGGACCGTGATCAAAGGAGATCACCATGACCGCCGCCGTCGCGCCGATCGATCATGACTCCCGAGCACCCCGGCCCGAACGCCGTCCGTTCGCACCCGGCAGTCAAATGTGGGAGCAGACCGGGCTCATCACGTTCTCCCTCACCGCCGGCTCGGCCTTCCTGTTGCAGACCATGGAGCCGACCATCGCCGCGGTGGTGGACGAACATTCGACTTTCCGCACCGATCCGGCCGGACGCGCCTTCCGCAGTATCGCCTCGGTCATGATGTGGATCTACGGCGGCGATGAGGCGCTGGCCGAAGCGGATCGACTGCGCGCCATGCACGCGAGCCTCAATAGCGTTGACGCGCACGGCAATAAGCATCAGGCGCTGTCCTCGGGACCGTGGGCGTGGGTGCTGCACACCGCGGTCTTCGCCTTCACCGAGGGCAATAAGTACTTCTCCACCGTGAAACTCAGCGAGGCCGACAAGGAGGCGTACTACCGCGAGGTGGTGCAGCTCATGCGCAATTTCTCGGTGGCGCCCAAGGAGATTCCGGCGACCTTCGCCGAATGGGAGCCGTGGTTCCGCGATCAGGTCGAGAACCATCTGGTGGCAACCAATGTCGCCGACGACTATCTGCGGGTGATTCAGAAGATCGCCCCGCCCAAGCAGATTCCCGCACCGCTGCGCCCGCTGTGGCGCACCGCCACCAAACCCGTCGGCCGCCTGCAGTACTTCTTCACCGTCGGCACCACACCCGAGATCATTCGCGAAAAGCTGGGCCTGACATGGACTTCCAGCGATGAGCGCACCCTGCGCGCGCTGGGCTGGGTGATCGGCCGCACCGTACCGGTACTGCCCGAACGGGTGCGCTACTTCCCGATCGCCTATGAGGCGCGCCGCCTGGAACGCGACCGCGCCCGGCTGCGCAAGATCATCGACCTGCGGCCGATGTAGTCAGCGCAGCTCGGCGAGATTGCGCAGGCACACCCGATCATGGTGTGCCGCGGCGAAAGTGATGCCGTCGGGGGCGAACACCACCGGCGGCGGCATATCCGGGCCGAGCTGCCTGCGGCTGTCGATATCCCAGATGCGCACCAGCGCACGGGTGCTCACCGCGAGAAGCGCGCCATCGGCGCTGAAGGTCACCGAGCGCACCGGACCGGTCCCGGTGTCGAGCGGGAAGTGGATCGATTGCCCGGTGCTCCGGCTCCAGCACACCACCCGATCGTGATTGGCGACCGCGAAGCGGCTGCCGTCGACGCCGAACGCCGCCTCGACCTCGGTCCCGGTCAGTTCCATCGGCAGCAGCAGTTCGACGCGATAGCGATCATCGGCGCAATCCCACAGCCGGGCAACACGATCGCTGACGGTGAGCAGCGTGCGACTGTCCGACGTGAACAGCACGCGGCGGACATGTTCACCCGCATGCGCCAAGATTGCGCGCTGCGCGCCGATGGCCGAACCCCGGGGCGCGGCCCCGCGGTGGTAGTCGCGCAGGATGACCTCGTCCCGGCGGGCGATGGCGAAGACGGTGGCGTCCGGGCTGAAGGCCAATGAGCTGTAGCCCAGACCGAAACCGGGATGCATCTCCAGCTTCCCGAATCCATTGCGCTCGGGCGTATCCCAGAGCAGTACCGATTGCGGGTTGGTGGCCGCCAGTACGGCCGCATCGGGGCCGAACACGGGTGTGGACGGCAGCGCGGTGTACACGTCATCGCAGATCCGCTGTGCGCTCTCGACATCCCACAGGCGCGCACTGCGGCCGCTCGCCGCGGCCAGCAGACTGCCGTCGAGGCTGAAGGCCAGCGCGTGCACCGCGATATTCACCGCCAGCGGAGCGCCGATCTGCTTACCGCCGTGGGCATCCCAGAGCCGGACCGTCTGATCAGCGCCCGCGGTGACCACCCGCGCACCCCAGGGGTCGAAGGCGATGACGCGCACCGCGCCGGTATGCCCGATCAGATCGACCGCCGCGCGTACCGGCGGCGGGTTCGACAGCGGCGTCGACCAGACCGGCGGCTCCGCTCCGGCGGCCGGGCGCACCGAATCACCCTGCGGCGGAGCGGTGCTCATCGGTTCCGGCCACAGCGGTTCGCGAATCGCGGCCAGCGCCGCCTCCGCCATTTCACCGCACGAGCGATAGCGCGCGCCGGGCGATTTGGCCATGGCGGTCGCGATCACCTCGTCCAGCGCGGCGGGCACGTCCGGGCGGCTCAGGGATACTCGCGGCGGCGGAGTGTTCAAGTGCGCGTTGACAATCGCGAACACGGTTCGCAGCGGGAACGGCACCGCGCCGCTCAGCAGATGAAAGAGCGTGCAGCCCAGCGCGTAGACATCACAGCGGTGGTCCACCGGCCCGCCGCCGAGCTGTTCGGGTGCGGCATAGGCGAAAGTGGCGCGCACCGAACCGGTCGCGGTGGTGCGCTCCCCCAGTCCGCGGGCAATGCCGAAATCGGTGATCTGCACATGCTGCTGACCGGTGTGTTCGCTGATCAACAGGTTGGCGGGCTTGACATCCCGGTGCAGGATGCCCTTGCCGTGCGCGTAATCCAGTGCGGCCGCGGCCTGCCGGACGATCTCCACCGCGCGCGCGATCGGCAGCGGGCCGGCTCCGGCCAATCGCTCGGCATCCGATCCGGAGACGAAATCCATGGCGATCCAGGGTGTTTCGCCATCGGTGCCGCAGTCGTGCACCCGCACGATATTCGGATGCTGTAGCGCGGCGGTGAGCCGGGCCTCGCGTTCGAACCGGGCCAGCGCCTTGGGATCGCTGCTGCCGACATGCGCGGGCAGCACCTTGACCGCGACATCGATCTGCAATCGCGGATGTCGCATCCGGTAGACCGTGCCCATCCCGCCCGATCCGGCTTGCTCCAGCACCGTATAACCCGCGAATACCGATCCCGGCTCGAGTACCACCGGTGACCCGCCTTTCCACCCCCGTACGAGCGCCCGTGTTTCGGACGTCGCCCGCACGATTATGTCCGAGGGATCCCGTGCGCACCCGCCGATCGCCGCCGTGCACCCTGTTTCCGGGGGCTGGTCTGCGACGACGTCAGGCACCAAGGTCACTATGGTGATCATGCGGATGGTGTTGTGGCGGGCCCTGCTCGGGCTGCTACTGGTGTTGGGAGTGCTGGCGGTGCCGGGGCAGGCGGTCGCCGATCAGGGGTTCGTGTGGAAGCAGGAGTACATCACCGCGGCCGATGGGACGCGGCTGCACGCGGATATTCTGCGGCCGACCGGGATCGCCGATGACGCGAAGACACCGGTGATCATGACCGTGAGCCCGTATCGATCACATCTGGCCTATCTCACCTCACCGCTGCTCAAGGGCGGGCCGTCGACCGAGAATCTGCCGGTGGCCGCCATGCTGGCCGCCGGGTACACCTATGTGATCGTGGATCTGCGCGGTTTCGGCGGCTCCAACGGCTGCCCGGATTTCGGCGGACCGGGTGAGCGATCCGATGTGAAGACCGCGGTGGAGTGGGCGGCCGGACAGCCCTGGTCGACCGGCAAGGTCGGACTGATGGGGATCTCCTATGAGGCGTGGACCGGGCTGATGGGCTTGGCCGAGAAACCCGCCGGACTGGCGGCGGTCGCGGCGTTCGAACCGGTCGTCGACCCCAATTCGTACCTGTACATGCAGGGCATCGCATGGAAGTTCTCCGGTAAGCCGGTCACCGAAACCGGGGTCCGGCCGGGCGATTTCGCGGGACTCGAGCATCTGCTCATCGCCTCGACGCCGGGCAGCTGGGCGGATTCGCCGGAGTACCAGGCGAATGCGGTCAGCATCGATCCCGCCTGCTATAGCAATTACGCGAACCAGATCATGAATCATGATGCGTCCTCGGCGTTCTGGCAGGACCGGGATCTGGTGGCGAAGCTGAAGGGCAACACCATTCCGCTGTTCCTGGGACAGGGATTCATCGACTACAACACCAAACCCGATCGCGTCTTCCAGCTCTGGAACGAGCTCGGACCCGGCGAGCACAAGGCATGGTTCGGGCAGTGGGGGCATCGCACCTGCGATGACAAATGCGGCACACCGCAATTCACCTCCGAGCTGATCGGGTTCTTCGATCGGCTGGTGGCGGGTAAGGACGCACCGGTCCCGGGACCGCGCATCACGGTGGGACAGTTCGACGGTCGGTGGCGGTCCGAAACACAGTGGCCCCCGGCGGATATGCGGCAGGTGCCGGTGGATCTGCGCACCGGCGCGTACACCGATCGCGGTCTGATTCCCGGCCCCGATCGCGAAATCTGGTCGGTGAGTCAGCCTTTGGCGCAGGATCAGCAGCTCTCGGGCACGGTCACCGCGACCCTGGGCGTGGACGGGCCGCCGCAGGCCAGCGTCACCCTGGAAATGTACGACGTGGACCCGAACGGCCGCGGCATCGTCATCACCCGGGGTATCGCACCCGCGACCCCGACCACCGAGCTGCGACTGCTGGCCCAGGATTGGCCGATCGCGGCCGGGCATCGCATCGCCTTCCGCATCACCGACATCCTCGATGACATCTGGGCGCATCCCGCATCGCTGGCCAAGGTCACCGTGACGTCCGCACGCGTGCGACTTCCGCTGCTCAACGCGGTGCGCACCCCGGATCTGACCGGCGGCATCTCCGAGGGCATCCCGAAGTGGAGCAATGAGAAGGCCCTCATGGTGCCCGCGGACGCGCTGAACAATGCGACAGTGAATATCGACTTCCCACCCAGGACCGGAGATCGATGACCCAGACCGCAGCCGCCACCCCGGCCGTCGACGACGCCACCGCCGAGCGACTCGGGGCGGCGCTGCGCTGCGCCACCGTCTCGCGTGAGGATCCCGCCGAGACCGACCTCGGCGAATTCGAGCGCCTCACAGCTCATCTCGAAGCGTGCTTCCCGCTGGTGCACGCGCATCTCGAATGCGAGACCTTCGGCCACGCCCGCCTCTACCGCTGGCCGGGAAGCAGGGACGCGGCGTCCGGATCGGGCGATGACCCTGCGGGTGGCATCGCGCCGACCCAACCGGTCGCGGCGATCCTGCTCGCACATATGGATGTCGTCCCGGTCGATGACGAACGGGGCTGGACGCATCCACCGTTCGCGGGGGTGGTGGATGACGACTTCATCTGGGGACGTGGGGCCATCGACGACAAGAGCCGGGTGATGGCGATCCTCGAGGCGGTCGAAGCGGCGCTCGCCGACGGGGTCCGGCCCGCGCGCACCGTATATCTGGCCTTCGGACATGACGAAGAGGTGTTCGGCAATACCGGGGCCGGGCGAATGGCGCAGCGGCTGCGGTCCGCCGGGGTGCGGGCCGAACTGCTGCTCGACGAGGGCGGCGTCATCACCACCGATGTGGCCGACGGTATCGACCTGCCCGTCGCCACGATCATGGTGGGCGAGAAGGGTTTCGCGACCGTTCGCCTGTCGGTGACCGCGATCGGCGGGCACTCCTCCATGCCGGGCAGGCAGACCGCCGTCGGGCAGCTGGCCCGGGCGGTGGCCCGGATTCAGGACCGGCCGTTCCCGCTGCGGCTGACCCCGGTCACCGTCGATATGCTCACGCGGCTGCGGGGATTCATGTCCGAACCGCGCCGCACCCTGCTCGGCCTGATCGGTGTGGCCGGACCCGCGATCGCGCGCGTACTGGCCGCCGGGCCGACCACCGAGGCGCTGGTGCGCACCACCACCGCGCCGACCATGATCCACGGCGGCGTGACACCGAATGTGCTGCCGCAGCGGGCCGAGGCATTCGTGAATTTCCGTATCCTGCCCGGTGATTCGGTGTCCGATGTGGTCGCGCACTGCCGCCGCGTCGTCCGCGACCGGGGCGTCGCCATCGAACTGATGGGCCACGCGTCCGAACCCTCCGTGAATCCTGCGGCGGGTCCGGCCTTCGATCTCATCGCCGACCTCACCCGCGCGGTGGTGCCCGGCGTCGCGGTCACCGTCGGTCTGGTGCCCGGGGCCACCGACTCCCGCTATTACGACGATCTCGCCGTCACCCGCTGTAATTTCGCGCCGATCATCCTGACCGCACAGGACCTCGAGCGCATCCACGGCACCGATGAGCGCATCTCCCGCGCCAATTACGCGCGCCTGATCACCTTCAACCGGCTCCTGATCGACCACCTCGCCCGGCGCTGAACCCGCGCGCACGAAATTCGGGGCGTGACGCGGCGGGCGCGGCGGCGGTGCGCGAGAATGACTCGGCCGGGTGGCGACAAACCGGGCGAAGCGCCCCGGAATGTGCGCGGTCGCCCCGGCGTGCGATATCCGACCGAGAGGGAGCGACGATGACCCGAAACGAGACCGGCGAATTCCAGGGCAGCGCGGGGCGGGTGTACTGGCAGGCCTGGCTGCCCGACTCCGAGCCCCGGGCCGTTGCCGTGATCGTGCACGGGTACGCGGAGCATTCGGGCCGCTACGCCCACGTGGCGGCGCGCCTGAACGATGCCGGGATCGCCGCCTACGCCCTCGACCACATCGGGCACGGGCGGTCCGAGGGCGGGAAGGCGAATGTCGTCTCCCTCGACGGCGCGGCCGACAATGTCAAAGCGCTGCTGGACATCGCCGTGAAGGAACATCCGGGACTGCCCAAGTTCGTCATCGGGCACAGCATGGGCGGGCTCACCGTCGCCTACCTCGCCACCCGCGCACCCCTGGACGTCACCGGCGTGGTGCTCTCCGGTCCCGCGATCGTGGTCGACGCGGGCAATGCGGTACAGCGACTGCTCGCACCGGTCGTCTCCAAGCTGCTGCCGAATCTGCCCGTGCTGAAACTGGATTCGAAGCTGGTGAGCCGCGATCCGGAAGTGGTGCGCGCCTACGACACCGACCCGCTGGTGTACCACGGCGGGGTGCCCGCCCGCACCGGCTCCGAAATGCTGCGCGCCGGAACGTATGTGCTGGCGAACCTGGACAAGCTCACCGTTCCGGTGCTGGTGCAGCACGGCACCGCGGACGGACTGGCCTCACCCGAGGGCGCGGATCTGATCGAGCGCGATGCGGCGTCGCAGGACAAGACCGTCATCCGCTATGACGGTCTCTTCCACGAGATCTACAACGAGCCGGAACAGGACAAGGTCATCGCCGATCTGGTGAATTGGCTGAACCAGCACATAGATCCGGCCTAGGCGATTACTTGTAGGTGCTCAGGCAGGCGTTGTCGCCGTCCAGCACTCCGGTGCGGAAGGCTTCCAGCCGCACGAAACCGCTGGGCACCACATTGCCGTTGACGTCCGAGGCGGCGAGGCCATCCGCGAGCAGTCCGGAGATGGCCTCGTCGAGATCCCCCGCGGAGAGCCGGATTTCGCCGCCCGGCTGACTGATCTTGGTGCTGAACGCCCCGGACAGGCAGGCGGTGCGCAGTCCGGCGGTCTCGGCACCGGTCAGCCCGAGCTTGCGATCCTGTTGCAGCGCAAGCATATAGCGGGAGATGAAGATGATGAATCCGTTGTAGTCGCCCGCCACCATGGCCGAGAGCACCGCGCTGTCACCATCCCCGCGCGCCCGTTTGGCCAGTGCCGAGACATCGACGCCGATGGCATTATTCGAGGGGCAGTACGAAACCGGTTTGGTCACGGTCACATTCGCGCAGGACTTGCTCACCCCGGTGTAGTCGTACACCGGCTGCCGGGTGATCGGATCGTTGGTCGCGAGGGTCTGGGCGATCATATCCAGCGATGAACGGTCCACCGGCAGTTGCTGATTCGCCTCATTGGGCGTGGTGTAGCTGGTCGGCAGGGTGCCGCGCCGGGAGGCCAGCTCCTTGCGCGTGATGGTCTTACACGCCTGCGCCCCATCGGTATAGCCCATCTGCACCGCCGTCACGCGCTCGAATGCCGAACCGTGTTCATCCTTGCTCGCGCCCGGTTCGCTGTCCCGCACGGCGATGGTCGCGCCGAGCACGCCATTGAGGCCGTCGGTGGTGTTGAGCGTGAAATGCCGCGAATTCCCTTCCGCCACAGAGCGCAGGAAGACACCGGCGAAACAGTCCGCCTGCTGTTCCCGGATCACATTCGCGGTGAAGAAGCCGTTCAGTTTGGCCTGCGCCTGCACCGAATGCCCGTACTCGTGCGCCAGCACCATGACCACCGACATGGCCCCGAATTTCTTGACCAGCTCCGGCAGCAGCGTGCCGCGATCCCAGCCGATGGTCTGATCGACCGTGCAGTACGCGGCATTCACCTCCTGAAAGGTGCTGGCGCGGCAGAACTGCACGGCCTGACTGCGCGGGGCGGTGGAATCCCAGGAGATGAATCGGTTCACCGGGGTGAAGGTGCCGGGAAAAGTCTTGGCGTACTGGGCGGTCCAGTACTCCTGGAGATCGGCGAGGGTATTGAGCGCCAGCTTGTCGATGCTGCCGCCGTCCGCGTTCTCGGCGGTGAGCGTGGTATCCGGCACCCCACTGCGTGGACCGTTCGGCCCGGTCGCCGACACCGCCCCGCTGAGTTCGAAGGGATTGTCCACCGGGGCCGTAATATTCTGTGGCTCACTGTTTTTCACGACGGTACAACCGCCGATCACCAGCCCCGCCGCCAGCAATCCGATGCCGAGCCCCAACCGCAGCCGTGTATTCCGCATAACGCCTCCCGAGTACCGCTCCGGGCCCAGCCGCGGTCCCGGCACCCCGAGAACGGCCGGACTCGGCCGGGCCGCGTCTCCGGGTTGCTCTCGTTGTATCGCTCAGAGGCGCAGGCGCGCAACGACAGCGCGATGATCGGATCGGGGAATTGTGAGTGAACGAACCTGCGTGGCATGCCCGCCCGCGACCAGCACCCGATCCAGACCCAGCAGCGGACCCCAGGACCGGTCGTCCGGCCAGGTCGGCATGGCGCCGATGCCGAGCAGCTCACCGGCGTCGGCGTACCTGCCGCGCAACAGCTCTCGGAAGGGAGCGTGATCGAAGGTGGCATTGAAATCACCGCCCACGATCACCTGCCCGGGCTGTTGATCGAGCAGATCGCGAATCGTGCGCAGCTCGTTGCTCCAGGCGTCGAAGTTCAGATTCGGCGGGATCGGATGGAACTGGAAGACCGCGACCGGACCCCGATCGGGGTGAATCATGGTGGCGCGCACATTGTTCAGCAGGAAACCGGACAGCTTGCTGCCCGCCTCCAAGGGGTAGCGGGTGAAGATGCCCGAACCCGCGCCACCGGCGGCGGCCTCGACGTGACGGTAGGGCAGCAGTTCGGCCAGACCCGCGCCGTCCAGGCGGGCGAGCGCCTCGGGCGTGAGCTCCTCCAGCGTGAGCACCTCGATCCCGTTCTCGCGCACGGCCCGCACCACCGCATCGGTATCGGCATTGCCGAACAGCAGATTCGATTGCATGACGGCCACATCCACGCCCGGCCCGGCGGTGCCGTCCGGCCACAGCATCGGCAATTGCGACCAGAGCGCGGCGGCGGTGACGAGCAATGCCACCAGCGCACCGCGCCAGGCACGCGCCAGCAACAGGATCACCAGGGCGAGCACCGCGAACAGCATCAGGTACGGGGCGAAAGAGGCGGCGAGCATGGCCGACTCCGACGACATCGTGTTGTAGTGCAATCCGACACCGGTCAGCCCGGCGAGCAGCGCGAGCCAGCCCAGCACCACCGCCGCCCAGCCGAACCAGCCCCTCGGGCGTTTCGACACGAGCATCGAGCGGATCCGGCCGCGCCGCCGCTTCGGCTCACGCGGCAGCACCACCGTGACCTCGTCCGCCTGCTGATATTCGACCACTGCTCCCCCATCCGGCGCACACCGCGCCATTCGGCCATATGCCGCATCCCATTCGAGCGCGGCGGGACAAACCCGCCGAAACCCCCACCCACGGCAATCGCTGACCACCCTACTGCACGGTCGAATGCCGCTGACCTGCGTGCGACCCGCGTACAAATGAGGAGCGCGGGGCGGTGCGAGCGTGGCACAGTCAGTGGACGTGACCGATTACCGTACTTTCAATCGCGACAATTGGGACGAACGCGCTCCTCTGCACGCCGCGTCCGCCGATTACGCCTTCGCCGAATTCCAAGCCGATCCGAGCTTTCTGAGCGAGGTGGTGCGCTTCGATCTACCCCGGCTCGGGGATATTCGCGGACTGCGCGGCGTCCATCTGCAATGCCATATCGGCACCGATACGCTCTCGCTCACCCGGCTCGGGGCCGATATGACCGGACTCGACTTCTCGCCCGCCTCGCTCGCCCAGGCGCGAAAACTGGCCGAGGACACCGGAACCGCCATCGAATTCGTGGAATCCGATGTGTACGAGGCGATTCCGGTGCTCGGCGCGGAACAATTCGATCTGGTGTACACCGGAATCGGCGCACTGTGCTGGCTGCCCGATGTGCGGCGGTGGGCCGAGACCGTGGCCGGATTGCTGCGGCCGGGCGGGCGATTGTTCATTCGCGAAGGGCATCCGGTGCTGTGGTCCATCGATGAGACACAGGATCGGCTGGTGATCGGATATCCGTATTTCGAGACCGCCGCGGCCACGGTCTTCGACGATGGGAGCACCTACGTCGAGACCGACGGGGAGATCACCAAAACCGTTACGCACGAATGGAATCACGGCCTCGGCGAGATCATCGGGGCGCTGCTCACCGCCGGACTGACACTCACCGCCGTGACAGAACACGACAGCGTGCCATGGGAAGCGCTGCCCGGCAAGATGATTCACGATAAGCACGGCGAATGGCGACTCATCGAGCATCGCGAGCGGCTGCCGCTGTCCTACACCCTGCAGGCGCGAAAGGACTGAACCGTGAACGAAGAGATCGTCCCGGTGCTGCGCGTGGCCGATGCCGCCGTCGCGGTGCCCTGGTACGAGCGACTCGGCTTCGTCAAACAGTGGGAACACCGCTTCGAACCGCATTTCCCGGCATTCGTCGAAGTCGCGCGCGGGGAAATGCGAATCTTCCTGTCCGAGCACACCGGTGACGCGCGACCGGACACGCTCATCTATCTCCGAATGCGGGATGTGGACGGCATCGCCGCGGAATTCGGCGTCACCCCCGAGGATCAGCCCTGGGCGCGCGAAATAGAACTGCGCGATCCCGACGGCAACCGACTGCGCATCGGGACGCCATTCGACTAGGGCCGCGATCTGCGGAACCAACCGCTCCCGCCGCGCGTCCAATCGGTAGGTGGAGAGGGGGAATCCGTGGATCCGGAAAAGCTGCGCCACAGCGCGGAACAGGCCCAGCGGGGGGCGCAACGCGAACAGGGGCGAATCTCGCAGGACGGGGTGGACCCCGATTACATTCAGCGGCTCGAACATTTCCCGGGGCTCTCGCACGCGGAAATCTATGCCAACGCGCAAGCCATGGATCCCGGCACCATGCACGCGCAGGCCGCCGTCTGGGTGGATATCGCCGATAACCTCACCGGCGCGATCACCGGCCTGCACAGCACCGTGCAATCGGCACTGGCCGACGGCATCCGGGGTCATATCGGTGACGCCGCCGCCCGCACCGCTCGCGAATTCGTGCGGTGGGCAACCGATATCACCGAAATCGCGCACAGCACCGGCCACCGCATGATCGCCGCCGCCTACGGAGCCGAAGCCGTTCGCCGCACCGTCCCACCGCCCTCGGCCGCCGGCACCGACCCCCTCACGCCCTACCTGTCCACCCTCATCGGCACGACTCCCGGCGCGCATTCGCGCGAGGACGCCCGCGAGGAGCTCCATCACATCGCCGTCGCCGCGATGGAAGCCAACTACATTCCGACCTACCCGCCCGCCGGATCCGGTGTACCCGCCTTCACCAGCCGCGATATCAGCGCCGACGGGAACCCCTCGGATGGACTCGAATCACCGCCCGCACAGCTGAATTCCCTGCGCGGCGGCGCACTCCCCCGCACCGAGCCGATCGGCGCGATACACCGCGCCGATCCCCGCCCAGCTAATCGCTCGGAGCAGGCGGGACTCTCCGGCGACCCGAATCACTCGGCGGCACAGCGCAATAACGGACAACCGAACCGCGGCGACCATCCCGCCGCACTGTCCGACGAAGACACCTCCCCGGCAGCGGCCGCATCGGCCGCCCGAGACGGCATCGCCCCGGACCCCGATCGAACCGCCAACCCCATCACCACACCGGCGAGCACTCCCGGTGGCGGAAATCCACTCACCCCGGTCGCCCCGAACCGATCACTCGGCACCACGCCACGTTCCCCGATCGGACTCCCGACCGCCCGCACCCCACGCGAATTTCCGACCCTGCGCCAATCACCCGGAGCCACGCCCGATCCCGGCCGCAGCTACCCCGGTCCCCCACCGCCCGGAACCCGCTCCGCACCAACACCTTCCGCCGCCCCGACCGGCCCCGCCGCCCAGTCGACGAGCTTCCTGCCCGGCATGCACCCGGCATCGGGCCGCCCCTCCTCCGACTCCGATGCCACCCACCGCACCCCCGACTGGCTCATCCGCAACCGCCAGCAGGAACTCCTGGGCACCCCGCCACCCACCGTCCCCGCCGTGCTCGGTGCCGAAATCCCAGCGGCCGGAACCGATCTCGACTACACCGGCACGGCACCGGAAACGCTGTGAGCCCGGATCCGAATGATCAGCGGGGTGCGGGAACCTCGATGGTGAGTTCGCCCGGGGTGGGGTTGGTACTGACGGTGACCGAGACGCGGCCCGAACCGGGGAGGCTGAAGGAGGCCGCGTTCCAGCCGTAATGGCCGTCGTGCTGGGTGGTGCGGGTGTCGGTGGTGGTTGCGCCGGTGTCGATATTGCGCATGGTGACCGTGGTGGTGACCTGGCAGTCGTTATTGGCCGGGGAGGCGGACAGCGAGCCGAGCGGGTTGTTCGCGGCGTCGGGGGTGAAATTGACGCTGACCCGGGCCGAGCTGTCGATGAAGTCCGCGAATTCGCCCGCCTGCTGGCCCTGGCTGGCGGACAGTTCGGCCTTGACCGTGCCCGCGCAGCCCGGACTCACATCGACGTGTGCGGGGTCGAACGACACCGGATCCGCGGACGCGGGTGCGGCGGATACCGCCAGTGCGACCAGCGGCGGAACCGATACCGCCATGACCTTCAGAATGCCTCGCATTTTCGACTCCTGTCCTAGCGGATCAGTCGTGCATGACCGGCACGGCCGAATTCGGCCGGTAACTGCACGGTACCCGGCGCGGATCAGCCGCCGAACACGCGCTCCACGACTGTTTTCGCACGGCGGGTGACGCGCATGTAGTGATCGAGGAATTCGCTGCCGTCGTCATTGGGCCAGCCCGCCACCCGGGCCACCGCGGACAGCAGCGGGCCGGGACCGGGGAGTTGGTCGGCCGGTTTGCCGCGCACCAGGACCAGGGCATTGCGGGCCTTGGTCGCGGTCAGCCAGGATTCCCGGAGCAGGGACACATCTTCCTGATCCACCAGATCGGCCGCCTCGATGGCGTCCAGGCATTGCAGGGTGGAGGTGTTGTGCAGGGCCGGGACATCATGGGCGTGCTGCAATTGCAGCAGCTGCACGGTCCATTCGATATCGGCCAGGCCGCCGCGCCCCAGTTTGGTGTGGGTGGCCGGGTTCGCGCCGCGCGGCAGGCGTTCGGCATCCACGCGCGCCTTGATGCGGCGGATCTCCCGGACACCCTCGGGGGACATGCCACCGCTGGGATAGCGGACCGGATCGACGGTGTGCAGGAAGCGCACACCCAATTCGGGATCACCGGCCACCTGGCGCGCACGCAGCAGCGCCTGCACCTCCCAGGGCTGCGCCCACTGTTTGTAGTAGGCGGCATAGGCGGCCAAAGTCCGCACCAGGGCACCATTTCGGCCCTCGGGACGCAGACCCGCGTCGACCTGTAGAGGCGGATCGGTACTGGGCGCACCGAGCAGCCGCTGCACCTGTTCGGCCACGCCGTTCGCCCATTTGACGGCGACCGTCTCGTCCACGCCGGGGCGCGGATCGCAAACGAACAGCACATCGGCGTCCGAGCCGTAACCGAGTTCCATACCGCCCAGACGCCCCATGCCGATGACGGCGAAATCGGCGGGCTGCGGGCCGCCCGCGCGAATCACAGCCTGTAGCGCGGCTTCCAGGGTCGCGATCCACACCGAGGACAGCGCCTCGCAGACCTGCGGCACCTCGAGCATGCCCAGCACATCGGCGGAGGCGATGCGCGCGAGTTCATGCCGCCGCAGCGAGCGCGCGGTGGCGACCGCACGCCGCGGCTCGTCGTAACGCTTTGCGCCGGAAAGGATTCCGCGCGCCACATCGGCGGTTGCGGGGGCCAGCAGCAGCGGCCCGTTCGGGCCGTCCGCGTACATGCGGATGGTTTCCGGCGCGTTGATCAGCAGATCCGGCAGATAGGCGGAGGAGCCGAGCACGATCATCAGGCGCTGTGCGATGGCTCCCTCATCGCGCAGTTCGCGCAGGAACCAGATCTCATTGTCCAGACCCTCGGACACCCGCCGGTACGCGAGCAGTCCGGCATCGGGATTCGGTGTCTCACCGAGCCATTCGAGCAGGGTCGGCAGCAGCAGCGCTTGAATCCGGCCCTTGCGCCCGACCTCACCGGTGAGCGCCTTCAGATGCCCGAGCGCGTTCTCCGGGGCCGCGTAACCCAGCGCCGCCAACTGCCGCACGGCCGCCGCCGGGCTCAGCCGCAGCGAGTCCGCGTCAAGGCGCGCAACCGATTCCAGCAGCGGGCGGTAGAAGAGCTTGGCGTGCAGGCGGCGCACCCGCACCGCATTGCGCCGAATCTCGCTGGTGAGCACGCCGACCGCGTCCTGCCGGCCGTCGGGACGCATATGCGCGGCGCGGGCCAGCCAGCGCATACCCTCCTCGTCCTCGGGCGCGGGCAGGGTGTGCGTGCGCTTGAGGCGCTGCAATTGCAGGCGATGCTCGAGCAGGCGCAGAAACTCATAGGAGGCAGTCAGATTCGCGGCGTCATCGCGGCCGATATAACCGCGCGCGGCGAGCGCGCCGAGCGATTCCACCGTGCCCTGGGTATGCAGCGCCTCATCGGCCTTACCGTGCACCAATTGCAGCAGCTGGACCGCGAATTCGACATCGCGCAGACTGCCGTGCCCGAGCTTGAGTTCGCGCTCGCGCAGATCCGCGGGCACCAGATCCTCGACCCGGCGGCGCATGGCCTGCACATCGGTGACGAAATCGGGGCGCTCCGAGGCCGCCCACACCATCGGCATGAGCGCTTCGCGATACTGCTGCCCGAGTTCGAGATCGCCGGTGGCGGGCCGCATTTTGAGCAGCGCCTGGAATTCCCAGGTGCGCGCCCAGCGCTTGTAATACGCGATATGCGAATCCAGGGTGCGCACCAGCGCACCCGCCTTGCCCTCGGGCCGCAGCGCCGCGTCCACATCGAAGAACGCCGCACTGCCGACGCTCATCATTTCGGCGGCGAGCCGGGTGGAGGTGGTGTCGGCGGGTTCGGCGACGAAGATGACATCCACGTCCGAGACGTAATTCAGTTCCCGCGCACCGCATTTGCCCATGGCGATGACGGCCAGCCGGGCGGGCACCTCGCGATCGACGCAGACCCGGGCCACGGCCACCGACAGCGCCGCGGTCAGCGCGGCATCGGCCAGATCGGTGAGATGCCAGCCGACCTGCTGATACGGCAGCACCGGTTCGTTCTCCACGGTGGCCGCGAGATCGATGGCGGCCAGCAGCATGAGCTCATCGCGATACCGCTTGCGCAGCAGCGCAACCGCGTCCGGTCCCGAGATCCCGGCGCGGAACAGCATGGGCCCGGCGTTCGGCCCGGCCTCCGGCGTCGCGTGCACGGCATCGAGCAGCGAGGTGAGCACCTCATCGCGCGAGGGCAATTCGGGCCGCAGCAGTAGCTGCCAGCACCCCGGATCGGCCACCAGATGATCGGCGAACGCGCTCGACGACCCGATCAGCGCGAACAATCGCCCGCGCAGCGAGGTATTGGCCCGCAACGCCGAATCCAGCGCGCCCCAATCGCTTCCGAGCTGCTCCCGCAACCGCATGAGCGTCAGCAGCGCCAGATCGGCATCGGGGGAACGGGACAGCGCCCACAGCAGCGGAACGCTGTCGACGTTGTCCCACGCCAACTCTCGTAAGGAATCGGCGGCCGACGGCTCCATCAAACCGAGCCGGCCGACGCCGGGGACAGCGGAACGAGTCGTCGGTGGCCGGACCATGTCGTTCAAATTACATGTCACATTCCGTCGGCGGACGACCGAACCCTCCGATACCGGACAATGTGGCCGAGCCGAGTCCGGGTGACCACTTCCCCGTCATCCCGGCAGAGCTTCGGCCAGGACGACGAGACGCGTAGCGACCTTTACAGGCCGAGGTATTCCTTCAACTCGTACGGCGTCACCTGGTTGCGGTAGCCCGCCCATTCGCGGCGCTTGTTGCGCAGGAAGAAGTCGAAGACGTGCTCGCCCAAGGTCTCGGCGACCAGTTCGGACTTCTCCATGTTCTTGAGCGCCTCGTCCAGGCTGGCGGGCAACTCGCGGAAGCCCATGGCGCGACGCTCGGCGGCGGTCAGCGACCACACGTCATCCTCGGCCTCGGGCGGCAGGGTGTAGCCCTTCTCGATACCGCGCAGACCGGCGGCCAGGATCACCGCGAAGGCCAGGTACGGGTTGCAGGCGCTGTCGGGACTGCGCACCTCGACCCGGCGCGAGGACGACTTGTTCGGCGTGTACATCGGAACGCGAACCAGCGCAGAGCGATTCGACCGGCCCCAGGACGCGGCCGTCGGCGCTTCGCCACCGTGGATGAGTCGCTTGTACGAGTTCACCCACTGGTTGGTGACGGCACTGATCTCATGCGCGTGCTCGAGAATGCCCGCGATGAACGCGCGCGCGGTCTCGGACAGGTTGATCGGGTCATCCGGATCGTGGAAGGCGTTCTGCTCACCCTCGAACAGGCTCATATGCGTATGCATGGCCGAACCGGGGTGATCGGCGAACGGCTTGGGCATGAACGTGGCGCGCACGCCCTCGTCGATGGCCACTTCCTTGATCAGGTAGCGGAAGGTCATGACGTTATCGGCCATGGACAGCGCATCCGCGTAGCGCAGGTCGATCTCCTGCTGCCCGGGCGCGCCCTCGTGATGGCTGAACTCGACCGAGATGCCCATGGACTCCAGCGAGTCGATGGCGTGGCGGCGGAAGTTCGGCGCCTCGTCGTGCACGGCCTGATCGAAGAAGCCGCCCTGATCCACCGGGATCGGGGTGGAACCGTCATGCGGTCCGGGCTTGAGCAGGAAGAATTCGATCTCCGGATGCACATAGCAGCTGAAGCCCAGGTCGGCGGCCTTGTTCAACTGCCGGCGCAGCACGTGCCGCGGATCCGCCCAGGACGGCGAACCGTCCGGCATGGCGATATCGCAGAACATGCGCGCCGAATGCTGATGCCCCTTCGAGGTGGACCACGGCAGCACCTGGAAGGTGGACGGGTCCGGCTTGGCCACCATGTCGGCCTCGGACACCCGGGCAAACCCCTCGATGGCCGAACCGTCGAAGCCGATGCCCTCCTCGAAAGCGCCCTCCAGCTCGGCGGGCGCGATCGCTACGGACTTGAGATAGCCCAGCACATCGGTGAACCAGAGTCGCACGAAGCGAATATCGCGCTCTTCGAGCGTGCGGAGGACGAATTCCTTCTGACGGTCCATGACCGCGAGCGTAGGCACCCGGAGTTAAATCCGTGTTACATAGCGGGTGCGAACCTCAGCATGTAAGACCCGCCGCGGGTGTGGTCAGGTCGACCAGGTACGCGATCACCGGGTCGTCGACGCATTGCACGCCCGAGAGCGACACCGTGTGCCGGTCCCCGTTGAACGTGATCAGACTGCCTTTGAGCTGGTCAGCCAGGTCGACACCGGCCTGGTAGGGGGTGGCCGGATCGTTGGTGGTGGAGATCACCACGGTCTTGGGCAGGTTCGGAATCGAAATGCGGTGCGGGGTGCTGGTGTTGGGCACCGGCCAGATCGCGCACAGCTCCAGCGGCGCGGCGTCGCTGCCGTGCGCGTCATCCAGGAAGGGCGCGCCCTTGCGATATTCGGCGTCCTGTTTGGCGGCGACGGCGCGATCGGTGATCGGCGGATCGTCCACGCAGCGAATCGAGTTGAAGGCGTCCTGACTGTTGTCGTAGGTGCCGTCCTCGGCGCGGCCGTCGTACATATCGGCCAGCTTCAACAGCGTGTCGCCGGTTCCGGTGGCGAGTTCGCGCAGGCCCTTGGTGAGCACGGGCCAGAACCGGTTGGTGTACAGCGCCTGCTGGGTACCGGTGATGGCATCGCCGTAGTGCAGGCCGCGCGGATCATCGGTGGGAACGGGCTTGTCCCACAGCGGATTCACCAGGGCGCGATAGCGGGCGACGAACTGGGCCGGATCGGTGCCGAGCGGGCAGTCCGGTTTGGTGGCGCAGTCCTGCGCGAATTTGGTGAAGGTGTTCTGGAAGCTGGTGGCCTGCAGCACCGATTCCTTGACCGGATCCTGCGAGGGGTCGAGCGCGCCGTCCAGCACGAGCGCGCGCACCTTGTCCGGGAACTTCTCGGCGTAGGCGTAGCCCAGGCGGGTGCCGTACGAGTACCCGACATAGCTGAGCTTGGCATCACCGAGCGCGGCGCGGATCACGTCCATGTCCTGCACGACCTCGCGGGTGCCGACGTGCGCGAGGAAATCCTTACCGGTCCGCTCGACGCATTTATCCGCGTACTGCTTGTTCTCGGTCTCGGCGGCCGCGATGCCCGCGGGCGAATTGTCCTTGGGCGCTTCGGCGCGTTCGGCGTCGTTCTCCTTGGAGGTGAGGCATTTGATGGCGGGCTGCGAGGAGCCGATACCGCGCGGATCGAAGCCGACGCGATCGAAGCGCTCGGCCAGCGGGGTGCCGTCGGCGATATTCACCATGGATATCCCGGGCACGCCCGGTCCGCCCGGGTTGAACAGCAGCGAACCGATCTTGTTACCGGTGGCCTTGATTCGCGAGACGGCGATCTTCGCGGTGGCCCCGTCGGGATTCTCGTAGTCGACCGGCACGGTGACCCGGGCGCATTCGGCTCCGGAAGGCATATCCCCCTCCCCGAATTCCGTGCAGCTACCCCAGTTGACCTGCTGGTTGTAGTACTGCCCCATACCGGCCGGCGCGACCGCCGTGGGATTCCCATCCACCACGGTCGAACAGCCCGCCGCGGTCATGACCAACGCCGCCGCTATCAAAACGACCCGGTTGGTTCGCATCAAACCCATCCCCCGATCGTGCCATCCCGCTGTACGCACCCTCGAATCCCTTCGGTCACCGCGCCGTCTGCCCTACTGGATCGCGTCCGCGGCACGCACCCGCAACAACGCGAGAGCATCGCAAAGAGTTCGGAGCCGCGAGTGCCCGCGAGTGTGAGGAATTACATCCGGATGCGGAGCGGTCGCGGTGGCAGACTGAGAGGCGTCATTTGAACCCGGGGACCCGCATGGGCCTCGAGGAGCGACGAAAGAGGGACGACGATGTCCGTATCCGATGCGGAAACCCCCGCCTACGGTGCCGCACCCGCCAAAACCGCCAAGCGCAAGACGCGTGTGCAGCATCTGCAGCAGATGAAGACCGAGGGTGAGCGCTGGTCGATGCTCACCGCGTACGACTACTCCACCGCGCGACTGTTCGAAGAGGCCGGGATTCCGGTGCTGCTGGTCGGCGATTCCGCGGCCAATGTGGTGTACGGCTACGACACCACGGTCGCCATTTCGGTCGACGAGTTGATTCCGCTGGTGCGCGGTGTGGTGCGCGGCGCGCCGCACGCGCTGGTGGTGGCGGATCTGCCGTTCGGCAGTTACGAGTCCTCGCCGGAGCAGGCGCTGGCCACGGCCGTCCGGTTCATGAAGGAGGGCGGCGCGCACGCGGTGAAGCTGGAGGGCGGCGAGCGCATGGCCGACACCATTCACAAGATCACCGCCGCCGGCATTCCGGTGATGGCGCATATCGGGTTCACGCCGCAGAGCGTCAACACCCTCGGCGGGTTCCGGGTGCAGGGGCGCGGTGACGGGGCCGAACAGCTCATCGCCGATGCCATCGCGGTGCAGGAGGCCGGGGCGTTCTCGGTCGTCATGGAGATGGTTCCGGCCGAACTGGCCGGGCAGGTCACTCGCAAGCTGACCATTCCGACGGTCGGCATCGGCGCGGGTTCCGAATGTGACGCGCAGGTGCTGGTGTGGCAGGACATGGTCGGGTACACCAGCGGCAAGACCGCGAAGTTCGTCAAGCAGTTCGCCGATGTGGGTGGTCAATTGCGCAGTGCCGCAGCCACTTACGCGGATGAGGTGCGGCGCGGGGTGTTCCCCGGGCCGGAGCACAGCTACTGAGTTCCGAACTAGGGTTCTGATGTGTGGAACGCCCTCACCGGATAGCCGGTGGGGGCGTTCGCTTATACGCGACGGGCTGCCGTGCGACTCGCCACGAGTGGGTACAGCCGCCTTGCATAGCGGATTGCTATTTATTCGCGGTTCCGCACCGTCTTCACAAACCACCTTCACATTTTGGTGGCAGAGTGGGAGCAACGAGCACGTCCGACCAAAGGGAACTTCATGTCGCATCGCCGTTGGATCAGTAGCCGCCGAGTTCTGCGGGTACCGCTACTCGTCGGCACGGCCGCCGTCCTCGCATTGACCGCCGCGTGTGGCGGCGGCAGCACCTCGGGATCGTCACAGCCGCAGGGCTCTTCCTCACCGCTGACGAGCACCAACGGCAAGCCCGCGCCGTCCGGCAGCAGCAGCCCGACCACCTCCGGATCACAGGTCACCGTGTCCGATGAGGCCGGAAAGCAGTTGTGCGACATGCTGCGTCCGCAGCTCTCGGATTGGCGGGTGCAGGGTCCGACGCTGGGCAAGATCTCGCTGAACGCGAGCGTGCACGAGTGGGCGCTGCGCAATGGCGGCATCAACCTGCAGGTGCTGGGCGATAAGGATGTGGTCGACCGGGTCACCACCAAGAACTGCTCCGACGTTCGCGACCAAGCGATTTCGGCGCTGGAGATCCCGAATCTGGCGTCCGGGCTGGCGGGCTGATGCGCACTCTCTATCCGCCGATCGAGCCGTACGAGCGGGGCGTGCTCGACGTCGGCGACGGTCAGCAGGTGTATTGGGAGGTCAGCGGCAATCCGGACGGTAAGCCGGTGGTGTTCCTGCACGGCGGGCCCGGTGGCGGTACCGCGCCCTATCACCGGCAGTTCTTCGATCCGGCGGCGTACCGCATCGTGCTGTTCGATCAGCGCGGGTGCGGGCAGTCGACGCCGCATATCGCGGACGGGGCGAGTCTGGAGGCCAACACCACCTGGCATCTGGTCGCCGATATCGAGGCGCTGCGAACGCATTTGGGCGTCGAGCGGTGGCAGGTGTTCGGCGGATCCTGGGGTTCGACGCTGGCGCTGGCGTACGCGCAATCGCATCCGGAGCGGGTCACCGAGCTGATCCTGCGCGGGATATTCCTGTTGCGCCGCAAGGAAATCGATTGGTATTACAATGGCGCTGCGGGGTTCGTCTACCCCGATGAGTGGGAGAAGTTCCTGGCGCCGGTTCCGGTGGCCGAACGCGGCAGCGATCTGATCGAGGTCTATCACCGCCTGCTGCACTCCCCCGACGAGAAGCTCGCCCGCGACGCGGCCGTCGCGTGGTCCACCTGGGAGGGCGCCACGAGTTCGCTGCTGCCCCAACCGGATCGGGTTGCCGAAACCGCCGATCCGCGCTTCGCGCTGGCGTTCGCGCGCATCGAGAACCACTACTTCCACAATCGCGGTTTCCTCGACGAGGGCCGTCTGCTGCGCGATATCGATCGCATCGCGCATATTCCCGGCGTCATCGTGCAGGGCAGACATGACATCGTCTGCCCCGCGGTCAGCGCGTGGGATCTACATCAGGCGTGGGCGAATTCGGAACTGCATATGGTTCCCGACGCCGGGCACGCCGCCTCCGAACCCGGCATCACCCATCATCTGGTCGAGGCCACGGACAAATACAGGACGTAAATGAACAGCACAGCCGGTCCCGCCCTGGTCGACGCTCTGACCGCCGATGTGGACCGGCTGCGTGCGGCCGAACCCGAAGTGCGGCAGGATCTTCCGGATTCGGTACACAAGATGCGGGTGGCCACCCGGCGATTGCGCAGCCTGCTGCGGTCGTATCGGGGGGCCTTCACGCGTAAGGCGGGCGGCGAACTCAGTGATGAATTGCGCTGGCTGGCAGGGCTGCTCGGGGTGGCGCGCGATGCCGAGGTGCGCGGGGAGCGGTTCGCGGCACTGCTCGGGGAGGGCGGCGGGCTGTTCGACGATACGGTCGAGGAGTCGCCGAAACGGAAACCGGGCGGGAAGAAGAAGCCGTTACCGGACGAGGCCGCTCCAGATGAGAAGCCAACGCCGCGAATGGATTTCGGCGCGCAACTGGTGGCCGAGGAGCGAGCGCGCTACGAAGCCGCGCACGCCGAGGCGGTGGCGGCATTCGACACCCACCGGTACCGGGTGCTCCTCGATCGCCTGGGTGCGATGCTGAACGATCCGCCATTGCGCTCGGCGCAGGCGGACGCACCCGCCACCGAGGTCTTCACCGACGTACTGCGGCACGACTTCCGCGATCTGCGCCGCCTGGTGCGCACCGAACCGCAGGGGTCCGAAGCCGAACGCATCGAACGCCTGCACGATATCCGCAAGGCCGCCAAGCGATTGCGCTATTCCGCCGAGGCCGCCGTCGCGGTGCTGGGCGAACCCGCCACCCTGCTGGGGCGGCGGGCCAAACAATTGCAGACCGTCCTCGGCGATCATCGCGATGCCATCGAAGCCCTGGAAACCCTCCGCGCCCACACTGCGGCCGCCGATGAGCCCGGCTATCAACGCATGTGCGATGCCGAGGAGGCCGCAGCCGCCAAGGCGCTCGAGGAGTATCCGGCAGCCATCGAATTCCTACGCCATCACGCGCTCTGACCACGCTGCAACGTACGGCCCCTTCGGCATTCACACCGCTAAATCGATTGTTCGGCACGGGAATCGGGGCCAGGATTCGGTATGGGATCTGATCTTGTGGGGCACTATTCCGCAGCGGCCGAGGGGGAACGGCTGTTCCGGAGTCCGCATGGGCGGTTGGAGTTTCTGCGCACGCGGGAACTGATTCGGCGCCGGTTGACCGGAGCGGTGCGAGTGCTCGATATCGGCGGTGGGACCGGCGTGCACGCGGAATGGCTGGCCCGAGATGGGCATTCGGTGCATCTCATCGATCCGGTTCCGGCGCATGTCGCGGCCGCCGCGACCCTGCCGGGGGTCACCGCGATGGTCGGGGATGCGCGCCGACTGCCCGTCGCCGACCACACTGTCGATGTGGTGCTGATGCTCGGGCCGCTGTATCACCTCACCGAAGCCGCGGACCGGGCAATCGCATTGGGTGAGGCGATACGCGTGCTGCGGCCGGGCGGGCTGTTGATCGCCGCGGCCATCAGCCGATATCTCTCGGTTCTCGAGACCGGGACCAATGGCACACTCGACGAGGCTCTGTTGCCGTCGGTACGCGAGGTCATCGACACCGGGCAGTACGACGAGCATGCCGGATTCGTTGCGACCCATTGGCATACCGCCGACGAACTGCGCGCCGAACTCGCGGCCGCAGGCATGCGCGAGGTCGAGATCTACGGCATCGAAGGACCGGCATGGCCCACCCTCGACCGCGCCGGTCTCGATAACTTCGGACCACTGGTTTCCGCCGCCCTGCACTGCGCCCGCCTGGTCGAACAGGACCCCTTGCTGATCAACACGAGCGCGCACCTACTGGGGATCGCGCGCGTGCGGGATCAGACCCAGTCGTCGAGCCAGTCCCAGCTTTCGTGCTGATCGCGGAGTCGGCGTAGGCCGCGGCTGACGCATTGGCCCAAGGTGCGGGCGTCGACGCGGAAGGCCGTATCCGAGTCCAGCGCGGGTCCGCCGAAGGCCAAGGTCCAGTGCGGGGTGTTTTCGTTGTAGCGCTCTACGTCGACGCGGAGCAGCATCGAGACGCCTGCTTCCGCCAGGCGCTCCATCAGGATTTCCAGGTCCGCGGCTTCGGTCCACATGGTCGGGATCGTAGTTTCAAAGTTTTTTCGGTGGGGATGTCGAGAACTGTCGGGTGGCTCCGTCCCAGGGGTATGAGCGGCCCGGAGCGGGTCGGTGACATCGACGAAGGAGTAGGGATCATGGACGCGGATCAGGTTGCCGAGGTTTTGGGGCGGGCGTTCAGCCGGGAGCTGTTGCAGCGGGATGTGTTGCGGATGGCGTATGTCGCCAAGGATGGGACGCCTCGGAATGTGCCGATCGCGTTCACCTGGAATGGTGCGGAGATCGTGGTGTGCACTACGAAGAACGCGCCGAAGCTGCATTCGCTGCGGGCGAATCCGGCGGTGGCGCTGACCATCGATACCGAGGTGCATCCGCCGAAGATCCTGCTCATTCGCGGGCGGGTGGAGCTCGATGAGGTGGACGGGATTCCGGAGGAGTACCTGCAGATGAACGGCAGCTACGACATGAGCGCCGAACAGCGCGTGGAGTGGGAGGCCGAGGTGCGATCGCTGTATGACGGGATGGTGCGGATTGTCATCACGCCCACCTGGGCCAAGCTGATCGACTTCGAGAACACGCTCCCGACCGCCGTCGAAGAGCTGGTGCGGCAGCGCGCCGAGCGCCAGAACGCCTGAACCGTCCGACGACCCCAGAATAAGAACGAACCGAGGAGAACACATCATGGCCAAGTACCTGCTGCTCAAGCATTACCGAGGCGCGCCCGCATCGGAGAACGATGTGCCGATGGACCGCTGGACCCCGGACGAGGTGACCGCCCACGTGCAGTACATGGCGGATTTCGGCAAACGTCTCGAGGAGACCGGCGAATTCGTCGAACATCAGGCGCTGTCCCCGCTGGGCACCTTCGTCCGCTCCGATGGCGAAGGCCGCCCGCCCGTCACCGACGGCCCGTTCGCGGAGACCAAGGATCTGATCGCCGGATGGACGATCATCGACGTCGAGACCTATGAGCGGGCGCTTGAATTGGCCGCGGAACTGTCGGCGGCCCCCGGCGCGGGCGGCAAGCCCATCCGGGAATGGCTGGAGGTGCGCCCCTTCTTCACCGGATTGCCCACGGTGACCGAGTGAACGAGGCCCTGCTACGCGAACTCGTCCCGGCGGTGATCAGCATCCTCGTGCGGCGCGGAGCCGATTTCGCCGCGGCCGAGGATGCGGTGCAGGAGGCGCTGATTCGAGCGTTGGAGACCTGGCCGGATGATCCACCGCGCGATGCCAAGGGCTGGCTCGTCGCGGTGGCCTGGCGCAAATTCCTCGATGCCGCCCGCGCCGAAACCTCCCGGCGCGGCAGGGAACTGGCCGTGGAGGATGAGCCCGAGGCCGGTCCGGTGCCCGGCACCGATGACTCGCTGTGGCTGTACTTCCTGTGCGCGCATCCGTCGCTGTCCCCCGGTTCGGCCGTCGCATTGACCTTGCGCGCGGCCGGTGGCTTGACGACCAAGCAGATCGCGACGGCCTATCTCGTCCCCGAAGCGACTATGGCGCAACGGATCAGCCGCGCCAAGAAGCGCATCGCCGGGCAGTCTTTGAACCAGCCCGGCGACCTCGCCACCGTGCTGCGCGTGCTGTACCTGGTCTTCAACGAGGGCTACAGCGGCGATCTCGACCTGGCGGCCGAGGCGATCCGCCTCACCCGCCAGCTCGCCGCCGCGACCGACGCACCCGAGGTCGCGGGCCTGCTCGCCTTGATGCTGCTGCATCATGCCCGCCGCGCCTCCCGCACCGGTCCGGCCGGTGACCTGATCCCGCTCGCGCAACAGGACCGAACACGATGGGACACAACCCTTATCGCCGAGGGCGTCGATATCCTGCAGACCGCCCTGGCCCGCGACCTCCTGGGCGAGTACCAGGCCCAAGCCGCGATAGCCGCCCTGCACGCGGACGCCCCGAGCACCGAGGAAACCGACTGGGTCCAGATCGTCGAATGGTACGACGAACTACTCGCGCTGACCGACAGCCCGGTGGTCCGGCTCAATCGCGCGGTCGCGATCGGCGAAGCGGACGGCGCACCGGCCGGTCTGGCCGCACTGGCCGACCTGGACCCGAATCTGCCGCGCCACACCGCGGTTCGCGCCTACCTCAATGAACGCGCGGGCAACCTCGAACAGGCCGCCGCCCTCTACGTCGAAGCCTCCCGCACCGCCACCAACCTCCCCGAACGCGACCACCTCACCCGCGAAGCAGCCCGCATACACCGCGCCCTGAACCCCTGAACCCGACTGCCGCAGAACAGCACTCGCCCAGTCTGCCGCCGATCACGTCGGGCGAACATGGCAGGCGGACACGCGCATTAGGCAAGCGCGCGGACCGCTACTCCACAGTGACCCGCACACGGCGATTGGGCGGGGACCGCCGCTCCACACTGCCGGCTACGCGGGCACGCGTAGCGAGTGGGCACTCCACACGCACGCGTACTGCGATCGGCGGACCGCTACTCCGCCACTGCCGCGGGATCGGGTTCGGGGGTGTACGTGAAAGTCACTGTGCGCGTGGCCGGGTCGGCGACGGTGAGGCGGACGGTTACGTTCTTGCCTTCGGGTGGGCCACCGGCGCATTTGGCGAGTACGGGTGGGTCCGCGACGAAGATTTCAGCGGGGCGGGTGCCGTTGGCTTCGCGCAGGACTATCGCATCGAAGTCGGTGCCGGTGCGCGCCGCCAGCAGGGTGGATTCGGTGAGGTCGATGCAGGCGCGTTCCAGCTTGCCCGCGACGGCGTCGCCGCGCCGCATGGATTCTGCCGCCGCACCCAGCCCATCCCGAACCCATTGGGGTACTTCGGTTCCCGCGCAGCGGGCAAGGCAGATCTCGGTGCTGTACCGGTCGGAGAGTCGGCGCAGCGGTGCCGTCACGTGTGCGTACGGCGCACCGATTCCACTGTGCTGCACGGTATCCGGCGGCTGCCCGTTGAGCAGCGTGTACGAAGCGCCGCGCAGCAGCCCGGTGGCCTCGGACATGAGAACCAGGGCCGCTGGAGTATTGGGGTCGAGCCCCGCGAGCACGCGCCCGACCGAATCCCCCTTGGGCCACGGGACCCCGACGGCTGCGGCCGTGCGGCGCATGGATTCCACCGTGGATGCGGCGGGCGGCGGCATGGTGCGGAGCAGGCCGAGGTGGTCATCCCCCTCGCCCTTCAGCATGATCAGCGCGGCACACATCCCGGTGAGCAGCGATACCTGCTCATTCCAATCATCGGCGGCCGTGCGCGGTTCGATCACCAACTGCCAATGGTCCAGGCCGGTAACCGGGGCCCGCCCGGAATCGTCCGAGCGGGAATGCTGTGCGGCATCGGGCGCATCGGCGGCTCCGGCCTCGAGGCCCGTTGCCTGATCGACTCGAATCACGCTCTGGGCAGGCAGCCGCAAACTGATCGCGCCGCGATTCAGTCCGGCCTCGATACGAAGCCGCCCGAAATCGGGCAGCGCGGCAATGGAGGGGTGCAGCTCGCCCGCATCGGCGGCGGCCTGCACGGTGGCGTAGTCGAGGCGAGCCCGGGAGCGCACCAGTGCGCGCGTCACCGAATAGTGTTGCGGCTCAGCATGCTCATCGCAGTCGATGATCCACAGCGCGGCCGCACGATCCTGATCGGGCAGCAGACTGGCCCGCCCCTCGGACAGCACCTGCGGATGCAGCGGCACGGTGCCGTCGGGCAGATAGAAGGTTTCTCCGCGAGCCAGCGAGACCCGGGCCAGTGGCCCGTCGGGGCGAACGAACGCCGCCACATCGGCTATCGCGTAGTAGAGCCGGAACCCTCCGGCGGGAGTGCGCTCGAGCGCGAGCGCCTGATCCAAATCCATGGCGCCGGGCGGATCGATGGTGACGAGTTCGATATCGCGGCGATCGACCCGGGCGCCCGCGAACGCGTCGACCGCGTCGCGAGCTTCCGAGACGGCCTCGGACGGGTAGTCCGAGGCCAATCCGAATTCGGTTCGGACGGCGCCGAAATCGACCGGCGCCGACAGAATCCGCTGATGCAGTTCCACTGAGCTGCGCTGTCCCTACTGCAGGGCCAGCATGGTGCCGTTCAACTGATCGAACGGGCCGTACACCGTGAAGACCACGCGACCGTTGGGGAACTGAGTCGAGAGCGCCGCCGCCGAATCGAGCGATTCACCGAAGGACGCGGCAGACGGATGCGGCAGGCCCGCGATCGCCTGCCCGATGTGGGAATTCGCCACCCAGGCGGTATCCGCCGGGGTGAGATCCACCTGAACTCCGCCGGGAAGCGGAGTCACCGCGAATGCGGAGGCCGAGCCGGCGCCGAGGACAACCGAAACGGAAGCGGCAGCGGCGAGGAGGGCACCGGCTGCCAATTTGCGAGCAATTCGCATATAGACGAGACCTGCTTTCCGAAGTTCGATGTTGAGACCCTTTGCCCGTTGCAGGCCGCAACGGAACTTTCCAACGCGCAACACTTTATGACGTCGATCACGTTCGATGCCAGTTCCGGGCCGATAACCCAGTCGACACGCCGAGCCGCGCCGAAACACGCCATGCACGCGCCGTCATTCTCGCCCAACTCGGCGGATCTCGCACAGCTCCTGCGAAGCGGTGTATCTCACCTCGTCGTGAGGTTTGAACAGTGCCGGGGACGGTGTTGTCCGGCTGTTTGCGCGCTATCTGTCGCGCAGGCCGTTCGGCAGCGTCGCGGAGAGCAGCTTGAACAGATAGGCGATAGCGAAAAGTACTAACACGGCCAGCGGCTGGATCAGCATCGAGGTGGACATGGGCTCAACCTTCTTCTTTATCTTTCTCATTGCGGAGGGTCCCGCTCTCGAGGAAGCGCAGCAGCTCGACCGGGAAAGGCAGGACGAGCGTCGAGTTCTTCTCGGCCGCAACCTGAACCACCGTTTCCAGCAGTCGCAATTGCAATGCGGCCGGGGCAGTGGACATGCGGGCGGCGGCCTCGGTGAGCATGGTGGAGGCCTGCAATTCGCCTTCGGCGGAGATGATGCGGGCGCGGCGTTCCCGTTCGGCCTCGGCTTGGCGCGACATGGAGCGCTTCATCGAATCCGGTAGTGCCACATCCTTGATCTCCACGCGATCGATGTGCACGCCCCAGCCCAGGGCCGGATTGTCGATCATCATCTCCAGGCCCTTGTTCATCTCCTCACGATTGGAGAGCAGATCATCGAGTTCGCTCTTACCGATGATCGAACGCAGCGAGGTCTGCGCGACCTGCGCGATCGCGAACAGATAGTCCTGCACCTCGATAATGGCGCGCGCCGGATCGATGACCCGGAAATAGACGACCGCGTCCACCCGGACCGTCACATTGTCGCGGGTGATGCCCTCCTGCGCGGGCACCGGCATGGTGATCACCTGCGTGGAGATCTTGCGCATCTTGTCCACGCCCGGCAGCAGCAGGCGCAGACCGGGTTCTCGTACCGCGCGCACCCGGCCCAGCCGGAATACCACGCCCTTTTCGTACTGGGCCACTACGCGGACGCCCGAGGCGACCACCCACGCTCCGATGAAGAACAGCACTGCGATTGTGGCCGCCAGGCCATACAGCACGCCCATGGTGTTTCGCCCCCGCGAATTTCCAACTGTGCCACGGGTATCCGGCCGCGGCCCACCCTCAATCATGGCACCGCGAGATCGCCCCCGAAAGGGCGGACGAGTCGGTATATAAGCCGGATCCTGTCCCCGGTGCGAACACCGGGTGGCGACCATCCATCTGGACACACCGTTGCCGGGTGCCTCGAGCAGTCAACCCGCGAACTCGGGCGAGCAGCCCTCGAACGTCCGCGCAGCCGCACTCTCGCGAATGCGACCTTCGACCTTGCTCCGGGCGGGGTTTACCTAGCCGTGCCGGTCACCCGGCGCGCTGGTGCGCTCTTACCGCACCGTTTCACCCTTACCGGCGTTCCGCTCTCGCGAGCGGAGCACCGGCGGTTTGTTTTCTGTGGCACTGTCCCGCGGGTCACCCCGGGTTGCCGTTAACAACCGCCCTGCTCTGTGGAGTCCGGACTTTCCTCGACGACGGGCGGCGGCATTCACATGCCCGTTCCCATCGCCGCGGCCGCCCAACCGACTCGTCCGCGGCCACCAAGGTACCGTAACGGGCCATGGAGCGTGTCGAGGTGGGGTTCCCTTCCGGTGGTGAGCAGTGTGCGGGATGGCTGTATCTGCCGGATGGGCCGATACGGCCACGTCCCCTGGTAGTCATGGGGCACGGGCTCGGAGCCGATCGGGAAATGGGATTGGATCGCTATGCGCGGCGTTTCGCCGCGGCGGGAATCGCGGTGCTGGCGTTCGATTATCGGCATTTCGGGGGTAGCGGGGGTGAGCCGCGCAATGTCATCAATATCGCGCGCCAACGTGAGGATTGGCATGCGGCGATCGCCTACGCGCGCACCATTCGGGGAATCGATGCGACGCGAATCGCACTGTGGGGCAGTTCTTTCGGGGGCGGGCATGTGCTTTCGGTCGCACCGGACGATCACTACATCGCGGCCGTGGTCGCGCAGTGCCCATTCACCAGCGGCTGGTCCTCGGCCATGGCGAAGGGGCCGATCAGCCTGGTGAAAACCGGGACGCTGGCATTGACCGACATCATTGTCAGCCCGGTGATCCGGCGGCCGATCTCGGCGCGATTGGCGGGTAAGAAGCATTCGGCCGCGTTGATGAGCGCGGCCGACGTTCCGGACGGATATGGGCGGCTCGCGGAGGAATCCAGTCAGTATCGGCCGAAAGTGCCCGCGCGCATCGGCATGTCGACGCTGTTCGATTCACCTGCCCGGCGCGCCAAGGACATCAAAGCGCCGGTGTTCTACGCCATCTGCGATAACGACAGCGTCGCGCCCGCCAAACCGACGCTGCGCGCGGCCGAGCGCACCAAGCACGCGGTCGTGAAGCAGTATCCGATCGGGCATTTCGATATCTACTTCGACGAGTGGTTCGAGAAGGCCGTGCACGACCAACTCGAATTCCTCACCGCCACACTGCGTCCCTGATGTGTTCTAGAGATATGAGGTGTCGTTGGCCAGCCGGACCGACGAACCGCCGTCGGGATAGAACTCCGCGATGGACAACGACGCCAAATCCAGGTGCAGGCGATACAGCAGCGATGGGCCCACGCCGAGTGCGAGTTGCAACAGCATCTTGATCGGCGTGACATGGCTCACCACAAGCACATTCGCACCCGGATACAGCGCGACCAGATCGCGCCGCACGCTTTCGACGCGTTCGCGCACCTGATCGAAACTCTCACCGCCGGGCGGGGCCACCGCGGGATCTCCCAGCCAGCGCGCGTGCAATTCCGGATCGTGATCGCGGGCCTCGGCGAACGTAAGCCCCTCCCACGCACCGAAATCCGTCTCGATCAACCCGTCGAGCACCCGCACCGGCAACCCGAGCGCCTTCCCCGCCGCCTCCGCGGTCTCGCGCGCCCGCCCCAGCGGGGAACACACGATCGCCGCGATATTCCCCTTACCCGCAAGCATTCTCGCCGCATTGGCAGCCTGCTGCCGCCCCAATTCCGTCAACGGCGGATTCCCCCGCCCCGAATACCTGCGCTCCACAGACAATTCCGTCTGCCCATGCCGCAACAGCAATAACCGAGTAGGCCGCCCCACCGCCCCTGTCCACCCCGGCGCAGGCGTCGAAACCGCCTTACCCTGTCCGGTCGCAGCGAGCGGATCCGAATGCGTGGACGCCGCAGCGAGGGCCGAGCCCGTGCCGGAGTCACGCTGCGCCGGAGCCGATTCCGTCGCCACCGGCTGGTTCAGCGCGTTCCGCACCTCACCTACGACTTCCGCGTCATCCATGGCTTCATTGGCGAGCTGATCAGCATGCGAATTCTCTTTACGCGGAATCCACGCGAAACTCACCCGATCGAATCCCGCGACCAACCGCCGAGCCCGATCGGCCAGCGGAATCATGGCCTCGTGCTTGACCTTCCACCGCCCGGACATCTGCTCGACGACCAGCTTGGAGTCCATCCGCACCGAAACCTCACGCGCACCGAGTTCGGCGGCGGCCTCGAGCCCGGCGATCAACCCGCGATATTCGGCGACGTTATTGGTCGCGACCCCGAGGAATTCCTTCCGCTCGGCGAGCACGGCCTCGCGCCCGGCATCCCAGACGACCGCCCCGTACCCGGCGGGCCCGGGATTCCCCCGCGACCCACCGTCAGCCTCGACCACAACCTTGTCCGTCACCGCTTCTCACCCTCCAAAGGTGTCTGCCGCTCGACGGTTCCACTGTCGCGATTCCGCCGAGGGAACGTCCGATCCGGGTCCGCGGACCCGACTCAACTCCGACTGCGCCACATCCTGCCAGCCGACCGCCCGGCATCGACGACGCCACCCGCGCCACCGCCGAACAGCAGCGACGTAGGCCGGTCGAACTCGATTCCGGCCGCAGGGGCCGCGCAGGGCGGGTGTTTACAGCCCGGAGTGCTTGGTGCGCACCAGGATCGCGTTGCATTCTGGGCAGCGGACCACGGCGTCGGGGGCGGCTTTGGCGATGCGGGAGATTTCGCCGCGGTCGAGTTCGATGCGGCAGGCGCCGCAGCGGCGGGCCTGCAGCAGGGCCGCGCCGATACCGGCGGTGGCGCGCTGCTTCTCGTAGGCGGCGAGCAGGTCGGCGGGGAAGCCGCCGGACAGGGCGGCGCGATCGGATTCGCAGCGCTGCTGGGCGACGTTCAGGTCGGCGACGGCGTCATCGCGGCGGCGTTCGGCATCGACCAGATCGGCTTCGGCCTTGTCGAGGTTCGCGCCGGCGTGCGCGTGATCGGCGGCGGCGGCCTCGCGGCGCTCCATGACATCGATCTCGTCATCCTCGAGCACCTTGCGGCGGCGCTCCAGGCTGGTGAGCTCGTGCTGCAGCTCCGAAAGCTGTTTCGCGCCGACCGAACCCGAGGTCAGCATGCCGCGGTCGCGATCCTCACGCTTGCGGACGGCGTCGATCTCGCCTTCCAGCTTGCGGATATCGCGGTCCAGATCGTCGATGAGGATTTCCACCTTCACCGACGCGTCCTTACGGGCCGTCCGCTCGGTTTCCAGCCGCTGCACCTCCTGCTCCTCGGGTAGCACCTTGCGGCGATGCTCGATCCGGGTCAGTTCGGCGTCGACGGCGGCGAGGTCGAGCAGCTTGGACTGGATCGAAGGTTCGGCATTCAACGCGGAAGGTCTCCTGGACGCTATGGACGGTGCAAGACTCCCACCGTACCCGTCCGAGCCAGTCGGATTGTCCAACCCCACCGCAACCTGGACATTTGATCGCGACCGGCCGGGGCGCGCGGAAAATCGACGGGCGCGCGACCAGCCCGATATGTCAGGGTCGATATATGGGCGAACACCGCTATGAGGTCGAGGTCACGTGGTCCGGCGCGACCACCGGATACCGGGACTACACGCGCAATCACGAACTGCTCGCGGACGGGCGGCCGAGCATTCCGGCCACCGCCGATCCGAAATTCCGGGGCGACAAGACGCGCTGGAATCCGGAACAACTGCTGGTCGCGTCGCTATCGGACTGTCACATGCTCTGGTACCTGCACCTGTGCGCGGAGGCGGGCGTGGTGGTCACCGACTATCACGACACCGCCGTCGGCGTCATGGACGACGAACGCTTCCAACTGGTCACCCTGCGCCCCCGCGTCACCGTGCGCGAGCCCGGGATGATCGACACCGCGCGGCAACTGCACGGGGAGGCGCATAAGCGCTGCTTCATCGCGAACTCGGTGAATTTCCCTGTGGCACACGAGCCCACGATCATCAGCGAAGGCTGAAGCCCTGAACTTCTCGTGCAATCGAGCACCTGATTCGACGGGTTTCCCGCAGCACGCGCCGACGATTGCACGAAAAGTTCAGCCACCCAACCCGGATCGCACGACCTCCGGGGCAGCGCGCCTCGTCGGCGCGGCTGTCAGCAATCCGCCGCACCCACCGTCCACGGGTCGGTGCGGATTGCGGAGACTCGGGTCTCGACCGTCGACAGTGCCGCCTGCACCACGCCTTCCGCCTGTGCGCACCAGGGGAATTCGGTGGCCCAGTGGGCGGCGTCGATGAGGGCTGGACCGCCCGCGCGCAGGTGTTCGTCGGCGGGATGGTGGCGCAGGTCAGAGGTGACGTAGGCGTCGACGCCGAGGCGGGCGACGGTGTTCAGGAAGGAATCGCCCGCGCCGCCGCAGACGGCGACCGTGCGGATCAGGCGGTCCGGGTCCCCGGCGGCGCGGACGCCCCAGGTGGTCGCGGGCAAACCCTTGCGGACGCGAGCGGTGAACTCGCGCAACGTTTCCGGGGCCGCGAGTTCACCGATGCGGCCGATACCGCGCGTGGAGGGCAGCTTGGCGCGCTCGGTGACGTGGTAGGCGGGCTCTTCGTACGGATGCGCGGCGCGCAGGGCCGCGAGGACGGCGGCGCGGCGCGATGGCGGGGCGACCACCTCGAGGCGGTCCTCATCCTGACTGTGCAGTTCGCCGATCGCGCCGACGGCGGGGTTCGCGCCCTCGACCGGGCGGAACTGGCTGGTGCCCGCCGAGCGCCAGGCGCTGTCGCGGTAGTTTCCGGTGCCGCCCGCGCCCGCGATGAACAGGGCTTCGAGTACCTGTTCGGTATGGGTGCGCGGGACGATGATTTCCCATTCATCCAGGGCGGTAAGCGGTTTCGGCTCCAACGGGCCGGTGACGGTCAGGCCGATGGCGTGCGCCAGCGCGTCCGAGACGCCCGGATCGGCGGAATCGGCATTGGTGTGCGCGGTGAACAGCGCACAGCCGGAACGGATGAGCCGGTGCAGCAGTGCGCCTTTCGGGGTATCCGCCGCGACGGTGTCGACACCGCGCAGCAGTAGCGGGTGATGCACCACCAAAGCCTGTGCGCCCCATTCGATCGCCTCGTCGACCACGGCGGCGGTGGCGTCGACCGCGAACAGCACCCGCGCTACCGCCTCGTCCGGATCACCGGCGACCAGGCCCACCGAATCCCATGATTCGGCCAGTCCGGGCGGATACGCCGCGTCCAGCGCCGCCATCACCTCGGCCAATCGCACCGTCGCCATCACCGAACCTCCTCCGACACAGTTGTTTTCACTAGAGCCCGAGCTCGGCGATGGCGTCGATCAGCACATCCACCTCCGCCGCGGGCCGTACCGCCAGCCGCAGGAATCCCGATTCCAGCCCGGGGAAGGTATCCCCGCGCCGCACCGCGATCCCCTTGCCCGCCAGCCGCTTGCGCAATAGTTCCGCATCCGGCACCCGAATCAGCAGAAACGGCCCGCGCGCCGGTTCACACACCTCGATCCCGAGTGCCCGCAATCGGGGAATCATCGCATCCCGATGCGCCGCAATGCTTTCGGCCAGCCGCTGCGACTCCGCCACCGCCTCCGGCGTGCAGGTGGCGGCGATCGCCTCCAGTTGCAATGTCCCCAACGGCCAATGCGCTCGCCCCTGATTCAACCGCGCCAGCAAGTCCGGATGCCCCAGGAAGTACCCGCACCGCAACCCCGCCAGCGCCCAGGTCTTGGTAAGACTCCGCAGCACCAGCACATCCGAATAGCTCTCCCCCGCAAGCGATTCCGTCTCACCAACCACGGCATCCGCAAAAGCCTCATCGACAACCACAACCCGCCCCGGCTGCCGCAGGGCCAGCAGACTCTCCCGCGAATGCAAGACCGAGGTCGGGTTGGTCGGATTCCCCACAACAACCAGGTCCGCCGCCTCCGGCACCCACGCCCCCCGCGTCCCAGGCACCGACGCTTCAGCCTTACCACCGACCGCACCGACCGCACCGACCGCACCGACCGCACCGACCGCACCGACCGCAGATTCAGGTATATTCGCCTGCCCCGCAACCGATTCCAAGCTGTAGGGCGGCTCCAGCACCACGCGTGCGACCGGAACCCCGGCCTCCCGCAGTGCGAGTTCGGGTTCGGTGAAGGACGGGTGAATCACCGCCGCCAGCCTCGACCTCAGCCGAGGCAGCATCGCGAATCCCTCCGCGGCCCCCGCCAACAACAGCACCTCATCGGCCCGCCGCCCATGCCGAGCCGCCACCGCCTCCCGAACGGCCCGCTCCTCCCCCGCATCCGGATACCGCCCCAACTCCCCCAACCGCCCGGCCAGCCGCTCCCGCAACCACTCCGGCGGCCCACTCCCCTGCACATTCACCGCGAAATCAACCATCCCCACCCGAGTCTCCACATCCCCGTGATGCCGCAACTTCGCGTAGTCGGCATCATCGAGGCCACTCACGCCACTCACATCGCTCAATTCGCGGCCCGTCGACATGTCGACCGCACGAGCCGCCCGGCCCGCGCGATGCTCTGGACACGCGACACAACGTCCGAAACGCTCTCGGGCACGCGGCCCAGGTCAGCGACTACCTCGTGCTCACGTGCGGGAGAGGACCAAGCGCTTGATTCCACACCCGAAGCGCTTCGCGGCGCGTGACGCGCGTCGGCAGCTGCCGCACCACCGGTCGGCAGGTTCGTCCGCCAATCGCTCCCTTCGGCGGCGAGATCGCCGGACGGCACGGACTTCATCCGATCGTTCGCCTCGGCGGCTGACGTCTTGCCAGGTGCGACAGTCCACCGCGCATCGCTCGGTGCGGCGAGTGCGGCATTGCCGGGCGGCATCGTGTTCGGCGCATGGGTTCGGGAGCCGTGGGCGCTGGTTTCGGAGCGGGCCGGGGCGGCTGGGGCGGGGCGCAGGGTGGTGTGCTCGGGCACAGCGAACACCCTACGTGGCCGCGCTCGAGGGGTTCGGGACAGAATGGCTGTCGTGGGCGACCTGCATGTGACCTTCATCTGCACCGGCAATATCTGCCGGTCTCCGATGGCCGAGAAGATGTTCGCGGCGCATCTGGAACGGGCCGGGCTGGCCGATCGGGTGCGCGTGAGCAGTGCCGGGACCGGGAGCTGGCATGTCGGGGATGAGGCGGATCCGCGGACGAATGCCGAATTGCGGAGTCACGGGTATCCGGTCGGGCATAGCGCGGCGGTGATCGGCGACGATCATCTGGACGCGGATTTGCTGATCGCGCTGGATACCGGGCATGAGCGGGCGCTGGCACGCATGGGGGTGCCGTCGGACCGACGGCGGCTGCTGCGGAGTTTCGATCCGGCCGCCCATGGAACGGATGTGCAGGATCCGTATTACGGGGATCAATCCGATTTCGCGCTGGTGCGCGAGCAGATCGAGGCCGCGGTGCCGGGACTGCTCGACTGGGTGCGCTTACAGCTCGGCGAAGGCGATCGCGCATGAGTTCCGGTAATTCCATGCTTCGTCGGCTCACGTTTCTGTTGCGACCCAGCTGGGTGATTCTCGCGGTGGTGGTTGCCGGGTTCGCGTACCTGTGTTTCTCGGTGCTCGCGCCGTGGCAGCTGGGCAAGAACACCTCGACCTCGGAGCGCAATACCCGCATCGCGGATTCGGTGCACGCCGATCCGGTCGATGTGAGCAGTATGTTCGGCGGCTCGGATAAGAACACCGAATGGCGGCGGGTCACCGCCAATGGCAGTTATGTCCCGGATTCCACGGTGCTGGTGCGCCTGCGCCACCTCGATTCTGCTCCGGCGTTCTCGGTGCTGACCGCGTTCACCCTCGATGACGGCCGTACCGTACTGGTGGATCGCGGTCTGGTCGCCGCCGTGAACGGCTCCCGCCCGCCCGTGATCGCCACCCCGCCGACCGGACCGCAACATCTCGAGGCCCGGGTCCGCGCCTCCGAGGGCATCGTGGACACCAAGCCGCCGCTCACCGAGGACGGCTACCGCCAGGTCTATTCCATTGACACCCAACAGGATTCGACGGTCCTGAACCTTCCGCTGACCCCCATCCCCACCGATGGCCGCGGCGGCTACCTGCAACTGGACGAGAACCAGCCGGGCGCGTTCAGCCCCGTCCCGCTCCCCCAATTGGACGCGGGCCCGTACCTCTCCTACGGCCTGCAATGGCTGGCCTTCGGCATCATGGCTCCCCTCGGCCTCGGCTATTTCATCTACGCCGAGATCCGAGCCCGCCGCCGCGAACGCGCCGAATCCACGGCCGCACCGGCTGCGAGCACCGCGCCTGCCACAACCCCGGCCGACACGGATCCGGATGCGGAACCCACCACCGCAACCGCAGCACCGGTACCGACCCCTTCGATTCCGAAACCTCCGACGAACGAAGCCCGTCTCGCCGACCGCTACGGCAACACCCGCCGCTGACTCCACACCGGGTGAACAATCGCAGCGCTGTCGTAGAGGTGGTGTCCACCGGGTGCGGCGGAGTCGATAACCTCGGCTGGTGCGTTCCGGGAGTGTTGCTGCGGCTGGCTTGTTGATCGGCTTCGCGGCGGATCGCGTCTTAGGCGACCCGCGCCGCTGGCACCCGGTGGCCGGGTTCGGCACCACCGCAATGAAGCTGGAACAGGTCACCTATCAGGATCATCGCCTGGCCGGAGTTGTGCACGAGGTCGTACTGGCCGGCGGCGTCATCGGCTTGGGCATCATCGCCAAGAAAACCATTCGCGGGTCGGTCGGCGAAGCCGCGATGATCGCGGCCGCCACCTGGACCGTGCTTGGCGGAACAACCCTGGCCGAGACCGGGCGGCAAATGGCCGATCTCCTGGAATCCGGGGATATCGCAGGCGCTCGGGAGCTGTTGCCCTCCCTGTGCGGCCGCGATCCCGAACTGCTGGACGCGGATGGCCTGGCCCGGGCCGCTCTCGAGTCGATCGCGGAGAACACCTCGGATGCGACTGTCGCACCACTGTTTTGGGGTGCGATCGCGGGGGTGCCGGGACTGCTCGGGTATCGCGCGATCAACACGCTCGACGCCATGGTCGGATATCGAAACGAGCGCTACAACCGGTTCGGCTGGGCGGCGGCGCGCACCGATGACGTCGCGAATCTCGGCCCGGCCCGAGTCGCCGGATTGATCACGACGGTGCTCGCCCCGGTGATCGGCGGCCGATCCGCCGACGCCTGGCGCGCCTGGCGTCGAGACGCGGGCAAGCATCCGAGCCCGAATGCCGGTGTGGCAGAAGCCTCCATGGCAGGCGCGCTGGGTGTGCAGCTCGGCGGACTCACCCAGTACCGCCACGGCACCGAAATGCGCCCGACCCTCGGCGACGGCCCGTCCCCGCGCGTAGCCGATCTACGCCGCGCGGTCCGCCTCTCGGAGGCAGTGCAGCTCGCCACCGCACTCGTCGCCGCGACCGTCGCCTACGCCCGCCGCTGAAAGGTGTGGATCCCGGCCAAAAGCGCGCCGGGATGACGGGGGCGGTCAGTGCGTCGACCTTCATGCCACGACAGCGATCCGGCGATCGCAGCACGAATGTTCGGCAGTCTCAGGCGAGGTCGCGTTCCGGCTCGGAGCTGGGGAATGTCACAGTGTGGGGAGTTGGTTCGTCTGGTTGGTGAGGGTCGTCCGGATGGGCGCGTGGTCAGGAATGGTGAGGCGGCAATGAGCGACGGACAGCACGGGGTACCCGATCAGGCCGAGTTGGCGCGGCGGTTCGAGGAGCATCGGGGCTATTTGCGGCGGGTCGCGTACAGCACGCTGGGGAGTCTGAGCGATGCCGATGATGTGGTGCAGGAGGCGTGGCTGCGGCTGCAGCGGTATTACGAGACGAATGACGGTGCGGAGATCGAGAATCTGCGCGCGTGGCTGACCACGGTGACGGGGCGGCTGGCCTTGGATCATCTCGGATCGGCGCGGGCGCGGCGCGAACAGTATGTCGGTGAATGGCTGCCGGAGCCGGAGATCACCAGTTGGGTGGATGATCCGGCCGATCGGGTATCGCAGGATGAGCGGGTGACCACCGCACTACTGGTGGTACTGGAGTCGCTGTCCCCGGCCGAGCGAACCGCTTTCGTGCTGCAGGATGTCTTCGGCATGACAGGTCCAGAGGTCGCCGAGGTGGTGGGCCGCACCCCGGCGGCGGTGCGCCAGTTGGCTTCTCGCGCGCGCAAGCATGTGGAGTCCGGCACCCCGCGCTTCCCGGCCGATCCGGCCGAGCACGAGAAGGTGGTGTCGGCGTTCGCGGTGGCATGGCGCTCGGGTGATCTGAGTGCCCTGCTGGGCGTGCTGGATTCGAATGTCACCTTCACCGCCGACGGCGGCGGCAAGGTCAATGCCTTCCGGCATCCGCTGCACGGTGCGAGCAAGGTGGCCGAGACGCTGGTGGGCTTCCTGCGGTTCGCGACCGAGGTCGGTGGCGGCTGGGGTCGTTCGATCATGGTCAACGGCCGTCCGGGCCTGGTGGTGTTCGACGGCAAGAACACCGGCGTGTTCTCCTTCACCATCGATGACGGCCGCATCACCAATATCGATGTGGTGCGCAATCCGGATAAGCTGCGCAACCTCCCCGAGGACGGCGAGCCGGACTGGGTGCTGAACACCAACGCCCCCGAATAGATCGCACAGTGGTGGGCCGCCAACCCAAGAGGTTGGGGGCCACCCCACTGTACAATACCGAAGGTTAAAAGGGCGCGCAGAAAGGCCGCCGGGGGGAGGCCGGGGGGCGCCGGGAC
>NZ_JBHJVY010000008.1:86940-475203 GCF_042266325.1 Nocardia sp. NPDC056100
GCCCCGGCGCCCGGCGCGCCGGTGTGGGGGAACAACACCACCCCCCCCTAATCCCCCCCCCCGGGGGCCCCCCCAACCGAGTGGGGGGGCGCCCCACCACTGTATCCAATCCGCAGTGATATCCGTCCGCGCTAACTGCCGACCGGATGCAGGCCGTGGGCCGCCGCGACTTCCGGCGAGTATAGCTCCCCCGCATCGGCGGTGAGCCCCTGCGCCAGACCGTGATCGGCATCGCAGGCCGCGCGCCACCCGCGATCCGCGATGGCGTGCACATACGGCAGCGTGGCATTGGTGAGCGCCACCGTGGCGGTGTGCGGTACCGCGCCGGGCATATTCGCGACGCAGTAGAACAGTGAATTCGCCACCGGGAAGGTGGGTTTCGCATGGGTGGTGGGATGTGAGCTCTGGAAGCATCCGCCCTGATCGATGGCGATATCCACCAATACCGAACCGGGCCGCATGAGCGCGACGAGGCTGTCCGGCACCAGCTTCGGCGCGCGAGCGCCCGGCACCAGCACCGAGCCGATCACCAGATCGGCGGCGGGAACGGCCTTTTCGACCTCGGCGGCATTGGAGCCGATGGTGGTGATCCGCCCGGCGAAGCGCGCGTCAAGTTCGCGCAATCGCGCGATATTGGTGTCCAGCACCGTGACTCGCGCTCCCATGCCGACCGCGACGCTCGCGGCATTGACCCCGGCGACCCCGCCGCCGAGCACCACCACATCGGCGGGCCGCACCCCGGGAACCCCGCCGAGCAGCACCCCTTCCCCGCCCTGCGGTGACATCAGCTGATACGCCCCGACCTGGGTGCCGAGCTTGCCCGCGACCTCGCTCATGGGCGCGAGCAGTGGCAGCGACCCGTCCGCCGCGCGCACCGTCTCGTAGGCGATGGCGGTGATCCCGGAGTTCAGAATCGCCTCGGTGCATTCCCGCGACGCCGCCAGATGCAGGAAGGTGAACAGCGTCCGCCCGCGCCGCATGCGCGAATACTCCTGGGCGATCGGCTCTTTCACCTTCAGGATGAGATCGGCGGCGGCCCAGACCTCATCCGCGGTGGGCAGGGTGCGCGCACCGACTCCGAGGTAATCGGCGTCCGGAAAACCGGAGCCGATTCCGGCCCCGGTTTCGATCAGCACCTCGTGTCCGCCGCGCACCAGCTCCCCGGCTCCGGCCGGGGTCAGCGCCACCCGGAATTCCTGCTCCTTGACTTCCTTCGGTACCCCGATTCGCATACCGCCATCGTGTCGCACGTACGGCCTCACCTGCGTGAACGCCACGAAGCGAATCGGCTAGCGGGCGGCGAGGGTGAGGGTTTCGCCCGGGGTGGGAATCCGGAGCTGATCCGCGCGGCCCGCGTAAGCGAAATTGCGGGCGAGGTAGTCCAGGGATTCGGAGAAGTGACCCCAGCCCTCACCGTGCACCGGCACGATGACCGCATCGCCGAGCGCCTCGGCGGCACGAACCGCACTGCGCCCGTTGAGGGTGACATCGCTGTCCCCGAAGCGATCCACATTGGCCGCACCGACGAACAGGATCGCCGTATCGATCCGCCCGATGCGATCGGCGATCTGCTGCACCAGGTCCACCGACGCGTTGTCGCCGGAGACATAGACGGTGGGCAGCCCCTCACCCTGCAGGACGAATCCGGTCACCACCCCGGAGAACGCTTCCGCGCCTTCGGGCCCGTGCAGTGCGGGCACACCGGTCACGGTGACGTCGCCGATCCGCACCGATTCCCAATTCGCCAGTCCCTGAACACCTTCCAGGCGTCCGGCGGCATCGTTGGTGGACAGCACCCGCGCCACGGTGCCGAGGAATTCGCGCCCGGAGTTGTCCAGGTTGTCGGCGTGCTGATCGTGCGAGAGCAGCACCACGTCCACCGGCCCGACCTGCTCGACGGGGATGGCGGGACCGGTGAGCTTGTGCAGCGTGATCGGCCCGGGGTAGTCGCCGGGCGCGTCGAACGTCGGATCGGTCAACCAGGTGAGGTTGCCGTAGCGCAACCGCACGGTGGGTCCGCCGATGTGCAGGATGTCGATGGTGGCGGTGGTGTTTTCGATCGTGTTCGTCATGAGAACGAGCTTGCTCCGCACGGACAGAGCACAACAGTGGCCCGGAGGCCGCTTATCGATAAGATCGGGCCATGCGTTCCGTTGCGGTGCTGGCGTTCGAGGGCATCAGCCCGTTCCACCTGTCGGTGCCGACCCTGGTGTTCGGCCGGGTCGGCGCGGGCGGCGACTCGTCGTACCGGGTGGACGTCTGCGCGGAACAACCCGGAATCCTCTCCACCCCAGCGGGTTTCGACATCATCGTGCAGCACGGCTTGGACACCCTGGAGCGCGCGGAGACGATCATCGTGCCGAGCTGGGAGCGCGATCGGCCGTTGACGGACCCGACCCGGGACGCGCTGCGCCGCGCGCACGCCAATGGCTCCCGCATCGTCGGCCTGTGCCTGGGCGCGTGGGCCATCGCCGCGAGCGGTCTGGCCGACGGCCGGGAGATCACCACGCACTGGTCCGCCGCCGACGAATTGGCCCGCGCCTATCCGGCCGTGCGGGTGCGCGCGGACAGCCTGTGGTCCGATCACGGTGATCTGATCACCTCCGCCGGCGTGGCCGCGGCCCTGGACTGCTGCCTGCATCTGGTGCGCACCGATCTCGGCAGCCGCCGGGCCACCGAACTGGCCCGCGCCCTGGTACTGGCCCCGCACCGCAGCGGTTCCCAGGCCCAGTACATTCCGGTGGCCGTGCCCGAGGCGATGGATGACGATCCGCTCGAGCACGCCATGGTCTGGGCGCGAACACATCTCGACGAGCCGGTCGACCTGGACACCTGGGCCCGCACCGCCCTCATGTCCCGCCGCACCTTCACCCGCCGCTTCCGCGATCGCACCGGTTCCAGCCCGCAGCAGTGGTTGCTGCAACAGCGCCTGGACCGTGCCCGCCTGTTGCTGGAGTCCACCGACGACACCATGGATCGCATTGCCGCGGAGTCCGGTCTGGGCACCGCGGTCAATCTCCGCCACCATTTCCATCGCCAGTTGGGCACCAGCCCGGCGACCCACCGGACACAGTTCCGGCGGGCGGCGGTAGCTTCCTGATCATGAAGATTCAGCTCGGCGATAACGCGCCCCAGATCGACGAGAGCGCGTGGATCGCGCCCAATGCCACCGTGATCGGCCGGGTGAAGCTGGAAGCCGATGTGAGCGTGTGGTACTCGGCCGTGCTGCGCGGCGATCTCGAGGACATCTCCGTCGGCAAGGGTTCGAATATCCAGGACGGCTCGGTGCTGCATGCCGATCCCGGCTTCCCGTGCACGGTCGGGGCGGGGGTTTCGGTGGGGCACAATGCGATTCTGCACGGCTGCACCGTCGGTGATGATGTGCTGGTCGGCATGGGTGCGACGGTGCTCAACGGCGCGGTGATCGGCGCGGGCAGCCTGATCGCGGCGAACGCGCTGATTCCCGAGGGTGCGCAGATCCCGCCCGGGTCGTTGGTGGCGGGTGTGCCGGGCAAGGTGCGGCGTGAATTGGGTGAGGCCGAGCTGGATCGCATTCGGCTGAATGCGGCCGTGTACCTGCACAACACGAGCCTGCACCGCAACGGTCAAGAGGTGTGACTACAGGGGGTGTGTGATACCCCCCACACTGAACAAGCGACCATATGGCCCGCTGTTAGCATTCGTCGAAGCGTTCCCGGCGGCCCGGGCTGTGCCGCCGCTTGCCGGGTGCGTGCTGTGCGCTAGCAGGAGGTTTCATACGGTGTTGTACGAGCAGAACGGTATACACCGACGGCCGATCAGCGTGGCCGATATCGCGGCCCAGCCGGGTGGCATCGAGGCACTACAGCGGCGAGTACACGAATTGCGTTCCAATGGAATCGATTTCGCCGCCAATGCGATCGAGCGCGAGATGAGCGCACTGAACGTCCAGTGACTGGACAGTAGGTTCACGGCGAGCGCCCGGTTGGCGTACCGCGATGCGATAATGCGGGTTGATCTTTCCCGCCACAGCCGTGGTCCCCGCAATGTCGCGGATGCCAACCGAATCGACTGGAGACTCGATGCCGTCCGTGCCCGCCATCCTGCAACGCATTCTGGAAAAGCCGCGGGCAGAAGGCGAACAGCTGCTGGAGAGCGCGCTCTCGGCCTTCCTGGATTTCGGTATCAAGCGAACCAGCATGGGCGAGATAGCGCGTCGCGCGGGCATCAGCCCCGCGACGCTGTACCGCCGCTTCGAATCCAAAAACGATCTGGTGGAGGCGGTGAGCGTGCGCGAGGCGCAGCAGTTCATCGCCGAGATCGATCAGCGCGTGCGCGAGGTATCGCACAATGGCCAGGCCGGTGAGGAACAGCTGGTCGAGATCTTCGTCGCCTTCATCACCAATCTGGCCAATAACAAACTGCTGCAACGCCTGCTGCGCACCGAACCCGATGTGATCCTGCCCCGGCTCACCACCGAGGCCGGTCCGGTGCTGGCGGTCGGGCGCACCTATCTGGCCGAGAAGCTGCGCGGGCTACAGGAATCGGGCAGCGTCCCGGATTTCGACGCCGATCTGGTCGCCGAAGTCCTTGCCCGCCTGGGGCAATCGCTGGCGCTCACCCCGGACGGGCTCATTCCGCTCGGCGATGAGCGCGCCGCGCGCGAGTTCGCACGGCGCACCATCCTGCCGATGATCGGCGTACAACCCGCCTGAAATCACCCGGCCCGCACCGGTTTCGCGGTGGATCTGCCCGCGAACCGGCGCATGATCGGCACATCCACCAGGTGGTAGAGCAGCGCGCCCAGCGCGAGCGAGACGACCAGGCTCAGCAGTGAGAATCCGGCCCAGCCGAGGATGCCGAACTGCTTGCCGCCGATGAGATATCGGGTGATCACCACCATCACCGGCAACTGCACCAGGTAGAACGCGAAGGTGATGTTCCCCAGCCATACCAGCCGGGGATGCGAGGTGATCCCCTCGATGCCGTGCATATCCCGCGCGCCGAGGGTGGCGACCACCGCGGTCATGGGTGCGAGCATGAGCGCGGACATCTTGTAGTTGACCGGCACCACCCAGGTCGCGGCGTAGGAGAGCGCCAGCACCAGCAGCGGCACCGTCAATCTCGTCGTGCGCCAGCGTCCTTCGAGCACCATGCGCGCGGCCAGCACGCCCAGGTAGAACTCCGGCAGTCGCGAGGCCGGGAAGGTGTAGCTCAGCCAGTACGACGGTGAGACCGGGATATCGGGCTGGGCGAACCAGGCGGGTGAGGAGTGCAGTTCGTAGTACGGCGAGGTGTCACCCGGAACCAGCCGGGGCACAAAGATATTCGCGATCCCCTTGGGCCCGTCCGCCCACAGGTAGAACGCGGTGTGCAGCGCCAGCACGAACAGCACCAGCAGGCCCATCGCGAGCAGCAGTCGCCGCGAGGGAATCCGCCGGATCAGCGGCAGCGCCAGCGGGAAGCTCAGATAGAACAGCACCTCGGCCGCCAGCGACCAGGACGGCACATTGAGCCCGCCGACCATGGTCCACTTGGGCACCCAGGTGTGGATCAGCAGCAGATTCGGGGCCCACACCACCAATCGATGCAGCGGAACCCCTGCCGCCACAATGAATGCCGCCGCCCCCAGCAGATGCGTGGGGTAGATCTTCAGTACCCGTCGCCGATAGAACCCGCGCACCGAATTCCCGGGCCGGAACGACCAGTAGATGATGAACCCGGACAGCACGAAGAAGAAGGTGACGCCCGCCGCGCCCAACTGCATCGGAAACCACTGGTGGATGGTCCGGAACAGTTCGGACTTCTGGAACGGATACACCGGCAGGAATACCAGCGCATGCACGGTGAACACCGCGCAGGCCGCCCACCAGCGCGCACCGGTCAGCGACGGCAGCGCCGGGCGCTCCCGATTCGCCCTGGCCGCAACGCTTTCCGATACGTCGCCGGGCGTCGCGGCCGGTGGCTGCGCCGCGCTGGCCGACGGTGGTGCGGACGCCGCCCGGGCGACCACGTCCTCCGCGCCCGCGGCGAGTTCCGGTGAGGTGGTCATCGGCCGTACCTCTCGTAGACCGCGTTCGCGACGACCGCGTCACCGTGGGCGGAGGGATGGAACGGCAGGCCGCCGATATCGGTGCGATAGTCCAGTACCCCGTTCAACCACGGGTCGGCCGAACACAATCCGTGGCCCAGCGTCGGGGTGCGGGTATCGAGGAAGTCGATGCCCAGCAGGGCGGCCGCTTCGCGCTGCGCCCGATCGATGCGATCGAGGTATTCGATGGCGGCCGCACCGCGCGGCTGTATGAAGGGTGCGACGCCGAAGAGGTTGATGCACAACGTGTTCTGACCGGAGGGGAACAGTTCCGGATAGCCGACCAGCACGATGCGCGCGTTCGGAGCGTAGTACTTGATGTAGGTGACCACATTGCTGATGCGCTGGGCGAAGACGGCGCCCGAGACACCGCGGTAGTCGGTCATCCGGCCCTGTTCGGCCGCTTCCGGACCACACCCGTCGATCAGGTTGAGAATGCATTTCTGCAGCGACCACCACATGATCATGTCGGTGTCGCCCCAGCGATCGTTGAGCCCGATCTGCATGGTCACCAGTTTGGTGCGCGGCCCGAAAGCCCCTGCCTTATCGGCTTTTTGGGCTTCCATGGCGAGGGTGTACCCGGGCGGGGTGTCGATCGAGGCCCCCGGACAGGATGCGTCCAGATAGTCGGCGGGCCGCATGAGCCCGACCAACTGCTGCGGCCAGGAGGTATCGCTGTGCACGCATTTGGCCTCCTCGGAGAGGAAGTCCCATTTATTGGCGGTGTACGAATCACCAAGGACCACAAGCTCTTTGCCCTCGGGCGCGGGATCGGCCGTCGCGAACCCGGTCCCGGTGACGACGGCGGTTGCCGCCATGGCGACGGCGCACAGCCAGCGCCCACTCCTGCCGAACAATTCCAGCTCCCTCAGTATCCGGCGCGCGGTTCGAACCCGGGCACGGCCAGGGTGGGGGGCGCGGGCTTCTCGACGGTTTGGGCGGGCAACTGCTGCACCGGTTTCGGCGCGGGCGCGACGGGTTCGGGCGCGGGCGGCTGCGCGGGCACGACGGGTTGCGCGACCGGCGCTTCGGTCGGCGCGGGCGCGGGCACGGCGGTACTCGCGGGTGCCGCGGTGCTCGCGGCCGCCGCGCTGGTCACCGGCGCGGCGCTGGTCACCGGGGCCACCGCGGTCGAGGTTTCCCCGGCCGATTCGCCCGAATCAGCGCTGCCGCCGCAGGCGACCGCCCCGCCGATCACTGTGAACGCACCGATCACGGCCGCGATCGCGCGGAGGGTTGATCGGACTGGGGCATGAGACTTCATGGCAGACCCTCGAATCATGAACTGAAGTGTTCGCTATTCACTTGCGCGGAAGTGTACAAACCTCCCGACCCCACCCCACCCCGATTCGCCCAAACCCCACGCCCCCAGTTCCGTGGGCATCGCCGCCCCCGCTACCAGCCGGAAGAGGATTCCGTCGCCCCGCGGAATTCGGGCAAACTGACGGCATGAAGGTCCGCGACGCACCCCGCGCCACCCGAGCCGCACTATCGAGGTGGCTGCCTCCGCATCGCGTCGCGAAGCTCCTAGCCGCCGCCGTCACCGCGGCCATCCTGGTCGGAGCGGGTTCGATCGCGTGGATCCGTCTAACCACCCGAAACCTGCAATACGACGTCGCGACCGCCCCGCCCGCCGATATCGCCATCGTGTTCGGCGCACAGGTCTATCGCACCGGCAAACCGTCGCCGTACCTCGCCGCGCGACTGGACCTGGGCCGCCAACTCCTGGCATCCGGCAAGGTGAAGGCAATCCTGGTCAGCGGTGACAACGGTGCGGCCAGCCATCACGAATCCGAGGCCATGCGCGCCTATCTGGTCGAGCGCGGCGTTCCGGCCGCCAAAATCGCGCTCGACGGCGCGGGTTTCACCACCTACGACTCCTGCGTCCGCGCACACGATGTGTTCGGCGTGCGCAGCGCAATCGCGGTGACCCAGGACTTCAGCGTCCCCCGCACCCTCGCGCTGTGCCGCGCGGCCGGTATCGACGCGGTCGCGGTCGCCGATACCGCCCGGACCCATGACGATGTCTATCGGAAGTGCTGGCTCCGTGACCAATTGGCCGCTACCAAGGCCGTGTACTCGATCCTTTTCCGTCCCGAGCCGAGGTCCTCGGGCCAACCGGAGGCCGCGGTGCGCGATGCGATGGCCGCGCCCTAGTTCTGTTCGATGGTCTCGGGCTCGCAGGGCTCGGACACCGCATTCGCGGCGTTCCGGTGTTGCCGCCATTTCCAGTAGCCGAACGCGAGTAGTGCCAGGACCGGGATGATGATGGCGAGGCCGGAGTCGATTTCCCTGGCGATCACCGTGAACGACTGTCCTACCAGGTAGCCCGCCAGCACCAGGGCCGCTCCCCACAGCAGCGCGCCCGCGAAACTGGCGGCGAGGAAGCGTGTATACGGCATCGCGGACATGCCGACCAATTGCGGGAGCATGGTCCGGAAGAAGGCGCTGAACCGGCCCAGGACGATTGCCCAGCCGCCGCGGCGTTGCAGGAAATCTCCCGCCCTGTCGAAATTCTTGCGATAGCGGCGCAGGATCTCCCACTCCAATACCCGCGCGCCGTAGATCTTTCCGATGGTGAATCCGATACTCGCGCCGACCACCGCCGACAGCACCACCAATGCCAGCGTGACGCCCAGATTCAAATGTCCCTGACTCGCGGCCACCCCGGCCAGAATGGCGGCGGTATCGCCGGGCACCAGCAGCCCGAATACCATCGCCTCCTCGGCGAATACCAGCAGCCCGATCACCAGGTAGGTCCACACCGGTGAGAATCCGAGTATTCGCTGCACGAGCGAGTCCATGCCACGACGCTATCGGTCCGCCCGCGCCGATTCGGTAGGACACTCCTCCACCACTGAAAGACGCCGGTAGCGGATCCCTACTTCCCCTACCGGCGTCCTCTTGTCAGCGGCTGACGCCGCGGCAAGTCAGATATTGCCCACCGTTGCGGCGGCGCTACCCGTTGCACCGGCGGCAATGGCGCTACCGGAGCAGAGCCCCGCGAACAGAAGTGCCAGGAGCATTACGAAACCTTTCGAGCAGTGCGTGAATTTCGGAGTGTCTGATGAGGACTCTCGAAAAGTACTGCCCCGCAAGCGAACATCCGATACCCTGAGCGATTCTCCCGGTAACCTCCATGACGATCCCCAGTAATCTCTCAGGCCCCGGTTCGTCGATTCTGTGCTAGGTCGAGAACGGCGAACCCGCACCCTCGGCGCGGGTGCCGCTCTTGCGGCCGGTCGCGGCGAGCGGCAGCGCGATATCCTCGAGCGAGCGGCCTTCCGCGTCCACCGCCAGCGCCCGGGCCACCAGCCCGCCCGTGATCATGACCGCGGCGCCCAGCAGATAACCGATGGCCAGGCGGCCCGGGTAAGAGCCGTCACCGATCAGCGCACCGTAGATGACCGGGCCGAGCGCGCCGAAACACTGTGCGATGGCGAAGAATACGGCGATCGCCTTGGCGCGCACCTCGAGCGGGAAGATCTCGCTCACGGTGAGATAGGCGGCGCTGGCGCCGGCCGAGGCGAAGAAGAAGATGACGCACCAGCAGATGGTCTGGGTGATGGCGTTGAGGACGTCGGCGTAGAACAGTCCCGCCGAAATGGCCAGCAGCACGCCCGAGAGCAGATAGGTGCCCGAGATCATGGTGCGTCTGCCGATGGTGTCGAAGAGGTGTCCGATGGTCAACGGCCCCAAGAGATTTCCCACCGCGAAGGCGATCAGGTAGATCGGGGTGGATTCGGACGGGACACCGTAGAACTTGCCGAGCACCAGCGTGTAGGTGAAGAAGATCGAGTTGTACAGGAAGGACTGGCTGATCATCAGCGTGGCCCCGAGAATGGCGCGGCGCGGATATTCGCTGAACAGCACCCGGGTCAGGGCGACGAAGCCGATCTGGGTGGCCGGTTTGACCTCCATGGCCTTGGATTCGTCCACTGCCGGAAGCGTTTTCCCGGCGGCCTCGACCTCGTGCTCGATTTCGGCGATGGATTTCTCGGCGGCTTCCGCGCGGCCGTGCATGATCTGCCAGCGCGGGCTTTCCGGCAGATGCCGCCGCACCAGCAGAATCACCAATCCGAGCACCGGGCCGATCAGGAATCCCAGCCGCCAGCCCAGTGACAGGCTCATATGGTTGAGCAGAATGTAGGTGCCGATGGTGCCGATAATCGCTCCGGCCCAATAGGTTCCATTGACGGCGATATCGACCCGGCCGCGATATCGCGCCGGAATCAATTCGTCGATGGCGGAATTGATGGCCGCGTATTCACCGCCGATGCCCATTCCGGCGATGAAGCGCGTCAAGTACAGGAACGCCACCCAGCCCGCCCCGTTGCCCAGGGTGAAGGCGGTGAGCCCGCTGCCGATCAGATAGATCGCGAGGGTCACCATGAAGAGATTGCGCCGCCCCAGCCGATCGGACAGATGCCCGAACAGCAACGCCCCCACCACTTCTCCGGCGAGGTATATCGTCGCGATCAAACCGACCGCCGCCGAGGACATATTGAGCGTTTCCGGTTTGGTCAGCGTATCGGCGACCGCGCTGGCGACGGTGATCTCCAGCCCGTCCAGCACCCACGCCACGCCGAGCGCCACCACCAGCCGGGTGTGAAACCTGGACCACGGCAACCGGTCTATCCGCGCCGGTACCAGTGTCCGCACCACCCCGTCCGCCACCTGAGCCATCCCGACCTCCAAGTCCGAACCCCGCAGAATCCCGACTACCCGGCCCAGGCCAGCGCAAACACCACACTGTCAATGACCGCACACCCGGGTGATCAGTAGCAGGCCAGACCTTACCGGCGGGATCGCCGACAACCCGGCAATCCCGCTGCGGCGGGTGCGAACCGGTCAGTCGCGGGCGCGGACCTCGAGGATTTGCAGGGCGCGGCCGATGGGGCCCTGTTCGTCGTGCAGCACGGTGGAGCACATGCCCACGCCGTCCGGTCCGATGGAGGTGGCGACCGACAGTCCGATCCACTCGCTCACCGGCAGCCGGAACAGATCCACGGTGAGATCGGTGTTGAGGAAGGTGTACTTCGCCGGATCGAGTTGCGCGCCAATGCCATTGGCGAGATCGGCGACCGCGAACACGGTGCCCAGCGGCGTCACCGGCTCACCGTCGACGACCGCGCTGTGCGAGCGCACCCAAACATGGCGCGCCCCAAAGGAATCCGGCAGCGCGCGAATATCGACGGTCCGTACATAGCCCACATCCCAGCCCGCCGGAATGTCCCAGCCGATCTGCGCGGCGGGCGGAATCGGCGGTAGCGGGGCGTCTGCGGTCAGCGCGACGCTCGCGGTATCGGTGGTCGCGATGCGCCAGGCGCTCGCCTTGGCCACCACCCGCCGGGTGCCGTCGGGCAGCAGCGCCGCGAGCTCGGCGGCCACCAGTTCGATGCGCTTGCCGGGCCGCTCCACCCAGGCCCGCACATCGATCTCGGCAACCGGAATCGGCCCGAGGATCTCCATGGTCAGCCGGGTGACCCGCATACCCTCGCGGGGCGCGCACCGCTCCACCGCCCGAGCCAGCAGGGCCGAGGGCGGCGCACCGTGCTGCATGGTGTGCGCCCAGACGCTCACCGTGGATTCGGTGGCCAGGTACCGTTCGTACCCGCCCTCGACGGCTCCGACCGGAACGAAGTACGCGGGTGTTGCCACTCGATCGCCGGTCTCCGCCGCATCGGTCCGGGTCGTCTCGCTCACTTGGCTCACCGAGCCAAACTACCAACCCGTTCGACTCGCTAATCACCCCTGGCGGTCGGGCGCGGGCGCACTGTCGAACTCAGTCCAGCGGTTTGGGTGTGCCACGCTGTTCGGCGGCGGTTTCCAGGTACGCGCCGAGCTCGGATTGCAGTACGCGATCCAGGGCCTGCGCGAGGCTGGTCTGCACCGCGGTGACACCCAATTCGCGCAGGTGGTTGAGCATCTTGGTGAGGGCGGCGACCTCGGCGTCGGTATCGGGCAGCCAGCCGGGACCGTGGTCGGCGACGATCTGATCCTTCGCCGAGACGACCATGAGCCGGGCGATGTCCTCCACGCGCTTGACCACCGCGGCGTAGACGTCGATCAATCCGGTGAGCCCGTAGCCGTAGCCGTGCAGGGCGGCGAAGGTCGCCAGCAGTTCGGGCTGGGTGAATTCGATGGTTTCCTCGTGCAGCCGGGCCAGCCCGACTTCGGCGAGGCGGTCCAGTTCCTCGGCGGTGACGGGCGCGGTATCGCCCTCACCGAGGAAACTGTCCATGAGTTCGCGCGGAACCTCCAGGGGCTCTTCGGTTTTGCCCCAGGTGGCGGTGACGGCCTGCTGGAGTCCGAGCACTTCGGACAGATCCTTGCCGGTCTCCCAGCTGGTGATGAAATCGCCGATGTGCGCGGTCGTGAACCCGCGTTGCAGCAGCGCGTCGATGATCTTGAGCCGCGCCAGATGCGAATCGTCGTAGATCAGGGCGCGGCCCGCTCGCCGGGTGGGCGTGGTGAGCAGGCCGCGTTCCTGATAGGCGCGCACATTGCGGCTGGTGGTCCCGGCGGCGCGGGCGAGATCATCGATGCGGTAGTCCGCCATCCTGGTCTCGCCCTCCCCGTTTCCCGATAGCCGGTCCATGTCGTGTCGACATTAGCCGAGCGAGACGGCGATTCCACGGTCGGCACCCGGGGCGCGCGCGGCGTCCCTGGGGGTGAGGACGTAATCGCCGAGTTCGACGCGGGCGAGCTGTCGCACGTACTGGGTGCCGAAGCCCGGATACATGGTGGCGTTGAAGCCGTCCTCGGTGAGATACCAGCTGCTGCAACCGGAATTCCAGGTGGTGGACTCCAATCGCCGCTGAATCCCCGCGTTGTACGCGTCCTGCCGATCACGCCGCACCTCGAGCATGCGCAGATCGCGGTCGAGCAGCAGGCCGATGGCATCGGTCAGATATTCGATCTGCGCCTCCATGTAGACCAGCGCCGAATTGTGCCCCGGCCCGGAGTTGGGGCCGAAGGTCAGGAACAGATTCGGATAGCCCTCGACCGCCACGCTCTTGAAAGCGTATGCGCCCCTGCTCCATTCGTCACCGAGCACGCGTCCGTCGCGGCCGGTGATCGGAATCGGCGCACCCGCCTTGGAGATATCGAATCCGGTGGCGAAGACGATGGCGTCGAATTGGTGCTCGATACCCTCGGCGGTGCGAATCCCCTTCGGGGACAACTGCGCGATGGGCCAGGTGACCAGCTTGCAGTTGTCCTTCTGCAAGGCCGGGTAGTAGTCATTGCTGATCAGCAGCCGCTTGCAGCCCGCCCGGAAATCCGGGGTGAGCTGACGCCGCATCCACGGATCGCTCACCTGAGATCGCAAGTGCAGCAGTGCGACCCGCTCCACCACCCGGGTCAGCGGGGTATTCCACACCACGCCCAGCGCCACCGATTCATGCCCCCAGAACCAGGCGTCGCGCGCCAGCTTCTGCGTGATCGGAGCCTGCCGGTACAGCTGCCGGGTCACGGCATTGGTGCGCCGGTTCACCCGCGGCAGCACCCAGCCGGGCGTGCGCTGGAAGACCTTCACCGAGGCGGCCTTGTCCACCAGCTCCGGAATGATCTGCACCGCACTGGCTCCGGTGCCGACGACGGCGACCTTCTTACCGGTGAAGTCGTAGTCGTGATCCCAGCGCGCGCTGTGGATCTTGCGACCCTCATAGTCGTCGATGCCCGGGATATTCGGCAGGCTGGCATTGGAGAGCGGACCCGAGGCCACGACCACGCTGCGCGCCTTCACCTTTCGCCGCCCCTTGGTGAACGACAGTTCCCACAGCCCGGTCATCTCGTCGAATTCCAGACCGGTGACGGTGTGCTCGAACCGAATGCTGGGTCCGATGCCGAACTCCGCCACCATGGATTCGATATACCCGAGGATCTCACCGCTGCCGGAGTAGGTGTGCGACCAATCCGGATTGGGCGCGAACGCGTACGAGTACAGCCGCGACGGAATATCGCACGCCGCACCGGGATAGGTGTTGTCCCGCCAGGTGCCGCCGACCCGGGTATCGCGCTCGAAGATCGCGAAATCCGTGATCCCCTTCTGGCGCAACCTGATAGCCGCGCCGATACCCGCGAATCCGGCACCGATGATCGCCACATCCAGTGGCTTGGCAGCCGCGCTCATGCGACGGGCTCGTAGGTGAGTTCCTTGGACCAGGTCGGCTGGGCTCCGAGGAAGCGTTCGGGAATGCGCGAGGTCACCTTGACCATCGCATCGGCGAACAGGTGGTACGGGTGGTCGCGGTTGATCACCCAGCTGGCATGCATTTTCACGATTCGGTACATGGGCACGCGATTGGCGATCGGCGCGCGCTCACCGACCGAGCGGAAGCGGCGCATGGCGGCGTACAGCTTCTCCTCGTCCACGCCCATTTCGACGATATTGTCGCGCATCTTGTTCAGCAGCGGCACATAGCTGAGCACGCCGACGATGAACGACGGTTTGGCCCAGCCGCCCACCAGATCGATGGCGAGCTTGCGCGCCGTGGAATGCCCGAGCAACTCCATCACCGCGTAATCGGTTGCCAGATGCCGGGATTCGTCGGCATTGATCTTCTTGAAGACCTCCTGCGCGACCGGATCGTCGATTTCATCGGTGATGAACTTGATCAGCGCGCCGTCCAGGGCGACCTCGAGCATGGGAATCACGGTGCCCAGGAACGAGAGCGACATATCGTCGGCATGCTTGTCCAGGAAGTCGATCACCAGCTTGACATTGATATTGGGCTCCGGGATCTCATCCCCGTCGAGCATGCCCCACCGGCGCATCAGCGCCAGTTCGGCATTGGCGTGCCGCTGCTCCTCGGCATGGAAGTACTTGTAGATCTGCTTGAGCGTCTCGGTCGGGGCCTTCTGCGCCATGGCCGCGAACCCGCGTGCGCCGACATTCTCGATCCACATGAGATCGGCCATGAACGGCTTGAGTTTGGCGTGCAGCTCGGGCTCGATGAGCTCGGCTCCCGGTGCGTCCCATTCGATATCGGCCAGCGCCCACTGCTTGGACGCGATCTTGCCGAGCATATTGTCGAAGTCGAAAGGCATGTCAGACTCCTGTCTTGACGGGTGCGGCGACCGAATCGTTCTGCGGCAGAACACGGTTCAGTACGCCGAGGGCATGGGTGTATACGGCCGGGAAGGTGCGCTTGAGCAGCCAGACCGCATGCGCGTCCAGCTGCGGCAGCACATAGAGGCGGCCGTGATCGTGGGCATCGAGGGTGGTGCGCGCGACGCGTTCGGGCGAGAACCCGGTCCAGCGCATCAGCTCGTCCGCGAGTCGTGAAGAGGCCGAACCGATTCGGCCGTCCCGCACTACATTGGTCTTGACGAAGGTCGGGCACAGTACGGTGACCGCGATACCGCTACCGGAGAGTTCGGCGGCCAGGGTTTCGGACAGGGACATGACCCCGGCCTTGGACACGTTGTAGACGGCCATCCCCGGCGCGGCGGCGAAGCCCGCGGCGGAGGCGACATTGATGATGCCGCCGTGCCCGGCGGTGCGCAGCAGCGGTGCGAAGACCTCGCAGCCGTGCACCACACCCCACAGGTTGATGCCGAGCGCCCATTCCCAATCGTCGAATCCGATGCCGCCCACCGGTTTTCCACCGATACCGACACCGGCGTTATTGATCACCAGGGTGGGCGGTCCGCCGAAGACCAGTTGGGCGTGGGTGGCCAGACTCTCCACATCCTCGCGCCTGGACACATCGCAGAACACCGCGTGTGCGGCGCGGCCGTGCGTGCGCCGAATCAATTCGACCGTCTCGTCGGCGCGATCCTTGTCGATATCGGCGCAGAGCACTTCACCACCGCGAGAGGCGATTTCGAGCGCGAAGGCGCGCCCGATACCGCTGCCCGCGCCGGTGACCACGGCCTTGGCATCATGTGTGCGGCGCGGGCCGAAGACCGGCAGCACACCGTCGAGAATTCCCATGATCAGCTCGCTTTCGCCTGGAGTCGCGCCTGTTCCAGCGCGGCGTGAATGAACTGCCGGGTGCGCCGCAGCGCGTCCGCCGCCTCGGGCACCAGCAGCGGCAGCGCCTGGAAGACGTGAATGCGACCCGGCCAGAGTTCGAGTTCGCAACTCACCCCGGCGGCCGTGGCCATGGCGTGCAGATGCCGCGCGTCATCGGCGAGCATCTCCCCCGCACTGGATTGCACCAGCAGCGGCGGCAGTTTCGCACCGTCCGGGATGGTCAACCGCAGGCGCGGCGAATCCTGCCGCTGCCCTTCGGTATACAGCTCGATCAGACGGCGGCCCACCGGTGCGGGTGCCATGGGATCCGCGAGCTTGCGATCCCGGACCTCGGCCAGGGTCAGCGTGAGATCCATGACCGGGGAGTACATGAAAACCCCCGCGGGCTGTGCGATTTCGCCGCGCAGATTCTGCAGCAGCAGATCCAGCGCCAGATGTCCGCCCGCCGAATCACCGCCGATCACCAGATCCTGTGCGCGGTAACCGTTGTCGAGCAGCCATCGGTATCCGGCCTCGACATCGTCGGCCGCGGCCGGGAACCGATGTTCGGGCGCGAGCCGGTAATCGATCAGAAAGACCGGCAGCCCGGCGATTTTCGACAGCCGCGAGGCCAGCCCGCGATGCGTGCGCGCCGAGCACACCACATAGCCGCTGCCGTGAATGTAGTAGATAGCCCTATCGCCCTGGGTGACCCCGGCCGCGCGGACCCATTCGCCGCGCACCGCGCCCGATCGCACCGGGGTGACCCGGGTGCCCGGCAATACCGGCCCGAAGGCCGCCATCACCCCGGCGATCAGTCCGCGTCCCGCCGCGATGCCCACCCGATTGGGTGGCAGCAGTCCATTGATCCGTCGCAGGCCGACCACCGACGCCGATGCCGCCAGCCGCGCTTGTCGCGAGGCCGCCACGGGTACCACCGCCGATCCGAAGGTCGCCATTGACCCTGTTCTCGTCATGTCGCAAGAATCATCCACCAATGCGCCAGTTGTCAATGGCACATTGAGAACAGGGTTTTATCGACTTGGAAACAACCAGCTCAGGGCATGGAAAAAGCGGAGCCCGGGTCCAGAAGACCCGGGCTCCGCTCTCGACGAGACGGGCTTTACGCCTCGATTTCGCTGCGGTCACCGCTCCACAGCGTGTGGAACTTGCCGGGGCCGTCGATGCGCTCGTAGGTGTGCGCACCGAAGAAGTCACGCTGACCCTGGGTCAGCGCGGCCGGGAGACGCTCGGCGCGCAGCGCGTCGTAGTACGACAGCGAGGACGCGAACGCCGGAACCGGAATGCCGAGCAGGGTCGCGGTGGCGACCACGCGCCGCCAGCTGTCGATGGCGGTCTCTATGGCCTCGCGGAAGTACGGGGCCAGGATCAGGCTCGGCAGCTCCGGGTTCTCGTCGTACGCCTCCTTGATGCGGTTCAGGAAGCGGGCGCGAATGATGCAGCCGCCGCGCCAGATGGTGGCCAGATCGCCGGGATGCAGATCCCAATTGTATTCGGCGCTACCGGCTTCGATCTGATCGAAGCCCTGCGCGTACGCCACGATCTTGGAGGCGTACAGCGCCTGCCGGATGGCCTCGGTGAATTCGGCTACGTCCGTGGGCTTTTCGGCGAGCTGACCCGAGGCCAGGCCGACGGCGGCCTTGCGCTGGGCGCGCGAGCCGGACAGCGCGCGGGCGAAAACCGCCTCGGCGATACCGGTGACGGGCACACCGAGATCCAGGGCGGACTTGACCGTCCAGCGGCCGGTGCCCTTCTGCTCGGCGGCATCGACGATGACGTCCACGAGCGGCTTACCGGTCTTGGCGTCGACCTGGTTGAGCACCTCGGCGGTGATCTCGACCAGGTAGCTCTCCAGCTCACCGGAGTTCCAGTCGGTGAACACATCCGCGATCTGCTTGGCATCGAAGCCGAGCGCGTCGCGGAACAGGTTGTACGCCTCGCCGATGAGCTGCATATCGGCGTATTCGATGCCGTTGTGCACCATCTTGACGAAGTGGCCGGAGCCGTCCGGTCCGATATGGGTGCAGCACGGCGTGCCATCGACCTGTGCCGCAATGGATTCCAGCATCGGGCCGAGCGATTCGTAGGATTCCTTGGGCCCGCCGGGCATGATGGCCGGACCGTTCAGCGCGCCCTCCTCACCACCGGAGATGCCCGCGCCGACGAAGTTCAGCCCGCGCGCGGCCATCGCCGCCTCGCGCCGAATGGTGTCGGTGTACAGCGCGTTACCGCCGTCGATGATGATGTCGCCGGGCTCCATGGCCGCGGCCAGTTCCTCGATGACGGCATCGGTGGGGTCGCCCGCCTTGACCATGATGAGCACGCGGCGCGGCTTCTCCAGGGCGGCGACGAATTCCTCGACGGTCTCGGTGCGCACGAAATCGCCGTCGCCGCCGTGCGCCTCGAGCAGGGCGTCGGTCTTGCCGATGCTGCGGTTGTGCAGAGCGACCGTGTAGCCGTTGCGTGCGAAGTTGCGGGCGATATTGCTACCCATGACCGCGAGTCCGGTGACGCCGATCTGGGCGCGCGCTGTAGAGGTCGCCATGAAACAGCCTCTCTCCATTCGACAGATGTAGTTGCGTGGCCGCACGAACCGGGTTCGTCGGCGGCACCCCGAAAACGTGCGGAACGCCTGACCTTTTCTACCGCACGCCCGATTCGTCATTCAGCGCGGATACGGGCGACCGCGCCGAGGGTCAGCCCGGCGCGGGCAGCTCGAAGCCGACTTCCGCTCCGCCGCCGGGATTGTCGGCCGCGAAGACGGTGCCGCCGTGCGCGGTGACGATGTCGTGCACGATGGCCAGGCCCAGTCCGGAGCCGGGGGTGGCGCGAGTGCGATCGGCCCGGTAGAAGCGATCGAACACCGCGCGCTGGGCGGCCGGATCGATACCGGGACCGTGATCGCGCACACTCACCCGGGTGCGATGAATCACCAGTTCGACATCGGTATCGGCCGGGCTGTACTTGGTGGCGTTGTCGAGCAGATTGTCGACGCAGCGGGCCAGGGCGTGCGGTCCCGCGGTCACCGTTGCCGGATCGTCCAGGCGCACGGTGATGGTGCGCTCGGTGCGGCGGCGGAAGCGCTGTGCGCACTCCTCGGCGAGTTCGGCGAGACTCACCTCGCTCGCGGGTTCGGCGGTGTGCTGATCGGTGGCCAGTTCCACGAGTTCGGCGACGAGCGCGTCCAGGGCCTTGGCCTCCTGGACCAGGGTGGTGAGCACCTTGGCCTCATCCTCGGGACCGAGCCTGCCGCGGGCGCGCTGGAGCAGTTCGGCGCTGCCGCGCACCGAGGTCAGCGGTGTGCGCAGTTCATGACTGGCGTCCTCGACCAGCCGCTGCTGCTGTGCGCGCGAGACGCGCAGTGCGGCGAGCATGGAATTGAAGTTCCGGGTGAGCTCACCGACCTCATCGTGGCCCGCGTCCGGAAGCACGGTGGACAGATCCCGGGTGGTCGTAATCCTTTGCGTCGCATCGGCGAGACGGCGCATGGGACGCAGTATGCGGCCGATGGCGAGCCAGCTGATCAACGCCGCCGCCACGACCGCTATCGAGGTGAGTGAGGCTGTGCTCCACAGGAACTCGTTGTCGACGCGGGTGACCTCGTCATAGTTCTGGCCCACCATGACCGCACCGCCACCGGCTCGGCCGTGGGTGAGCACCCCGTAGGTGGTATCGCCGATATCGACATTGGTCTCATTGCTGCCCTTGCCCGCACGGGCGATCTCCCGATCCAAATCATTGACCGGCAAGGGATTCCGCCCCGGGGTGAGCGGCTTGACGGTCCCGTCCGGGAGCAGCAGCTGTTCGGTCATATCCGGCCGCTCGGGCAGTTCCGCACCCGAATCCAGCAGGGCCAGCACCACATCCGCCCGATCGGCGAGTCCGCGATCGACCTGCGCCGCGACCAGCGGTGACACACTGCGGTACGCCATGACCAGGGTGGTCAGAATGGCGGCCACCGTCACGATGACCGCCACCAGGGTGAGCCGGGCCCGCAACATCACGCGGTCTTGACGGTGTAGCCGACATTGCGGACGGTCTGGATGAGCCGGGGCTCCCCGCCCTCCTCCGTCTTGCGGCGCAGGTAGCCGATATACACATCCAGCGAACGGGATTCGGTGTCGAAGTCGAAACCCCAGATGTGCTCGTAGATCTGGCCGCGGGACAGCACCACCCGCTGATTGCGCAGCAGTAGTTCCAGCACATCGAATTCGGTGCGGGTCAGATCGAGAAGTCGTGTCCCCCGGTGCACTTCGCGCGTCGCGGGATCGAGGGTCAGATCGGCGGCGGTGAGCAACGCGGACGCGGGCTCATCGGGTGCGCTGCGGCGCAGCAGCGCCCGCAGCCGGGCCAGCAGTTCCTCGGTATCGAACGGTTTGGCCAGATAGTCGTCGGCTCCGGCGTCCAGGCCCGCGACCCGGTCGCCGACCTGATGCCGTGCGGTGAGCACCAGGATCGGCAGCCGGTCGCCCTTGCGGCGCAGTGCCCGGCACAGGGAGAGCCCGTCCATGCGGGGCATCGCCACATCCACCACCGCCAGATCGGGACGATCGGCCTCCAGCGTCGCGAGCGCGGTCAGGCCGTCGTCGGCCAGCAGCACCCGGTAGCCCTCGAACCGCAGGAGCTGGTCCAGGGTGCTGCGTACATTCGGATCGTCCTCGACCACGAGCACCGTCGCGCTAGTCATCGGCTCAGTCTGGTCGGCGGTGGTCGCGGTCATGGATTCCGGCCTGTCAGTTCGTGACCGGGGCCACGGCGATGGGCGGGACCGCCGCGATGCAGGCGGTGTCGCCGGGCTTGCCGTTGCGGACGAAATCGGCGATCACACCGACCACGCAGCCGCTGGGCTCCAGGTCCGGGACGTGTCCGGTGTTCGGCACCGAGATGAAGGTGGCGTCGGCGAACTTGGCGGCGACGAGCTTGCCGTTGGCATCCGGGGTGATGGCGTCGAGATCACCGGAGATGACCAGTACGGGCACATTCGGCAGTGCGGTGCGCACCTGATCGGGACGCTGGTGATCCTTGATGCCGGGCCAGTTGATGCACGCGTCACCGCCGTCACGCTGTCCGGCGGCGAAGCCCTGCGGGCTGAACGCGCCGAACGCGCCGGGGGTGCCCGCCTGGGCGAGCGCGTCGCGGTACTGCTGTTCGCGCTGCGGCAGCGCGGCGTCCCGGGACCACAGCGGCGCGTAGTCGTTGCAGGCCACGGTGATGTAGAGGCCGATGTTCTCGTAGCCGTCCTCGGCCGTGGTCAGTTTGGTGAATTCGATGAGGCCGCTGTCATCGCCGCGCACGGCCGCGTGCAGGGCGGCGGGCAGCATGCCCAGCGGGGTCATGGCCTGCGGGTCCGCGCCGATATTGCTGGTGGCGGATTCGAACACCAGGCTGGCGAGCTTGGCCTCGTCGAGCTGGATGACGCCCTTGCCCTGGACGGTGAGCGGCTTGTCCCGCAGCCGAGCGGCAACGGCGGTCAGGTCGTTGACGGCGGTATTGCCGTCGCACACCCGGCTGCGCTCGCAGATGCGTTGCAGTGCAAGGGAAACCGCCTGGGCATTGGGCCGCTGCATCGAATCGGTGTCATGCGGGTACGCACCCGAGAGCACCATCGACTGCACATGCTCGGGATGCCGCTGGGCGTAGATCGGCAGCAGGTACGTGCCGTAGGAGATGCCGTACGGAATCACCTTGTCGATGCCGAGTTGCGCACGGACGGCGTCGAAGTCGTCGACGGTCGCGGCCGAGGTGTAGCCCTCCGCCTTCGGGCCGAGCTCCTGGGCACAGCGCGCGACCGCCTGCCGCTGTTGTTCGCGGGTGCCCAACTGGTATTCGTCCTCGCTCACACCGCATTTCACCGGGTTGGAGACCCCGGTTCCGCGCGGGTCGATCAGCAATACGTCGTACTGATTCAGCAGTCCGGCCGCCACCTTGGACGCGTCCTCGGCATGCCCGATCATCGGCACGCCCGGACCACCCGGGTTCGGCAGGATGGTGCCCGCCGCCGCACCGCCCGCACTGTGCTTGATGCGGGCGTACCCGACATCGATGGTGCCCAGATCGGGTTTGCCCTCGACCAGCGGGCGTTGCACCACACCGCAATCCACCGCGTAGCCCTCGACGGTCGGGCACCACGGCGTGGCCGTGGTGGCTTCCCGCGCATCGCCGCAGCCGGTGACCAATCCGGCCAGTACGGCCGCTGCCAGCCCGAATCCCATTATCGATCGCACTCCGGCGCGCATACCGGGCTCCCTCCGCACTCTCACCCGGTGTGTCCGGGCGACTGAGGTAATCGTGCGGGCCCTCCCGCAAAGCCTTTTCAAACAAACGTCAAAGCGAGGTAAGAATCCACGGCGGGTGACGCGTAGCCTGTTGACGTGCCTCTCGACCACGGTGATCCCGGTGATGCCCCCTCGACTCCCCCGCCGCTGACGGCGGTGCTGAACGAACAGCGGCCGTCCCCGGCCGAGGAGACCAGAAGCGTTGTGGCGGCGACGAATACCGCGACGCTGGCCTCGCTGAGCGGCGATGGCGGGCCGTGGGCGTCCTTCGTCACCTACGGGCTGCTCGACGGTCAGCCGGTGCTGTGCGTATCGCGCTTGGCCGAGCACGGGCGCAATCTCGCCGGTGATCCGCGCGCCAGCCTGTCGATCGTGACGCCCGATCTGCCGACCGATCCGCTGGCCGGTTCCCGGGTGACCCTGGCGGGCCGGGTCGAACGGCCGACGGGCGAGGAGGCCGCCGCCGCACGTGAAGCACATCTGGCCGCCGTGCCGTCGGCCAAGTACTACATAGACTTCAGCGATTTCACCGTGTGGGTGCTGCGGGTGGAGCGGGTGCGCTGGGTCGGCGGTTACGGTCGCATGGATTCCGCGAGCAGCGCGGACTACGCCGCCGCGCGCCCCGATCCGATTGTGTCCGTTGCCGGTCGGGCCATCACGCATCTCAATGACGATCATGCGGACGCGCTGCTGGATATGGCCAAGGCGCGCGGCGGCTATCCCGATGCCACCGCCGCGGTCTGCGAGCGCGCCGACCGCTACGGCCTCGATCTGCGGGTCACCACCCCGCGCGGCATCGCGGTGACCCGCGTGGGCTACGTCGCGCCCATCGATACGATCGGTGAACTGCGTTCGGCGACGGTCGAATTGACGCGACTGTCGCGCGAGGCGTGATCAGCTCAGATCGTTGATGCAGTAACCCTCCGGGCCGATGGTGGTCTTGAACAGCATCGGCTGGGTGACCCCGGACGAATTCGTCACCGGCACAGTGACATCGACATCGGAGATGCCGGTGGGCTGGGTGCTGAACTCACCGAATCCGGTGGTGCCGGTGAGCCTTCCGGGATTGTTCGACAGCACCGATCCGGGGCACACCAGCGGGTACTTGCCCTCGATATCGTTCACGTCGACGGGTTTGCCGACCCAGCGGGACAGGTAGCGCTGCACGGCATATCGCGCATCGGCCTCATTGAAGGTGTTGACGGTGCCGTTCGCGGCGACGCGCGGGCAGGCGTAGCCGGAGCCGATCTCACTGCGCTTGGCGCTGACGGTCAGCGCCGGTCCGGTCCAGATCGCGGCGAATTGCCCGTCGACGCCCGGCTGTGCGACGGCCGCGAGGATTCCGTCCTTGTCGGCGTACATATTTCGCGCGTTCTGCGGTTCGATGGTCCAGCATTTGCGCACCAGCTGATCCATATCGCCCGCCAGCAGGTTCCGAATGAACGGCCGCAAGGCCCTGGCCGCGGCCTGATATCCGGGAACCTCGCCGATCGTCACCTCCGGATCGGCCGCGACGCTCGACTTCACCGCTGAGGCGGACGAATTCTGTTGCGGTAGTGCGGCTATCGACTGCGAGGTCTGCGAGGAATGTCCTGAATGCTCATCCGATCCCCCGCAACCGGTCAGCAGCGCGGCCAGCGCGACGGCGGCCAGCCCGAACGAACCCAACGCTCCGCGTGTGCTCATCTCCCAGATGCTAATGCTTCGTCACCGACCGCGATGGGGGCATCGGGACCAAGAGCCATGCCGAATTGTGGACGGCCGTCCGGGGCGAAGGCCATCGGCTGGGCACGCACGCTCCGGCCCGCCCAGCCGGTGCCGGGATCGAGCCGGGCGTGATAGGTGATCCACTGCCGGTCACCGACGGTGAAGAAACCGTTGTGCCCGGGCGCGATCGAGCCGGGGCCGCCGGGCAGGATGGGACCGCCGGATTTGGTCCACGCGGCCGGATTCATCGGATCGCCGCCCGCGGCCAGGCGCAGCAGCCCGAGGCGGTAGCTGTCATCGAAACTGGCGTTGGCGGAGAAGGTTACGTAGAGGGTGCCGTCCGGCGCGAACAGCGGCTGCGGCGCTTCATTGATGAGCAGATTCGCGTCATTGGGGACGGTCTCCCAGTCGGCGGTGGGGGTCGAGATCACCACGGATTCACCGATGGGCGTCAGCGGATCCGACATGCGGATGGCGCAGATCTGCTGTACGAGTTCGTTTTCCGGGTCCAGGCAGGACCACAGGAAATAGCCCTGTTTCTTATAGGGCAGGTAGACCCCGTCGATGGCGACGCCGCCGGGCAGATCCATCGGGCCGAGGTAGTCGTACGGACCGGCCGGATCATCGCCGGCCGAGCGCAGCGCGTACATCCGGTGCGACTGATGGCTGTCGTTCTCCTGGCCCGCGTAGTAGATCCACCAGCGATCGCCGATGTGCTGCAATTCGGGAGCCCAGATCTTGGTGCACGCGGGGGCCGGACAATCCGGATGCCGCCACACCACCGCCGGTTCGGCGTCGCCCAATCCGCCGAGGGTGTCCGAGCTGCGAATGACGATATTGTCGCCGTTGTAGAAATCGCCCTGTACCAGGTGGAATCGCCCCTGGTAGTAGGCGATGCTCGGATCCGCGCCCGCACCCAGGATGGGATTGGTGAACTCCTCGCGATGCGGACCGTAGGCCGCGGCGTGGGTCGGCGATAACACCGGGCCGAGGATCGCGACGCAGATCAGTCCCGCCATTGCCCGCCAGCCCGCCACGACCACCTCCAGCACCTATGAAGAATCCAGTTTCCGGCTTCGCGGTGGCAAGATCGGTGATTCCCGGACAGTCCGGCGTTTCGCCCAGGAGGATTCATGACGGTCGACGGCCCGCGCATCGTTGTCGTCATGGGCGTATCCGGGTCCGGTAAGTCGACCGTGGCCGCAAAGCTGGCGGACACCCTGGGCTGGGAATTGCTCGAGGGCGATGATCTGCATCCGGCCGCCAATATCGCGAAGATGGCGGCCGGTCATCCGCTCGACGACGCCGACCGGCAACCGTGGCTGGAGGCCATCGCCGCGTGGATGTCCGAGCGGATCGCATCGGGGCGTTCGGGTGTGGTCACCTGTTCGGCGCTCAAGCATTCGTATCGGGACACCCTGCGCGGTGCGATCATCGATCATCCGGAAGGCCGGGTCACCTTCCTGCTGCTGTCCGGCACCCGGGAACTGCTCGAAGAGCGCATGACCGCGCGCACCGGCCACTTCATGCCGCCCGGCCTGCTCGACTCCCAGCTCGCGACCTTGGAGCTCCCCGGCCCGGACGAGGACTTCGTCACCGTCGAAATCGGCCCGCCCCCAGCGGAAGTCGCGGACGCGGCGCTGGCGGCCCTGCGAAAATAGCTGGGCAGCACCCGGTTTTCGCCGATACAGTGCCCGAATGACACGTTTGAATCAGATTGTCGCCGTGGAGAAAGGGATCAAGTCCCGAACCTTTTCCGAGCTCACCGAGGCACATCATCAGCTGGGCAAGAATCCGCTGCTGAGCGGAATCTCGCGGACCTACCGCCCCAAGGATGAGGAAGGCGAGCAGTTGCCGCCGGAATCGACTCGCGTGCAGGTGAAGTCGGAAGAGGTGCTCAAGACCACGGCGGAGATTCTGACCAAACTCTTCGATGTCGTCGCCACCAAGGATTGGGCGAACTGCACGGCCACCGCCGATGTGGTGGTGGACGGCCGCACCCTGGTCAAGGACGCCCCGGTGACCTATCTGCTCTTCCTGGAGAAGCAGCTGGTCGACCTGCACACCTTCGTGCGCAAACTCCCGGTGCTGGACGCGGCCGAATCGTGGGAGTACGACACCGCCGCCGACTGCTACGCCACCGAACCGGTGAATACGGTGCGCACCAAGAAGATTCCGCGCAACCACGTGAAAGCCGAAGCGACGGAGAAGCATCCGGCGCAGGTCGAGGTGTATCACGAGGATGTGGTGGTGGGTTACTGGCGCACCATCAAGTTCTCCGGCGCGCTGCCCGCCAAGCGCGTCAACGATCTCACCGAACGCGTCGAAAAGCTGCAGCACGCGGTGAAATTCGCGCGCGAGGAGGCCAACAACGCCGAGATCACCCAGCGTAAGCCGGGTGCGGAGGTCTTCGGATATTTGTTTGGCTGACCGGCCGTAGCCCGCTAGTGTCGGTGGTGCGCAAGAGCGCAAGCTGAATCAGAAGTTCAATGTGACTGGCACACCGGCACAGTGGGGGTTCGAATCCTCCTCCCGCCACTCGCGGCGGGATAGCCCAATCGGCAGAGGCACCGCGCCATCAAACTCACGTTATCGCTCCAGTTTCAGCATTTCCGCCGAACGTCGAATCGAAGGAACGGACCGGGATCCAGAGGTTGCGGGTTCAACTCCCGCCGGCTCAGCCACCAATGGGCCGTAGCTCAATCGCAGAGCGCTGGACAATTTCAAGCTCATTCCGTTCTTAAACGTGTCGATGTGTCGCAAATCGGCGGACACCGAGGCCCCGGGGCAGGCTAGTCCCCGGGGCTTCCCCATATCCGGAGTAGGTTGCCGCTGGTACATCTCACAGCCCGAGACTTAGGTTTGCCTTACCTTATGGCCGTGTGTAACCTCGGCGCGGCAATGATGAACATAGACACTTCGGATAATCAGTCGATCGCCATCATCGGTATCGGAGTTCGCGTACCGCTGGCACGCACCGCTCCCGCTCTGTGGGACAACCTGATCGCGGGCGCCACCGCCATTCGGCGCTTCAGCGCCGCGGAGCTCACCGCCGCCGGGGTGCCCCGCGCGCAGTTCGAGCACCCGAGTTATGTCCCCTACGGCACCGAACTCGCGGGCATCGCGGACTTCGACGCGGAGTTCTTCGGCTTCTCCCCGCGCGAGGCCAAGGTCACCGATCCGCAGCAGCGCATCTTCCTGCAAACCGCCTGGGAAGCCATGGAGGACGCAGGCGTGACGCCCGCGCGCACGCCGCGCATCGGGGTGTTCGCCGCGACCACCATGAGCACCTATATGCTGCGGAATCTGCAGCGCAACAGCGAATTCCGGCCCGACGGCCTGGATTACCAGACGCTCATCGGCAATGACAAGGATTTCATCGCCACCCGGGTGGCATTCAAACTCGGTCTCACCGGACCGGCGCTGACGGTCCAATCCGCCTGTTCCAGTTCGCTGGTCGCGATTCATCAGGCGGTGCGGTCATTGCGCGCCGGGGAAAGCGATGTCGCACTGGCCGGAGGCGTCAGCATCGTCACTCCGCAGCTCGCCGGATATCACTACGAAGAGGGCGGGATTCATTCCCGCGACGGACAGTGCAGGCCCTTCGACAAGGACGCCTCCGGCACGGTGCGCGGCAATGGCTGCGGAATCATTGTGCTCAAACGACTTTCGGACGCGGTGGCGGACGGGGATCGCATTCACGCGGTGCTGGCCGGATCGGCGATCAATAACGACGGCTCGGACAAGATGGGCTTCACCGCACCCGGTATCGCGGGACAGGCTGCCGTGATCGGGGCCGCGCTCACCGACGCCGGAATCGCGGCGAGCGAGATCGGATACGTCGAAACCCACGGCACCGGAACGGCATTGGGTGATCCGCTGGAGTTCCGGGCGCTGTCCCGGGCGCATACCGCCGCCGGTGGACCCGCGCCGGACTGCATGCTCGGCAGCATCAAGGCCAACCTCGGGCACCTGGATGTGGCGGCGGGCGTACTGGGCGTGATCAAGACCGCCCTCATCCTGAGCAATCAGACGGTGCCGCCACAGCTCGGCTTCGAGACTGCCAATCCGCATGTGCCGCTGGGGCGTTCGGCCTACGACATCAACACCGAGCCGGTGGCACGCGAGCTGCGTGCCGCCGCGGTGAGCTCCTTCGGCCTGGGCGGCACCAATGCGCACTGTGTCCTCACCCCCGCGCCACAACTCGCCGAACGGCCCGAACCCGAGGCGCGGCCCTACCGGATCACGGTGACCGCGCGCGATCGGAATGCGCTGACGCGGCTGTGCGAAGCACTCGCCGGTGCACTGCGCGGCCGGTCGATCCGCATCGACGACCTCGCCCACACCCTGGCCGAGGGACGCACAGCCTTCGCCGAAAAGCTGGAATTCGCGGCGCATTCCAGCGCCGAAGCGGCGGAAATCCTGGATCGCCACCACGGCGATTCGGCCCCGGCCAACCCGAATCTCGCCAATCTCCCCGCCGCGCGCGGTCGCAAGATCAGCCTGCCCGGCTATCCATTCGACGCCACCCCGCACTGGGTCGACCCGGATCCGGCTACCTCCGACGGCGTCGCGTCCGCCGCCGAATCCGCATCTGCTGCGGCCACGTCGGCTTCCGCCCTCGCCGGGGCGGCCGTCGATCCGGACCGGCTGGCGGCATTCGTGCTGGAGACCGCACGCCAGCTGCTGGGTGACGAAGCCCTGCAACTCGATTCGGATTTCTACGCCTCGGGCGGCCAGTCCATGACCTTGGTGCGGCTGGTCAGTACGGTGCGCGACACCTACGAACTCCCGCTGGGGCTCGAAGGATTCGAGCGACTGCGCACCATCGAGCAACTGGTGCAGCACATTCGGCTGGTATTCGAGAATCCCGGTCAGGCCGCTCCCGCCGTTTGTCACCATCGCCCCGGGCGACGGACCCGCGCTATTCCTGGTGCCGCCCGCCGGTGGCACCAACTTCTGCTACCAGGCGCTGGCCACCCATCTGCCCGGTACGCATCCGATCATCGCCTTCACCGCCGCACCGGCCACCGATGAGCTGACGGTGCGAGAGTTGGCCGCCCGCAATATCTCCGAGATGCGCCGCATTCAACCCGAGGGCCCGTACCGGGTCGGCGGCTACTCCTTCGGCGGCAATGTCGCCTTCGAGATGGCCATTCAATTGGAGGCGGCGGGCCACGAGGTCGCCGATGTGGTCATCTTCGATTCGAATCCGCCGGAGGCCTACGTCGGCGGCGGCTTCGACGACAGCGAATTCTTCAAGGCCCTGGTGCAGATGGTCACCACCGCGTTCCCGGGCATCGAGGTGAGCGATGACCAGATCCCGACCTCGATGGCGGAACTGCCCGCGCTCATGCGGCAGTATCCCGAGGTCGCCGCGTTCACCGAACACGATGCCATTCGCTTCGCGCACCTGTGGCGGCAGAACCACGATTCGATCAAACGGCATTACCCGGATCGCAAATACGGTGGCACGCTGACGATTCTGCGCGCCACCACGGCATTCGTGGCCGATCAGGAGACGCTGCGCATCCGGCAGGTCGGCAAGGACGTCTGGCGCGGGCACGCCACCGGGGCCGTGCGCATGGTCGACGTACCCGGCAACCACTACACCATTTTCACCGATGCCACCCTGATCCCGCAGGTCGCGGCGGCACTACAGCCGCTGCTCGGCTGAGCCAGGAGATATCCGAATGACCGTGCGCGGCCGCCGCCTGTCCCCCACCCAGCACACCCTGTACTCGCAGCAGCGATTGTTCCCGGAGGACCCCGCGTACAACGTGGGATTCCTGTACCGGGTGCGCGGGGACCTCGATTCCGAGCGACTGCGCCGGGCCGGGGAATTGATGGCGGCGCGCGCCGTCCCACTCAACGAGTACTTCGTCGAACGGGACGGGACGGTCAGTGCGGAATACGATCCGGACAACCACTACCGGGTCGAATTGGATCGCCGAACCGGTGACGCCGCAGCGCAATTGACGGCGGAGATCTCGGCGGAGCTGGATCGGCCGATCCCGATGGATCGGTGGCCGCTGTATTCGGCGCGCATGGTCCAGGACGACACCTCGACCTACGTGGTGCTCATCGCCTCGCATATGGTCGCCGACGCGCTCACCTTCTACAACCTCATCACCGATCTCGGAAAGCTCTACGGGGACCTGGATTTCGTACCGCCGGGCGGGGAACTGCTACCGCTGCCACCGGCGGCGGACCCGGAGCAGGCGCGCGCCGCCGTCACGTACTTCCGCTCGAATTTCGGTGCGCTGGAAACTCTTTCGACACCGGACTGGGAGGTCGACCGGCAGCGGGACGGGCAGTTGCCCGGCGAGCACGTGACCATGGACCTCGGCCCCGAGCTGAGCGCAGGCGTACACGCGGCGGCCAAGGAACTGAAGGCGGGCAAGGTCGCCTTCTTCCTGGCCGTACATCTGCTGGTGCTCGGCTGTCTCACCGCCTCATCGCGCGTGACGACCGCGTTCCCGCTCGCGAACCGGCGTCGGGATCGAAAACTGCTGCGGGCGTACGGATATCACGTCAATACGCTGCCGCTCTCCATCGACCTCGACGAGTACGAGACCTTCGATCAACTGTGCGCGGGCGTACAGGAACGGATCGACGCCCTGGTCGCGTTCGAGGACATCAGCCTCGGTGCGCACGCCCGGGAGATCTTCGACCATCCGGCGGCTGCCGTATCCCGCCCGTCCAGCAGCTTCACCTTCTATCGGCAGAAACTGTCGCTGCGCATCCCCGGCTGCGAATTCACCCCCATTCCCCTCCCGCGCGCCCGCCTCATCTGCCCCTTCGTGGCGAATGTGGAACAGCACGACCGGGGCTACACCTACTACATCCAATCCAGCTCCCGGGTAGCGGATTCGCGCCCGCAGGATGTGCTGCGCGCGGTACTCAGCCATATCGCCGGACAACCGCGCACGCGGCTCGACGCGGTGCCCTGGCTCGGTGCGCACGAACTCGCGGAACTGCGCGAACAAGCCGGTACCCGGGTGGAACCTCCGGCACACCAGACGATTACGCATGCCTTCGAGGAACAGGCGCGGCGGACCCCGGAGGCCGTCGCGGTCTCCTACGAGGGCGTCACGCTCACCTATGCGGAGCTGAATCACCGGGCCGACCGCCTGGCTGCATGGATCGACGCCGAACTCCCCGGCGACTTCACCGGCATCGCCATGCAGCGCTCACCGGAGCTGATCACCACGATTCTGGCGGTACTCAAGGCCGGTCGCGCCTACGTCCCGATCGACCCCGCCGCACCCGCGCAACGCGTGGAAGCCATTGTTTCGCAGTTTGATTCACTGCACGTGCTGACCGACTCGACCGACCTACCCGCGGTCGCCGCACTGCGCTGCCACGATGTCCACGCCGCCGGACGCGCCGCAGCGGCCAACCCCGCACCCTTCCGCCCGGCGGCCGGACGACCGGCGTACGTCATCTTCACCTCGGGATCCACCGGGACGCCCAAGGGTGTCGTGGTCACCCATGCGAATGTGCTGCGACTGTTCACCGCGACCGCCCGGGAGATCGACTTCGGCGCGGATGACGTGTGGTCGCTCTTCCATTCGTACGCCTTCGATTTCGCGGTCTGGGAGATGTTCGGCGCGCTGCTGCACGGCGGCAGGCTGGAGATCGTCCCGGAGTGGACCCGGCGCTCCCCCGCCGATTTCGCGGCGTTTCTGGCCGAACGCGGGGTCACCGTGCTCAGTCAGACGCCATCGGCCTTCCGCACGCTGAGCGCCGCGCTCACCCCCGCGCTCGCGGACGAACTGGCCGTGCGCACCGTCGTATTCGGCGGCGAGGCACTGCGATTCGAGACCCTCGCGCCTTGGGTCGAGCGGTACGGGCACCGCGCCGAACTGATCAATATGTACGGCATCACCGAGACAACCGTGCACGCCACCGCGCATCGCGTCACACCGGGCGATCTGAAGTCCCAGCGCCCCAGCGTGATCGGCCGCGCCCTGGACGACCTGCGCATCACCCTGGTCGATACCGCACTCCGCCCGGTCCCGGACGGGGTGGCCGGTGAGATCCTGATCGCCGGTCCCGGCGTCTCGAACGGCTACCTGAACCAGCCGGAGCTGACCGCCGAGCGCTTCCCGCGCCCGCCGTTCGCCGACGAGATCCACTACCGCTCCGGGGATCTGGCCCGCCGCGAGGCCAACGGCACGCTCATCTATCTGGGCCGGATGGATCGCCAGATCCAACTGCGCGGCGTGCGAATCGAACTGGGCGAGGTCGAGGCGGCGCTACTGACCCACCCGGCCGTCCGGGAATGCGCCGTGCGCCTGGATGAGCGGCGGCCCGACACCCCCGAGTTGGTCGCATTCCTCACCGGATCCACCGCGACCGATGCGGACCTGCGCCTGCACCTGCGCGATCGACTGCCCGCCGCCATGCGGCCGACCCGATTCGTCCGCACGGAACAGCTGCCGCTGACCGTCAACGGCAAGCTGGACGACGCCCGTCTGCCCTGGCCGGAACTGCTCGAGCCGGACAACAACGGCACCGAGATCACCGCCGCCGCGTCCACGCCCGCCGAAATGGTGCGCAATGCCTGGTCGAAGGTGCTGGGCCGCACCGATTTCGGCGATGCCGAATCCTTCTTCGACGCGGGCGGCACCTCGATCCAACTGGTCCAGCTCCTGGAGGAGCTGCGCGCCGGTTGCCCGCACCCCGATCACCTGGAGATGGTCGACCTGTTCGAGTTCACCACGGTGCGGGCGCAATCCGCGCATCTGGCCACGCTGCTCTGACCTGCGCGAACAAGCGATTCCACGCAAACCTGCGGCAAAACGAGAACACGTTCTATATGCTGACGCGTGATCGGCCGGGTACGAGCCGAAGCTGTGACCGGCAGGCCCCGCCGCCGGTGCGCGCCGCGACATGCGGCGCGCCCATTTCCTGAATAGCGCAAAAGGCGCTGAATAATGTCTTTCCCATGCCTTTATTCGATCTTTCGAAAGACCGATCAACGAAGTGACATGACATATTTTCACTAGTTTTCCAGAAACCCTGGACGAGCGTCCAGCTGTCCGGTTTACTCATCCTCCAGGCGGCCTGTCACGGCAATTCGAGACGGGCCGCTCATCGATGAGGATATTGGTTCCGGGATGTGCCGGAGCCGCTGGAAGGAAACATGCTTCAGACTTCACGATTGGCCGCCGGAATTGCGGCCTCCACCTTGATCGTCGCCGGTGCGGGCGTTGCCCTTGGCACCGGAGTGGCCACCGCCGATACCGCTACCTGCTCGGTGACCAGCCATGACACCAAGAAGGACATCAGCACCGTCGGCATCACGCATGTGTACGACAAGACGGCCAGCGCGGAACAGATCGGCGTCGGCACGACCGTCACCTACACCATTGTGGTCGGTACGACCAGTATCGGTAACCCGTACGTAAATACCATTACCGATTACCCGCCCACCGGTTTCGCCGCTCCTGTCAAGACCACGATTACCGCGTACCACGCGATCGGCGGTCAGAAGGAAGAAACCGTCACGCCCGAGCCGAATGCGGGCGGCTGGAAGGTGACCAGCACCGGCTGGTTCGTCAATTCCGGTAACCCGGTCACCATGAAGATCACCTACAACGTCCCGGCCAGCGTCAAGCAGGGCCAGATGATCACCAGCGGTGGCATCGGCGTGGCCGGCACCGTCGGTGTCGGCGCCAACTTCCCGAACCTGACCGCGTGCTTCACCGCGCGGGCGGCGAATCCGGGCGAGTCGGTGCAGGGCAGCCTGAGCAATAACGGTCTCGGTTCGTCCGACGGCCAGCTCAGCTCGACCGGTTCGGTCACCGACATCCTGTCCGGTGTGCTGAAGAACGTCATTCCGGGCAGCTGATCGCTCCCCGGCCGTGGCCGGTGCGGTGCGACCGCTCCGGCCACGGTCCGGGTACCATCCGGAATCACGTTATCCGCCAATCTTTTTCGAGGACGAAGTTCTTGCTCGCGCGTAAATCAGCGGTACTCTTCGCCGCTTCCGCAGTCGCCCTGTCCTTGTTGTCGGTCCTGCCGGGCTCGGTTGCCGTGGCGCAGCCCGAACCGGCCGTCTCGCATTTGGACCACATCGACCGGCCCGGACAGCGCCAGCAGGTCTTCTACGTCTATTCCGCGGCCATGGATCGCATTATCCCGCTGCAGATCCTGACCGCTTTCGATCAGAGCGAACCGCGCCCCACCCTGTATCTGCTCAATGGCGCGGGCGGCGGCGAGGATCTCGCCAGCTGGTACAACCAGACCGATATCGTGCAGTTCCTCGGTGAGAAGAACGTGAATGTGGTGACCCCCTCGGTCGGCGCGTTCTCGTATTACACCGATTGGCAGCGCGATGATCCCAAGCTCGGCCGCAATAAGTGGGAAACCTTTCTGACCCGCGAACTCCCGCCGATCATCGACGCACAACTGGGCGCTTCCGGCGTGAATGCGATTGCCGGAGTGTCGATGTCCGCGACCTCGGTGCTGTACATGGCGGGCGCGGCCCCCGATCTCTATCGCGCGGTCGGCTCCTTCAGCGGTTGCGCCTCCACCCTCGATTCGGCCGGGCGCACCTATATCGATCTGGTGCTGGCCCGTGCGGGCGCGAGCCCGAAGAACATGTGGGGCGAGAACGGCGATCCGGCCTGGCGCGATCACGATGCCGTGCTGAACGCGGAACGCCTGCGCGGCAAGGCGATCTACCTCTCCAGCGCCACCGGGCTGCCCGGTGAGGCCGAGGAGATCCTGCCGCCGTATTCGGTCGGGCAGGTCATGACCAAGGCCAATCAGATGGTGCTGGGCGGACTCATCGAAGCCGCCACCAATACCTGCACGCACCAATTGGCTGACCGGCTGGCCGAACTCGGCATTCCGGCCCAGCTCGAATACCGCGCCGCCGGATCACACACCTGGCATTACTGGGAACAGGATCTGCACAAGTCCTGGCCCATGTTCGCCGCCGCGCTCGGCATCTCCTGAGCGCTGGTCCATTTCGCGGGCGCTAGTCGAAGACCCGGCCGGTGAGCTGACCGCCCGACCGCTCCCGCACCAGACAGAGCTGTCGCGGCCGCGCGGTGAAGGTCTGCTCATCGCCGGGATACAGCGCCAGCGTCATCAGATCGGCGTGCTCGCGGGTACTGCGGCGGGCGAATTCGGCCGCGCAATCGGTTCCGGAGCGGATCGACATCAGGCTCGCGCCCGGCCACGCGATGGACGCGTCGAAGGTGTGGATGACCTCGGCCCGATGCGATTCCCGGCACGGCACCACCGTTATCCGGTCGGCGCTCGTGTACGCCTGGGTCACCGAATCCTTGGACTGCGGCGCGGGATTCGCCATCGGCGGCAGCTCATCCACGCAGTATCCGGTGCGCAATTCATCGACCGGCAGCGATTGCGACCGCACCACATCGGCGGGCGCGCCGCCCGAACCGTCCTGGCGAATCACCCACACCACGATCCCGGCGAGTATCGCCAGGGTCAGGACCGTCACCACCGCTATGAGCACGCCACGCGGCGACATCCGAGCGGACTCCATCGAACCTCCCGGTAGCGCGGTTGCCGATGAGATTTTGACACGACTGAGCGAATATCACGCGACTTGATGGCAATCAAACAGCAAGCGCCGTCCGGACTGGCTGGTTTCTTGGTATGTTCGCCCCGGCGCGCCCACCGCAGGCCGACCTTCGTCATCGTCGGCCGATCTCAGCCCGCAGCGGCGAGCGCATATGCCGAAGTGTTGCCGCCCCAGGTTCAGCGGGGCTGAACTGCCAACAACGTACGGTCCGAGCAAGGAGTGATGCGCCTTGTCCTTTGGAACAACACGAACTTTCAAGACGGCCTGTGCCGCCGTGGCCGCGGTCCTGGCCACCGCGACGGGGGTGCTGCTCAGCGGTGCGCCACAGGCGGCCGCGGCGCCCGGCGGCTGCCCGGATCTGAATGTCATTGCCGTACCCGGCACCTGGGAGACCACGCGGGACGATTCGGAACCCACCGGAATGCTGACCATGGTCACCCGCGGGCTACCCGGCAATGTGAAGACCAGCTACGTCGGCTACGCCGCCACCGCACTGCCGTGGGAGGGCGAGGTGTACGGGCGCTCCAAACGGGAGGCCGTCACCAATGCCCGCGCCATCATCGCCGATGTCGCGGCCCGATGCAGCGCAACGCGTTTCGCGCTGATCGGGTACAGCCAGGGCGCGGACGCGGCGGGTGATCTGGCCGCCGAGATCGGTACCGGGCACGGCGTGGTGTCCCCCGATCGAGTGGTCGGGGTCGGGTTGATCTCGGATCCGCGCCGCTCCCCCACCGATGCCCTGATCGGGCCGCCGGTACCGGGGACGGGTGCGGGCGGGGCACGCATCGGCGGGTTCGGCTGGTTGAGCCAGAATGTGCGAACCTTCTGCGCTGCGGGCGATTTGTACTGTTCGGTGCCGGTCGATGACATCGCCGGACGATTCGCCGGATTCATGACCCAGCTGTCCGCACCGGATCCCCTGCAGATCGGCAACTACCTGCTGACCACGCAGTCGATTCTGGCCGAGGCACTGCTGCCGGGCTGGTCGGCCATCATGGCCGCGCCGGCGGACAATCCGGCCGGGGAGCAGTGGACGCGACAGGTGCAGCAGTTCCTCACCTCCGGAATTCACCAGTCGTATCCGCGCTACGTGGTCGACAACAATGGGGCCACCGCCACGGCGTGGCTGCACAATTGGCTCGTGGATATGGCCACGACGGACTGATTGCGGCACCCGGCGCGGGGCCCGGCACCGATCGCGGTGCCGGGCCCCGCTGTCGATTCGGGTCAGCTCGCGATGCGCGCCCGCTGCCCCAAATGCGCGGGCATGCTGGAGTATCCGCGCAGCGTGAACAGCGGTCGCCTGCTCGGTTCGGCGGTGAGGGTCAGATCCGGGAACCGTTCGAAGAGCGCGCGCAAGGCGTGAATACCCTCCATCCGCGCCAGGCTGGCGCCGAGACAGGCGTGCACGCCGCTGGAGAAGGACAGATGATCCTTGGCATTGGAACGGGTGACATCGAAGGTGTTCGGATTCTCGAATACCGCCGGATCGCGATTGGCCCCGCCCAGTGACATCACCACCAGACTGCCCTTCTTCAACGGGACCCCGGCGATCTCGGTATCGCGCAGGGCGAGTCGCGCCGCCGCCTGGATCGGGGCCTCGAATCGCAGCATCTCCTCCACGGCGTTCGGCCACAGTTCCGGCTCATCGCGCAGGATCGCCAGCTGATCGGGATTCGAAAGCAGGTGCACCACACCGTTTCCGATCAGATTTACCGCGGTCTCGAAACCCGCGCCCATCAACAGCGTGGCAGCCGATTTCAGTTCACCGTCGGTGAGATCGCCCGCGCTCACCAGCGCGCTCAGAATGTCCTCGCGGGGTTCATCGCGCAACCGGGCGATGTGCTCGTCCAGATATCCGTCCATACCGCGCATGGACACCACGGCATTGCGCCACTGCCGCCAGGAGATTCCGATATCGAGCATCGGGCTCACCACATCACCCCAGGCCAGGAAGGTGTCCCGGGATTCGTCCGGGAACCCGAGCATTTCGGAGATGATGGCGATCGGTACGTGCGCGGCGAAATCGTGGATGAGATCGGCGGATCCGTCCGAGGGCAGCGCATCGAGCAATTCCGTCGTCACCGATTCCACCCGATCGCGCAAACGCCCGATCGCCCTGGGCGTGAACGCCTTCGACACCGATTTGCGCAACCGGGTGTGCTCGGGTGGATCGCTGATCAGCATGGACGGCTTCTCCACCGGATTGGGTGGAATCGGGGCTCGATCGGCGATCCGGCGCACCACCCCCGTGCGCTCGAACCCGGTGATCCCGTACACCCCCCAATCACCGTCCCGCAGAATCCCCCGGCTCACCTCGTAATCCGCGGTGCCCCAGGCGATCGGACTCGGCACCAGCCGCCCGCGCTCCCGCAACCGCTCGATCGGCGGAAACGGATCCCGCAGCCCCGCAACACTTCCCATCAAATCCGCCAGCGGATCATCGCGCAGTGTCTGCATACGAATCCCGTATCGCGGCGCACCCTGCTCCACCAGCCACCGCACCCAGTACCGTGCACCGATCATCACCGTCTCCTCATCATCGGATGACCTATCCGGCAATGGAAACCTATTGCGCCGCAAAAGATTCCGGAATCAGTCGCACCGGAACCCTTCGCGAAAACGCAAGACGAGGAAACTGGGGGCAGGCTCGATCAGGCGGGGCTGCCGTTCATCGCGGCCAAGCCCGCCCGATCCTGTTCTCCCAGTTGGGGATACGTCGGGTACTCGATGCCGGAGATGAACTGCACGGTGCGCACCACCTGGCAGGAGTAGCCGAATTCGTTGTCGTACCAGAGGTAGAGGATCGCGGTGTCGCCGTCGACGATGGCGGCATTGGCGTCCACGATCGAGGCCGCGCGCGAGCCGATGAAATCGCTGGAGACCACATCGGTGGCGGCGGTGTAGTCGAGGTTGCGGCTCAGCGGGCCGGACAGCGAGACCTGGCGCAGGTAGTCCAGCACCTCGGCCTTGGTGGTCTCGCGCTTCAACTGCAGGTTCAGGATGGCGACCGAAACATCCGGCGTGGGAACGCGAATGGAGTTTCCGGTGATCTTGGCCTTGAAGTCCGGCATGGCCTTGGCCACCGCGGAGGCCGCGCCGGTTTCGGTCATCACCAGGTTGAACGGCGCGGAACGGCCGCGGCGATCGGCCTTGTGGAAATTGTCCAGCAGGTTCTGATCATTGGTGAACGAGTGCACCGTCTCGACATGTCCACGCACGATGCCGAATTCGTCATCCATCGCCTTGAGCGGCGGCACGATCGCATTGGTGGTGCAGGAGGCGCAGGAGAAGATCCGTTGCGACACATCCTGTTCGCGATGGTTGACCCCGTGCACGATATTGGGGACATCGCCCTTACCGGGCGCGGTCAGCACGACCTTCGCGATACCGGGGCGCAGATGCTGCTCCAGGCCCTCGCGGTCGCGCCAGCGGCCGGTGTTGTCGATCAGGATGGCGTCATTGATGCCGAACTCGGTGTAGTCGATGGTCTTCGGGTCATCGCTGTAGATGAACCTGATGACGCTGCCATTGGCGATGATGGTGTCATTCGCGGCATCGACCTTGATGGTGCCGTTGAACTGCCCGTGCACCGAATCCCGGCGCAGCAGCGAGGCGCGCTTCACCAGATCGTCGGCGCTGCCCCGGCGCACCACCACCGCACGCAGATTCAGGCCGTTGCCCGAACCGGTCTTCTCCACCAGCAGCCGGGTGACCAGCCGCCCGATCCGGCCGAAGCCGTACAGCACCACATCGCGCGGGCCCTGCGGTTCGGCCTTGTTGCCGCCGATGACATCGGCCAGCACGTCGGCGGTGAACTCGGCGACCCCGAGTCCGCGCGCATCGGCGCGATAGGCCATGACCAACCGGCCCAGATCGATCTTGCTCGGCCCCAGGTCCAGGGCGCTCAGCACCTCGAGGAACGGCAGCGTCTCCTCGATCGAAAGCTCCTCGCCCTCGATCTGCCGGGCGAATCGGTGCGTGCGCAGAATGCTGATCACCGACTTGTTCACCAGCGACCGGCTGTGCAGGAGGATGGTCACCCCCTTCTCGCGATACAGCTTGCCGATGATCGGGATCATCGCCTCCGCCGAAGCCTCGTGAGCGTTCCAGCGGTCAAGATGGTCGGTAGTCAACACAAAGTCCTAGGGGTCGCCTCGAGATCTATACGAAAACGATGCTAACCAGCCCAAAACCATCACAATCCCCGGCTACCCCACTGTGAGACCTGCGTCATTGCGCGCCGCCCGGTGGTGGCCGCCCGAACGCGGTCGACCAGGATGGCTGCGAGACAAATCGAGCACAGGGAGATAACCGACAATGCAACTCATCGGCGTAATCGGTGGCGGCACCATGGGTGCCGGCATCGCCGAAGTGGCCGCCCGCGCGGGTGGCGAAGTTCTGGTGCTGGAGCGGGACGCGGCGGCGGCCGACGCGGCGATCGAGCGTATCGAGAAGTCGCTGGCGCGCGCGGTGAAGTCCGGGCGGCTGGAGCAGGATGCCGCCGACGCGGCGCGGGCGCGCATCACCCTCACCGTCTCGATCGACGACTTCGCCGATCGGGAACTGGTGATCGAGGCGGCGCCGGAGATCGAATCGCTCAAGGCCGATTTCTTCACCAAGCTCGACGCCATCGTCTCCCCGGAGACCATTCTGGCCACCAACACCTCCTCCATCCCGGTCATTCGGATCGCCAACGCGACCTCGAATCCGGGCCGCGTGGTCGGCGTGCACTTCTTCAACCCGGTGCCGGTGCTGCCGCTGGTCGAGATCGTGGTGACGCTCAAGACCGATCGCGCCGTCGCGGACGCGGTCACCGCGTACGCGCGCGAGGTGCTGGGCAAGCGCACCATCGAATCCAAGGATCAGGCCGGATTCATCGTCAACGCGCTGCTGATTCCCTACCTGTGCAATGCGATTCGCATGTACGAGACCGGTTTCGCCAGCGCCGAGGATATCGACGAGGGCATGGTCAGCGGCTGCGCGCATCCCATGGGCCCGCTGCGCCTGACCGACACCGTCGGCCTGGACGTCACCCTCGCGGTCGCCGAATCCCTCTACGCCGAATTCGGGGAACCGCAGTACGCGCCCCCGGTGCTGTTGCGCCGCATGGTCGAAGCGGGCTACCTGGGCCGCAAGACCGGCCGCGGCTTCTACACCTACTGAGATCTGCCCGGGCCGCTCACCTGCCGTGAGCGGCCCGGTGGCTCCGAATCCGGCTGTCGCGGTGCATGATCTGAGGATCATGTTCAGCACCGCGTTTCTCCAGTACTCCGGCACGGGTCCGATGCGCCATGAGGAGGCGCTGCTCTCGGAAGGGTTGCGGCGGCGCGGGATTCCGGTGCGGTACTACACGATCAAGCAGATCCATCGCCGGAAACTGCCGTTGGGGCCGGATGTGCTGATCGCCGGTGATATGGACGCGATGCACGGGGCGTTGCGGCAGTTGGGGATTCCGGTTCCCGCGCCCGACGACTATCCGGAACGCCTGCGCGAATTCCTGCGGCGTGAGGTGTGGACTTCGACCCTGGGTGAGGTCGAGCGGTCGCTGGAAATCGGTTCCCTACCACCGACATTCGTCAAACCTGCCGAGCGGCGCAAAAGCTTCACCGGTGCGGTGTGCTACTCGGAGCGGGATATCTCGGACTTCGGTCCGGTCAGCCGACGCCAGCGGGTGTGGTGCTCCGAGGTCGTCTCCTGGATCGCGGAATACCGTGTCTACGTTGCCGATCGGCGTGTGCTCGCGGTCGATCGGTACAGCGGTGATGAATCGGTTCTGTTGGATATGAGCGTGGTCGAGGCGGCGATCGCGGCCTATCACCCGGTTGCGCCGAGCGCGTACGGCATCGACTTCGGCGTGCTCGCGAACCGGGAGACGGCTCTGGTCGAAGCCAATGACGGGTATGCGCTCGGCGCGTACGGCATCGCCGCTGACGATTACACCGAACTGATCGTGCGGCGGTGGCGTGAACTGCTCGAATCCGCCCGGGGCTGAACAGGTTCGGGGCTCAGGCGATATCGGCGACCAGTACGCCGAAACGGCCGCCCGCGACGCGCGCCGGAAGCGGGAGGTCGGGACCGGCCTGCCCGGGTTCGACAATGCGCGGGTTGGTGATTCGGATGGTGCGGAATTGGGATTGCACATCGGCCTCGCCCGCCGCCAGCACATTCCGGACCCAATCGGTGACACCGTGACCGAGCACCACGGTGAACCTACCCTTCGAGCGGAAGGCATTGACGGGGGTCGTGTACGGCTTCCCGGATTTGCGTCCGGCGTGGTGGATCACCGCGAATGTGGGGAGGTAGGGCGCAGCGCGGCGCATGACCGGGTTCATGTATTTGACCTGCAGCCGGTCGAACCAGGCCGGGAACATCGATGCTCCGAGATCGGGTGTACTCATACCGCTCCTTCAATCTGTCTCGGACAGACTAGATCCCGCGAGGGGCATTCCACATCCGCTCACGGGTGGTCTTCGGCGGTCCCGGCGGCGAAGTGGCGGCGATAGCGTTCCGGTGTGGTGGACAGGCGGCGAGTGAAGACGCGATGCAGGGTCTCGCCGTGCCGATAGCCCACGGCCCGCGCGATGGCGGTAATGGTGAGTTCGGTGGATTCCAGCAGGCGGCGGCCCGCCTCGATGCGCAGGTCCTCCACGAATGCCGCCGGGGTGCTTCCGGTTTCGAGCCGGAAGGCGCGCGCGAAATGCCGTTCGCTCATACCGGCGCGCTCGGCCAGCATCGCCACCGACAGATCCGCGTCGAGATGGTCGGGCAGCCACTGCTGCACCGCGCGAATCGCCGGGGTGCGCGCGGGCTGGGCGCGCAATTGCGCACTGAATTGCGCCTGGCCGCCGGATCGCCGCGTGAAGACGACGAATGCCCGCGCGATCTCCTGCGCCAGTTCCCGCCCGTGATCCTCCTCGACCAGTGCGAGCGCGAGATCGATTCCGGCGGAAACACCCGCCGAGGTCCATCGATTGCGATCGTGCACGAAGATCCGATCCGGCTCCACGGTCACGCGCGGATAGGTCCGCGCCAGCCGCTCGGTCGTACCCCAGTGCGTGGTGGCCCGATACCCGTCCAGCAACCCCGCCGCCGCGAGCAGCAGCGCACCCGAACACACCGAGGTCACCCGCCGGGATTTCCGTGCCAGCGCGGGCAATTCGCACACCACCTCGGCGGACACCGGCCCGGAAATCCAGCCGCCGACCACCACCAGCGTGTCGATCTCCGCCGCCGAGGCGGCCAGCTCGTGCAGCGAATGCTCGACCGCGAGGGTCAATCCCCCGGCCGCCTTGATCGCCCGGCCGCCCGGCGAAGCCGTGATCAGCCGGTATTCCTCGCGTTCGACCAGCGCGTTGACGAAGACGAAAACATCCATCGGCCCGGCCAATTCGACCAACTGCATGCCCTCGTAGACAACGAAGACAACAGTCCGCGGCTCGCCCATCCCGCCATCATCGCAGTCCGGACGCCCGTCCGCCACGGTCAGCGGGTGACCGTGACGGCCGTCGAATTCCACCTCACCCGACGCGGTCGAACCCGGCATCCCGGGCAGGCGTCGCGTATCGCTCCAGGAATGGAAGCAACACCGCGGCAACACGATCGGGGAACTGGGCATGCGGGTAATGCCCGCCGTTCTCGACCATCACCACCCGCCCGACGCCCTCCGGCATAGCCGCCACAATGGCGTTCGCCTCGGCCTCGGGATCCGCGAAATCCGGATCCGCCGCCCCCACGATCACCAGTGCCGGGCACCGGACATCGGCCAACCGCGCATGCGCGTCCGCCGGGGTCGTCCGCCCCGTCTTGGCGAACTCCTCCCATCGCTCGGGCCGCCGCAGCACACCCTCCAAATCCGCGAGATACCCCTCGTAATCAGCCGGTTTCGTCGGATACGCGAGATCCAGATACCGCCGCCACCAAGTAAGCGACTTCAGCATCGAGGTGAGCCCGAGCCGCACCATCCCCCGCCGATACCGACGGCTGGTGACCATCGCCCCGACATGAAAGTCCTGAGTCAACGTAAACGGCCCGATCTCGACAATCCCCGACACCAGCCCCGGTTCCCGCGCCGCCGCAATGGTCGCCGACCCACCCGAAAGCGAATGCCCCACAATCACCGCAGGCCCCCCGAAATGCCGAATCACCCCCAGCAAATCCCCCGCCACATCGGCCCGGCTGATCGCCGCCTCCCCCGTCACAGAAGGCCAGTCGACACTCGACTCCCCATGCCCCCGCATATCCACATTCACCACCCGATACCCCGCCCCGGCCACCACCCCAACCAAATGCCGAAAGTCCTGCCGCACAGTCCCCATCCCATGCGACAACACCACCAACGGCCCCTCCCCCACCACATCACAAGCCAGCGTCCCGTACCCCAAGTCCACATACTCGGTCATCATCATTCCCTTCCAGCAATGGCCGCCTCCGCGACCTGCTGAAAGTGAACGCCGAAACCTCCCCCGAGCCGATGCCCGAGTCCGAATCAGTCAGTCGCCCGTCCGTTTTCATCAGCCACTGACCATTTGGGCATAGCGCTCCCGCCATGGTCGAGCAGCCATCAGCGGACGGAGCGGATAAGTCCCACGGCCTCGGCCATGTCGTAACGAGAGATCAACAACTCCAACATCTCCTCGATCGTCCGGGGCGGGTTGCGATACCGACCTGACATCGCCTTGATCGCACGCAGAGCCGCATCAGGCGAAACCGAGACCGTATCCGCGGCGAACTCGGCCGGTCGCAGAATCTGAATCTGTTCCGGCACTGCAGATCTGGGAAAATGCCGTATGTTGTCGGTCACGATCGCACCGGCGTTACCCACGACCGCAGCGGCCAGTACATGTTCGTCATAGGGGTCAGGAAGGCCGAAGGTACCCTCGTACGGTTCCCAGTTCTCCACGAGGGCATCATCGAATGCGGACTTGACGGTCGCGATCAAACGACGCGTACGCACCTCGGCAGTCCTCGGATCTTCCCCTCGATCAACAAGTTTGGCAGCCTCGCAGTGTTCCAACTCCGCAAGGATCGGTTCCGACCACAGTGGCCGATACAGTCCTTCCACAGCAAGGGACAGCAGGAAGTCGCGTTGCAGACTCGGCCAGAGCACACAGGTATCCAGCACCACGGCAAACACCTATGGCCACCTCAGCCCTTGGCCTTTCGCCGTTCTGCGACTAGGCGGCGGGCCTCATTGAGCCGCTGCCGGATCTGCTCGGGATCCTCGTCTCCGGTGATGTCAACCGAGGTAGTCGCCAACGCGTCGTACTGGCGCTGACGACGCGCTTCCCGGTAGTCGAGCACATCATCGAGCTTCAGGCGATGACGTGTCCCGATCCGTTCGGCCGGCAACTCGTTCTTCTCGATGAGCCGCTTGACGGTCGGGCGACTGACGCCGAGGAGATCGGCGGCCTGCTGTGAGGTCAGCGTCATATTCCGCGGTGCGACCGTGACCGCCTTACCCGCCAGCAGCGCCGCGACTACTTGTTTGAGCGCCTGATGCACCTCACGCGGCAACTCGATCCGGTCGTGTTCGATCGCACCGACCAGCGCATAGCTGGGCTTCGCATCGGTACCCCACCGCCGCTCATGCGCCTCGAGGAAGCTCAAAATAGGCGCCAACTGCTGGGCATCGGCCCCTGGAATGAACGTCCTCTCCTCCAAAGCCTGCGAACCCATGCCGCACCTCCAAGCGCCAACCGACCCGTTCGAACGTTTCAAAACCATGTTCGAATCTTTCGATTATCGTCCCACGCCGTCAGCCCATTGTCGAGTACCACCTGGTCAAACCATGTAGACAGTCACGAACCACCCCATCCCCGGCGACACGAATGGCTGTTCATCGCTGACGAGCTCGCCGGTCGTCGTCAGACGATCGCATCACCGAATCCGTTGTGGCGGCGCATGCTTGGATGGCGGGGTGAGTGATGAGTGTTTTCGGGTGATCGAGGCTGTTGCGATGGCGGAGGTCATGCCGCGGTGGGCGTTGCGGTTTCCGCAGTTCGACACTGTGGTGGGGTATTCGGATTTGGGGCATGTGTTTCTGGCGAAGCGGAGTAGCGGGGAGCACGGGGTGCTTTATCCGTATCGGGATGCCGCGAAGAACTATGGAGTGTTCGGGAGTACCGGGGAATTCGTTGACACCATTGTTCGTGATGAGTACTTCACGAAGGTGATCATGCTGGCCGAGCATGCGGCGGCGATCCGGGAGCGGCTCGGGGAGCTCGGGCCGGGGCAGGTGTATTTCCCTGTTCCGTACCCGTTTCTCGGTGGCACCGAGGATGTGCACACCTATGAGAGCGGCGATGTGTGGGTTTTTCTGGATATCGTCGGGCAGTTCATGGGGCAGGAGGCCGCACCGGCCGCGCGGCGGTGGCCGTGGTCTCGGCGTAAATGAGCAGTGCCCGAAAACCCAAGTGTGGCCTGGGTTTTCGGGCGGGGGACCCCGGGGTCAGCGGGTGGCGATGATGGCGGAGCCGTGGCCGAAGAGGCCCTGGTTTACCGCTATGCCGGCGCGGGGGTTGTCTACCTGGCGGCCGTCGGCTTGGCCGCGGAGTTGCCAGGTTAGTTCGCAGATTTGGGCGATGGCTTGGGCGGGGATGGCTTCGCCGAAGCAGGCCAGGCCGCCGCTGGGGTTGACGGGGATGCGGCCGCCGAGAGTTGTTGCGCCGCTGCGCAATAGTTCTTCGGCTTCGCCGGGCTTGCAGAGGCCGATGTCCTCGTACCAGTCCAGTTCGAGGGCGGTGGAGAGGTCGTAGACCTCGGCGAAGGACAGGTCCTCGGGGCCGATGCCCGCCTCCTCGTAGGCCGCGGCGGCGATGGCGGAGCGGAAGGTATTGCCCGAGGGCTCCACCGCCACAGCGGAATCGGTGGCGAAATCCGGAAGGTCCAGCACGGTCTTCGGGAAGGTGGGGGTGACCGTGGACAGTGCGCTGATGCGGACCGGGTCGGCGATGCCGTGCCGGCGGGCGTAGTCCATGGACGTCAGCACGAGGGCCGCGCCGCCGTCACTGGTGGCGCAGATGTCCAAGAGCCGCAACGGATCCGAGACGATGGCCGAGGCGGCGATCTCCTCCGCGGTGACTTCCTTGCGGTAGCGGGCGTAGGGGTTGTTCAAGCCGTGCTTGGCGTTCTTCACCTTGACCGCGGCGAAATCGTCGAGCGTCGCACCGTGCAATGCCATGCGGCGGCGGGCGTACAGCGCGAAGTAGATCGGATTGGTCGCACCCAGCAGATGGAAGCGCAGCCAATCCGGATCATCGCGGCGCTCACCGCCGACCGGCTGGAAGAACCCCTTCGGCGTGGTGTCCGCGCCGATCACCAGCGCCACATCGGTCAACCCGGCCAGAATCTGCGCACGCGCGTTGGCGATCGCCTGCGCACCCGAGGCACAGGCGGCGTAACTGCTGGAGATGCGCGCACCCGACCAGCCCAGTGCCTGTGCGAATGTCGCGCCCGCGACGAATCCGGGATACCCGTTGCGAATGGTGTCCGCACCCGCGATGTAACCGACATCGAGGTGGTTCACCCCCGCGTCCGCCAAAGCCGCACGCGCCGCGACCAACCCGTATTCGACGAAGTTGCGACCCCATTTGCCCCACTGGTGCATACCCGCACCGAGGACGGCGATATCGCGATCGTTGTCAGTCATTGACCGGCCTCCACATCCACACCGTGTGCTCCGCTTCCTCGTCCTCGTACAGCACGCCAACGGTCAATTCGACCGGCATGCCGACGGCGAGATCGTCCACGCTGAGCCCGCGCACCACCTGCCCGAGAATCACCAGCTTCTCGACCTCGAGCTCCACCGCCGCGACCACATACGGTTCGAACGGATCGGCGGAGACATAGGGCGGCGGCGGCTTGTACCGGGCGTCCGCGTACGACCAGATGCGGCCGCGGGTGGAGAACAGGTATTCGGCGAGCTCGGAACCGTCATGCGGTCCGGTGCACTGCGGATTGCGGCAGGCCAGCGTGTTCTTCGGGAAGTACGGTGTGCCGCAGTCATTGCAGCGTGTTCCCACGAGCCGCGTCACACCGTCATCCGTGGTGAACCAGTCGGCCACGGCGGGGCGTTGTTCTTTCTGCACAACCCGACCGTATAGGAACACGTTCTACTTTGGGGACGAAATCCGCTCCGGCCGCGCTCGCCCGGAGGTACGGTGGACGCGGATTGAGGAGTATCACACCGCGATGGGCACCAAAGCTATTGACCCGCAGTCGATCCGCAATGTCACGATCATCGGCGACCCGAATGAGACGGCATGCGTGGCACACCGCCTGCACCGCGATTCCGGCGATCGAGGCACCATCCGCTGGCCCGCGGACCAGGCCGAGTACACGATCCGCATCACGGAACTGTCCAGCCGCACCCCCAACGCCGAGCTGGAACGCTCGATCCGAGTGGCCGACGGCCTGATCGCGGTCGTCAACGCCGCGACCCGCCGCGATCCGCGCCTGGAAACCGTGCTGCGCATCGCCGATGACCATCAGGTCGCCAGACTCTGCCTGATCAACGGACTCGACCAGCCCGGCGCGGATTTCGACCGCTGGATGCACACCATCGCCGACATCCACGGTGCGACACCGCTGGCGTTGCACGTCCCGCTCGGCGTCGGCGCGGAGTTCCAGGACATCATCGACCTATTCCCGATGTGGGCCGATTCCACCGAGATCCCCGCCGAACAACTGCATCGGCGCATCCGCCGCCGCACCCGCATCGGCGATGTGGTGCCCATCCTGTGCGACGCCCCGGGCAATGCCCCGCTGCTGGACGCCATCGTCCGATACCTGCCGTCGCCCATGGATGTCTGCCAGCCCGAGCACGCCCTCGACTACTGAATCGTTCAGCACACCTAAACCGCTGTTGCGCAACCGATCATTGTTCGCACATCACCCGTCCCGAATCCTTGGAAACGCGGTTTTCAAGTGAGATGAGGAACGAGCCCCCGTGCAGAAGATCTATTACGCGGCACACACATACATGATCGTCGGCGTCATCAGCGGCCTGGTCTACCGCGAAATCACCAAATGGCAGGACTTCACCGGCGACACCCAGCTCGCCGTGGTGCACACCCATCTGCTGGCCCTGGGCATGCTGTTCCACCTCATCGTGCTGGCGCTGGAGAAGGCGTTCGGCCCGAGCGACGGAAAACTGTTCGACTGGTTCTTCCGGATCTACAACGCCGGTCTCGTCCTGACGGTCACGATGATGACCGTCCACGGCATACAAACCGTCTTCGGCGCGAAGACGAGCGCCGCGATCTCCGGCCTGGCGGGCCTCGGGCACATCACCCTCACCATCGGTTTGATCCTGTTCTTCATCAACCTCGGCAAACAGGTCTCCGGTGCGACAGCACGCCCCGATAACGCATCGCAACTGCACGATCAGCCCGCCTGATCTCGAAGGAGAGAGTCGAAAATGCTTGCCATCACCCAGGATTCGTTCGGCGGACCCGAGGTATTGAAGCTCGCCGAGGTATCCCGGCCCGAACCCGGGCCCGCCGAAGTACTCATTCGAGTGCACGCGATCGGCGTCAATCCGACCGATTCGTGGCATCGAGCCAGTGGCGGACTCGCTGGCGGCGAGACGCCGATTCGCCTGGGCTGGGACGTATCCGGGGTCATCGAATCCGTCGGCCCGGGCGTCACCATCTTCCAACCCGGTGACGAGGTATTCGGCCTGCCCCGGCATCCGCATCCGGCGGGCACGTACGCGCAATACGTGACTTCCCCTGCGCGACATGTGATCCGCAAACCGTCGCGACTGACGCATACCGAGGCCGCGGCACTGCCATTGGCCGCGCTCACCGCATGGCAGGCGCTGGTGGACACCGCCGACCTGCGACCCGGGCAGCGCGTTCTGATCCATGCCGCGGCGGGCGGCGTCGGCCACCTGGCGGTCCAAATCGCCAAGGCGCGTGGCGCATACGTGATCGGCACGGCCAGATCGGCCAAACACGATCTCGTGCTCGGACTCGGGGCGGATGAGGTAATCGACTACACCGCAGTCGATTTCACCACCATCGCCCGCGATATCGACGTGGTCCTGGATACCATCGGCGGCGAATACGGCCCCCGTTCGCTGACAACCCTGCGGCCGGGCGGCATCCTGGTCGCGCTGGCCTCCCCCGCCGAGGCATACCTGGCCGAGCAGGCGCGCCCGCTCGGCTCGCGCGCCGCGTTCATGATCGTCGAGGCCGATCGGGCGGGCCTGCATGAAATCGCCGCCCTCGTCGAAAACGGTTCGCTGCGACCGCATATCGATACCGTCCTGCCGCTCGAATGGGCCGCCGAAGCACACGCACTCGGCACCAGCGGCCGCACCTCCGGCAAGATCGTCCTCACCGTCGACTGACCGTCCGGCGGCCACCTCGAGGGGGCGCGCGCATACCGGGCGACCACATCGGATCGCCCGTGCAGCGCGCCGATACCGCCGGACCGGCACCGCGCTGGCTATCATCGCCGCATGTCGCCGCGACCGCAGAGCCATCGCGCCGCGGGCGCGGCACGACGCGCACTGCTGCTGGACGCCGCCATCGACGTGATCGCCGAGGGCGGGGTCAAGGCGGCGACTCATCGGGCCATCGCCGCGCGCGCGGGCGTACCGCTCTCCTCGACCAGTTATTTCTTCACCTCGATCGACGAATTGATCGCGGCCGCAATGGATGTGGCGGCGACCCGGCTGATCGGCAATATCCGGCAGCTGGCATTGGAGCCGACATCGCGGGAATCCGCACCGCAGGTGATCGACCGCTACCTGGATCTCTTGATCGGCGATGCCGCGCAGACCGGCGCGACCGGCGCGGAGAAGCTTTCACAGCTGACGCTGTATTTGCAGTGCCGCCACGATCCGGCGCTGCGCCCGATCGCGCAGCGGTTGATCACCACCTATGAAGAGGTAACCGAGTCATTGCTCGAGAGTCTCGGGGTGCCCGATGCGCATTTCCGAGCGCGCGTGATCATGGCGTTCATCGACGGTGCGGCATTGCAGAATGCGGTGTGGTCGCGCGGTATCGAGGATCTCGACTTCTTCCGCCGGGCGATCAAAGCGCTCATAAATAGCACCCCTGAGCAGGACTGATACTGCCTTTCCCCAGGTCGGATCGGTGTGATCAGCGCGACCCGCAAACATCGGACATTTGTCCGATGTCTTGGTAAAGTTGCTGGTGAATCGCTATGAGAAGAAGGAACCTCAACGGAAAGGCATTCTCATGAAGATCGCGATCATCCAGCACCTGCCCGAACTCGACTACCCCATCAAGGAGCGCCTCGAGCGCGCCTGCGCCCGCATCGAATCCCTGGCCGACCAGAACATAGACCTGATCATGCTGCCGGAGGAATGGCTCGACGGCGCTTTCATGGACGACATTCAATTCGCCGAACAGCACACCCTCGACGGCTGGGCCTTCACCCGCATCGGCGAATCCGTCCGCCGCGTCGGCGCGTACGTCCACGCGGGCACCTTCCAGGTGAAGAACGACGACGGCGGCCTCCCCTTCAACACCGCGATCTTCTTCGCCCCCAACGGTGAAATCCGCACCCGCTACGACAAAATCCACCTGCACGGCAAGTCCTACGCCTCCGTCTCTCCCGAGGACAAGGCGCGCTACCTCGGTGGCGCCAGCGAAGTCCACAAAGCCGAACCCCAAACCAACGGAAGCAAACTCGTCGTCCAAACGGTAACTCTCCCGCACAGCGGCCGCGACGTCACCTTCGGCTTCAACACCTGCGCCGACATCACCTACGGCGAACAGCAACGCGCGCTGGTCGACATGGGCGCGGACGTCCTACTCCTATCGGCCGCCTGGCCCACCGAATACGCCCACGCCTGGGACCTGCTCCCCGCCACCCGCGCCCTGGAGAACTGCGTCTTCGTCCTGGCCGCCAACAATCGCGGCCAACAGGAAGCCCTGGAGCTCTACGGCAACAGCATGGTCATCAACCCCTTCGGCAAGGTGATCGCCCGCGCCGGAAAGACCGACGAGGTTCTCATCGCCGAACTCGACCTGGACCAGGTCAAGGCCGCGAACATCATCGGCGGATTCAAACAGGACCGCGCGGTGGCGGAAAGCTTCGCGGGCAAAATCTGAAGTCACCCGTCCGTCCCTGTCGAAATCAGCCGTGCCCGTTCGTATAGGGGTGAGCCCGGTGCTGTGCCGGGCCTTCGGAAGGAGCGGATATGAGCGGCATTGTCGCGGTGGTCAGCGTGACCCTGGATGGGGTCATGCAGAGCCCGGGCCGGGCGGATGAGGACACGCGAGGCGGGTTCGAGGCAGGCGGATGGGCCGGGGGTTTCGCCGATGCGGTGCAGGGGCGGGTCATCGGGGAGCACATGTCCGCCAGGGAGCGGGCGCTGCTGTTCGGGCGGCGGACCTATGCGGATTTCTACGGGTATTGGCCGGAGCAGCGGGACAATCCGTTCACCGATGTGCTGAACAAGGCCGAGAAATTCGTGGTCTCCCGCACGCTGAGCGAACCGCTCCCATGGCAGCATTCGACATTGCTCTCGGGTGACGCCGTCTCCGCGGTGCGGCAGTTGCGGACCGCGCGGCCGGAATTGGATCTGGTGGTGCTGGGCAGCGGGGCGCTACTGCGTTCGCTCATGGGTGCGGGGATGATCGACGAGTATCTGCTTCAGATCCATCCGCTGGTACTGGGGACGGGGCAGCGGTTGTTCGACGGTGTCGATCTGGGCGAGCTGCGGCTGGTCGAGAGTGTCACCACGACAACCGGTGTCATCATCGCCACGTACCGGCCCACGGCGGAGGAGTCGCGGTGAAACAGTATCTGCTCGGCATCTATCAGCCCGATGACACCGATCCACCGGACAATCTCGACGAGATCATGCGTGATCTCGAGGCGCTCAACGACGAGATGCGCGACGCCGGAGCCTGGGTGTTCGCGGCCGGTCTGCATGCGGCCAGCACCGCAACCGTATTGCGGGCCAACGGTTCCGAGGTGCTGATCACCGACGGCCCGTATGCCGAAGGCAAGGAGCATATCGGCGGGTTCACCATTATTCGGGCGGCCGATCTCGATGAGGCGCTGGCATGGGGACGCCGACTGGCCCGCGTGGTGACGCTGCCGATCGAGGTGCGCCCGCTCCAGGACGGCTGAAATGAGTTCCGCCGCAGTCGATATCGCGATGATCGAGACGGTGTTCACCGAACACTACGGTCGCGCCGTCGCCAGTCTCATCCGCGTCTTCGGCGATGTCGATATCGCCGAAGACGCGGTGCAGGACGCGTTCGCCACGGCCGTATCACGGTGGCCCACAGCGGGATTGCCGCCGAGCCCGCCCGGCTGGATCATCACCACCGCACGCAATCGCGCTGTCGACCGGCTGCGGCGGGAAACCGCCGGACACGATAAATACGCCCAGGCCGCACTCCTGCACGAACGCGATGAACCGGTCGAGACCGAGGTGGTGCCCGACGATCGCCTGCGCCTGATCTTCACCTGCTGCCACCCCGCATTGGCCCCGGCCACGCAGGTGGCGCTCACGCTCCGGCTCCTGGGCGGCCTGTCCACAGCCGAACTGGCGCGCGCCTTCCTGGTACCGGAATCGACCATGGCGCAGCGCATTACCCGCGCCAAAGGCAAGATTCGCGACGCCCGAATCCCCTACCGGGTGCCCGCGCCCGCCGAATTGCCCGCACGCCTCGATTCGGTGCTGGCGGTGCTGTACCTGATCTTCACCGAAGGCCACACGGCAACCTCCGGCGAGAAGCTGACCCGCGCCGATCTGTGCGCCGAAGCCATCCGCCTTACCCGCGTACTTGTGGAGATCCTGCCGGGCGAACCGGAAGTCTGGGGCCTGCTCGCCCTCATGCTCCTCACCGATTCTCGCCGCGCAGCACGCACCACCCCCGACGGTTCGCTGGTCCCGCTGCCGAAACAGGACCGCTCCCAATGGAATCGGGCACAGATCGAGGAGGGCCAGGCGCTGGTCCGAAAATGCCTGCGCCACAACGCTCCCGGGCCCTACCAGCTACAGGCCGCGATCAACGCCGTACATGCCGACGCCCTCGACCCCGCCCACACCGATTGGGCCCAGATCCTGCGTCTCTACGACCATCTCTCCGCTCTTGCCCCCGGCCCGATAGTCGCCCTCAACCGAGCCGTCGCCCTGGCGGAAGTACACGGACCGCGATCAGCGCTCGATGTCCTCGATGAACTGAATCTCCAGCAGCACTACCTCTTCCACGCCATTCGCGCCGACCTATTCCGCAGACTCGACAACCACGCTGAAGCCGCACACGCCTACGATGCGGCCATCGACCGCACTCGCAATGACGCCGAACGCGCCTTTCTGATCACTCAGCGCGATGCGCTCGGCGCGCCACCCGGTGCGTGACATCGCAAGTCAGAGAACACCGTGCCGGGGCGGTGGCGTGCCATTGAGGATGTAGCGCCCGATGTGCTGAATCTTCCACCGCACCGGATCGTGCAGGGTGTGGGTGCGGGCATTGCGCCAATGTCGGTGCAGGTTCAGCGAATCCAGGGCCGAGCGGGTACCCGCCACCTCGAACAGGGCGTTGGTGACGTCCAGTGCGGCGCGGTCGGCGGCGGACTTCGCGGTGGCCACGGCGATGGACGCGGCGGCTGCGCTGTCATCATCCAGGGCGGCGGCCGCCTCGTCGATGGTGCGGCCCGCGACCGCGAGCAGGGCCTCGGCGGCGCGCACCGAGACCTCCAGTTCGCCGAAGCGCTGCACCGTCAGCGGATCCTCGTGGGCGTGCTCCACACCGGCTTCGAACCACGGGCGGCTGCGGGTGCGCACGAAATCGACGGCCTCGGTGAGGGCCGCGCGGGCGATACCGGCGTCGATCGCCGTATGGAGTACCTGGGCGCGAGCACCGTACAGTTGCGGTCCGGTGAAGGTGAGATGGTGCGGGACAACGTGATCCGCCGGGACCCGGACGCCATCCAGTTTCACGGTGCCGCTCGCGGTGGTGCGCTGGCCCATACCGTCCCAGTCGTCGACGACCGTCAGACCCGCGGCATCGGCGGGGACGAAGGCCACCTCGATCCGGTCCTCGTCATTCTTGGCCAGCACCGGAATCCAATGCGCGAAAAGGGCTCCGGTGGAATAGGACTTCACACCGTCGAGCACGTACCCGCCCTTGGGATGCGGCCGCAGCCGAGTGCGGTAGTCCTGCACATGTTTGGTGCCGACTTCGGACTGCGCGTTGCCGAATCGCCTACCCGCCAGCACTTCCGCGAAGAGCAGCCGCCGCAGCGATTCGGTCCCGTTCTGCCGCAGCGCGTTCACGTACACGAAGTGGCTGTGCGGAATCTGCGCGATATTGGGATCACCGGCCGCGAGCAGCCGGAATACCTCCGTCACAACCGAAGTCGGCAGATCCGCGCCGCCGTATTCACGCGGCACCGTGATGCCGAGCAGACCGCTGCCCGACAGCTCATCCAATTCCGCCGACGGCAGTTGCCGTCGGGCGTCCCGCTCGCTCGCACCGGCGGCGAATCGGGCGGACAGTCGCGCCGCGACCGCCAATGCCTCGGCGGCGTCGGCGATCACGGGCACGGTCACCGGACGATCGGCAATCTCGGTCATCGCACCCACCGGGCAGTTTCGGTCATTGCTTGTCCTTCCGACGTGGTGGGTTGCGATCCGAGGGTTTCCAGCCGCTATGCGGTGGCGAGACTGCTTGTGAAAGTTGAACGATCGAAACGTCCGGCCGGTTCGAAGCGGGCCAGCAGTGCGTCCGCGTTCTCCCCGGTCACCTCGGTGATGAACCTGCCCGCGGCGTCGAGGGAATCGATGCCCAGGAAAGGCTGCGGGCGATGCAGCAGGCCCACCAGCGCCGAGGCGAAGCGCGGCTCCACCGCGGCCGCCGCGAACAGGGTGTTCCCGATGTCCGCGAGTTCGGGATCGCCCAGGAACAGCCGGGTCACCCGATTAGCCGCATCACCGCGCGCCGCGAGGAATGAGCGGTACTGCCGCCCGATCCACTCCTCGTCGAACGGTCCGTCGTGTACGGCCGCCGCGGCGACCAGCCGCTGCGCCTGAATCAAACCGCTCTGCGCGCCCTGTCCCGCGATCGGATCGTAGGCGGCGGAGGTATCGCCGAGCGAGGCCACCGGATGACCACTCCCGGTATGCCCCACCCCGGCCCGAACCACCGGGCGCACAGCGCCTTTCAGCCACGAATGCGGATCCTCGGCGATGACCTGCGTGGCCTGCACCTCGGGCAGATCCCAATCGATGTAGTCGCGGTACAGCTCTCGCACGATCCGCAGCGCGGAGTCCGCGGAATCGGCTGCGGCGAAACGCTTCTCCCAGTCGCTGCCGGGCCGCGCCCAGCCCAGGAAAGCCCAGCTGGGTCCGGCGTCCTTGTGCAGGTACGGGCCCCACCAGCCCTCACCCTGCTCGGCGAAGATTGAGAAGCCGCTGCGCGCGCCGCCCGCGCGGCTGCGGTGCGCGAATACGCTGTCATCGTGGTCGAGCCCGGTGACCGTGACGGTGAGCAGTGAGCGCTGCGGAGCGCTGTAGGGCGTGCGGGACTCGTCCACCGGAAACAGCTCCGAGAGCCCGCCGCGACCGGTCGCGACCAGGGTGAGGTCCACTCCGGCGGCAATGCTGCCGAGCTTCTCCGGCGTCACCTGCTGAACGATGAACCGGCCGCCGCGCTCGGCGAAGGCGGTCAGCCGTTCATCGGCCTTGAGCCGGGTATCGACGGCCACACCGACATAGCCGTCGAAATGCCCGTCGAACGCGATGAGTTCCTCGCGCTCGGGTCCGGCGATCCGCACGGTCAGACCGGTGTGGCGGGGCGCGCGGGCGGTGTAGGTGTCCAGTCCGAGCGCGGATTCGGCCTGCTGCGTCTCGCCGAATTCCAGTGCGGTGCCGGTGGCGGGGACGTCATCGCGCAGCGCGCGCTGGTCCCTATCGCTGTAGAGCGTCACATCGAAACCGGCGTCGAGCAGGCCCAGTGCCGCGGTGACACCGGTCTGACCGGCTCCGATCACGGCAGCCGAGCGGGTGGATTTGCGCTGAGAGGTCATGAGCGGATCTCGCTTCCGGTCAATACTGCGGCGGGGGTCGAATCGGGATCGAGCGATGAATCGGGCACGGGGACAGCGGATCCCGGACGGGACTCGCCATCGGACAAGGCGGTCGACGCCGTACCGCCGAGGCGATAACTCGCTCCTCGATGTTCGGGCGGCAGCCGATCCCCGGCCTCGAACAGGGCGTTGCGCAGGGTGCCCGGGACGTACTCATCGGCGTACGCTCCGCGTGCGGTCAGCACCGGAACAACATGGCGCACAATGTCTTCGAAACTGCCCGGGGTGATGGCATAGGCCAGGTTGAAGCCGTCCAGATCGGTATCGTCGACCCACTCCTGGAGTTGATCGGCGATCGTCTCGCCGGAGCCCACGAAAACCGGTCCCATACCGCCGATTCCGGCCCAGCGGCCGATATCGCGGACCGTCCACTCCCGGCCGTCATCGTCGAATTCCTGGAACGCTGCCACGGCGGATTGGATGGCGTTGCTCTCCACCTGGCCTATGGGAGCGTCCAGGTCATAGGTGGACAGGTCGATGCCCATCCAGCCCGACATGAATACCAGGCCGCCCTCCACACTGGCGTAGGACAGGTACTCCTGGTGTTTGCGGTGCGCGGCCTCGTCGGTCTCCGCGGTGATGATGGTGGCCAAGGCATAGATCCGGGCGGCGTTGCGGTCCCGACCGGCGGCTTCCAGCGCGTCACGAATACGGGAGACCGTCTGTGCCAGCACGCGTTTGGACGGTCCGGCCACGAAGATCGCCTCGGCGTTCTCGGCCGCGAAGCGCACACCGCGCGGTGACGCGCCCGCCTGATAGATCACCGGTGTCCGCTGCGGCGACGGTTCGGACAGATGGATGCCCGGGACCGTGTAGTGCTTACCACGGTGCCCGATATGGTGCACCTTCGCCCGATCCACGTAGACGCCGCGAACGGCATCGCGCACCACCGCATCGTCCTCCCAGGAGCCCTCCCACAGCTTGTAGAGCACCTCCAGGTATTCATCGGCCTGGTTGTAGCGCTCATCGTGATCGAGCTGATCGTCCGCGCCGAAATTCCTTGCGGCGGAAGGCAGGTAACCGGTCACGACATTCCAGCCGACCCGCCCGCCAGTCAGATGATCGAGGGTGGACAGGCGGCGTGCGAACGGATAGGGATGCTCGAATCCGGTTCCGGTGGTGATTCCGAAGCCGAGGTGTTCGGTCACCGTCGCCATCGCCGAGACCAGCAGCAGCGGATCGGCGACCGGGATCTGCGCGCCCTGACGCAGCGCCGCGATGTCATTGCCGCCGTACACGTCATAGGTGCCGAGCACATCGGCGATGAAGATCCCGTCGAATCGACCGCGCTCCAACAGCTTCGCCAACTCGGTCCAGTACGCGAGATCGGTGTAGCGGTGCGACTGATCGTCGGGATGCCGCCACAGGCCCGGCGATTGATGGGCGACGCAGTTCATATCGAAGGCGTTGAAGCGGATCCGGCGCGTCATGATCTCGCCTCCGGGGTCAACTCGCTCGCGCTCCGACGGATTCGGCGGTTCATGATCTCGCCTCCGAAGTCCACTCGCCCCACGCTCCAACGGATTCGGCGCGTCATGACGCCGCCTCGGGGGTTCGTTCGCCCGCGCTCCAGGCGAACGGCAGATCCGTGCCGTTGAGCAGGTGATCACCGATCGCGCGGGCCTTCTGGATCGCGGGATTGTGCACCGAGATGGTGCGGGCATTGCGCCAGTGCCGATCCAGGCGCAACTGCTCCGAAACCGCTGACGCGCCACCGACTTCGAAGAGCAGGGTGGTCGCGGGCAGCACCAGGTCGATCACCGCGAGCTGTGCGCGAGCGGACGCGAGTTCGGCTGCCACCACCAGACTTTCGTCCTGCGCTCGATCGTTCAACACCTCGTCGAGCGCATCGGCGACCGCGAGCACACTGGCCTCGGCGGCGAAGGCGGCGGCGGACAGGCGGCCGATCACCTGCTGCACCAGCGGATCCCGGCGGGGCAGGTCGGCGACCGAATGCGTATAGCCGCGGGTGCGAGCGGCCACCCACTCCCGAGCGTCCCGCTCCGCCCGCCGGGCGATCCCGGCCAGCACCGCAAGCTGAACCAATTGCAGATAGGCCGTCGCATAGGTGGGTCCGGGCGCACCGTATCCGGGGCCGAGCACATTGTCCTCGGTCACCAGCACATCGGTGAATTCCGTTGTCCCGCTGGCGGTGAGCCGCTGCCCGAAGCCATCCCAATCATCGGACTGGCGCACGCCCTCGGCATTCGCCTCCACCAGCACGCCGACCCGCTCGCCGTCCCGATCCGCCGCCGCCACAATGTAATCCGCGTACAGCGAACCGGTGCTGTAGAACTTCGTGCCATTGAGCCGCCAGTGCGCACCGTCGCGAGTCAGCTTCGTGCGGTAGTGGTCGACCGCGCCGACACCCGGTTCGGTAATGGCATTGCCGACCAGACTGCCCTGCGCCACCGAACGCAACCACTGCTCGCGGGCCGGACCGGGCTCGGCCAGTAACTGGTCCTCCACGAAGGAGAAATGCACCCGAAGCGCCTGCGGCAGATTGGATTCCGCGGCCGCCAGCGCGATCAGCTGCCGGAACAGCTGGCGGACCGTGACGCCGTACCCGCCGTATTCGACCGGTACCCGCAGCGCGCCGAACTTCGCGGCGCGCAGCAGGTTCACCTCCTCGAACAGCAGTCTGCGATCGGTTTCGCGTTGCACCGCGCCCTCACCTATGCGAGCGAAGATGGGGCCGAAGATCGCGTCCAGTTCGGCGTCGGTGGTGGACTTCGCCTCTACGGTGGTCATCGCGCCACCCCCACCGGCTCGGGAGTGCCCGCAAGCAATTCGTCTTCGAGTTCCCGCACGATCGGCAGCACCTGGCTGCCGAAATACTCGACTTCCTCGTGATAGTGCAGGAATCCGAGCAGCAGCAGATTCACCCCGCGCTTCTTGTACTCGACGATCCGGTGCGCGATCTGCTCGGGAGTGCCGATCAGCTTGGAGCGGAAACCGTCGTTGTACTGCACCAGATCCTCGAAGGAAGAATCAGCCCACATACCGCGCTTATCGCCGGCGGAATTGCCCGCCTGCTGCACCGCGCCCCGGAAGCCCTCCACCGCTTCGGGATTGGCCTTGGCGACGATCTCGCGCAGCGTCTCCTTCGCCTCGGCTTCGGTATCGCGGGCGATCAGGAATCCATTGAGCCCGAACTTCACCGTGCGGCCGTGCTCGGCGGCGGAGGCGCGGACCTCGGTGATCTGCTCGGTAATGCCGTCGTAGTCCTTGCCATTGCTGAAATACCAGTCCGACACCCGGCCCGCCATCGCGCGTGCCGCGGTCGAATTGCCGCCCTGGAAGATCTCCGGATGCGGGCGACCCTCCGAGGTCAACGGCTTGGGTTTGAGGTCGTATCCGCGCAGTCGGTAGAAGTCGCCCGCGAATTGAGCCGCATCCTCGGTCCAGCTCTTGCGCAGCACCTCGATGAATTCCTCGGAGCGCCGGTAGCGTTCGTCATGTTCGAGCCACGGTTCACCGAGCGCGGTGAACTCACCCTTGAACCAGCCGCTCACCACATTCACCGCGGCCCGGCCGCCGGAAAGGTGATCGGCGGTAGCGATCAACTTCGCCAATACGCCCGGCTGCCACAGCCCCGGATGAACGGCCGCGATCACCTTGAGTCGTTCGGTGGCCAACAACAACGCGAGGCTAAAGCTCGTCGACTCATGTTGGTACGCAGCGCCATAACTCGCCATATACCGCACCTGAGTCAACGCGTATTCGAACCCGTTGTTCTCGGCCAGCACCGCAAGTTTCCGGTTGTACTCATAACTCCAATCGGTGCGCTGCTCGATATCACTGATGACAAGACCGCCGCTGACATTCGGCACCCAGTAGGCGAATGTCAAAGGTTCTGCGACACTATCGAATTCATGGTCCACGGACATAGACGTACTCCATCGAAAGTAGGTAGAGGGGCTCAGCAAGCGCTGCGACAACAACTCTCGTCGATCATGATCCCTAGCCTGGAATTCCTAGAAAACCACCGCCCAACAGGCGTTTCGATGTGCCGATCCGCTTCCCTGCTCGTGCACATACTCGAACTGCTCGATCCGCATAGATCCCTCTCCATCAGCGATCCCGCACACCCTCCCCTACCCAAGAATGCAGCGTGCCCGCTCCCGAAAAGAGGGTTGCAATCACGAAGAATCAATACGCCCGAGCGGAAGCAGCCCTAACCGAGCGGTTGACGAATGACGACATCGAGGATCCAGCCCACTGCTCTGACCAGCTCCCCGTGAGTTCAGCGTGACTGTCACACCGAGGGGTCTCTACTTCCTGAAGGAGATCCCGGCCATTGATGTCGTGGCCCAGGGCTGGTGTCGTGAGCGCACCCGTGCGGGCAGCGGCAGGCGGAGTAGTCGTCGACGTCGGGGAGGTCTTCTGCGATGCTACAACCAAAGTAACGTCCAAACTCTGGGCATGGAGTCTTCGGATGACCGAACGCAGTACCAATCTTCAGCCGCCGATCCCGTCGATCCCATTGTTCGGACAGGCTTGGTACGAACGAGGTTTCGGATACTGGACGAAGCGAGCACTGATTTCGATTGCGCTCGGGCTCCTGCTGCTACTTTCGATTGTTTTCATCTGGGCCGTTGTAGCAACAATCATCGACAAGGCAAGCTCCTGGCCCAGGGTTGTGTTGTTACTCCTTGTGGCTGCGGGCGTCTCCTGGAGCCACTATGTCGGCTTCAAACAGGTTCAGGCACGCAATATCAAACCATCTTCGAACACCGTGGCCGGATCGGCAGGTGTTATCACAGGGGCCGCCGCATATGGCGGCTCCAGTATTGCCGGAGGTCTCATTCTCCTCGGCCAAATTTTTGCCGTCGGGTGGATCACGGCTAATTTCGCATACTCACTTCGGCGCTATGTCAGCACCTTTGAGGTTCGCGCGGTTGACCAAATGCAAGAGTGGTTTGTGGAACATCCAGAATTTCCAAACCATCAGCGCCCCAAGCAATTTCAGCAGTAACCTTTGCTCAGGGTTCGTACCGCATAAGCCAGTTACGCGGCCCGCCCTTCGGCAGCTCGAGCGTCGCAACCACTTCGAACCCGAACCGCTGGTAATACGGAACGTTCTCGGCTTTCGCCGTCTCCAAATGCGCCGGCAGCCCATCCGCCGCACACCGCGCCAACCCCGCCGCCATCAACACCCGCCCATACCCCCGGCCCCGCACCTCCGCGGCAGTCGCGATAGCCATCAGATGCCAATGATGTTCCGCGACATGCCCACCCGCCAGCTGCCGCGCCCCCTCCATCATCAGCGGCACCCGCGACCCGAAAATCCGCCGCCGCCTCACCCAGTCCGCCAGCGTCCGCGGCGTCCGCACCCGAGTGGTATTCATCCAGAGCGCCGCGCCCACAATCCGATCCCCATCCACAACGGCGAGATCGACCCCCTCACTCGTCCGCCCCGACTCCATATAGGAATCTTCGAACGCCATCCGCAACTCCTTCAACCGCGACCCCGTATGCGGATGCATCCACCGCGCATGCGGATCATCCTCGAACGCCTCCGCGAGCATTCGAGACACACGCGACCTATCGGACGGCAACCCGCCACGAACCGTCTCGAAACCGGTACCGCCACCGTCAACCACAACCGCACCCATCAGTCCCACATCGCCCACTACGACATGAATGCCACCACGAATCGATTCCCCAGTCCAGGGTGCTTACTCGAACCGTGCTGGCCAAGGGATCTGACGCATGAAGCGGGCACAGAGGGTTTCGAACCGTTCAGGATGAGTAGGCATCCTGAGCAGGCGAATTACTCCGCCCGCGTTGGCCCAGCTCGAGCGAGCTGGGTCTTCCCGTGGCAGTACCCGTTGCCCGCGATGAGCGGGTCTTCCGTGGGTTTCCAGCGGGCAAGTTTTTCGTCCCGACGCAACTCGCCGAGGACGTTCGAGCTATCGCCGCCAGGTTGCGAGCGGCGTTGAGGTCGCGATCGATGACGAGGCCGCATCGGTCACAACAGTATGTTCGATCGCGCAGGGAGAGTTTGGTTTTCACTTCCCCGCAGGTCGAACATGTCTTGGAACTCGGGTACCAGCGGTCGGCGACGTGAACCTGTGCGCCATTCCAGTTCGCCTTGTACTCCAGCTGACGCCGGAATTCACCCCACCCGACATCGCCGATGGACCGCGCCAGCCGCCGATTAGCCAGCATCCCAATAACATTCAGATCCTCGATCGCGATCGTGCCGAAAGAAGTAGCCAGCCGGGTAGTCAGCTTGTGCAGCGCGTCGCGCCGAGCATTCGCAACTCGCGCATGTGCGCGAGCAAGGCGCTTCTGGGACGCGAGCCATCTTTTCGATGGCGCCGACTGTGTCCGCGTATCCCTGCCACGGCGACGAACCACTTGTCGCTGCAATCGGCGAATACGACGCGTCGCGGCATCGAGATGCCGAGGGTTGGGCACAATCGTCCCGTCCGACAGCACGGCAAGCGACTGAATCCCGAGATCGACCCCAACCACCAGATCCGGCCGTGCCGGAACGGAATCGACACGCTCGACCTCGACCGAGAACGATACGAACCACCGCCCAGCCCGAAGCGATACCGTCGCCGAGCGGATGCGAGCACTGTCGAGCCTGAGATGCCGGGCAAGCTTGCGGGTTGACTCATGTGAGCGCACCACCCCGATCCGTGGCAGCCGAACATGACGACAATCCGTCGCAAGCCCGATCGCGCCGGTTGTGAATCGACAAGACATCGCACTGCTCTTCGTCTTGTATCGAGGGAAGTCCATCGCGCGCCCCTCGCGCGCTCCAGCCCGAGAGTCGCTCCAATTCTTCAACGCGGCAGACAGATTCGCGAGCCCAGACGCGTACGACTCCTTGGAGTTCTCCGGCCACCAGGGTGCGACAACATCTTTGACCTGATTCCACTCCTTGCGCAGCGCATAGGCGGACCACGCCACCACCGGGGTGAGTTGATCCCCGGTGAATCCATAGGACATCTCGGCGGCGCGTTGATCGATGTTCGCCTTGATGCGCCGCAGACCCCAGTTGTAAGCAAACCGCTGTGCCCCACAGTGCGACCGCAGCGCCTGATCCTGGACGGACGAGGGTTCGAGAGCAAACCGATAAGCCTGAATCACGACACCCACCCGAACCCCCATCAGATCCACCGACAAGAACTGGAATCGAATATCCGTTCGAACGATAGTTGGTCCGCATCGGCACGACACTCGAAACACAAAGAAAACCGGCAGGTACCTGTTGGTACCTGCCGGTTCGGAGTGGGTGCACGCGGTTTCGAACCGCGGACCGCTGGTGTGTAAAACCAGTTCCGTACCGAATGAGGTGCCATCCACACCTACCTGCGAATCTGGAACGAGAACTACCGCAGTTCAGCAGTTTTCGACGAACAGCACATCGGACACGCTGCCGCACTGCTGGACTTAGCTAGACACGTGTCCGCTCCATTTTGCCCCACGCACATACACTCATTGCCCCACACCGCCTGGGTCTCCAGTCAGAGGCCGACAGTCAAGCCCGCAGTGTGTATGACCTCGACATGGCTTAGCTACAAACTTGGGCATCCGTGATGACCTCCACCGCCAAGAAACGCGCTAACGCCACGTCCGGCCCCAAGGCTGCCGCCTCTCGACCCCGCGGGAGCAGCACTGGAACAGTCGAATACTTTGGATCATCTTTTGCGTGAACTATTCTATTTCGTATTCCGTATATCCGCGCAGATACTTGCGCCGTCAGCGATTTATGTGCGTTGGCCTTATTAAGAAACTCAACACCTTTTATCGGTCCATTCTTACCAAAGTGATGTTCATATTCTCGAGAACCCAGAAATTCCTCAAGCATATCTACACGTACAGAGTCGGCCATCAGAAGCGAAATCTGATCAGATTCGGTTGCCCTCGATCCGGATTCTGCGCATCTCGCAACCCTTAGAATCGATTCATCGGTCGCCTCGAATCGCGGGTCAGCCAACTCTCGACGAATATCCCGAATCATCGCGCGCCTCGCGGCGAAAGGAAAGAAATACTCCAGTACTTGATAATACGAGGTGAAGGCAAGTAGCGGATTATCTTTGACATTCTCAGCAAAAGAGAAAAGTTCCGATACCTCCATGGAAATCTTCGTTCGAGGAAACCGAATCTTAGAGGAGTTGCTAAAGATTCTGCTCCCCCAACCATTTCGATTAATTCTACTGCGCAACTCAATCGCCCAGTCATTCCGCGTCGCAAGTTCATAGAAGAACGAACCTGCAAGCCGCATGGCCTGAGCAGTTAGAACTTCACGTTTCAGCTCAGATTCAAAGGAGACCTTCAACGAGTAAGATAGATCCCTGGGGTATCGATCGCCTGACTGAAATGTATAATGATCCAGGTTAATCGGCGATGAGAATAGGACGCCACAGGGTGACAGCGGCGATAATTCAAGGCATGTCCCGCTAGCCGAATCAGCTACATGGATCACATTGCGATCCCTGGCCCGCAGCCCGGGGAACCGTTCCTTAGTGTCGTTACCGATGGACTCGTCAACGCGCGGCAGTGGATTATCCAGATGTCGACACTCCAATTCTCCACCGGAAACATCCAAATCAAGGTCTTTCAACATATCGAATGCATAATCAGCTTGCAATACCTCGATTTCAACATATCCGGAATTGAGAGTAAATCCAAAATAATCTTCGAGAAGCTCCGGTTTCAACGGTAGCTGTTCCGCGAGCGATCTAATGTTATCCGTTTTGATCAGAACAGGCTTTTCCCACCTATAACTGTAAGGTTGCGAGTTGGATTGCCGCAAATACAATCCCGAGTCAAGACAGTATAGGAGGTCATAGCCGACAATGGCTAGTTGCTCCCTCAACCGATCGACGTCATCAGAAACTATTTCATTCTCGCCCGCTGAAATGAGTGCTTCTTTGATAAAACGAACCCAACCATCCCTATATTCATAGTCCCTGTCTGCGCACATATCCCAAACCTTATGAATCACTGTCACGAATTGACATATATATCAAAATACGCCCCGCGAGCACGTATCGCATCGGGTTTTTCTTGAGCGGCCTTGCTCAGACCCTATTGATCACGACACGGAAGTCTGTCGTTACCGTCGATACGAGCTTCACCCTCAACGTCGAACGCCCCACCACAGTTGCCACAGTAGATCGGCCCGGCGTTGAAGACATTACGTGAGACGCGAATCTTTCGGTCGCAACCGCACTGCGCGGGTAGGCCATTGTTGCTGGACGTGCGTCCTCCTCGCCGCTCGGGTTCCCTCCGCCGATAAGCCACTAATGCGAAGGCCAACTCGTCCGGCTCCTCGTGGTACAGCTCTCGAGCATGTCTGACATGGGGTGGGCCGAGAAACTTCCGAGTGGTAGATACCGCGCTGTCTACCGAGACAAGCACGGCCACAAACGAAGTGCGGGAATCCTCACCTCGAAGGACATCGGCAGGCGCAAGGCCGCCGCCAAAGAAGATGCGGAGCGCGAGAATCCCTCACGCCCCACGCCTGCCACCACATGGTCCGAGTGGCTTCCCCGATGGACGCTGTTGCGCACCGTCGAAGAAGGCACCCAGAAGATCGATACCCAACGCATCAACAAGCACCTCGTACCGAAGTGGGGCAGCTGGTTGCTCACCGACATCACCCAGCCGGACGTCCAGGAGTGGGTAGTCGGACTGAGCAAGACTCTCGCACCGACAACCGTCGACAAGTGTTACCGCCTCCTCAGCGGCTCCATGAAAGCGGCGCGCATGGCCAAGCTGATCGCTGAAAGCCCCTGCGTCGACATAAAACTGCCCAAGCCCGGCCCTTCGCCGGAGCGGCACCTCGAAGACGAAGAGGTCAACGGCCTTCGCGATCCCCTGGAGCCGATCGATCAACTCATTGTCGACGTGCTACTTGGTACGGGCATGCGGATGGGCGAAGCACAAGGACTCCATAAGGAACACATCGACCTCAAACGTCAGACGGTGACGATCGAGTGGGCATGGGACAAAGCCGCCAGGCGGATGAAGGCTCCGAAAGATCATGAGCGCCGTGTCATCCCGATTGGGCCGACGTTGACCAAAACACTTGCCGCGGTGATCAAGCGCGATGGACTCGGTACGCCGGCCCCCGTCCCCTATGTCAGCGGTCGAACCGTGCGCAGCGGCCTCCTACTGGCTCACACGGACAACCGCCCGTTCGATCAAGACAACTTCAGGGATCGATTTGTCGCCGCAGCGCGAGTCGCGTGGGTGGGAGAGGGTGACGACAGACGCCGAATCGGGAAGGTGCGGCCCAACGATCTCCGGCACACCTACGCGAGTCGGCTGGTGCGCGCCAAGGTCCCACTAGATCAAGTGCAACTGCTGCTGGGTCACGCCTCGGTGCGCACGACCCAGCGTTACGCCAGGCAAGGAGAAAGCCAATGGCCCGATGTCCGAAAGACCCTCGGCTAACTGCCGGTGCCCCACGTTTGTCCCATGAATCGGGCCATGGGGCAAAAGAAACCGGCAGATACCTGGAGGCACCTGCCGGTTCGAGGTGGGCGCACGCGGTTTCGAACCGCGGACCGCTGGTGTGTAAAACCAGTGCTCTACCACTGAGCTATACGCCCGAGTCGTCCCGGCGGGGCCGGGTCGGATGTCGTTCGCGGATCTTGGGATTCGCGGGTGACGGGTTATGAATCTAGCGCGGCGAGGGCTTTCTCCCAAGCCTGCTGGTCACGGGCCTCTCCGGGGCCGTTCATTTCGGCGAAACGGATGATTCCGTCCTTGTCGATGACGAACGTTCCGCGGTTGGGGTAGCCGGATTTCTCGTTGAAGACTCCGTACGACTGGGCTACCGCGCCGTGCGGCCAGAAGTCGGACAGCAGGGGGAAGGTGTAGCCCTGTTCGGCGGCCCAGATCTTGTGGGTGGGCGGGGGGCCTACCGAGATCGCGAGGATTTCGGCGTTGTCGTTCTGGAACTTGGGGAGTTCGTCCCGGACCTTGCACAGCTCGCCCTGGCAGATACCCGTGAAGGCCAGGGGGTAGAAGACGACCAGGACGTTCTTCTCACCGCGGTAGCTCGACAGCGAGACTTCCTGGTTGTTCTGGTCCTTCAGGGTGAAGTCCGGTGCGACCGTGCCGACCTCTAGTGGCATGCGAAACCTCCATCGTGTCCGGGCATTCGAGGACGGCGTGCCACGACATGTGACACGCCGTCCATTCGAAGACCTTAGCGAAGACGCGGTCAGCGCTGCTTCGAGGGCGTCTTGGGTTGTACCAGGCGGCTTCCCGACCAGTCGTTGCCCAGGCTGATCGACGAGGTTTGGGTCAGGCCCGCCGGAGATGCGGACTCGGCGATTTCCGCCGGATCCACATGGCCACTATGGCCGGTCTTGGGTGTCAAGACCCAGACGATGCCGTCATCGGCCAGCGGGGTGATCACGTTGAGGAGTTCGTCGACCAAGTCGCCGTCTCCGTCCCGCCACCACAAAAGCACGACGTCGACGACCTCATCGGTGTCTTCGTCGAGCATTTCGGACCCGATGGCCTCTTCAACGGCGGCCCGCAGGCCGTCGTCGGTATCCTCGTCCCAGCCCAGTTCCTGAATCACCATTCCGTGAGTAATGCCAAGCTTCTGAGCGTAGTTCTGCGCGTCCGCCGCGGCGACCACGGTGGCGTCCTCCTCAACTCCAGACAATAGGTAGATGCAAGCGAACATGGTTATGGCCCGTAGCGCAAGCTGATCGGCCGAATTCGCACCCTAAATGTCGTATGTGAGACCTCACGCCCACCCGGATCACCGTGCCGGGCAAGCGTTCCGGACCGCGTTCAAAGCATCGTTGACCTTGTGACTCGCGTCATTGAGCGGTCCCACCGACGAGCTGTTCGTCATTTTTCGAACTTCCGCGGCCAATCCGCGCGCCGCGCCGATGTAATCGGTGAACTTCTGCGCCAGATCGGCCGCCAGGTCCGCGCCGGACGCGGTCACCCGCCCCTCGACCGTCTTCGCCGCATCGTCCAAAGCGTTCGCCGCGGCCTCCCGCTTATCGGCCTGGTCGGCGGTCTGCCCGTCGTGCGCGTCCACGAAATCGTTGTAGCGATCCACAGCGGTGCCCGTGGTAGCGCGGAACGGATCGCAGTTATCGGTCACCGCCTTCGCCTGCGCGGCGGCGGCTTTCGACGCCGCGGCCGCCGTCGACGATGCCGCGGCCTCGGCCTTGTACGAGGTCGCATCCGCCTGATTCACCGTCGCGGTACCCTCGACGGTGCTGGCGCAACCTGCGACAACAAGCCCCAGCCCGACCGTGACGGTCGCACATGCCAATCCGAACCCACGCGGGTTCAGCAGCTTCATCGTCTCCCCGTTCCTGCCTGAGCCGGTTCCCTGGAGAACGGTACTGGATCGTCTGCTGACATGATGAGCTGGGACGCATCATGCACAAGGATGTGAGATGCGCCCCAAACCAATCGTTACGGGTATGCCGCACACCAGCGACTGCCCGGGTGAATGACGCCTATCAGATGTCCCACCCTGTGTACGAGGAGCAATCGTCTTGACCGACCTGATGCACCCCAATCCTTCGTCGAGTCCCACAAACGGCACGGCACGAAATCGCCCGGCGGGGGGCCGGGTCCGAGTGATCCGCGAGGGGGTGGCGTCATATCTTCCGGACATTGATCCGGAGGAGACCAGCGAATGGCTGGACAGCTTCGATGAAATGCTCGAGCGTGAAGGACCGGGTCGCGCCCGCTACCTCATGCTGCGGATGCTGGAGCGTGCCGGCGAACGCCACGTCGCGATCCCCGCGCTGACTTCGACCGACTATGTGAACACCATCCCCACCGAGAACGAGCCCTGGTTCCCCGGCGACGAGGAAACCGAACGCCGCTTCCGCGCCTACATCCGCTGGAACGCCGCGGTCATGGTGCACCGCGCCCAGCGCCCCGGAATCGGTGTCGGCGGCCATATTTCGACCTACGCGTCGTCATCGGCCCTGTACGAGGTGGGTTTCAACCACTTCTTCCGCGGTAAGGATCATCCCGGCGGCGGCGACCAGGTCTACATCCAGGGCCACGCCTCCCCCGGTATCTACGCGCGCGCCTTCCTCGAGGGCCGCCTCACCGAAGACCAGATGGACGGGTTCCGCCAGGAGTACTCCCACGGCGGCCCCGGAGCCGGTCTCTCGTCCTACCCGCATCCGCGACTCATGCCGGACTTCTGGGAATTCCCCACGGTCTCCATGGGTTTGGGCCCGATGAACGCCATCTACCAGGCGCGTTTCAATCATTACCTGCACGATCGCGGTATCAAGGACACCTCCGATCAGCACGTGTGGGCCTTCCTCGGCGACGGCGAGATGGACGAGCCGGAATCGCGCGGCCTCATCCAGGTCGCCGCGAACGAGGGCCTGGACAATCTGACCTTCGTCATCAACGCCAACCTGCAGCGCCTGGACGGCCCGGTGCGCGGTAACGGCAAGATCATTCAGGAACTGGAGTCGTTCTTCCGCGGCGCCGGCTGGAATGTCATCAAGGTGGTCTGGGGCCGCGAGTGGGACTCGCTACTCCAAGCCGACCGCGACGGCGCGCTGGTCAACCTGATGAACACCACCCCCGACGGCGACTACCAGACGTACAAGGCCAATGACGGCGCGTACGTGCGCGAACACTTCTTCGGACGCGACCCGCGCACCAAGGAGCTGGTGAAGGGCCTGTCCGACAGTCAGGTCTGGAACCTCAAGCGCGGCGGCCACGACTACCGCAAGATCTACGCGGCGTACGCGGCGGCCATGGCGCACAAGGGCCAGCCGACGGTCATCATCGCCAAGACCATCAAGGGCTACGGCCTGGGCAAGCACTTCGAGGCCCGCAATGCCACGCACCAGATGAAGAAGATGACGCTGGACGACCTCAAGTCGTTCCGCGATGTGCAGCGCATTCCGATCACCGATGAGCAGCTCGAGGCCAATCCGTATCTGCCGCCGTACTACCACCCCGGTATGGACGCGCCGGAGATCCAGTACATGATGGGCCGCCGTAAGCAGCTGGGCGGTTTCGTGCCCGAGAGGCGTACCGCAGCAAAGCCTCTGCAACTTCCGGGCGATGAGGCCTACCGTTCGGTCCGCAAGGGCTCGGGCAAGCAGAGCGTGGCCACCACGATGGCCTTCGTGCGCCTCATGAAGGAACTGCTGCGGGACAAGGAAATCGGCAAGCGCATCGTGCCGATCATCCCCGACGAGGCCCGTACCTTCGGTATGGACTCGTGGTTCCCTTCGTTGAAGATCTACAACCGCAACGGTCAGTTGTACACATCGGTCGACGCCGAATTGATGCTTGCCTACAAAGAGTCGAGCATCGGCCAGATTCTGCACGAGGGCATCAACGAGGCCGGATCGACCGCGTCCTTCACGGCCGTAGGCACCTCGTACAGCACGCACGGCGAGCCGATGATCCCGCTGTACATCTTCTACTCGATGTTCGGTTTCCAGCGCACCGGGGACGGTCTGTGGGCCGCCGCGGATCAGATGGCGCGCGGATTCGTGCTCGGAGCAACCGCCGGGCGAACAACGCTGACCGGAGAGGGCCTGCAGCACAACGACGGTCACTCGCTGCTGCTGGCGTCGACCAATCCGGCGTGCGTCCCGTACGACCCGGCCTTCGCCTTCGAAATCGCCCATATCGTGCGAGATGGCTTGCGCCGCATGTACGGCGGCGGCGTCGGCATCACCGGATATCAAGAAGCCTTGCCGGGCACCGATCCCGAAGCGCATTCGGAGCATCACGACTTCGGCGGCGAGGACATCTTCTACTACATCACCCTCTACAACGAGCCGCAGTCACAGCCGGCCGAGCCGGAGAACCTGGATGTGGAGGGCCTGCTCAAGGGCATCTACCTCTACAAGCGCGGTGGTGAGGGCGCGGTGCGCGCCCAGATCCTGGTCGCGGGCGTCACCATGCCCGACGGCCTGCGCGCCCAGGAGATGCTGGCCGAGGAGTGGGGCGTACAGGCCGACGTCTGGTCCGTGACCTCCTGGGGTGAGCTGCGAAAAGAGGCTCTCGCCAAGGAGATCCAGAAGTTGCGGCATCCGGACACCGATCCGGGCCAGCCGTACATCACCCAGGCGCTCGGACAGGCCGAGGGCCCGTTCGTGGCCGCCTCGGACTGGATGCGCGCGGTACCGGATCAGATCCGCCAGTGGGTACCGGGCAAGTTCATCTCGCTCGGCACGGACGGTTTCGGTTTCTCCGACACCCGTCCGGCAGCACGCCGCGTCTTCAACGTGGATGCCGCATCGATCGTGGTAGCGGCCCTTTCCGGGCTCGCCGAGGCCGGAAAGATCGACCGCGCCAAGCTGGTCGAGGCAGCCGCCAAATACCGCATCGACGATGTGAACGCCGCGCCGAAGGCGGCACCCGGTAGTGAAGGTGGCGACGCATAACGCACGATTAACACCGTGGAACGTAAACCGCCGAGGCCGCGCCGGATCAACGAAGGCTCCTCCGAACACGAGGTCTACCTTCCGACCGGCGCGCTCTCGCCGAACCGCCAGACCCGAGATCCCCTACCGGACACGCTGCTCAAGCGGGTAAAACAGTTCTCGGGCCGACTCTCCACCGAGGCCGTGTCCTCGATGCAGGAGCGGTTGCCGTTCTTCGCCAATCTGGATGCCGCGCAACGCGCCGGTGTCCAGATGCTGGTGCAGACCGCGGTGGTGAACTTCCTGGAGTGGCTGCAGGATCCGGAGAGCGATATCAGGTTCAGCCTGGACGCTTTCCAGGTCATCCCGGATGATCTGGCGCGGCGGCTGACGCTGCGCCAGACCGTCGACATGGTTCGCGTGGCCATGGAGTTCTTCGAACAGTGGCTGCCCGCGCTGGCGCGCAACGACCGGCAGCTGGTGGCATTGACCGAGGCGGTGCTGCGATACGGCCGTGAGCTGGGCTTCGCGGCCGCCTCGGTGTACGCCAGCGCGGCGGAATCACGCGGTGCCTGGGATACCCGGCTGGAAGCGCTGGTCGTGGACGCGGTGGTGCGCGGCGATACCGGTCCCGAAATGCTCTCGCGCGCCGCGACTCTCAACTGGGATGCCACCGCACCGGCGACGGTGCTCGTCGGCACGCCCCCCAAAGATCAAGTAGCCGTGGTCGGTTCGGTGCATTCGGTGGCGGCTCGGCACGGCCGCAATGCCCTGGCTGTGGTGCAGGGTTCGCGCCTGGTCATGGTGGTCAGCGGCCATCTGGGCGACACCATGTATCCCTCGCCCTTCCTCGCCGACCTGCTCAGCGAGGCTTTCTCGGACGGTCCGGTGGTCATCGGCCCGACCACCCGCACGCTGTCGGTCGCACATATAAGTTCTGTCGAGGCGATGGCCGGTATGGAGGCCGTGGTGGGCTGGCGCAGCGCGCCACGCCCGGTGCACGCGACCGAACTTCTGCCCGAGCGTGCGCTTTTGGGAGATCGTGCCGCGGTAACCGCCCTCAACGAGCTGCTTGTGTTACCGTTGGCCGCCGCTGCGGGCGAGCTGTCCAATACCTTGGACGCCTACCTGGACTGCGGCGGTGCCGTAGAGACTTGCGCACGGCAACTGTTCGTTCATCCAAATACCGTCCGCTATCGGTTGAAGCGAATCGCCGACATCACGGGACGTGATCCGATGAACCCGCGCGATGCCTACGTGTTACGAATCGCGTCCACGATAGGTCGCCTGACGCGAATCCGTAACGAATCGCCTACTTCGGCCCCAGATGTAACCCCCGTCACAGAACCTAAAGATGGGATGTAACGCGTCTGGGGAATCGGACGATCCGACCAACCCACGTGCCCTTTTGTAGACTCCTCACAAAAGACTCCGGCAAGCTTCATTCGCGCCGACATCTCGTGAGATGGGCACCACAGTGTTTTCTAGAGACGTGATCGCAGTGTTCGCCCCAGGACAGGGCTCTCAGACACCCGGCATGCTCACCCCTTGGCTCGAACTGCCCGGCGCGGCCGATCGAATCGCGCTGTGGTCGAAGGCTTCGGGACTGGACCTGCTGCGGTTGGGTACCACGGCGACCGCCGAGGAGATCACCGATACCGCGGTGACTCAGCCTCTGGTGGTCGCGGCAGCACTTCTGGCCTTCGCGGAAATCCCCACGGATTCGCTTCCCGCGGATACCATCGTCGCCGGACACTCGGTAGGCGAACTTGCCGCCGCCGCCATCGCGGGGATCATCTCCTCCGATGACGCGGTAGCACTGGCCGCTCTCCGCGGTGCGGAGATGGCCAAGGCTTGCGCACTCGAGCCGACCGGTATGTCCGCGGTGCTCGGCGGTGACGAAGCCGTCGTGCTCGCCCGGCTCGACGAACTCGGCCTGATCCCGGCCAACCGCAACGCGGTCGGTCAGATCGTGGCGGCGGGTAGGCTGGACGCGCTCGCAGAGCTTGCGAGCAACCCGCCCGAAAAGGCGCGCGTCCGAGCCCTTCCCGTCGCAGGCGCTTTCCACACCGCGTTCATGGCACCCGCCCAGGACGCAGTGGCAGCGGCCATCGCCAAGATCGCTCCCGGTGAGCCGATCCGGACCCTGCTGTCGAACTTCGACGGTAAGCCGGTGAGCTCCGGACAGGATGCGGTCGATAAGCTCGCTGCCCAGGTCACGCGCCCCGTGCGCTGGGATCTGTGCACCGAAACCGTTCGCGCGGCAGGTGTTTCCGCGGTGGCAGAGCTGCCACCGGCCGGCACCCTGGTCGGCATCGCCAAGCGGGAGCTCAAGGGCACCCCGAATCTGGCGCTGAAGACTCCCGCGGACATCCCCGCGCTGGCCGAACTCACCACCACGGGCTAGCTTGACTCGCGGCTCGCTTCGTCAACGGCGACGAAGGCAAACGAGCCGCAAGCACGAAAACCAAAAAATCGACCCACTACAGGAATCAAGAAGGGAGCCACCACAGTGGCCGCTCTGACCCAGGAACAGATCGTCGAAGAGCTCGGCAAGATCATCGAAGAGGTGACCGGTATCGAGCCCTCCGAGGTGACCATCGAGAAGTCCTTCGTCGACGACCTGGACATCGACTCCCTGTCGATGGTCGAGATCGCCGTTCAGACCGAGGACAAGTACGGCGTCAAGATCCCGGACGAGGATCTTGCCAGCCTGAAGACCGTCGGCGACGCCGTCTCCTACATCCAGAAGCTGGAGGCCGAGAACGCCGACGCCGCTGCGGAGCTCAAGTCCAAGTTCGGAAACGAGTAGGACCGCAACTGTGACCACTCCTTCCACCTTGAACGGGAACTTCCCCAACGTTGTCGTCACGAGCATGGCGGCGACCACGTCGATCGCCGGTGACGTCGATGCGACGTGGAAGGGACTCCTCAACGGCGAGAGCGGCATTGACGTTCTCGAGGACGACTTCATCGAGGAGTACGACCTTCCGGTTCGCATCGGCGGACACCTGAAGGTGTCGCCGGACACGCTGCTCAGCCGGGTCGAGATTCGCCGTATGGCGTATGTCGAGCGGCTGGCGACCGTCCTCGGTCGCGAAGTCTGGAAGAACGCCGGCTCCCCCGAGGTCGACCCGCTGCGCCTCGGCGTCGCGATCGGCACCGGCCTCGGTGGCGGCGACGCGCTCATCGATTCGGTCGACAAGCTGAAGAACGGTGGCTATCGCAAGATCTCGCCGCTGGCTGTTCAGATGGTCATGCCGAATGGTCCCTCCGCCGTTGTCGGTCTCGAGCTCAAGGCCCGGGCAGGAGTGATCACTCCGGTCTCGGCGTGCTCGTCGGGTTCGGAAGCCATCGCCAACGCGTGGCGGATGATCGTCATGGGTGACGCCGATATGGTCGTCACCGGTGGCGTCGAAGGCTTCATCGATTCGGTGCCGATCGCGGCCTTCTCGATGATGCGTGCGATGAGCACTCGCAACGACGATCCGAAGGGCGCCTCGCGTCCGTTCGACAAGGATCGTGACGGCTTCGTCTTCGGCGAAGCGGGCGCACTCATGGTCGTCGAGACCGAGGAGAGCGCCAAGGCTCGTGGTGCGACCATCCACGCCCGGTTGATGGGCGCGGGCATCACTTCGGACGGCTTCCACCTGGTGGCGCCGGATCCGGAGGGCACGGGTGCCGGTCGGGCCATGCAGCGCGCGATGCAGACGGCGGGTCTGTCCCCCAAGGACATCACCCACGTCAACGCGCACGCGACTGCCACCCCCATCGGTGACACCGCGGAGAAGAACGCGATTCACAAGGCTGGCGTTGCCCATGCCTCGGTCTACGCACCCAAGTCCGCCCTGGGCCACTCGATCGGCGCCGTCGGCGCGCTCGAGTCGGTACTCACGGTCCTCAGCATCCGGGACGGCATCGTCCCTCCGACGCTGAATCTGGAGAACCAGGATCCGGAGATCGACCTGGATGTCGTGCACGGCGAAGCTCGTCGTCAGGACATCGAGTACGCGATCAACAACTCTTTCGGTTTCGGTGGGCACAATGTCGCGCTCGCCTTCGGCCGGTACTGACGCACCAACTGGTGCACCGATAACTCGGCACCGCAGCGCCGGTTTGTAAGACAAGTGGTCCCGGCGGGGATTCGGATGCGATCCCGCACCCGAATCCCCCCGGGACTTCGACATTTTCGCAGCCGCTCTCAGGCGACCGCACTTCCTTAATCAAGAGGAGAGTATGCGATGACCATCATGGCTCCGGCTCATGCCGACACCGCGCTCGATCCCCGCGACCCGCTGGGTCGATTGCAGCGCTTCTTCGATCCCGGGACCGTGCTCCCGCTGCATCCCCGTGACAAGTCCGGCGTACTCGCCGCCATGGGTGAGGTCGATGGCGTTCGCACCGTCGCCTACTGCTCCGACGCGACCGTCATGGGCGGTGCGATGGGTGTGGAGGGTTGCAAGCACATCGTCGACGCGATCGATACCGCGATCGACTCCAAGATTCCCGTTGTCGGCATCTGGCATTCGGGCGGCGCCCGGCTCGCCGAAGGTGTCGAGGCCCTGCACGCCGTCGGACTGGTCTTCGAGGCCATGGTTCGCGCGTCCGGTCTCGTCCCGCAGATTTCCGTGGTGCTCGGCTTCGCCGCCGGTGGCGCCGCGTACGGTCCCGCACTCACCGATATCGTGATCATGGCCCCCGAGGGCCGTGTCTTCGTCACCGGTCCCGACGTGGTCAAGAGCGTCACCGGCGAGAACGTGGATATGGCGACTCTGGGCGGGCCGGTCACGCACGGCAAGAAGTCGGGTGTGTGCCATATCGTCGCCAATGACGAGGCCGATGCGCTGCATCGCGGGCGTCGGCTGGTGTCGATGTTCGCCGAGCAGGGCGAGTTCGATCTGGTCGCCGCCGCGCACGGCGATGTCGATCTGAAGGCCATGCTGCCCGCGTCGGCCAAGCGCGCCTACGACGTGAAGCCGATCGTGCACGAGCTGCTCGACAATGTCGACGGCGAAAGCTCTTTCGAGGAATTGCAGGGCGGGTACGCGCGGTCGATCGTGACCGGTCTGGGCCGTCTCGGCGGGCGCACCGTGGGTGTGCTGGCCAACAACCCGATCCGCATGGGTGGCTGCCTGAACTCCGAAAGTGCCGAGAAGGCAGCGCGTTTCGTGCGCCTGTGCAACTCGTTCGGCATTCCGCTGGTGGTCGTCACCGATGTGCCCGGCTACCTGCCCGGTGTGTCGATGGAGTGGGAAGGCGTGGTCCGCCGCGGCGCGAAGCTGCTGCACGCGTTCGCCGAAGCCCGCGTCCCGCGCGTCACCCTGGTGACCCGGAAGATCTACGGCGGTGCGTACATCGCGATGAACGCCCGCTCGCTCGGCGCCACCGCCGTATACGCCTGGCCCGGTTCCGAAGTCGCCGTCATGGGCGCCAAGGCCGCCGTCGGCATTCTCCACAAGCGCGCCATCGCCGCCGCTCCGGAGGAGGAGCGCGAGGCCCTGATCGAACGCCTGACCGTCGAGCACGAGCAGATCGCGGGCGGCGTGGAACGCGCCGTGGCAATCGGCGTGGTGGACGAGGTCATCGATCCGAGCAAGACCCGCTCGATCATCGCCGCCGCACTGGCCGCGGCCCCGTCCCGCCCGAGCCACCTGAAGAACATCCCGCTGTAGGGATTCGCACGTAAAGCCCTGCGGGGCACAGTAAATGGGCGGCCTCCCCGGAGGCCGCCCATTTTCGTATCCGCACCAGCGCAGGCCGCTATGCGACCGGATCAGGCCGGGCGGATGTTGGCGTTGTGGTGCAGGATGTTGTCCGGATCCCAGGTGGTTTTGAGGGCGGCGAGGCGGGAGTACTTGTCGCCGTAGGTGTCTCGGATGCGCTGTTGGTCGTCGTCGACGAGGAAGTTGATGTAGCCGGCGTCCGAGCGGGCGTGCGGGAGCAGGGCGTCCCAGGTGTCGCGGACCCAGGCGCGTTCGGCGTCGAAATCGGCGGGGTCGGGGCACAGGGCGCTGAGGTTCACCGCCCAGCAGGGTTGCCGGGAGCCGCCGAATGCCGTTGCGTCGTCTGCTGTTTCGGAGTAGCGGCCGCGCAGGGGGAAGATGGGGGCGATGGTCAGGGGGGATTTGCGCTGGGGGAAGCGGGCCACCAGTTCGGCGATCACCTCGGCGTTGAGATCGTCTATGTAGAGCGACTTCTCGTAGGCGGGCAAGCCGCGCGGGGCGGCATCGTCGAACATCTGCTGGAGCGCGGTGTACGGGATGGGGGTGACCAGTTCCCAGGCGGGGGCCGGTGCCGCCGCGCGCAGGGGCGCTACCACCTCGGCCAGTTCCTCGGGAGTGCCGAAACCTACTACGGCAGTGACGAATCCGGGCTGACCCTGATACTGCTCGGGGACGAACGGCAGCGGCGGAGAGCTGACTGCCAGCAGTGCGCCGGTGTAACCGTCGGGCAGGGTCTGCATGCGCTCGACGCCCGCCGCGAGTCCCGCCTCCCCGTCCGCGGGGGTCCAGTAGAGCATGGTGAGCTGGGCCAGCGGCGGCAGATCATGCAGGGCGAAGGTGAATTCGGTGACGATGCCGAAATTGCCGCCGCCGCCGCGGATCGCCCAGTGCAGGTCCGGATTCTCATCGGCGGAGGCCGTGACGATATGACCGTCGGCGGTCACCACCTGCGCGGAAATCACACTGTCACAGGACAATCCGCAGCGCGCGGTGAGCCAGCCCATACCGCCGCCGAGGGTGAGCCCGCCGACGCCGGTATCGCTGATGAAGCCGCCGGTGACCGCGAGCGCATGCTCGGCCGTCGCCGCGTCGACCTGTGCCCAGGTGGCCCCGCCGCCGACGCGGGCGGTCTTGGTTGCCGGATCGACGGTGACATTCGCGAGCGCACCGAGATCGATGAGCATGGCGTCATCGGCGACCGCGTGCCCGGCGTAATTGTGTCCTCCACCGCGCACGGTGAGATCCAGTCCGTGCCGCCGCGCGTGCAGCAGCGCCCTCGCCACGCCCGCGGCGGACGCGGGTTGCACGATGACCGCCGGTCGGCGGTCGAAACTTCCACTCCAAACCTGCCGCGCCGCATCGTATTCGGCGTCTTTCGGGGTGATCACCACGCCGTCGATGGTGGCCCGCAGCCCTTCGATATCGAATCCAGCCGTAGTCACAGTGCCGCTCCCTCGCGTACCGCGTCAGATTCGCCGGGGGTGAGGACCGGGGTGCGTGGCGTAATCGCACCCCGCGCGGTCTCCACCGTCGCCCGGCACTGACGTGTGTCTGTCGCCACACCAGCACTACGGGCGTGCGCGGGGCGAAGTTCATCGCCCACGATGCGGTAGGGCGAGAGGGCTCGAAAGGGTGGATCCCGGCCAAAAGCACGCCGGGATGACGGTGGGCCACCCGCCCATGACCGGGACCGAGGTTATCTACGAGAGCATGCGCACCTTGTCGGCGGATTCGTTCTGGCTGGCGCACTCCTGGAACGGATTCGGATCGCCTTGGCGCTCACCGCATACCCAGCGCATATCGGCCACCTCGATGGCCACGTCCCCCTCGGACTTCTTGGTCCGCTCCTGCACATAGCTGGTGGCCACGGACAGCGCTGTGGGGCAGAAATCCGCGCCCTTGGTGGTGAAGGTGACCACGGCGAGCCCATTGGGCCCGGAGCCGCATTGCACGACCTCCTGCCCGGGGAGCGGCTGGGCCGCCATCGCGGGAACGGTGGTGGGTTTGGCCGCGCTGGTGACCGCGGCCGAACTGTCGCCGTCCCCGCACGCGGTCAGCGTGAGCGTCGTGGCGGCGAGTGCCGCGACGGCCAGCGGACCCAGGATTCCTCGCACCGCAATCTCCTTATCGCACAGAACCGATGATTACTGTCGGGCGTGTCGTGCGGCGGAGGCGACCGTCAGCCGACGTCGCGGCGCAGCCAGGTGACCTCCGCGCCCTCACCGCCGAGGCGGAAGGGTTCGAGGGCATCGTCCCATGCCGTGCCCAGTGCGCGATCGATCTCGGCGGCAATGTCATTGGCGGATCCGCGGCCGCGTTCGCGTGCCTCGGCGACTATCGAGCGCAGTCGCATCTCCCCCACCATGACATCGCCGCTGGCACCGGTCGCGCCGTGCCAGAGGCCGAGGCCGGGCACGAAGCTGTAGCGCTCACCGTCGACCCCTTCGCTGGGATCCTCGGTGACCTCGAAGGCTAGGACGGGCCAATCTCGCAATGCTCCAGCTAACCGTCCACCGGTACCGACTGGCCCGTACCAATCGGTGGTCGCCCGCAAATTTCCGGGGGCCGCGGGCTGTGCGGTCCAACGGAGTTTCGCGGGCGCCTTCAAGGTGGAGGTGAGCGTCCATTCGATATGCGGGCACAGCGCCGCCGGCGACGAATGAATGTAGACCACACCAGACGTCGCGTCGGCGAACTGACTCGTTCCGCGCACCACTAACACCTCCGGCTTCGACGGGGACGTCTTCCCCAACGACCCGCTCCAGCCAGTGTTGCCCGAGCTTACTGGAGTGCCCGGAGTTACGTGTGTTACTTGTCCGCCGTGTCGTGGTTCTAGGCAAACTCCGCGATCACGGCATCGCTGAGGGTCGGCCATGCCGCGCGCGCCCAGTCACCGAAATTTTCGTCCGCCAAAGCGAGACACGCCATGCCGACTTCCGGATCAACCCAGAGGAAAGTTCCCGATTGCCCGAAGTGCCCGAAGGTGCGCGCGGAATTCGCGCCACCGGTCCAGTGCGGGAGTTTGTGATCCCGAATTTCGAAACCCAGACCCCAGTCGTTGGGACGCTGCGACCCGTAACCCGGAAGTACGCCATTGCGTCCCGGGAACTGCACTGTGCTTGCCTCGGTGAGCAATTCGGCACTCAAGATAGTGGGATTCAGCAATTCACCGGCGAACCGCAGGAGATCTGCGACCGAGGATTGCCCCGCATGTCCGGCGGGCCCGGCCAGCACCGAGGACGTCATGCCGAGCGGTTCGAAGACCGCCTCGTGCAGGTAGCGATCGAAGGGAATCGCGGTTTGCTCGGCGACGAAATCGGCGAGCAGTTCGAATCCGGCGCTGGAGTAGATGCGCCGCAGACCCGGTTCGGCGAGCACCTCGGTGGTGTCGAAGGCCAGGCCGGAGGTGTGCGCCAGCAGATGCCGCACGGTGGAGCCGGGCGGTCCGGCGGGTTGGTCCAATTCGACCGCGCCCTCCTCGACGGCTACCAGAACCGCGTACGCCACAAGGGGTTTGGTCACCGAGGCCAGTCGGAACACCCTTTCGAGCTCGCCCTCGGAATCGGCGACACCCTTACCTCGGACCACGACACCGGCCGCGGCATGCCGGACCGGCCATTGACGAATCTGTTCCAGCGCTCGCACGATCACGAGCCTACGAGTCCGCGGTGATGGCGTCCGGCCGGGTCCGATTCAACGCGGACCGGCGACGGCCATAGCTGAAGTACACCACCAGCCCGACCGCCGACCACATCGTGAAGGCCAGCCAGGTGACCGCGGGCAGATTCCGCAGCAGCCACAGGCACATACCGACGCCGAGCAGCGGCACCAGCGGGACGAGCGTCCGGAAGGTGCGCGGCAGGTCGGGTTTGGTGCGGCGCAGCACCAGCACGCCGACATTCACCAGGCCGAACGAGACCAGGGTGCCGATATTGGTGGCATTGACCAACTCGCCCAACGGGATCAGCGCGGACAGCACCGCGACCACGCCGCCGACGATCAGGGTGTTGGTGGTCGGCACCCGCTTGGCCCCGACCTTGGACAGCACCTTGGGCATGAGGCCGTCGCGGGACATGGCGACCAGGATGCGGGTCTGCCCGTACAGCACGGTCAGCACCACCGAGGCGATGGCGATGACCGCTCCGGCAGCGAGAATCGTTGCGGGCCAGCTCCTCCCGGTGACCTGTTCCAGCACGGTCGCCAGCGAGGCCCCCGAACTGCTGACATCGTCCACGCCGACGGCGGCGACGGCGGTGAGCGCGACCAGCACGTACACCAGGGTCACGATGCCGAGCGAGATGATGATGGCGCGCGGGAGATCCCGCTGCGGATTCTTGGCTTCCTCACCGGCGGTGGAGGCGGCGTCGAAACCGATGAAGGAGAAGAACACCATCGAGGCCGCCGAGCCGATACCGGCGATGCCCGCGGGCGCGAAGGGGTGCAGGTTGTCGGAGTTGAAGGCCGTAACCGCCACCGCCACAAAGAAAATCAGCACCGCGATCTTGATCAGCGTGGTGACGGTGGTGACCCGCGCACTCTCGCGAATCCCGCCGAGCAGTACGGCCGCCGCGAGCAGCACCACGACCGCGGCGGGCAGATTGACGACCCCGCCTTCACTCGGCGCGGAGGACAGCGCATCGGGAATCCGCCAGCCGAGCGTCGATCCGAGGAATTCGTTCAGATACGCGCCCCACCCGACCGCGACCGCCGCCACCGAAACCCCGTACTCCAGCAGCAGGCACCACCCGCACACCCACGCGATGATCTCGCCGAGCGTGGCATAGGTGTAGGAGTAGGCCGATCCGGAAACCGGCACGGCCCCGGCCAGTTCCGCGTAGGACAGCGCCGAGAAGAGGGCAGCCAGGGCCGCGATAGCGAAGGAGACGACCACCGCGGGTCCGGCCAAAGGCGCGGCCTCCCCCAGCACCACGAAGATCCCGGTCCCCAGCGTCGCCCCGACCGATAACGCGATCAGCGGTACGAGCCCCATGCTCCGCCGCAAGGCGGTGTGCTCACCATCGGAGGTGAGCTGCTCCACGGGTTTGGTCCGCAGCAACGATGCGGTAATCGACGAGAGTCCTGACACGTCCCGCCACGCTACCGGCTCGAACCGCTCTTACCCGCACGCAACCCCGGTGATGAAGGATGCGAGCACAGATGCAGCAATCAGCTCGCGAAGATCGGGCATATCGCTAAAGGTGTGGATCCTGCCGGATGACTACGGCGAAGGTGGGTCGAATCAGGTTCCGTAGGGGCGGGATTGGACGGCTTGCTGTTGCCGGGCCAGGAGGGCGCGGCGGTGGGTCAGTTCGGCTATTTGGGTGTCGAGGCGGGTGAGGCCGTCGTGCACGATTTTTCGGGAGTGGTCGCAGTGGGTGATGCCGGTGTCGATGGCGCAGGGCAGTAGGGCGCGGATATCGCGGGTGGGCAGGCCCGCGTCGAGGAGTTCGCGGATGCGGTGGACTCGGGTGGGGGCGGAGTCGTCGTAGCTGCGGTAGCCGTTGGGGTCGCGGTGTGCGGTCAGCAGGCCCTGCTCCTCGTAGTAGCGGAGCAGGCGGGGTGCGACGCCGGTGGTCTGTGATAGTTCGCCGATCAGCACTGTGACCTCCGGCATTCGGGGTTGACCTTCACATCCATGTCAATCCCTAACGTCGCTGCCATGACGAACATTTCGCTCTCCACCACGGTCACCGGATCCGGCCCCGCACTGCTGCTCGCGCACGGTGCGGGCGGCGGCATCCAGGCGAATTTCGGCGGACTGATCCCGCTGCTCGCCGAACGGCATCTCGTGATCGGCCCCGACTACCCCGGCGATGACACCGTGCTGGAGCTGGATGCCCTGGCGGACGCGCTCGTCGCCGAGGCGGATGCGGCGGGAGCCGAGGAGTTCACGATCATCGGATACTCGCTGGGCACAGCGGTGGCCGTGCGCGCCGCCGTCCGCCATCCCGAGCGGGTGCGCGGCCTGATTCTCACCGCCGGTTTCGCCCGCCCGGACAATCGCGCGCGGCTCAATGTGCAACTGTGGCAACGCGCCCTGGCCCTCGGTGACCGGGAGTTGTTCGCGCACATCGCACTGCTGGCAGGATTCAGCGCCGATTTCGTGAACGCGCTCTCCCCCGAACAGCTTTCGACGGTACTGGAGCAGCTGGCCGCGAGCGTTCCGGGCGGGACGGCCGCCCAGGCCACCCTGATCGAGACCGTCGACACCACCGCGGATCTGGCGCGCATCACCGTGCCCACGCTGGTGATCGGCCTGACCGGTGATCTGCTCTCCGATCCCGCGAACGCGCGCCGTCAGGCCGAGGGCATCGCCGGTGCCGAATATCTCGAACTCTCTGGCGGCCATGTCGTCATGCTGGAGAATCCGGAGCCCTGGCATGCCGCGATTCAGGACTTCCTCGCGCGCATCCCCGCATCGGCGCACTGACCCCGCCCGGCGTGTCCGGTTACGATCGGACCCACCATGAGTGAGCAGGTCACGGTCCACGGTGAGGTGGACAGCGGGTTCGGTGCGGTCGCGGATGCTTTTCGGCGGAACTTCGCCGCGCACGGGGAGATCGGCGCGTCGGTCGCCGTCTTCGATGGCGACCGGCCGGTGGTCGACCTGTGGGCGGGTCATCGGGATCGCAAGCGCCGGGTGGCCTGGGAGCGGGACACCATGGCTCCGGTGTGGTCGTCCACCAAGGGCATGACGGCCTTCGTCATCGCATCCGCGGTATCGCGCGGGCTGCTCGATTACGAGACTCCGGTGGCGAAGTACTGGCCGGAGTTCGGGGTGCACGGCAAGGAGTCGATCACCGTCCGGCAGCTGCTGGATCATCAGGCGGGCCTGGCGGCGCTGGATCGCACGGTGCGCTTGCGCGATATGGCCGATCTGGACGGCCTGGCCGAGATTCTGGCCGCGCAGAAACCCTTGTGGCGACCGGGAACCCGGCACGGGTATCACCCGATCACCGCGGGGCTGTATCAGGGTGAGTTGATTCGACGGGTGGATCCCGCGCATCGCACGCTGGGGCAGGTGTTCGCGGAGGATTTCGCGAAGCCGCTCGGCCTGGACTTCTATATCGGCCTGCCGGAATCGGTTTCGCTGGATCGGGTCGCCGAACTCTCCGCCACCGAGGGCCTGGATATCCTGCGCTATGAGCGCGATCTGCCGGTGCGCATCGGCGTACAGCTGTACGCCAAGCGCGGACTCTCGTTCCGCGCCTTGAACTCTCCGCAGGTGGGTGCGCCCGCGCGCGCCGCGCGCCGGGAATTCCTGGAGGTGGAGAGCCCGGCCGCCGGTGGCGTCGGCACGGCTCGCGCGCTGGCGCGGGTGTACGGCGCGGCGGCGGGCGGCACCGGTGAGCTGCCCATCGACGCGGAACTGTTGGACCGCTTGGCATCCGCCGAGACCGCGAAGGACGTCCCGGCCGAGGATCTGGTGCTGCTCACCCCGAGCCGCTATCACCTGGGTTTCCGGAAGTCCTGCGGCAGTTTCCGTTTCGGCACCGATGCCCGCGCGTACGGCACCACCGGTTACGGCGGTTCCTTCGGATTCGCCGATCCGGCAACGGGTCTGGGCTTCGGCTACACCATGAATCGCCTGGGCATGGCGGTGCTGGACGATGTGCGCTCCCGGAATCTGCGCGAGGCTTTGCGTCGCAGCGTGTGACCGCGTTCCTACCCGGGACCGCCGGTCCCAGCGGCTAACCTCGTATTCGCCAGCGGTTTGCCCGCATATCCGGACGGGCGCCCACGAGGTCAGGAGCCGTTCGATGCAGCGATACCGCATGCCCGAGGAAGGCCGCCCGCACCAGCGCACCTGGATGGCCTTCGGTGCGAGCGAACGGGTCTGGACCGCGGATCTGCTACCGATGGCGCAGCGCACGCTGGCCGATATCGCCCGCGCCATCGCGCGCTTCGAACCGGTGTCCATGCTGGTGCGCCCCGAGGAATTGGCGGTGGCACGCGGTCTGGTCGGCCCCGATATCGAATTGCGGGAAGCGCCGCTGGACGATCTGTGGCTGCGCGATTCCGGTCCGGTCTTCGTGGTCGACGAGACCGGCGCGCAGGCCGGTGTCGACTTCAATTTCAATGGCTGGGGCGATAAGCAGGAGCATGCCGAGGATGCCCTGGCGGCCAGTTTCGTGACCGCGCAGGCGGGCGCGGAGGCGGTCCACACCGAACTGGTGCTGGAGGGCGGCGGTATCGAGGTGGATGGCGCGGGCCTGGCCATCATCACCGAAAGCTGTGTGCTGAACGACAATCGGAATCCGGGCTGGACCAAACCGGAGGTGGAGCAGGAGCTGGAACGCCTGCTCGGCATCGAGAAGATCATCTGGCTGCCGGGTATCGCGGGTCGCGATATCACCGACGGCCATACCGATTTCTATGCCCGTTTCGCCCGGCCGGGCGTGGTGGTGGCCGGGCTGGAGAACGATCCCGACGCCTACGACTACGAGGTCACCCGCACGCACGTGCAGATCCTGCGCGAGGCCACGGACCAGCATGAGCGGCCGCTGCGCCTGGAGGTGATCGAGGGCCCGGACACCGTCCGCCCGGAGTGGATCGACGCCGATTTCGCTGCGGGCTACATCAACTTCTACGTCTGCAACGGCGGTGTCATCGCCCCGGAGTTCGGTGATCCCCCGCGCGATGCCGCCGCCAAGACCACCTTGGCGCGGTTGTTCCCCGATCGTGAAGTGGTGCAGTTGAATATCGACGCCATCGCGGCGGGCGGCGGCGGTATCCACTGCACCACGCAGCAGCAACCGCGCGTCTAAGCCGTTGCGGCGCTCCGCTTCTCGACATCGTGCACATGGTGTACGAGATCGTGCAGGAAGTAGCTGCCCAGGGTCCGCACGGTGAACAGCGATCCATTGCTGCGCTTGGCCGGGCGATCGAGTTCCGCGGTGGGCACGGATTCGTATGCGCGAGCGGTGTTCTCGGCGGCATCGCGCAGGTCGGCGGCGACCTGCGCGATGCGCTGCGCGGCGTAATCCTCCGCGAGCGCGGTCTCGTCCTGATCCCAGTTGGCGAACATGGGGATGCCGGATTCGTCGATGACGACCGAGGCGTCGTATCCGCCGATCACCGGTCCGGGCCGCGCGGACCCGGTGCGGGTGATATCGAGCCGATGCTCGAAGATCCGGCACACATCGCGCACGTGCGCGGCGTATTCGAGGGTGGACCAGGTCGAATCATCCGGCCGCACAGCGGCACTCGGGTCATCGAGGGCGGCGGTCAGAGCGGCGGCGCTGCTGCGCACCTGACCCGGAATGGCATCGAAACGCACGGCGCTCGGGTCGTACCCGCATTCGTCGCAGGTGCGCTCGAGCACCCAGGTCCAGTCCTTGGCATCGGGAACGATCGGCATGCGAACAACGTACGATGGCGCAAGCTTTTCGGCCACCAATATCCCGCCAGGAGACATAAAGATCGCGACAAGTTTGCCGAACCGCGAGTGCCGCCCCGCCCGAGCGGGGCGGCAATCCGGTCTCACTCCATCAGCTGATGCGCCTTGCCGAACAACTCCAGGGTGATGGCGTGCAGGAAATCACCAACCTGCTTGGGCGCCTTGCCCGCGGCCGCGCGCGCATACGTGCCCTCCAGCACGATGCCGAGCTTGAAGCACGCCAGCACCGTGTACCAGGTGACATTGCTCAGATCGCGGTCGGAGAACTTGCCGTAGTGCTCGATCATCTCCGCGGCGGTGGGCAGGCCGCCGACCGCGCCGAGGGTGCCGATGAGCGCGGCCCCGGTGGTGCCGGGTTCCGGGCGGGTGGCGATCTGCCAGCCCAGATCCAGCAGCGGATCGCCGATGGTGGACATCTCCCAGTCGACCATGGCCGCGACCTCGGGGCCGTCGAAGGAGAACATCATGTTCGCTAGATGGCAGTCGCCGTGCAGGATGCCGGGCGTCCACTGCGCGGGGCGGTTGCGGTCGAGCCAGTCGCCGACCCGGTCCACGCCCGGGATCTCGGGCCCGGCATAGCCCTCGTTGACGCTGTAGGACTCCAGTTCCTTGAGCCAGCGCGGCACCTGACGTTCCAGAAACCCTTCGGGCTTACCGTAATCCGCGAGTCCGAGCGCCTCGTGATCGAGCGAGCCGAGCCGGGCGATGGCCTCCACGGCGGACAGGCCCATCTGCCGCCGGATCTCCGGATCGCCCGCGTGCAGCGGTGGCAGTTCGTTCTGCGGGTTGAAGCCGGTGATCGGTTCCATGAGATAGAAGTTGGCCCCGATGAGCGATTCATCGGCCCCGGCCGCGATCACCCTGGGCGCGCGGATACCGGTTCCGGCGAGAGCCTCGAGAATGCGCGATTCGCGGCGGATCACGTTATTGCTCGCGGCCCGCAGGTGTTTGGGCCCGCGCCGCAGCACATAGTCACGACCGCCTCGGCTGAAGCGCAGCATGATGTTCTGGGTGCCGCCGCCGAGGGGTTTCACCTCCTCGAAGTCACCGCCGGGCAAGCCCTGCTCATCCATCCACTTCCCGACAACGGCGAAATCGACGATGTCGCGATCCACATCGACCGGCTGCACTTCAGACATGTCCCACATTGTGCCGTAACCGTCCAGCACAACTGAAGGCATATGCCCGCAGAAGTGGTTTCGGCCTCGTTCACGCAGGTCGAGACCGGGGGCGCGAACGGTGGTGGCGTAAAGTTGCCAGCCAAATGCGCACGCTGCTGATCGACAACTACGACTCCTTCACCTACAACCTGTATCAGCTGATCAGTGAGGTGAACGGGGTGGAGCCCGTTGTCGTGCGCAATGACGAGGTGCGCGAGCTGTCCGAGTTGGAGCTCGGCCGGTTCGACAATATCGTCATCTCCCCCGGACCCGGCCGCCCCGATATCGCGCGCGATTTCGGTATCTCCGCCGCGCTCATCGCGCATGCCGAACTGCCGTTGCTCGGCGTCTGCCTCGGCCATCAGGGCATCGTGCTCGGTGCGGGCGGGCTGGTGACCGCCGCGCCGCGGGCCCGGCACGGGTTCCCGGATCGCATCACCCATGACGGCCGCGACCTGTTCGCCGATGTGCCACAGGATTTCACGGCCGTGCGCTATCACTCGCTCGCGGCGGCCCGGCCACTGCCGGAAGCGCTGGAGGTCACCGCGACCACCTCCGACGGTGTCGTCATGGGGGTGCGACACCGCACCCGGCCGCAGTGGGGCGTGCAGTTCCACCCGGAATCCATCGCCAGCGAGTACGGCGCGCAGCTGCTGCGGAACTTCAAGTCCCTCACCACCCTTCACGCCGGACGCCGATGGCTGCGCGGCGCGGTGGTGGCGCTGCGGCCCGCCGAGAGCGCGGATGTGCCCGCGCTGGCGGCGATTCGGGCGACACCCGAGGTGCGCCGATGGTGGCAGACCGACACCGATCCGAACCCGCAGATCGAAGCCGAACTCGCGGACCCGGATTCGCGGGGCTGGGCGATCGAATACGACGGCCGGGTGGCCGGGCTGATCCAGTGGTACGCGGAAGAGGATCCCGAATACCGGCACGCCGGAATCGATATCTACCTCGATCCGGCATTGCACGGGCGCGGTATCGGCACCGACGCGGTGCGCACGCTGTCCCGGCATCTGTTCACCGAGCAGGGCCATCACCGGCTGGTCATCGATCCGGCGGCGGACAATGCCGCGGCGATCGGCTGCTATCGCAAGGCCGGGTTCCGCCCGGTCGGCCGGATGCGGCAGTACCAGCGCGGCAGTGACGGCAGCTGGCAGGACGGGCTGATGATGGAAATGCTCGCCGACGATATGGTCGCCGAGCCACTCACCCCGGAGACCGAAAGCACCCTGCCCGCAATCGATTACACGGTGGAACAGGTCGTGATAGACCGCGCCGTGGACACCGAGGCATTGTTCCTGCGGCTCTACGCGGACGCACCGGCCGCCTTCTGGCTGGACAGCGAACATGTGGAACCCGGCCTGGACCGCTTCTCCTTCCTCGGCGACGGATCGGGTCCGCTCGCCGAAATGGTCCGCTACCGCGTGGGATCCGGTGCGGTGCAGGTGGATTCCGCGACCGGCACCCGCACGGTGCCCGGCGGGGTGCTGAATTACCTATCCGGCGAACTACGCCGCCGCCGCATCGAATTCCCGGACGTACCTTTCGATTTCGTCGGCGGCTACGTCGGCTACCTCGGCTACGAGATGAAGGCGGACTGCGGAGCCCGCACCGCCCATCACTCCCCCGCCCCGGACGCCCAGTGGCTCTTCGCAGATCGCGTCATCGTGGTCGACCACGAGGCCGGACGCACCCACCTGCTCGCCCTCGCCGAATCCCGCACCGCCACTTCGGATTCGCCTGCCGCCGCGCGGGATTGGCTCGTCGCCACCCGGGCGATCGTGGAGACGCTGCCGACCTGGGAGAATCCGCCGGATCTGGCGCTGCGCACGGATGAGAGCGTGGTCGCGCCGCTGCTGACCCGGGGCCGGGAGCGGTATCTCGCCGATGTCGCGGCGTGCCAAGAACAGTTGCACGCGGGCGAGTCGTACGAAATCTGCATCACCGACAGCGCGTACCTCCCCGCCGACAGCGACGGGTTGAGCGTCTATCGCACGCTGCGGCGCTGTAATCCCGCGCCCTACGCGGCTTTTCTGCGTTTCGAGGACCTAGAGGTGGCGTGCTCCTCCCCCGAGCGTTTCCTCAAACTGGATCGCGCCCGCACGGTGGAGAGCAAACCGATCAAGGGGACCGCGCCGCGCGGGGAGACGCCCGGCGAGGACGATCGGCTGGCGGAAACCCTGGCGCTGGATCCCAAGACGCGCGCCGAGAACCTCATGATCGTGGATCTGCTGCGCAATGATCTGGGCCGAGTCTGTGAGATCGGCTCGGTGCACGTGCCCAAGCTCATGGCGGTGGAGACGTATACGACTCTGCACCAACTGGTTTCGACGGTGCGCGGCACCCTGCGCCCCGGACTCGGCGTGATCGACGCGCTGCGCGCGTGCTTCCCCGGCGGCTCCATGACCGGTGCGCCGAAGCTGCGCACCATGGAGATCATCGACGCCCTGGAATCCGAAGCCCGCGGCATCTATTCGGGCACCATCGGCTTCCTCGGCCTCGGCGGCACCGCCGACCTGAATATCGTCATTCGAACCGCGGTGCGCCACAACGGTTCCTGGCGCGTGGGCGCGGGCGGCGCGATAGTCCTGGACTCCGACCCGCACGACGAATACCAGGAAATGCTCTGGAAGGCCGCCACCGCCCTGCGCGCCCTGCCCGGCCTGGCTGTCGCGCCGAAGGCGCCCCTCCCCTCGGCCTGAACGCGCGATATCCGGGCGCGAACGCTATTTGATGCGACGGGGTTTGGGCGCGGGTTCCGGCGCGGCGGTCTCGCGAATGGCTCCGGTGAGGCGGCCGAGCAGGGAGACGCCGGGGAGCTTCTCCAGGCGGCCGAAGGCGTCCTCGGCGACGGCGCTGAGGCTCTCCAGACGGGTGAGGAGCTTGTCGTAGGCGACGAAACCCGGCTCGGCCAGCGCCAGGGTGCGGTCCAGGCGGTCGATGGTGGAGTTGAGGCGTTCGATCGCGATGGTGAGGTTTTCGATGAGGTCGGGCAGTTGCGCCGCCAACTGCATCGACGCCGGTGGCAGCCGCACGGCGGTGTCGAATGCCTGGGTCGCGGTGAGCTGGGCGGAGTCGAGCGCATCGCCCGCCGCGGCCTGTGCGGCCAGCACCGCGGCCTGTGCGGCGGCGAGAATATCGCTGGGCATGGGCACGCGCGGGGCCTGCGGCTTACCGCGCGGCGGCTGCTGGCCCGGTTCCTTCGGTGAGGTCATGAGTCCACTGTGCCGCAGTGGCGGCCTCCCGTAAATCACGTTCGGACCGGGTGTTTTCCGGCGGCTCCGAAGCTGTCGGGGGTGCGTGGCATAGTTCGATCACAATGAAACTCACCAAGGGTGGCCATGCGCCGGTTCCGACATCGCTTCTGACGGTTGTCCTTTCGTGGCAATCCGATCATGAGGTGGATGCGCACGCCTTGTTATTGGCCGATGACGGCCTGGTCCGCTCGGACAGAGATTTCGTTTTCTTCAACGCGCCCCGGCACGTCTCGCAGGCGGTGACGCTCGATCCCGAGCCTGCGCCGGGCACCGCGCGGCTGTCGGTTTCCCTGCCGCGCACCGAATCCGAGGTCGCGCGGATCGCGGTGACCGGTTCGGTGACCGGCTCCTTCGCCGACGTCCCGGGCCTGATCCTCACCGTCTTCGACCACAATCGCCCGGTGGCCTGGTTCGAGGTCACCGCGGCGGAACCGGTGCGCGCCATGCTCTTCGGCGAGTTCTACCGCCGCGACGGCGACTGGCGGTTCCGCGCCATCGCCCAGGGGTGGGCGAGCGGATTGGCCGGAATCGTCACCGAATTCGGGGTGCGGGTGGATGATCCGGCCGACGCGGGGCGGGCCGAGCCGCCCGCCCGTGCGCCCGGCTCGGAGCCGTCACCGCGTCCGGGGCGGCGCGGATTCGCCATCGAACGGGAGGTGCCGCCCGCGCCGCCGGTGCTGCCGCCGAATCCCGAACGGGCGGACTGGCATCCGGATCCGCATGGGCCGGGGCTGCGGTGGTGGGATGGGGAGGCGTGGACGGCGACCACGCGCGCGGCACTGTCCGTGGACGCCCGGCACTGTGCGCGCTGCGGGCGGCCGCGCCGGTGGCGATTGTTCGGCGGACCGGCGCTGTGCCGGGAATGCTCGGAGGAGATCGAGAAGTACCTGTCGGGGTGGCGCGGCCGCGCCGAACGGGTCTTGCGCACCGCCGGACCGCGGGGTTCGGAGTGGGACAAGCTGTGGGCGGCGCTGCGCTATCAGCGCATCGAGGCGGCGGCCGGATTCGGCACGCTGCGGCCCGCGGCGCAGGACCATATGGAACGGCTGGTGACGTTCGCGTTCGCGGACGGGGTCATCGATCAGTCCGAACTGGACGATTTCGAGGCCGCGATCGCCGCGCTGGCGCTGGACGGTCCGCTCATCGAGGATCTGCGCCGTCGCATGGGGCGCGGCCGCATGCTGACTCGGCTGCGCTCGGGTGAGCTGCCGGTGCTGGGCGCGACCGGCCTGCACCTGGATCCGGCGGAGCGCCTGCATCTGAATGTGCCCGCCATCCACATCAGGCAGTTGGCGCGCGGTCCCAAGCTCACCGAGGGCCGCCTCATTTGCAGCAATAAGAAGCTGCGTTTCACCGGCCCGGATACCGGCACCGAAATGCCTTGGGCACGTGTGGTTTCGGTGACCGCGATGAGCGGCCGGGTCTCGGTGGCCGCCACCTCCGCGCGCGGCGGCGCGGTCTTCGAGGTGGCCGATCCCGATCATGTCGCCGCCACCATGGAGGGTGCGCTGCGGGTGGCCAAACGCCTGACGCTGTCACCGGGCCGCCGCGATACGCGCAGTATCTCGCAGGAGATCAAGGCCCAGGTCTGGCAGCGGGACGGTGGTAAATGCGTCGAGTGCGGCGAGAGCCACTATCTCGAATTCGACCACATCATTCCGTTGAGCCGGGGCGGAGCCACCAGCGCCGCCAACCTCCAGATCCTGTGTCGCGCCTGTAATCGCGCGAAGGGTGCCAATCTCTGACCGTCGTGCGCCCCATTGCGCAAACCCCCCGACCACGCTGTCGGGACGCCGTCACCAGATCCGATGGAGCCGGGTCTATGACCTGACTCCATTCTCGGCGGCCGTGACCAGGCACGACATCGGTAATTCCCCCGAGATACCCCGTATTTCTCCCGGGGTACGTATGGTCCGCGCGGCGCAGTCGCCGTCACCTTCGCGGCGTAGTCGCCCGGGGGCCGGTCAGTTGCGGCGCACGCGCTGCACGGCGGGTTCGGCGCAGAACTGCTGGGTGGCCTCGCCGAGGCTCAGTCCGGTGATGTTCAGTCCGCCGGAATCGATTGTGGTGCAGGTGGTTCCGGCGACCTTGCCATTGCCGTCGTCGATGGGGCGGACCTGGGCGGTCAGCAGCGGATGCAATTTGTCCGTCACGAAGGTCCAGAATTCGATATCCCAGGCGGCATAACCGGCGCGCGAGGACACCACCACGTAGTTCGCGGCCGAGGTGTCCATACCGACTCCGGCCAGTTCGCCCGAGCGGTGATAGTCGAGGGCGTCACCGGTGGCGTGGTAGATCGCGTAGCGCGCGTTGGCGGTGGCCAGGGCGAGCGGAATGATCAGTTCATCGCGTCCGTCATTGTCCAGATCGCGGAGTTTGGGGACGGTTCCGGCGACATCGGTATCGGATTCCACGATGGTCTGGCGGGCCGAGCCGTTCGCATCGAGCACCGCGACGGTGGTGGTCATATGCGCCCGGCTGCCGGTATGCCGGATCTCGAAGCCGAGTCCGGCGATATCGTGGGATTGCAGCCGGCAGTCGGGAGCCGTTGCGGCCGTGCCGATATCGCCGCAGGGCTGCATCACCGCGCCGGGGGCGGCACTGGGCGGGGTGGCGGGTTCACCGGTGGGCGCGACGGTGGTCGAGACGACCGGGGCGGCGCTGCCCGCGAGGTTCGGCGCGGGTTCGGCGCTGCCATGTGAATCGCAGCCCGAAAGTAGTAGTGCGGCGACTGCGGCCGCGGTGCCGACCGCCGGGTTCCTCCCCATACCGGCGAGGATAGCCGCCTGCCGCCCGCTACACGACATCATGTGCACATCTGCGCACTCATTGGCGTATGCTCGGCGCCATGCTCGATGTCCTGCGGCACACTCGATTCCGGCGACTGTTCACCGCGCAGGTGGTCGCGCTACTGGGTACCGGCCTGCTCACCGTCGCGCTCGGCCTGCTCGCCTACGATCTGGCGGGCGCGCGGGCGGGTGTGGTGCTCGGCACCGCGCTCGCGGTCAAGATGCTGGCGTATGTGGCTGTCGCGCCGGTGATTTCGGCGCTCACCGAGCGGGTGCCGCGCACCGTGCTGCTGGTCTCGGCGGACGTCCTGCGCGCCGCGATCGCGCTGGCGCTGCCGTTCATCACCCGCACCTGGGAGATCTATCTGCTGATCGCGCTGCTGCAATCGGCGTCGGCGACCTTCACCCCGGCATTTCAATCGGTGATTCCCAACGTGCTCCCGGATGAGCGGGATTACACCCGGGCGCTGTCGCTATCGCGTCTGGCCTACGACATGGAATCGCTGCTGAGCCCGATACTGGCGGCCGCCGCGCTCACGGTGATCAGCTATCACGCGCTGTTCGTCGGCACCGCGGCCGGTTTCGTGGTGTCGGCGACCATGGTGCGCGCCGCGCGCCTGCCCCGGCTCACCGGTGACAGTTCCGGACCACTGTGGGCACGGATCACGCATGGGGCGCGCATCATGACGCGGCGCCCGGTGCTGCGCGGCCTGCTGGCCATGAATCTGGTTGTGGCGGCGGCTACTTCACTCGTCGTGGTGAATACCGTCGTCTATGTCCGGGATCGGCTCGGCGGCACGAATTCCGATGTGGCGCTGGCGCTGGGCTGTTTCGGATTGGGCTCCATGCTGGTGGCGCTCATGCTGCCTCGGATCCTGACCGGCGTCCCGGACCGCGCGGTCATGTTGACCGGATGCCGCATCCTGCCGGGGGCATTGGCCGTGGCGGCGGTGATCCCGCTGCTCGGCCCATTCACCGGCAGCGCACTGCTGTCCGTGACCTGGATCGCGCTCGGTGCGGGCACCTCCATGATCAACACCCCGTCCGCGCGGCTGTTGCGCACCGAATCCGATTCCGCCTCCCGCACCGCGGTTTTCACCGCGCAGTTCTCGCTCTCGCACGCGTGTTTCCTGCTCACCTATCCCATCGCGGGCGGGCTGGGCGCGGTGGCCGGGCTGCCGATCACGGCGGTGGTACTCGCGGTGATCGCTACACTGGCAGCTACGACGGCCGCGCGGGTGTGGCCCGCGCTCGCCCCGGTGGGTGGTGAGGTGACGGCAGGAAGGTGAGCCATGGTGAGCAAGAGCAATGCGAAACCATTGCCCGCCGCTGCCAGTCTCACGCATCCGGTCGATCCGGACCAGGCCCGCCTGGACGCGGCGACCGCCACCTTCCGCATGCTGTCCGACCCCACCCGCCTGCATATTCTCTGGATTCTGGCCGACGGCGAAGCCGATGTCACCGCGCTCACCGAGGCGTGCGGCGCGTCCCGTACGGCGGTCAGCCAGCATTTGGCCAAGCTGCGATTCACCGGTCTGGTGGATACCCGGCGCGATGGCCGCCGCATCATCTATCGCATTCGGGACGGTCATCTGGCGCGCCTGGTCCGGGAGGGCCTGAACCACGCCGATCACATCGTCACCGGTGAACCCGCGCACGAATAGCGCGCACTCCCCCGTCGTTCCGAACGGGTCTTTTCTCGTCTGTCTCCTGGTCAGTGGGACGTACCCTCGCGGCCGGTCGCCGCGCGCTCGACGATATGCCTAATCGAAATAGTTTCTGAATGAAGTCGAGAGGGCACGCATGCATGCCAGCGCCGAGCAGGCCGAACAAAACGATGTGATCATCATCGGCGCCGGATTCGCCGGTCTCTACGGTGTCCATCGGGCCGCCCGGGCCGGATTGAACGTGCTGGGCCTGGAGGCCGGCGAGGATGTGGGCGGCACCTGGTTCTGGAATCGCTATCCGGGCGCGCGCTGCGATGTGGAGAGCGTGGACTACTCCTATTCGTTCGATGACGATCTGCAGCAGAGTTGGACCTGGACGGAGCGTTTCGCCGCACAGCCGGAGATCCTGGCCTACATCCGGCATGTGGCCGATCGCTTCGATCTCAAGCGCCACTACCGTTTCGAGCAGACCGTCACCGCCGCGCATTTCGATGACGAAGCGGCCGTGTGGACGATCACCACCGCCTCGGGCGATGAATTCCGTTCCCGCTTCGTGGTTTTCGCCACCGGCTGCCTGTCCGCGCCGATCAAGCCGAATATCCCGGGCGTGGAAACCTTTGCGGGCGAGGAGCTTTTCACCGCGCGCTGGCCGGAGGAGGGCGCGTCCTTCGAGGGCAAGCGGGTCGGCGTGATCGGCACCGGCTCGTCCGGTATCCAGGTCTCCCCCATCATCGCCCGGGAGGCCGAGGCGCTCACCGTCTTCCAGCGCTCCCCCAATTTCAGTGTGCCCATGCCGAATCGGCCGTGGACCGCGCAGGAGCAGCAGGATATCCGCGCCACCTACGGGCAGCGCCGGGAGAAGTCCTACTACGCCCCCGCCGCGACCCCGCATCCCAGCCTGCAGACCAAGGCGCTGGAGATGAGCCCCGCGGACCGCGAGGCCGCCATGGAGGACCGCTGGAACGGCGGCGGCGTGCTGTTCAACAAGGTGTTCCCGGATCAGAACAGCGATATCGCGGCCAATGAGATCGTGCGCGATTTCGCGGTCGCCAAGATTCGCGCCAAGGTCGAGAGCGATTCCGTGGCAGCGGATCTCATTCCCACCGATCATCCGATCGGCACCAAGCGCATCTGCACCGACTCGGGCTACTACGAGATGTTCAATCGCCCGAACGTCACGCTGGTGAACCTGCGCCGGGAACCGATCGAGGAGATCACCCCCACCGGCATTCGTACCGGGGACAAGTTCATCGAGATCGACACCCTGGTCTACGCAACGGGATTCGACGCCATGACCGGCGCGCTGTTGCGCATCGACATCCGGGGCGCGCGCGATACCCGGCTGCGGGACACCTGGGCCGACGGTCCGGTCACCTACCTGGGCTTCGGCATTCACGGTTTCCCGAATATGTTCAGCATCAACAGCGTCGGCACCCCGTCGGTGATGGCGAATATGGTGCTGCACTCGGAACAGCAATTGGATTGGGTGCTCGCGCTCATCGAACACTGCCGCGCACAGGGGATTCGGCAGGTCGAGGCCCGCGAGGAGGCGGCGGCCAAATGGACCGATCACCTCATGGAGGTCGCCGAGGGCACACTGTTCGTCAAGGCGAACTCCTGGTACATGGGCGCGAATGTGGAGGGTAAGAAGCGCGTATTCATGCCGTACATCGGCGGTTTCGGCAATTACCGCCGGTTCTGCGATGACGAGCGCGACAGCGGGTATCCGAGCTTCGAACTCAGCTCGTAATCGGTAACGAGAAACCGGCTCGCCTCCACATCCCCTTGGAGGCGAGCCGGTGTCTTTGTGTGCGAAGAACTTCCGGTCAGGCGGGCAGGCCGAGTCCGGCTGCCAGCACCGGCCAGGAATTCTTCAGGTCATCCTGCCAGTAGCCCCAGGAGTGGGTTCCGGTCGGTGTGAAATTGAAGGTGGCCGGGATGCCGAGCTGGCCGAGTTTGGCCTGCAGATTATGCGAGCAGTAATTGGTCGCGGCTTCCAGGGTGCCGCCGACGGTGACCTGATTGGCCAGGCCACCGACGCCGGGCAGGGTGTGCGTGCCGTCCAGGGTGTCCCACGGGCCGGGCAGGCCGGAGCCGCTGGAAATATAGAGATTGACGCCGCGCAATTGATCGGCGTGCACATACGGGTCATTGGCGGCCCACATCGGATCACCCTGCGGGCCATACATATTCGCCGAATCGCCGCCGCCCGCGGCGACGACGGTATTGACGAAGTTGTAGCCCAGCGGATCACTGATCTGGGCGCAGCCGCTGTACGAGGCCACCGATTGATAGAGACCCGGTGCGGCGATGGGCAGCTGCAATACCGACGTGCCCGCCATCGAGAGTCCGGCGATGGCGTTGCGCCCGTTGGTGTTCAACGCCCGATCGATGAGCGGCGGCAACTCCTCGGTGAGGAAGGTCTTCCACTTGTTCACGCCCAGTTTGGGATCCGGCTCGCGCCAATCGGTGTAGTAGCTGAATTGACCGCCGACCGGCTGCACCACATTGACGTTCTTATCGGACAGGAAGTTCAGCACATCGGTCTGCTTCTGCCAGGTGGCCGAATCCTCGCCGCCGCCCGCGCCATTGAGCAGGTACAGCACCGGGGCCGGGGCGGAGGTGTCGGCGGGGCGCTGCACATCGATCTCGATGTTCTTGTCCATGGCGGCCGAGTAGACCTGGAGTTTCACGGTGCGGTCGTCGCCGGGGGCGCTGGAGACGATCTTGGAGCCGTCAGCGGAGGTGCCGGAGGGGCTCAATGCCGATTCCGGTGCGGCGGACGCGGTACCCGCGGCGATTGGTAGCAGGACGGTTGCGGTCAACGCGACAACCGCGCCGCCCAAGGTCTTCGACAATCGCACGCGGGTGATCTCCTCGTTCAGATGGCTATTTCCGCTCGGAAAGAAATAAGCCTGCCCCAGTTCACTGAGCGTTTGCTAGCGCGAACCTGATGGGCCGCTGAGAGAGGTTCCTGACCAGCGCGAAGCACCCCGGAATCCGTGCTGTCGATGATCGGTCCGGCGCTGTCAGCGCACTGTCGGCCGACTGTCAGCGGCGCTCGGCAAGCTGATTTCAGACCGGATGAGCGGCACCGAACGAGCCGCCACCGCACCACGGAAGAGGTAATCGAAATGTCCGAAATCGCGCTCCAGAAATTCGTCGCCGCCACCGCCGAGAAGTTCGGCATCCCCGGCATCAGCGTCGGCATCCGGGTCGACGGCCGCGAGATCTTCGCCGCGCACGGCGTCACCAGTATCGAGAATCCGCTGCCCGTCGACAAGGACACGCTGTTCACCGTCGGCTCGGTCAGCAAGACCTTCACCGTCACCGCGATCATGCAGTTGGTCGCCGAGGGGAAGATCGAACTCGACGCACCGGTGCGCACCTACGTACCGGAACTGACCCTGATTAACGAAACCTCCGCCGCGACAATCACTGTCGGGCAGCTGCTGAATCACACCTCCGGACTCGAATGGAATGTCATCAACGACACCGGTGAGGGCGATGACGCGCTGGCCCGGTTCGTCGCCGAATTGGCGGAGATCCCGCTCATCGCCGCGCCCGGTGTGCGCGCCTCCTACAGCCAGGCCGGATACAACCTGCTGGGCCGCGTTATCGAGAAGGTCACCGGGCAGCCCTTCGAGGATGTCGTCCGCACCCGGGTGCTGGCCCCGCTGGGCCTGACCGCCACCGGCTACCTGCGCAATGAGCTCATGACCCGCCGCTTCTCGGTCGGCCACGAGCGCGGCGAGGATGGCGAACTGTCGGTGATCCGCGCCTGGAACGGCACCCGCGCCAATAACCCGGGCGGCGGCATCTCCTCCACGGTCACCGAGCAATTGCGCTGGGCGCGTTTCCAACTCGGCGACGGCACCACCGAGGATGGCGAGACCGTCCTGCCCGCCGCGTGGCTGGATCTGATGAAACAGCCCACCGTGCAACTGAAGTCGAGCACCCTCGGTGATGCCCTGGGCCTGTGCTGGTTCCTGCGCGATGTCGACGGCGTCCGCACCGTCGGCCACGGCGGCTCGGCCTTCGGCCAGTTCGCGGAGCTGCTGCTGGTGCCCGAACGCGATTTCGCCATCTCGGTCATGTCCAACGCCAGCCCCGACGGCATCCCCGCCAATGTGGCCATCGTCCGCTGGGCTCTCGAGCACTACCTCGGCGTCATCGACTCCGATCCCGAACCGATCGCCCACGACCCCGACCGCGCCCGAGAACTGGTGGGCACCTACGACATCGACGCCATGACCATGACCGTCCTGATGGACGACACGGGCCTATCCCTGGAATGCAAGATCAAGCCCGAAATCCGCGCCGCCTCCGACACCGACCTCCCCCAGGACCACCCACCCTTCCCCTTCGGCCTGCTCCCCGGCGACGACGACGAATACATCATCACCGAAGGCTCCTTCAAGGGTCAGCGCGGCTACTTCAGCCGCAACACCTCCGGCAAGATCACCGGCCTCGACCTGGCAGGCCGCCTCTTCACCAGGGTCTAGCACCACCGGGTGGCGGACTACCCGCCACCCGGCTCGGCGTCAGGGCATCGGTAGTTCGGCGCGGAGGCGGGTCAGGGCTTCGGTTCGGGGGAGGTCGGAGCCGGTGAGGTAGGCGGTTCGGAAGGGGTGTTCGCCGAGGCGGGTGATGAGGTCGGTGATGAGGGTGCGGAGTTCGGGTTCGCCATCGTCGAATACGCCTCGGATTACGGCGCTCAGGCCCAGTGAAGTGGCTGCGGCGGATGGATCGTCTTCCAGCAGTTGCAATTTGGCCAGTAGTTCCGCCGCCTGGGCGGTGGCCTCGGTGACCGCCGCGACGTCGCCGTAGACGAATGCGCCCTCGATGACCTCGGGGAGGAGTTTGCGGGCTGCGGCGGCGGAACCGTCGGCCAGCCGATCTGCCATGCGCGCCATCGCGATTCGGTTGAGTACGATGCCGTCGGGGACCGGCAACCGCCCGATGCGCTGTTCGAGCACATCCAGATCGCGCTCGGCCTGCGCCACATCGCCTGTGCGGCGGTGCAATTCGGCCTCGCTGAATCCGAGGACGGCCGTCATTCGGGCATAGCCGAGTTCTTCCGCCACCCGCTGCGCGGCGCGGATATCGTTCTCGGCTCCGGCGAAGTCGCCACTGCGCATGCGTTCCCGGGTCAGTTCGGTGCGACTGGTGAAGACATCGTCTTCCATGCCGAGTTCGGAGGCGATGACCACGGCTCGCCCGAAGGCCGCGATGGCTTCGTCGTGCGCGCCGCGCAGCGAATGATCCCGCCCGACCGCGAGCAGGGCCATGCCGAGCCCCCAGCGGTCGCCGGCGATCTCGAAGTCCCGCAGGGCTTCCCGCCGCTCCACGGCTCCGGCGAGCAGCTCACCGCGCCCGGTGAAGGCCATATCCCGCGCGAGGTGCGCACTGGCCCGCAGCCACGGGTCGGGCCATTCCAGCGCCCGCGCCAGCTGCTGCTCCCCCAGCTCATCCTCACCGGCTTGAAATGCGAGCAGCGAAGTCCACAGCGGCAGTGCGGGATGGAATTCCAGCGCCCCGGTCCGCACGCAGTCCTCGACCAGCTCGCGCACCGACACCGATTCATCGGCGGGCGCTCCGGCCATCAGCTGAATCACCCGGTAGGCCGCTCGCGCGTCCTCCGGTAGCTCGTCACCGAAACGCAGGACACCGGCGATAGCGGTCTCGAACTGGCTGCTCATCCCCCGAATCCCCCAGTACCAGAACATCGCCCGCGTGAACCGGCTCGCCAGCAGTGCCTGTCCCGCAGCATCGAACCGCCCTGCTTCGTGCTCTCCGGCGGCGGGTGGTTGGGTTGCACGGAGAGCGGCGGCCATATTCGCGTGTTCGGCGTCGAAAACCGCGATGGCGCTGAGTTGTTCGCCGGTGCGCAGCAGAGGTTCGAGTTGTTCGGCAAGGACCAGGTAGTGATGGGTGAAGACGGCGGTGAGGTCATCCCCTGAGTTCACAAGCTGCTCGGCGGCATAGGCGCGAATGGTTTCGAGCATGCGATAGCGGGGTTGATCGTCATCCGACGCCTGCACCACGGACTTCTCGACCAGTGCGCCGAGAAGATAGACGATATCGTCGGCGGGGAGCGCGTCATCGGCGCAAATGGCTTCCAGCGCTTCGATTGTCGCGCCGCCGGGGAACGCGGATAGGCGGCGGGCGAGAATGCGCTCCGAATCCTCCAGCAGATCCCAGCTCCACTCCACCAGGGCGAGCAGGGTGCGCTGGCGCGGCAGAGCGGTGCGGCTGCCGGAGGTGAGCAGCCGGAAGCGATCGTCCAGTCGGCGAGCAATCTGATCGATGCTCATGGCGCGGAGTTTGGCGGCAGCCAGCTCCAAAGCCAGTGGGACGCCGTCGAGTTGGCGGCAGATCTCCACGACCGGTCCGACAGTGCGATCGTCCAGGATGAACCCTGGGCGCACGGCGACGGCACGATCGAGAAACAGCTGTACCGCCGGGGACCGTTGCGCGACAGCGGCTTCGGTAACCGATGCCGGTACCGCGAGCGGCTCCACGTGGCACAGCGCCTCACCGGTGATGGCGAGCGGCTCGCGACTGGTGGCGAGAATCCGCAACTGCGGCAGCCGATCCAGCAGTCGCGCGGCGAGTTCGGCCGCGGCCGCGATGACGTGCTCGCAATTATCCAGAACCAGTACCGCCGCACCGACATCGAGCAGTTCGGCAAGTCGCGCGGTCTTATCCGTCGTGCTCCCGTCCGCGGCCCGATCCAACGCTCCCGCAACAGCATCGGCGAGTTGATCCGGTGCCCCGATCTCGGCCAGCGGCACGAAGAACACGGGTCCACCGCCATACCGGGACATGGCTTCGAGCGAAAGCCGAGTCTTCCCAGCCCCACCCGGTCCGACAATCGTGACCAGCCGCGATTCCCCGACCAGCCGTGCGACGGCAGCCAATTCCCCATCCCGCCCGACGAAGCTGGTCAACCGAGCGGGCAACGTACTCCCGACGGGTTCCCTACGCACGGGCGGACTTTCGAGCTCTCCACGCAACAGCGCGAGATGCGTATCGCGCAATTCCGCCGAGGGATCGATCCCCAGCTCATCTCCGAGCCGCTCGCGCATATCCTCGTACACCGCGAGCGCATCGGACTGCCGTCCCGCCGCGGCCAGCGCCCGAATGCGCAGCGCGGCGAGCCGCTCACTCAGCGGATGCGCACTCCCCTCGACCTCGAGATCCACGAGAATCTCCGCGAATCGCCCCACTTGAATCTCAGCGGCAAACCGATCCTCGACCGCCCCGGCCCGCATATCCTCCAGCCGCGCGGCCACGGACCGCACGAACGGCGCATCCTCGACATCCCCGAGCACCGGCCCGCGCCACAACCCGAGCGCCTCGGTAAGCGCCGCCGCCGCGGACTCCGCTCGCGCCCGCGCGGATTCACCCCGCCCCGCGCCCGATTCGGACTGCCCGGCCGCGAGTTCCCGCCGCCCCCGCTTGATCAGCTCCTCGAACCGCTCGGCATCAACCTCGATCCCGGGCAGTCGATACCCGCCCGCCCCGAGCTCCACGGTCCCCGCCCCGCCCAGTGCCCGCCGCAATCGCGAAACCAGCGCCTGCAATGCCCCCGCCGCATCCGCGGGCGGCTCCTCCCCCCACAACCCGTCGATCAGCACCCCCACCGGCACCGCCCCACCGGCCTCCAGTGCCAGCCGGGCCAGCAACATCCGCACCCGAACCCCACCGACCTCGATGGATGTCCCATCCTCGGCCCACGCCACCACCGGCCCCAACACACCTACCCGCACCCGCCGAGTCTGGCAGAACCGCACCGCCGCATGCGAGCCCGTGGTGAAGGCATGGACAGTCCGCATTACTCGCGAGGTAATCGACGCGGATCACTCCCTTCAGGCACAGTCGATCTCATGACTGAATCTCCATTGGATCCGATCGGCGCGAAGATCTTCAGCACCATGCCGTTCGCGGACCGGCTCGGTATCGAGGTGCTCGAGCATGGTCCGGAGCAGGTGCGCAGTCGGCTCGCCTGGGATGAATCGCTGTGCACGCTGGGTGGCGGTTTGCACGGCGGCGCGCTGATGGCGCTGGCGGATTCCACGGGTGCGGTGTGCGCGTTCCTGAATCTGCCCGAGGGCAAGCAGGGCACCACTACGGTGGAGTCGAAGACGAATTTCCTGCGCGGGGTGCGCTCGGGCTATGCCACCGCGACGGCGCGCCCGCTGCACGCGGGCCGCAGTTTCATCGTGGTGGAGACCGAAATCCGGGATGACGCAGGAAAACTCGTCGCCAAGGTGACCCAGACGCAGGCGGTGCTCTAACCGTCCCACCCCCGTGCTGCCCGTTGAGCCGAACCCGCCTGTGAACCGTGGTACCTGCTGGCGATAGCGTCATGACGAACGTTCGGCAGCATGAGGTGGTCAGATGAGGCAGATTCTTTTCGCGGTGATGATCGCGCTCGCGGTGTCGATAACCCTGACACCGCTGCTCATCAAGCTGTTCGCGAAAAGGAATGTCGGACAGGAGATCCGGTCCGACGGCCCGGCCAGTCATCAGGCCAAGCGCGGCACCCCGACCATGGGCGGTATCGCCATCCTGATCGGCATGTGGGCCGGGTACCTGGGCTCGCATCTGATCGGAATCCGCTATGACGCAGAGGGTTTGACCGTCTCGGGCCTGCTGGTGCTGGGCCTGGCGACCGCGCTGGGCATCGTCGGCTTCCTGGACGACTACATCAAGCTCACCAAACGCCGCAATCTCGGCCTCACCGCCAAGGGCAAATATCTGGGCCAGCTCACCGCCGCCATCGTCTTCGGTGTGCTGGCGTTGCGCTTCCCGAACAGCTCCGGCCTGACCCCGGGCAGCCGTCACCTGTCCTATGTCCGCGACTACACCTTCCTGTCGTTCGGCGTGGTCGTCTTCCTGATACTCGTGGTGTTCCTGGTGGTGGCCTGGTCGAACGCCGTCAATATCACCGACGGCCTGGACGGTCTGGCCGCGGGTTCCATGGCTCTCGCGCTGGGCGCGTACGTGATCGTCACGCTCTGGCAGTACACCAACGCGTGTTCCATCAAGCCCGGCCCGGCCTGCTATCAGGTCCGCGACCCGCTGGATCTGGCCCTGGTCTGCGCCTCGGGGGCGGCGGCCTGCATCGGCTTCCTGTGGTGGAATGCCAATCCGGCCAAGATCTTCATGGGCGATACCGGCTCGCTGGCGCTGGGCGGGCTTATCGCCGGCATCTCGATCACGACCCGCACCGAACTGCTGATGGTGGTGATCGGCGCGCTGTTCGTGGCCGAGATTCTGTCTGTGCTGCTACAGATCGCGGTCTTCCGGACCACCCGGACCCGGCTGTTCAAGATGGCCCCGTTCCATCACCACTTCGAGCTGAGCACCTGGCCGGAGACGGCGGTGATCATCAGATTCTGGCTGCTCGGGGGCATTTCCGCAGGCGTCGGCCTGATGCTCTTCTACGGTGAGCACCTCGCCACGGCACATTGACGGTTTAGCTGTTACTGGCGGTTCCATATATGCGTAGAATATTGCTACGCTCACGCAGCAAACGATGACCGGGCCCCGCGCCCGGCCGTCACGCCACAAAGTTGTGTCATTGGAACTAACCAGGAGTATCGATGAAGCTACTTCCGAAACTGGGCCGCCGTACGGTGATCGAACCCGGCGAGGTAGCCCTGCACGCCCGGAACGTGCGATTCGATTGGTCGAACACCAAACCGGTGTGGATGGCCTCCGAACCCATCGCCTCACATGTCCTCAATGCGCTGAGCATGCTGCTGCCCGAGGGCGAGCGCATGTTCCTGGTCACCTACGGCGAAGCCCTGGAACTGGTGCGCGACGAGAAGCTGCGCGAGGCCATGATCGGCTTCATCGGCCAGGAATCCATGCACGCCGAAAGCCATAACGGAGCCCTCGAAGAGGTGCTGGCCACGCACGGCATCGACGTGGAACCCTATGTGCGGCAGGCGGAATTCCTCTTCCGCAAGACCCTGGGCCACCGCGAGATGCCCACCGCCGCGGCCCAGCAGCAGGTGCTGGTGGAACGCCTGGGCGTGATCGCCGCGCTGGAACACTTCTTCGCCTTCCTCGGCGATTGGATCCTCAACGCCGATCTGGAGAAGTTCGACGCCGACCCGCAGATGCTGGACCTGTTCCGCTGGCACGGGGCCGAAGAGGTCGAACACCGCATGGTCGCGCACGATGTCGCCGAGTACTTCGGGGTGGGCTATGTCCGCCGCGGGGCGCTCATGCTGCTCGTCTTCCCGATCTTCATCGCACTGCTGCTGCGCGGCACCAAGTACCTGGTGCATCAGGATCCGGCGCTGCCCAATCACCGGTATCCGGTGCTGGTGCTGCGGATCTTCGCGTGCATGTGGCGCGGTTCGGTGCCCGGTATCCCGTCGCTGCTGATCAGCGCCCTGTCCACGTTCAAGCCCGGTTACAGCCCCGAACCCGTTGGCTCGACCGCGCAGGCCGTGGCCTACCTGGCGCAGTCCCCGGCGGCTCGGATCATGGCCTCGTGACCACCATGAACACCATCCGGCCGGTTCCCGCCACGCCGCCGGCGGACCTGTACGGCAGGGAGCGCGTCGATCGCGCCACCCGCGTGCTGGATCTGATCGCCGAATCACGGCTGCGCTGGACCACTTTCGTGAATCGGAAGCAGCCGCCCGCGGCCATCGACGACCGGCGCACCCCGCTGGTGCTGGTGGAGCGCCGGGTGGAGGCGCACGACACCGATGTCATCAGCCTGATGTTCACCGCACCGGACGGCCGGGCGCTGCCGGAATGGCGGCCGGGCGCGCATCTGGATCTGGAGCTGCCCTCGGGCAAGGTGCGGCAGTACTCGCTGTGCGGTGATCCCGCCGACCGGCACGCCTATCGAATCGCGGTGCGCCGCATACCGAATGGTGGCGGTGGCTCGCTCGAGGTGCATGAGGCGCTCACCGTGGGCACGGCGGTCACCGTGCGCGGACCGCGCAATGCCTTCCCGTTCGTGCTGCCCGGTTACGGATCCTCCGCCGCCCGAGTGCATTTCGTGGCGGGCGGGATCGGCATCACGCCGATTCTGCCGATGATCCGCATGGCGCATCGCCTCGGCGTCGACTGGACCATGACCTATGTCGGGCGCAGCCGGGACACGATTCCCTTTCTCTCCGAGGTGGAATCGTTCGGATCGCGCGTCAGCGTGCGCACCGATGACGAGCACGGACTGCCCACCGCGGCCGATCTGCTGCCCGGTGTCGGCCCCGATACCTCGGTCTACTGCTGCGGTCCGGTCATGATGACCCAGACCATCGCCGACGCCGTGCGCGATATGCCCGGCGTGGAAATGTATTCCGAGCGTTTCTCACCGCCGCCGGTGGTCAACGGCACCGCCTTCCAGGTGGAGCTGGCCCGCACCGGTGAGGTCATCGACGTTCCCGCCGATAAGTCGGTGCTCGAAGAAGTGCTCAAAGTCCGCCCCGACAGCGCGTATTCGTGCCGTCAGGGTTTCTGCCGCACCTGCCGGGTGAGCACACTGCGCGGTGAGGTGGATCATCGGGACACCGTGCTCACCGATACCGAGCGCGCCGCGGGCGACATGCTCATCTGCGTATCGCGTTGCACCGGTGACCGTTTGGTCCTGGACCTCTAGACCTCAGCCCTGGCTCCATTCCTCCGAGCTTCGTGGAGAAGACCGTGACCGAACAGACCATCATCCCCGCCTCCGAGCGCATCGTGCGCAGCGGCGAATTCGATATCGCCGTCTACGAATACGGTGAGCCGTCCGCGGAAACCATTGTGCTGGTGCACGGCTGGCCCGATGACAATCACCTGTGGGATCGGGTGGTGCCGCTGCTGGCCGACCGCTTCCACGTGGTCACCTACGACACCCGCGGGCACGGCCGGTCCACCCGCACCGATCGCACCGAGGACTACCGCCTCGAGCATTTCGCCGCCGACTTCTTCGCGGTCGCCGACGCGGTCAGCCCGGACGCGCCGGTACACGTGCTCGCGCACGACTGGGGTTCGGTGGAGATGTGGGAAGCGGTGTGCGAACCGCAAGCGGCCGAGCGCATTTCGTCCTTCACCTCGGTATCGGGTCCGAACCTGGACCATATGGGCGCGTGGATGCAGAAGAACGTGGCGCGCGGCAAGCTGTGGGGGCCGTTCACCCAGCTGCTGTCCTCCACCTACACCGGCCTGTTCATGACCCCGGTGCTGCCGCGCGTACTGCTGCGCCCCCTGGGCACCGAGAAGGTGTGGTCGCGGTTCGTCGGGCTGATGAACGACACCTCGCCGGAGAACATCAAGTTCGGGCCGGAGTTCCGCCGCGACTTCTTCGACGGTATGCGGATCTACCGCGCCAATATCGTGCAGCGGGTGACCGGTCCGCGCGAGCGTCGCACCGAGGTGCCGGTGCAGCTGGTCATCGCGCGCCGCGATGTGGCGGTGCGCGCCGCACCGTACGCCGATACCAAGGAGTGGGCGCCCAACCTGTACCGGCGCGAGGTCGGCGGCGGGCACTGGCTGCCGTTCTCGCATCCGGAACTGCTGGCCACCTCGACCATCGAATTGATCGATTCGCTGCGCACCGGGGAGACCACGCGGGCGCTGCGCCGTGCCGAAGTCGGCCGGGAGCAGCGGCCTTTCGAGGATCAGCTGCTGGTCATCACCGGCGGCGGCAGCGGTATCGGCCGTGAGACCGCGCTGGCCTTCGCCCGGCAGGGTGCGGAGGTGGTGCTCTCGGACATCAACCTCGATTCCGCCAAGGAGACCGCGGAACTCATTGCGCGCGAAGGCGGTACGGCGCACGCGTACCAGCTGGACGTATCCTCCGAGGCCGCGGTCACCGAGCACGCCGCCGCGGTGATCGCCGCGCACGGGGTGCCGGACATCCTGATCAACAATGCGGGCATCGGGCAGGCGGGCGATTTCTTCGACACGCCCGCCGCGGAATTCGATCGCGTGCTCAATATCAATCTCTACGGCGTGATCAATGGCTGCCGCACCTTCGGTAAGGCCATGGCCGATCGCGGGCTCGGCGGGCATATCGTCAATCTGTCGTCGATGGCCGCCTATACGCCGCAGCGCGGTTTCTCGGCGTACTCGACGAGTAAGTCGGCGGTATTCATGTTCTCCGACTGCCTGCGCGCGGAATTGTCCGGCAAGGGTATCGGCGTACATACCATCTGCCCCGGTATCGTGCACACCAATATCGTTGCCAACACGCGTTTCTCGGGTGTCTCGGCCGAGGTCGAGGCCGCCAAGCAGGAGCGCTTCGACAAGCTGTACGCGGCCCGCCGCTACGGTCCGGAGAAGGTCGCGGCGCAGATCCTCAAGGCCGTGGAGCAGAACCGCGACGTGGTGCCGGTGACCCCGGAAGCCTGGTTGCAGTACCGCTTCAACCGCTTCGCGCCGGCCGTGGCGCGGTTCTTCGCGGCGCGCGTGAAGCTCACGTAACACGAAATAAGCATGTGCCCCTCGCGGATATCCGCGGGGGGCTTTTTCGTGTCCCGAAATTGCGTGTACCCAGCAGCTCGGGCGTTCACACCCATTTCCATTCCCCGAATTGCGGGGTCTGTCGAGCCGTCTTGCGGCGCTGTAGTTTTCAATTACAACAAATGACACCGGGGAGGTGAATCGCAATGCATGGGATCATTGCCTGCATCATTTTCGTGGCTCTGGCGGTGCCGGTCGCGGTGTTGATCTGGTCGAGCAATCGCGCGGAGATCAAGAGTCGGGGGCGCCGCAATCGGAGTTCGAGCTACCGCTACGGCAGCAAATACGGCGGCAGCGGCAGCAGCGGTTCGGCAAGTTGCGGCGGCGGCGGTTGCGGCGGCGGGCACGGTCATGGCGGCTGCGGTGGCGGTAGCGGGTGTGGCGGGGGCGGCTGCGGCGGTGGAGGCGGCTGTGGTGGAGGCGGCGGCGGAAGTTGAGCTATCGATTGCGGCGCTGCGGGTTTCAGGCTTCGGCCCGCAGCGCCGCTTCGATGAGATCGACCCGCTCACCCGGGACACCCCACGGATCATCCACTCCCACAACGGTATCCAGGTCCCACAGCACGCACTTCTCATCCGGCTGCGCCACCATGCTCCAGGCGACCACGGTGCGGCCGAGTTGATCGGACATCGGATCATCCGGATTGCCCGAACCCTCACCGGCCGGGAAGTGGTGCAGGAAGCGGCCGTACGCGCTGTCGCAGAAGCGCTGATAGCGCATGGTGCACAGGATGAGTCCGTGCCAGGCTTCATCGACGGCGAACGACGGCATTCCGATCACCTGCCCGTCCCGCATGGCCGCACCGCAGCAGCGAAGCCATTGCCGCAGACCGGTTTCCACCAGATCGCGGGGCTGCCAGGGGCAGGTCTTGTAGACGGCTTCGGGGAGCACCAGGTCCCGCACCGCGTTATTGATCCGGTCGACCCCGAGTGGCCGGAAACGTTGCAGCATCATGATTCACGGTACTTCGAGAAGTCGGGGACGCACATGGCGGTGATTCTGGGGGCTGCCGGAACGGCGAACCGCCGGGCAGCGTGGCTGCCCGGCGGTATCGGCTCAGTTGGCGGTTTCGATGTCCCGGTTCTGGCCGCGGGTGGCGCGCAGGCTGGTGAAGGTCACCGTCGCCAGCACCACCACGATCACCACCAGCGAGGCGGCCGTCGGGATGGTCGGCACGCCGCTCCAGACGCCGTGCGCCCAGTGCAGCACCAGCTTCACGCCGATGAAGGCGAGGATCGCGGCCAGTCCGTAGGCCAGGTGCACCAGTCGCGAGAGCGCGGCGTGCAGCACGAAATACAGTGCGCGCAAACCGAGTAGCGCGAAGGCGTTGGTGGCGAAGACCAGGAACGGGTCACCGGTGACGCCGTACACGGCGGGCACGGAGTCGACGGCGAAGACCAGGTCGGTGACGATCACGGCGGCGACGACCAGCGCCAGCGGGGTGAGGGCGCGGCGTCCGGCCTCGATCACGGTCATCTTGGTGCCGCGGTAGTCATCGGTGACCGGCATGAACCGGCGCATCAGCTTCACCGATTTCATGGACGAGACATCGACCTCCTGGTCGTGCCCGCCCGCCGCGTCGGCCAGCAGTTTCACCGCGGTGACCAGCAGAATCAGACCGAACAGCAGGAAGGCCCAGTCCAGTGTGGCCAGGGCGGCCGCGCCGAGTGCGATGAAGATGCCGCGCAGGACCAGCGCGCCGGCGATGCCGTAGAGCAGCACCCGCTGTGCCAGCGCCACCGGGACCGCGAAGGCGGACAGCAGCAGCATGAACACGAAGAGGTTGTCGACCGAGAGCGATTTCTCCAGCAGATAACCGGTGAAGAACTCCAGCCCGGTCTCATTGCCGTTGCGCACCCACAGGAAGATGCCGAAGGCCACCGGCAGGGCGATATAGAAGACCGTCCACCCGATCGCCTCGCGCATCGAAACCTCGTGCGGGCGGCGGGTTATCGCGAAATCCAGGACCAGCAGCGCCAGCACCACACCGATGGTGCTCGCCCACAACCAGGGCGTTCCGATGGATTCGATGGCGGCGGGGCTCGCCAGGAATGATAGATCAGTACTCATAGGACCTCCTCGGGCAGGAAAAACCGCCTGAGGTCTCCTTCACCCGTGTCCATGGGCAACCACCCGGGGATCACGATGGCGCGATCCGTACTGACCGGAATGATTCTTGGGAAGTACTCCCCTCGTCCGCAGACGATAGCGGACCTTTAACTCACCTGTCCAACACGCCGCGCCGTGGTCTCGCTCACCCCGGCGCGGCTTTTATGCCTCTACCTGGGGCTGAGCACCACGACGGCGATTTGCCGGGAAGTCTTCTTCTGATACTCCGCGTATCGCCCGCCATTGACCTTGTCGACCAGGGCGAAGCGGCGCGCGTACTCCGGATCATCCGGATAGGTCGGCGTGGCGGTCACCTGAATCTTGGTGGTCCCCACCTGAATCTCGCAGTCCGGCTTGGCCTTCACGTTGGCCAGCCAGCCCGGCGGCCGCGACGATCCGCCATTGGAGGCCGTCACCAAGTAGTCCTTGCCGTCCTTGGCGTAGGTGAGCGCCGAGGTCCGCGGCTGTCCCGTCTTGCGCCCGACGGTCCGCAACAACAGCGTCGGATTCCCGAACAACAGTCGATGCCCGACCAGCCCGCCGCTCTTCTCATAGATCCACTGATGCCCACGTAGCACATTCACGAACAGATTCGCCATGACTTCCTCCCGCTGAGTGGTAACGCCACCCTATGCGGTTCACGATCTGCTCACGAAGCCGCCACTACGGTTGCCTCGCTCGCAACACCGGGAGCTCCAACTCCCCTACACACCACCAGGATTCACATGAACCCCACCCAGCTGGCCACCCCTATCAAAGAACGCAACCCCGTCCTGGTCTGGCTAGTCTGGCCCCTGATCACCCTGGGCATCTACTTCTTCGTCTGGTACTACAAGATCCACAAGGAAATGGCCGAACTCCGCCGCGACCCAGACGCCCCCGTCGCAGGCCCCCTCCTGGTCATGATCTTCCTGTCCTGGACCGGCATCGCCTTCCTGATCAGCTTCTGGCGCACAGGCGACCGCATCAAAGCTTCCCAAGAGGCAGCAGGCCTCGAAGGCACCTGCAACCCCCTCCTCGGCTTCCTCCTGAACTTCGTCTTCGGCCTAGGCATCCTCTACTACCAGCTCGAACTCAACAAGATCCCCGCCCGCTTCGCCCAGTAGCAGACCCCTTCTCCCCGTACCACTTTCGAACAAACGAATCCCCCGTCAACACCGTCGACGGGGGATTTCCACTTCAACCTACGACACCGTAGCCCCCAACTAGGCATCCCCCACCGCGCCGGGGTAACATCGCGAGGCCCGCAGCTCCCCGCAGCGGTCAGGGGCGGTAGCTCAGTCGGTTAGAGCCGTGGACTCATAATCCATTGGTCGCGGGTTCGAGCCCCGCCCGCCCCACTCGGATTGCATCGGCGGCTCATGCGCCGACCCGGTCGGCAGCGAGTTGGCCTGCCAGTTCCCAGGTGCGGCGCTCATCTTCCGAGCTGCCAAGATCGGTGCTGGTGATGACTACTTCGGTGGCTCCGGCTTCGAAATAGCGGTGGATGCCGGCGGTTATGGTTTCCTCGTCGCCGATCAGGGCCAGGTCTGCGGCTCGGGATGCGCCCTCCAAGTTGATTACTCGGCTGTAGGACGGGATCTGTTCGTAGAAGGACAGTTTGTCGTGGGCGTGGGCGCGGACCGCCTCGGTGTCGGCGGTGACCACGGCTGGGACGAAGGCGACCACGCGGGGTTTGGTGGCCGATGCGCGGGTGACCGCCGGGACGATGTGGGTGGACAGGGTTTTCGGACCGGCCAGGTAGGGGAGGACGCCGTCGGCGAGTTCGCCGCTGACGGCTAGCGCCTGCGGGCCCATCGCGGCCACCAGCACGGGGGGTCGGGGTTGAGCGCCGGGGACTGCTGTTGGCAGGGTCGGTGTGACGGTCAGCAGTTCGCCGTGGAAATCGGCCGTGCCGGTCTCTAGTAATTGCAGTGTCGCGGTGAGGAATTCACGCAGACGAGCGATGGGGTGGTCGAATGGCGTTCCGAACGCGTCGGCGACGAGGGTCGAACCTACAGCCAGTCCGAGGTGGTAGCGGCCATGTGTCGCGGCCTGTGCGGTTTGGGCCTGTGCGGCGACGTTCACCGGGTGGCGGCCGATGACGGGGATGGCCGAGGTGCCTACCTGGAGGCCGGGGACTTCGCGGCCCACGATCGCGGCCAGGGCGGGTGAGTCGTAGTCCATGCGCTGGCCGAACCAGGCGGATTTCAGGCCGAGGTCGTGGGCTGTTCGAGCCTTGGCCACGATGGCGTCGACGTAGTTCTCCACGTTCGTGGCGGCCAGCGCGATTCCGAGAGTCATTCCATTGGCAACCCTGGTGCAGTATCGACTGTTCCCATATGCGCATTGAAATCAGTTTGAGCACAACGGTTTTGGAAATGCGGTACGCCCGGATACTTCCAGCGCGTCCACGACCGTCGGGTCAGTCGACGCGGTAGCGGGTGGCGAGGGTGGGGCTTTGGCTGTTGAAGGCTGCGAGGTCGGCTTCGAAGACCTTGGGGAGGAGGGTGGGGTCTTCGACGCCGGGGGCGCAGACGACTTCGCCGAGTTCGAGGCCGCGGAGGCCCGCGGTGACTACGTCGTCGGCGGACATGCGCGGTACGGCGCTCAGGTCGAGGCCCTGGCGTTCGTGGAATTCGGTGGCGACTACGCCTGGGCAGAGGACCTGGACTTTGACGCCGGTGTTTTCCAGTTCGGCGCTGAGGGTTTGGGACATGGCGACGAGGTGGGCGAGGGTGCCCGCGTAGACGGCGCGGCGGGGCATGACCGTGGTGGGGGCGGGGCCGCTGAAGGCGATCATTCCGGCGACGTTGATGATCGCCCCGGAGCCGCGCTGCTGCATGCCGCCGACCGCCGCGCGGGTGATCAGGGTGGGGGCCAGGACTTTGACTGTGACCAGTTCGCGGGCCTTGTCGGCCGGAAGATCGGCGAGGGGCATGTAGTAGGCCACGCCCGCGTTGTTGACCAGCAGGTCGAGGGGTTCCGTGGCGGCTTCGGCGACCGCGTCGATGCCTTCGATGGTGGAGAGGTCGGCGGCGAGGGGGCGGATTACGCCTTCGGGAAATTCGGATGCGAGTTCCTCGAGGCGATCGGTGCGCCTGCCTACCTCGATGACGGAATAGCCGTCACCGGCCAGGCGGCGGGCGAATGCCCGGCCGATGCCCGAGGTGGCTCCGGTTACGAGGGCTAGTTTGGTCATGGCTACTCCCTGGTCTCGGGGGCGGACACACGTGCGGGATATCGCTCCTGCCACCGTAGCCGCTGGTCCGCGAGATCTCTCCGACCTCCGAAGCGATTCGGGATCAGACTGCGCGGGTCGCGATTCCGGGGTAATCCACCACGAGCCCGGAGGCGTCGTAGATCAGCGTGCCGCTGAAATCGAAGGCGGGAGCGGCGTATTCGTAGCGATGGTGCCCGTCGGAATCCGGAATGCGTTCGTAGTGCTGCTCCAGGCGATCGACCGTGAGGTCGGTGGCACGGATATAGGCCGCTGGGGCGGGGGAATTCGCGCCGACGGACAGGTTCAGCCGGTGGATGGGGAAAGCGTTGGTCATAGCGGAGGATTCGAGGTCTATGTCGAGGCACCCGTCGAGATGCGCTGCGGGGGTGCCGTTCACGAGCCAGTGCGCAGTGCCGTCGGTTTCGAGTTTTATCGACCGTTGGCCGGACCGGGTCCGGCTGGTGATGCGGGCCGCTCGGGTGGACCAGTCAGGTGCCAGGGCGATGCGGTACTCGACGATCCAGGTCTCACCGAGTTCGATTGCGGTGGTGCAGCCTTCGATGCGAAGCCCGTTCCCGAGCCGCTCGAAGTAGGCCACCTCGAAGCCGGAGCGAGCGTCGGAATGCGACCATGCCGCGGACGCGGGAGGAGGCGTGAATGTCATGGCCGCCTCCCGTCTTCCGCATCAGGATATGGCTTCGGTCATGGCCACGGCGATGGGTCCGAGCAGTGGAAGCGCGACATTCGAGAGCGCGTAGACGATCGTGTACGACATCAGAGGCGTCGCATTGCCCGCCACCTGCTGCACCGCCGTAATGCCGGGCGTCGAGCATTGCTGACCCGTGATCGCGCCCAGCGCAAGCGGCGCAGGGAGTTTCATGAACTTCCAGGCCACCACGAGCGAGATGCACGCGGGAATAGCGGTCATGAGGATGCCCGCGATCGGAAGCCCGAAGCCGAACTTCTGCACCAGGTCCACGGCTTGCGGTCCGGAGGTCAAGCCGACCACGGCGATGAACACCGAGAGCCCGAGGGTTTTGATGACATCGGCTGCGGCAGGCGCGTATTGACCGATCTCGGGATTCCTGGAGCGGAACCACCCGAAGAGCAGACCGGTGAGCAGGCACCCGCCACCGGTGCCGAGGGTCAGCGGGATACTCCCCACCTGCACAACGATTTTGCCGATCATGAAGCCGAGCGCCACACCCAGCGCGATGTAGATGATGTCGGCCTTGACACTCGGATCCAACCGATAGCCAAGCGACGGAACGACTTTGGCGAGATCTGCCTTGGACCCGGTGAGCCGCACCGTATCTCCGCGCTGCACCGCCATACTCGTATGCAGCGGCAGTTCCTTGTCCTCGCGGACCACGCCGGTGACGTACAGCCGGTTGCCGAGCTGTTTGTCGATATCACCGAGGGTGGCGGCGGTCTGCCGGTGATCGAGCACCACCTGATCGATCTCCAGCGCGGTCTCCAGATCCGAACTGGGCACGATCTCCGGCCCGATGGCGTCCTCCGCGGGCACCATATCCGCGCGCGGCCCCACCACCAGCACCTGATCCCCGGCCCGCAGCACGACATCATCGGCGACCGCGATCACCTTGCCGCCCCGCAACATTCGCTCCACGGTCAAATGCCCGCCGAGATCCGCGGTCACCGTCGCGATGGTCTGCCCGGCCACCCGCTGCACCTGGAAGGCCCGCCCGATGAGATCGGGCGCGGCGGCGACCTCCGATCCATCGGAGTCGTCATCACCGCCACCGAGCTGCTTCCACAGCTTGGCCGCCTCATCGCGCAGATTGATGCGCATGACGAGCGGGAACACCTGACTCGTCAGCAACACCACCACGATGAGCCCGCAGATATACGAAATCGAGTACGCCGTACCGACATTCGCCTGCATGGCCGCGATCTCGTCGGCGGGCCGATCGAGCCGCGAGATCGCATCCGTCGCGGTGCCGACCGCCGCCGATTCGGTCGCTCCACCCGCGAGCAGCCCGGACGCCGTTCCCGGATCGAGCTTCATGACGACCGTCGCGACCGCGGTGATCGACAGCACGCTCGCCACCTCGATCAGCGTGAAAGTGCCGTACTTCAAGCTCTTTCGGTTCAAGCTGCCGAAGAACGTCGGCCCGGAGATATAGCCGAGCGTGAAGATGAACAGCGCGAAGGCGATATTCTTCACCTGCGCGTTCACCGTGATGTGCCCGGCCATGCCGACGAAGATCGCCACGATCAGGGTTCCGGCCACACCGCCCAGCGACAGTTTCCAGATCCTGATCTTGCCGATCGCGTAACCCAGTGCCAGGCAAAGGAATAGCGCGGCCTCGGGGGTGTCCTGTAGGAACCTTTTTATCGCATCCATGAAACCGTCCTCGATCGAAGCGAGCCGGATCAGCGAGTCTTGGTGCGGTTCTGAAACTCCGAGTGGTACTCATCCATGATCTGCCGCAGCCACTGCCCGATCTGCGCGTAGCTGTCCTGTCGGAGGTTGGCCATCGAGACGCGCACCGACCATTGCGGTCCGTCGAACCCGCCGCCGTTGAGCAGCACGATCGACCCCTGTTCGGCCAGCCGGAATACCGGGTCGACCGGTTCGTGCTCGGTTTGCAGCCACTGCGCGAACTCCGCGCTCCAATGCTGTTTCACCCACACCATCAGATCGAGTTCGACGTAGTAGTTGGCCGCGTTCGGATCCGGTGGCACCGGTACCTGAAGACTCTCGGCGAGCGTCTTCAACCGGCGCGCGATGATCGCCTCGCAGTTCTTCTTATGCCGCGCGTCCTTGTCGAGCAGATCCGCGAGTGAGAACAGCGCCATCTGAACCTGTTGCGGTGTGGACAGTCCGGCGGTGTGATTGAGCGCCACATCCCGCGAATCCGCCACCATGCGGTCGATGAATTTCAGCTTCTCCGGTTGCAGCGCGATGGTGGAATACCGTTTGGTCAGCGCATCCCGCTGTGCGGTGGGCAAATTCGCGATGCGCGGGTCGAAGATATTGTCCTTGGCCACCGCGATGACGCCCAAACGCCAACCGGTACAGCCGAAATACTTGCTGAACGAGTACACGCCGATGGTATTCGCGGCAGCGATCGACATCAGCGATTGGAAGCCGTCGACGAACGTCCCGTACACATCATCGGTGATGATGGTGAGGTTCGGATTCTCCTTCGCCGCGATCTGCTTGATGCGTTCGAGCGTCGCCGAATCCAGCATCACCGACGGCGGATTCGAGGGATTCACCAGAAACAGCGCCTTGACGCTGGGATCGGCGAGCTTCTCGATTTCGGAGGCCGGGTACTGCCAGGTATGCATTCCGTCCGGCGCGTTCTTCGACGCCTGCACCTCGACCACATCGAACTGATACCGCTCCAGATGCGGAATTTCCAGGTACGGCGTGAAGATCGGCGTCATGATCGCGATCCGATCACCGGGCGCGAGAATGCCGTTGACCACGCAACTGTCGAACAGATAGCACATGGCGGCGGTGCCGCCCTCGGTGGCGAACAGATCCCAGCCGCCCGCGGGCGCACCGCCCATCGCCTGGTCGAGGTACGCGTGTACCACCTGTTCGATATGCGTGAGCATGCGATCGGGGACCGGATAGTGGTCGCCGTGGATCGCGTCGGCCAGCTCCCCCACCCAGGCATCGGCGTCGAATTTCAGTGTGCCGACACCGTATTCGACCGCACCGCGCAGCAGTTCCACCTCATCGCTCGCGGGTTCGGCGGTAAGAAATTGCTCGAATCGCGCCGCGATTCCAGCGGATTGCGGCATGCCGCCCAGCCCCGGAAACTCATCCCAGTCCCGGACTGCCTCGGTGACCGCGAATCGCCCGAGCAGATAGAACGCCGAGCGCGGTACGACGGAGGTCCAATTCGGATTGCCGCGGCCCGCGTTGATCATGGCGTGCGCGGTCTTGTGCATATTCTCATCGGCCAGATCGATGAGTTCGTCTTTCAGTTCGAACGGGCTGAGCCGTTCATACTTCTTCTCGGTACCGCGATCGACCTCATTGTCCACGCTCATCGTCCAACCTCCGTATGTCGAAGTGCGGTCGATCCGTATCCAGCGCATACCGTGACATGCGTAAATGAATGCCGACTGTCACGACACGCTATCTCGCGAGGTTCGAAATCTGGTTGTCACAGCGGTGGTGCTGCAACGCTATCGCGACACGATCCGACAGGAGAGCACAATGGCGCGGATATCCATTTTCGGGATGGTCGGCTTGGCGGCCTGTTCGGCAGTGCTGGTGGCGGGATGTGCGAATGGATCGACCGATTCCGAGTCGGCCGCGCAGTCCTCGGCCGCTTCGCAGACCGCCACGAGCACGGCGAAGAGCACCCCTGTTCCCGGTCAGCTCCCCCGCATCACCATTCTGGCCACGGGCGGCACCATCGCGGGCAAGGCCAATGCCAACTCCGCCGTCGGCTACACCGCCGGTGAGGCGACCGCGCAGGATCTCATCGACGCGGTGCCCGGTATCGACAAGATCGCCAAGCTGGACGCGGAACAGATCGCCAATATCGGCAGCCAGGATATGAACGACGAAGTGTGGCTGACCTTGGCGAATCGGATCAATCAGATCTTCGCCGACGATAAAGCCGACGGCGTGGTGGTCACGCACGGCACCGACACCATCGAGGAGACGGCGTTCTTCCTCGATCACGTGGTCGCGAGCCCCAAACCGGTGGTGCTGGTGGGCTCCATGCGCCCCTCCACCGCGTTGAGCGCCGACGGCCCGGCCAATCTCCGCTCGGCCGTCCAAGTCGCCGCCGACGCCGATGCTCGCGACCGCGGCACCATGGTCGTCCTCAACGACACCATCCACGGCGCGAAGGATGTCACCAAAACCAACACCACCAGCGTGCAGACCTTCGTCTCACCGAACACCGGCCCACTCGGACACGTCGACGCCGCCGCGGTGACCTTCGCCGAACCCGCCTCCGCACACCCGCGCCTGACCTTCCCGGTCCCGGGCAAATCCCCCCTCCCCCAGGTCGCCATCGTCTACTCACACGCGGGCATGGACGCCACCCAGGTGAACGACGCCCTCGGCCACGGCGCGCAGGGCATAGTCCTGGCGGGCGTCGGCGACGGCAACACCGCCAAGCCCGTAGTAGCCGCCCTCAGCGCCGCCGCGGGCAAGGGCGTCCTCGTAATCCGTTCCAGCCGAGTCGGTTCCGGCAGCGTCGTCCGCAACGCCGAACTCAATGACGACGAACTCGGCACCATCTCCGCCCTGGACCTGAACCCCGCCAAGGCCCGCATCCTCACCCAACTCCTGCTCGCCAACGGCATCACCGACAAGGCAAAGGTCCAGCAGGACTTCGCCGATTGCTGATCGCCATTCATTGAGTAGTTACCCCGTGTCGCGAGCGCGGACCGGCGACAAGGATGGAACCTGTTCGCGGACACACCGATTGCGGGGGTTGTGATGGAAGAGGATGCGGGGCAGCGACCGAAGGGGCTTGGAAAGCGGGCCTGGGTGGTCACCCAGTTCGTGCGGCGGATTCTGCGGGCGCTGGCCTGGTCGAATTTCGTGCGGGTGACCGTGATCGGGCGGGAGCTGGTGCCCAAGACCGGGCCGGTGATCATCGCCAGCAATCACATTTCCATGTTGGACGCGGTATTCCTGTGGGGTGCGCTGCGGCGGCGCGCGGTGGCGATTGCCATGGCGGAGTTGTGGACCTGGCCGGTGGTCGGGTGGCTGGTACGGCGGCTGGGGCAGATTCCGGTGGTGCGCAAGGACAGTGGGTCGGGGCAGAGTGCGCTGGAGCGGGCGGAGCAGGTGCTGCGGTACGGCGGGGTGTTGATCATCTATCCGGAGGGGCGGTTGGTGGCGGCCGGGGAGGATGAGCCGTACAAGCCGGGGGTGGCGAAACTGGCGCTGGCGACCGGGGTTCCGATCATTCCGGTGGGGACGAGTGGCACCGATCGGGTGCTGCCGATGCGGCGGCTACGCGGAGACGGCCCGAAGTTCGATCGATCGCAGCAGGTCACAATCCATTTCGGGTCTCCCGTCGACCCGGCCGAGTTCGACGATCCGGAGAAGTTGCTGGATCACCTGCGGCAGCGGATCGAGGGCCTGACGCAGTGAGATCAAATCGCAGACCGTTCGGTATCGAACAAAGGTTCGACTCGAGGTAATCTCTCGGGCCATGCCGGAACTGTCCAGACGCGATTGGGCGACGATGAATCTCGAGCAGGTGCGGCGGCAGCTGCTCGATGCCGCCGCGTTCGGCAAGTACCTCACCCCCGAGCAGCTCGAACACGCCGCCGGGAAGATCGGCGAGGGACTGCGGGTCTTCAAGGAGGAGACCGAGCCACCACGGTGAGCGGACACGTGAGCATGAAAAAGGCCGGTACCGCGCGGGCACCGGCCTCGGATCAGCTGTCCACGTGTACGTGCGGCCGCTGCGAGCGGCGCGGTACCGCACGCCGCAGAATCTCCCGCGTCACCGGTGCCACCTCACCCTCACCGAAGAACATGAAGCGCACCAGATTGGTGAGCGGATTGCCTTCGGTCCATTCGAAATACACGTGCGGCGGCGTACCGGTGCGATCGCGAATCGCCAGCAGGATCGCCGCGATGGAGTTCGGCACGGCCGCCGCCTCCACCGAAAGGATGTGGTACTGATCCACTTCCACATCGGTGACCAGCAGTTCGGTGCTGAACTCCGAAGGGTCCTTGACGATCACCTCGAGGAACAGGATCGGATCATCCTCCGGAATATGGCTTTCCCGGCGCTGATCGGCTTCCTTCTCCGCGTACTCCTCCGGCTCCCGCTTATCGATATCGTGCGTGACGATCCGGACCTCACCGCGCGCGGCCAGCAAATCGATCAAATCCGCCGCCCGCTCATCGAAAGTGACTGTCACAGCCCGCAATTCGAAGGCCCGGCGGAACCGCGAAGCGAACGAGACCACCAGCGTCGCCACGATGAACAGCAGCGCCAGCTGCGCGCCCTCGGGCTTCTCGATGACATTGTCGATCGTGGTGTACACGAAGATCGCGGACACCACGCCGAACGACACCACCCGCGACCGCTGCCCCTGCCGCGCCGCCGACAGCGTCACCGCGACGGCCGCGGAGGTGATCAACACCAGCACACCGGTCGCGTACGCCGCGCCCTGCGCATCGACACTGGCATCGAAATACCAGGTGATGCCGAAGGCGATCGCCGCGAAAACCAGTACCAGCGGCCGAATCTGGCGCGCCCACTCCGGTGCCATGCCGAAGCGCGGCAGGTACCGCGGCACCAGATTCAGCAGTCCGGCCATGGCGGACGCGCCCGCGAACCACAGGATGGCGATGGTGCTGATGTCGTAGACGGTGCCGAAGGTATTGCCGAGCTGCTCATGCGCGAGGTACGCCAGCGCGCGGCCGTTGGCCGGTCCGCCCGCCTTGAACGCGTCCTCCGGAATCAGCACGGTGGTAATGAAACTGGTGACGATGAGGAAGCCGCTCATGATGAGCGCGGCGGTGGTCAGCAGTTTGCGCGCGCCGAGGATGCGGGCGCGCGGATGCTCCTCGGTGTCCTCCGGGCAGCCCTTGATCTGCGGCATGACCGCGACCCCGGTCTCGAATCCGGACAGGCCCAGCGCCAGCTTCGGAAACACCAGCAGCGCAACGCCGATCATGGCGATCGGACTGCCGTGCTCGGCGGTGAGCGCGTGTCCCCAGTCGGTGACCATGGACCCGTGCTGGATCACCGCCACCACACCGCGAATGGCGACAACCAGATTCAGCGACAGATACACACCCACGAGTACGACGGCGATCCCGATCGCCTCACTGAACCCCTTGAGGAACACCGCCGCCAGCAATGCCAGCAGCACCAGCGTGATGAGCACGTTATGCCCGTGCAGCGCATCGGGCATGAGCGGATTCTCGACGATATGCGCCGCGCCGTCGGCCGCCGACAGCGTCATGGTGATGGTGAAGTCGGTGGCCGCGAAGCCCAGCAGCACCAGGATCAGCAGTTTGCCCCACCAGTTCGGCAGGAATTTGGCGAGCATGGCGATGGATCCGCCGCCGTGCGGACTCTCCTTGGCGACCCGGCGGTACACCGGCAGCGCGCCCAGCAGGGTCAGCGCCACGAGTACCAAGGTGGCCAGCGGCGACAGCACGCCCGCGGCCAGCGCCGCGATTCCGGGCTGATAGCCGAGCGTCGAGAAATAGTCGACACCGGTCAGGCACATCACCTTCCACCAGGAATGCTGATGTTCCTTGGGCGCGCGTTTGGCCATGGGTCCGGGTAGTTGGGAGTGTTGCTCCCCCGCGTCCTCCAGCAGCCAGGCCGCGAATCGCGTGCGTAGCGCAGGCTCGGTCGTGGTCAAGAGAGTCCTCCCCGGAACCCGTGTGTCCGGTTTCCCGGAATCAGCCGAAATGTCGTGGCCAATGTACTCACGGCGCGCCGAGGACAGACACACCCCGCGCCGCGAGTCGCGCGGGGTGCTGTGCTAGCCGGGAAGGCCCGCGGAAAGACCGGAGCGAGCCAGCCGAGAAGAGGAAGCGATCTAGCCCAGATACGCCATGACGGCATTGGTGAGCGCCGTCGCCAATCGGGCACGCCCGTCCGGGGATTCGAGAATTGCCGCGTCACCCGGATCGCGCATATTGCCGCATTCGACCAGTGCCGCCGGGCGCTCGGCGAGATTGAGCCCCGCGAGGTCCGCACGCGGGTTCATCCCGTTCGAACCGACATAGGTGGAGGGCGTGAAACCGGCCCCGACCAGTCCATCGCGCAGCGTGGTCGCCAACCGGCTGGACGGCTCGCCCTGCGAATCATTCACCGCGGGAGAGGAATAGGCCACGTGGAAACCGTGCGCACCGGCGGGCGCGCCATCGGCGTGAATGGAGACCACGGCCGCCGCGTTCACCCGCTGTCCGAGGGTGCCGCGCTCATCGACGCAGGGTCCGACGCCATTGTCATTATCGCGGCTCATCACCACGCGAATCCCGCGCTGGCTGAGCAGATCCCGCATGCGCAGCGCCACATCGAAGTTGAATTCGTGCTCGGTGTAACCGTCATTGCCATTGGTGCCGGTGGTGTTGCAGGCCTTCATACCGCCGCGCCCGTCGGGCACCTGGGCATTGATCTCATCGGTATGCGAAGCGCCGCCGCCATTGTGGCCGGGATCGAGCACCACCACGCGTTCGGCGATCGGGAAGATCGGCAGCGCGGGCAGATCCGCCATCGGGCGATGCTGTCCGGGAACGGCCGCCGCCCCGGTACCTCCCGCCGCGATCAGCAGAGCACCGGAAATGGCCGCCAGAGCTTTCCAAGGTCGCTTGCGCACCCGGCCCACCATACGGGCCGAAGCGCGCGGCGTTAAGTCACTCCTCGAGCTTGCGGAGCAGTTCGGCGAGTGTGCGCAGTTCGTCCGGGGTGAGCGCGGCGGCCGCCGCCGGCGCGGGATCGGGCGTGGCGAGCGCGTCCAGCACCAGCTCGCGTCCGGCCGGGGTGAGCGAGACCAGTTTGACCCGCCGATTACCGGGATCGACCTCGCGCACCACCAGGCCGCGCTCCTCGAGATCATTGACGTTGACGGTCGCCGCGGGCGCGTCCATGGTGGCGGCGTGCGCGAGTTCCTTGACCGACAGCGGTCCCGGCAGCAGCCGCTTCATGATGCGAAACCTGCTGAACGGCAACCCGGTTCGCTCGACGACGGCGCGTTTCCAGCCGTCCCGGGAGTCCATCACCAGGTGGGTCAGCTGCCGCCAGACCTCATCGGGGGTGGGCGTGTCAGACATGTGCGGGGACCTTCTGTTCGAGCAGGGGTGCGACGCGGTCGCGGGTGCGGTACGCCCACGAGGTGTTCGCGGCCACGCCGAGCATGGGCACGGTGACCGCGAGCGCGGCAATGGTCCACCACAGCCCCGCTCCGGTGAGCGCACCACACAGTGCCACACCGAGGCTGACGCCGACCTGACGGCTGGTGGAGGCGACCGCGGCGGCGGCCCCGGCGCGATCGAGCGGCATACCGCTGACCGCGGCGGTGGTGATGGGCGCGTTGACCATGCCGAAGCCGATGCCGAACACCGCGAACATGATGATCAGCTGCCACTGCGGGGTGGCCGGGGCCAGCCGGGTCAGCGCGACCGATGCGATCGCCATCAGCGTGCCCGCGATGACCAGGGACGGCCGGGTGCCGTAGCGGCCGACCATGCGCCCGGAGATGGGCGAGAAGATCAGCATGCCGATCGCCATGGGCAGGTACAGCAGACCGGTGTGCACGGCCGAGAACTCCCGTGTCCCTTGCAGATACAGCGAGATGTCGAACAGGAACGCGCCCAGTGCCGCGAACGCGCACACCGCGGTGATGGTGGCCGAGGCGAACGGGAAGCTGCGGAAGAAGCGCAGATCGATGAAGGGCGTGGGATGCCGCGACTCATGCCAGAGGAATCCGGCCAGCGCGGCGGCGGTCAACACGAAGATGACGGGTTTGTGCTCGATCAGCCCGAATACCAGGGTGAACATGAAGGCGATGGCCAAAAGCTGTCCGGCCCAATCCATTCCACGCGGCTGACTCGACTTGGATTCGGGCACGAAGAGCGTGGTGAGCACCAGGGCGACGGCCACGATGGGCAGGTTGATCCAGAACACCGACTGCCAGCCCAGCGAATCGATGAGCAGTCCGCCGACCAGCGGTCCCATGGCGGTGGAGATGCCGACCACCGCACCCCAGACGCCAACGGCGCGTGCGCGTTCCATGCGGCCGGTGAAGACGGTGGTGATGATCGACATGGCCACCGGATTCAGCATGGAACCGCCGATGGCCTGCAAAAACCTTGCGCCGATGAGGATTTCGATGGTGGGCGCGAGGCTGCACAGCAGTGAGCCGAGCGCGAAGGTGAGCAGCCCGATGCGGAACACGCGCTTGCGGCCGATGCGGTCGGCCATGGCGCCGGACAGCATGAGCAGGCTGGCCAGGGTGAGGGTGTAGATGTCGACGATCCACTGCAACCGGGTGAGCGGTGCGCCGAGATCGGACTGGATGGTGGGGATGGCGACGTTCACGATCGTCGCGTCCATGGAGGAGATCAGCAGGCTGAGGCAACAGGTGATCAGGATGAGCGTCTTGCGCTCTTTGCTGAGTTCCCCAATAGCTGTATTCACACAACGATTGTGAAACTAAAACTATTCGATGGCAATAGCTGTGTGCCAGGTCACCGCTGAGGTGCGGGCCCGCCCGCCGGACCGGGCTGGCCGGGCAACATTCCAGCCAGGCCGGGCATCGCCGCGGGAAGACCCGGAACCGAGTCGAAGAAGTCGGCCAGCGGGGCGAGCGTTCCGCCCAGCGGTGCCAGGAAACCCGGCACCGGACCGAGGACACCGGAGAGGGTCTCCAGCACATTGGTGAGCGGTCCGAGTTCACCGGCTTCGGCCGCGAGCACATCCTCGGTCTGCTCGGCGGCGGTGCCGTAGGTGTGCGCGGTGACGGTGAAGCCCGAACCGAAGGAGGCCGAGGCGACTTCCGGAACGCCCGTATCCGCCCAGCCCCATTTGGTGCCCTTGATATGCGGCAGCCGCGAGGTGCCCCAATCCTGCTTGGTGCCATCGGCGGCGGTTGTACTGGCCTGCTCCATCCAGTCGAGGATGGGACTGTCCGGATCATTGCGGACCTTGGCCAGCAGGAAATCGGCCATATCGGCGGTGCTGGTGGAGGACATGCCCCAGTCCGCGCCGCCATGTGTGGCCGGGAGTTCGTATTCGGCGGCGACCGCGTCGATGGCTCCGGGATATTTGGCCGCCATGGCGTCGGCCGCGGCATCGTCGGAGTAGCGAATCATGCGCTCCCCCAACTCTTTATCCTGCGGGGAGCCGTCGCCGTGCCGGAGCGCGTAATCGGCGAGGTAGAGCTTGGCGATGGACAGGCCGCCGCGCGATTCGGTTTCGTTCTCGGTGCCCCACTTCATGCCCGGCACGATCGAGCGCAGTGAGATCGCCGTGCGCGGGGGCACCTGCCGATGCTCACCAGGCTGAGGCTCGTGCGGTTTCGGCTCCTGCGCCGCCGCCGGGGCCGAACACACGCAGACGCCCACCGCGACCGCACCGATCAGCCCTGTCCAGTAGCCCATCGCAACCTCCGCGTCGAGCCCCGCCCGCCGTCCAGCTTGCCCGCCGCGGCCCCCGGGAGCTGGGAAAACGCTCCCGACACGCCGACTGCCGGGGCCGACCGCGGCGCTCTGGCGGCGATCGACCCCGGCAGTCGGTCCGAATGGACGGCCCCGGCGCTATGCGATCAGACGGTGAGGATGGTGCGCCCCGCCGCCGCCCGGGATTCGATGGTGCTGTGCGCGGCGGCGGCATCCTCCAGGGCGAAGCGCTGCCCAATGACGACCTCCAGTCGACCGGCGGCGGCTTCCGCCTGAACGCGGTCGTGCAGTGCGACCCAGTCGGTGCCCGCGGCGGTGATATCGAAGAGGGTGAGCACCGTGATATCGCGCGCCGCCGCGGCTTCGGCATCGACAGCCGCGAATCCGCCTGCCGCATTGCCGTATCCGAGCAGGCGCCCACCGGGGACCAGGGCCGCCACGCTGTCTCCGCCGATCCGCCCGCCCGCGCCGTCGAGCACCGCGTGCACGCCGCCGGTGATTTCCCGGACCTGATCGACCCAGTCCGGCCGGGAGTAGTCGACGACCGCTTCGGCCCCGAGTCGTTGCGCCAGTGCGAGTTTCGCCTCACCGCGCGCCGCGGCGATGACGCGCGCCCCCGCCGTGCGGGCGAGCTGGATCAGCAGGGTGCCCAATCCGCCTGCGGCAGCGGTGATCAGGACCCATTCGCCCGCGCGCAGTTCGGCGCGATCGGCCACGGCCAACGCGGTGCGACCGTCATGCACCAGGGCCACCGCCTGATCCAGGGTCAGATCCTCGGGGACGATCGAGAGGGTGTCGGCCTTGGCCAGCACCTTCTCGGCGTAGCCGCCGGTCGGTGTGCCGCTGGCGATTCCGCTGTCGGCGGTGGGGGTGGCGACCCGGCGGCCGATCCATTCCGCGTCGACGCCTGGGCCCACCGATTCCACCACGCCGGACACCGCTCCGCCGGGGACGAATGGCGGGTGCACCGGGAAGTAGTCGCGACCGGCGCCGCTGCGCAGCATGGTGTCCAGGAACATGACGTCGGCGGCGGCCACCGCGACCACCACTTCACCGGCTCCCGCCACCGGATCGGGCACCTCATTCACCGCCAGCACTTCCGGATCTCCGAATGCCTTGGCTTCGACAACGCGCATCGCCCTAACCTTTCCGCCGTACCGGATAACTGACACCACCCTCCAACCTCAACATTGGTTCAGGTCAAGCGGTGCGCGCGTTATCGCCGGTGTGATGCGTACTACAGGGAGCGGTCTACGGTGCCTGGGCCGCGGCCGTACCGGGCACCCGCGCTCCGCTGACAGCCCGGAAATGAATCGCCCCGACCGCCGGACATTCGACCCCCGCCGGGGCGTCATCAGTTGAACATTTCCGGTCAAGTTCGGTCGGGCGGTGTGTGTTTGCCGTGGTGTGACTGCGGGGCCGGACGTCGAGGCGATCGCGGCAGCTCACGATCACCGGGCGCGACGGCACCGGTGGTGCGGGCGTGAGCAGGTCGAAAACTGATTCTGTACAGCCGATTACGGCCCGGCGACGGTGGTCCCAACTGACGGGATAGCGCGTTGCCTGGGCGTTCGCGCTCGGGTAGCGCTGGACATGCCGGACGCATATGCTCGTCCGCTAGATCCGAATCCGCTTGCCGGTGCACATATTTGGCGTGCTCCGCCATCGAGCGGATGCGGTCGCACCGTGGAACTCGCCCCGGTGCACATGCGTGCGGAAGTGCAAAGCTTGTCGGAGTCATCGAATCCCGGGGGATCATCGAATCCCAGGGGCGGGGAGCCGGATACCGTCGACGGTGCACGGCTGCCGTTCGGGACGCTGCTGGGATGTGCCGCGGTGACCGCGATCGCGGTGGGCGGCACGGTATTCGCGGCCCCGGACGATATGCGGATCGCGGTCGGAATCGGCGGCGGTATCGCGGCGGTGCTGCTGTGCGCGGCGATCACCGCGGCGGCCTATTTCCGGTCCCTGGCCGGGCGTGCGGGTCAGGTGGGCGATACCCGGGCCGGGCACGCCGAGGCGCGGACCGCGGCGGTCATCGCCGAGGCGGAGGCGCGACTCGCGGACGGGCAGCAGCGAATTCAATCGCTCACCGAGGCGGTCGCGGTCAAGACGCGTGAGGCCAAGGAGAGTGAGAATCGGCGCGCGGCGGCCATGGCGGCGTTCGCGGGCGCGGCCGGTCGTATGCAGGCGATGAGCACCTCCATGCTCGCCGAACTGCGCGAGATGGAGCATCGGCACGCCGATCCCAAGGTGCTGGCCGATCTGCTCGAGCTCGATCATCGCACCGCGCAGGCGGGACGGCTCGCCGACAGCGTCGCGGTACTGAGTGGTGCGCGCTCCGGACGCCGCTGGGCCAAACCCATTGCCATGGAATCGATTCTGCGCGGGGCCATGGGCCGCGTCGCGGGTTACCAGCGCATCCGGTTGCGGGCGGTCACCGATATCGCCGTCGCCGGGCACGCCGCCGAGGGCGTCATGCACGCGCTGGCCGAACTCCTCGACAATGCCTGCAATTTCTCGCCGCCGACCACCGAGGTGCACGTCTACGCCGCGGAGGTCCCCGCGGGCGTGGTGATCACCATCGAGGACAGCGGCCTGGTCATGAGCGAATCCGCCCTGCGCCGCGCCGAAGCCACCGTCTCCGGCAAATCCAACCCCTCGGGACTGGGCAACCTCGGCTCCAATCCCGCGGCGGCCCCGGGCATCTCGGACCTCTCCTCGCTCTCCGGCACCCGCCTGGGCCTGGCCGTGGTCGGCTACCTGGCCCGCAAACACGACCTGACCGTCTCCTACCGCCCCTCCGCCATCGGTGGCACCGCGGTGGTAGTGGTCGTCCCCCGCGAACTCACCACCCGCATCGACCGCACCCCCGGTGCCCTCTCCGCCATCCCCCTCCCCGCCCGTCCCACGGCCGATCTCCCTCCCGCCTCACCCCCGCGCTCCGACACCATCCCGGCCCTCCTGACCGTGGACATCACCACCACCGCCCCACCTCAGGCAGCGCCCCGCCCCGATTCCCCGAACGCCGACCCGAACCCCACCGGCCCGATCCCACGCCGTGCCGAAATCCATTTCGGCCCAACACCGGACACGTCATCGGGCGAGCGGGCGCAACCTGCGGACAGCAGTGCCGCCGAGCAGGGCAGCACCCCGGCGGCCGCCATTTCCTCTGGCGCAATCGGATTCGCCGGGCCCGAACGCGGCGGACAACCTGCGGGTAGGCCGGGAGCACCGACTCCCGGCGCGGTGCCCAATCCCTCCCGCGCACCCGAGCCCGTCACCAACCCCAACGCCAACGCCAACGCAGCTAACCGGGCCCCGGGACAGCGCACCACAGCGTCCAACCCGGGTGCTCCGTTGCCAATCCCCTCCGGCACAGCCGAATCCGCACCTGTCGTGCGATCCGGCCAGCACACCGGCGGGGTGCCGGTGGGTACCGTGGCAGGACAGGACAGGGCGGCGACACCGTGGTTCCGAGAGACCGCGCCGGGCCCCGCCTCGGAGCGCAATAGATCCAATGCCGCTGCGCCACATGCTGATTCGATTCCCACGCCCGCCGGTAGCGGAGTACAACCGGCAGGGTCCAGCGGCCAGCACCCCGGTCCCGTCGGTTCCGGTGGCTATCACCCCGGTTCGGCACCCGGATTCTCCGGTAGCACTTCGGTTTTGCCGGATCGCATGTTCGATTCCGGTGACAAGAGCACTGCTGTAAAGCCTTCCGCGCCTGGCGGATCGGCTCCTGCCGCCCCTGGCTCGGCAGCCCCACTCCCCTCCGGATTGCCGCGCCGCGTGCGGGGGCAGACACTCGCGCAGGTGCATCCCGAGGGGCTCGCGGCGCCCGAAGCGCCTCCGCGCGGGGTGGCGCGGCCGGTGTCGCCGGGCGCGCTGGGGGCTTTTCAGCGAGCGGTCAACGGGCGCGAGAATGCCGGTACCGCAATACCTTTCCCGTCGGCCTTGGAGAGCGATAAATGATCCCGTCCGCCACGCAGCTGGGCTGGCTGCTGGAGCAGCTACTCACCCGTACCCCGCGCGCCAGGCATGCCCTGCTGCTGTCCGGGGACGGGTTGAAGATCTGCCACACCCCGGAGCTGGCCAATGACAGCGCCGATCAGCTGGCGGCCATCGCCGCCGGTATTCAAAGCCTTTCGCACGGTGCGTCGGTGGAGTTCGGGGATGGGCGCGGCGGTGTGCGCCAGTCCATGACCGAGTTCTACGGCGGCATCCTGTTCATCGTGGAGGCGGGGGTGGGCGCGCATATCGCGGTGGTCGCCGCCGAGGACGCCGACGCCGGACTGGTCGGCCACAATATGCGCGAACTGGTGGAACAACTGGGCGAGCACCTTGCCGCGCAGCCGCGGGTGCGCGATCCCCGGGGAGCTGGCGTGTCGTGACCAGGCCAGACGAGGATCCGGATCGGCTCTACACGCTGACCGGCGGCCGCAGCCGACCGGATTCGGATGCCTTCGATCTGGTCACCCTCGTGGTGAGCGAATGCGATCCGGCGCCGGGCATGCAATCCGAGCATGCCGCGATTCTGGAGATCTGCCGCTCCCCCACCGCCGTGGTGGAGATCGCGGCGGAATTGCGACTACCGGTCGGCATCGCCACCATTCTGCTGTCGGATCTGCTGCACGCGGGCAAGATCACCGTGAGGCATCCGCGGTATGACCCTGCCTCGCAATGGCATTCGCTGCCCGACACCACCACCCTGGAGAAGGTGCTCGTTGGACTCCGCAATCTTTGACCCCCGGCCGTCCCGCGCCGCCGCACCCCTGCACGCCTCCGCCAGCAATGGCCTCAAGATCGTGATCGTCGGCGGTTTCGGCGTCGGCAAGACCACCATGGTGCGCGCGGTCAGCGAGATCCGGCCGCTCGATACCGAGGCCACCATGACCCAGGTGGGCGTCGGCGTCGACGATCCGGCGGGTTCGCCCGGAAAGTCCACCACCACGGTGGCTTTCGACTTCGGCCGCATCACCATCGACGCCGAACATGTGCTGTATCTGTTCGGCGCGCCCGGGCAGGAACGGTTCTGGTTCCTGTGGGACCGGCTGTTCACCGGCGCGCTGGGCGCGATCGTGCTCGTCGATCAGCGCCGAATCTCCGACTCCTGGTACGCGATCGACCGGCTCGAACATCAGCGCACGCCGTTCATCGTGGCGTGCAACAACTTCGGCGCGGATTTCGATCCGCGCGAGGTGCGCGAGGCGCTGGATCTGGATCCGCACGTCCCGCTCATCGATTGTGATGCGCGGCAGCGTGATTCCTGTAAGCAGGTGCTGATCACCCTGGTCGAATACCTCTACACCCCGGAGACGCTGTCATGACCTCGCCCGAGCCCGCCGCCTGCCCGGTGCGGCCGGGCGTCGTACCGCTGAGCGGCCCGCGCTTCCACACCGATCCGCACCACCTCTACAACGATATGCGCCGCGAACACGGTGCGGTGGTGGCGGTGGAACTGCCCGGCGGCGTGCCCGCGTGGCTGGTCATCGGCTATCGCGAAATGCATCAGGTCACCAATAGCCCGGAGTTGTTCCCGCGCGATGTGAGCCTGTGGAATCAATGGGGCAATATCCCCGAGGACTGGCCGCTGCTGCCGATGGTCGGGCAGCCCATGCCGTCCATCTACTTCACCGCGGGCGCGGAACATCGCCGCCATCTCGCCATGGTGGAGCCCGCGCTGGAATCGGTGGATCCGTTCGAATTGCGCAGGGTCTGTGAGAGTTTGGCCGATCGGCTGATCGACGCTTTCTGCGGGCGCGGCTCCGCCGATCTCATGGCCGAGTTCGCCGAACCGCTGCCGGTGCTCACCTTGGCCGCACTGCTGGGTTTCCCGGATTCGGACGGCCCGCATCTGGCCTGGTCCATGAAGGTGATGGCGAACGGCGGCGCGGACGCCCAGGCCGCGCATCTGCAATTCATGGGTCATATGCAGCGCCTGGTGGCGATGAAGAAGGCCATGCCCGGTGACGATCTGACCTCGCGCATGCTGGCGTATCCGACGCCGTTCACCGATGAGGAATACATCAACGACCTGATGGCGATCACCGCCGCCGGGCATCTGACCACCTGTGACTGGCTCGGAAACTCGGTGCGGCTCATGCTCACCGACGATCGGTTCGCGGCCGCGCTGGGCGGTGGCCGCCGCAGTATCAGTCAGGCCATGAACGAGGTGCTGTGGGAGGAGTCCCCGACCTCGATTCTGGCCGGGCGCTGGGCGGCGCGCGATACCCGCTTGGGCGACAAGACGATTCGCGCCGGGGATCTGCTGCTGCTGGGTCTGGCCGCGGCCAATACCGATCCGCATGTGCGCCAGCATGTTTCGGAGGGTATGCAGACCGGCAACAGCGCGCACTTCGCGTTCAGCCACGGTGAGTATCGCTGCCCGTTCCCGGCGCAGCATATCGCCGAGATCATCGCCCGGACCGGTATCGAGGTGCTGCTGGATCGGCTGCCCGATATCGATCTGAGTGTGCCCGCGCGGAACCTGATGCGCCGACCGTCTCCATTCATGCAGGGAATGTCTTCTCTCCCTGTTGTTTTCAGCCCAGTTCGTGCCGTCGGAGGTTTCCAGTGAGTTCCGCATGCCCACACGCCATCGCCATCGATCCCATGGTCGCCGATCTGGCCGGTGAGACCGCGCGCCTGCGCGAGGCCGGTGCGGTGACCCGTATCGAACTGCTCGGGGTGCCCGTCTGGACCATTACCGAGCACGCCCTGGCCCGTCAGCTGCTGACCGATACCCGCCTGGTGAAGGACATCAATTCCTGGGGGCTGTGGACCTCGGGCGTGGTGACCCGGCAGTGGCCGCTGATCGGCATGATCGATGCCGGGCGTTCGATGTTCACCGTGGACGGGGCCGAGCATCGCCGGTTGCGCATCAAGACCACGCAGGCGCTGACCCCGCGCCGGCTGGAGGCGCTGCGGCCGTCGATCGAGGCGCTGGTCGCGGAATTGCTCGACAATCTCGAGGCCGCCGCGCGCGAGGGCGAGGTGGTGGATCTCAAGCAGGTCTTCGCCTATCCGCTGCCGATGCGGGTGATCAGCGAGCTCATGGGCGTGGAGCCGGGCGATCAGGCCATGCTGCTGGACTGGTACAAGAAGTTCTTCTCCATGATGACCCCGCAGGATGAGCGGTTGCGCGTCATCGATGCCATGGACGTGTACTTCACCGAGATGGTGCGCCGCAAAACCGCTTCTCCCGGTGACGATCTCACCAGCGCGCTGATCCTGGCCGATGAGGGCGGCGACCCGCTCACCGAGGAAGAGGTGGTCGGCAATCTCAAGGCGCTGGTCGCCGCCGGGCATGAGACCACGGTCAGCCTCATCGTGAATACGGTGCGCGCCTTGCTGACTCGCCCAGAACAGCTGGAGGCGCTGCGCAGCGGTGATGTGGACTGGAAGCAGGCCATCGAGGAGACGCTGCGCTACGACGGTCCCGTCACGCATCTGCTCATGCGCTTCGCCACCGAGGATATTACGGTGGGCGACACCGTGATCGAGAAGGGCGAGGGTGTGGTGATCTCCTACCGCGCCGTCGGCCGCGATACCGCCGTGCACGGCGCGGACGCCGACGAGTACGACATCACCCGTACGACCGCGAACCGCAATATCTCCTTCGGCTACGGTCCGCACATCTGCCCCGGCGCGGCGCTGGCCCGCTTGGAAGCGGCTATCGGCCTGCCCGCTCTCTTCGAGCGTTTCCCGGGCCTCAAGCTCGCGATCCCGGACGAGGAGATCACCCACCTGCCGGTCCTCACCCAGAACGACGTGGCCGCTCTCCCGATCAGCATCTGAGCTCCGGCGGCCGATGCTCGAGGCATCGGCCGCCGTACTCGCCCACCGCACCTCCCGGAATTCGCGGCAACCGCCTGGCATGCTGTGGCGCGTGATGACCAAGGGAGCGATTTCAGCGATCCTGTGCGCGGTGCTGCTCACCACGGGTTGCGGTGGCACCAAGAGCGATTCCGGCGCGGGTTCCGGTACCCCGCAACCGAGTACGCCCCGCGATCAGCTGCTATTGAGCGCTTCGGAGTTCCCGCCCGGCACCAAGCCCCTGGACATCCCCGCCGACAAACTGCGCTCCAGCGTTACCGACCTCGGCGACATCATGGCCAATTCCACCGTCACCCCGCCGGATTGCCGTGGCCCGCAAGTGGATCTGGCGGCCCTCAGCAACGATCTGCTGAGCAATTCCGCCATGTCCGCCGCCGCCACCGAGAACATGGACATCTATATAGAATTCGTCTCCCCCAAAACCGCCGACCTGAACCTCATGATGGACACCAACACCAAGTGCGCCCACCTGAGTTCGATCAGCACGGTCGACGGCCAACAGGTCGAAACCAAGGTGGATATGGAAAAACTCCCCGCCACCCTCGACGGCGTCGATTCGGTCGCCTACAAGGCCACCAGCACCTCCGCCCTCCCCGGCACCCCCGCCACCACCCGCACCGCCTACCAGGGCTGGGCCACCCTCCGCGGCCTCACCATCGCCGCCCGCTCCGCCGCCCTCTCCGGCACCCCCGACCAAGCCGCCTTCCAAAAATTCTTCGCCGCCGCCGTGGAGAAGGTCCGCAACTCGAAATAGGGCTGCCGCGCACGGACGCAACGGGATTCGGCGGTGATGGCAGATGTTCACGAACCGGACGCGCTGATGTCGGGCGACACGCTCTTCTGGGCGGTTTGTTTTGCTACCGTCGAGTTCGCGACATCCGCACGGCTAGGAGCATTGCCATGGGCATTATCGCCATGATCATCATCGGCCTGATCGCCGGCGCCATCGCCCGGCTCCTTGTTCCAGGTAAGGAAGATTTCGGGTGGATCGCCACGATCGTGCTGGGGATCGTCGGCGGGTATGTCGGCGGTACGCTCGGCAGTCTGGTGTTCGCACCGCATAAGTTCAGCGTGCATCCGCCGGTATCGCACACCTTCCTCGGGGCGATCGTCGGCGCGGTGATCGTGCTGGTCATCTACAAGTTCGTGAAGGCCCGGGTCTGATCCGCACCGTGCGTGGCGCGCAGTACGTGAGGCATGTTGCCGGACTGCGGGTTTCGTGGTGTGCCGAACAGGTCGGCGATGATGTCGGGGGCCGTGTGGTCCTCGATATCGGTGTAGCCCAGGCCGTGCAGTAGCTCTGCCATTTCGGCGGGCGTGAAGTAGCTCAGGAATGGTTCGCCGACCGCGCCCACGCGGGCGGCTCGGGCCTCTAGCGCCGCGCGTTCCTCGGCGGTATCGCCCGGGCAGAGGTAGTCGAAGATCACCTGTGCGGTATCCGCCTGTCCGGCAATGTAATCCAGGGTGCCGAGGATGGCCTCGCGGGTGAGGTACATGATGACGCCCAGCCAGACGAATACCGCGGGCTGGGTGCGATCGAAACCCGCCGCGGCCAAACTCGCTGCCAGGGTGCTGGTTTCGAAGTCGACGGGGACGTAGGTCACCGATTCCGGTACGGGGATATCGGATTTCGCCAGTTGGCGGCGCTTCCACGACTGGGTGTCGGGATGGTCGACTTCGAAGACCCGCAGCTCGGGGTAGGGATTGCGGTAGGCGAACGTGTCCAGGCCCGCGCCCACGATGACGACCTGCCGGGTGCCGCTGGCGACGGCCGCCGCGACGGTGTCCTCGGCGAAGCGCGCGCGGGCCGCCAGGAAGATGCGGCGACGCCGATTCAGGTCCGGATCCTCACCCGGCCGGGTGCTCGGGGTCGCGTGCCGCTGTGCGACGACCGTCGCGTCCACGCCCAGGATGCGCACCGCCAGTGGATCGGTGAAGATGCGCGGTTCATCGGCGAACTGGTGGTAGGCGCGGGCGTACGCGGTGGCGAGGGCGGTCCGGCTGGGTTGACCGTTCTCCATGGATCGAGCCTTTCGGGCTAGAGCAGTCCGCGCAATCGCAGATCGGTCACGTATTTGCGGATCAGTTCCGGTGTCAGATGCGGGATATCGCGGTCCGGGCCGATCTCGGCGTCCTGTACTGCCGCGTGGAATCGCTTGGCGGGCAAGGCGGAACCGGGAATCGGCAGGCCGGGGTACCGGTAGGCGTGCAGCAGCGGCAGCACCGATGCCTGGCGTTGCGGTTCCGGTAGTGCGCGCAGCGCGGTGTCGAAACGGGTGAACCAGTTGTCGTAGTCGTCGAGGCGGTCGATGGCGTTTCCGTCATCGATCAGCCAGTCGACGAAGGTGTCCAGGGAGATGCCGTCATCGTGCGGGTTGAAGACGTCGAAGGTCTGGAATCCGGTGCTGTCCGCACCGAGTACGGTGATGGCCGCCGCCGTGAAATCGACGGGCAGCCCGTCGTAATGCGCACGCTGTCGATTGCCCTGGGAGTCGGTGCGGTAGAAGGACTTCGGCGCGATCCCGGTGGCGAGCAGGCTGAGCAGCAGGCGACTGAACATATCGGTGAGATTGAACTGACCCGCGTAATCGCTGTGCGCCAGAATCATATCGGAGCGGAAGACCGCCACGGGCAGGCCGAAATGCTCGTGCGCCTCGCGCAGCAGCACCTCACCGGCCCATTTACTATTGCCGTAGCCGTTGGCGTATCCGTCGCCGACCCGGCGTTCCGCGCTGATCTGACGAATATCGGCGTCCTCGTCGAAGAGTTCCGGATCGACCTGATCGGCGACCGCGACCGTCGACAGATAGGTGACCGGCTTCATACGCGAAGTCAGTGCCAGCCGGATGATCTCGGCCGTACCCGCCACATTGGGTTCGAACAGCTGGTTGTACGGCAGCACGTGATTCACCAGCGCGGCGGGATGCACGATCGCATCGACCTGCTCGGCCAATCGATCCCATTCCGGCTGTGAGAGACCGAAATTCGCATCGCCGATATCACCGGCCAGCACGATCAGATGACGGTCGGCCAGTTCGCGGTATTCGCGCAACAGCCCGGCATCACCCGAATCGAATGCGGCATCGAGCCGCGCCCGAGCCGCCGCCGGGGTACTGCCGCGCACCAGGCAGATGACCGTACCGTCCGAATCAGCCACGCGCCGTAGCCATTCCAGGCATAGGAAGCGGCCCAGGTAGCCGTTCGCACCGGTCAGGAATACGGTGCGTGGCGACTCGGTGCTGTCCGCCAGTTCGGTGACGGCCGCCAGTGTCGCGGCATCGATGAACTTGTCCAGGGTCAGATCAGCGGCGCGAATGCGGTCGTCACCACCGTGCACGGTCGCGGCGGTAGGACGTTGCGATCCCGAAGCACGCTGCTGCTCTACATAATCCGCGAGCGCGGCCAGATCATTGGCCGGACTGACGATCACGCTCACCGGCACATCGACGCCGAGGATATCGGTGAGCAGCGTGGCGAAGGACAGCGCCGAGAGCGAATCACCGCCGAGATCCGCGAAATGCGCATCGGGCCGCAAATCACCCGCCGCACAACCCAATAGCGCACCGGCGGCGCGGCTGACAGTCTCGAGCACGGGCCGGTGTGCCGCGTCCTGGCGCAGCACCGCGAGCTCATTCGCCTGCGCGGCCGCGAGCTCGGCGTACAGCTCTTCGAGCCGCTCCCCGTAGCGCTCTTTCAGCTTGGGCCGCAATAGCTTTCCGAGCCCGGCGAGCAGGCCGTTATCCATGGTGAACGGCTCGGTCTCGATGAGGAACGCCCGCGGAATCTCATACGATTCCAGTTCCGCCTCACGCGCCAGCCGTTGCAGCGATTCGTTCAACGCTTCGCGCAGCGCCGCACTGGTGGCCGCGTCCGGCCCGGCGGCCAGTGCTTCGTCGGTCGGCACGATCACTGCCAGCAGATACGCCCGCTCACTATTGCCGTACACGTAGATCTGCCGAATCAGCGGACTGGTGGCGTACACCGCCTCCAGCTTCGCGACGGTGACGAACTCACCCTGCGACAGCTTGAGCACATTATTGCGGCGATCGACGTAAACCAGTTCGTCCGTGCCGATTTCGGCCACGATGTCACCGGTGCGATAGAACCCGTCGGCGTCGAAGATCTCGGCCGTGATATCCGGGCGCTTGAAGTAGCCCGGAATCATGACGGTGGTCTTGAGCAGCAATTCCCCACGCGGATACGGCTTATCGGTGCCGTAGTACCCCAGCTCCGGCACATCGACCAGCCGGTAGTCCAGCACCGGCGGCCGTGCCAGCCGATTGTCGAACAGGATGCCGCCGCCCGCCTCGGTGGACCCGTAGCCATTGTGCAGCTCGAGTTCCAGCAGCGATTCCATGAAGGTCTTCATCTCGGCCGAGATGGGCGCGCTGCCCACCATCACCCCGAATATCCGCCCGCCCAGCACGCGCTCGCGCAGTTCGGTTTTCACCTCGCGCACCGCGTCATCGCGATCGGCTCCGGCCGCGACCCGGCCGCCGACCTCGCTCAGGAAGCGCTGGAACACCATGTCGCACACGCGCGGTACGAAGAAGAATTCGGTGGGCCGCACCAGCGCGATATCCTCGAACAGCGTCGAAAGATCGCTGACCGCCGCGAAATACGCGGTGCCGCCCCGGGACAGCGCACCGAGCAGCGACAGCCGCCCCGCCACATGACTCATCGGCATATAGCTGAAATTGATTGCGGGAATGGGTGATTGCGCAGCGCCACCGGTCCACATGGCATTCACCAGCCGCGCCGGATACATGGCTCCCTTGGGCGCACCGGTGCTCCCGGAGGTGTAGATGAGCAGCGCCAGCGCCTCGGAGTCGACCGGGACGGCCGCGACCGGCGGCAGCGAGCGCCCACGCTCCAGCACCTGCGCCAGTGTCTCGATCGTGATCGAGCTGCCGTCCCGCAGCAGTCGCGCCCGCGCGGATTCCAGTGCGGCGCGGTGATAGTCGTCGTCGGCATGGAAGTCGATGACGATCACCGCGGGCGTCAGCCTCTCGGGAATCGCCGTCAGCGCCGCGTCCAGCAGCTCCAGGCTGACCGCGAGCACCCGCGGCGCGGTCTCGGTGAGAATCGAATTCCACTGCGCCACAGCCGCGCTCGCCTGCAATGGCACGCAAACCAGCCCGGAGAGCTGGCACGCCAGATCAACGGTCGTGTAATCGGCGCTGGTGAACCCGAGCGTGGCCACGAATTCCCCGGTCCGCACCGGATTCGGATCGTCCCACCACGCGGCCCGCAGCGCGCGGATCCCCGCCGCCAGCTCGGCGTAGGTAATGGTGTCGTACCGATCCACCGGCCGCCGCGTCTGCCGCCCCTGCGCATCGGTGACTACCTCGTACGCCCGCTCCCCCAGTGCGGGGCGCTCGGCATACCGTTCCAGCACGATCGAGATGATCTCGGCGGGCGCGAGCCCGGCCCGCCGAATCTCGGCATTGACCTCGTCACTCTGCAGTGCCGCACCAACCTGCGCATCGGCCAGCAGATTCGCGATCCGCTGCCTGCGCTCAGCCTCCGACGTGCCAGTGTCCACGACGACCCCTCAGACGTTTAGCATAGCTAACCAGATTACGGTGCGCCCGCAACCCCGGAATGTCAAGCATCCCCGCTATTCGCCCGAAAAATCACGCGTGTCCGCTATCTCCCCAGCAGATCCGCCACCCGCACCAGCGGCGCGGCATGCGCGAAGATCATATTAGGATCGCGCAGTTTCCCGGATACCGCTGTGCAACTGAGCAATTCCGCCCCCACCAGACTCCACGGCGGCACCGCGCCTGCCATTTGCGCATCGATCAGCGCCGGACCCACCAGCGCCTTGGCCGCGACCGGATCCCCGCACTTGATCCGGAACCGCGAATCGAACGAACCATTACCGGTGGCGGTCGGCTTATCGCCGAAGATCGCCCTCCCCAGCTGGGAGAACGCGCCGCGCGGCTGTATGGAGATGGCAGGGTACGGCCGATGCAGCAGCACCATCACCGCGATGAAGTGATGTGTGGTCCACGTGGTCGAGCCGTCACTACCCGAGGACGACCCGTGTTCGGTGTCATAGGAGTATTCGGCCACCGTCACCGGGCGTCCGCCCAGCCAACCGGTCATGGTCACGCCGAGCCTGCGCCGCCGCAGCCCCGGCAGTCGTGCGGCCCACCTGGCGCTTCCGCGCACCTGGAACGACCAGCCCTGCGCGACCGCCCAATTCCACAGCATCTCCTGCCGCACCCGCTCGGCGCGCGCGGCCGCCGACGCCAGCGCGACCGCGAACACCACCGCGCCCAGCAGCATCAACGCGATAATCCCCACCACGGCGACTCCCCTCCGCGTTCCACCGATCTCATTTGTCGGTGAATCCTGGCGAGTCGATCTTGCGGTGCGCTTAACAGTCGCCTGTCATGGCCACGCGACTCAGCCGGTGTAGCCGAGGCGGCGCGAAATGGTGTGCGCGGAATCGATTGCCTGGCGCGCGGTTTCGGGGAATCGGGCGGGCGGCAGCCGATACGACGGCCCGGAGACGCTGAGGGCGGCGATGATTCGGCCGTCACTGTCGCGGATGGGGGCCGCCACCGCGTTGAGCCCGATCTCCAGTTCTTCCTCGCAGGCGGCCCAGCCCTGGCGGCGAATCTGCTCGAGCTGGGTGCGCAGGGCGGGAAGTTCGGTGATCGTATTGGGGGCGAAGGAATCCAGGCGGCGGGACAGGTGGGTGCGCAGTTCGGTCGCGGAGAGTTCGGCGAGCAGCACCTTGCCGCTGGAGGTGGCGTGCGCCGGGCAGCTCTGCCCGACCCAGGTGCGCAGGGCCACGCCCGCGGAGCCGACGGCCTCGGCGACATTGACTATGCGATCGCTGTCCAGGATGGCGATATTGGTGGTCTCACCCAGGCGCGCCGCGAGTTCATCGCACACGTCCTGACTCTGGCGCGGCAGATCCATATGGGCGCTGGTGGACCCCGCCAGCCGCACGATGGTGAAGCCGAGGCGGTATTTGCCGCGCTCGGAGAGCTGTTCGACATAGCCGCGCGATTCCAGCACGGCGATGAGCCGGGACACCGTGGATTTGTGCACCCCGAGTTCGGCCGCGATCTCGGTGACCCCGGCCGCCCCCAGTTTGGCCACGATCTCCAGGGCGGTCAGCGCGCGGTCGACCGACTGCACCGCCGCGCCTTCCTGGGATTTGCCGGACCCCTCGCCCGCTCGGATAGCCATAACGATTCCAGTGTAGGTGCCGAGATCACCGCCCCGCCGCCTTGATCAGGTCCGCGCACTTCTCCCCCATCGCCATGATGGTGATATTCGGGTTCACGGCGGGCAGTTTCGGCATGGCGGAGGCGTCCACGACGCGGAGGTTGCGCACACCCTTGACCCGTAATTCCGGATCCAGCACCGCCATCGGATCATCCGGTGCGCCCATCCTGGCGGTGGCCGCCGGGTGATAGACGGTGTTGTGCGTGCGGTGCATGTAGTCGATGAGGTCGGCGACGGTGACGGCCTCGGGACCGGGTGCGAGTTCGCGGGCCACCCAGTCGCGCAGCGGGGATTGTTCGGCTATGCGCCGCGCCAATCTGATGCCGTGCAACATGACTCGCTCATCGTGGCCATCCGGATCGCTGAAGTAGCGCGGGTCCACGCGGGGCTTATCGCGGAAGTCGCGGGACCACAGGCGCACCGTGCCGCGCGAAAGTCCCTGCGTCACATTGGGTGTGAGGCAGAAGCCGTTCTCGGTGGTCGGATAGCCCCAGCGCACGGTGTTCATATCGAAAGGCACACTGCCGTAATGCATCATGAGGTCGGGCTGGCTCAGCCCGTCCGCGGTGGTGGCGAACAGGCCGATCTCCCACCATTGCGTGGAGCTGGTGACCATGGGCCGTGACGCCTCCCAGAACACCAGACCCTCGACGTGATCATCGAGGTTGGAGCCGACGCCGGGCGCATCGGTCCGGACTCGAATTCCCATATCCCGCAAGTGATCCGCGGGTCCGATGCCCGACAGCATGAGCAGTTTGGGGGTGTCGATGGCCCCGGTGCTGATGATCACCTCGCGCCGCGCCCGCACGGTGTCGAAGCCGGTCAGATCCGGTCGGCGGTACCGCGCGCCGATCGCGGAATCGGTGTCGTCGAAAAGGATTTCGCTGACCCAGCACCCGGTCCGCACCTCCAGATTCCGCCGCTGCCCGATAATCGGGTGCAAATATGCGTGCGAGGACGACATGCGGTTGTTGTCGCCATCGGCATTGATCTGGAACCAGCCCGCGCCATTGCGGACGGTGGAGCCCCGATTGAATTGCACCGTGGGCAATCCCACCCGCGCGGCCGCCTCCAGCACGGCGTAGCCGCACGGATCCTTGGGCGGAATATCCAGCAGCCGCACCGGTCCAGCGCGCCCGTGCTGTGCACCGGGCGCGTCATTGTTCTCCAGCTTGGTGACGTACGGCAGCACTCCCTCCGCACCCCAGCCTGCCGCGCCGAGAGCCTCCCACTCATCGAGGCCCTCGGCGGGCGGCCAGAACGCGATACACGAGTTGTGCGAGGAGCATCCGCCCAGCACCTTGGCGCGGGCATGCCGCAGGAAGCTGTTGCCGGTCTGCTGCGGTTCCACCGGATAGTCCCAGTCGTAACCGGATTCGAGCAGCAGCATCCAGTCGGTCAGCCGCCGGATCTTGTCATCGCCGATATCGGAGGGCCCGGCCTCGACCAAACACACCGTGACCGAAGGGTCTTCGCTGAGCCGCGCGGCGACCACGCATCCGGCGGAACCGCCGCCGACGATGACGTAGTCGAAGGTATCGGTCATGACGCCACCTCGGCAGCGGGCGCGGCGTGTGAGGCGAGCACACCGATGACGCGAATTCCCCTGAGCGCGTACCAGATCAGGCCCGCACCCAGAATCGCGCCGATGTAGATGAACGCGCCCCAGGTGTTGTACCAGGGCCCGCCGTAGACGGCCTCGCGCGGCCAGGCCAGGTTGATCGCCATGCCCAGACCCCACAGCACCGCAACGATATTCACGAACATCCCCCAGCGGCCCATGCTGAAGTAGCCGTTCTCGGCGAGGTCGTTCGGCGGCCAATTGCCCTTGAACCGCTGCCACAGCATCGGCCCGGTGACCATGAGATACGCCAGGTAGATCATGATGACCGCGATCGACGTCAGCACCGTGAACACCTGCGGCTGACCGATATTCACCACCAGGATGAGCGCCGACAGCACGCCGATGATCACCGCCGGGACGACCGGCGCGGAATGCTTGACGCTGAGTTTGGCCAGCCGCTCGGAGAACGGCAGCGCGTTATCGCGAGCCATGGCGAAGGTCAGCCGAATCCCGGCGGTGTGCACCGCCAGCGAGCACACGATCACCGCGATCACGATGCACACCAGGAACACTCGCCCGAGCCAGCCCGTCATGACCTGCTGCACTATGTATTGCAATCCGCCGTCGGTGGTCCCGAGCTTCTCATCGGACAGGTTCGGCGCGGCCATGACCGCGAAGACCAGGATCGCGCCGCCGATGACGAAGGAGGCCAGCAGCGCGCGCAGAATCGCCTTGGGCGCGGTGCGCCGCGGCTCCACCGTCTCCTCGCCGAGTGAGCTCGCGGTGTCGAAGCCATACATGACATAGCCCGAGGCCAGCGAGGCGATCAGGAAGGCGCTCAGATACCCGCCGCTCTGCCCCGCGCCATAACCGTTGGCGGAGAAGAACACACTCGGACCGCGCGTCACGTGCAGTCCCAGAATAATCGCGATCAGCACCGCGGCGATGAGTTCGATGAATACCCCGGTGCTGTTGATCCGCGCCATCAGCTTCACGCCGAACGCGTTGACCACGGTGGTGAAGACGATCAGCACGGTGCCGAGCACGACCGCGTTGGTGGCGTAATCGTGCTCGCCGGTCCCGTCCCCGATGATCTGGAATCCGCTCCATAATCGGGGCAGATTCAACTGCAACGCCAGCACCACCGCCGACAGTGTGACAATCGACGCGGTCAGCATGAGCCAGCCCGCGGACCAGCCGACCAGCCTGCTGCCCAGCTTCTTCGACCAGTTGTAGACCGATCCGGCCACGGGATATTTCGCCGACAGTTCCATGAAGCACAGCGCCACCGCCAACTGCCCCAGGAATACCAGCGGCCACGACCACAGATATGCGGGACCGGCTGTGCTGTAACCGAAATAGAAGAGCTGGAAGGTGCCGGTCAGAATGGAGATGTAACTGACGCCCGCGGCGAAACTGGAGAATTTGCCGATGCTCCGGCTCAGGGATTCCCGATAGCCGAATTCTTCCATGCCGTGGTCGCTCGGTGCTGCGGAGGGAGTGGGGGGACGGGTGGTCGTCATGACGGCCCAACTTTCGAGAAAAGCAGCGGAACATATTCAGTTGTCGGCGGCGAACCATCCACCCACCGCGGGTGCGGTGTTGTGCCAGATGTGTTTGGTTTCCTGGTATTCGGCCAGGCCACTGGGGCCGAGCTCGCGGCCGGTGCCGGAACGGCCGAAGCCGCCCCATTCGGCCGCGGGGGTGTAGTAGCCGAAGTCGTTGAGCCACACCGTGCCGTGGCGCAGGGCGCGGACCATGCGTTCGCCGAGCGCGGTATCGGCAGTGCGCACGCCCGCGGCCAGTCCGTAGGCGGTGTCATTGCCCAGTGCCAGCGCCTCGGCCTCGGTGCTGAAGCGTTCCACGGTGAGGATGGGACCGAAGGTCTCCTCCTGCACCAGGCGCATCCAGCGGCGGCAATCGTCGAAAATGGTTGGCGGGTAGTAGCTTCCATCGGCGAGCGTGGGGTCCGCCGGGCGTTCGCCACCGGTGATCAGCGTCGCGCCCTCCGCGATGCCCAGGGCCACATAGGCTTCCACCTTTGCGCGATGCTGCTCGGACACGAGCGGACCGGTCTCGCTGGCGGGGTCCAGGCCCGGGCCGATGCGAATGCGCTCGGCCCGGCACGCCAATTCGGCGACGAAGCGATCGGCGATGGACTCGTGCACGATCAAACGCGTTCCGGCCGAACAGACTTGGCCCGAGTGCAGGAATACCCCGGTCAGCACGGCATCCACGGCACTGTCGAAGTCGGCGTCCGGGAAGATGATGTGCGGGTTCTTACCGCCGAGTTCCAGCGCCACCCGGGTGATGTGGGCGGCGGCGGTGCGGGCGATGGTCGCCCCGGTCTGCGCGCCTCCGGTGAAGGAGATCAGGTCCACGTCGGGGGTGTCGGTGAGCGCGGAACCGACTGTCGCACCGCTGCTTTGGATGAGGTTCACCACGCCCGGCGGCACCCCGGCCCGGTCGATCACATGGACGAGCGCGATGGTGCTCAGCGGTGTGACCTCGCTCGGCTTGGCCACCATGGTGCATCCGGCCGCCAGTGCGGGTGCGATCTTCCACGACATCTGGAGCAGCGGATAGTTCCACGGCGCGATGAGCGCGCACACTCCCACCGGTTCACGCACCACGCGGCTGATGACCGCCGGATTCCCGGTATCAATGAGCCGATCCGCCTGGGTACTGGCCAAATTCGCGTAGTACCGGAAGACCGCGATCACATCGTCGATATCGATATAGCTCTCGCGCAGGGTCTTACCGGTATCGAGGGTTTCGATGCGCGCGATCCGATCGCGCTCGGCTTCGAGCAGTTCGGCAATGCGCAGCAGATAGCCGACCCGCTCCGCCAGCGGGGTCTGTGGCCAGCCGCCGGTATCGAAGGCCGCTCGTGCGGCGGCCACGGCGGTGACGGCGTCCGCGCGATCGGCCTCGTCGATGGTGACGATCACCGAACCGTCGGCCGGATTGACTATGTCCCGGGTGCCGCCGCCCGCGGCGTGCACCCATTTGCCGTCGATATACAGATTCGGCGCACTACAGAGCTCTTCGCCTAACATGATTCGCCGATCTTCTTGCGGGTCCACTCGTGGAATTCGGCAATGTGATGTTCGGCCGGCACCAGTACGCCGCCCTTGCGATAGGCGCGCGAGGACATGGCGGGCTGGGTGCGCTCGCACGCGGCGAAGTCCTGTTCGTTCACCCTGTGGAACAGTTCCACGGAATGGTCGAGCACACCCCCGGATTCGATGACATCGGGTGCGTACAGCCAATCGCATTCCACAATGGTGCGATCGTGCGCCATCGGGTACATGCGGTGGAAAATCACATGGTCGGGCACCAGATTCACGAAAACGGTCGGCCGAATGGTGATGGCGTAGTACTTGCGATCCTGTTCGGGAGCCAGGCCGGGTAGCGGATCGAATCCGGCGCGGCCGTCGACGGTGAATCCATCGATGCGATCCCCGAATTCGGCTCCGTGGCCGACGTAGTACTGGGCCGCGAAACCGCCCGCGAACTCCGGCAGCACCTCCACCAGTTCCGGGTGGATGGTGGCGCAGTGGTAGCACTCCATGAAGTTCTCGACGATGAGTTTCCAATTCGCCGCCACGTCGTAGACCACGCGTTTGCCGACGGCCAGTTCGGCCATGTCGTAGTGATCGATGGCAGCCGGATCGCCGAGGCGGGCGGTGGCCGCGCCCATCACCTCGGTCTCGAACGACGGCGGATCATCTGCGAGGCAGACCCAGGCGTAGCCGAGCCATTCCCGCAGGGCGACCGGAATCAGACCGTAGGCGACCCGATCGATCGGAGCTCCCGAATCATCCTGGAGCGAACCGAGATTCGGTGCGGCGATCAATTTCCCGTCCAGGCCGTACGTCCACGCGTGATACGGGCAGCGCAGATTGCGCCGCACCTGACCTTCGGATTCGGTGCAGATCATCGCGCCGCGGTGCCGGCAGATATTGAGGAAGGCGCGCAGTTCGCCATCGTGGCCGCGCACCACCAGAACGCTCTCCCGGCCGACCTGCACCCGCCGGAACGCGCCCGGGTCGGCCAGATCGGCGGAGCGGGCCGCGCAGAACCACATCTGTTCGAAGATGTGCTCCTGTTCGGCGGTGAAAACGGCCGGGTCGCAGTAGTACTCACCGCCGAGGGTGGGGATGAGATCCGAGGTCACAGGGTCACCAGCCTTTGCGGGGCGAACAGGTCGATGGGGTGCCGGGTGCCGCCGGTCATGGCGAGCTCGGCCAGGATCTCGCCGACCACGGGCACGAATTTGAAACCGTGCCCGGAGAATCCGCAGGCCACGGTGACGGCGGTATGCGCCGGATGCCTGGCTATGACGAAATGCTGATCGGCGGTGTTGGCGTACATGCAGGTGGCGGCGTGCAGCAGGCGTCCGGCCAGGGCGGGCAGCAATTCGGTTACCCGGCTGCGCATTTCGGTGACCTCTCGCGCGTGCACCTCCCGATCGATGGTGTCCGGGGTGCACACGATGCCCTTGCGGAAGAACGCGGTTTTGACGCCGCCGTCCGTGCCGTCGATGGCGGGGAAGCCGTATATCTGTGCGCCCGCGTCGTTTTCGGCGATGTAGATGGGATCGCGTTCGAATTTGGCCGCGCCGATCACCGGCTCCAGCCAGTACATGACCTGGCGTTCGATCTCGATGCCGACGCCCAGGTCCGCCAGTAGTTTCGGAGCCCAGGCACCGGGGCAGATCACCAGTTGCCCGGCGGTGTGGACGCCCGTGGCGGTGGTGACGGTGACTCCGCCGCCGGACTCCTTCCAGTCCTGCACCTGTTCACCGAAGCGCAGTGTCGCGCCCGCCCGTGCGGCGAGTTCGAGGTGTGCGCCGACGGTCAGCTCCGGTCGCGCGAAGCCCGCCTGTTCCTCGTACAACCCGATGAAATGCGGTTCTGGCGCGAAATTCGGGAAGGCTTTGCGGATTTCGGCGGCATCCATCACCTCGTGCGGTAGCGACCAGGCCCGGGAGGCGCGCAGGCTGCCCGCGACCGTGAGACTCTCCGGCGGGCCGACGTACAGACCGCCGGTGAGGCGGTACACCTCATCACCGGAATCACGGGCCAGCTGCTCCCATAACTCGTAGGAGCGCAACAGGAGTGGAACATACGCCGGATCCTCGAAATAGGACTGGCGAATGATGCGGGAGCCGCCGTGACTGGAGCCCCGATTGTGCGCGGGCGTGAATCGCTCCAACCCGAGTACCCGGTACCCCTGTGCGGCAAGGTGATACGCGGCGGCACTGCCCATACCGCCCAGGCCGATGACGATGACATCGTAGGTGTCGGACATGTGCTACCTCCGGATCAGCGACATCTCGGGATCGACCACCGGCTCGGCATGCACCCGCGCGGTGAATGTCTGCGTCAGATAGTCGATCTGAACCTGGGCACCGGGCTCGACGGCGGTGGGCAACCAGGCGTACGCGATACAGCGGCCGATGGTCGCGGAATAGCCCGCGCTGGTGATGTAGCCCGCGACGACGCCGTCGATCGTGACCGGCTCCTTACCGAGTACCACCGCGTGCGGATCGTCCAGGACCACCGAACGCAGCGTCTTCTGCGGCGGGACAGCCGATTCCAATGCGGCCTTACCGATGAACGACGCCTTGCTGTGCCGCACGGCGAAGCCGACTCCGGCCGCCTCGGGCGTGTGCTCGGCGGTCATATCGGTGCCCCAGGAGCGATAGCCCTTCTCCAGCCGCAGACTGTTGAAGGCGATGCGCCCGGCCGTGATCACCCGGTGTTCGGCACCGGCGTCCCACAGCAGATCCCACAGTGCCGCACCGTGTTCGGCCGTCGTATAGATCTCCCAGCCGAGCTCGCCGACGTACGAGACGCGCATCATGGTGACCGGGATACTGCCCAGATGGGTGCGTAGCGCTCGGAAGTAGCCGAAACCCTTGTGCGAGAGGTCATCCGCGCACAGCGGCTGCACCATATCGCGTGCCTTCGGACCCCAGACGCCGAGACAGCAGGTGCCGCCGGTGATATCGCGGACGGTGACACTGCCGTCGCCGGGGAGATGCCTGGTGAACCAGTCGAAATCCAGCGGGCCGTTCGCGCCGACCTGGAACAGCTGATCACTCAATCGGGCCACGGTGAGATCGCTGCGAATACCGCCGTTGTAGTCCAGGAGCAGGGTGTACGTCACCGCGCCGGGCTTCTTGCCGACATCGTTGGTGGTCAACTGCTGTAGGAACGCCGCCGCGCCGGATCCGCTCACCTCGTAGCGGGTCAGCGGGGTCATGTCGTACATGGCGACATGCGTTCGCGTCCAGCGTGCTTCGGCTATCGAGATGGGTGAATAGAAGCTGCCGGACCATTCGTCGCGCACCGGGAAGTCCACGCCCTGGGCCGCGAGTTCGGCCGTCAGATGCGCATTGGCGTCGAACCAGGCCGGGCGCTCCCACAGACCGCCCTCGAAGAAGTACGCGCCCAGCGCCTTTTGGCGCGAGTAGAACGGGCTGGTGCGCAATCCCCTTGGCGCACTGCGGTATTGATGCGGGTGGATGATGTCGTAGACCTCGACGAACGCCTGCATGCTGGTGCGCCGAATGAAATCCGGGCTGTGCGCGGCGTCCTCGAAGCGGTACAGATCGCATTCGTGCAGATCGATTTCCGGTGTGCCGGTGACGATCCACTCCGCCACCGCCCTGGCGACACCGGCCGAATGCGTCACCCATACGGCCTCGGCGACCCACAGCCCGGCCATATCGCGATGTTCGCCCAGGATGGGGAAGCCGTCGGGGGTGAAGGAGAAGATGCCGTCGAAGCCCTCGGCCAGCTCGATCGCACCCAGGGCGGGTAACAGCCGCTGGCTCTCCCGCCAGGCCGGTTCGAACTCCTCCGGGGTGAACGGCAGCATGGAAGGCATGGACTCGGATGCGGTGTCTTGCAACAGCGTTCGCATATCCACAGGCCTGGGGTCGTGACCGTAGTAGCCGATACCGATGCGGTCGCCGTAGGTGCGGTAGTACAGGTCGGCGTCCTGATGCCGGAGCATGGGCAGGCGTTCACCGCCATCGAGGGCGGGCACCGGACCGGTCTTGGCGAACTGGTGCGCCATGGGGACCAGCGGCACCGTCAGGCCCACCGCGCGACCCAGTTCCGCACCCCAGAATCCGGCGGCGCAGATCACCACATCGGCGGGGAACTCCTGACCGTCGGCGGTGCGCACGCCGGTGACGCGGCCGTCACCGCGCAGGATTTCCACCACCTCGCAGTAGGCCAGGAATCGTGCGCCCCGCGCGATGGCGCGCCGGGCCTGCGCCTCGGCGGCGGTCAGCGCGAGCGCCAAACCATCTGTGGGCGTGTGATATCCGCCGAGAATGCGATCGGGATCGAGTAGCGGATGCAGTTTGGCGCATTCCTGCGGATCCAGCAGCCGGGATTCGATGCCCCAGGATTTCGCCCAGCCGTGGCGGCGGTGCAGATCGGTCCAGCGATGCGGGGTGGTGGCGACCTCCAGACCGCCGACGGGGTCGAACGCCTCCAGCTCGGTGAATTTCTGCACGGTGTACCGGGCCAGTTCCGCCATGGTCTTGGAACCGTTGGTCTGGAACACCAAACCCGGTGCGTGCGAAGTGGATCCGCCGGTGCGGAAAAGCGGTCCGCGATCGGTGACGGTGACATCTGTCCAGCCGAGCCGGGTGATTTCGTCCGCCAGCGCCGTGCCCACGATTCCCGCACCGATGATGACGACTCGCGGCTGCATCACCGAGCCTCCAAAGTGTTGCGTATTGCGCACCAAGTGCCGTAATACGCAACTATGCTCCGCCCGCCGGATCGGCCTGTCAACCGGAATGGCGAAATACGTATTCCCTTTGTTTCCCGGGTGTTTCGGCTGCTGTTGACGGGTCCGGCGGGAGCGGCCACACTGTTGCACATAGCGCGACATAACGCGTCATTCGCAACAGACCTCGTTCCGGGAGGGCCCATGCCCGCATCGATCCCATCGCTCACCCTGCTGGCCGGACGCCTGAGCGCGTTACCGGTGGGCGAGGTGCTCACCGTGAATCACCCTGGCCTGCCGCCCATTTCGATCTTCCACACCGAACACGGGCTCTTCGCCATCGACGACACCTGCACCCACCAGGACGCCTCCCTCGCCGACGGCTGGGTGCAGGACTGCACCGTCGAATGCCCCCTGCACGAATCCTGTTTCGACCTGCGCACCGGCGCTGCCTCCGGCCCGCCCGCCAAACGCGCTGTGCGCACGCACAGGGTCGAGGTCCGCGGCGACGACATCATCCTCACCCCGACCACCGACTCATGACCCCCTCGATCGCCATCGTCGGCGCATCCCTGGCCGGACTCTCCGCCCTACGCGCCCTCCGTGCCCGCGGCTTCCCAGGCCCCATCACCCTCATAGGCGACGAACCCCACCTCCCCTACGAGCGCCCCGCCCTCTCCAAACAATTCCTGCACACCGGCCAACCCACCGCCCTCCTCGAAGAACATTCCGAGACAGCGCAATTGGATGCGCAATGGCTGCTGGGACACCGAGCGACCGGGTTCACACCCGGCGCACGCATCGCTGTTCCACGGGATAACGGCCATCCCACTGCTCGCGAATCGCGGCATTCGATCAAACTCAAGGACGGGCGAACCGTCGTGGCCGATATCGTCATTCTCGCGACCGGTGCGCGGCCGCGCCGCCTGCCGGGTGTGCCGGACGCGCATTACCTTCGCGATCTGGACGATGCACATCGGTTGCGGATATTGCTCTCTGGCGCAAAGAATCTCGGCATCGTAGGTGCGGGATTCATCGGGGCGGAGGTGGCGTCCGCCGCGCGGGGGCTCGGCGTGGAGGTCACTCTGATCGATACCTCCGCCGTGCCGGGTAGCGGCGCGCTCGGTGAGACCGTTGCCTCGGCATGTGCGGCCTTGCACGCACGAAATGGTGTGCGGCTGCTGACAAGCGCTCGGATCGAAGCCGTGCGACCGGACGCGATTCACCTCGTCGGCGGTACGCGGGTGGCAGCGGATGCCGTACTGGTCGGCATCGGCTCATTGCCGAACACCGAGTGGGCGAGTTCCGGAAATCCCCTATTGCACAGCCCGAATGGGTTCCCAGTCGATGATCTGGGGCGCACCGCGATTCCGGGCGTCTATGCCATCGGTGACTGCGCGCGGGTCACCGATCCGGTCACCTCCGGCCATACCCGCAGCGAACACTGGCACGCGGCTATCACGCAGGCGAACACCGTCGCAGCCGCGATCACAGGCACAGCGCCACCGCCGCGAACCGCGCCGTACTTCTGGTCCCACCAATACGGCAAGTTGCTGCAACTCGCGGGCGACCCCACCGCTGCCACCGGCCTGCGAGTGATAGACGGCGCGCTCAACGGCGAATCCTTCACCGTGCTCTACGAACTCGATGACATTCCGGTTGCCGTCTGCGCCCTCGACAATCCGCGCCTGTTCACCCGCCACCGCAAACACCTCGACCGAGCGTTGGCCGTCGCTCATTGACCTGCGCCACATCGACTTTCGAGCACCGCTGCGGCCTAGTTCCGGGTCCAAGACTGTTCACGTGTCAATCAGCCCGTCATCCCGGCGCGTTTTTGGCCGGGATCCACACCTGCGCATGCGCTGCCGGTGGTGGATCCCGGCCACAAGCATGCCGGGATGACGAAGGGGATTCCCGCGCGATGTTTCCGGACGCGGCACCAGGGCGATCCGACCTGTTCGCGATCGGATGTCACGCCCACCGACCGTCGGACCGAGCGGCGGCGACTTCCGCGAGACCTGGGGCGCGCATGCGACCGGCTTCGGTCAGCGCTGTCACGATCTCGATATTGCGGCGCGACCACGGGCTGCGCCGGCGCCTGCGCGAATAGCGTTGCAGGAATGAATGTTCGTCGAGGGCGCGCCGGTGGCTGTCGATCCAGCCGTAGCAGAGTCCGATCTCGGCGGCCTGCTCGATGCTGATCAATCCGGTGGAGCCCTTCTTGCCGATGCGCAGCCACGCGTCATCCGCGTCGGCATGGTGTGCGGCCAGCCAGGATTCCCACTGGGCGGGGTTCTCGAACTCGTACACGGTTACCTCCTCGATCGGCGTCGAGGACCATATTCCGCCGTAAAGTGCTCACCGAATGAGCACTTTATCGAGATCGATTACGCGACGACCAAAGTCGCCTTCATACCGGGGTGATACTTGCAGTAGAAGTCGTAGGTGCCCGGTGCGGTCGGCGCGGTGAACGTGACCGTCTGCTTCCCCTGCACCTCGGTGTCGAACGCGCCCCCGGTCGCGGTGACCGTGTGCTCATCGGTGTCGTCATTGCGCACGGTGATCGTCGCGCCCGCCTTCACACTGGCCGGGGGCATGAACATGTGCGCGGAGATGGTGACCTGATCGGCGACCGTATCGCTCGGCGTACTCGAACTCGAACAGCCCGAGGCGATCAAAACCGTTGCGGCAGCCGCGCACACGGCTCCGATGATCCGGCGGCGGGCGGGGGTAGGGGTGGACATGGCGTCCTCCTTCGAGGAATTCCTATCCCCTGTTCACGCGATACGGACCCGCGCGGTTCACCCGGCCGATCAGATATCAGGCTCTTCGATCACATGCAGGCGGGAATCGGCGTCGCCGTCGACCGCGGGCCACGGCAGCGGAGAGGCGATCGGATCCGCGATGCCGAGCACATCGGCCGCGGGCCTGGTCGCGATGGGAATCGCCAGCGAGATCGCGCCCATCGCCGTCGCCGAGCCATCGCGCGCCGGACGCATCGGCCGCGCCGGCTCCTCGGCGAACTGGTCCGCGATGCGAATGATGCGCCGCTGCAATTCGATCAATTCGATCAGATCGCGATTGACGGGCAGCCCGGAATCCGACGCCGACGCCACCGCGCGCACCGCTTCCTCGTGCGCTGCGAATATGGCTTCTCGAAGTCGCGCCGACACCCCTGCTTCCCGCCCGGACGTCCGCTGTACCCGAGGGCCCCCCTCACCGGTAGTCACCTCTCAACAGTACCGCGCGCCCACCCCTGCATCGGGGAACCGCAATCCCATACTCGCGGCGTCCATTTCGTCCTGTTCAAATTCCCATGGCGTCGCGGAGCACCCCGATGCCCGCGGTGAGCGCCGCACCACCGGCCGAAATACTCACCGCCGGTTGACTGCTCAGCAGTACGACGGCATAGCGCAGATCGCGCCCGACCAGTCCGGTGGTATTCAGCACCAGCGATGAGCCGTACCACATCCAGCCCTGTTTCACCGCCCAGTCGCAGCCGCGCATGGCATCCGGAATGCCGAAATACTGGTCGACGCCATCGGCGGCGATCTCGGCGGCCTGCCCCATGGCGTCCAGGATCAGCGACCGCGCGGGCGCGGGGGCCTCATTCACCAGATACCGGTAGATGGCCATGACATCCCTTGCGGTGGTGCGGGTTTCGCCCCACTGCCCGGTATCCGACGCCGCCGCGGTGGCGGTCAGGCCGATCCGCTCGGACATGCGCGTGATGATCTCCGCACCACCGCCCGCACCCCACAGCCGACTCGCGATGGCATCGTCGCTGGCCGACAGCATGCGCTGCACGGAAGCCGAATCCTGTTGTCCGGCACCGTCTCCCAGCGTGTCCAGGGCGATCAGCAGTTTCACCACCGAGGCGGTGTAGAACTGCTTGTCATCGTTCACCCCGGCGAGCAGCGCACCGGTCTCGGTGTCCACGACCTCGATACCGGTCTCCGCGCGGGCCGACACAGCCTGCACCGCGGCCTGCATCCGCTGCGCCAGCGCGCTCGGCGGGATCGTGATGGTGGCCGCCGGTTTGGCATGCGACGGATCCGGCGGCAGGGCCGCCGGGCGAGCCGAGGCCACCGGCACGGTCAAAATCGATGAAATCCCCATCGTGGCAACCGCAATGGCGGCGCGGACCGCGAAACCCATGACTCTCCCTCACAACGAACCAGCCGGTCGAGCCGAAGAGCCCTCGTCTCAACCAACCCACGAACTACACGGATCGTACTAATTCCGCATTAATTCGCCAGTTGTACAGCTGGATTCGATGTTACGTTCAGGAGAATCAACTATTTCCGCAATGAGTCACGGCTGTTCAGCGAGCGCGGCGAGGCGATCGACAGAGGCCAGCAACCGCTCCGACGTCGTCGCCCGCGCGCGCACTTCACGCTTCTCATCGTTCAATTCGGTCCAGTCGTAGGTGTGTGTCACCTTGGTGCGGCCGTCACCGAGCGGCTGCACCGACCAGCGCCACAGATGACCCGGCGGTTCCTTACCCGGTTCGGACGGCAACCAGGCAATACGCTTGCCCTCCACGAACTCCACCACGTGGTTCTCCCGCACCGCGCCATTGGTGAGCGTCATCAGGAACACCTCGCCCACGCCGCGAACCCGCTGCCCGCCAACGGCTTCCGCCAGATTGTCATTCCCGTCCCAGCGCGGCTGCTCCGCCGGATCGGCAATCAGCTCGAAAACGCGCTCCACGGGAGCGTCGATCTCCCGGCTGGCGGAGACGACGCGTGGTATCTCGGTATCCGTCATGCCCTGATCAAAGCACAGAACCAAGCACCTCGCGGGTTCGTATTCATAGGTAGGCACACCCCCGAGCCGCACATCCAACGGAGCACGCCATGCACCTGCTGACCGCCGCACCGACCACCGCGGCCAAACCCACCGTCCTGACCAACGTCGTCCTGGCGCTCTTCCGCGTCCTGGTCGGCGTGTCCTTCGCCTTCCACGGCTGTTCCACACTCTTCGGCAAACCCGTGGCGCCGCACGGCGCATTACCCGCGGTCGGAGCCTGGCCGTCCTGGTGGGCCGGAATGATCGAACTGGTCGCGGGCACTGCGGTCGCCCTCGGCCTCGGCACCCGGATCGCCGCCCTGCTCTGCTCGGGCGCGATGGCTTACGCGTTTCTCACCGTGCATCTCAAGCACGGCATCCTGCCGATCAAGAATGGCGGCGAACCGGCGGTGCTGTTCTGCTGGTCGTTCTTCCTGATCGCGATCATCGGGCCGGGGCCGTATTCGCTGGATGCGCTGATCGGGCGTTACCGGCGAGGATCGGCGGACTGAGCCCCGGCCCGGGGCGTACCGGCGCGCTGGTCCGGGTTACCAGCGCACGCGGACGGTTCGATTACCGGCCGAGTTCCGCGGCCTGCGCCCAGAGCCCGGCGACGCGCGCGGACTCCGACTTGCCCTGCGCCCGTCCGGCATTCGCGGCGGGCACGCGGGTGGCGGCATTGAGCGGGTCGGTCCCGAACGCCTCCAGCGAAGCCTCATCGGGCGTGATCACCTCGACCCGCGCGTCCCGCTCGATCAAATCGGCGACCTGCTCCCCCAATGCGTCATCGGGGAGCGGCGCGATCACCAGCACGCGCTCGAACCCGGACGCCAGATCCGCATTGGCCGAACTGCGCGCACCGCCATCGATATAGCGCACCCCGTCGATCGTGTACGGCGGCCACACCAGCGGCACCGCCGAGCTGGCGGTCACGGCATCCACCAGCGAAACGCCCGAATTGCGGTCGAATACCCGCAATTCGCCGGTCAGCGCGTCGACGGCGGTGACCAGCAGCGCCCGCTCCGGCCATTCGTGCACCGGCAGCCGCGATTCGACCACCGCTCGCCGCGCGCTCTCGGGCACGGTCTCCACCTCCAGCGCCAGCTCGCCCAAATGCCGCCGCGCGCCCATCGGATCACCCTCCGCCTCGGCGTGAATCGCCGCGACCTGCTCCCACACCTCCTCGACCGGAGTCCCCTGCGGCGTCAGCTCCTGACTCCACACCGCCGAATCCACCTGCCGCCGGAACAACTCCTCCCACGACAGGCCGCTGCTGATCTGCGCGGCGACATTCGCCCCGGCCGACGTCCCCACGATCAACTCGGCCTCGGTGATATCCACCCCCGCATCGGCCAACCCCACCACCAGCCCATTGGCCCAGGCGACTCCCGCCACTCCCCCGCCGCCGACTACCAACGCCCGCCGCACACCCATACCCGCTCCTAAGTCTCGCCCGACTCACTCCATCAACCTCAACCCTTACCAAGTCCATCCTCGAGCCTGCCGCCCGGGAGCACATGAATGTTCGATCTCTCCGCATATCGGTCAACTTCGACACTGACGATTCGCCCGGCCTCCATCCGTCTGGCACAGAACACCGGATCACAATCGCGGTGAATAATCGAGGCTTCGAGCGCCTCGGCCGCGTTCATCGCGATGTCGTCATCGCGAACGTGGCAGTCTTCCAATCGTTCCAAGCGCGGGCCGTAGAATTCCACGGTCTTCTCCTTCCAATTCTGTTGCCGCAGTCAGGATCTGGCGAGTCTTCCGCGATGCCTGCCACGCAGATCCCGGCCGATGGCTGCCGTAATGCATTGGCGGTCACGAATTTGAATACGCACCGTGCGGTTTTCATTCGCGGCACAGCGCCGCCTATCTCACCTTCTACGAAGCGGCCACCACCGTCCGCTCGGACGCTCTGACACTGTGGGAATAGGTGCGCGAGCAGTTCAAAGCGCAACAGCAGCAAGGTAATTCGAAGGGATTTTGGCGACCGTACGCTGACCAGTACGAGGCCCATTTCCCACACTATCTGCGACTGGAGTCCGCTGCGGACCGGGTGACCACACATCAACTCGTCATGGTGCCGGGGTTGCTGCAAACGCCCGACTACCGCCGCAGCGTGATCCGCATCGATGAACCGGAGCTCTCAGCGGTCGACCTGGAACGCCGGATCGAACTGACAACACGTCGGCAAGCGCGGCTGGATCAGCCCAATTTCCAACTGACGGTGCTGCTTTCGGAGGCGGTGCTGCGGCACCAACCCGCACCTCCCGAAGTTATGGCGGCACAGCTGAGTTGGCTCGCCACATCGGGTGAGCGGGAGAACTTCAGCATCCGCGTCGTGCCCTTCCGAGTCGGACCGCATCAGGGACTCACCGTTCAATCGTTCACCCTGCTCGAATTCCCACCGCTCGACAGGGGACTCGTGGAACCGCCCGTGGTCTACGTCGAAGGTGCGAGCAATACCGCCGTCTATCACGAGCGAGCAGACGTGGTGGACAGGTATCGGACGACCATTTCGGCCCTCACGGCGGTAGCGTTATCAGAACAGGCCAGCAGAGATCTGGTGTTGCAGTGCGCAAAGGAGTACGCGGCGTGATGGGACCGGCATTCGGCATTTGGTACAAGTCGAGCAGGTCGGAAGGCTGCAAAGCCTGCGTCGAAGTCCGGCACGATCCCGGCGCGACCCTGGTGCGCGATACCGAGGATGACGGTTGCGGGCCGGTGCTTGCGTTCCCGGCCGACGACTGGGCGACGTTCATCGCCAGTCGCGTCTGGGAGGGCTGACAACGCCTCGAGCTGATCTTGGCGGTGCTGTCAAGCCACTGAAAGTTCGAGCTGCACAAGGGTTCTCGATCGGTTAATCTCGCGCTGTCGTGGGGCAGGACGGTTAATTGATCGGGGGAACATGACTGACATCCTCAAGGTCGACGCGGATGCGTTGCGTGAGCTGGGCAAGACGCTGACGGGGCAGGCCGATGCCATCACCGGCATCAAAATCGATGTGGCGGTGACCATGCCGGGATCTCCTGTGCACGAGGTCTCCGCCGCGATCGACGAGAACACCGAGGCCGCTTTCCACGCGCTCGGTGATCGCGTGCGAAATATGGCCCGGGTGGCCGGATCCGGCGCGAAGACGTACGAAGAGGTCGACACGGCCTTCGGCGAACAGTTCGGACAACTGATGGGCGAGGCGGGCCGCCTGCCCAACGGCAAGAAGATTCCCGACTGATGACGACGATCAGCCACGTGCGCGGCTGCCTGCCCTCCACCATGGTCGACTTCGGCAAGGCCCTCGACACGGGAACCACCGAATTCACCAAACAGGTCGGCAATATGAGCACCGCCGTCGACAAGACCACCGCCAACTGGAAGGGCGCGGCCAGTTCCGCCGCGACCGCCGGGAAGATCTCACAGCGGTTGACGGGCACCAGGATCGACGAAATCGTCACCGCTGTCGCCGACTACTACAAGACCTACGGCGGCCGCCTGGACGCGACCCGCACCGCGGTGCTGAAGATCGTCGACCAGTCCGCACCCGCCGCGGGCATGAAGGTCGCCGACGACGGAACCGTCACCGCCCCAAAGTATCCGGGCGTTCCCGGCGATATCATCGCCCAGCTCATGCAGAACAAGCTCGACGGGCAAGCATCCTGGTTGCAAACCCAATTGCAGGAACTGCTCGAGGAATTCGGCGAGGGCGAGGATCAGGCCGCCACCTCCATCAAATCGGGTGTCACCGCGCTCGCGACGCTGAAGGACACGCCGACCGGGCCGATGCCGGACCTCGCGCCCATCCCGCCGCCGGTCTCACCCGATGGCAAGTATCGGATCGGTGATCCGAAGGAACCCTTCCTCAAACACGACGACACCTTCATCTACAACTCGAAGGACGGCAACTTCAGCGACTGGCTGGCCAAGCAGAAGTGGCAGGCGAAACTGCTCGGCGGCGAATACGTGAAGTCCGACTTCGACGATGCCACCGCCCTGTACCGGCACTACTGGGACAACAATGGCAAGAAGATGGAGTTCGACTACGACGAGGCGTACCGCGAGGACAAGAACATTCGCAACTCGGTCGACTCCGAAGTCAACCGCGCCGCCATGGCGGCGGACTACTTCGCGCGCACCGGCAATACGAATTTCAAAATCACCGGCGACCCGAATACCGTTGCGGGCAAGAACTATCCGGCCACCGAGAACTGGCAGAAGGCCATCGGCGGGCATCAACAGTGGAGTCACGCCAATGTCCGGGTCGAAGGCAATCGCGTCACCATGGACGTAACCGTCGAAGCGCAGGACTACTACGACTTCGACAAGGGCAAGAGCGATATCGGCACCGGCGCAAAGGATAACGAGAACGGCCGCTTCACCGAGATCGGCTGGGCGAAACCCTTCGAAACCCACGGCACCATCACCCGCACGGTGTCCTGGGATGTCGGCCAACCGCCCTCGAGCGGCGTCGTCGCGGAAACCTCCAACCCCGACCGCAATCCGGGCCGCGAGGACCGTTCCGACGGCCGCGGCGACGGCGATGACGGTCGCATGCCCGATAACGATCGCAATACCGGCGGAGCACGACCCAAATGAGGAAGCCATCGCGGCGGTACACGATGCGACCGCTACTCGCCGGTGCGATCGCAACCGTCCTCGCTGCGTCCGTAATCGGCTGCACCACAACCTCTTCCGATCCGAATCCGCAGGAAAGGACCAGCACCGTGTCCGAAGAACTGCGCCACAACGCCGAGCCGTTGCGCAAATACTTCCCCCTCATCGGCGACCCGGTCGCCGTGACCTGGACCAGCCGAGACAATTCCCGGGGCGGCCCCGGTCTGGTCACCTACTGGCTCGAAGCCGTCGTCGAACTGGCCCCGGCCACCGCGACCGACCTGCGCACCCGCTACGCCACCAGCGAATCCACTCAACCGACCGGACTACCCGCCGCCCTGCAAACCCAGGTCCCCGCCGGAAAGTACGCCACCAACCCGGATTTCGACACCGCCCTCGGCGGCTCCCCCGAATGGAACGGCACCGCAACCGGATACCTGCACAGAGAACTCCCCATCCTCGTCTTCACCGCCGTGGCAGGAGGCTGACATGCCAAGCGAACACGACGAACTAGGCGTGAAAGTCCAACGCGCCCAACACGCCTTGGCCACCATCCGCGCCACCGCCACAGTCGACGGCATCACAGTCGAAGTAGACGCCCAAAACCAACTGCTCGCAATCAGCGGCCCCCAAGGCAATTCCATCCTCACCGCCTACCACCAAGCCCTCCAAGAGATCCAATCCCAAGTGGCAGAAGCCATGCGCGAACTGAACGCCGACCCCCAAGTCGAATCCGCCCGCGCCTTCACCACCGCCAACCCCGCCTCCCTCGAAGCCGCCCGCCTCGACCGCGCCGAAGCCGAAGTAGACAACTACTTCGAACGCAGCTGGTAGTCACGCTGTAGCTCGGGGCGACGGTCACGCGGTGTCGTTCGATCCCGGTCGGCCCGAGGCTCGGTACCGTGATCAGCGGCATTCTCGCTTTTCTCGGCTCGACGAGCATTCAGAAGGTGTGGCCATGGTGATCCCGCCCGGGAACGGTGCATCGCAGTCCAGCTTTCCCGAAGTCGGTGGAACGACGGCCTGGCCGATGAATCCGGCGGGTTCTCGGTTCGTGCTACCCGCGGTCCTGTACGCGGTCGCGGCGCTGCTTGCGCTCGGTGGCATCTCGATTCTGATCAGTGGCGCGGAGCATTTCGTCACCGTGCTCGGGGCGTGTGGATTTCTGATCGTCGCACTGGGTGTTCTGTTGCTGGGGCTTTCCAGTGGTGTGCACGGCATGAGGAAAGGTGCCGGGGTACGGCATCGGAATGATGCTCAGGGAGCCGGAGTTGTTATCAGCTCGAGGCAGCAGACTACTGTGCTCCTTCTCCTGCTCGGCGGAGTCGCGGTGTATGGGGTTTCGGCATGGCGCGCATGGAAACTCGGGTTCGGCGATGAGTTACTACCGTTGTCACGCGACAATTCCGGTGCGGCGACGGTGGTGCTGATTCTCGCGGTCGCCGCAGCGGTGTTGTTCGTTTTCTTCGTGGTCATCTATACGCGGTGGACGGTCGAGCTGAACCCGCATGGAGTTCGCCGGGTGATGAGTTCCCCAATCCTGCGGCTGCACAAAGAGATTGCAGTCGATTGGGACGATATCGCAGCGGTTACACCGACAACGGTTCGGACCTCGGCCCAGACCGGCGAGCGACCGATGATCGAACTTCATCTCCGGACGCCGCGGCCCGAGGTTCAACACCGGCAGTGGGATGCCGTAGATCACATCGCGATTCCCGCGTATCTGCTTGCCACAGAACCGAATACGCTGCTGGTGGTCCTTCAATTCCTGAAGGATCACCCCGATCAGCGCGGCTTACTGACGCGACCGGATGCTCCGAGCTGGTTCACGCCACGCGGCACTGTCGGCCCCGCGGTGTAGCGTCCTGCTCATGTCGGATCGGGGGATCGAATACAAGCCGGGGATGGATGATCCCAAGCGGGTGTCGATGAATAGGTTTCTGCCGCAAGGGGTTTTGCGGGCGGAGATCAGTTATCGCAAGCCTGGCGGGTTGAAGGGGACGCGGGTGGTGGCGCGTTCCGAAGCGGAGTTCGCGGTGCTGCGGACCGCCGCCCACGAGGGTTATGGCGAAGTCTGGCGCAAGCCGGAGCAACTGTCGTTGAGTGAGGCCGAGGCTTATATCAAGAAGGTGTCGGACCAGTTGGCCCAGGAGCAAGAGGAGATCAAGCGCAGGCGCGAAGCGATCGACCTATCCTGCCCGTGGTGCAAACAGCAACGCACCTACATCGGCATACTCGGGCTGGTCACCGGCACAGCCCGGTGGCTATCGGACCGCCCCTCCGAATTGAGCCAGCAGGTCATCAACCAACACGCCTACCGCTGCAACCTGTGCGGCTCGATGCAGTTCTTCGCGGATGGCTACCTGGAGCACCCGCTGCCCGGCCGGGCCGCTCCCAACGACCGGCCGCCGTTCGGCTGACGCGCCAACAGGTTTCGGTCGCGCGCTGATTCAATGGCAGTTTCCGCGCCGTCGGCACCGTTCGCGAGTGCGAAATACGGTGGACTCGCTGTTGACCACGCACCTACCCTCGCACGATCGGAGGGAGAGAATTCATGTCCACACTCAAGGTCACCGTCGAACGGCTGGTCGTGCATCCGCATCCGAACGCGGATCGGTTGGAGCTGGCGCAGGTTGGGCTGTATCGCGCGGTTGTGGCCAAGGGGCAGTTCGCGACTGGGGATTACGCGCTGTATATCCCGGAGCAGGCTGTGTTGCCGGATGTGCTGATCGAGGAGCTCGGGCTGACGGGGAAGCTGGCGGGTGGGGCGCGTAATCGGGTGAAGATCGTTCGGCTGCGCGGTGAGGTCTCGCAGGGGATCGTGTGTCTGCCCGCACTGATCGAGGAGGTGGATCTTGCGGCGGCGGCCGCGGCGGGAACCGATTTCGCCGAACTGCTCGGGGTGACCAAATGGGCTCCGCCCGTACCGGTTTCGATGTCGGGACAGGTTGAATCCGCGCCGGAGTTGATCCGCTGGATCGATGTGGAGAACATCGCGCGCTACCCGGAAATCTTCACCGAAGGCGAGCACGTCATCGCCACCGAGAAGATCCACGGTAGCGCCTGCCTGTTCACCTACGACCGCGCCAGCGATCGAGTGCTGGTGTCCTCCAAGGGAATCGGCGCACAGAACCTCGCCATCGCCGACAGCGATGCCAACCTGTACTGGCGTGCCGTCCGTCGCTTCCAGCTCCCGGACATCGCCCGGAAGCTGGCCGCCACCCTCGATGTCGACCGCGTCGCCCTCTTCGGCGAGGTCTACGGTGCGGGCGTACAGGACCTGCACTACGGGGCGAACGCCGGACAGAACGACACCATCGGCTACGCGCTGTTCGACATCGCCGTCGGTACGGAAACAGACCCCCGCCGTTGGCTGACCCCTGCCGAAATCGACGTCGCCCTCGAAGACCTGGCCGCGGACATCCCCCGCGTACCGGTGCTCTATGACGGCCCGTACGACATCGACACCCTGCTCCAGCTCGCGAACGGCACCGAAACCATCACCGGCACAGCCACCAACATCCGCGAGGGCCTGGTGGTCCGCCCAGCCACCGAGCGCTACTCCGAAATCCTCGGCGGCCGCGCCATCGGCAAACTCGTCTCCCCCGCCTACCTGCTCCGCAAGGACGGCACGGAATACGAGTAACCACCACCGACTGACGCCCGGCGCAACACCCGCGCCGGGCGTCAGTCATTTCCACACCGGCAGAACAGAGTTCCGGATCTCCGCCCCTGTGAAGCCGGATTGCGCGGCAACTCTGCCGTGCGTAGTCTTCCCGCCGGGGCGGGGATAATCGGGGATCTCCAAGTTCTGCGTGATACATCCCGGTACCGGGGGATCTGATGCGCATGTGCCGCAAACCAATTCACTCCGGCCCAGCAGTATGTCAGCTCACTTTCGATCAGGAGTTCACTCAGTGGCCTTGCGCAACACCATTCGCACCGCGATGACCAGCGTCATCTTCATCTCCGCCATCGCCGCGGCAGCAGCCGCCCCCGCGACCGCCGAAGCCCCCCTCACCCCGGTGGCAACCACCACCCCCGACTCCGGCTCGGCCTCGGGCAGCGCAACAGCCGTACAAACCCTGCTGGACGCCATCACCTGCCCTTTCGTAAAGGTGCACTGCTGATCGCTAGCGCATAACAGCGAAACCGTCTCCGATTCCGCTTTGGAATCGGAGACGGTCACCAGCGCAGACCAGGCGGCCAAGCCCCCGAACGAAAGCTGACACCGTACCTCTGGTGCGCACGACGGCCTTCGAGGACGGCGAGGATCGTAATCGTGACGCACCCGCCCAGCAGCAGGGTGAGATCCACCCGGGCCGGCAGCAACGTCGATTCCCGGGCGGTGAGATCGATGGCGGCAACCGTCCAGGTCACAATGACGGCCACGGTCGGCCCGAGCAGTAGATGCCCGTCGACGGCATTGAACCAATGCTTGGTAATCAGGAAAGTCGCACGGATCAGAAACGGCACGACAGCCAGCCCGGAAGCCATGACCGCCACCACCGCGATCAGACCCGGCACCGGCCCCGCGAATCGATCGAATATCGACAACAACGCCGGAACCATGGCCAAAGCCGCGACACCGGCGATACAGATCCCCATCGTCCGCAGCGGATGAGCCAACTGTGCAGCAGTATCAGCCCGGTGCGCCGAATAGGTCACCGCCAGGATCACGACCATGGCGATCAAACAGACCGGAAACGCGACTATCGCCGACAGCACGAGACGCTGAACGCCCGCGAATGCCATACCTTCAACGGCGCTGCCCGAATACTCCCCGAGCACCAAGATATTGATAACCAAACCGAGCACCGTCCGAGCCGTCGCCAAGTCATCAACGGTCCGATCCAACGGCGCCAGCCGGTATCGCGGCTCGAAAAGCCTGCCCGCCAATCCCCACCCGTACCCAATCGGTATGACCAGCAGTCCCCACATCATCCCTCCCCCGCCGGACCTACCCAATCACGTTGGCGCACAACAGCTACCGAAGAACCATTCGGTTCAGCCGCGCAGCAGCGCACCCAGCGAGATTCGTGTGAATTGGCCTGACCTTAGATGGCGGCAATCCCCCGACTGAACTTCGGTCGGCCTGTCGAGAAGAAACCGGCACATTCGTGGCGCATCGAGCAGTTGTCACACTCCGCGACGTACGCGTTCTTCCAGTCCGAGATCGACTGCACAGCGAACGGCCGGATGCTGGCATCGAGGACGCACAGGGGCAGGTTGTAGATCGAAACGTTCACCCCGGCAACGGACAGGGCGTCGACACCAGCCTTCAACTGCTCCTGGTAATCGACGGGATCGATCCACAGTGTGGCGTCGTTGGCGACCGCGAAGCCGGTGTTTTCCATGCCCATCAGAGCCACATGATCGACGAATGGAAGGTTACGCGCGATCCAGGAGCAGGTCTCACGGAGACGCTGCGCGGTGATGGCGTGCAGAACAATACGAATCTCGACCCGTTGCCCCAGGTTCTTGAGTCGGAGCACGCCGAGAACAGTTTCATCGAACGCGCCCGCAGCCTGAACCACATAGTCGTGAATGTGATCCACCGCCGCATAGATCGGTATACCTGCTGAGAGCTGCGGATGCCCGACCTCGGCCCAGGCGTGCGCGACCTCGGGAACGGAGAAGGCGCGCCCGTTGGTCAACACGTGAATCGCCGTGTCCGGGAGCAGATCCCGCGACAGCTCCAGCAGCCCGATGAATCGGCGCCACTCGGTAAGCGGTTCCCCGCCGGTGAACGTCAGTGCGGGAGTCGCCGGGTCGAGCAGTGACAGTGCCTCTGCGATCTCGTCGATCAGCCAGCCATCATCGACCTTCTTCGGCGGCTGCGAACACATCAGGCAATAGTTGTTGCAGCGTTCGGTGACGAGGAAGAAGTTGTGCCGCGACGACCGACGGTAGAGCAACCTCACTCGACCCGACCGCGGGTAGATGCTCATCACATCGCCATCGCCGACCTCGGCGAACCCCGCCGGAAGTCGGAGGTAGCTCGTCGACGCGCCGTCCGGGCACACATCGCGCCCGACTGCGATCCGGAATCCATTCGCCTGCGCCGTCTTCCAGTCGCCATCATCGACGATCAGCGCGGCATCGCGATCATCAGACGGGGCACTGTTCGGGGGACGGAGCCGCACGATCCGGTTCTCGTCACCGAGGCCAACGTTGTCCGCCGCCGGTGATCGTCCTACCAGCAGAAGAGGTTTCATGACGCCCACTCCCGAAGAACGGCGGCGTCTTCGGGTGAGTGTTCCAACAGTTCGAACAAGTGAGTGATCACGCCCTTCTGTCGCTCACAGAACTCGGATAGCGGTTTGATCCCCAGCAGATCCCCTTGCGTCGCATGGTGATACACGGGGTCCGCGCCGCAGTTGGGCTCGAATACGCACGTCGAGCACTGTGGAGCCGTTTGGGTCAGCGAATCTGCCACCGCCGACACCAGCGTGTCGGACAACACGAGATCTCGGTAACCATGCTCATGAACATTGCCGAGTTCGAAGCTGCGGTCCCCCATTTCGGCGAGCATCCGCGCCTCGTCCGAGGCGAATACGGTGCCGTCATAGTTGTAGACCAGCGCACCGAGCCCGATCCCCGCCGGACTTCTCAGATCGACATACCCGATGGGCTCATCGCTCAGCATCCGGCGAAGGATCAGGGCCGAATAGAACTCGGGAAACCGGCGCCCGGACTTGTTGATCTCCAGGATGTAGCGAAGACCGCGCTTCCAGAATTCGAGCCATTCTCGGGCGTCGTACTTGTGAAACTGCTTGGTCTTGATCGCATGACCGTACGGGGACAACGGCCTCAGGAAGATGCCGTCGAGACCCTGCGCGAGGTATTCGTCGACGATCTCCTCCACACGATCCAGACTCGCTTCGGTGGTGGTCATCAACGCACCGACCCGGTCCGGACCGAGCCGCTCTCGAATGCGCCCGATTCCGGCCACCGCGAGCTCGTAGCTGTTCTGGCCACGACGGGGCCGATTCCTGTTGTGCAGATCGCGCGGCCCGTCCAGCGAGGTACTGAGCAGAACATCGTGCTCAGCGCAGAACTCGAGCACTTCGTCATCCAGGAGTGCCAGGTTCGTCGTGATCACGAATTGCAACTGCTTGCCCAGGGGCATCGCACGCTCCTCGGCGGTCACGACGATCCACCGGATGAGCTCGAAGTTCAGCAGCGGCTCCCCGCCTTGAAACTCGATCTTGATCATCGGCGCCGGCGCGGACAGTGCGATGTCCAGTGCTTTGGACGCCGTGGCGCTGTCCATGTCGTACCGGACGCGGTCCTTGCTCTGACGCGACACCTGGCAGTACGGGCAGGAGTGCTCGCATCGCAGCGTGACGACGAACAGGTGCAATGGCGTGGCGGCGCGCAGGAAGCTCAGGCGGCTACGCAGACGAAGGGCGAGAAGCTGCTGCGGTGCACGCTGATCCGCGGATCCGATGAAGAGCTTCTCGAAAGCCCTTTCATATAGCCCGTCACCAGGGGTGAGATCGAGCGCGCACAACCGCTCCAGCTCGGTTGCCGTCATTTCCGCCATGTCGCCAACCATGTTGCCGACCAGGAAGCGGTCTGCACCGAGGCGTTCGAACCGAATGGGCAGGAGTCGCAGCCGGGAGGTGTCAGGACGGAACGAGTCCGCAGAGGCGAAGCCGACCAACGGTCACTCCCCCTCTGCCAGCGATCCGAATGCCAACGCGACGATGACATCGCGATACCGGCCGGTCTCGCGACCGACCTTCTCGCGCAAGTTCTCGTCCGTCACGAGATTCAGGAAATGAGTGCGCAACTCATCGCCCCGGAGCTCTGACTGCGTTGGTGAGAGCCGACAGACGTATCGTCCGTCCGCTTCGTCGATCTGGCATGCCGCCTGCCCGATCAAGCGGTAAGCGGCCTCCTGCAGCGCGTCGAGCGACTGCACCGACCTGCTGAAGTCGACAACCAAATCAGACACTGACATCACTCGATCCCCTCACAGAACACGAAACCCACACTCGCCGAGAGCACCTGGCATAGTTCACCGCTCGGTCACTGAGGGGGCACCACAGTCGCGTCAACCACCGTGCACTGGTCCAATGCTCGCTGGGCAAGATCCTCGGCCTCGGGCGCAGCGAGGCCGAAGACCTCTTGCAGTTCGCGCGCGATCTCATTCAGGCCGAGGCCCTCCTTTGCCCGCGTGCACGCCAGAGGGAACGGATCGGGAGCAGGCTGCGCGCTGGTCGGCGGGGTCGTGGTCGGCGGCGGAGCGGCCGGTGTGGTCACAGCAGGCGGTGGGATGTACGGCACATTCGGTCCGCCGAGCCCCGGACTGGAAGACGCGTGAGAGGCATGCGAGGAATGGGATGAGTGAGATGAATGAGAACCATGCTGCGCGAACAACTTGCCATCGCTGGTGCGATGCGTCGTGAAGCTCATCAACTCGACGTCGTTCGGCAAGGCGACCTGACGCTCCGGCCGGGCCTCCTCCCGTGCCGCCGTGACGCGAGGTTCGTCCGTTCCCGTCGAGACGGACGCCTCCGCGATTGCCTGTGCGGCCGTGGGGATCGCGAGCGCGGCGAGGGCCGCCGTCAAACTCACGATCTTCGGCGTCTCACGCATTCGTACCTCCCGAAATCGAACCCGAGTTGACCACGGCGAACGAAATGTCCGTACGTTCCATCGCCACTCCCCCTCCATCACCACACAGATGATCTTCGAAACTTGTTGCCGCAAAGAGTATCTCGCCCGCCACCGCACCGTTACACATCGAGGCCACACGCGCCCGCCACAGCTACTACCAGCGCCGACACCGGCCGACCGCCGTGAAATCAGGACAAACACCGCATCCCGCCCTGCGGCAACGGATTACGGCTCGCGATCACGTTGTCGGCGGCCTCGTGGCGCCCTCATCTGCTGACGACGACTCAGCAATAGCACCTGGGATGTGCTCGTAGTCAAGTCTTCCCTATGTAACGACACTGTCGCCCAATGGATTTGAATACCGAGCAGCTGAATAGCCCACTTGTCGATACAACGAGGAAGCCCATGGATCTTCACGGCGCAATCGAGGATTTCGACCGCCCCGGCACTGCCGAGCATCTCGCGCTGGTCGGCCAGCAACGCCAGGAGGTCCTGACGCAGTTCCCGCTCGAAGCGTGGCAGGAACTGCCGCTGCGGCGATACGCTCTAGGTTTGGGCAGCGACGGGGACGAGGTTCCGTACTGCAAGCTGATGGAGTTCGGGACTCCGAATCTTGGCCGCCTCGGTGGTGGTAGCGCCAGCAAACACATTATCTTCCGCCATAATTCGGGGGAATGGAGACTGGCACCCGCACTGCACGGACTCGATACCGACACCGCGTGGGAACGGCTCCGCAGCGAGTTCGTCACCGCGTTCGATGCCGCCGCACGGAATGACTTCGCCGCACTCGACGAGCTCGAGATCCTTCGATCCGGGCAGTCGCTGGTGACGAAAACCCTGTCCACCTACTTCCCGCAACACTTCTTACCGATCTCCTCGGTCTCGCACCTCAGGTCGTTCATCGAATTGTTCGGCGGCACACCCGAACCCAATGCAGCCGCATGGCGGGCGAACAGGCAGCTGCGCGAACTGGTCAACCTCGAACCTGAACTGCGCGACTGGAATCCGCACGAGGTGATGTTGCTGCTGTACCAGGCTTTCGACCCCCGTCCCACCAAACGCACCGTCTGGAAGATCGCCCCCGGCAACAACGCCCGCTACTGGGGCGACTGCCGCACAGGGGAATTCATCTGCGTCGAATGGGACGAGATCGGCGACCTGAGTCAGTACACCAGCGACACCGAACTCAAACACGCCCTCGACCAGCAATGGCCCGAAACCACCGGCGGTAACAAGGCCAAGGCCCGGAATCTGTTGGCCTTCCGTGATCTCGAGCCTGGCGACCGCATCGTCGCCAACCGCGGCATGTCCCACATCCTCGCCATTGGCACCGTCAACGGCGGTTACCGATTCGACGAAACCCGCACCGTGTCACAGCATGTCGTGCCCGTCGACTGGGACACTCACTACGCGCAGGAACTCCCCCAACCACAGCGTGGCTGGAGGCCGACCTTCGCCAGAGTCCCCGAAAAGCTGTTCCAGTCCCTCCTCGAGGGAGGGACTGAGAACCTCGCCGAGACCGTAACCCCTTTGTTGGTGCCGGTACCCGAAGACGTCGCCCCGGTTTTGGCGGCACTGGACCGGAAGAGCCAGGTGATCCTGCACGGGCCGCCCGGCACGGGAAAGACCCGTCTGGCGCTCAACGTCGCGCTCGCCGCGAGCGGTCGTACGGCCTTGATCGACGCACCGGATCGTTCCCGCGCCTTAGCCGACATGCTTGCGGCAGGCCGTGTCTGCTTGGTGACCTTCCATCCGTCCTACGGATACGAAGATTTCGTCGAGGGCTACAAACCTGACCACTTGTCCACCGATCCCGGCTTGCAGCTCGCCCTGTCCGACGGGTTGTTCCACGAACTGTGCACCGCGGCCGCCAAGGACCCGGACCGTCAATTCCTGCTGATAATCGATGAGATCAACCGTGGTGATCTGCCGCGCATATTCGGTGAACTGATCACGCTACTCGAGCCCGACAAGCGCGGAATTCCGGTGCGCCTGCCGATCAGTAAGCGCGAGTTCGCGGTTCCGCCCAATGTACGGATCATCGGCACCATGAACACCGCCGACCGTAGCGTCAGCCACCTCGATGCCGCGATCCGCCGCCGTTTCGCCTTCCTGCACATCGGCCCCGATCCCGAACTCCTGTCCAGCAGCATCGGTCCGCTCGATCTGGCGGCCTTTCTCGAAGCGCTGAACACCCGCATCACCGCATGTCTGGACGCCGACCACCAGATCGGCCATGCCTACCTGCTGCGTGGTGACGAGCCCGTCGCAACCGAGGAGGAACTCGCCGCCGCCTTTTATCACGACATCGTCCCCCTGATCGAGGACTACTCCCTTGGCCGCACCGAACTGCTACGCAGGATCCTGGGCCGCCTGGTCGATGCCGACACCGGTCGGCCCGCTCAGATCGCGGTGCACGATCTCGCCACCTCTCTCGCCGCCGAGTTCACCACCGGGAGTGGCGAACTCGATGACTGACATCTGCCTGGCCGAATACGAATCGGTCGTGGTGCGCACCGACCAAGTCACCGACAGCGACCTCGAGCGGCTGCGCGCCCTGCAGGCCTCCAAGCGATTCACCGTGACTCCCGAACGCACCGGTTGGCGCCTCACCGCGAGCGCGACTGTCGGTGTACTCGGACTCGACCGCCTGCGTCTGATCATCACTCCCAAGATCGCCTTCGACGAGGCGTCGCTGCTGCGGTGGCTTTGCTATGCCGCCCACACGCCCGTACCCACCGACGCCACCCACCGCTGGATTTCCGGCCGGCACGGCCTCACCGATGTCATCGCTGCGGCGCTGCTCGATGAATGCCGAAACCTTCTGCGGGACGGGCTGCGCCGCGATTACATTCGCCGTGCCGCCGTGGACAGCGTGCTGCGCGGACGCCTGGACGTGGCAGCCCAGGTCTCCCGGCGATACGGCATGGTCGACAAGTTGCACATGCAAACCTTCGACCGCGACATTGACACCTGGGAGAACCGCGTCTGCGGCACAGCCCTGCGCACCGCACGCACCTTGGCGATCGACGACCATCTCGCACACCAACTCGGCACCATCGCAACGGAATTCCCGACAGAGATCATTCCAGGCGAGGCGGTTCGGCTGCTCGACCGCGCCTCCTATACCCGCGTAAACCATCGCTACCGCAACGCACACCAGTGGGCGGGACTGATCCTACGTGCGGGCGGCGTCACGAATCTGCTGACCGATCAAGGACATTCGGCCGGCAGCCTGCTGTTGGACATGCCCCGTTTGTGGGAAGCCATCGTGCACCGCCTCCTCAGCGACGCCGCCGCCCCACTCGGCGGCACCGCCGTCTCCTCGACCGGACCGCTCGGCCTCATAATCCGTGGTGACCTGTCCGCACGGCCGCCGTTTCGGCCCGACGTGCTGCTGCGACTACACACCGGAACGCCCAACGAGGCGCTGTTTCCAGCCGACGCGAAGTACAAGCATTACGCCACCCGCACCGTCAGCGCCGCCGACGTCCATCAACTCCTCACCTACATCGTCGGCTACAGCCCCGAGCACACCCCAGTCGCCGCGATCGTTCATCCGCAGCCTGGTGGCAGTACCCGTCGCACTCTGCGGGTGAACGGCAATGACCGGCGGTTGGGCAATGTACATGTGCTGGGCATCGATACCCGCACTGAACCGACACGGGCAGCTGAATGGGTTCGTGCGACGCTCTGGGGCGACGGCACCACCGTATGAAACCGCGGTGAGTGGTGAACCGATCGACCGGTGCCGGGAGTGCCGACCGATTTGACGGCCGGTTGAAGGACGGTCGATTGAGTCAGGTCCGAGCCCGCCCCTCTCCGATCTTGCCTGTCTGGTGAAGTGCCCCAATAGATTCGGATGCGTCGCTCGGGTTTTCGGCGTTACGCGTTGCCGACGCGTCCGACGCGCCGGAGCACCGCTATATCAGCCCCGTCGCGCGTCGTCGCGTACCGCCATCGCCCGCGCGCCGCATTGAACCTATATAGCAAAATTCAGCAGCTTGGCGAACGGATAGACCGATGCCGCACGAAGCTGCGCGGCAAGTTCCTGCCAAGTTGTCGGCCAACGACCAGGAAAGTCACCACTGTTACGAACGCCACGTACATGGAAGCAGACAACGTAATCGAGATCAGAAATACCAATTGCTGTCAGGAACTGCACCGAAATACCGAAGCTGACCGTTATCCGTCAACTTACCGGGTAGAGTCCTGAATCATCTTCGTATGTACAAGCCAAGGCTGTCGTACATACGAAGAGATGGCCAGGCCAAGGAATCGGCCTGGCCGGTGGTGTCAGCAGAACCCCGTCAACGTGAATATAGGTACTGCACTGCTGGTAGCAGGATGGCCCCTGCGACAACCAGCCAACGACCACGCACGGAGACCTCGGCGGTCAACCTGATGACTGCCGAGGGGCTCCGCTCTCTCCTGCGATTGTTAGTCGCCATGGACTCTCCTTCACTGAGACGAGGCGACGTGCCTCGTGTGGGTACATCCCCACGTCCCCACGAAGGTGAGCCCGCTCAGCGTAGCGACCGGATCGCTTGAATCACCGAGCATTTCGAGAATTTTCGTATTCCGTGGGTTTGCCCAGCATGGAATCCAAAATTCGAGCATGTGGGATCCAAGAATCGAGCGCACCGGATCCAGATTCGCCGCAGCTAGGTGTGACGTCTCACGAACCGGGCACGATGTAGCGACGAAACCGCTGACCGATTCACGACGGGCGCAAGGTCGAACGAGTCGCTCACCCTGTGCCGGAGTGTTCGTGAACGTGCTGGTCTCGACGGCTGTCGACCGAATGAAGTGTTGTCGCTGCGCTGATCCGATGACGGTCACTGGCACGATGGTTGATCACGGCGCGGTCAAAGGTGAAGCGCTGCACAGTCAAGATGAACGCAACGGCAATGCGCCCCTCTCGCGGTGCGTGCCTACGCTGGCAGTGGAGGCGTTGGCGAGTCTGCTCGGAAGTGCCGCCGGAGCCGATGGCCCGGGCGCTCACCAACTGCGATGGGTCTGGCGAATTCGCGGCGGCCCATGTAATGGATGGTTTGCAGTGGGAAAGTAGTGGGATTCGCGTGAATTGGTCTGACAACGAGAAAGCCCCTCACCAACTTGCGCTGGTGAGGGGCTTTTCTGGGCTCCCCCATCTGGACTCGAACCAGAAACCTGCCGATTAACAGTCGGCTGCTCTGCCAATTGAGCTATAGGGGATTGTGTCCCGGTTGCCCTCTCGGGCGACCGGAGAAAACTTTAGCGTATGGGTTGTTCAGTTCCCAAATCGTGGCTCTACCTGGGGACATGCGGGTGGAGGGGCGGCGTCGACAGGGGGCGGGGCTTCGGGCAGGATGTACACGCGGACAGGGCCAACGGGAGGAGCTTCTCGACATGCTGCGGTTGATCATCGGCGTCGCGGCCGGGTATGTGCTGGGCGCGAAGGCCGGGCGAGCCCGGTATGAGCAGATCAGTAAGACTACCCGCGCCATCAGTGAGAGTCCGGTCACACGGAAATTGGTGCAGGCTTCGCGGCAGCGGCTGTCGGACAAGTTGAGTACGCAGCCGAAGCTGGAGCCCATGGAGCCGCTGGATGAGCGCACCACCATTCTGGTGCCGCACGACCAGTTGCGGCGGTAGCTTTACCGCAAGACCACGAAACACCCGAAGTTGGCCGGATCTCAGCCAGTTTCGGGTGTTTCGGCGTGTAACCAGGCGGTTAGCGGCCGCCGAAGTCGTCGGAATTGCCCATGGCCTGGGTGAGCAGGCTCTTGCGGTACTGCTCCAGCGCGACCAGGTCACCGAACAGGGCGAAGTACGCCTCGGACTGTTCGGTGGAGGAGATGCGCTGCAGCTTGGACTTCAGTTCGGCGATCTGACGGCCGACCCACGCCTCCTGAACGCGCGCCAGCACGCCGGTGACCAGACGGGGGATATCGGCCTCGGATTTCACCGGTAGCTGCTCTGCGGCCAATTCGGACACCAAAGCGCGCATGGTGAGATCGTCGGTGTTGTCGGCGACGGCGGCAACCCATTCCGCGCCGCCCAAACCCGCTGCGGTACCGCCCGCTTCGACGATCGCGGCGCGGGTCGCCACATAGGCGGCGTGCGTGAAGGCTTCGGGTTCAAGGGAATCGAAGACCGGGCCCGCGAAGGCGGGGTACTGCAATGCCGCCGTCAACGCCTGCCGCTGCGGAGCCAGCACCGGATCGCGCGGGTTGGGGCGCGCCGCCGGTTGATCGGTAACCGGTTGCGCCGCTTCACGTTCGGGCACACCGGTGCGGCGGGTGCCGCCCGCCGCGGCGCCGCGGGCGCTCTTGCGAGCCTCGTCACCCACCCGGCGGACGACCATCTGGATGTCATCCCAGCCGACCCAGCCCGCCAGCTTGGTCGCATACGCCTTGCGCAGGGCGTTGTCCTTGATCTGCGCCACCACGGGCACACCGCGGCGCAGCGCGTCGACCTGTCCCTCGGGCGTATCGAGATTGTGCTCGGCGAGCAGACCGCGAATCACGAACTCGTACAGCGGGACTCGGCGCGCCACCAGATCGCGGACCGAACCGTCGCCGCTGCGCTGGCGCAGTTCGCACGGATCCAGGCCGTCGGGAGCCACGGCGATATAGGTCTGCCCGGCCAGCTTCTGATCGCCGGAGAACGCCTTCAAAGCCGCGGCCTGGCCTGCGGCATCACCGTCGAACGTGTAGATGATCTCGCCGCGCCAGAAATTGTCGTCCATCAGCAGCCTGCGCAGCATGGCGAGATGTTCGTCACCGAACGCCGTACCGCAGGACGCCACAGCGGTTTTCACGCCGGACAGATGCATGGCCATCACATCGGTGTAGCCCTCGACCACCACCGCCTGATGCCCCTTGGCGATCTCGCGCTTGGCCAGATCCAGCCCGAACAGCACCTGAGACTTCTTGTACAGCACCGTTTCCGGGGTGTTGATGTACTTGGCGGTCATGGTGTCGTCATCGAACAGGCGGCGCGCGCCGAAACCGATCACATCACCGCTGAGATTGCGGATCGGCCACAGCAGGCGGCGGTTGAAACGGTCCATGGGGCCGCGCTGGCCCTGCTTGGACAGGCCCGCCGCCTCCAACTCCTTGAACTCGAATCCCTTGCGCAGCAGATGCTTTGTGAGGGTGTCCCAGCCGCCGGGGGCATAGCCGCAGCCGAACTGCGCGGCCGCGTTCGCGTCGAAATTGCGGTCGGTGAGATATTTGCGGGCCGTCTCCGCCTCGGGCTCACCGAGTTTGGCCGCGTAGAACTCGTGCGCGGCGGCGTTCGCGGCGACGAGCCGGGAGCGGGTGCCGCGATCGCGCTGCACCGAGGTGCCGCCACCCTCGTAGGTGATCTTGTAGCCGATCTTGTCCGCGACCTGCTCGACCGCTTCCACGAAACCGACATGCTCGATCTTCTGCAGGAAGGCGAAGACATCGCCGCCTTCACCACAGCCGAAGCAGTGGAAGTGACCGTGATTGGGCCGCACATGGAACGACGGCGACTTCTCATCATGGAAAGGGCACAGGCCCTTCATGGAATCGGCACCGGCACGCCTCAGCGCCACGTACTCGCCGACCACATCCTCGATCCGAGCGCGTTCACGAATCGCCGCGATATCGCGGTCTGGAAGTCGGCCTGCCACGCAGCGAGTCTAGCTCGCCCGCCTCCCCTGAACTCGGTCGCACGGCCCGGGAGCCATTGACCGCACCGGGGGCGACGTCTGCCAGGATCTACCGGTGCTCAGCCTCTATCACGACTCCTCGACCCCGGTGCACAGCGTGCCCGCCGGGGCGAAGCTCGTGGTACTCGCCGTGGCCGGAACCGCGCTCTTCCTCGTGCCGTCGATCATGTGGCTGGCGATCGCGCTCGCGGTTGTGCTGGCGCTGTACGCGATTGCCCGGATCCCCTGGCACGCGACCGCCCGCCAGGTGCTGAGCCTCGCGCCGTTCCTGGCGCTGATCATGCTCGCGCAGCTGCTGTTCACCGGTTGGCAGAGCGCGGTCCTGGTCGGCGAACGCGTGCTCACCCTGGTCCTGCTCGCCAATCTCGTGACGCTCACCACGCGCACCTCGGCCATGATCGACACCATCGAAAAGGCGCTGCGCCCACTGCGTCCCCTCGGTGTGCGACCGGATCGCGTCGGCCTGCTGATCGCGATGACCATCCGATTCATCCCGGTCATTCGCGAACAAGCCGAGCTGGTGCGCGCCGCGCAACGCGCCCGCGGCATCGAACGCAGCACCGTATTCCTCATCCCCCTGCTGATTCGCACCCTCCGCATGGCAGATCAGGTCGGCGAGGCCCTGGACGCGCGCGGCCTCGACTGACGAGTTGCCGGAAGTGTGCGCACCAGACGTGGCCCACCACCCCGGACCCCGGTCCGCATAGGATGCCCCGGTGCGTAGTAGGGATTTGGCGCAGGTAGCGCTGTTCGCGGCAATCATGGTGGTACTCGGGTTCTTCCCCCTGATCCAGTTGCCGGGTGCTTTCGCACCCTTCACCTCGCAAACCCTCGGCGTGATTCTGGCGGGCGCGATCCTCGGCGCGAAGCGCGGCTTCCTGGCGATCCTGCTCTTCGACGCACTGGTGTTCATCGGTCTGCCGGTGCTCTCCGGTGGCCGCGGCGGGCTCTCGGTGATCATGGGACCGACCGGCGGCTTCGTCATCGCCTATCCGATCGGCGCACTGGTGATCGGCCTGCTCACCGAACGCCTGTGGCGGTACTACAACCTGCCGATCGCCTTGGCGATCAACTTCTTCGGCGGCGCGGTCGTGCTCTACGCCATCGGTGTGCCGTGGATGGCGGTGGCCGCGCATCTGCCGCTGCACAAGGCGATCGTCACCTCGGTCGCGTTCCTGCCGGGCGATGTGGTGAAAACCGTGATCGGCTCATTGGCCGCTCTCGCGGTGCGACAGGCCTATCCGATGATTCCGGATCCTTCGAAGAAGAGTGCGGCCCGCACGTGATCGAACTCGACGCCGTCTCGCACAGCTTCGGTGACCGCGAGGTGCTGGCACGCCTGGATCTGACCCTCACCGAACGACGAATCGCGGTGATCGGCTCCAATGGCTCGGGCAAATCCACCTTCGCGCGCCTGCTGAACGGTCTCCAGGTCCCCAGCCAGGGCCAAGTGCGAGTGGACGGGCTCGATACCCGCAAACAGGGCCGGGCCGTGCGCCGCCGCGTCGGATTCGTCTTCCAGGATCCGGACGTGCAGATCGTCATGCCGACCGTCGCCGAGGATCTGGCCTTCGGTCTCAAACACCACGGTCTCGCCAAAGCCGATATCGCCGAACGGGTTTCGGAGGTCCTGGCCGAATACGGTCTCACCGAATTCCGTGATCACCCCGCGCACCTGCTCAGCGGCGGGCAGAAGCAATTGCTGGCCATCGCCGCGGTGCTGTCGATCCGCCCCGACCATGTCATCTTCGACGAACCCACGACCCTGCTGGACCTGCGCAATAAACGCCGCATCACCCGGCTGCTGCGCGAACTCCCGCAGCGGATCGTGGTCATCTCACACGATCTGGATCTGCTCACCGACTTCGACCGGGTGCTGGTCTTCGACGCGGGCCGCCTGCTCGCAGACGGCCCGCCCGCCGAAACCATTCCGTTCTATCTGAACCACTGCGGCTGAATCAGCGCGGCAGTTTGCTGTTCAGCTTGGTCTCATCGTCCTGAATGGCGATGCACTGCACCGACGGATCGGTATTCCACTCCGACTGGCTGTGCGGCCGGTAGTAGAGGTAGCTCAGGCCGGAGACCTTGGAGTCGATCCGGTCGAACACCTCGGCGCATTTGGTCTCGGCGTAATCCTTGGACTGCTGATCACCCTGGAAGCTGGGCAGATTGAAGTTCAGGAACACCTCACCGTCATGCGCGCTGGTGCAGGAGGTGACGGTCGCACCGCTGATCGACACCTTGCGATGCACACCGTTGACGCAATCGCCGTCCTTGAGATTGCGCAGCAGCGTGTACCCGGCACCGGATGTGGACGGCGCCGTGGTGGTCGGCAGCGCGGGCACCGAGAACGACGGCATCGCCGGCATCGAGAACGACGGCGGCGGCGAGATCGAGTCGACGCTGTCCTTCGTATCCGCGACACCCACCGCGAATACGATGACGCCGACCAGCGCCCACACGCCCGTCAAAATCAAGCCGGTGATCGCCAATCCCTTGCCCTGCTGATTGCGATCCTTGATCTGGCTCAGCGAGATCACACCGAACGGCACCGAGAGCAGGCACATGCCGAGCAGACCGGTGATCAGCGCCGCGATGGCGAAACCATTGGTGCCCTGCGGCGGACCCGCCGGACCCTGCGGCGGATACGGCTGGGGGTACTGCTGAGGCGGGAACTGCTGATAGCCACCCGAACCGCCGTAGGGGTCCGCCGGGAAACCACCGGCGGGCGCATACCCCGGCTGCTCCGGGTAGCCACCGGGCGCGGTGTAACCGGGCTGCTCGGGGTACCCGCCGGGCGCGGTGTACCCCGGCTGACCCGGATAGGGCTGCTGCGCACCGTAAGCCGGATCCGACTGATTCGGCCACTGCGGCTGACCCCAGGCCGCCTGCTGATCCTGGGCCGGAGCGCCCGGATACGGCGGCTGCTGCGATGACCACGCCACCACCGTCGGATCCGGGGCGGCCGGCTGTGCGGGCTGCTCGCCCCCGGCCTGCTTGTCCAGCCCGACGGGCTTATCCGGCGAATTCGGGTGATTCGGATCCACGATCCCCCCTCCGCGGACTCGTTGCGGCCCGCTCTAGCGAATTTTCCCGCTCACCGTAGCGGTTTCCGATTCGGTCCGCGAAACCTATATATCAGGGGATTACCGCGGCGACCCGCTCCAGGCGGCTTTCGGTGTACGAGGCGATCTGATCGACGATCACCCGAACCCGAGCGGAGTCATCGTTCGCATCCTCCCACCAGGGCAGCAGCAGTCGGTCCAGGCCACGCGGGGCGATATCGAGCAGATGATGCGCCACCATCAGGATGCGTTCACGCTGCCCCGCCTGGCGGACCTGATGGATCGGATCGGACAGCACATAGCGCAGCGCCATGGTCTTGAGCACCGCGACCTCGGCCGCCACGATCCGCGGCACCTCCAGATCCGCTGTGTACCTGCACAATTGACGACCACCCCAGGCTGCGCGGGTGGCCTCGACGGCGGCGGTGGCGAAACGGCCGACCAGATCGCTGGTGAGGCTCTTCAGCGCCACCGACGACGCCAGCGAACCGTCATAGGAGGCCGCGGCGGTGACCACCGGAAGTTCGGACAGGCGCTGCGCGGCCGCCACCAGATCATCCACGCTGGGCGACTTCTTCTGGCGCGCACCGAGTTCCGCGAGCGCGGCCTGTTCCACCGGATCCGCCAGCGCGCGCAGATCGATGCGGCCGACGATGATGCCGTCCTCCACATCGTGCACCGAATAGGCGACGTCATCGGCCCAGTCCATGACCTGCGATTCCAGGCACTGCCTGCGATCGGGCGCGCCCTTGCGGACCCAGGCCATACGATCCATATCCACGTCGTACGCGCCGAACTTGGAGCCGGGACCCGTTCTGCCCCAAGGGTATTTGATGACCGCGTCCAAAGCCGCACGGGTCGGGTTCAATCCGTAGCTCTGCCCCTGCTCGTCGATGACCTTGGGTTCGAGCCGGGTGAGAATGCGCAGGTTCTGCGCATTGCCCTCGAATCCCCCGTGCGCGTCGGCGAATTGGTCCAGGGCCTTCTCGCCATTGTGCCCGTACGGCGGATGCCCGATATCGTGCGCCAGCCCGGCCAGATCCACCAGATCCGGATCACAGCCCAGACCGTCGGCGATGCTGCGGCCGATCTGCGCGACCTCCAGCGAATGGGTGAGCCGGGTGCGCGGGGTATCGCCATCGCGCGGACCCATGACCTGCGTCTTGTCCGCGAGTCTGCGCAGCGCCGCGGAATGCAGCACCCGCGCTCGATCGCGTGCGAACTCGCTGCGCCGCGCCGGGGCGGGCGACCAGCTCAATCCGGCGGTTCTATCGGTCTCCGGGACCAGGCGCTCCCGATCGTGCTCGCTGTACACCCGGTCGTAGTCGATGCGCATATTCACTGCTCCGCCGTGTAGGTGAAATCGGCCGAATAGTGGGTGAGCTGGTACCACAGCAGCGCGAAGGTCTCGCGAGTTATGCCGTGCGCCTGCGATTCCCGCGTGTACACCGCGGGCCCGGTCCTGGTCGGCGCGGTCCATGCCGAGAGTCCGGCATCGCGCGCCATGGTGCGGGTGCGCAGCGAATGCCAGGGATCACTCACCAGCACCACCGACGACTTACCGCGTGCCAGTAGGGCTCTGGATACCGCTTCGACGCTCTGCAAAGTGTCCGAACCGGTTTCCACCGCCAGCACCCGATCCGCCGGGACGCCGCGATCCTTGAGATAGTTCTTGCCGGACGCGGCCTCGGTGTAGTTGTCCCCCACCTGTTTTCCGCCCACCGTCACGATGAGCGGGGCCACACCCTTCTGAAAAAGCTTGTACGCCTGATCCAATCGGGCCTGGAAGACCGAGGAGGGGGTGCCGTCGTACTGCGCGGCCCCCAGCACCACGATCGCGTCGGCGGGCGCCCAATCATCGATGCGGGCCACCTGCCAGACCCGCACCGCGGTACCGCCGATCACCAGCAGCCCCATGAGCACCCCGCCGATCAGCAGTCGACGCGCCCAGGCCAGCCATCCCGCGACATTGCCGTCACGGGACTGGTCGACCTGCGCCGGCGCCGAGGCGGGCTCGAGGTCGCGGTTCCGGAGTTTTACCAACCGCGCCGCCGCCACTCGGGCAATTGCGGGCGCTCCACACCGAGGGTGGTGTCATCGCCATGGCCGGGATACACGACGGTGTCATCCGGGTAGCGGGCGAAAAGCTTGGCTTCGACATCGCCGAGCAACGAGGTGAACTCCTCTGGCGAGCCGGTCTTGCCGACGCCGCCCGGGAACAGCGAATCTCCGGTGAACAGGTGGGTGCGGCCGTCGCCGTCGGTGTAGGCGAGCGCCACCGAACCCGGGGTGTGACCGCTCAGGTGAATGGCCTCGAACTCCAGCTCGCCGATGCGGATCTTGTCACCGTCGGTGAGGATGCGGGTCGGCGGGACGGGCAGCGCCTCGGCATCGAGTTCATGCGCGGCGGACGGAATCTCGCGGGCGGTGAGCACATCGGCAAGGGCCCACCAGTGATCCGGATGGCGATGCGTGGTGACCAGCAGCTCGACCCCCTGGGGAGCCTCCTGATCCAGCAATTCCAGAATGCGTTCCGCTTCATTGGCGGCGTCGATGAGCAGCGTCGAGCCGGTTCTCGCGCACTGCACCAGGTACACGTTGTTATCCATGGCGCCCACCGACATCTTCACGATGCGCGCGCCGGAAACGCTCCGCTGCTGCGGGTTGGAGCCGGGGGCGAGATGACCCGTGTACGGGGAATCGATCGTGATCACGCCTTTGATCGTAGTCATGGCCGCCGACACGGGTGACCGGATGAAACCTCGCGCCCCGCGTGCGCCGGATAGATTCATACGATGCGGCTTCCGAAGCAGCTCTCCATGCTGCTGTCCGGCTTCGTGCTGGCCTTGATTGTTCCCATCGGCGGGGGCGCTCCCGCGCACGCCGAGCAGCCGCAGCGGCTGCCCAGCTATGTCACCGATCTGGCGGGCGCGTTGCGCGGCGGGCAGACGGCTCAGGTGCAGTCGGCGATCGACGAGCTGTACACGAAAGACCATGAGCGACTGTGGGTTGTGTATGTCCACGACTTCGCGGGGATGGACGCGCAGAGCTGGGGTGAGCAGACTGCGAAAGCCTCCAACTTCGGCAATCGGGATGTGCTGCTCGCGGTCGCGGTGGGTGATCGCGGGTACGCGTTCACCGGCAGTGCGCCCGAATCGGTCAGTGAGAAGCAGGTCGACCAGCTGCTGATCGATCAGGTGGAGCCCAAGCTGCGCGCCGGGGATTGGGCGGGGGCGGCGATCGCGACGGCCAATGGGTTGTCGGCGGCCATGAACGACAGCGGGGGCGGGACCAGCATCTGGGTGGTGCTGGTACTCGTGCTCGTGGTGGCGCTGGTGGTGGGCGCGGTGCTGCTGTGGTCGCGCGGGCGCAAGGCGCGGCGTTCGCGCGCCGAGCTGGAGGCGGCGCGCAAGGTCGATCCGGCGGACACCGCGGCGCTGAACGCACTGCCGCTCGCCGCACTGGACGCGCGATCCAAAGAGTTGCTGGTCGATACCGACAATGCGATTCGCACCAGCGCAGAGGAATTGCGGCTCGCCACCGATGAATTCGGCGCGAGCGCCACCGCGCCATTCACCGCGGCGCTGGAAGCGGCGAAGAACGCGCTCGCCAAAGCCTTTTCCATCCGCCAGCAACTCGACGACGATATTCCCGAAACACCCGAGCAACAGCACACCATGCTGGTGGAACTCATCGGCACCTGCGGGCGCGCGGATCAGGAACTCGACGCCAAAGTCACCGAATTCGACGCCATGCGGAATCTGCTCATCAACGCGGGCGAACGATTGGACGCGCTGACCCGGGATCTGGTCGAGCTGACCGCCCGGGTGCCCGGCTCGACGGCGACGCTCGCACAGCTGGTGGCGGCGCAGCCCGCCTCGGTGCTGGCACCCGTGCATGACAACGTGAATATGGCGCAGGAGCGGATCACCTTCGCGGACAAGGGCATTCAGGAAGGCCGCGCGGCGGCGGCCCGGCCCGTCGGCGAACAGGGCGCGGCGGTGGCTGCCATTCGCGGGGCGGAGGCGGCCATCAATACCGCACGGACACTGCTGGATGCGGTCGATACCGCCGCGACCGATATCGATCAGGCGCGCGCCGGACTGCCCGGCATCATCGAGGAACTGCGCATGGATCTCGGCACCGCGGCGGCCCTCACCAAACACGGCGGGCCCGAACTCGCGACCGCCGCTATCGCCGCGCGCACCGCGCTCGATGAGGCGAGCCGGGACGGTGCGACCAATCCGCTCGGGACGTTCCAGCGGGCGGTGGCCGCGGATACCGTGCTGGACAAGGCGATTGCCGCCGCCACCGACCGCAAGGTCGCCGCCGAAGACCTGGCGCGCCGCCTCGATCAGGCGATGACCGCGGCCCTGAGTCAGATCAACGCCGCCACCGATTTCATCAGCACCCGGCGCGGCGGCGTCGACGCCGAACCCCGCACCCGCCTCGCCGAAGCCCAGCGCAGCCTCGACCAGGCCCGCCAACTCACCGAATCCGATCCCGCCCAAGCCCTTACCGAGGCCCAGCGCGCCACCGAACTCGGCACCCGCGCACTACTCACCGCCCAGGCCGCCGTCCGCGAATGGCAATCACAACAGGCGAGCTCCAACTCCCAAACCGGCGCCATCCTCAGCGGCGTCCTCATCGACGGCATGCTGCGCGGCATGGGCGGCGCAAGTCGCGGCGGCGGCGGATTCAGCGGCGGCAACTACGGCCCCGGCTCCTTCGGCGGCTCCGACGGCTCCCGCCGCATCAGCCGCGGCGGCCGCTTCTGACCAACAGCCCCGCCGGTTCGCGCGGAGGTGAACTATTCGAGCAATCCCCTCGCTCGGGCGCGGGTTTCCCGCAGCGGGTCCACGGGATTGCACGAAAAGTTCACCTGCCCAGCGCAGTCGGCGCGATGAGCGTGGCCTCGGCAGTGTGGGAAGGCGCGCGTCAGAGCCAGCCGAGGCGTTCGGCGGCCTTCACTGCTTCGGCGCGGGTGCGGGTGCCGGTCTTGCCGATCGCGGAGGAGAGGTGGTTGCGGACTGTGCCTTCGGAGAGGTGGAGGGATTTGGCTATCGCGCCCGCGGTGGCTCCGTCGGAGGCGGCGGCGAGGACTTCGCGTTCGCGGGCGGTGAGGGGGGAGGTGCCCGCGGTGAGGGTTTCGGTGGCCAGGGCGGGGTCCACTACGCGCAGGCCCATGTGGACTCGGCGGACGGCGTCGGCCAGTTCGCGGGCGGGGGTGTCCTTGACCACGAAGCCGTCCGCGCCCGCGTCGATGGCGCGGCGCAGGAAGCCGGGGCGGCCGAACGTGGTGACCATGAGGATGCGGACGGAGGGATGTGATTTGTGGAGTTGGGCCGCGGCCTCGATGCCGTCCATACCGGGCATTTCCACATCCAGCAGGGCCACATCGGGATTCGTGCGTTCGACGGCGGCGAGCACCTCATCGCCGCGGCCGACCTCGGCGACGATCTCCAGATCGTGTTCCAGGCCCAGCAGCGCGGCGAGTGCGCCGCGCACCAGTGCCTGATCGTCGGCGAGCAGAAGTTTGATCATCGCGGGTCTCCCATCGGTGCCGCCGGAAAGCTTGCCAGTACCCGCAATCCGCCCTCCGGCCGGTTCGCCACGGTGAGCGTGCCGCCGGTGGCGCGGACTCGTTCGGACAGTCCGGATAGGCCGGAGCCGAATTTCCCGTCGCCCAATCCGCCGCCGTCATCGCTGATCTCGATGCTGAGCGGGGACACCCGCACGGTGGCGTGCCTGGCTCCGCTGTGCCGGACGATATTGGTGATCGCCTCGCGCAGCACCCAGGCGAAGACGACGCTGTGCCGGGTGGGGAGCCCATCCGCGACGGGCAGATCCGCCTCGATCTCGGCGGCGCGCAATGCCGTTCGCGCATTGGTGAGTTCGCCCGCGAGCGATACCTCGCGCAGGCCGCCGACGGTGCTGCGCACCCCGGCCAGGGATTCGCGGGCCAGCCGCTCCACATCGACCAGCTCCTGTTTGGCGCGCTCCGGATCGATCTCCATGAGCCGTTGCGCCAGTTCGGTTTTCACCGTGATGATGGTGAGCGAATGGCCGAGGATATCGTGCACATCGCGGCCCACCCGCAGGCGTTCCTCCGCGATGGCCAGTTCGGTCAGCTGCTGCCGGGCCAGATTCAACTGCTGATTGCGCTGGATGAGCTGACGGATCCCGCCCACCGCGAACGCGGACATCGCCATCGATTGGATGATGTCCCAGTCGGGCGCATCACCGGCCACCGCCTGCGGAATGACCGCCGTCACCAGGATCAACCCGATCAGCGTCGGAATCGCCTGCGCGATAGGCAGTGTGAAGGCCAGGAACGACGCCGGATAGACCGCCAGCGGCACCGCATGCGAATGCAGCGTCACCGCGACCGCACCGAGCAGCGCCAATTGCAGGGCAAGCAGCGGGAATACCAGGCGCGATGGCGGGTTCGGCCAGGCCGGCCCCGTCATCGGCAATTGCAGCAGTCGCCAGAACGAGCCGATATAGGCGATCCCGAACGCCACGATCGCGATGAGCGTGTACACCCGGGCCACATCACCGTCGAGCTCCCAGGCCCGGCGCAGCGGTGTGATCAGGTACACCGACCATACGGCCGCGAAGATCCAGCCGAATCGCCGGCGCCGCGCAATACTCTCCCGACTGTCCACCACATCGCCGGACGTTACCGCAGGCCACGACGGCAGGCGACGCTCGAGGATCTCGTCCGCCCAGCCGACCCGACCGCGGCCCGGCACCGGAGTATTCATGACTCCACTATCGGGCGGGCGGGCGGCGGATACCCCACTCGTCCGTCATGTTCTACCCATGACAGATGTCATCGTCACAGGTAGGCGCGATCCGCGGCCGTGCGCGCGACGGCCTCAGATGGTGAGGGTCACGGTGTGGAAGCCGCTCGGGCCGGAGGGGAAGCTGGGGCGGTCGACGCCGTCCTGTACTTCTCCGGAGCGGCCGGTGACGCGGGCCTGGATGGTGTGCGTGCCGGGTGGCAGATCCACCACGGTGCGCCAGCGACGCCAGGCGGCGGGTGCCGACTCCGCGCCGAGTTCGGTTGGGGTCCAATCGGTTCCGTCCACCCGGATATCGACGGCGGATACACCCTGGGGTGGAGCCCAGGCGACACCGGCGACGGTGGTCTTGCCCGGACTGCCCGCACCCGGCGATGCCACATCGATACGGGATTGCGGTGTCACCCAGAGGGTTTCGTTGGTCCAGCCGCGCTTCCACCAGTAGTCGACGTGTGAGTCGTCCGAGAGTTCGAGTTCGGAGATCCACTTCGCGCCGGTGTACTGACCGTAGATTCCGGGCACGAAAACCCTTGCGGGGAAACCGTGTTCGGGCGGCAGCGGTTCACCGTTCATGCCGATGACCAGGTAGCCGGGCAGCTCCCCCGTGCGCAGCTTCGCCATATCCAGCGAGATCGTGTAGCCGTCCACGGCGCGGGTGACCAGCCGGGTCGCGTCGGTGTCCGGCATGGCGTGATCGAACAGCGCGGTCAGCGGCACCCCGAACCAGCGGGCATTACCGGCCCGATGCTGTCCCGGCGTGTTGTGCACGCACACCATGACCGCGTCGAATTCCACCGCCTGTTCGGCCAGATCCGCCAGCGACAGTCGCAGCGGATGCGCGACCTTACCGGTGATGGCCAGCCGCCATTCGCGCGGATCGATGCGCGGCGGCCGCGAATTCACGTCCGCCACATAGAATCTGCCGACCTTGGTGATCAGCGGCGACAATCCCGGTTCGGAACCGAGCCCGTCCTCGGCCATCGGCACATGCGAACCCATCGGCCCGAGCTGCCGCACCCGTTCGCCGTGCCGCTTATCCGCGCGCCGGATCAAAGTCTCGGCGGCCGCGAGCATGCCGACTCCGCCTGTGGCCCAAAGCAATCCGGACCCCAGCCCACCGGGCGACCGGCGCAGTCCGGCGCGTAGTACGCCCGCCGCCGCGATACCGCCGAACGCGCCCGCGGCCGATCGATTCGCACCGCGCAGCGCCAGCGCGCTCGTCCCCGCACCGAGTGCCGCCACCGCGGGCGTGCGCAGGCGCTCGGGCAGCAGGGCCAAACCCGCCGATCCGGCAACGACATTCGCCACCACGGCGGCGCGGGTGGCCTCCTTGTCGTACCGTCCGGCCCGGGCGACCATGGCCTCCACCACCGGAACGGGCGCGATATCGGCCCCCAGCCGCCCGATCCCGTCGATCACCGAACCGCCCCGGGTCGCGGCGAGCAGTTCTCCGGCGCCGAGCGCACCCAGCCCCACCGCCGCCGCGCGCAGCAGCCGTCTCCCGTTCACCGACACAGTCCGAGCCTTCCGTAGCCGAGCGGGTTGTCCCCGCCCATTCTTCACCAGCCGGAAGCTATGCCAATAGGATTCGCCCGGCCACCCTCATAGCCGATCCAGATATGCGGTGATCAGCGGGCCGATCTCGGCCAGCGCGGCGGCGGTGACCAGTTGGTTGTGGGTGAAAACGACCGGATATTCGGTGATCGCGCCCGCGATGAACGGACGCCAGGTCGCGATATTCGGCGTCGGATCCGGATTGCCCGCGGCGGAGACGAACATCAGATCACCGTCGAAGACATCGGGTCGATGGTCGGAGATCTGCCGCAGCAGATGTTGCAGATCGCTGTAGAAGTGCTCGATTTCGGTTGCGGTGAACGAGATTCCGGAGGCCGCCAGCAGGTCCGCGGCCTGCGCGGGGGTTACGCCCTCGAGACCCGCGGGCACATCGATACCGCCGAATTCGGCCAGCAGCATGGCCAGCGGCGGCAGGTCGGCATCGGCGGTGATCCGTACCTGAGCCCGGGCGTCCATCATGATCAACGACTGGACTCGCGCACCGCGACCGCGCAATTCCACCGCGATGGCGTGCGCGATCGGACCGCCCGCCGAATAGCCGAGCAGGTGATACGGCCCCTCCGGCTGCACCCGGCGGATCTCCTCGACATAGCGCACGGCCAGATCGCGAATCGTGCGATCGGCGGTGCCGCCGTCGACCACGCCCGGCGATTGCAGACCGTAGACCGGGTGGGTGCGATCGATGTACTGCACCAATCCGCCGTAGCACCACGCCAATCCGACGGCCGGATGGATACAGAACAGTGCCGGTCCGTCACCCGCCGGGCGCATGGGGAGCAGCACCCGCAGCGACGGCTCCACGCCCGGCTGTTCGGCGGCCTCGGCGAGCCGCCGGGCCAGCGCGGCGGGGGTGGGGTCCAGGAACATCCACTGCAGCGGCACGGGGATGCCGGTGCGTTCGCGAACCAGGGTGACCAGCTGCACCGCGGCCATGGAGTTGCCGCCGACCTCGAAGAAGTTGTCGTCCACGCCGATCCGATCGGCCGCCAGGACGGTCTCGAAGGATGCGGTGAGCGCGCGTTCGGCATCGGTGCGCGGGGCGCGGTACGGACGCCGCTGCGGCTCGGGGTGAATATTCACCGCGGGGGCGTCCTCGTCATGAATCCTCGCCGTGAGGGGCGGGAGTCCACCCGCCTCGACCACACCGATCGGGGCGTCCGGGGTGGCGGTGACGGCGGCGATCAGGGCGATGAAGGCGTCGGTCATGGATCGTGCGGTGGCGCGGTCGAACAGATCGGTCGCGAAGGTGAGCGCACCGGTGATGCCTGCTGGTTCACCCGCGGGGCCGAACTGCTCGGCAAGCATCCATTCGAGATCGAACTTCGAACCGGGAGCAGGCGCCTCGAACGGGCGAATCTCCAAGCCCGGCAGTGTGGTTCGTGGAATCCGCACATTCTGGAAGGCCAGCAGCACCTGGAACAGCGGATGATGCGCGGTGGAGCGGGCCGGGGCAAGGGCCTCCACCAGGCGTTCGAAGGGCAGATCCATATTGCCGTAGACAGCCAGATCGGCGCGGCGGGTGGCCGCCAGGGTCGCGGCGAAGTTCGCGGCCGGGTTCAGGCGCGAGCGCAGGACGACCGTGTTCACGAACATGCCTACGAGATCATCGAATTCGCCGTCACCCCGGCCCGCCACCACTGAGCCGAGCGCGATGTCGGTCTCATCGGAGAGCCGGGCCAGCAGTACCGCCAGGGCGGCGTGCACCACCATGAACGGGCTCGCACCCTGTGCACGGGCGAGCACCTGGACGCGATCGTGAACCACTGCGGGAATGGCGAATTCGATGCGGTCGCCGATACCGGACGGGAGTTCGGGCCGGGGGCGATCGACCGGGATGCGGTGCACCTCGGGCAATCCGGCGAGCGTGCCGCGCCAGAAGTCCAGTTGGCGGTGCGCGAGGCTCTCCGGATCGGTGTCGGAGCCGAGCAGATCACGCTGCCAGAGCGCGTAATCGGCGTATTGCAGCGGGAGCGGAGCCCAGTTCGGCTGCTCACCCGAGACCCGGGACAGGTACGCGCCCAGCACATCTCGTGCCAGCGGGGCCATGGACCAGCCGTCGGCGGCGATGTGGTGTACGGCCAGCGCCAGCACCGCGTATTGGGGCGCGGTGTGCAGGACGCAGACGCGCAGCGGGGGTTCGCGGGTGATGTCGAAGCCTCGGGACAGCTCCGACATCAGGCGCTGCGTGACTTCACCTACGTTCGTGGCGATTTCGGTGACGGGTGTGGCTTCCGGTGTGGCGGGGAGGATCTCCTGATACGGCAGGCCGTCCGAGTCCACGGGGTAGATGGTGCGCAGGGTTTCGTGTCGTTCCACCACATCGTCGATGGCGGCGCGCAGTGCCGAGATATCCAGTGTCCCTTCGATTCCGAACGCACCCGGAATGTTGTAGACGGGCGATCCGGGGTCGTAGCGGTTGAGGAACCACATGCGCTGCTGTGCGGCCGAGAGCGGAATCCGTTCGGGACGCGGCCGAGGGCCGGGGCGGGGGCGGTCGGCGGCCGTGCCCGAGGCGACGAACGCGGCCAGTTCGGCGACCGTCGGTGCGTCGAAGAGGGCTCGGACCGGAACCGCTCGATCGAGTTGACCACCCAGCCGGGCCACCACCTGGGTGGCGATGAGCGAATTACCGCCCAGGGCGAAGAAATCGTCATCGCGCCAGACCTGATCGATGCCGAGCACCTCGGCGAAGACGGCGGCCACCGCCTCCTCCTCGGGGCCGATCGCCGCCTCGTGCGTACCGGCGATGAGCTGCGGCGCGGGCAGGGCATCGCGGTCGAGCTTGCCGTTCGCGGTGCGCGGGAGCTCATCGAGCACCGTGATGGCAGCCGGGACCATATACGACGGAAGCCTTTGCGCCATCGAACGTTTCAGCGCCACCGGATCCGCCCCGGCTCCGGTCTCCGGAATCACATAGGCGACCAGCATTCCGCCGCGAGCGTCCTCGCGCACCAGCGCGACCGCGTGGGCCACGGCCGGATCGGCTATCAACGCGGCTTCCACTTCACCCAGCTCGATGCGCAGGCCGCGCAGCTTCACCTGGGTATCGGTGCGGCCCAGATACTCCAGATCGCTATTGCGACGGCGGACCAGATCGCCCGTGCGGTACATGCGCCGCCCCGGCATGAACGGATCGGCAACGAAGCGGGCGGCGGTCAAATCGGGGCGGTCGTAATAGCCACGTGCCAAAGGGATTCCGGACAGATACAGCTCGCCGATCACACCCTCCGGGACGGGGCGCATCCGATCATCCAGGACCAGCGCCCGCACACCCGGAGCGGGTGCGCCGATCGTGATCGGATCGCCCGGGCACAGCGGTGCACTGCCGGTCGCCCACACCGTGGTCTCGGTGGGACCGTAATCATTGAAGTGCAGGCGATTCGGTGCGGACCAGGCCGCGACCAGTTCGGGCGGGCAGGGCTCACCGCCGGTGATGATCACACGCAGCCGATCCACACCCGCCGGGTCGACCGTCGCCAGCGCCGACGGGGTAATGGCGATGTGCGAGACCTGCTCCCGGGCAAGCAGTTCCGCGAGATCCGCGCCCGCGAAGACGGTGGGCGGAGCCACCACCAGTGTCGCGGCCGCGCTCAACGCCATGGTCAATTCCAGCACCGAGGCGTCGAAACTCGGTGATGCCACCTGCAATACGCGGGAATCGGCGGTGATTCCGTCACGAACGCGCTGTGCCTCGGCGAGATTCGCCAGACCGGCGTGCGTCACCACCACACCCTTGGGCGCGCCGGTCGATCCGGAGGTGAACATGACGTACGCGGGGTTCCCGGGGTGTGTCCGCGGCGCGAGACCACCGAACGAGCGGCCGAGCCGATCAGACTCTGCGGTGCGACTTCGGTCGGCATCGTCGCCTCGCGACAGAGTGGACTCGTCACCAACTCCGGTCTCAAGCTGCGCCACAGCGGATTTCGCGGTGAGGTCAGCGTCAAGGCACCACCAATCGACGTTGTTGGGCAGACGGTCACGCTGTGCGGAAACCGTCAGGCCGAGAGTTACGCCGGAGACGTCGACGATGCGGGCTATGCGTTCGGGTGGGTAGGCCGGGTCGACGGGGACGAAGGCCGCGCCGGTGCGGGTGATCGCCCAGATCGCGAGGATGGATTCGATCGAGCGCGGGATGCCCACGGCCACCAGGGTTTCCGGCCCGGCTCCGGCGCGGGTGAGGCTGTCGGACAGCTGCCTCGAACGCTCATCGATCTCGCGGTACGTGAGTCGGCGGTCGGCGCAGCTCACCGCGACGCCATCGGGGTTGGCGGCGACCGCTTCGGCCATGAGTTGGGCCAGCGTGCGGGGCGCGGCAGCCGGGGTCATCTCGGTTGACAGCTGATCTCGCTCGGCGGTCGTCAGCAGGTCGATATCGCCCACCGGCAATTCGGGATCGGCCGTGACCGTGGCCAGCAGCCGCACCAGGCGATCAGCGAACGCGGCGACCGTCGATTCGTCGAAAAGGTCTGTGGCATAGGCGCATCGCAGTTGCGTGCCGTCCATATCCGCGACCACCGTCACACTCAGATCGAATCGAGTGTTGCTCTGCGGCAGATCGATTGGAGCCACCGTCAGCTCGGGCAGGCGGAGTTCCGGAATCGTCAGGTTCTGGTACACCAGCATGATCTGCACCAGCGGATGCCGGGCCTCCGAACGCGCCGGGGCGAGCACCTCGACCAGTCGCTCGAACGGCACATCGGCATGCTCGAAGGCGGCCAGATCGGACTCCCGCACCCGGTCCACCAGGGCGGCGAAACTCTCTCCCGGCTCGACGCCGGTGCGCAGCACCAGGGTGTTCACGAACATTCCGACCAGCTCATCGAGGTCCCGATGCCCGCGCCCCGCCACCGGCGTGCCCACCACCACGTCCCCGCTGCCACTCAGCCGGGCCAGCAGCACCGCCAGCGCGGCGTGTACGACCATGAACGGGGTCGCCCGGTGCCTCCGGGCAAAACGGTCGATTCCGGCCGTCAGCGTGCCGTCCAGCCGGGCTGTCGTCTCCCCCGCGCGATGGCTCGCACGCGCCGGACGTGGCCGATCGGCGGGCAACTCGACGTGATCCGGCAGTCCCGCCAACGTCCTCGACCAGAACTCCACCTGCCGAGCCAGCAGCGACCCGGAATCCCCCTCATCCCCGAGCCGCGCCAACTGCCACAGCGTGTAGTCCGCGTACTGCACCGGCAGCTCCGCCCACACGGGCCGCTGCCACGCCGCCCGCATCGCATATGCGGCGGCCACGTCCCGAGTGAGCGGGGCCATCGAGAAACCGTCGGTGGCGATATGGTGCGCGACCAGCACGATGACATGCTCGTCCACATCCGAGTCTGCATGCGATGCCGCTGAGCGCGAACCCGATGCCGCAGCGCCTTGATCAGGTACGGTGAGCGGCCCATTCGAGGGCACCGGAAGCGACCCGCCCGACGTAATGCGGAACAACCGCAAGCGCAAAGGGACAGCGGCGGTGACGTCGAAACCGCTTGTCACAGTATCGATCACCGCGGCAGCCAGTCCTTCGGCGGCAATCGCGACGGGTTCCAGATTCAGCGGCACCTCGTCGACGGTGAGCACAAGCTGCCCGCCGACGCCGTCGATATCGGGGTACACGGTGCGCAGGCTCTCATGCCGCTCGAGCACATCGCGAAGCGCGGCCCGCAACGCGACCCGGTCCAATCGGCCCGAAAGCCGCAGCGCCACAGGCACGTTGTACGCGGGCGAAGCCGGATCGTAGCGATTCACGAACCACATGCGCTGCTGCGCGGGCGACAGCGGCACCGGATCCGGGCGCGGGCCCGGCACCAGCGCAGGACCAGATACGCGGCGCACTCCGGTCTCGGTCAACAGCCGAGCCAAATCGGCGACAGCCGGGGCATCGAACAGCAGTCGAACCGGTACGGGAGAACCCAACTCGGCTGCGAGTCGGGCCGCCACCCGGGTCGCGATCAGCGAATCGCCACCGAGGGCGAAGAAATCGTCATGGGCACCCACCCGTTCATGACCGAGCACCTCGGCGAAAGTCTCGGCTATCAACACCTCGACCCCAACCGGCTCGACGTACTCCGCCTGCGCCACTTCAGGTTCCGGCAGCGCGCGCACATCGATCTTGCCGGTCCGGGTCCGAGGCAATTCCGCAAGGATCTGAATGCTCGACGGCATCAGGTAACGCGGCAGCCGAGCCGCAGCCCAGGACATGAGGTCCGTCGCGGCCACGTGCGCCGTCGCAGCTACGGCGAGGGTGAGGTAAGAAACCAACATGGTTGCGCCGGTAGCGGTTTCCCGCGCCACGGTAACCGAGGACTCCACCTGCGGATGGGTGACAAGCATGGCATCGACTTCACCGGGCTCGACGCGAATCCCACGCACCTTCACCTGAAAATCCGTACGCCCCACGTACTCGAATCCCGCCGCGGTACAACGCATCAGGTCACCGGTGCGGTACATACGCAGTCCGACGGAATACGGATCGGCGACGAACCGGCTCGCGGAAAGTCCTGCGCGCCCGGCATATCCGCGTGCCACGCCCAGACCGGACACGTACAGCTCACCGACGGCTCCCATCGGTACCGGGCGCAGCCAGCCGTCAAGCACCAGCAGGGTCGCACCGGGGACCGGAGCGCCCAACACGGCGGCGGTCTCGGCCATCATCGGCTCGCCGTATGCGGCGGCGATCGTGGTCTCGGCTGGTCCGTACGAGTTCACTATGATGCGCCGCGGCATGTCGCGGGTTGCGGTCATGCGGGTTACCAGGGCGGGTGGGCAGGGCTCGCCGCCGGTCGCGATGACGCGGACCGAGTTCAGGGCGTCGATGTCCACGGTTGCGAGGACGGTGGGGGTGCAGATCAGGTGGGTGGCCGAGCTCGCGATGAGAGCGGCGCCGAGTTCGGCACCGGCGTTCGTTTCGGGCGGGGCCACGACCAGTGTTCCTCCGGCCGCGAAAGTGCTGAGCCACACCAGGATCGCAGCGTCGAAGGCTGGGTTGAGGCAGTGCAGCATGCGGGTGTCGCGGTTGAGGAGGCAGTGCTGCGCGGTGGCATTCGTGAGGTTCGCCAGGCCGGTATGGGTGACGGTCACGCCCTTCGGGGTGCCGGTGGAGCCGGAGGTGAAGATGACGTAGGCCGCGTGGTCGGGGCGCAAGGGGGTGGTGCGGTCGGCGTCGGTGATCCGGTCGGCGGGCGACTCTTCAAGCCTCGCAGACGTTTTCGCGGAGTCGAGCAGCAGCCAGGGCAAATCCTGCGGTAGATCGCCGGATACCGTGGAATCGGCGATGCCGAGCAGGGCATCGCATTCGGCGGCGATGGCCGCGGTTCGGTTCGCGGGCTGGGAGATATCGACCGGAGCGAAAGCCGCGCCGGATTTGGCGATGGCCCAGATCGCCACCATGGCGGAGAGGGTGCGCGGGAGCGCGACAAGTACCGTCCGCTCCGGCCCCGCTCCGGCTTCGATCAGCAGGCGCGCCAAACTATTTGATCGAGTGTCGAGATCGGTGTACGTCATCATTTCCGGATCACCGCGAGTGTCGGCGATCGGCGCAGCGTTGGTGATCGCGACTGCATCCGGCAGTCCCGCTGCGGTGAGCAGGTCCGGGAGCAGGCGTACCGGGTTCGCCGGTGTGCCATGGCGGACGGCAGGGGAATCCAGCACATCGCCGGTGCGCAGGGCTCCGATTCGGCGCTGCGGATCCTCGGTTAGGGCGAGCAGCAGGTGCGCGAGGGACGCTGCTATCGAATCTGCTTGTGCACCATCGAAATAGCGGGGCGATCTGGTTAGTTCCAGGCGTAATCCGGTATTGGCGTAGGTGGCCAGGGAGAGGGGGTAGTGGGTGCCGTCGTGTGCGTGGATGCTGGTTACGGTCAGTTCGGCTTGGTGGGTGGCGGTGGTCAGGGCGGCCGCGTCGACGGGGTAGGACTCGAAAACCGTTGCGGTGTCGAAGAGGGGGCCTAGGCCGGTGTGGGCGTGGATCTCGTCCAGGCCGAGGTACTGTGCGTCGGCGAGGGCGGCCTGTTCACGTTGTATGCGGGTCAGTAGATCGGTGACGGTTTCGCGCGGGTTCAGGGTGATGCGGACCGGGACGGTGTTGACCAGCATGCCGACCATGCGGTCGGAACCCGGCAGCTCCGGTGGCCGTCCGGAAACCGTTGCGCCGAAGACGATATCGGCCGAGCCGGTGAGCGTGCCGAGCAGCAGCGCCCACGCCGACTGGACGATGGTGTTCACGGTGACCTGGCAGGAGGCGGCCAGTGCGCGCAGACGTTCGGCGGCGTCATCCGGCAGGGGAACCGCGTGCGCGACCGGTGCGGTGGTCGTATCGGCGCGCGGGGCGGCGGGCGCGACCAAGGTCGGGCCGTCGAGATCGGCCAGCGAGCGCGCCCACATCTCCCGGGCCTGCCCGAAATCGCGGCCGGAGAGCCATTCGAGGTAGTCGCCGAACGGGACCGGCGGCGCGAATCCGCTGTCGTCCCCGAAGGTTTCGTACAGGCCGACGAGTTCGGCGAACAGCAGCGGCATGGACCAGCCGTCGAGAATCAGGTGGTGGTTCGTGATGACGAGCCGATACCGGCGCTCGCCCATCGCGAGGCACAGGAATCTGATGAGCGGTGGCATGGCCACGTCGAAGGGTTTTGAAAGCTCCTGCGCCGCTATCGCATCCAACTCCGACTCGGTCGCGCCGAAAGCCTCGCGATACTCGCACGGGGCCTGTGCGCGGGCGGCGATGACCTGCACCGCGTGCTCTCCCGACTGCGCGAAGCCCGCCCGCAGCACCTCATGCCGTTGGACCAGCGCCTGGGTGGCCGCCGTCAGGCGAGCCGGATCCAGATCGCCTTCCACATCGATGACTGCCTGCACCGAATACCCATCGGCCTCGCCCCCGGCCAATTGCGCCTGGAACAGCAGTCCGCGTTGCAGCGGGGTCAGCGGCAGCGCGGTGTCCAACCGTCCGTAATCCCGCTCCCACGAATCGATTTCGTGCTGATTGACAGCCAAGAGGGGCACATCGACCGGTGTGATTCCACCGGCCTCCGGATCGCGAATCGAATCGGCGATCTCCTCCACCGCCGCCGCCCATTCGCGCGCCAGTGTCTCGACTTCACCGCTCTCGACAGCTCCGGGGGCGTACTGCCACACCGCCCGGATCCGCAGCCCGCGCTCCGACTCCAATGCCACCGCATCCACGGAAACCACGGCGGCCAAAGGCATTTCCGGGTCAGCGTGACCGCCGAGCCGGGCCGCCATCCCCACCGGCAACCACTCCCCCGCAATCTCGAGCGCCGGAATCACGCCGAGATAGTTGAACCCCACCTGCGGCTCCGGCAACTGAGCCAGGCCCGCACCGGTGTTCTCGTTCGAATACCGCAGCAGCCCGTATCCGAGTCCGCCCCTGGGCACACTTCGCAATTGCTCCTTGACCAGTTTCAACGCTCCCACCGCCGAATCCGCGGCAACGGGTCCCAGTCGCACCGGCACCTGCGCGGTGAACCAGCCGACGGTCCGCGACAGCTCCGCGCCCGGCACCACCGTCTCGTCCCGCCCGTGTCGCTCAACTGCGACAACGGTTTCCGAGTCGACGGCCCCGCGGCGACGAGCCAACGCCAGGGCCAGCCCGGCCAGCAGCGCATCTTCGACGCCGCAGCGATAGGCAGCGGCAATCCGGCTCACCAATGTTGCAGAGGCGGTATCGGATATCTCGACTTCGAGCCGCCCAGCGGAGCCGTGTGTATCGACCGCCGGGTCCAGCCGCCGCGTGCCCAACAGCGGGTCCTCGGCCAAAACCGTTCGCCAGTAGTCGTATTCACTGGCGGGCCACGCCGGGGCCTCGACGTCCGGCATTGCCTCCGTGCCCGCCGAGTCACGGGCTTCCGCGATATCGCGCAACGCGTGCGCCCAAGCACGCATGGAGGTGCCGGTGGGTTGCAGGACCGGAACGGCCCCGGCGGAAGCCTGGGACCAGGCAGACATCAGGTCCGGCAATAGAATTCGCCACGACACCGCGTCACAGGCCAGATGGTGCACCGCGATCACGAGTCGGCCGGATACGCCGGGACCCGCATCCAGCCAGGTGAGCGCGACCATGATTCCGGCACGCGGGTTCAAGCGCGTCACCGCCGCGGCCAACTCGGGTTCGATCGCATCCGCAATGGCCTGATCGGCAGTATCTGATCCCGTGTCGCGGGACCGTCGGGTGACGGTCTGTGAGACCGTCGAATCGTATTGGGCACAACCGACTCTCGCGATCAGAGCGGCGGCATCCACCAGGTGCGGCGGCTGCACCTCCAACTCCAGCCCGGATGCAGCCGGAGCGATGCGAGCGCGCAGCATGTCGTGCCGATCCAGCAGTGCCTGAACAGTGCGGGTCAGCGCCGCATGTTCGATACCCAGCGGCAGCTGAACGACCATCGATTGGGCGAAGTGCTCCCAGCCCGGCCGGGACAACAACCACGCCGCGACCGGGGTGAGCGGCAGCCGACCCACACCACCACCGGGCAACTCGGCGAGCTGCGCGGGACGATCGTCCGCGAGAGCGACAACGGCCGCCAGACCCGCCGGGGTGCGATGCTCGAAAACCTCCCGCGCCGAGAAGATCAACCCCGCCGCCCGCGCCCGCGAGACCAGCGTGATGGCCATGATCGAATCGCCGCCCAGCGCGAAGAACGAGGTATGCGGCCCCACTTCGGCCGTACCGAGAATCTCGGCGAACAGCGTGCACAGCATCCGCTCGGTCGCACTCGCCGGTTCCGCGCGCTGAACAGGCTGCGCGACAACGGGTTCGGGTAGCGCCCGCCGATCAACCTTGCCATTCGCCGTCAGCGGCAACGCCCCCAGCACGGTGACCGTGCCCGGAACCATATAGGGCGGCAGCCGCCGCGCGGCATGATCCAGCAGATCCGCCTCGGTGACATTCACCCCCGCGTGCGGCACGACATACGCCGCCAGCACCGTCCCCCCGCTCGGCCCCGGCCGCGCCACCGTAACCGCGATCTCAACCGCCGCATGCGCATTCAGCGCCGCATCGATCTCCCCCAGCTCGATCCGCATACCCCGCAACTTGACCTGGAAGTCTCCTCGCCCCACGTACTCCAGCACCAGGGCGGGGCGGCTGCCGCGCAGTTCGGAATCCACTTCCGACGCAGCGGGAGTCGAGACCGACCCGAGCGTCCAGCGGACCAGATCGCCGGTGCGGTACATGCGACCGCCGCCGGGGGCGGGGACGAAGCGTTCGGCGGTCAGGCCGGGTCTGCCGACGTAGCCGCGGGCGACACCGGGGCCGGTCACATACAGCTCACCGGCGACGCCGATGGGGACCGGGCGCAGCCAGCGATCCAGGACCAGCATGCCCGCACCGGGGATGGGGTCGCCGATGCCCGCGTTCTCACCGGGCACCAGGCCCTTGGTGTAGGTGACGGCCACGGTGGATTCGCTGGGACCGTAGGAGTTGAGCAGGTCGCGGCCGATTCCGAAGCGCGCCACTATATCCGGCGGGGTCGGCTCGCCGCCGGAGGAGACCGCGCGCACGCCGTCCAGAGCATCCGGCTCCAGGGTGGACAGCACCGCCGGGGTGGAACACACCTGGGTGATGCCGTAATCGCGTACCAACGCCGCCAATTCGTCCCCGAGCACCGGATCGGATTCGGCGACAACCAATGTCGTACCGGAGGCGAAGGCCATCAGCCATTCCAGCACCGACGCGTCGAAACTCGGGTTCAGGCATTGCAGCACCCGGGCACCAGGGGTGACCCGGTATGAATCAACCACCGCCGCAGCCAAACCCGCGAGACCCGCATGGGTCACCACCACACCCTTGGGCGTCCCGGTCGACCCGGAGGTGAACACCACGTACGCCGGGTTGGCCAACTCCGGCCGACCACGCAGTTCATCCGCAGCCAGTGGAATGTCCGGGCCGGGGTGCTCGGAGAGCAAGTGGTCCAGGGGGATCCAGTGCACCGTGTCGGGGAGGTCAGCGGAATTCGCGAGGGTCAGGCCCAGGGTTGCGCCGCATTCGGAGGCGATGCGCGCCATTCGGTCGGCGGGCATGGCGGTGCCCAGAGGGACGAAGGCGGCTCCGGTCTTGGCCACCGCCCACAACGCGACCATCGCCTCGACGGAGCGTGGGAGGGCCAGCAGCACAGTTGATTCCGGGCCCAGCGAAGGGGACGACGCCAGTGTGGATTCGGCGGATTCGTGTAGGAGCCTGCGCGCCAAGCGGTTCGACAGCGTGTCGAGTTCGCCGTACGTGAGTTGACGGTCTCGGCCGATGACGGCGAGGCCGTCGCGTCCTGCCTGTCGCAGCCCCGCTGCCAGAATCTCCGGTAGCAGGCGGGGTTCCGGGGCTTTCGCGCCGTGTGAACCCGCGAGCAGTGGCTTCTCGTCGGCGGTGTAGTACTCCAGGGATGTCAGCGGCGTATCGGCCTCGGCGGACAGCAGGGATTCGAGCAGGGTCAGGAAGCGGCGGTGCTGGCGGGAGAGCGAATCCTCGTCGTACAGCCGGGGATTCGCGGCGAAGTCGACGTGAATCGGTGCGCCCGCACCATGCTGGTAGAAGTTGACGAACAGGTCCTCGATCGGGCCGGAGGTCAGCACGTGCAGGCTGGAATCGACTCCCGCGAAATCGATTCCGGCCGGGAACAGCATGATGTTGATGACCGGGCCGACGAAGCCGCGACCGAACTCCGGCCGCGCCGCGTCCTTCCGAGCATCGCCCGGCCGCATACCGTCGCCGCCCGACGGCACCCCCGAATCAGGCCCGGCATCCGCGCCGGCAGCGGGGTGATCCCCCGCACCCCAGTGCATATCCTCGGCGCGAAAACGCTGGTGGCGCAATGCACCCGAGGCCGCCACCCGAACCGCGTCGAGAACCTCGCCCACCGTGCCCTCGCGGGGCACGCGGAGGCGCAGCGGCACCACATTGGCGATCATGCCGCCGGAGCGGCGCAGTACCGCCGTGGTGCGGCCCGAGACCGGCAGGCTCAGCACCACGTCCTCGGTGGCGGTCAGTCGCGCGTAGTACAGCGCGAGCGCCGCCATCACCACGGTCGCCGAACTGGCGTCGAAGCGATGCGCCGCGCTCTCCAGGCGTGCGGCGATATCGGCTCCGAGTTGGGCGCGGGCTTCGCGGCCCAGGGCGCAGGCGGGGGCGGTGGCCGAGACCAGGCTGCACCGTTCGGGCATGCCCGCGGTGACCTCGCGCCAGTACCGCTCATCGGAGCCGAAGCGGCTCGAATCACGGTATGCCAGTTCGGCTTCGTGCACCTGTAGCAGGGAGGCCGCGGTGCCCGCGGGCGCGGGTTCGCCGCGTACGGCCGCGTTGTACAGCTCGGCGACCCGGTACAGCATGGTCACCGAACCGAAGCCGTCGATGAGAATGTGGTGGGCGCGGGTGTACCAGAGGTGGTGGTCGGGCCCGACCCGGATCACCACGGTGATGCCCGCCCGCTCACCCAGCAGATCGATGGGCGCGGCCACATCCGCGCGCATCCATTCCAGCGCCGCCGCAACGGGTTCCGCCCGATCGGCGAAGTCCGCGAACTCCACGGCGGGTTCGATATTGGGGTCGACGACCTGGTAGGGCCGGTCCTCGATCTCCACCAATCGCACTACGCCGGAACCGAATTCGCGCCCGGCGACGGCCGCGGCGTTACGCAGCGCCCCCAGATCGAGCGGCCCGCGCATCTCGATGTACTGCGCCTCCGACAGCGGCACGCTCGGATCCAGTTGCTGCGCATACCACATGCCGAGCTGGGCCGGGGAGAGCGGGAAGACTGTGGCGGTCTGTTCCGCCGCGAGTTCGCGCGTCATAACGCCTCATCGAGTACCGGTCGAACACGATTCGTCTTCCCGCTGTTCCTCATACGCCGGAACCCAGGAGTCGGGACGGGCCGTCAGGCGACCCACCATGACCGTCCGCACATGTGCGGGCAGACCGGGTGCGAACTTGCGCACATACGCGTCCATCCATTCCGGCTTTTCCAGCAGGAAAGGGAAATCGGTTGTCATCATCGAGCGCACCACCAACATGGGCAATGGCGCGTCCAATGGCCGGAAGTCTTTGTTCCACAATCCCGGCTGATCGCATCCCGGATAGAATTGCCCGAGCATCGCACCGCGTTCGACGAATTTGGTCTTGAATTCCGCATGAATCTCGTCGATCAATGAATAGTCAACTAAATTCGGGAATACCGTGATCATTCCGCGCAACACCGATGTCGAACTGCCATTGCCCGTCGGCAGTTCGGGATAGACCTCGAGGGCGTCCTCGATGATGGCCCGCACCCACATCGGTCGCGGCTCCGCGGCCGGGACCTGCGCGAGCCACAGCAGGTCCCGCCGCATGGACGGTTTCACATACGGACATACCGGTCCGTCACGGCCCAGTTCCGGACTGGGTCGGGTCAGAAAGGAATCAGCCCAAGATCGAAAGGCCGCAACCGTGGAACGGGCGGCAGGACAAGACGATCCAGAGTCCCCCAATGAGACCCATTGCAGCCCCGAACGGGGGCCGATAACAAGCTCGCTCATGACTCACCTCGACAGATTGAGCTACAGCGACAGGCGCCGTTGCCCCATACCTATCAATACTGCTCCGGTCATGGGCCGTTAACACGAGTAGTGGCATACCCAATTGCCAATCAGCGCCCCGAATTTCAGGGGCAACCGAATAAAGAAAAGACCGGTCAGGCCTTGACCGGTCTTCCTCGGGAGTCGGAAATCAGGCGCCGATCAGGCGCGCGGCCAGGTAGCCCTCTACTTGATCAAGCGCGATTCGCTCCTGCGCCATGGAATCCCGCTCGCGCACGGTCACCGCGTGATCCTCGAGCGTGTCGAAGTCGACGGTGATGCAGAACGGGGTGCCGATCTCGTCCTGACGGCGGTAACGGCGGCCGATGGCGCCCGCGTCATCGAACTCGACATTCCAGTTGCGGCGCAGCTGCGCGGCCAGATCCTTCGCCTTCGGCGACAGCTCGGCATTGCGCGAGAGCGGCAGCACCGCGGCCTTCACCGGCGCGAGACGACGATCCAGGCGCAGCGTGGTGCGATCCTCCACACCACCCTTGGCGGTCGGCACCTGCTCCACGTGATACGCGTCCACCAGGAACGCCATCAGCGAACGGGTCAGACCGGCCGCGGGCTCGATCACGTACGGCGTGTAGCGCTCACCGCTGGTCTGATCGAAGTAGCTCAGATCCTGTCCCGAATGCTCGGAATGGGTCTTCAGGTCGAAGTCGGTGCGGTTGGCGACGCCCTCGAGCTCACCCCACTCGCTGCCCTGGAAACGGAAGCGGTACTCGATATCCACCGTGCGGGTGGAGTAGTGCGAGAGCTTCTCCTTCGGATGCTCGTACAGCCGCAGGTTCTCCGGATCGATGCCCAGATCGGTGTACCAGGCCAGCCGGGTGTCGATCCAGTACTGATGCCACTGCTCGTCCTCACCCGGCTTGACGAAGAACTCCATCTCCATCTGCTCGAACTCGCGGGTGCGGAAGATGAAGTTGCCCGGGGAGATCTCGTTGCGGAAGCTCTTGCCCATCTGGGCGATACCGAACGGCGGCTTCTTACGCGCGGTGGTCTCGACGTTCTTGTAGTTCACGAAGATGCCCTGCGCGGTCTCCGGGCGCAGGTAGTGCATGCCCTCTTCGGACTCGACCGGGCCCAGGTAGGTCTTGAGCATCATGTTGAAGTCGCGCGGTTCGGTCCACTTGCCGACGGTGCCGCAATCGGGGCACACGATGAGCTCCATGGACACCGAATCGGGATCATCGAGCTTGTGCTTCTCGGCGTACGCCTCCTGCAGGTGGTCCTGCCGATGCCGCTTATGGCAGTTCAGGCATTCCACCAGCGGATCGTTGAACACCGCGACGTGACCCGAGGCGACCCACACCTGACGCGGCAGGATGATCGACGAATCGAGGCCGACCACATCCTCGCGGCTGGTGACCATCGAACGCCACCACTGCCGCTTGATGTTCTCCTTGAGCTCGACACCCAGCGGTCCGTAATCCCACGCCGATTTGGTGCCGCCGTAAATCTCACCGCTCGGGTACACCAGACCCCGTCGCTTGGCGAGGTTGGCGACGGTGTCCACCTTCGACTTGGGTGCCACTGAGGAAATCTCCATCCGGTCCGTGAAAACTACAAGGGACGTGCTCAAGCCTATCGGTACCGGGCTAGGCGATATTCGCCGGGAGCGAGCACGGCCCCGAGGGTGGGTTCGCAGGTCGCTGCCCCTGGGATTCGGGGATACGTTCCGGGGTCGCCCACGCGAGATAGTAGGTAGGGCGACCGGTCTTTCCCTCGGGATCACGCCGCTGTCGCGGGCAGTGATGACGGCAGGGCCGGGGGCGACATGACGTGGAACTATCCGAGCGACGACGACGAGTACAAGCCTTGGGACCACATCTCGACGCCCGCACCGCCACCCGCACAGCAGCCCGGGGTACAGCCATCCGCGCCGCCGCCGGGACCGCAACCGCCGCGCAGGTGGATGTCGATCGCGCTCTGGCTGTCACTGCCGGTACTGCTGGTCGCGTGGTTCACGGTGCCTCGGCTACTGCCGCACGATGATCGGTCGATCAAGGCGACGATTCCGGCGATACCGACGCTGACGACGCTGCCCAACGGGTATCTGCGCGTGAATCCGGACCATCCGTTCCGGGATACCCCCGCCAATCAGTGGCGGGAAGGGTCGGACGGTATCGAGGAACCGCCCGCGGTACCGGTCGGCCGCTTCCCGATCGAGCAGGTGGCGGCGGCACAGGACCGTGCCAAACAGCTGATCGTGCTGGCGCGACTGGATCAGCACACGCTCGACACCGGGGACGCCGAACCGATCATCGCCCTCGTCGCGCCGGGGCAGGGCGATGAGATCCGGTCCAAGTCGGCGCCGGGGAACGAGGCCGAAACCTGGTGGGTCACAACCAAACTCGCACCGGGATTCAAGCTGCTCCCGGCCCGCCCGCGCGTCAACGGCTCCATGTCGGCCACCCAGGACGACAAGGGCGAGCTGGTGATCAAGACGAATTACCTTGTCGCGTACGCCTTCCAGGCGCCCGATCCGAAGGCGATCAGCGATCCGATGGAGATCATCGTGCTGGTGCGCGAGGAGATCGACTACACCTGGGTCGACGACTCGGCCTACGACGCCCCCTCGCAGGGTATGTGGCTCGACCACGCCAGCTCGTTCACGTACGCGGGCAACTGTGCCTGGTTCAAGAAGGGCTTCCTGGCCCCCTCCTACAGCGACACCCCCAGTTACGGCACCCAGGTCCGACCCACCGAACAGTACTTCGACCCCACCATCCCACTCCCCACCGAAAACGATTGCTGACCGGGCACTGGAAGCCCCCCGCGACATGCCCGGCCGTCTCCTTCGCGAGAACTCCTCCGAGTGTCGGGTTTGACATGCATATGCTTGCATATAAGAATGGCATCGGTTTCCAATAAGGAGTTGGTTCGATGACCACCGACAGTGGTGCCCCCCTGCGGCGCTCACGCGTCGCCACCGAGGCCCCGACCGCGATTCCGCACGACCCGTACCCGTACCGGTCGCCCCAGCCGCCCATGGTGCCCTCCCGCACCATTCTGGACTCGGCCGGCGAACTGCTGCGCGCCCTGGCCGCACCCGTGCGCATCGCCATCGTGCTGCAACTACGCGAATCGCCGCGCTGCGTCCACGAACTGGTCGACACCCTCGGGGTGACCCAGCCGCTGATCAGCCAGCACCTGCGAATCCTCAAGTCCGCGGGCGTGGTGCGCGGGGAGCGCACCGGGCGCGAAGTGATCTACGAACTGGTCGACGAACATCTGGCGCATATCGTCATCGATGCCGTCGCACACGCAGAGGAGGGGTGAGTGGTGGGAACAACCGAGAAGACGGTCGGCGTCCGCAGCACCCGTCAGCGCAGCGCCATCGCGGCGCTGCTCGCCGATATCGACGAGTTCCGGTCCGCCCAGGAGCTGCACGATGAACTCCGGCGGCGCGGTGAGGGCATCGGACTGACCACGGTCTATCGGACGCTGCAATCGCTCGCCGAGGCCGGACTGGTCGACATGCTGCGCACCGACTCCGGCGAGTCCGTGTACCGGCAGTGCTCCACCGGACACCACCATCACCTGGTGTGCCGCCATTGCGGGCGCACCGTCGAGGTCGAAGGACCGACCGTGGAGGCGTGGGCGGATTCCATTGCGGCGGAACATGGTTTCACCGATATCAGCCACACCATGGAGATCTTCGGCACCTGCGGCGGCTGCGCGAGCGGCAAGAGCTGAGAGCGTCGGCCGAACGACGTATTGCGCCCCTTGAAGTGAGACTGCAAGGGGCGCAATGCATTCGGCGATTGTCAGCCAGCGACGGGGACGGGCTCCCTGAGATCGGCCGTCGCGGTCGCGGGGCGCGAGCGCAGAATGCCGATGCCCAGCAGGGCGAGAGCGGCCGCAGCCCAGACCAGTAGGACCGTCAGCGGGCCGCCCGCCTTCGCGCCGTCGAAGAAGGCGACCGAGCGGAGCAGGCTGGCGGCGGCACCCGGCGGGAGCAGTTGGCCGATCGTGCCCCAGGGCCGCGGGAGCAGTTCGGGCGCGGAAGTGGCCGCGGAGAACGGGTTTCCGATCAGCACGATGAGGATGGCGGCCAGCCCGATACCCGCTCGGCCGACCGCCGCGGCGAGGCCGACCACGGTTCCGGCGACCGCGAAGGACACCAGCCCGGCTATCGCGGCGAGGGTCAGGTAGGAACCGGGGAGCAGGGACAGCCAGCCGCTGATGATGCTCATACTGAGCAGTCCACCGGCGATCGCGAAGGTCGCCAGACCCAGGCCGCGCGCGGGAATGGACGGGATCAGCAGGGTCAGCAGAACGCCCGCGGCGATGCCGGACAGGGCCAGGGGCAGCACCATCGCGCCGAAACCGGTGCCGCGCGGGTCATCCGGATCGGCGGCGATCACATCCCGCACGGCCGGGGCGGGAGTCCCGGACAGCTGCTGCGCGATGGCCGAGAGCTGTTGTGCCACCGCCGGACTCGCGGCGGAGGCGATCAGCACCACCGGCTGACCGCCGGTCACGATGGCCCCGTACACATCCCGGTCCGCAATGGCGGTACGGGCGGCGGATTCGTCTGCGACGGTGCGGATATCGAAGGCGTCGGCGTCATGTTCGGCCAACTGCTGAGCGACCGCCGCGGCCTGCGGGCCGGTGACGGCGATGGGCAGTTCGCGGGGCTTGATATTGGTGGCGGGCCAGGCGAAGGCAATGAGCATGATCGCTTGGATGAGGGCGGCCGCGAGGCCGAAGGCGACAGCGCGCTGGGTGGTGGTCATCAGGCACTTCCCGTAAATCGGATGTTCGTTCTCTTTTATTGGGACAACCCTGACATCGAGCTGTCAGCTTGTCAAGAACGGATATTCGTTTTACTTTGGGCGTATGCCCAGAGTCAGCGAAGAACACCTGGAACGCCGCAGACAGCAGATCCTCGACGCCGCGCAAACCTGCTTCGCCCGCAAGGGTCTGCACACCACCACCATGCAGGACGTCTTCGCCGAATCCGGACTGTCCGCGGGGGCGGTGTACCGCTACTTCAAATCCAAGGACGACATCATCGCGGCCCTCACCACCGAGGCCACCGTCGATCTGCGCGCCGCCCTGAGCGAAGCGGTCTTCAGCGATCCGCTGCCCACTCCCCCGGAGCTCATCCTCACCATCTCCGAAACCATCGTGCGACTCTCCGGGCCCGGCGGCCCGGTCCGGCTCATTCCGCAGGCCTGGGCGCTGGCGCTCACCGATGCCAATATCGCCGACTACGTGCGCACCAATATCGGTGGCATTCGCCGACTCTGGGTCGACTACGCCATCCGCATGCGCGAAATCGGCTGGCTCCCACCGGATGCCGATGTGGAGGCGGTGGCCAAGGCATTCCTCGGCCTGCTACCCGGATTCATCCTGCAATTCCTGATCCTGGGCGATACCGACCCCGAATCCTTCGCGCGCGGAGTCGAACAGATGCTGCCCGCCTACGCGAGACTGCCGCTGCCCGAAACCTCACCCAACTGAGCCGAATTCACCGGCGGCAGCGAAAACCGTTGCCGCCGGGCGGATTTAGGGCAACACCAGACCCTGGCGGGCGCGGCCCGCACCGGACAGCACCAGCAGCAGCATGGTCGCGAGCGCTTCATCCTCGAGGCCAGCGGCCGGGAACGTGTAGCGCAGGATTATGTCCGCCAGCTTGTCATGGCCGACGATCGTGATCGAGCCGAACTGCAGCGCCGCGTTGCGTTCGGCAACCCGCTTGTGCAGCTGCGGTTTCAGCGGGCGATCCCAGGCCAGCACACAGGTCAGGGTGAGCACATCCAGGCCGGGGGCCAGATTCACCCCGCGCAGTGAGCAGAGCGCGCCGTCGAATTCGAAACCCAGGCCGCCGCCCTCCTCCACCCGGACCGCGACGTCATAGCGGGACAGCGCGGCTCCGGCGCGCGCCTGCAATTCCGCCGCCGGGGCGATCGCATCGCTCACTTCGCGCCACCGAAGCGGCGGTCGCGCTTGGCGTACTCCAGGCAGGCGTCCCACAGGTTGCGGCGGTCGAAATCCGGGAAAAGCGTTTCCTGGAACACGAATTCGGCGTACGCGGACTGCCACATCAGGAAGTTCGAGGTGCGAAACTCACCCGACGGGCGCAGGAACAGATCCACATCCGGCATATCCGGCTCATCCAGGAAGCGGGCGACGGTGTCCTCGTTCACCTTCTCCGGATCGATCTCGCCGGACTTCACCCGGCGCGCGATTTCCCTTGCGGCATCGGCGATTTCGGCGCGACCGCCGTAGTTGACGCACATGGTCAGCGTCATCACGTCATTGTCCTTGGTGAGCTCCTCGGCGATCTCGAGCTCCTTGATCACGCTGCGCCACAGGCGCGGCCGGCGGCCCGCCCAGCGCACCCGCACACCCATCTCGTGCATCTCATCGCGCCGCCTGCGGATCACATCGCGGTTGAAGCCCATCAGGAACTTCACCTCGTCCGGGCTGCGCCGCCAATTCTCGGTGGAGAAGGCGTACGCCGACAGCCACTTCACCCCGATCTCGATACAACCCTCGACGGTGTCCATGAGCACCGCTTCCCCGCGCTCATGCCCCGCGGTCCGCGCCAGCCCGCGCTCCTGCGCCCAGCGGCCATTACCGTCCATCACCAGCGCGACATGCCTGGGCACGAACTCGGCGGGAATCGCGGGCGGCGTCGCACCCGAGGGATGCGGCGAAGGCGGACGCACCGCGCGCTGGACAGCGGAAGGTTTGCGAGTACCGATCACGCCCACCATCCTGCCCGATGCCCCCAACCCCGCGAACACACCCACGGACTTCCCACCGACTCCCCACACTTCCCCCACACCGACCGGGTCGACGCGATATCGGGAGCACGGTATGCCACCACGACGAAAACGCACCGAGCGCGCGTGCCGAAGCAGCTATCTCGCCACGCGGCGAGCCGGCCGATACGACGAGCCGGACATGGACACGCTCGCGGCAGGGGATGCGCGACTTGCGGGATCAGCCGACGGCGGCGGATTCGGCGGCTTCGTGTGGGCGGGTGCGCTCGATCAGGGGCAGGGTGCGGAGTTGGCGTTCGAGGTGCCATTGCAGGTGGGCGGCGACCAGGCCGCTGGCTTGGCGGCGGAGGTTGTCGGGGACCGCGTTGACGCCGGACCAGTCGCCGCGGTGCAGGGCGCTGAGGTGTTCGAGGACGCCGAGCATGGGGGTGGCCGAGCCCGGGGGACGGCAGTGCACGCAGACCGCGCCGCCGGCCGCCACGTGGAAAGCGCGGTGCGGGCCGGGGGTGGCGCAGCGGGCGCAGTCGTCCAGAGCCGGTGCCCAACCGGCGAAACCCATGGCGCGCAATAGGAATGCGTCGAGGATGAGTTCGTGCGGGCGGATGCCCTGTGCGATGGCGCGCAGAGCCCCGGCGGTCAGGGTATGCAGCCGAGGCGCGGGGGCGCGCTCTTCACCCGCTAGGCGTTCGGCGGTTTCCAGTACGGCGCAGGCGGTGGTGTAGCGGCCGTAATCGGCGACGATGTCCGAGGCGAAGGCTTCGACCGTATGCACCTGGGTCACCACATCCAGATTGCGCCCGGGATGCAACTGCACGTCCACATACGCGAACGGCTCCAGCCGAGCCCCGAATTTGGAGCGGGTGCGGCGCACGCCCTTGGCGACCGCGCGCACCAATCCGTGCTGGCGGGTCAGCAGGGTGACGATACGGTCGGCCTCGCCCAGCTTGTGCTGGCGCACCACTACCGCATTGTCTCTGTACAACTGCACCGCAACAGTCTCGCACGCGATACCGACCGCGCGACGACGGTGTGCGAGCGCGCCGAAAGATTTGGTACGGGCGCGAATACCGGAAACTCCCGATGCCCGGCATCCGATCGCCCGTCTGTGCAGCGCCGGGATCGCAGCAGCCCCGAGGATATCGCCGACTGAGAACTCTCGGGTTCCTAAATGGCCGCCAACCCTGGACGTGTGACCAGAATCGCGCTAGGTTTCCGGCGTGCGGCAGGGAGACGGGATTCACGGATGACTACGGCATCGGTACATGAACTCGGGTTGGCGGAGCTGGCGGCGGCGCTCGAGCGGGGGAAGATCAGTTCGGTGGCGGCTACCGGCGCGGTGCTGGACGCCATCGACGCGAGTCAGGATGGGCTCAACGCGTTTCGGATCGTGCGGCGGGAACAGGCGCTGATCGAAGCCGCCGAGGCCGATCGGAAATTGGCGGCGGGTGAACGGGCACCGCTGTTGGGGGTGCCGATCGCGGTGAAGGATGACACCGATATCGCCGGTAGCCCAACGGCTTTCGGGTGCGGTGGCGAATTCCCGGATAAGACCGAGGACGCGGAATCGGTGCGCAGACTGCGCGCGGCGGGTGCGGTGATCGTCGGTAAGACCAATACCTGTGAGCTGGGACAGCTTCCGTTCACGAGCGGTAATGCGTTCGGGCACACCAGGAATCCGTGGAGTGCCGAGCACACGCCGGGCGGGTCGTCCGGTGGGTCGGCGGCGGCGGTCGCGGCCGGATTGGTGCCCGCCGCACTGGGATCCGACGGTGCGGGGTCGGTGCGCATTCCGTCGGCGTGGAACAATCTGGTGGGCATCAAACCGCAGCGCGGGCGCATCTCCACCTGGCCGCTGCCCGAGGCGTTCTACGGGCTCACCGTGAACGGGCCACTGGCGCGCACGGTCGCCGACGCGGCGCTGCTGCTGGATTTGGCGGCGGGACCACACGCGGGCGATCTGCATACGCCGCAACCGATTCGGGCCTCCGACGCGGTCGGCCGCGATCCGGGCAAGCTGCGCATCGCGCTCTCGCTGCGCACCCCGTTCACGGCCATCAAGACCGCACTGGATCGCGAGGTCGAGGCGCGCGTGCACGACACCGCCAATACATTGCGCGGTCTCGGGCACGAGGTCACCGTCGCCGATGTGCACTACGGCGTACTGCTGGGCGCGACCTTCCTGCCCCGCTCCATGGTCGGCATCCGCGACGCACTGAATCGGCTACCCGGCGCACAGGTCGATCCGCGTACCCGGAGCAACGCCGTCACCGGTCGCGTACTCGGCCCGGCGCTCTTCGCCGCCCGACGCGCGGAACCGTTGCTGCGCATGCGAATCGGCCGCTTCTTCGACAGTTACGACCTGGTGCTGGCCCCCACCACCGCCACTCCCCCGCCCGGCGTGCACGAGATCGACGATATCGGCTCGTGGGCCACCGATCAGCTCATCACATCGTCATGCCCGTACACCTGGCCGTGGAATGTGCTGGGCTGGCCCGCGGTGAACGTCCCCTCCGGCTTCACCGATGCGGGCCTGCCCGTCGGATCCCAGCTCATGGGCCCGGCCAATTCCGAACCGCTGCTGATATCGGTTGCGGCCCAACTGGAATCCGAACTCCAATGGCAAAAACACCGCCCCACCCCTTGGTGGAACCGCCCCGCCGCCTGACCAAGATCAGGCGGCGGCATCACGCGGGTAGCCGGTGTCAGAAGCCCAAGCGGCCCAGCTGTTTCGGGTCGCGCTGCCAATCCTTGGCCACCTTCACGTGCAGATGCAGGTAGATGCGGGTGCCGAGGATCTTCTCGATCTGCTTGCGGGCGCTGGTGCCGACCTCTTTGAGGCGGGCGCCGCCCTTGCCGATAATGATGGCCTTCTGGCTGGGGCGCTCCACGTAGAGCAGGGCGTGCACATCGAGCATGCCCTCGTGGGTGCGGGTGCCCTCGGTGGCGGTGTCCTCGTTCTCCTCGCGCTCGAGGATGTCCTCGATGACAACCGCGAGGGAGTGCGGGAGCTCATTGTCCAGGCCCTCGAGCGCGGCTTCGCGAATGAGCTCGGCCATGAGGGTTTCCTCGGGCTCATCGGTGAGCTCGCCGTCCGGATAGAAGGCCGGGCCCTCGGGCATCTGCGAGGCGATGACGTCGATCAACGTCTCGACCTGTTCACCCTTGACCGCGGAGACCGGCACCAGTTCGGCTTCGGGGCCGAGCAGCGCGGATACCGCCATGAGCTGATGTGCGATGGCGTCGCGGCTCACCTTGTCGATCTTGGTGACCACGCCCAGCAGCTTGGTCTTGGGGGCCATCAGCTTGATCTGCTCGACGATCCAGCGGTCGCCCGGGCCGATCTTCTCATCCGCCGGAATGCAGATGGCGATCACGTCGACCTCGGAATAGGTATCGCGCACCAGGTCATTGAGCCGTTGTCCGAGCAGTGTGCGCGGCCGGTGCAGACCGGGGGTGTCCACCAGGATCAGCTGCGCGTGCTCACGATGCACGATGCCGCGAATGGTGTGCCGGGTGGTCTGCGGGCGCGAGGAGGTGATGGCGATCTTCTGCCCCACCATGGCATTGGTCAGCGTGGACTTGCCGGTATTCGGCCGTCCCACGAAACATACGAAGCCCGAACGGAATACGTCTTTGCTGCTCATTCGAATACCTCCGACTCGGTTTCCAGATCGAAGCCCTCGGGAATACCGGGCCGTGTCGCCGGGTCACCTTCGACCGGCCCTTCCACTACCTCGAACACCGAGCCCTTGGCATCGGTGAACACGATGCGCGCCGTCGCCGACACCTCACGCACCGCGTGCACGCCGGGATCGGAGAACCGCCCCGCCACCACCACCGCGGCCTCGAAACCCTCTGCGCCACTGGAGATCGCGGCCGCCACGGCGGCTTGCAGAGCGGTCAGCTTCAGACTGGCCAGACCGACCTCGCCCGCCGCGTAGGTGCGCCCATCGGTATCCCGGATGGCCGCGCCCGCACCACCGCCGGTGCGGCCCATCGCGCCGCGCGCGAGGATCAACAGTTTGCCGTCCTCGGCGTCCAAGTCAGTCATCGGATTCTCCCTCTTGATGTGCGCCGTCCGGTTTCCCTTCGGCCGCTTCGTTTTTGGCTTTCTCCAGCGGGCGACGCACCACGACCGTGTGCACCCGCACCCGGCCGCGCGCATCCGAACCGCCCTCACCGCGCAGCTGCAAACCGTGGATCACGGCCTTGGAACCCGGCAGCGGGACACGGCCCAGCGCATGCGCGAGCAGACCACCGACGGTGTCGACATCCTCATCGTCGATCTCCATATCGAACAGCTCGCCCAGGTCCTCGACCGGAAGTCGCGCGGAGACACGGTATTTGCCCGGGCCGATCTGCTCGACGGGCGCGGTCTCATCGGTGTCGTACTCGTCGGCGATCTCGCCGACGATCTCCTCCAGCACATCCTCGATGGTGACCAGACCGGCGATACCGCCGTACTCGTCCACCAGCACCGCCATATGGTTGCGGCGGCGCTGCATCTCATCGAGCAGGGCGTCCAGGGGTTTGGAGTCGGGCATGAAGACGGCGGGGCGCATGACCTCGCGCACCTTCACCTTCTTGGCCCGATCCGCGTACGGCACAAGGTCTTTCAGATAGACGACGCCGAGAATGTCATCGACGTTCTCACCCACCACCGGAACTCGGGAATGCCCCGACCGCACCGCGAGCGACATGGCCTGCGCCGCGGTCTTCTCCGCCTCGATCCAGACCATCTCGGTGCGCGGCACCATGACCGCGCGCGCCGTGGTCTCACCGAGTTCGAATACCGACTGGATCATCCGGCGTTCCTCGGCGTCCACCACCCCGCGCTCACCGGCCAGATCGACCACCTCGCGCAATTCGATCTCGGAAGCGAAGGGGCCGTTGCGGAATCCCTTACCCGGGGTGATGGCATTACCGACCAGGATCAGCAGGCGACTGATCGGACCGAGCAGCGTGCCGATGGCCTGCAAGGGCAGCGACGCGCCCAGCGCCAGCGAATACGCGTGCTGGCGACCCAGCGTACGCGGGCCGACCCCGATCACCAGATAGTCGACCAGCACCATGACGGCGGCCGTAACCACCAGTGCCGCAACCTCGTTCAGCCAATCCAGCAGCACCGCCGCCAGCAGCACCGTCGCGGTGATCTCGCACAGCACGCGCAGCAGCACCATGAGATTCACATAGCGCGGGCGATCGGCGATGATCTTCGCCAGCCGAGTCGCGCCGGTGCGATCGGCGCGCACCATATCGTCAACGCGCGCAATCGAAATCGTGTTCAATGCCGAATCCAGCGCGGCGAAAACGCCGCCGGCCGGAACCAGCACTACAGCCAGCAGCAGCAGGACGAACGAATTCACGCGGGATCCAGCGGATCACCGGAATCGGTGAAACCGGTCTTACCCAGCAGCCGGCGATCACGCTCACGATCCCGCTCGGCGATCTCGGCACGCACCTGCGCCTCGCGCAGGCTCTCGTACCAGCCCTCCAGCAGCGAAGCCTGGAGCGCGAACATCTCCTTCTCCTCCTCCGGCTCGGCATGGTCGTAGCCGAGCAGGTGCAGGACGCCGTGCACGGTCAGCAGGGCGAGCTCGTGATCCATGGAATGCCCGGCCTTCTCGGCCTGCTGGGCCGCGAACTCGGGGCAGAGCACGATATCGCCGAGCATGGAAGGGCCGGGCTCGGCGGCATCGGGCCGCCCGCCCGGCTCCAGCTCATCCATGGGGAAGGACATGACATCGGTCGGACCCGGCAGGTCCATCCAGCGCATGTGCAGGTCCGCCATGGTGTCGAGATCGACCAACACCATCGACAGCTCCGCGGCCGAATGGACATCCATCTGACCGATCGCGAAGCGCGCGACGCTGACCAGTTCCTCTTCGGATACTTCGATACCCGATTCGTTGGCGATCTCGATACTCACCCGCTCAGCCTATCGGCCGAGTTCAGTGCCGCCCCTCCCGGCTCGCGGCACGCCGCTGCGCGCGGTTGCCCGGATAGTGCGCCACCTGTGGCCGGGACTCGGCCTCATAGCGGTCGTAGGCGTCCACGATCTCGCCGACCAGGCGATGCCGGACGACATCCGCGCTGGTGAGCTCGGCGACGTGAATATCGTCGACATCGGCCAGGATCTCGGTCGCGGCCCGCAGCCCCGAACGCGAGCTGCCGGGTAGGTCGACCTGGGTGACGTCACCGGTCACCACGATCTTCGACCCGAAGCCCAGACGCGTCAGGAACATCTTCATCTGCTCGGCCGTGGTGTTCTGCGCCTCGTCGAGAATGATGAACGAATCGTTCAGGCTGCGGCCACGCATGTACGCCAGCGGCGCGACCTCGATGACGCCCGCGGCCATGAGCTTGGGAATGGCCTCGGGATCCATCATGTCGTGCAGGGCGTCGTAGAGCGGGCGCAGGTACGGATCGATCTTCTCGTTGAGAGTGCCGGGCAGGAAGCCCAGCCGCTCACCCGCCTCGACCGCCGGACGCGTCAGGATGATGCGGGTGACCTGCTTGTTCTGCAGGGCCTGCACCGCCTTGGCCATGGCCAGATACGTCTTGCCGGTACCGGCCGGACCGACACCGAACACGATGGTGTGATGGTCGATGGCGTCGACATAACGCTTCTGGTTCAACGTCTTCGGGCGAATGGTCTTGCCACGCCGGGACAGGATGTCCAGGCTCAGCACCTCCGCCGGGGAATCGGAGGAACCCTCGGTGAGCATGGAGTAGGTGTGCCGCACCGCCTCCGGACTGACCTGGCGATTGCGCGCCGTCAAGGCCACCAGCTGCGCGATGACGCGCTCGGCGAGGGCGATATCGGCGGGCTTGCCGGTGAGAGTGACGGTATTGCCGCGGACATGGATATCGGCATCGAGGAGTCGCTCGAGCTCACGCAGGTTCTCATCAGCCGAACCCAGGAAACCGAACACCGATTCCGGTGCCAATTCAATGCTGGAGCGAACGGTCCGGCCCGCCGGTCCGGACCCATTGTCGCCGGCGCCGATGCCGACATTGGGGATGTTCTGGTCGCCGATTTTGCCTGGTGTACTCAAAAGTGACTATGGCCTGCTTCCCGGTCTAGAGAGTCACATCTTTGATGGAAGTTTACCGCCGCCCACCGACACCGCCCAGTGAATAAGCCGCTACCGGCAGGGTGACGCGAGAACGCCGCATCGCCGCTGCCTGGGCGTTATGCGCCGCCGGAACGCTGTTGCGCCCAATCGACGGTGAAATCGCGAAAACGGCGCACCGCGTCCGACGGCGCGCCGCCGGTGCGCCAGATCAGGCCCACCTCGCGCACGGCGTCCGGTTCGGCGAGCGGGATGAGCGCCGCGTCCGGCTGCGGACCACCGGTCAGCGGATATTCCAGCGGCACCACCGAAACGCCCAAACCGACCGCCACCAGACCCGCGATGGTGCCGAGATTGCTGCATTCGAACCCGATGCGCGGCCGGAAATCCGCCGCCGCGCACAGCTCGTCGAGCACCTGCCGCATACCGAATCCCGGATGCATGGCGATGAATTCGGCATCGGCCACCTCCGCCAGCCGCACCTGCCGCCGCGCCGCCAGCCGATGATCCGGCGGCACCGCCAGCGCCAGCCGCTGCCGCAGCAGCGGCCGCCACCCGACTCCCGGCCGCTTCGGCCGGGGCGACAACATCCCCAGGTCTGCGCTGCCATTCAGAACCACATCGGTGACGATGTCGGCGGCGTCCTGTTGCAGGGTGAAGGTGATCCGGCCGGACACCCGCCGGAATCCGGCGATCAGCTCCGGCACCACCCGAGCACCCAGCGAATGCTGGAAAGCCAGCCGCACAACGCCTTTCGCCGGATGTGCCAGATCCGCGAGTTCGCGTGCGGCGGAGTCGAGCTCGGCCTGCGCGCGCCGCGCGTGCTCGTAGTAGACCCGTCCGAAATCATTGAGCGCCAACCGTTTTCCATAGCGATCGAACAGCCGGACACCCAACCGCGCCTCCAACCGGGCCAGCATCCGCGACAGCGTCGGCTGCGTCAGATGCAACCGCTCCGCCGCCACCCCGACCCGCTCGAGCTCGGCCAGCGTGATGAACCAGTGCAGATCCTCACCGGCCACGAGTGCCCCCGTCAGTTGGACGACCACGCATGGCCCGCTTCGACTCCGCATAGGTCACCACTGACGAGTGCGGATTGTCACTCGGCATGGTCTGCCTCCCTCCGAGTAGCTGTACTAATACCGCAGGTGCATGAACTAGGACTTGATTATGCATTTCCTTTGGAATCGGGGCGCGCTCATGCTCGGATGATGACCGCCACCGTGCTCGATTCCGATGACACCGCGGTGCATGAGCGTCGAATCACGGTCGCGCTCTTCGCCGCCGGGCTGACCACCTTCGCGTCGATGTACAGCGCGCAGGCGCTGCTGCCGAGTCTGTCGATCGCGTTCGGGGCGACTCCGGCGCGGGCCGCGCTGGCGGTATCGCTGACCACCGGGCTGCTGGCATTGGCGATCGTGCCGATGAGTGTCCTGTCCGATCGAGTCGGGCGCACCCGCGTGATGATCGGATCGGCCGTGGCGGCCAGCGTCATCGGGCTATTGCTGCCGTTCAGCCCGACGCTGGACGCGCTGCTGGTGGGCCGGGCGATACAGGGTGTGGCGCTGGCCGGAGTGCCTGCCGTGGCCATGGGGTATCTGGCCGAGGAGATCGGTGCGGCCGGACTGGGAGCGGCCATGGGCGTCTACGTCGCAGGGACCAGCCTGGGCGGATTGACGGGGCGGCTCATCCCGGCGTTCACCCTGGAAGTCGGATCGTGGCGCTGGGGTGCGGCCACGATCGCCATCGCCGCGGCGGTATGCGCCGGAATCTTCGTGCGAATGCTGCCGCATTCGCGCCGATTCACCCCTCGTCCGCTCCAAATACGCACTGTCGCCGCCGGTTTCGCGGCACACCTGCGGGATCGCACCCTCCTGCCGCTGTATGGTCTGGCGTTCGTGATGATGGGCGGTTTCGTCTCGCTGTACAACTTCCTCGGCTACCGACTCACCCGCGAACCATTCGGGTTATCCGCTGCCACAGTGGGTTTGGTGTTCGTGCTGTATCTCGCGGGTACGGCCACCGCCGCCGCCTCCGGCCGGATGACGGCGCGGCTCGGCCGATCCCGCGTCATGGGGCTGGGGCTGCTCGGCATGATCATCGGGCTGCTGCTGACCCTGCCCGACCTCTTGCCGGTCATCCTCTTCGGTGTACTGCTGTGCACCGCAGGCTTTTTCGCCATCCACGCCGCCGCCAGCAGCTGGGTCGGCGCGGCGGCCAACGGCAATCGCGCGGCGGCCTCCGCCCTGTACATGTGCGCCTACTACCTGGGCAGCTCCATCGCCGGTGGACTCGGCGGGCTGGTCTTCGGCAGCTTCGGCTGGCCCGGACTGGCGGGGTACGTCGCGGCACTGGTCGCGCTCGCAGCCGGTCTGATCGGCACGCTGGCGATGCGCTCGCGACCCGCGCCGATCGAATCACCGGTGATCGCAACCGATTCCATGCGGTCTTCGTAGCGCACTCGATATCGGGGCGGCAATGATGACCTCGACCACAGCATCCGGTGCGAACTCAATGACCGGGCCGGCTCGGCCAGGGGGCGCGTTACCAGCGCGGGGTCAGTGCGCCCAATGCGCCGAGAGCCACGGCCGCGGCGGTGGACGTGCGCAGCACGGTGGGACCGAGCAGAACTATGTCCGCGCCCGCGTCGGCGAGGGCCGTCAGCTCCGAATCATCCAGGCCGCCTTCGGGACCGACGATGAGGACGACCTCGGGGACGCCGTCGAACGGCAGGTCGGTGAAGCGGCCCGCGCCGGATTCGTGCAGGGCCGCGACGATCGCGCCGTGGGATTTGGCTTCGCGCACCAGGTTCAGCAGGTCGCGGGTGTGGTGCAGGTCGGCTACATCGGGGATGTAGGGGCGGCGGGATTGGCGGGCGGCCTGTTTGGCCGCGGTGCGCCATTTCTCGACGGCCTTGTGCGCCTTGTTCTCCCATTTGGAGACGCAGCGAATGGCCTGCCAGGGAACGATGGCGTCCGCCCCCGCCTCGGTCATGAGTTCGACTGCGAGTTCGGAGCGTTCCGATTTGGGCAGCGCCTGGACGACCGTGACCTGCGGGGTCGCCGGTGCGGCGACCCGGCGGTCCAGCACCTTCAGTTCGAGGCGATCCTTTTCGGCCGCAACCACTTCGGAGTCGGCGAGCAGCCCGTTGCCGTCGGAGAGCGTGATGGGCTCTCCGACGCGGATGCGGCGGACGGTCGCGGCGTGGCGGCCTTCCGGGCCGTCCAGTACGGCCGTGGCACCCGGTTCCGGGATGTCGTCGAGGTAGAAGACGGTGGCGGCCAAGGGATCAGCGTCCGCTGAAGGAGGCGCGCAGGCGGGCGAACAGACCACTGTTGTGCTCGGACTGCGTGGAGAGCACCTCGGTGCGCTCATTGGGTCGCATGCCCTTGTACTTGCGCAACAGTTCCTGCTGCTTGGAATCCATCTTGGTGGGGATGACGATGTCCAGGTGCGCGATCAGATCACCGCGGGAGTTTGCGCGCAGCTTGGGCATACCGTGGCCGCGCAGCACCGAGACCTCGCCGGGCTGGGTGCCCGCGGGAATGGTGAGCTCGACCGGGCCGTCCAGGATGGTGTCGATGACGACCGTGGTGCCCAGCGTCGCGTCCACCATGGGCACGCGAATGGTGCAGTGCAGATCATCGCTGTCGCGCACGAAGGTGTCGTGCGGCTGCTCCACGATCTCGACGTAGAGATCACCTGCGGGACCGCCACCCGGACCGACCTCGCCCTGCGCGGCCAGGCGCACGCGCATACCGCTGGCCACACCGGCCGGAATCGGCGCGGCGATCTCGCGGCGCGAGCGCACGCGACCGTCGCCGCCACACTTGCGGCAGGGGTCCGGAATGGTCTCGCCCGCGCCACGGCAGGTGGGGCACGGTCGCGAGGTCATGACCTGACCCAGGAACGACCGCTGCACGGTCTGCACTTCGCCCGCGCCACCGCAGGTTTCGCAGCGCACCGGCTTGGAGTTGCCGTTGGTGCCCGAACCCACGCACACATCGCAGAGGATGGCGGTGTCGACGGTCAGGTGTTTGGTGACACCGACCGCGCACTCCTGTAGCGAGAGCCGGGTGCGCAGCAGCGAATCCGCGCCGGGCTGCACCCGGCCGCGCGGCTTGCGCGGGTTGGACGTGTTCATCCCGCCGAAGAAGGCCTCGAACACATCACCCAGACCGCCGAAGCCCGCACCGGAGAATCCGCCGCCGGCGCCGCCGCCGGATTCCATCGGGTCACCGCCGAGGTCGACGATGCGCCGCTTCTCCGCATCGGTCAGTACCTCGTAGGCCGTCGACACCTCGCGGAAGCGCTCCTGCGCCTCCGGTTCCGGGTTGACGTCGGGATGCAGTTCACGCGCCAGCTTCCGATAGGCGCGCTTGATCTCCTGGTCGGTCGCGTTGCGTGCGACGCCGAGCAGTGCGTAATAGTCCCGTGCCACTTGTGCTCTCTAGTCCTGTTTCGTCTCGCTGGTTGCTCACCGTTCGGCGAGCACCTCACCGATGTACCGGGCCACGGCCGCTACCGAGGCGATGGTCCCCGGATAGTCCATACGCGTCGGGCCCAGCACCCCCATGCCGCCAAGAACGGTACCGGGCATCCCGTATCCGGTGGACACCACCGCCGTTCCACGCATCTGTTCGACCTTGGTCTCCTCCCCGATCTGCACGGTCACGGTACCCGGCTGCTGTGAGGCGGCCAGCAACTTCAGCACGATGACCTGTTCTTCCAGGGCCTCGAGGACTGAACGCAGGGAGCCCGGGAATCCGTTCCCGGCGAAGTCCCCGGCATTGCGGGTGAGGTTCGCGGTGCCGCCCAGCACCAGGCGCTCCTCGGGATGTTCGACGAGGGTTTCCACCAGCACCGTGGAGACGCGGATGAGCACATCGCGCAGCTTGCCGGTGGAGTGCTCGGGTAGTTCGGCGACCGAGGCGGACGCGGAGGCCAGGCGCTTGCCCTCCATGGCCTTGCCGAGCATGGCGCGCAGTGCGCCCAGATCGTCATCGCCGACGATATTGCCCAGATCCACCAGACGTTGATCGACGCGACCGGAATCGGTGATGACCACCAGCAGCAGCCGGGCCGGATTGAGCGCCACGACTTCGATATGGCGGACGGTGGAGGCGCTCACGGTCGGGTACTGCACCATGGCGACCTGACGGGTCAGCTGCGCGAGCAACCGGACACCGCGGCGCAGCACGTCGTCGAGATCGACGCCGCTCTCCAGGAATTCCATGATGGCCCGGCGCTCGGCATTCGAGAGCGGCTTCACCTCGGAGATGTGATCGACGAACTGCCGATATCCCTTATCGGTCGGTATCCGCCCCGAGCTGGTGTGCGGCTGGGTGATGTACCCCTCGGCCTCGAGCACCGCCATGTCATTGCGGACGGTCGCACTGGAGACACCCAGATTGTGCCGTTCCACCAGGGTTTTCGAGCCGATCGGCTCCTTGGTCGAAATGTAGTCCGCGACGATCGCCCGCAGGACCTCGAGCCGCCGTTGCTCCGTGGTCGACATTCAGCCCCACCTCCTCGCTCGCGTTCGGGTTCACCGTGACCGCTGCCGTGGGCAGTGCGCGGATGATTCCCTGATAGTCGCGCTCCAGTTTAGTTGCCGATCGGCAAATTACCTGCGCGACCTCAGCGCGATCCGGGGGCGGGACGGAACGCCGGGGTGTGGGTCAGCCCGTGGAACCGGAGCGGTAGAGACTCGTCAGCAGGGCGTCCAGTCCCCTTCGAGTCGTATTGCAGGGCACCTGACTCGAATTGTCGGTGCTCCCGGTTCCGGTCGCCCCGTCGTAGAGCAGACCGAGCACGTTCGCTCCCAGATCGAGGACGGCCGAACCGGTGCCCAGGAACTGGACTCGCGTGCCGTCGTCACAGTGGATGGTCTCGGTGCTGCCGGTGCCCGCGCTGCCGATCGTGGCCGGGCCCTCGGCCTGGGCGGGCGCTGCCGATACGGCAATGGCGGCGGTGGCGAGTAGTCCGGTGGCTATGGCGCGTTTCATCGATCCCTCACGAAAACAGCTGTGCGACAACCGACCTCGATAGCCGGTTGGACACGATGCTATTGCGGCCCTGGTTTGAAATAGGCGGATTTCAAACCGAGAGGAATGTAACGCCCATCACATTCTCGATCGGTCCGCGCGCTAACGCAGTCCCGCGAAGAATGCGCGAATATCCGAAACAAGCAGGTCCGGGGTCTGCATGGCCGCGAAATGGCCGCCGGTGTCGAACTCGGTCCAGCGCACGATGTTGTTGAGCTGCTCGGCATAGCGGCGGATGGCCGGGTCGCCGGCGAAATTGGCCACGCCGGTGGGGACGCGGGAGTGGGTGGGGTGCTGCGGGGAATGCAGGGATTCGTAATACATTTGGGCCGAGGAGCTGCCGGTGTTGGTGAACCAGTAGATGGAGACGTCGGCGAGCATGTGGTCGCGGTCGATGCGGTCTTCCAGGGCGCCGCGGGATCCGGTCCAGGCGTGGAACTTCTCCACGATCCAAGCCAGTTGGCCTGCAGGGGAATCCGCCAACGCGAAGCCGAGGGTGTGCGGGCGGGTGCCCTGGATCTGGTAGTAGCCGCTGCCGTCGGTGAGGAATTCGCCTATGAGCGTGAGCTTTTCGCGTTCCAGCTCGGTGAGGGTGGCGGCGTCGTCATCGGGCACCTGACCGTGCGGCATGAAACCCCAGGTGGCGGCGTTGACATGGACGCCGAGCACGCGATCGGCATCGATGCGGCCCAGATCGGGGCCGATGAACGCGCCGTAGTCGCCGCCCTGCACGGCGTAGCGCGGATAGCCCAGGCGGCGCATGAGTTCGGCGTAGGCGCGCGCGGTGCGGATACTGTCCCAGCCGGAATCGGTTGTGGGACCTGAGAATCCGAAATTCGGGTGCGAGGGGATGATCAGATCGAATGCGGGACTGCCGTCCTCGGGATCGCTGAGCGGTTCGATCACGTCCAGGAATTCCAGCACCGAACCGGGCCAGCCGTGCAACATGATCATCGGCGTCGCACCCGTGCGATGAGATCGTATGTGCAGGAAGTGAATTCGCGCACCATCGATGACCGTCGTGTACTGCGGGTAGGAATTGAGCCGCTTCTCCCACACCTGCCAGTCGAACCGCTGCGCCCAGTACTCGGCGAGCTCGCGCAGATAGTCACCCGGCACCCCGCGCGCCCAGCCGGTGCCGGGAATCTGTGCGGGCCAACGGGTTTGACTCAAGCGCTGCCGGAGATCACGCAGCTGTGCCTGCGTGACCTCGACTTGAAAGGGAATGATGTCCTCGTCGAACGTACTGATAGAGGCCAGGGTAATCCCGCATCCGACCGCTCGTGGCCGAATAAACGGGATCACCGGAGGACGGGCGAGGCAGCGACCAGGTTCGGCGATCCCGGCGAGCCCGGTGCACCGGAGCGCACAGCGCGCGACGGGCCTGTCCCGCGAATGAGCAACGCGACAGTCGAATGAGCCGCGTGCCGATCAAGTGAGCAGGGTACGGACGACGGCATCGGCCAGCAGGCGACCGCGATCGGTAAGCACCAGCCGGTCGGCGTGCAGTTCGGCAAGGCCGTCCGCCACCACACGCTGTGCCGCCGCCGCGCCGTCGGCATCCAGATCGCCCAGCGGCAATCCGGTGCGCAAACGCGCGGTGAGCATGACCCGCTCGGTGTAGCGCTCGGAGTCGGTGAGCTGCTCCCATCCGGCTGCGGGCAGACCGCCGAGCGCGACCCGATCCGCATAGCGCGCAGGGTGTTTCACATTCCACCAGCGCACGCCGCCGACATGGCTGTGCGCACCCGGACCCGCGCCGAGCCAATCGCCGCCATCCCAGTAGCCGAGGTTGTGGCGGCAGCGCGCGGCATCGTTCGCGGCCCAGTTGGAGACCTCGTACCAGCCCAGACCGGCGGCTTCGAGGCGCGAATCGATGCGTTCGTAGCGGGCGGCGAGCACATCGTCATCGGGTGCGGGGAGTTCACCGCGCCGGACGCGGCGGGCCAGCGCGGTGCCGTCCTCGACAATCAGCGAGTAGGCGGAGACGTGATCGACCCCGGCGGTGAGCACCGCGTCCAAGCTGGCATCGAGATCGGCGTCGGTCTCCCCCGGCGTGCCATAGATCAAATCCAGATTGACGTGCTCGAACCCGGCCGCCCGCGCCTCCTGCGCGGCGGCGACAGCTCGCCCCGGAGTGTGCGTGCGATCCAGCACCTTCAGCACATGCGCGGCCGCGGACTGCATGCCCAGCGAGATCCTGGTGAAGCCACCGTCCAAAAGCCTGGCGAAGAACTCCGGCGAGGTCGATTCCGGATTCGACTCGGTCGTCACCTCGGCCCCCGGCGCGAGCGTGAAGTTGTCCCGAATAGCGGTCAGCACATTCGCGAGCCCGTCCCCGCCGAGCAGCGAGGGCGTGCCCCCGCCAACGAAGATCGTCTCCACCGGCGGCGTCGCACTCGGAAAAGCCGCGAATTGCTCAGCAGCAGTTGCCAATTCCCCACGCAGTGCCTCGAACCAGGATTGCGGCGACGCCGAAGTCCCCAGCTCCCCCGCCGTATAGGTATTGAAATCGCAGTACCCGCACCGCGTCGCGCAGAACGGCACATGGATATAGATCCCGAACGGCCCGCCCCCGAAGTCCCGCAGCTCCAGCGAAGGCTGATCTGCGGAAACGGTTGGGGCGACACCGACGGAATTCACCCCTCCAGTGTGACCGGTAGCCCAGCTCACACCGCACGCGCCCGGCCACCGGATGGCGAGTGGCCACGATGCGACCGCCATCCGCTCACCGCACTCACGCGAATCCAGCCCGTGCGCACCACGGATGACGCAACCCGCTGTTTCTCCCGGCAGGCGATACCGAGCACCGACTGACATGCTGTCCCCGCACATCCGCGAACAGGGGGGATCTATGTGGGATGACGACAAGCGGCCGGGTGATGTGATCCCTCGGCATGCGATCGATGTGGCGGAGCTCGCGATCGTCGATGCCGGATCGGTGGCGCCGATCGTCTATCACGTGCCGATGCCCGCGGTGCGGCCCGACGGCCCGAATTTCGCGCGGTCGTTCGGCGGAGAGTTGTTGGCGCGCACGCTGATCTGGGATCCGCACGCGACGCAGGAGATGACCTGGCGGTACGCGAAGATGGCGGTCGAGACGATTACCGATCGATTCCGGGCCGGGGGAATCGAGTCCGGATTCGATAACCATGATCGGGTCACCGGGTGGCGGGCGGCGTTCTTCTGGGCGCTGATCGCACGCGATCCCGATGCCATGAACGAGATCGTGGCGTATCCGATCGAGCGGTTGCGGGAGACCGGCGGGAACTCCTTCGACGAGTTCCAATACGAGTGGGCGCGGATTCTCCAGGATGCCTGGAAGTTCGGGCCGGAAGCGGTCGGTGAGCGGGCGCGGGCGCTGGACACCACCAGCCGGGTGGGGGCGCAGGACTCCGTGAACGGGTTGCTGCGGCCGGCTATCGAGGTGTTCGCCCGGTTCGCCGACGGTGATGCCGATGGCTTCCTGTGGGAGCTCGGCAGTGGTCTGCGCATGCATCGGTCGTTCTTCGACACCGACATCTGGCGGCATGATCCCGAAGGCGTGTTCTCGCTGCCGTTGCTGGCGCTGGCCTGCTGGGCGAGTGATCTCGGACTGCGGATCGATATCGAATCCGAGTATCTGCCTTCGGGTTTCATCCTCCGCCCGGATTGGCTGCTCGCGCTGGAAGCGGTCGAGCAGCCGGGTTGAGGCTCAGTCCGTGACGACCGGGGTGTTCTGGCAGAAGGTGAGCAGCCAGCGGCCGTCCTCCTTGGTCATGCCGTAGAGCGGCGTGCCTTCGGAGACGAGTTCGTCATTGTGGGTGAGGTACTGCTGGCGAACCTTGACCACGGCGACATCGGGGCGGATGAAGCGGATGAAGAACGGTTCGTAGGTGGCGTAGCCGTCCTTGGTCGCGCCGGGGAGCACCGCGCGGGTGAAGGTGGAGATCTCGTCGCGCCCGTTGAGGAATTTGCCGTGGCCGGTGGTCCAGATGGCGTCGGGGTGGAAGAGGGCGAGGAAGGCGTCGGCGTCCTCGGCGCGCTGTGCCGCGGCGACCTGGGCGACGACGGCGTGGATGGCTGCGGTCTCGGCCGCGGTGTCGAGTTCTACGGTGCTCATGGGTCCAGTTTCGAACCTCGAGTGCGGTGAAGGTCAACTGTCCAAGATCGATAACGCGGTGATCTATGACTGTTGTCACAAACCGGGTGCGCTTACCAGGGGATTTCCCTCTAAAGTCCGGAAAATATCGGCGGGCGGTCGGAACAACCCATCTGACATGGCACAATAAGCTCCATGACGGAACTTGGAGTGCGACTCGTGGCCCGGCGCCACGTCGACTTCAAGCGTGTCTGCAGCGCGAGCTGTCTGGCCGGAAGCCTCCGGTAGATCGGCTCCCCCCTTTCCCGGATCGACGCCAATTCTGCGGCGTCGAACTCACCGGTTCGCTGATATCGGAGGCGTGAGTCAGCCCCTCTCGCCTGCCCGCAAGACCCTCAGGAGCGACCCCCATGACGTCGAGCACCGACGCCGACAGTTCCGAATCCGCTCGTCCCGCACGCCCCGAACGGCCCGCCGCCGAACGCCGCGTCCGACCGGACCGCCCCCGCTCGGACGCGCCCGTCGCGCCGCGTGAGCGCACCGGTAAGCCGGTGCGGCGCAAGTCGGAAGGACAGTGGGCGCTCGGCTATCGCGAGCCGCTGAACGCGAACGAGCAGAGCAAGAAGGACGACAACCCGCTCAACGTGCGCGCGCGCATCGAGAACATCTACTCGAAGCAGGGTTTCGCCTCCATCGACAAGAGCGATCTGCGCGGCCGCATGCGCTGGTGGGGTCTGTACACCCAGCGCGAACAGGGCTACGACGGCACCTTCACCGGTGACGAGAACATCGATCTGCTCGAGGCCGAGTACTTCATGATGCGGGTGCGCTGCGACGCCGGCGCGCTCAATGTGCGCCAATTGCGCACGCTCGGACAGATTTCCACCGAGTTCGGCCGCGATACCGCGGATCTGTCCGATCGCGAGAACGTGCAGTACCACTGGATCGAGATCGAGAACGTGCCGGAGATCTGGCGGCGGCTCGAAGAGGTCGGCCTGCAGACCACCGAGGCGTGCGGCGACTGCCCGCGCGTGGTGCTCGGCTCCCCGCTGGCCGGTGAATCGTTCGGTGAGGTGCTCGATCCGACGCCCGCCATCGACGAGATCGTCAAGCGGTACATCGGCAAGAAGGAATACTCCAACCTGCCGCGCAAGTTCAAGACCGCCATCTCGGGCCAGCAGGATGTGGTGCACGAGATCAACGACATCGCGTTCGTCGGTGTCGAACATCCCGAACACGGTCCGGGACTTGACCTTTGGGTCGGTGGCGGCCTGTCCACCAATCCGATGCTGGCGCAGCGCCTGGGCGCGTGGGTGCCGCTGGACGAGGTGCCGGATGTGTGGGAAGCGGTCGTCTCGCTGTACCGCGATTACGGCTACCGCCGCCTGCGCACCAAGGCGCGGATCAAGTTCCTGGTCAAGGACTGGGGCGTGGAGAAGTTCCGCGAGGTGCTCGAGACCGAGTATCTGAAGCGCAAGCTGATCGACGGTCCCGCGCCGAAGCAGCCGGAGCGCCCGATCGATCACATCGGTGTGCAGAAGCTGCGTAATGGCTTGAACGCCATCGGTTTCTCCCCCATCGCCGGTCGCGTCTCGGGCACCATCCTGCAGCAGGTCGCCGAAGCGGTGGAATCCATCGGTTCGGACCGGATTCGGTTCACCCCGTACCAGAAGCTGATCGTCCTGGACGTCCCCGACGACAAGGTCGAATGGCTCATCGACGAGCTGAAGCCGCTCGGCCTGCACGGGCGTCCGTCGCATTGGCGGCGAAACCTGCTGGCGTGCAGCGGTATCGAGTTCTGCAAGCTGTCCTTCACCGAGACCCGCAAGCGGTCCCAGGTGCTGGCTCCCGAGCTCGAGACCCGTCTCGCCGATATCAACGCCGACCTCGATGTGCCCATCACGGTGAACATCAACGGCTGCCCCAACTCCTGCGGTCGTTCGCAGATCGCCGATATCGGGTTCAAGGGCATGCTCGTCGACGACGGTGACGGGAATCAGATCGAAGGCTTCCAGGTTCACCTCGGAGGCAGCCTCGGACTCGACAGCGGCTTCGGCCGGAAACTGCGCCAGCACAAGGTGACCAGCACCGAGCTCGGCGATTACATCGAGCGCGTCGTACGCAACTTCGTCAAGAACCGTGATGAGGGTGAGCGTTTCGCGGTGTGGGCTGTCCGCGCCGAAGAGGCAGACCTGCGGTAGTTGGAGGAAACAGCAATGACCACAACGAAACTCGCCGAAGCAGACCTGCGCGCGCTCGCGGAGCAGGGCAATCAGGACCTGGGCCCGAACGCCACCGCGCAGGATCTGCTGCAGTGGACCGAGAAGACCTTCGGCTCCAATTACATTGTCGCGTCCAATATGCAGGACGCGGTGCTGGTGCAGCTGGCCTCGCAGGTGCGACCCGGCGTGGACGTGCTGTTCCTCGATACCGGCTACCACTTCGCCGAGACCATCGGCACGCGGGACGCGGTGGAACTGGTGTACGGCGTGAACATCGTCAATGTGCAGCCGGAAAACACTGTCGCCGAACAGGATCAGCTGCTCGGCAAGGATCTGTTCGCCCGTGACGCCGCCGAATGCTGCCGCCTGCGCAAGGTGGTGCCGCTGACCAAGTCGCTGACCCCGTACAACGCCTGGGTCACCGGCATCCGCCGGGTGGAGGCCCCCACCCGCGCCAACGCGCCCTTGATCTCCTATGACGAGGGCTTCGGCCTGGTGAAGATCAATCCGATCGCCGCCTGGTCCGACGAAGAGATGGCCGCCTACATCGAAGCCAATGGCATCCTCGTCAATCCCCTTGTGGAAGAGGGATATCCGTCCATCGGTTGCGCTCCGTGCACACGGAAGCCGGAACCGGGATCCGATCCGCGAAGCGGCCGCTGGGCCGGCCTCGCCAAGACCGAATGCGGGTTGCACGCCTCATGACTTCAACAGAGACGGAATTCGACACTCTTGCCGCGCTGGAGTCCGAGTCCATCCACATCTTCCGCGAGGTCGCGGGCGAGTTCGAACGGCCGGTGATCCTGTTCTCCGGCGGTAAGGACTCCACCGTCCTGCTGCACCTGGCGCTCAAGGCCTTCTGGCCCGCCAAGCTGCCGTTCGCGCTGCTGCACGTGGACACCGGGCACAATCTGCCCGAGGTCCTCGAATTCCGCGATCACGTGGTCGAGAAGTACGGGCTGCGTTTGCATGTCGCGTCCGTCGAGGAATACCTCGCGGACGGGCGGCTCACCGAGCGGCCGGACGGCATCCGCAATCCGCTGCAGACCGTGCCGCTGCTGGACGCCATCAACGAGAACCGTTTCGACGCGGTCTTCGGCGGCGGCCGCCGCGATGAGGAGCGTTCGCGCGCCAAGGAGCGCATCTTCTCGCTGCGCGACGCGTTCGGGCGCTGGGATCCCAAGCGACAGCGGCCCGAACTGTGGAACCTGTACAACGGCAGGCACGCTCCGGGCGAGCACGTCCGCGTGTTCCCGATCTCCAACTGGACCGAGCTGGATATCTGGCGCTATATCGCCCGCGAGAACGTGGAGCTGGCGAACATCTACTACGCGCATGAGCGCCCGGTGTACCAGCGCGACGGCATGTGGATGACGCCCGGCGTCTGGGGCGGCCCGGCCGAAGGTGAAGAGCTGTCGGTGAAGTCGGTGCGCTACCGCACCGTCGGCGACGGATCCACCACCGGCGCAATCATTTCCGATGCGGCCGACAATGCGGCGATTCTCGCCGAGGTCGCCGCCTCCCGGCTCACCGAACGCGGCGCGACCCGCGGCGACGATCGCGTCTCCGAGGCCGCCATGGAAGATCGCAAGCGAGAGGGTTACTTCTGATGTCCGACCTACTCAGACTGGCCACCGCCGGCAGTGTCGACGACGGCAAGTCCACCCTGGTCGGACGGTTGCTGTACGACACGAAATCGGTGCTGGCGGACCAGATCGACGCGGTGACCCGCGCCTCGGTCGACAAGGGGCTGGCGACGCCGGACCTGTCGCTGCTGGTGGACGGCCTGCGCGCCGAGCGCGAGCAGGGCATCACCATCGATGTGGCGTATCGCTACTTCGCCACGCCCGCACGGTCTTTCGTGCTCGCCGACACCCCCGGACATGTGCAGTACACCCGGAACACGGTGTCCGGGGCGTCGACCGCGCAGCTGGTGATTCTGCTGGTGGACGCTCGCAAGGGTGTTATCGAGCAGACTCGGCGGCATGCCGCGGTGATGGCGCTGCTGGGTGTGCCGAAGCTGGTGCTGGCCGTGAACAAGATCGACCTGGTCGATGATCCGGCCGGTGTCTTCGCGCGCATCGTCGCCGAATTCTCGGAGCTGACAGCCAAATTGGGCTGGGCGGCCGAGGATGTGGTGGAGATTCCGGTGTCCGCGCTGCACGGTGACAATGTCGCCTCGCGGTCGGACAAGACGCCGTACTACACCGGGCCCTCGCTCATCGAGCATCTGGAATCGGTGCCGGTGGACGCCGACAGCACCCGCCACGAGGTGGGTCTGCGGTTCCCAGTGCAGTACGTGATCCGGCCCCGCACAGCCGAATACCCGGATTACCGCGGTTATGCGGGTCAGGTCGCGGCGGGCACCGTGCGCAAGGGCGATGAGGTCGTGGTGTTGCCGTCCGGCACCCGCACCACCGTGGAACGCATCGACACCCCCAATGGTGAGCTCGCCTCCGCACAGCCGGGTCGCAGCGTAACCCTGGTGCTGGCCAATGATGTCGACGTCTCACGCGGTGACACCATCGTGGCCGCCAATGACGCCCCCGAGCCGATCGAGGCGTTCGACGCGACGGTCTGCTGGCTCGGCGACAAGCCGCTGCGCCCCGGCGCCCGACTGCTGCTCAAGCACGGCACCCGCACCACGCAGGCCATCGTCGGCGCGCTCATCGAGCGTTTCGACGAACAGCACCTGTCCGCGGATCCGGCCCCGGAAACGCTGGCGCTCAACGATATCGGCCGCATCTCGATCCGGGTCGCCGACCCGATCGCGGCCGACGACTACAGCGTCAACCGCTACACCGGCAGCTTCCTGCTCATCGACCCGGCGGGCGGCAACACCCTCGCCGCGGGCCTGGTCGGCGACGCCCTGACCAAGGTCGAGGTCGGCACGGAAGCCGGAGCCTGACATGAGTTCGCCCGGCAGCGGCGCGTTCTCGACCGCGCCGCTCCCGGTCCCCCTCCGCCACACCACGATTCAGCGGGGAGCAGGCCGGATCACCTCGGCCAATGCCGCCCCGCACCCCGCGACAGCGGAAACCCGCGGCGGGGCAACGCCTTCGGCGAGTACGCGGACGCTCGGCCCCGTCAGGACCACCGAAGTTCGCCCGGCCCTGATTGCGGTTGCGCACGGCAGCCGTGACCCGCGCTCGGCGGCGACCATGTACGCCGTGGTGGAACAGCTCGCTGCCGCACGCCCTGATCTCGATGTCCGCCTGGCATTTCTGGACCTGAACGCCCCTTCGGTAGATCAGGTCGTGGACGCCGTCGCAGCCGCGGGCCATTCGCACGCCGTAGTGGTCCCCCTGCTGCTGGGCAACGCCTTTCACGCTCGCGTGGACCTGCCGGGCATGCTGGCGGCCGCGCGAACGAGGCATCCCCGCCTACGCCTGACCCAGGCCGATGTCCTGGGCCCGGACCCGCGCTTGATCACCGCCCTGCGTGATCGGGTGCTCGACCAGCTCGACTCGGAGTTCCACTCGGGCACAGTGAGTCCCGTCGCACACACCAATGTGCGAAGCACGCGCACGGCATTCGATCCCGTGCCGCGCTTGGGCATTGCCGTCGCGGCCGTGGGCTCATCCTCGGCGGCGGCGAACGCGCGCACCGCCGAAGTGGCACGTCACCTCGCCGCCCTCACCGGCTGGGATACCGAAATCTGCTTCGCCACAACCGAACCCAGCATCACCGAAGCACAATCCCGCCTGCGCGCACGCGGCGCGGACCAGATCCTGGTGGCCCCGTGGTTCCTGGCCCCCGGCCTCCTCACGGACCGACTCTCCGCCGCCGCTCAGCTGCCACACGCCGAAGTCATCGGCGCCCATCCGCTCCTGATCGATATCGTCTGCGATCGCTACGCAGCGGCGGCGACAACCGCACTCACCCTCTCCGCCTGATCGGATCGTGTCGCAGAGCGGCCATCATGATCTCAGCGATAACACTCAGCCGGGCCGTCGAATCCGTGCGGATTCGCGGGGTTGCCGGATCGGCTGGCGCACAGGCGATTCAAGCGGGGCACGTAGAACCTCCGGGCGGGTAGGCGAATCCGCTCGATGTGGGCTCGGTGCGGGCCGTTCCCACGGTCGAGGGTGCCGCGGTTCTGCTACATGCAGGCGAGGAAGTGGCCTGCGGAGCCGGAGGACTTGGAGCACATGGCGTAGTCGTCGCTGGCGATCGGGGCGGGGTTGGTGGTGCCGGGGGTGACCGAGACGTCAGCCGAGGGGGCGTCGACGAGGGGGATTTCGGCGGAGGCGGTCGCGGCGGAGAGAGCGGCGGCGGCGATGCCCAGGGTGAGGACACTGGCGCGGAGGACGGGACGCATGAGCGGGCTCCTTGTGAAAAGAATTCATTTCATAACAGCAGCTCGCATGCTACCCAGACACATCCACCCGCAACAGGTATAGCGCAGATTCGGCGCGGACGTTGCCGAATGGTCATTCGGACGAGTTCGGATTTGCGCGGCGAATAGTTTAGGCTTTCCTAAGTTAGTGGAAGGTTTGGGCATGCTCGGAGAGATCGGCGCTGGGCGCGCTACCGCGCGGGGATGGGATTCCTGGCAAGCGTTCTGTGGGTACGCGGTGTTGGCCACCGGAGTGCTGGCGGGGGCGGTGTGGATCGCGGGGCATGCGCGGATCAGCCCCGAGGTGCATTTCTGGGGGTTGTCCGTTCATCTCGCTTCGTTGGTGGTGGGGTTCGGGGCGGTGTTGTTCGCGGATTCGTATGCGCTGCGCTGGGCGATCGGGCGGGTCACGCTGAGTGAGATGTTGCGGGGGATGAATCGGCTGCATGTGCCGATTTGGGCGGGGTTGGCCGGACTGGTCGGCAGCGGGTGCGTACTGGAGCCGAATCTCGCGTCGTCCATGACTCGGACCAAGCTGGTGATGGTGCTTTTGTTGACGCTCAACGGGATTCAGGCCGCCGCGCTGGCTCGAAGACTGCGGGCGCGCGGGGACGCACCGCTCACCGGGCGGCTGCTCGCGTGGGGTGTGGCGACCGGGGTGGTGTCGCAGGTGTGCTGGTGGACCGCGACCGGCATCGGGGTCGTCAACGCGCAGCGCTGAGCCCTCGGAGCCGCATCGGGTTCTCCGGCGTGGGGTGTTCGCGCGCCCGATAGGCTGGGCCGATGATCAAGGCAGTGGTGTTCGATGTGGGCGAGACGCTGATCGACGAGACCCGGATCTGGAGCCGATGGGCGGACCGGCTCGGGATTCCGCGATTCGCGCTACTCGGGGTGATCGGTGGCATGGCGGCGACGGGGCGACCGCTCACCGACGCGTTCGAACTGCTGCTGCCCGGGGTGGATCTCGATCGCGAGCAGGTCAGCTGGGCCACCGATGAGCCGGAGAGCCTGCGCAATAACTTCGACGCCGATGACCTGTACCCGGATGTGCGGCGGGCGCTCGGCGAGCTGAAGGCGCGCGGGCTGATCGTCATCATCGCGGGAAATCAACCGCCGCAGGCGAAGTCGGCGCTGGAGAAGATGAACCTGCCGGTCGACGGCATCTACACCTCGGCCGAATGGGATCTGGAGAAGCCCGATCCCAAGTTCTTCCACAAGTGCGCCGAGGTGGCGGGCGTGGAGCTCGGCGAGGTCTGCTACGTGGGCGATCGGGTCGACAACGATGTGCTGCCCGCGAACGGGGTGGGCATGATTCCGGTGCTGATCAAGCGCGGGCCGTGGGGTTATCTGCATTCGGAACTGCCGCAGACCTCGTACGGGGTCGTGGTCAACAGTCTCGACGAGTTGGCCGAATTGCTCGCTCCCGCCTGAGTTCTCGCGTTTCTCGCACCTGCCCGCCGGGTCTCGGTGATCCGATCGGGGCGGGGCTCCGTGCATTTACATGACGCATCAACTCAAGGGCCGATTCCCGCCAGCCAAGGTATGCCGTTTCTCGTTTACTAGACGTGTCAACAAAAACGGTTCTACCGCAAAAGGAATGGTCATCATGGGTGCACGCTTCGAGTCCAAGGTTGTTCTGATCACCGGCGCCACCTCCGGAATCGGCGAGGCCGTAGCCCGCCGCATCGCCTCCGAAGGCGGCGCGGTGGTGCTCGGCGCACGCGGCAAAGAGGTCGGCGATCGCATCGCCGAGGAGATCCGCGCCACCGGGGGCCGCGCCCTGTTCATCCCCACCGATGTCACCGTCGAAGCCGATGTGGCCCGCCTGACCGAGGCCGCCGTCAGCGAATTCGGCCGCCTGGACGGGGCTTTCAACAACGCGGGCGCGATCAATGCCTTCGGCGATATCCAGGACATCGACGAGGCGGGCTGGCGCGCCGATCTGGAACTCAACCTCACCTCGGTGTATTACGGTCTGCGCCACCAGGTTCCGGCGATCGCGGCGTCCGGTGGCGGCGCGATCCTCAATAACGCCTCGAATCTGGGCAAGGTCGGCATGGCCCAGGTCGCGCCCTATGTCGTCGCCAAGCACGGCGTCGTCGGCCTGACCCGCGCCGTGGCCCTAGAAGGCGCGCCCAAGCAGGTCCGGGTGAACGCACTGGCCTCCGGTGCGGTGGACACCCCCGCGTTCCGCAACTCCATGGGCGCGACCCCCGAGGGCGAGGCGGCCATCGCCGCCCTGCATCCGCTCAATCGCATCGCCCAGCCCGAGGAGATCGCCTCGTTCTGCGCGTACCTGCTCAGCGATGAGACGACGTTCATCACCGGTGCGGTGCTGTCCGTCGACGGCGGTTTCACCGCCCGCTGACACGACCGCGCCCACCACCGCGCCCTGGGCACTGACAGCGCGGCGGTGGGCCGGTCGTACTCGACGCCGCGGTGGAGCGTTCGAGGGGTTCACCCCACCCGCGTCGCCGTCTTCTATTGCGGGACTTGGTCTTCGCGGCCGCCGGAGGACAACACGGCGACCGCGATATCAAGCCCATGGAGGTGGCGGCCAACGCTCTCCGCCACCCCCGGAGCCGCGTCGAGCAGCGGCATGCGGTCGGACGGCCGGTGGCCAGCACGTCCACCCGCCGCATCATCGCCGCCGCTCGAACGGCCAGGCATCTCGATGGCACTCCAAGCCCGCGCGAATCTCTGTGCCGCACAAGCCCGATGCGCACACTCCCCGGCAAAACACTCCCGCACGGAACCGCGCCGCGACGAATCCCGCTCCGCCACCGGACGAATCGCCCCCGAACGCGAAAGCTGTGACTCAGCCGACGACCGCCACACGTGCCGCCAAGCCGCCACATCTTCCGCAGCACGGGGCAGGTCGGTTCGGTAGACGAGCAGTGGGTTAGCGATGGCCGCCACCCCCGCCGCCTCCGCCGCCACCGTGGCCGCCTCCGCCGCCTGGAGAACCGCCGCCTGCGCGACTGCCGCCGCCCGAGGGTGAACCGCCTTGTGCGCCACCGGCACCGGATCTGGAACCGGCTCCTGCGCCTGCGCTACTCGCGCCGCCACCAGCGGCTCCGGCACCAGCGCCGCCACCGGCACCAGCACCACCACCAGCTCCGGCACCCGCACCGCCGCCAGCGCCCGCACCACCACCGGCTCCAGCGCCAGCACCGCCGCCAGCTCCGGCACCACCGGCACCAGCTCCGCCACCGGCACCAGCACCGCCGCCAGCTCCGGCACCACCGGCACCAGCTCCGCCACCGGCACCAGCACCGCCACCGCCGCCTGCTCCGGCGCCGCCACCGGCTCCCGCTCCGCCTGCGCCGCCACCTGCGCCACCGGCTCCGGCCCCGCCACCGGTTCCAGCGCCTGCTCCGGCTCCCGAGCCGCCGGTTCCGGCACCGGCCCCGGCGCCACCCGTACCCGCACCGGCACCACCGCCCGAGGTGTCACCGCCGCCGGAAGTTGTTCCGCCACCGGGTGTTCCGCCGGTGCCCGCGGTGCCGCCGGGGCTTGTCGTTCCGCCGCCCGTGGTGCCGCCGGGGGTTGATCCGCTACCGGCGGGGTCGCCGGTGGTGCTGCCGCCCGGGGTGGTTTCTCCGCCCGGACCCGTGGTCGATCCGCCGGGGGTGGTCTCGCCGCCGGGGCCCGTGGTGGAGCCGCCCGGGGTGGTTTGGCCGCCATTGCCGCCGCCCGCGTTCTCGCCGGGAGAGGTTCCGCCGCCGGGGGTTTCGCTACCCGGGGTGGTTCCGCCCGGAGTCGTGCCGCCGGGGGTCGTGCTGCCCGGAGTTGTGCCGCCGGGCGCGGTTCCGCCCGGTGCGGTACCGGGGGTGCTCGCGGGGTCTCCGGTCGTCGAGCCGGGGGTCGCGGGTGCACCCGGGGTGCCGGGAGAGCCGGGAGTTGTTGCGCCGGGCGCTGTTCCGGGCGCGGCGCCGGGCGCTCCGGGCAGCGTGCGGGGCATGCTGATCGAGGGGATCTGCCCCAGCCCGAAGGGCGAGGTCAGCGATTGCGCCGCCAGGAATGGCAGCGGGTTGGTGAACTGCGCCGGATTGGCGTAGGTGAGAGAGTTTGCGGCGCTGCGGCTTTCGCAGTGCGATCCGGGACGGGTGTCGACCGGGCGGCCGCCGGACCAGGCGGGCGTGACCGTCGCCGCGGCCGGGGCGTAATTGCTGATCGCCGCGGCGGTGGTCACCATGTGCACCCGGTTGGGTGCGCCGGGGGCGGCGGTGGCGTCTTCCAGGAGCAGGACATCGGCCGCGCCGCGGGTGCCGGAATCGGTGGGTCCGGGCAGGGCTTGCAGGCCAGTGGTCCCGGCGACGGTGCCGCCCAGGACGGTGGCGGCGGACATGGCCAGCGCGGAAGCCACTGCGGCGCCGGAGAATACGGCAGCGCGCGGGGCGTAGCGGCCGATGGCCGAGCCGGTGTCGGCGGAGCGGAATGCGGCCAGGGCCGCGCCGACCGCGACGGTATGCGCCGGATCGGGAGACATGATGACGGGGCGGCCCAGATCGCCGAGCACCCGAGCCACTTCGATGGGCCGGGCCGCGCCGCCGATCAGCAGTACACGGTCGATATCGTCCATGGTGAGCCCGGTGCCGTGCACACAGGAGCGCACCACCCGTAGTGAGTTGCGAATGTGCCAGCTGCGCAATCTATTCGTATCGGCGGCGGGCACCACGGCCGAGACCGGCTGATGTTCGCCGGGCGCGATGCTGCGGGCGTAGCGGGCGAGCAGCGCGCCGAGCGGCCGTCCGCCGAATTCGGTGGAGCGTTCGGCGACACCGAGAATGCCGCGTTCCTCGCGGTCGGCCTCGGTGCGCACCACGGCCACGTCGAGACAGTTGCCGCCCAGGTCGTAGACGAGAGTTATTCCGGCACTGGAGATTCCGTATTCGGAGTCGAGCCATTCCACCGCCGCGACCGGTTCCGGCATGAGCGCCACATCCGCCGCACCGGACCAGTCCAGCGCGCGCCGCAGCCGGGTCACATGCTTCTCGGTGTAGCTGGCCGGATAGGTGGTCACCGCGGGCGCTTCGGGTGCATTGGTTTCGATCAGCCCGTTCACCACCGCTGCCACCAGATCGGCCGGCGACCAGATGCGCCCGTTGATGACGACCGGATCCGGATCGGTGGTCAGATCGGCGAAATCGGTGACCACCGGGGCGAATCGAGGAATGCCGCCGATGCGTGGCCCGCCCGCGCTGTCGAAGGTGACGGCTGTCCGGCGAACCCGTACGGCGGGCCGGTTACGTTCACCGGCGGCGGTCGCCCATACGGAGTTCACTGTGCCGATGCTCATGCCAAAGCCAACAGTCATTGCTATCCCGTCAACGCACCGTGACCACGGCCTCACAGGCGTACCAACCATGTGGACGCGGTCGTTTTCCAAACAGCGCGTTCAGGTTAGCTGGCACATGCCGGATGTGAATATCGAATCAGGAGAAAAGATTTCGCGTCCAGTAGCGAAGTTGGCGAATCTACTGGTCAGACAGATGTAGCTTCAAGATCGAATCGAACTGGACACCAAGAGAGTTGAAAAAGGGTCGTCGTGTGGCAACGACACAGCGAACGCTGAATTCATACCGACCGGTAGGCGATTAGTGTCCGGAAAAGAAAACCGCAGCGTCAGTTTGCGCGCGTGAATTGCCGATCACTGGTCGGTTGCTGTGCCCGAGTTCCCCACTCGCGCAGGCGCACCGGCCGCGATTCGACGTCGTTTCGTCTCTACTACCCGAGATGTCGTCCTGGGCAAACGCAGCATTACAACTCACACAACACAATCCGTACACAAAACAGACCGCCTCACACGACAGGGTCGTATGAGGCGGTCCGAAGTACAGCGAAACTAGCGACTGCGCACCAGCAGCGGCAGTCGCCGCCGCACCGGACGGTTCACCGCGCCACCGCGAATCGCATGCGGTTGACGTGAACCGACCAGTCGGTCGAATTCTCCTGCGCCCCGGCCGGGTTGAGCCAGCCGCCCCGCATTGAAGTCATCCACCAGCTGCCGCACCGTCTCCTGCGCGCACGACTTATTGGTACCGATGAACCCGGTCGGCCCGCGCTTGATCCAGCCGGTCACATAGGACCCCGGCACCACGTTCCCACCGGCGCTCTCCAGCACCCGCCCGTCGAGGTTCGGGATCACGCCCGCCCGCTCGTCGAACGGCAGCCCCGCGAGCGGAACGCCCCGGTAACCCACCGAGGTGAGCACCAGACCGGTCGCCAAAACCTCGGTGTCCGTGGTGGCCTCGGCCCGCAGCACGCCGTCGTCACCGGCCACCAGTTCATTGCGCACCACCGCGACGCCGGTCACCCGGTCCACGCCCTCGAACGCGGTCGGCGCGGACAGATACCGGAAGGTGATCCGCTTGCGCCCGCCCACCGGCCGATCGACCAAGCCGCGCAACAACTTCAGCTTCTGCTCGACCTTCTGCGAGGCGTCGGCGGGCGTCTCGGGAATCTCGCCCTCGACCACGATGTCCACATCCGCGCCGAGCAGTCCCACGAATTCCGGCACGGTGAAAGCGGATTCGGCCGGACCGCGCCGCCCGAGCACGACCACTTCCTCGATCTTGCTGCGCCGCAACGCCGTCAGCGCCCGCGGCGCGATATCGGTGCCCGCCAGCAGTTCCGGATCGGTGGTCAGAATGCGCGCGACGTCCAGCGCCACATTGCCGTTGCCGACGATCACCGCACGCTTTTGCGACAGATCGAAGAAGCGGCCCGCGTGATCGGGATGCCCGTTGTACCAGGCCACGAACTCGGTCGCGGAGACGCTGCCCGGCAGCCCCTCCCCCGGAATCCCGAGCTTGCGATCACTGGATGCGCCCACCGCGTAGATCACCGCGTGGTGGTGCGCCAGCAGCTCCTCATGCGAAACATGTTCTCCGACATTCACATTCAGGTACGAGCCGAACCCTTCCTGTGCGGAGATGACGTCGAACAGCTCACCGACCTGCCGGGTCTTGGTGTGATCGGGCGCGACGCCGAAGCGGGCCAGACCGTACGGCGTGGCCAGCCGGTCGAACACCGTCACCGAGACACCGGGCTGGGTCAGCAGTTCATCGGCCGCGTACATGGCCGAGGGACCGGAGCCGACGATCGCCACCCGCAACGGCTCGCGTCCCGGCTTGACCTCCGCGGCCTCGATCGGCCGGGCCAGCAGCGGCCGCGGCCGCTCCTGGCGATAGAAGTCTGCATTGATCTCGATGAAGGGCAGCTGCTCATCGGTCAGCTTCTTCGTCGAGACAATGGCGTCCACCGGGCAGGCGGTCGCGCACGCGCCGCAGTCCACGCACGCCTGCGGGTCCACGTACAGCATCTCCGCCGTCCGGAAATCCGGTTCGTCAGGCGTGGGATGGATGCAGTTGACCGGGCAGGCGTAGACGCAGGAGGCGTCGCTGCAACAGGATTGGGTGACTACGTACGGCACTGTACGTCCCTTGTCTCAGGCGGCCTTGCCGGAGCGGATGGGCTCCGAGCGGTAACGGGAGGCCGCGCCGGCGATTCCGAACATCTTCCAGACCCGCTTGGAAATCGGGTTCATCAGACCGATCTCCTTGGCGAGCGCGCGCACATCGATGAAGTAATCGCTGAACGCCTGCTTGGAATCCTCGGAGCCGTAGAACAGCTCCTTGCGCACCTTGTCGGGCACGTTGAACTCGTCGAAGAACGCCTTGGGCGGGGTCACGATGGAACGGCCCAGGATGAACATGACGATCGGCATGGCGATCGAGAGCACCAGCTTGCTGGCCGGATTCGCTTCCGGCACATGGCGCTTGAGGAATTCGTGCGCGAACGAGATGTGCCGCGCTTCCTCGGCGACGTGAATCGCCATGACGCCGCGCATGATCGGGTGCACATCCTCGCCGGAGCGCAGGATCTGCTTCTGGATGTGGTCGATCGGCTCCTCGCCGGCGAGCACGGCCATGAAGAACAGGTTGGGGAACAGCACCGCCACCGGGACGGCCACCTGGCGGAACTGCCGCACCAGCGGGCCCATACCGGGTACGTCCAGGCCGATGCGGTTGACCATCTCCTGGAACATCTGGGTGTGGTTCAGCTCTTCGGACATCTCATGGGTGCAGTACCGGAATTCCGGGTCACCGTTGGCGAGGCCGAAGGTGTGGTTCACCATGCCGCTGATCAGAATCGACTCGAACTGCAGGCCGACCTTGGCGACATTGGCCTGGCGATACTTGCCGACGGCGATCTGCTGCTCCTCGCTGAGGGCGAGGTACCAGGGGTGGCGGCCGATCGGGTCTGCCGAGGCGGGCAGAATCCAGCGCTCGGGCTTGGTGTTCGCGTCGAAGTCCGGGTTTTCCCAGTCGATGTCCTCGAACGGATCGAAGCTGCGGTTGACCGAGCCTTCGGAAAGCAGCAGCAGCTTCTGCGCGTATTCGATAGCTTCGGCAACCACGGGGTCGTCGACGTGGGTCGTGGTCGGAGACATCGTCGTCACCCTCCAGTCGGTGATTTATGTGTATCCCATGGTTACACCAAACTGGAGCAGCGTCAACACGTGCTAGCAAGATGCTTGCACGTGTTGACCCGAAACGTCCCATGATCAAGGGCAAACTGCCCGGTAACCGGCGGATCTAGAGTGCGGCCACCCTGGTGACACGCCGGAAGAGATCAGCTAGCACATGATGCCGATGACCCCCGGAATCCTGCGCGAGTACCGACTCCTTGGCCGCGATGGCCGCGCCGTCGGCGATGGTGCGCTCCGGATCGGGAGCGACCGTCACCGGGCGGGCCAGCTGTTCGGCCAGTACATCGGCGACCTCGGGCGGCCGGGCCGCACCGCCGACCACCAGCACCCGATCCACGTCGGCCATGGTGACATCGGCGATACGCAGGCAGCGGTACACCAGTTTCATCGAGGCCAGCACGTGTTCGGCGCGCAGTTCACCGGTATCGCTGTCCGAACTCACCCGGGAGATGACGGGCGCGTCCGGACTGCGCCGCAAGCGCCCCGCGACCATGCCGCCGAATGCCCGGCCGCCGAAATCGGCCGAATGCAAAGGCAATCCGACGATCGGATTGCTCGGCGCGCCCGCGCCCACCCGCACCAGCGTCACATCCAGACCGGAGCCGCCCAGGTCGTACACCAGGGCCAGGCCGGGCATGAGCGGACCGCGCTGCGCCGCCAGCCAGGCCGCCGCGGCCACCGGTTCGGGCAGCAGGCGCACATTCGTGAGCCCGATCCCGTCGAGCGCGGAACGCAGGTCGGCCACCAGATTCGCGGAGTACCCGGCCGGATGGGTCACGGTGATTCCGGTATCCCCGCTCCCCTGCTGCCCGGCCGGAGCCTTCCCCAGCACCTCCTCGAGCACGCTGTCGGCCACGGTGGCGACGAGATCCGCGGCGGAGAGCGCTCGGTGACCGACCCGCGCGACCGAGGCCCCGCGCTGGGTCAGATCGGCGAATTCGGTGATGACCCGGCCGTGCCGCGGAATACGGCCCACCCGTGCCAGCCCGGAACTGTCGAAGGTGAGGGTGGTGCGCCAGGTGGTCGGCGGCGGTGCGCCGCGGCGGGCCGCGAACGGCGTGCTCCCCCGCCGAACCGAGCGATCGGCGGCCGTGACGCACACCGTATTGACCGTGCCGATACTCAAGCCCACACCGAACGCCATCTCATCCACCTCGATCGACGAGTCGTTCTCAGCCGTCCTGACCCGACCCGGGATTCATGCAACTCCTGCGCCGGATGCTTGCCAACCACCGGACACGCGGTTGTCCGCAACTGCACCTATCCGTGAGCGCAACCGCGCCAGCCAGCGCCGGGGTGCGAAACACGCCCGGGGGCAATGACGGTCGCGAGAAGTTTGCTCGACCTGGACATTTCACAACACACGCGACAGCCGATACCGGTCGGACCGCAAGTGCGCCGGGACGACGAAAAACGCCCCCGCACCGAATGATTCGATGCGGGGGCGCTCGCGCTGTGCGGTTACTTGGCCGGAGCCGACAGAATCGTCGAGCTCAGCGCCGACACCATGCTGTACGCCAGGTTGATCAGGTCCGAGGCGACGCCGTTCTGACCCATCAGCATCTTGGCCAGCGGTCCCACCAGCTTGATGACCGACTGCACCAGTCCGCTCATCGACTCGGTGTCGAACAGTTCACCGGTCTTGGAGCTGCGATCGGTCGACGGCGACTGCGTACCCGGCGTGCCGGGGTTCGGCAGCGTACCGGGGCTGGTCCGAATGCCGGGGCTGGTTTGCGTTCCCGCACTCGGGGGTTGCGGTGCGGCGGCCGGTGGCGCCTTGGGCGCGATCGGAGCCGCGACCGGCTGCACGCCGGTCATCACATTGGCCCTGGGCAGTTCGCTCGCACCCGGAATCGTGGCGGGCAGCACCCGGCTGTCGGCCGCGGGCTGCTGATTGGGCACCACCGAATTCGGCTGTGCCACACCGGGAGCGGGAGCGGCCGGTTTCGACTGACCCGGCTGCGCCACCTGCGGCTTGAGCAGATCGCTCAGTTGCGGGAACAGCAGTTCCGGCGAGAATCCCTGCGGCGCGGGCGTACCCGGCTGCGTTTTGGGATCCACCGCGCCACCCTGGGACTGCGGTTGCGGTGCGGCGCCCGGAGCCTGCGGTGCGGGCTGGACCCCACCCGGTGCGGGCTTGGCGTCCGGCGCGGGCGCGGCCTGCGGAGCGGGCGCGGTACCCGGTGCCACCTCGGCGGGCGCGGCACCCTGCGGAGCGACCTGCGGTGCGGCCGGAACACCCTGCGGTGCAACCGGTTCGGGACCACCGGCGGCCGGACCGCTCGGTTCGGGCAGCCCACCGGGCATGGCACCCGGCGATTGCGCGCCACCCTGCGGCGAATTGGCTCCCGGTCCGCCCTGCGGAACCGCTTGCGGCTCAGCCTGAGTCCCGCCGGGTTCGGTCTGCGGTTCGGTACCCGGCGCTGCCGGAAGCTGATGCTGTGCGGGCTGCGCGGGCGGTACGTTCGCGGGCCCGACCACCTGATCGGCGCTCGGCGGCGGGACCGGCATGCCGAGCAGATACGACACCACACCGGTGGTGATGGTGACCGCGTGCCGCAGCTGGCCCTCCTGCGACTCCAGCAGCGCGGCATCCTCGGCATTGGCGCCATTGCCCATTTCGAGGAAGACGTCGGGCACCTGGGTCAGGGCCGGTCCGGCGATATCGGAGCGCGGTTGCAGACCCTCGACCGCGCCGTTGTAGGCCGCGGCCGGGAATCCGGCCTGAATGTAGGCGTCGCGCATGGCTTTACTGGCGGCCAGTCCGGCGACGGACTGCACCTCGTTGGCCTTGGCGTCCGGAATCGGCAGCTGCGGCACGATGAGGTGGAAGCCGCGGGCATCGGCGGGCGCGCTGTCGGCGTGAATGCTCACCGCGATATCGGCGCCGGATTGATTGGCGGCGCGGGCGCGTTCGTCGACGCAGCCGCCCCAGCCGGTGTCATCGGGGCGGCTCATCACGACCCGCGCGCCGAGACCTTCGAGGGAGGTGCGCACCAATTGCGCCACATCCCAGTTGATGGTGTGTTCGGGGACGCCGTGCAGGCTGGTCATGCCGGTGGTCTGGCAGGCCTTGGTGCCGCCGCGACCGTCGTCGACCTGTTTGGCGACGTCCTGACTGTGATTGGGACCCTGATGACCGGGGTCGAGGAAGATCGTCTTACCGGCGAGCCTTTGCGGCAGTTCCGGCAAAACGGGCGAAGCTAGGACGATGCCCGGGATCAGCCCGGAGACCGTCGAGAATGCCGCGGCCGTCACGGCGGTGAAGATACCGGCCTTGACCATATTCGGCTTCATAAGCTGGCGGCGCTCCCGGGATCGAGGCGCCCCTCCCTTCCCACTAGTAACACCAAACCCAGCGGTTCACTTTCGCAACACCAGTTACCTTCTGGCAAGCCTCGTGATCGAACTGTTACTAGTGGTCAGGGCTATTGGACGCTTGATCCCGCCGCTCGAGTGCGGTATTTCAGCTATCGATCAGGCCGACACGATGGAATCGCCCTCGACCCGTACCGCGCGGGTATCGAGCGCACGTGGCGCGGGACCGCCCGCGACGCTGCCGTCGAGATTGAATTTGCTGCCGTGACATGGGCATTTGATAACGCCGTCACTCACCTCACTGACCTTGCAGCCCAGATGCGTACAGGTGGACGAGAACCCCGCGAAGGCACCCGCGGTGGCCTGGGTGATGACGGTGTCGCCCTTGATGACACCGCCGCCGACGGGCACCTCGGAGGTTTTGGCGAGCTCGGTGCTGCCGTCCTGACGCTTGTCCTGAGCGCCGTTGGTCGAGGCGGCGGCCTTCTCGGTATTGCCGTAGCTACTGCACGCGACGGCGGTCAGGGCGGTGGCGGCGATGCCGGTGGCGGCGAGCGCGGTGCGGCGATCCATCCGGAATATGTCCGGGGCCGAAATCTGGTCGGTCATGATTACTCCTCGCTTGTGGCGGCCGTGGGCTGACGGCCACACCTTGTGGACGTGTTTACGGGGGTGACGGGTTCACTCGGCCGGGACCGGAAATCACGGGGCAAACCCCTGGGTGCGGAAATACCAGACCGCCGAGGTGAACCAGAGCGCCACGAAACCGGTGAACAGCACCCCGCCCATGACCGGAATCACCCAGCGGGGCAAGCCTTTTCGAGTCAGCAGCAGCATCTTCGCGACGAAGACGCCGTAGACGGCGCAGCCCAGCAGCGAATGCAGCAGCACCCGGCGGTCGGTGGCCTCGAACCCGAAGGCGTACAGGCAGTGCGCCGCAACGGGAATGCTCACCAGCACCGCCAGCCGCCCGGACCACACATGCCATACCGAGGCCCAGCGCCCGCCGCGAATCCTGGGCAGCACCCCGTACATGGCCAGCGCGCTGATGTCCTGCCCGACCGCGAGCAACACCACGACCGTGGCGAGCCACGCCTTCACCGCCCCCGGACTGGAGAATCCCGCCAGGCTCACCGCGTAACCGCGTGCGGGATGGGTGGATCCGTACACACCCAACAGCACCGACACCGCCGCCCCGGCAATCACTATCAGCGCGATCGTGAGTGCGGTGCGCTGGGGAGACGCACCGGCGGACAACGGCATCGAGTCGCCTGACACGGACTGGGAAGGGGCACCGGCCACCGGCTGTGACAAGTCATCGCGCGCGGGCTGGACGCCATCTGCGGACGGGGGTCGGGCACCCCGTGGAGGTTGGACAGCGCCTCGGATCACCGTCGGTATCGAGCGCTGGGTGTTGGGGTCGCGGGGGTCAGAAGTCGGTGTCATCGCCGTGCACCTTTCGTGCGTCCGGGGCGAGAGTCGGTGCGGGGGTGGTGGTTCCGTCGGCTTGGCGGCGGACGCCGGTGACGCTGCCGTCGGGGCGGACTATCCAGCTGTCGCGCGCGCCGTTCGAGCGGGCGTAGTAGATACCGGCCGGGGCCTGCACCAGGGGTGCGGTGAAATCCATGGCGCGGTTGGCCAGGGTCAGCGTGCCGGTCAGGACATTGTCCTTCAGGGTGGCCTGTAGTTCGGAGTCCTTGCCGCTCAGGGACATTCGACCGGCGTCGGCCGCACCGCGCAACCAGCTCTCGACCGATGCGCCATCGCAGGCGTATGCCACGGCCTGTTTGCCGGTGACGGTGATGGACAGGGTGATCGAGCGGGGCTGGGCGGGGATCACCGCGACATAGTCGGCCTGAGCCGGGAAGGCGGAGGTGGCCGAGGGAGCGGCGGGAACGTTCGCGGCGCTCGAGGGGGCGGCGCTCGGCCCTGCCCCGGCGGAAGTGGTGGCTGCTCCGGCGGATGTGGTGACCGCGGCACGATCCGCGGTGTCATCGGTGGGGTCGGTGACGATATCGGTGATCAGCAGTCCACCGCCGAGCAGAGCGGCGGCGGCGAGGGTGAGGAGGGGGCCCGCCCGTTTCATGACTGTTCTCCGTTGTCAGGCGCTGAGCGGAAGACGCCGCAGCGAGCGCAGTGCGTAGTGCACGCGGGTTTTCACGGTGCCGACCGGAACTCCGAGGTCGGCGGCGACGTCTTGATACGCGCGATCCCGCAGGATCACCTGGACGACCGCATCGCGCTGCGGTCCGGGCAGATGTGCGAGCAGTTCGTCGACCAGCAGTCCGTCGGCGAGCCCGTCGGTGAAATCGGGCCGGGCGCAATGGCCCTCGGCGACATCGCCGATCTCGTCCCAGTGCGCGTCGCCGGGCCGGGCCGAGCGCATGCGGGCGATATCGGTGAGGATATTGCGCTCGATGGTGAGCAGCCAGGTGCGCACGCTGCCCCGGCTCGGGTCATAGCTGGCGCAGGCTTTCCAGCCGCGCAGCAGGGTTTCCTGAACCGCGTGCTCGGCCAGACCGGTATCACCGAGGCGGCGCATGGCTCGCCAGTGCAGCAGTGCCTTGTCGGCGCGGAGGACGGCGGAGAGTCCGTCGTGGGTGCAGAGCCGGGCGCATTCTTCGGCGCAGGTGGAGGGGCCGGGCGAACTCGCGTCGGGGAGGGGTTGGAGTCGTCTCATGCCCTGAATATCGCGAGCGGCGACAAGAAGAGAATCGGTGATTACTACCTATTTCGGTGTTAACAGTTTTGCCCGTGATTTCCGAATCGAAACCGGTTTGTACGCAATCAATTACACGGAACAACCGAAATGGACGGTCGATTTCTGATAAACCTCCCCGGGAGATGCGGGGATCTCCACACCGGGCGGAAGCGAGGCCGCCCGGCTCACAGAGATTTCAAGGGAGGAACACTGTGCGTACAGGCGCGCTGATGATCGCGGGAGCCCTCGCTTCCGCACTGCTGACCACCACCGCGGCCATCGCCGCCGCCGATCCGGCGACCGAGATCCCGGGCGACGGCCTCTACCTGGTGAATGTCGATATCAAACCGGGCACGTACGTCTCGGACGGCACCCCCGACAATGCCACCGGCTGCTTCTGGCGGCGGCTCTGGCACGTTCAGACGCCCGCCGATTACAGCGACCCGAACTTCTACATCATCGCCAGCGATTTCACCCGCCAGCATCCGCTGCGGATTGTCATCAAGGCGACCGACGTGGCCTTCAGCAGCGAGAGCTGCGGCACCTGGCGACTGGTGCCGGACGTTCCGACGGGCTCCTTCGGCGGCTGACATTTCGGCGTTCACTGACAATTGTCAGTAACACGGGTACGGCTAGGGTGTCCGATATGACGCGGCAGAAGATTCTCATCACCGGTGCGAGCTCCGGGCTCGGCGCGGGTATGGCTCGCGAATTCGCCCGGCGCGGACGCGATCTCGCGCTCTGCGCCCGGCGCACCGAGAATCTGGAGGCGCTGCGCACCGAACTCCTGGCCGCCCACCCGGGTATCACGGTGGCCGTGCGCGGGCTCGATGTCGATGATCACGCGGCCGTACCCAAGGTCTTCGAGGACCTGCGCGCGGAATTGGGCGGGCTGGACCGGGTGATCGTCAATGCCGGGCTCGGCAAAGGCGCGCGAATCGGCACCGGGCGCGCGGATGCCAATATCGCCACGGCCACCACCAATTTCGTGAGCGCGCTGGCGCAGACCGAGGCGGCCATGAGCATCTTCCGGGAGCGGAAAGCCGGGCATCTGGTGCTCATCTCGTCCATGAGCGCGGTGCGCGGACTGCCCGGTAAGAAGGCGGCCTACGCGGCCAGCAAGGCCGGACTCACCGCGCTCGGCGAGGGCCTGGCCATCGAATTGCGCGGCACCCCGATCAAGGTCACCACGGTGCAGCCGGGCTATATCGCCACCGATATGTCCGGTCGCGCCGGTGACACCACCCTGCTCACCCCGCTGGACAAGGGCGTCGCGGCCATGGTCGCCGCCATCGAACACGAGACCGTGCGCGCCTCGGTGCCGCAGTGGCCGTGGCGGGTGTTCGGCGCGGTCATGCCGCTGCTCCCCCGCGCCGTCATGGCCCGCATCTCCTGACCCCGCCCCGGACAACGGCTTTCGCCACTAGCATCGGCCGCATGGCGAAGTTCACCAGCTGGGATGGTCTCGAGCTCAACTACCGCGTGTGGGAGGGCGAGGGCATGCCGGTCGTGCTGCAGCACGGCATCGTCGCCGATACCAATGCGAATTGGATGAGCGTCGGCGTGGTGGCGGCGCTGCACACGGCCGGGCATCACGTGATCTCGCTGGACGCGCGCGGGCACGGGCGCTCGGAGAAGCCGCATGATCCGGCGCGATACTCCTGGCACGCCATGGCCGATGACGTGCGGGCGCTCTACGACCACCTCGGACTGGATGAGGTTGCGCAGGTGGGCTATTCGATGGGCGGAATCATCTCGATCCTGGTCGCGCAGGCCGATGCGCGGGTGCGCAAACTGGCGGTCGGCGGCATCGGCTCCGGCGTGGTGGATTGCGGCGGTATCGACTGGCGGGTGATCAATGCCGAGGACATCGTCACCGCCATGCGCGGTGACGGGTCCGACACGGTGGAGCGGGCCAAGATGTTCCGCATGCTGGCCGATGTGCTGGGCGCGGACCGCGAGGCCATCGCCGCGCTGGCGGGCGGGTTGAACGAAGCCCCGGTCAAGACGGTCGCCGATATCACCGTGCCCACGCTGGTGCTGGCGGGCGACGCCGATCCGTTCGCCGCCGAACCCGAACGGCTGGCGGCCGCCTTCCCGAACGCGAAGCTGGCGGTGGTGCCGGGTGATCACCTGGTCGCCACCACCGATCCGGGCTTCTCCGCCGCGCTGGTGGAATTCCTGGCCTGAGAACAGCTCTCAGTACTCGCGGCGGTGCGGGACGAACTCCAGGGTGAGCAGTGCCGCCGCCGCGATGAGCACCTCGCGCCAGCGGATCAGCACGAATCGCTGATCCGAGAACGAATTGAACTTGCGCAGGAACCGGTACAGCGATTCCAGCCGGATGAGCGGATCACCCAGTCGCACAGCCGTATACGCCAGCTGTCCGAGCCTGCCGCGTTCCTTGTCCGCGAACATCTCCGGAAAAGCCGCGAATGCCAGCGAGATTCGGGTGATGTCGCGCGCCTTCGCGTAGTCGATCAGATCGACGATCATGCGCTCGTCCAGCCCGTTGGGCGCGTCCTTGCGCCGCCACGGCACATCCAGGCTCAGCTCCCGGCCGTTGCCGGAGACGCCGTAGCGCTGGAATCCGGCGATCTCGCCGTGCTCATCGCGGGCCAGCACGATCAGCATGCCCGGATGCCGCCCGTCCAGCAGATGGTCCAGGATCATCGAGAAGCCGCGAGTCTGCCGCCCGTGCCCCCAGTCGTCGACAATGCTCAGCAGGTTCTCGCGCTGCGGTTCGGTGAGCGCGACCTCGGGCACGATCTCGGTGGTGACGCCGAAATTGCGGGTGCGGCTGACCGCCTGCCGCAGATTCCGGAACCGCCTGCCGACCATGTCGAAATCGCCGACCTCGACCACCACGTCCCGCCCGATCGGGACCTGGCGCAGCCCGCGATGTTCGAAGGCGCGCAACTGCCACAGCTGGGTGAGTTCCGGGCTCGCGCCGAGCACCGCGACGCGCCACCCGTGTGAGCCGGCGAATTCGGAGAATTCCGAGACCAATTCGCCGAAGCGCGCCTTATCGCCGATCGGATCGCCCGCGACCACGGCGATACCGAACCGCGCCCGATAGGCGATGGCCGCCGAGGAATCGGCATTGAAGAAATAACTCTTGGACGAGTGCAGCGCGAATGGCGCGACCGGATCCAATTGTGTGCGGCGCACCAGTTCGGCCACCCGGGGTAGCTGTTCGGGCTGCGGTTTACTGCCCAGCGGGGCCATCAGCACCAGCCCGCTGGCCGCGAGGAAGACGAATCCGATGCTGGTGTGCTCGGCTCGGTAGGCGAAGTTCGCGATCACCAGCACCACGGTCGCGGCCGTGAGATGCGGGAGCGTGATGGGCCGCCGCAGGTGCAGGCCGCGGGCTATGAAGAGCCCGGCTATCGAGACCGCCACGAACCAGCCGTGGTCGGTGCCCTCGCGAGCGGAGCGTTCGGCTGCCCACACCAGCACCAGGGAGCCGAACACGAGCACACCCATGAGTGGTATCCGGGTGGTCGGTCCGGCGGTGAAAACGGTGTCGCGATACGCGGTCAGACCGGTGGTCCGCACCGCCATATTCTCGTCACGCATGCTGCTCCCTTTGCTCCACATGCGGCCCGCTCACCAAGCGTATACCCATGGTGATCCTCCCTCGGTCCCTACAAACACACTAAACGGGACATACGACGGGAGGCACTCGGTTATTCCGGCCAGCCTTTCCAGAGGCTGCCCAGGACCGGGTCGGTGATGCCTCCGGGGCAGGCCAGAGCGGGTGCGTCCCAGCCGGCGAGACGCGAGCCCGCGGCGTAGGCGGAGTGCAGGAAATCGAGGGAGGCGCCGACCGGATCGGCGCTGCGCCGGGCCGCGTCATAGGAGTAGTAGGCGGCGTGCGCGGATCCCGATGGCACCCAGCGCGCTTCGGGCGGCCGCAGCGGAAGCTCGGTCAGCCCTTCGGGTTCGGGTGCGGTGTAGGAGTAGAAGGTCGGCTCGGGGACCTTATCGTCGCCGAACCAGAACCCGGCGCTGATCTCCTCGCGCGAATATGCCTCGCGGGTCACCGGATCCACGTTCTCCGGCATGTCGATCTTGCGGTCGGAGAAGCGCTGCACCGCGAGATCGAAGGTGTGCCAGAACAGTTGGACCGGGCTGATCTTGCCGGAGTAGCTCGCGCTGAAGTCCTCGAGGATGCGGCCCACCTGACTGGTGACCCGGAAGGCGCGCTGGGCGGCGGCCGGGTCGTAGTGGTGGTGTTCCTCGTCCTCGGCGAAGGGGCGGCCGTGATCGGGCAGGTCGTACGGGGTCGGGAAGGGCAGTTCCACTTCGACGCCGAGATCGCGCAACCCGCGCATGGTTTCGGCGTAGAAGCCCGCGACGGATTGTTCGGCGAGCGGGATTTCCTCCTGGCTGCCGCGATCATTGGAAATGCGCAGCACGTGATCGAAGAAATCGAAGGCGCAGGTGAATACCGGGCCGTCGGTGGCGCTGCCGAGCGGCAGGGTGGTCCAGCCGCGCGCATTGACGCGATAGGTCATATGCCACCAGTGATTGCGGCGAATACCTTTCGCCAGTGCGACTTTGCCGACGATCTGAATGTAGCGGTGCAGGGTTTCCTTGGTCGGCCGCCAGACTCCCAGCGGCAGGGCCGGGAGCACATCGCTCGAATCCGCCGCGATGATGCCGGTAACCGAGGAATCGCCCATGCTCCTGCCCACTTTCGTTCGAGACGGTCGTGTTTCAGATCGGCATTGCGCCGACAATCCTACACACTCGCAGGCCACCTGCGAGTACAGCGAAACACGCAGTAGTGCAAGATCTTTCAAAGTAACCTGAACATTCCCCGCGCAACGCGCGAGACAGCGCCGGAACCGAGAACAGGGGTGAATCCGCATGACGGACATCAATACGGCCTACGCCGTCGTCGTCACAGCGGTCAGCGACCCGACGCAGGTGCAGGGTCTGGAGTGGGAGCGGGCGGTGGAATATCTGCCCAGCCTGGCGTCCAATGCCATGCGCAGCTGGGTGCGCGCGCAGGAGGCGGGGGACGAACCCGAGGGCGAGGAATTGCGGCACGGGGTGGTGATACCCGGGCCGCAACGACGGGTGGAGCCGCGCCAGCCCTATCGCGAGGTGTGCGTACCACCGGCGGAGTATCTGCTCTTCAGTGACGCGGTACGGCAAATTCCCCAGCGCGGTGTGGCCGCGCCGGGGAATCGCCCGGTAGGAACGGGACAGGCGGCCGGCGCGATGGCGGGTCGGCTATTCGCTTAACAGGCGAGTTTTTTCTTCATCTGGAATGAAGCTGGTTCCCGCCGTGCCCGGCTCAGTTCCCGTAGTACCTATTCAATCTCGTATTCGGTTGTGGCGCAATCCATTTAAATCAGGCCTCGAACAGGGAGGCGTACACCGGCCGGTCGTGCTCGACGACCAGCTGGCCGGTGAGGCCGCCGCCGGTCACGGTGTGCAGGCGCAGGTCCAGGTAGCGCTCCTCCTCGGTGAGCCGCACCTGCGCGGGTGCGGGCATCCAGGACAGCACCTCATCCGCCCGGCGTTCACGCGCGCGGGTGAGTTCGGCGCGCAGCGCGGCCAGGCTGTCCACCTCGAACGGCTCGGCCTCGGTGCGCTCAGGCTCGGCGTGCCAGGCGGCGACGCCGTACGCGAAACACACCAGCGGCATCCACATTTCGGCGAAGTACCGGGGATCGGGCGCGATCTCCAGGCCCGCGAACCTGCCGTCGACGAAGAACAGCGCGCCGAGTTGACCGGGCAGCAATTCCAGCCGACTGCGGAACTGGGTCAGCACCGCGCGCTTACGCGTGAGCAACTGCTCCAGATGTCCGCGCGCGGGCAGCCGGTAGCGCGCGTTCACCGCCGAAATATCCTGCCACAGCTTGGAATAGCCCGGCTTCCCGCGCAATTCCAGTGCCCGGGCACGCAATTCGAGCGGCAGTACGAAGAACCACTGATCGCGCGCCTCGAGGTAGCCGCCCTGCGCGGCCTGCACGCAGCAGGCATCGTCGAACAGCCGGGTCTGCCCCGCACCCATGAGCGCGGCCGAGCACAGCGCGTGATTCTGCGCACCCTCCTGGATGTATCCGATGTGCAGCGGCACGATGGCCACGCCCGCGGGCGCGCCATTGTGCAGCTCCACACTGCCATATCCCACCACGCGGTTGAGCTTCAATCCCGAGCGCGGCGGCACGATGCCGGGCCGCTCCGGTCCGTGGATCGGCACCATGGTGAGCGCCCCCGCCTGCTGCGGCGCACCCAACCGGTACCCGCTCAGATCGACCGGCGCGTGTACGAGCGTATCGAGTCGGTTCATGTCCTCACTCCTTCCCGCCCGTCCAGGAACGCCCGGGCCGCGGCGAGAACCCAGTCCTTCCCGGCCGGGCACCGCACGAACATCCACGGCAGCAGCGCCGCGAAATCGTCCTGATGCCAGCACCGCTGATGCGGCAGCGCGGGCGCGGGATCCCGCAGCGACAATTCGTCCCGCCCCGTGAACGTGCTCTGGCACAGCACGATCGGCGTCCGCACCCCGACCCGGGGCAGCGTCGCCACCACCCGAGCCAAATCCCCCGGCAGCCGATTCTCATACCCGTCGGTCACGATCACCACGAGATCCGGCCCACCCGCCGCCAATGCCCCGGCGTCCCGTGCCGCAACCGAGGTCGCCGCCCGTGTGGCCGTTACCGATTCGACCAAGGGCATGGACGTACCCGACTCGACGGACCGTGTAGTCGTGTCCGCGAAGGCCGCTCGGCTGGGTCGTCCGGCAAGGGCGTCGAGCAGGGCGGTGGCCAGGTCGGTCGGACCGGTCTGGGCCGCGCCCGCCTCGATGACGGTGAGGTTGTCGCAGAGCCGGGCCAGGACCAGGCGCAACGCTTCGGCCTGGGACAGCAGGGCCCATTCGCGCTCGCCGTAGCCGCGCATGGAGTCCGAGGTGTCCAGCACCAGCGCCACATTCGCGGCCAGACGCGGGAGGCCGTCCGTCGCGGCCGATACGTAACCGGCCAGGGCGGAACGCAATTCGGGACTCGCGTCGCCTCGGTACGCGTGCACCAGGGTGGCCGCGATATCGCCGCGATTGGTCACGGTGACGATCGGCTCGCGATGACGCGTCGGCTCCAATGGCGCGATGGGTTCGGCCAGCACGGGCACGCCGTGGGTGCTGGGCGCGTACAGCTGGCGCACCCGTTCGACCGCGACGGCCGGATTTGCACTGAACCGCAGCAGCTTTCGATGCGACTCCGAGCCACCGGCGATCTCGCGCACACACCCCCGCGCCGTCGCCTTGCCGAGCGCGTGCTCGAAGCAGTCGCGCAGGGCGGGACGGCGGGCGGCGATGAGGAGTTCGGCGTCCGGATGATCGAGGATGAAAGTGAGGATGGCCCGGGTGACGTGCTTATGGTTGACGCGGCGCTGCCGCAGTGCCAGCAAGACCGTGATGACGTGGTTCGGCGCGAGTGCGAAAAGCAGTGCGCGCGTTGCCTTGTCGAGGGTCACCCGGGTGTGCTGATCGATCCCGGCACGGCCGGCCGACAGCATCTGGAGCAGAACGCGGGCGCGCTGGTGCTCGTGGACGCCCGGGGTCAGGGCCAGCAACACGTAGGTCTCGGGGTCGGAATCGTATGCGGTGCGGTGGAATTCCGCGTCATCCCAGGTCAGAACACCGGCGCGGGACAGCGCCGGGGGCATGCTGTGGGTGCGGAGGTGGTCCAGCAGGGTTGCGGTGTTCACTATTCGAGGGTAGGGAACCTCACACTTGACAATCCACTGATTTTCCTTGGACCCCAGCGGGTTTGGCGGAGATGGAAACGGGGCCCTGCCGGACGGTCGGCGGCAGGGCCCCGCAATGGGATTCGCGGCACGGATGGGGGGACGCGCCGCGAATCCGGTCTATGGGGTGACGATGGCGAAGCCGGGATCCGGCTTGTCGAACAGTCCCTTCATCTGAATGAGAGCGGCGGCATTGCCGTCGATCTTGATGTCGCCCTTGGCGACCGCGTCCTGCATATTGCCGCCACCGACCATGTTCTGAATGAATCCGCCACGGGTGAGGGTGACGGTCGCGTCGGGTGCGGGCAGACCGTCGTCCGGCCAGCGGTCGTAGTGCACCAGCACGCCGTTGCGCAGTTCGGCGCGATGCACCTTGTCCTGCTGATCGCTGAACTTCCAGTCGGTGACCAGGTGGGTGTCCCAGGCTTTGGGGCCGTTGACGAACAGCGAGATGGCGTCGAACGCCTGATCCACGGTGAGCGCCGCCAGCAGGCCCTTGGAATTGGCCGCGGTGGGCGTGCCGAAGGACCCGTTGCGCAGTTCGTACGCCCCGGAGAGGTAGAAGTTGCGCCAGGTGGCGTTCTCCGAACCGTAGCCCAGCTGTTCGAATGCGCTGGCCTGCAGGTCTTTCGCCTTCTTGTTGTTCGCGTCGGCGAAGATCGCGTAGTTGAGCAACTGCACGGCCCAGCGGAAATCGGCGTCGTCATAAGCCTTTTGGGCCTTCTTCAGCACTTCGTTCGCACCGCCCATGGCATCGACGTGCCGCTTGGCGTTGTCGACGGGCGGATGCTCCCACAGGTGCGCGGGATTGCCGTCGAACCAACCCATGTACCGCTGATAGATGGCTTTCACATTGTGGCTGACCGATCCGTAGTAACCGTGTGAGTACCAGGCTTTCTCGATCGCGGGCGGCATCCGCATGGCCTCGGCGATCTCACTGCCGACCATGCCGGTGTTGAGCATTCGCAGGGTCTGGTCATTGAGGTATCCGTACAGATCCCGTTGCGCGGAAAGATATTCCACGATCTTGTCGGTGCCCCAGATCGGCCAGTGATGAGAGGAGAAGACGATATCGGACTGGCGCGCATAGAGATTGATGGATTCGGTGAGGTACTTGGACCACACGTGCGGATCACGCACCAGCGCGCCGCGCAGGGTGAGCAGGTTGTGCAGGGTGTGCGTGGCGTTCTCGGCCATGCACAGGATGCGGCGGTCGGGGAAGTAGAAGTTCATCTCCGACGGCGCTTCGGTGCCCGGTGTCATCTGGAACACCATGCGAACACCGTCGATGGTCTCCTGCTGTCCGGTCGCGGTGATGTTCACGGTCGGATCGATCAGGCTGACGGTGCCGACCGAGGTGGTCTGCCCCAGGCCCGCGCCGATCTGTCCTTTCGGCCCGCGCGGCAACGCCGCGCCGTACATGTACGCGGCGCGGCGCGACATGGCGGTGCCCGCGTAAATGTTCTCCGCGACAGCGTGTTCCAGCAAACCGGACGGCGCGACCACCGGACAGCGGCCCGCGGCCACATCCTCGCGGGTGGTGACGCCGAGCGAACCGCCGAAGTGATCGACGTGCGCGTGGGTGTAGATCAATCCGGTCACCGGCTTGTCGCCGCGATGCTTGCGATACAGCGCCAGCCCCGCGGCAGCGGTCTCATTGGAGATGAGCGGGTCGATCACGATGACGCCTGTATCGCCCTCGATGAGCGTCATATTCGACAGATCCAGGCCGCGTACCTGGTAGAAGCCGGGCGCGATCTCGTACAGACCCTGTTTGACGGTGAGCTGGGATTGCCGCCACAGGCTCGGATTGGCCGAGGACGGGCAGGTGCCCTGCAGGAAGCCGTAGGAGTCGGTATCCCAGACCACCTTGCCCTTGTCGTCCTTGATGACGCCGGGCTGCAACGCCTCGATGAACCCGTGGTCCGCGTCGGCGAAATCGGTGGTGTCGTCGAACGGCATGGTCTGGGTGACCTTCTTGTTCGCCGCCGCGATGGCATCGGTGGGCTCGGTCTGGGTGGTGGACGGATTCACCTCGTCCGAAGAGCCGCACGCGGTGAGGGCACCGCCGACGCCGACCGCGGCCAGTGCGGCCGCGCCGACGCCGAGCATGCCGCGCCGGGATACCCGGGCGGCGCCGTTGTCCTGATTACCCGCGCCCTTTGTCGGATTGCCGTCGACCACGCCGTCTCCTCGATCTTCCGTTAGCGCGCACCGCAAACCAGCCAAGCAGCCGATAGCTATGTGTTCGCCAATTTCGCCATAACGATTAGTTCACGGCATTGAGAACGCCTTCTATGGTTTCTTCAGCGTTTGCCGCGCACTGCCACCCTAACCACTATTGCAGTTAGACTGCAATAGCAATGGCCGAAATGCTCCCCCGACCCTGCGTAGGTCGACGGAAGCCCATGTGATCGGATGCAGAGATGAGCGAGGGCACCACCGAGCGCCACCCGAGCGGGGAGCGCCGCCGCAGGCGCAATCCGGAGCAGACCCGCAAGGCGATCGTGGAGGCGCTGCTCGCGGCCCTCAAGGACGGCAGTTACGCACCGACCACCAAGGACATCGCGGACCGCGCGGGCGTGTCCGAACGCAGTATCTTCGTGCATTTCCCGGGTCGCGAGGACCTCCGGGTGGCGGCCGTGGACGCACAGTCCGAACTGGTGGAATCACTGGTGGTCGCACCCGATCCGAGCCTGCCGCTGGATGAGCGGATCGCGGCGGTGGTCGAACAGAGCGCGATCGTCTTCGCACATCAGCGCACCCCACGCCTGCTCGGCCTGCTGGAGTCGCCGTCCATTACCGCTATCGATGAGCGAATGCGGCTGACCGACGGCAAGATCCGCGCCGGTCTGGCGCGGATCTTCGCTGCCGAGCTGAATCGGGACGGTACGCAGGATCGTGAACTACTCGATCTGATCGAGGCCACGGTGGGCTGGGCGTATCGGCACCAGCTGGTCGACCGGCGCGGGCTCTCCCAGCGCGCCGCCTCGCACGCCATTACGCGTGCTCTACGAACCCTGTTGTCCGGCAACGACTCCGACTGAGCGTCCGATTACATGGAACCCCAGGACTGCAACAGGTAGGTGATATTGGCGAGCACACTCGTGATGGTGCTCGCCAAATCCAGGGTGGCGGATCCGAGGTTGATGATCGGGAAATTCATTGCGGCATCCTCGCTTTCGTTCGATCACTGCGTCGCCTTCACCGTAAGGACTCGAGCAATCGTCCAGCAAGCATCCGGACACACACTGTTCCGCACCCACACCGGCCAGTCACATCGTCAGATTTCGACCATCTGGTAGTCGCCGACGTACTCGCCGAGGCGGCGCAGGTGATCGCTGGAGTCACCGAGGGTGTGCTCGATGGCGGTGAGCCGGGCGGTGTAGTGGCCGACCGGATACTCCGCCGTCATACCGATGCCGCCGTGCAGCTGAATGGCCTCCTGCCCGATATGCCGCGCGGAGCGGCCAACGCGCAATTTGGCACGCGAGGCAACCACCGGATCGGTGATGCCGTCCGCCAGCGACATGGACGCGTACATGCTCATGCCGCGCGCCAGTTCCAGCGAGACGTACATATCGGCGGCACGCTGGGTGAGGGCCTGGAATGCGCGCAGCGGAACGCCGAATTGCTTGCGGGTCTTCAGATATTCGGCGGTGAGCCGCAGCGACTCCTCCATCGCGCCGACCGCTTCGGCGCAGAGCGCGGCCTGCGCACCGGCCAGCGCGGCCTCGATGGGATCGGAGACATCGGTCACCGAACCCAGGGGTTCGGCGGTCGCACCCTCGAATTCGATTGTCGCGCCGCGCAATCCGTCATGGGTGCGGTAGGTGGTGCGTCGCACGCCCGGATCGGCGGGGTCGACCAGGAACAGCCCCATGCCACCGTCGGTGAGCGCGACGCTGACGATCAGCAGATCCGCGCAATCACCGTGCGCCACCGGATGTTTGACACCGGTGATCTGCCAGCCGTCACCGTGCTGGACGGCCTGGGTGGTGAGTTCGGCGGACGGCCAGCGCACACCCGATTCGGCGTGCGCGAAGGCGAGCCGCAGATCGCCCTCGGCGACCTTGGGCAGCAACCCTTTACGCTGTGCGTCCGAGCCGACGGCGGCGATCAGCCCGCCGGGCAGCAGTGCGCAGTCCAGCAGTGGTTCCGGGGCGAGTTTGCGGCCGATCTCGGTGAGCACCAGCATGGCCTCCAGCGGTCCGGCCCCCATACCGCCGTCCTCTTCGGCGAAGGTGAGCCCGAGCAGTCCGACCTCGGCAAAGGTCTGCCAGAGCTGCGGGTCCCAGCCGAGTTCGGTATCGGTGATCCGGGTGCGGGCTTCCGGGCTGTAGCCGCGGGCCAGGATGTCACGCACGGTGTCGCGCAGCATTTCCTGTTCGGTGGTCAGATCGAAATCCATTACGCTGCCTCACAATCCGAGGATCGTCGAGGCGATGATATTGCGCTGCACCTCGTTCGATCCCCCGTAGATCGATGTCTTGCGATAGTTCAGGTAGGTGGCGGTGCTGCGGCGCGCGGTGTCAGGGGTATCCCCTTCGCGCACAACCGAATCCGGTCCGGCGATATCGACCATCAGTTCGGTGACGGCCTGCTGTAGTTCGGTGCCGCGCAGTTTGAGAATCGAGGAGACCGGGTTGGGCTTACCGTCCGAGGGGCCGGAGGCCACCCGCAGCTGCACCAATTCCAGTGCCAGCAGCTCGTTTTCGAGTTCGGCCAGCCGGGTGGCGAAGACCGGATCGTCGAGCAGGGTGTGCGCGCCGAGCCGGGTGGCGCGGGCCTGTTCCTTGGCCAGCCACAGGCGCACCTTGGTCTGCCCGACCGCGGCGATACCGGTGCGTTCGTTGCCGAGCAGGAATTTGGCGTAGGTCCAGCCCTGATTCTCCTGTCCGACAAGGTTTTCCGCGGGCACCCGGACGTTCTCCAGGAAGACCTCGTTGACCTCGTGGGTACCGTCGATGAGCTCGATGGGCCGTACGGTCACGCCGGGGGTGTCCAGCGGGAACAGCAGCATGGAGATGCCCGCCTGCTTCTTGGGCGCGTCCGGATCGGTGCGCACCAGGCAGAAGATCCAGTCGGCGAACTGGGCCAGGGTGGTCCAGGTCTTCTGGCCGTTGACGATGTAGGAGTCACCGTCGCGCACCGCGGTGGTGCGCAGCGAGGCCAGGTCCGAACCCGCCTCGGGCTCGGAAAAGCCCTGGCACCACCAGATATCGAGGTTGGCGGTGGCCGCGAGGAAGCGTTCCTTCAGCTGTTGCGAGCCGAATTGCGCGATGACCGGGCCGATCATATTCGCGTTGAAGGTGAGCGGTTCCGGTACCGAGGCCAGCTGCATTTCCTCATGCCAGAGGTGCCGCTGCACGGGCGTCCAGTCCCGGCCGCCCCATTCGACCGGCCAGTTCGGCACCGCCAGCCCGTGCGCGTTCAGGATGCGCTGGGTGGTGACGACATCGTCCCGGCTCAGCTCCTGTCCGTGCCGGTTGCGATTGCGAATGTCGGCGGGGATTTCGCTCCGGTAGAACGCGCGCAGTTCATCACGAAAGGCGAGCTCGTCCTCGGTGAGCGCCAATTTCATGCTTGGCCTCCAATGTCTTCGGGTAGCGCCGGATATGATACACAGACTATTCAATGTCTCAAATAGCTCTCGTAGACTCGGGAGGCCACGAAAGGGGACCCATGCCGGAGCAGGACCAGACCCTCGGAGTCGGAGAGCTCATCGCCCACCGCCACCGCGCGGACAGCGCACCCGGAGCACGCACCGATGGGCATCGACTCGCCCTGGTCATCGAGGGCGGCTCCTCACGCGGCGCGTTCTCGCACGGTATGGCCATGGCCATCGAGGAGCTGGGCGTCCTGCACTGCTTCGACGCGGTCTACGGCGCGTCGGCGGGCGCGCTGAACGCGGCCTGGCTGCTGTGCGGACGCGCCCGCAATTCCGAACGGGCCTGGCATCCCGAGGTCATCAACCGGGTCATCTCCCCCGCGCGAGCGCTGCGCGGCGGACGCGTGGTGGATACCGAATATCTGGTGCACACCGTGTACGAGCGCATCGTGCCGATGGACTTCCCGGCGATCCTGGCCAATCCGGTCACCTTCCATCCGATCGCCACCGACGCCGACACCGGCGCGGCCGTCGACCTACACCCCGAACTGACAGACAGCGCCTCGGTGCAAGCCGCGCTGCGCGCCTCCACCTGCCTGCCGATCCTGGCCGGGCGGCCGGTCCGCATCGGCGCGCACCGCTACGTGGACGCCGGAATCTCCGAATCGGTGCCCATCCGAACCGCGCTGGCACAGGGCGCGACCCGGGTGCTGGTGCTGCGCACCCGCCGCGAGGACGAGAACATGAGCGCGCCTTCGGCTCTGGAGAGCAGGGTGGTCGCGCGCTACCTGGCCCGGCACGCACCCGGCACCGTCGACCCGTGGCTCGGCCGAGTACAGCAGCACCACCGCGACGAGGCCGATTTCGCCACCGATCCGGCCGTACTCCAGATCCGCCCGCCGCACACCGCACCCGCCATCGGCCGCACCAATCGCGATCCGGCGCTACTGCGCGAAGCGCTCAGCCTGGGCCGCGCGGTCACCGCCCGCACCCTGTCGCCATATCTGACACCTATGCTTTCGGCGTGACGCGCGCGGAGGGGACACGAGCACCGGGACGGCCGGCATCGGCCAGTCGAGACGATGTACTCCGGGCCGCCATCGATATGTTCCTGGCCGGAAAACGCCTGGACGTGAATGCCATTGCCGCCCAACTCGGGGTGGGCCGGGCCAGCATCTACCGCTGGTTCGGATCCCGCGACGGACTGCTCGGCGCGGCCATCGCCCGGCAGTTGGAACGCATGGTCGCGCACGCCGACAAACGCTGCCGAGCCGAGGGCGGGCAGCGCCTGAACGAGATCCTCGACCACACCATCCACTGGCTGGTCGAGGACGACTCCCTGCGCACCTACTTCGACAACGAATCCACTGCGGCACTCCGCCTGATCACCCGCAGTGACGGCGTGGTCCATCCGGCAGCGGTGGCGATCGTGGAACAGCTCATCGACAAGGCGCAGGCACAGGGCTACGAACCCCCGATCGAGCGAAACACCTTGGCATACGCGCTGGTTCGACTGTGGGAGGCATTCCTCTACAACGACGCCGTAGCCGGATTCCGCGGCGACGTGGACCGCCTGCGCCAGGTACAGGCCGCACTACTGCGCACCTGAGACCGGCACCGCTTCCTGATCCTCGAGCCCGTGAGAACGTCGATCTCGACATCACACAGACCGAAAATGAAAGGGTAAGAATTCTGAATATCCTTATATCACAACGTAATTCGACTTTCTAGGTCGGTTTTGCGGGAGTAGAATAGGGATATGAATTCAGGGGAGACAATCGCAATCACGGAGAGTGCATCAGCGCTCTCCGCTGCGATCGACACCCTGACCTCTCAGCCGCTTATTCCGGTGTCGGACAACGACATTGTCGAATTGATGCAGCAGATCGAAACCGCCACCCGCAAACTCGACGCGATGAAACTCGATTTGGTAGTGCAGACCTGCTCGCGGTCACTGCCCAAGCGCGCCGGAGCAGGCTCGGTCGCACTGTTCCTGCAACAGACACTGCGGATCTCACACGGGGACGCGCTGAACCGCTGGCACTGCGCCGAACAAGCAGCCATCTGGCCCCGCGTCGGAGACAACGCCGAAATCTCCATCCCGGCACCGATACTGCCGAACACCGCACTGGCACAAGAAGAAGGCGCGATCGGCCTCGACCACGTCCGGGTTATCCGGCAGGTCATGGACCGACTCCCCAACAAGGTCACCGCGGAAGACCGGGCGCTGGCCGAAGAGCACCTCGCGCGGCATGCTCGTGCGCTGAACCCGAACCAGCTCCCCAAGATCGGTGACCGGATCCTCGGACACCTCGACCCCGATGGCACCCTCACCGACGACACCGACCGTGCCCGTATGCGCAGTATGCGGTTGAGCCCCCAAGGGTTCGACCTGATGTCCACCATGACTGTGGTGTTGACTCCCGAAGCACGCGCCGCGATGGATGCGGTCTTGGCCAAGCTCGCCCGGCCCGGCCTGTGCAACCCGGCTGATCCCGAGAGCCCGTTCGTGGTGGATGACAAGCTCGATCCAGAGGTCGTGAAGGCCGCTGCCGCACGGGATACCCGCACGACCGTGCAGCGTCAGCACGATGCGCTGTTCGCGCTCCTGCACCCCGACTTCAACCCCGCCCACCTGGGCTCACACCGTGGGCTCCCGGTGACCACGATCCTGACCATGTCCATCGCCGATGTGGAGCGCGCCGCCGGAGTGGCGACCACCGCCACCGGTGGGACCGTGCCGGTCGCGGTCGCGTTGGAAATGGCCGCGCGCAAGAGCAAGACGTTCTCTGTCGTCACCGACGGCAACGCGATGCCCTTGCACATCGGGGAAGCCCGCCTGGCCAACCCGGCACAGCGCATGGCGCTGATCGCCACCGAGCGGGGTTGCACCCGCCCGGGCTGCACCGCACCCGCGAGCATGGCCGCCGTGCACCACGTCACCGAGTACGTCAAGGGCGGCCCCACGGATATCGATAATCTCACCCTGGCTTGCGATCACTGCCACGCTCTGGTGAACGACACCCCGACGGGGTGGACAACGATCAAGCTCGGTAAGGATTCGGCCTTCGCGGGGCGCACCGCGTGGATTGCGCCCGCGCACATCGACCCGACTCGGACACCGAAGGTGAACCACCTTCATCACCCGGACGAGTTGATGGCCACCGCCCCGCCCGCGCCACCACTGCTTGCTCGCCCCTCTCGGGCCTGTGTGCCGACGCGGATGCGTCAGCGACCCTGGGTATTGCCTCGCCCGGCTTGCCCAGCCCGGCAATAGCTTCCACCACTTGCCTCCACCGTCAGGAGCCCTCCTGCCGGTCCTACAGGCATGTCCCGCACGGCTTTTGCCAAGTCCGTACGGCTCCATGCCGGTGTCTCGAGGCCCTTCGGGCCTTCTTTTCTTCTTGTCCAGGCGTCTTTTATCTTTTGTTCTTTATTCTTTTGTTCTTCTCTTGTCTTCCGATCATCGCTGCGCCGGAAGGCGCAACCGCTTGAGCGATAGAGCATTCAAAGCCACGATGACACTGGACCCGGACATGGAAAGCGCCGCGATCTCCGGCCGAAGCGTGAACCCGAAAGCAGGCTCGAAGACGCCCGCGGCAATGGGAAGAGCGATGGTGTTGTAACCAACCGCCCAGGCAAGGTTCTGATGCATTTTCCGGAGCGTTCCACGACCGATGCGAAGCGCGGTAGGAACATCGAGCGGATCAGACCGCATCAGAACCAAATCCGCGGTCTCGATCGCCACGTCGGTCCCAGCACCGATCGCGATGCCGAGATCAGCCCGGGCAAGCGCGGGCGCGTCATTCACCCCGTCCCCCACCATGGCGACTTTCTTTCCGGTGGCCTGCAATTCGGCAATCCGGTCGGACTTGTCACCCGGCAGAACTTCGGCGATCACCGTGTCGATGCCGAGTTCGGCTGCGATGCGTTCCGCGGTGGCCTGGTTGTCACCGGTCAGCATGACCACCTCGACACCCATATCGTGCAGGTCTTGCACTGCGCGAGCAGAGGTTTCGCGCACCGCGTCCGCGATACCGATGACCGCCGCGGCCTTCCCGTCCACGGCCGCGAGTACCGCAGTCTGCCCTGCTCCCGCGACGCGATCGCGTGCGGCGGCCAGCTCGCCGAGCTCGATGCCTTCGCGCTCCAGCAGGCGACGATTGCCCACCACGACGCGACGCCCGTTCACAGTGGCGATCGCACCGTGGCCGGGAACGTTCTCGAAGTCCTGTGCGCGTTCACCATTCGCGCCGTGTCCCTCGGCATAGTTCACGACCGCCTCGGCGAGCGGATGTTCGGATTCGCGTTCCACGGCCGCCAGCAGCGGGATCAATTCCTCCGCGCTGATCACCCCGTCGGTGACGATCTCGGTGACCTCGGGTTCGCCCTTGGTGAGCGTCCCGGTCTTGTCCATGACGACCGTTTGAATGCGGGCCGCGCTCTCCAGCGCCATCGCGTTCTTGAACAGCACACCGCGTTTCGCGCCCAGTCCGGTGCCGACCATGATGGCGGTCGGCGTCGCCAGCCCGAGGGCGTCGGGGCAGGTGATGACCACGACGGTGATGGCGAAGAGCATGGCCTTGGCGAATGTCGCCCCGGCGAGCAGCCATACGCCCAAAGTCAGTGCGCCGCCGATCAATGCGACCAGCACCAGCCAGAATGCCGCGCGGTCGGCCAGTTTCTGTCCGGGGGCCTTCGAATTCTGGGCTTCCTGAACAAGATTCACGATCTGCGCGAGGGCGGTGTCGGACCCGACCTTGGTGGCTCGGACCCGCAGCACACCGTTCTTGTTGAGGGTCGCGCCGATGACCGCCGACCCGGGTTCCTTGTGCACCGGCAGGCTTTCGCCGGTGACCATGGCCTCGTCGACCTCGCTCTCACCCTCGACGACCTCACCGTCGACGGCGATCTTCGCGCCGGGCCGCACCAGCAGCAGATCTCCGACAATCACTTCGGCCGTGGGGATTTCGACTTCCCGGCCGTCGCGGATCACCACGGCCTGCGGCGGCGCGAGGTCGAGCAGGGCGCGAATGGCGTCATTGGCCCCGCCGCGCGCCCGCATCTCGAACCAGTGGCCGAGCAGTACGAAGGTGGCCAGCATGGTGGACGCCTCGTAGAACACCTCGCCGCCACCGGTGAGGGTGATGGCCAGCGAATACAGCCAGCCCGCACCGATACCGACGGCGACGAGCACCATCATGTCGAGGGTGCGCGCCTTGAGCGCGGCGACCGCCCCGGTGAAGAAGATGGTCGACGAGTAGAAGATCACCGGCAGGCTGAGGATGAGCGCCCAGATGTCCTGCCGCAGCCCGAACGGCGTCGGCAGATCCAGGCCGAACATGTCCTTGGCCATCGGCGACCAGAACATGACCAGCAGCGAGAACACCAGCGCGACCAGGAATCGATTGCGCATATCGCGCGCCATGTCATCCATGGACATGCCCGCGTGCCCGGCATGTCCCATGGCGGCGTGATCCATGCCCGAGTGATCCATGCCCGCCGCCCCGGCATGAGCCATGCCCGCGTGCTCGGCATGGCTCATTTCCGCAGTTCCGGCGTGGTTCATCGCCTCGTGCCCGGCGTGGTTCACGTCCTTGTGCGCGGCATGCTCGTCATGATCCATATCCCGACCATATACCCTCGGGGGGTACCTGGCGAGTCTGTTGTGACCGGCGAGTCATTCCAGCTGTTCGCCGCTACCGGATCCCCGGAGTCGCCGGATCGGTCCCGAAGCAGCCGACGATGTAGCAGCCGGGCGGCCAATCCGACACCGGCGGCGCGAGCGGCTTGTCCAGGCACGACAGCATCCCGCAGCCCGGATAGGCCATCGGCCCCAGTCCCAGCGCGGCGAGGGTGGCCGCCGGATTGGAGATCATCGGATCGGCCAGGCTGATATCCGGATGATCCTGATACGGCCCGGGATCGGCGAGCACCGGATCGCGGAAGGCAAAGGTGAGCGCGCGCAGCACATCGTGCGGAAAGCTCACCGAACCACCGGGCACGGTCACGCCGGTCCAGCTCACCAGCAGCCCGAGACTGGGCACAATCGTATTGTCCTGCCGCATCATTCCCGACATCTGCACGGCGTCGGCGGGCATACCGGGGAAGATGGAGCCGCAGTCGGGGCCGTTCACCACGAACAGGAAGCCGTAGCAGTCATTGGCGGCGGTGCCGGTCGTGGCCTCACGCAGGTATTCGGCCGAAATCACCTGCGTCCCAGCCCAATTCCCATGATTGGCAACCAGCAGACCGAGCTTGGCGAAATCATCCGGCGGCAGCACCAGATGCGCGTACCCGTACGTGTTCTGACTGCGATCCCGCGCCCAGTGATAGTCACCGCGCTCAATCCCCAAGGGCGTGAACAGTTTCCGCTGCGCATACGCCTGGAAGTCCTCGCGCACCGCCTGCTGCACCACGTACACCAGTAGATCCACCGCCCGCTGGCTGTACTGCCACTGCGTACCCTGCGGATGCACGATGGGCATAGCGAGCGCCTGCGCCACCACATTCGGGTCGAGTTGCACCAGCCCGGTGACACCCTCGGACGCCACCGCGACCTGCATCCCGGAGGTCTCGGTCAGCAGGCTGCGCACGGTGATGGCGCGGTGCGCCGAATCACCCAGTCCGGCAGGCAGATACGCGTCGATCGGATTGTTGATCCGAAGCAGCCCGTCATCCACGGCCGCACCGGCGACCATGGCCACCACGCTCTTGGTGCTGCTCCACAGGTTCCACGGCATACCGCCCGCGCGCTTGTTGTTCGGCCCGCCCGCGACGAGGCAGTTGTTCCGGAAGATCTGCACGGTGAATCGCGTCGGGTCCGCCGCGAAGTCGACGGCGCGCTGCAACTCCGCCGGATCCAGCCCGACCGCTTCCGGTTTCGCGGTCGGCTGGGTGCGCCCGCTGCTCACCTCGCACCGCTGCTGTGGCGCGGCCTGTGCCGGTTGCCCGACGGCCGGTTGCCCGACGAGCAGCAGGCTCGCTGTGATCGCCGCCGCGGCAGCGACTGTCCACGCTCGAAACACCCTTGTCCGAAACACCCATTCCGCCTCTCCCGAAGTCCCTGTCCGGCACATCGGCAGCGAAATTGGCCCGTTATCGATTCGTGACCCCCGACTTACCTGGACGATGCTTCTCGGGGCCATGGTTTTCGGGGCGTAAGCGATGTCCGTATTCGTCCCTCCTGTTGCGGACCTCGCACGTCATACGATAAGAACCTGACGACACGTGGTCCGGGGGGCTCCGGTCGCGTCCGTTCGTAGTCCGCTGAGCCGCAAAGGAATCACCGCGCCATGACCGCACCGGTCGTCTTCACCAGCTCGTATTCCGACAATTCCAATGACAATGGCTTCCAGTGGGAGTTCCATTGCGATCGCTGCAACACCGCGTACAAGTCGCCGTTCGAGCAGAACTACCTCTCGCGCGGACGCGGTGTGCTGCGCGTGCTGCGAGATCTGTTCGGCGACTACTCCAAGACCATCTACAAGGTCTCCAACGCCGCCGACGACTTCTCCAACACCTGGAGCGGCGGCTCGGCCTCGGCCACCAAGGACAAGGCGTTCGCCAAGGCCGTCGACCTGGTCAAGGACGATTTCCGGTCCTGCGCGGGCTGCGGTTCATGGGTCTGCGCGCGCATCTGCTGGAACGATCACGTCGGCCAGTGCACGCGCTGCTCCCCCATGGCCGCACATCAGCTGGCGCAGGCGCAGGCCGAAGCGCGCGGTTCACAGTTCCGCGACGCCGCCAACCAGCAGAACTGGACCCAGAACCAGGATATGTCGGTCCCGGCCCGGGTCACCTGCCCCACCTGCGCGGCCAGCACCACCGGCGGGCGCTTCTGCGGATCCTGCGGCACCGCACTGGATTTGCGGGTGCACTGCACCGGATGCGGACATCAGATCCAGGCGGGTACGGCGTTCTGCTCGAATTGCGGTCGCTCGCAATAGGAGTCCACACACAAAACAGCGCCCCTTCCCGAATTCGGCAGGGGCGCTGGGTTTTGGGTGTTAGGCGATCAGCCTCGGATCAGCTCCGCGTCAACACGGAGTCGAGCGTCAGAAGGAGCCGGTGCCGGGCAGCGGCGGCAGGCCGGGCCAGTTCTGGTTCCAGTCGCCGGGGTGATCGTGGTGGTGCCGCCACTCGCCGTGGTGGTCCCAGTCACCGTGATGTCCGGGACGGCTGATATCGGCGGGAGACGAGACATTGGCGTCGGCGCTGGCCGGAATCGCCAGTGCGGCAAGAGGTACTGCGGCGAAGATGCCGATCGCTGCGATTCTGGCTACTACTGCGGTACGAGTCATCCACCTATCGAACGACTCATTCCTCACAGGTCCATCGGAGTTGCCTGGCAAACGGCTGGGAGTCGGGTGCCGGGCGTCGGTGTGACGCCCGGCGATCATCGGATTGTCAGCCGACTTTCGTCAATGCCGGGGGCTGCCAGCTGCCGTCGACGGCGCTCTGGTCCGGCGCGTACAGCCGCATGGTCAGGGAGAACTTGCCGCTCGCCGGAATCGGCAGCCAGTTGCCCTGCGGTACAGCCGGACCCGGATCGGCGTTCTGCACGGTGATATCCACCGAACCGTCGGCGTTCTTCGTCACCGGGATCTGATGGCCGACCGCGTAGATATTCGCGGGATTGTCGATCAGGAAGCTGTCGGCGTCATAGGCCGTGATCGACCAGAACGCCTTGGCGGGCGGCAGCTTTCCGTCCGGGAAGTGCAGGGTGTAGCGGATCGGCGTGCCATTGTCATCGGCCGTGCTGAAGACCGTCGGGTAGAGCGCGTCCTTGGGCAGGTTCGCGCCCAGACCGCGCAGTGCGACATTGGCGCGGTTCAGGTAGTCGGTGCCGTAGGTGCCGACATTGGTGGCGAACTGCCAGCCGTTCTCATTCTTCATCTGCGGATTCTGGTAGGCCGCTATGGTTTTCGTCGCGCTCGCGACCGCACCGTTGAGCACATCCGCGGACACCTTGTCCGCCGTCGCGCCGGGCGCGACGCCGATCTTGGCGAAGCGTGCCATGGCCGGAGCGTCGGCCACGGCGGGCGGATTGGTGACCATGAGCTGATTCAGCTTGTCGAAAAAGGCGGGGCCGTCCATCTCCGCGACCTGCTTCGACGGATTCTGCGATTTGTCACCGGGAGTGCCGCCACCCGGATTGTCGTGATTACCGCTCTGCCACTGGCTCAGTGGCACCAGCTTCATCTGATCCTGGATGGCCTTCACGTTCGCGAGATCGTCCTGACCGTTGACCTGCACCCGCCCCAGCAGCCAGACGGTGTCGGTGGGCATGGGCAGCGGGGTGACGCCCTCGGGCAGCTGCCCCTTCCACGCCGGACCGGTGATCGCATAGGTGAACGGGCCCTTATCGCCCGAGCTCAGCTGCGGATCGACGCTGCCGGGATCGTGCACGGTATTGGTCCAGGCGTCCAGGAACTGCATGAGCCAGTACCGGTTCGGGTCCATCTCCGGTATCTGCACGATCATCGGCTCGTTCTTCACATCGAGCCAGGCCTGCGAATAGAGCGTGTCCAGGTTCAGTCGCACCACCTGGCGGTCGGCCGGGGTGGGCAGGGTTTCGGCGTGGTCGAAGTGGTTGGCCGAGGCCGCCGACGCGCGGGTGGCGTCCATCAGGACCAGGGGGTAGCCGAAGACGTAGGCGTCCGCCGCGATGGCCGCGGGATCGTCGGACGGTGCGGCGGTGGAGGTTGCCGAATCCTTGCTAGATGAGGAATCGCTACCGCACGCGCTCAATGCCACGGCCGCCAGCACCACGGACAGGGCGGCGGCCGCGCCGATCAGCAGTCGTCGAAAACGTACTCCGCGAGTAGTCATCGCATTACGCTCGCACGCGCGCGAACGAATTCGATTCACCCGGAATGGGCGAGTTGTCGCACCCGGCACGGTAGCCGAATCAACGCCGCACACCCGGAGCCAGCGCCGCGATGAGGACGGCGGACAGCAGTCCGGCACAGCCGAGGGCGACGCTCGCCTGCTGGAATCCGTGCAGGAAGGCCTGTTTGGCGAAATCCGCAAGGGGTGCGCCCGCCGGACCCGCGCGCTCGGCCACCTGTAGCGCGGCGGCGAGTGAATCGCCGACCGGGCCGCGCGCCGCTTCCGGCAGCCGGGGCAGAGCGGACGCGATACGACCGGAGTATCCGGCCGCGAGCACGCTGCCCGCGACGGCAATGCCGAGGGCCGCGCCGATTTCGCGGGCCGCGTCATTCACGGCGGCCGCGACCCCGTGCTTTGCCACGGGTGTGCCCGCGACGATCGCGGCGGTGGCGGGCGCACTGCACAGGCCCATACCGGTGCTCATGATCACCAGCGACCACAGCAGGCCCCAGTAGCCGCTGTCCAGATCCAGTCGGGAGATGGCGAGCAGGCCCGCGCCGACCGTCGCCAAACCGATGAGGGTCACCCAGCGCAGGCCGAAGCGGTCGGCCAGCATGGGCGCGATGAGCGAAACCAGCACCAGCGGAACGATCATCGGACCCAGCGCGAGCGAGGAGGCCAGCGGCGAATAGCCGAGGATCAGTTGCAGATACTGCACGATCAGCATGAACAGGCCGAACGAGATCAGGAACTGCACGGTGAGTGACAGTGTGCCGCTCGCGAATCCGCGATCGGCGAACAGCCGCACATCGAGCAGTGGATGCGCGGTGCGCAATTCGATCAGGGCGAAGGCCACCGCGGCGAGCAGTCCGCCGGCCAGCAGGCCGAGCACCGGTGGATCGAGCCAGCCGCGGCTCGGAACCTCCATGGCGGCGACGACTATCGCGCCGACGGCGGCGATGACGGTCACCGAACCCCACGGATCCAGGGGCGGCCGGTCGGCATCGATCGATTCCGATACGGTGCAACCCGCCGCCAGCAGTACCGCGCCGACGGCGGTCATGGCGACGAACACCGACTGCCAGGGCAGCCATTGCAACAGGATGCCGGAGCCGATAATGCCCAGTGCGCCACCGGATCCCGCGACACCCGCCCAGACGCCGACGGCCTGCCCGCGCCGCTCCTCCGGAAATCCGGCGGTGAGCAGGGAGAGCGTCGAGGGCATGACGAAGGCCGCGCCCGCACCGGCGGCCGCGCGGGCTCCGATCAGCCAGAGCGGGCCGTCGAAAATCAGCGGGAGCGCGGAAGCCACCGTGAATACGGCCATTCCGATGATCAGCACCACCCGCCTGCCCAGCCGGTCGCCGAGCGCGCCCGCGGGCAGCACCAGACAGGCCAGGGCGAGGGTGTAGCCGTCGACCACCCAGGTCAGCTGCTGCTGGGTGACACCGGTATCGGCGGCTATGCCGGGCAGCGCGGAATACAGTGCGGCCATGGCCGCGACCACGAGCGCGATGCACAGGCAGGACACCGTGAGCATCCAGCGTTGCGGGCGTGACAATCTGGTGGTGACGGCCGTGCCCTGCCCGGTGGGTACCATGGCAACTCCCGAGAAACGATACTGACAGTAGCGCTACGGTACTACCGGTAGCGCCGGAAAGGAACCGGTGCGGTGGCAGCGAATACGCCCGACGACGACATCGATCCGCGCAAGCTGCGCTCGCGGGCCCGACTGCTCGATGCCGCCACCACCCTGCTGAAAACCGGTGGGGTGCAGGCGGTCACCATCGACGCGGTGACCAAACTGTCCAAGGTCGCACGCACCACCCTCTACCGGCATTTCGACAGCTCCGCCGAACTGCTGGCGGCGACCTTCGAACGGCTGGTGCCGCAGGTGTCACCGCCGCCGGACACCGGCCCGCTGCGGGACCGGCTGGTGGAATTGATCGTGCGCCAATCCGCGCTCATCGACGACGCGCCGGTGCAACTGGCGACGCTGGCCTGGCTGGCCATGGGTAGAACCGAGACGAAAGACACTGCGTCCCAAAGCTTCACGAGTCTCCAGCACCGGGTGATCGAACAGTATCGCCAGCCCTTCGACCGACTGCTGAATACCGCCGAGGCGCGTGCCGAACTGGGCGAGTTCGACCTGAATCTCGCACTGGCACAACTGATCGGCCCGATCGTCTTCACCAAACTGACCGGGCTGCACACCTTCAGCCGGGCCGATATCAGTCAGGTGGTCGACGATTTCCTGCGAGCTCGCCGACGATCTTGAATTACCGGCCCGCGTCGACCGTGGCGAAGGCCGCCCAGACCAGGGGCGAATGTTCGACGGCGCCACTCGCGCGCCAGGCCGCGAGCCGCGCGCGCTGCCAATCATTCAGTGCGGCAACCGGATCGGGACGCTCGTGGGCGGTATCGATGGCGCACACCGCGTCCTGCAGCGGACGGCTGTCCGGGGCCGCGCCGCCGAAGCGTTGGAAGGCCAGATCCGTCGGTAGCGCCCAGCGGCCCGCGGTCACCAATTCCGCTCCGCCGGTGAGCATTGCGGCCACCAGGCCGAGCGCTTCGCCGAAACGCAGATCGCCGCCGCTCTCGCAGGCGATGAGGGCTACTCGGCTGGGAATGGGCCAGAGTTGCGGGCCGGTGCGGGGGTCCTCGGTCAGGGTGTAGGTGCCCAGCAGCAGATCCCGCGCGGATAGCGGACGGTGATCGCGCTGCGCGGGGGCGAAGCCGAGTGTTTCCGCCGTGCACGCCAAATGCATTGTGGCCGACTCGCTCTGGCCGGAGTCGGGAGCGGCCGCGGTCACGTGCCCGATATAGAGCAACCGAGACGCGCCCGCTCGCAATGCCTCTCCCAGCCATACCCGGTCCACATCGGTTCGGCGGAACGCGGCGACCGGATCACTGACCTCGGGCGTCAGCCGATCCTGTCCCGCGTACTCGGCGACGAGCTTGGTCAGCGGCGCGTCCAACTCCATTCGGCCGAGCACCGAGCCGAGGGCGGAGTCCGCGCGGAAGCCGGGGACGCGGGGGTCCAGCACCGCGACGACGGGCAGCTCTCGCGCATCGGCCCAGGAGCGCCCCACCCGCGCGGGCGCGTGCACGATGCCCGGCGGCGCGAGCAAGCTCACCTCGGCGATATCCACCAGTCGCACACCGGAATCCGGGGCGATCAACTCCCACGGAATCTGCGCCACCCGGGGCGACGGCTGGATCCGGATACGCGGGCGCACCCCCGCCACATGCAATTCGTAGAGCCGGACCGCGAGCTGATACGGCAGGAAGGTCGCCGATAGGAATCCGGCCAGCGCCTCCTCCGTGGCGACCGTGGCCAATTCGCCCGTGGTCAGCGCGGCTTGCAGCCCCGCCTCCCCCGTGGTCGGCAGCGCCGCCGCGAACCGCCGCACCGCCGCGACGACCTGTTCCTCGGGCACCACGCCGATTCCCGGTGCGCCGCCGTCGTTCTCCCATCGCCAGGAGATGAACAGATCCCCGGCATCGGCCATTCGAACGTAGGCCGTGGGTTGACCGGTCATGAGTGCACCACCCGGCTGTCACGCAGGGGGCGGCCGTAGCGCTGTTCGGCGACGGAAATCGCCGCGGCCAGCGCGATATGGCCGTCGGGGGCCACGGCTACCCGAGGCGGCAGGGCTACCGGCAGGCCCGCACGCGCAGCCACGGCGGCCAGGGCGTTACCCAGTTGCAGAGCGTCGTTGATGGGACCGGGGTTGGCGGGCAGGGGTTCCAGGGGATCGAGGGTGTCCAGGGTGGGGTGGTTCGGTTGTGCGGCGAGGCGGTCGATATCGAGGGTGGTTCCGGCGCAGGCGGTTTCGATGAGGTCGGCGATCAGAGTCGCGTCACCGGCGAGGAATCCGAAGCGGAAGGCCAGGCGCATGGCGGGATCGGCCATGCGGCGGTTCCAGTTCTCGCGCTGTGCGCCGTCGGGGAGTTCGTAGCGCACGGCGTCCAGGGCCAGTGCGGCGGGCACGGCCAGGTCGACCGCCCTGGGCAGCAGTTCGGGCGTGGCTTCGAGCAGGGGCTCGAGCAGGCCCGCATGCCAGAAGTCCACCTGCGCGCAGAGCAGGCCGAGGCCGTGTTCGGCGTAAATGGCTCGGGCGGTGGCCAATTCGGCTTCACCGTCCGGGTAGCGACCGGCGGCGAAGGCCAGGGTTGCCAGGCGGGTGCGCACATCGGCGGCGTCGACGATGACGCCGGATTCCTCGAAGTGCCGCAGTGCGCGCCGATAGTGCGCGTCCGCCAGTTCGGGCCGATCGCGGCGTTCGGCGATCAAACCCATGACCTTCCAGCCGATTCCGGCGCGATGCGCGTGACCGGAGGTCTCGAAGTACTCCTGCGCGGTGGTGAGCAGCGGTTCGGCCGCATCGTATCTGCCGGTGCGGGTGTGCATTACGGCCAGATTCTGCTGCGTCTCGGCCACGCCGTCGCCGTCACCGGCGGCGGTGAACGCGGCCAGGGCCTGCCCGGCGAAATCCTCCGCCAGCTCCCAGCGGCCGGTCTCGAAATGCGCGGCGGCCAGATTCATCAGCGAATGACCGACCTGATCGGGGGCGAAACGGGTTGCCGCGTCCAATGATTCGGTGGCGATCTCGATACTGCGCGCCCACTGCTGCCGATGCAGGGCGACCGCGCTCAATGACACCAGGCAGGCGTACCGCAACTCCAGCGGCGCGCCCTCGCCCGACAGTAACTCCCGAGCCTGCTCCAGCGCGTCCTGCGCACCGTCCAGGTCACCGAGCAACTGCAAAGCCTGCGACATATTGATCAATGCCGCCGGGCGCATGCGCGGCGCATCGGGGCCCATCTGCGCCAGCGCGTCCCGGAACAGTTCGGCCGCACCCGCGTGATCACCCAATTGATCGGTCACGCAGGCCGCGTTCACCATGGCGCACACCCGAATATCGCCGGTCTCGGTCGATACCGCGGTCTCGAATATCCGCAGCGCCTCCCCCAGCTCACCCCGCGCCATCGCCTCGGCTCCGGCCCGCAGTACCGCCGATTCCCCGGGTGTTCCACCACCGGTGGTCGCGACCACGTCAGAAGTCCGAATCGTCTGCGGCGGCGGCGATTTCGGCCAGCAGCGGCGCATCGGGGGAAACCCCGCCGAAGGTCGCACCGGGCACATCCGAGGAGACACCGAGGGGTGCGGCCGCCCGCCGCAGCCTTCCCGAAGCGAGTTCCCTTATACGACTGCGCAATTCAGACTCACCAGGCACCGACGGCGACGCGGCGTCGAGACGGGTCCCGGACGACCCTGGAAGCCGAGATGCGCTGGCTGAGCCCGCGACCGGCGATCCCACCGTCGCGGAGTATGACTCCGCACCCGGCGCGAGACCGAACCCGGGGACATAGACGTCCACACGAACTGTCGATCCCGTTGTGGCGAAAGCGATTTCACTGGACCAGCTACCACCGGACGATCGCAGCGCGACCTCGCGGACGTCTCCCCCGGTGGCCACCCGTGCCCACGGCCGCAGGTAGGCCGGGACCGCACCGGTCAACCCCGGGGCAGTTGCCACGGCGACCGCGATCGTAGTCACGCCCGCATCGCGAATCACCTGCCAGGACACCGCCTTCTCCGAGGCGTCCACCAGCCCGGGCGGACAGCAGCGCCAATCCCAGCCGCCCACGCCCCGCCCGAGCACCATCCCATTCGGGATCTCATCCCCCGCCGCCAGCGCGTAATCCGAAGCGCGCCCCAGACTCTCGACCCGGGCCTCGACCTCGGGCCCGATCGCGTCCGCGCCATCGAGCAGGGATTCACATTCCTCGGTGAGCTCGGCGATCTCCTGATCCAGCAACCGCTGATCCAGCGCCGCGATCCCATCCAGCGTGGACGCGGGCCACCACCGAGAAACCCACAGCGCGAACGCAAGCCGCCAAGCGCTCGCCGCGAGCCCGGACAAGGGTGCACCCACCGCGAACTCACCCGGCCGCGATTCCCCGGACAGGCCCGCAGCTCGGTCCCGATCGAACCCGATCGGGAAGGAAGCGTCGGCCCGCTCGGAGCTGTTCGCGTCCGGCGACGGGAGCGTGGGCCGATCCGTCCGGACCGTAGCGTCGGCCTGATCGAGGGCGAGGGCGATGGGCTCGCCGTAGATGGCCCACACCCATTCCTGGGCGAGCTCCACATCGTCGATGACGGCCGCGGGAAGTGCCGGTCCCGCAAGCACATTCCAGGTGAGGTGGCCGCCCGCGACCTCGAGCACCATGACATCCAGGCGTGGCGCGGCATCGAGCACGGTCGCGGCTCCGGCGGGCATGATGCCGCGCAGCCCGTCGCCGAGCCGCCGAATGAGCAATCCCGTCTCCGTCATCCCGCCCTCGATTCCAGCTCATCGAGTTCGGCCGCCACCGCGGTCGCCGCCAATGCCTTCTTCACCCGCATCCGATGATCCAGCATGACCGACCGCGCCACCCCGTCCAGCAGATCCCACAGCTCATCCGCCTCGTACACCGGCACCTCACGCACATCCCGCCCGTGCACCCGCGCCCATAATCGCCGCAGATACGGCCGCCATGGCACTTGAAGATCGGCCGCGATCACAGCCAGCGGCCCGGGTGTGCTTACGGCTCCCGGTGTTTCGAGACTCCCGAGCGCATCGGCACCCACGAGCGGCACCGCGCCACCCAATTCGCTGCCCGTGCCGAAACCCGTGGCACCGTTCGAAACGGCCGCGCCGTGGAGACCCGCCACGTCGTTCGAAACCACCTCGCCGATCGAACCAGTCACCGCCGACGTCGCCGCCGTCGGTGCCGCGGCGGCTGTGAGCGATGTGGGGCACACCATCATCCGGCGCGCCTGGAGCACATACGCCTCGCGCTGCCAGCGACCGTTGATCACTCGTGCGGCGACCGACGTGACACCGGTTTCCGGCCCACGCGTGCCGTGTCCGTTGGCCGGCGCGCCCGCCAGCGACGATCCGATATCGTTGGGCGCGTTGACAATCGGCCGCAGTTGCAATGCCAGATGCGCTCCCGCCGCCGCGGCCAGGCGCAGCGATTCATCCAGTAGGGCCCAGGGCGAGCAGGACCGCGCGATCTCGGCGTCCACCAACTCCGGGATGGGCGGCAGGTCCGCGCGCTCGCTCGCCGCCTGCAGGACGGTGAACACCCGCTCGTGAATGGTCCGGTCGAATGGCAGACCCAGGCTCGCCTTCGAGGCGGATGCGCCTACACGCGGCGGCTGCGGCGCGGGATAGGCGGTCAGCCCGAGGTATTGAGCGGAGGGGACCGGACCGGCGGCTACTACCGAACCCTGCCCCGCCGGAATCGCGGCCGCCGCGTCACTGCCCTGTGCGAGCCAGAGGCGGATGCCGTGGTGGGTGCCGATGGAGGCCGCGATCAGATCGTCGATGTCCACTTCGGGCTCGGGTTCGCCGAGGCGGGCGGCGGCGCAGGCGTTGAGCAGGTCGGTGAGCGGCTCGGTGTGATCGGGGGTGGTGGTGAGCGGGCGGCGTCGCCAGGCGGTCGCGATCAATTCGGCCAGGTCACCGGATTGTTCCGGATCGGCGAGGAATTCCTTGAGCGCCTGGGTGGTGCGGCCCGCGGTGAGGTTGTGGATTTCCAGCAGGGCGTCCTCCGCCGCACCGCGATCGGCGACCGCATCGGGCATACCGGACACGGTGGCGAGTTCGTAGCAGCGCTGGAAGTACAGGTCCTGGGCATTGCCCGCGGTGATGCGCAATGCCCGGCGGACCTGTTTGAGCAGCGTGAACCAGGCGGCGGTGGCCCGCAGCACGTCGGCGGCGGCATTGATGCGGGTGGTCAGCAGCACCGCGCCGTCGGCAGTGAGGATGGAGCCCGCGCATTCGGGATGCTGGACCGGCCGGATGACCAGCGGGTCCAGGATGAGTTTCACGGTGCGGCGCAGCGGCCCGCCGTGCGGCCCGCTGAGGGCTTCCACACCGTCCAGGCGGCGCCAGACCTCATCCAGCACCATGGCCCGCGGTCGTCGCATTCGCCCAGGTTAGCGGAGTTTGTCCGGAAATCGCGCGGCAAAAGTTGGTATCGGTAGGACACCGCACCCTTCCTACGGTTCTCTCATCGGCCCCGAACGCGAGCCGAACCGAGAAGAACTGGGAAACACCATGAACACCAAGTCGATTCGCCTGACCGCCGCTATCGCCGCCGCCGCGGCCGCCGCCCTGGTCGTCACCGGATGCAGTGACAACTCCAGCAGCAGCTCCCCCTCGACCAACTCCGCCACCTCGGCGGCCGCCACCTCGGCCACCCCCGGCAACACCGCCCCGGCCGGCGGCAAGTCCAGCGCCACCGTCGACGGTAAGGCCCTGGACGCCAAGTTCGACACCACCTGCGTGAAGCAGGGCGGCACCCTGGCGCTGGCGCTCACCGATACCGCCAACTCCAACTACGGCCAGCTCAGCGTGAGCGCGACGCTCACCGGCGACGACACCGTGCAGGCGGTCGGCATCGCGGGCTCCAAGGGCGGCAGCAACGGTATGCCCTACGCGGTCGGCTACGGCAACGGCGCGCCCGGCGGCTCGGCCAAGGTCGTCAAGAACGGCAATACCTACACCGTCACCGGTGAGGGTGTCGGCGCTCCGGATCTCACCAATCCCACCGCCGGGGTCAAGAACTCGAAGTTCGAGATCGTCTTCGCCTGCGCGAACATCGTCGGTTCCTGATCGAACCGAGGCGGCGCCCGACTGCTATCCCCGCTCATGCCGCGCCGGGCATGAGCGGGATAAAACCCCTTACGCAGCACCATAATTCCGATTACGAGGACATCATGAAGAATCAGATCCGCACCGCCGCAGTCATTTTCGCCGTCCTGGGGATCGGCTACTACCTCTGGCACGGTCTCACCTCCACCGACTTCCTGCCCTGGGTGGGCTGGCAGATGAGTCTGCCGATCATCGCCCTGACCATCGTCCCGATCGCGTTCGCCTTCACCGGCGACAGCGCGCTGTCGGCGCTGACCGGCAACAACAGCTCCGAATACCGCAACGGCCTGATGGGCCTGGGCACCGTGGAATCGGTGCGCAATACCGGTGTCTCGCTCAATGATCAGCCGCAGGTGCGCATCGACTTCCGGGTCGAGGGCGCGGACGGCAAGGTCTTCCCGGCGTACGCCAAGATGATCGTGCCGCTCACCGAACTGGCCCTGCTGCGCCCCGGCGTGGTGCTGCCGGTCCGCTATCTGCCCGAGCGCCCCGACCGCGTCGAGGTGGATCTGTCCGGTGATTCCTCCGCCGCGCAGAACGCCATGAACCAGGCCATGATTCGCAAGGGCATCACCACCCAGGCCAAGCTCGATATCGCCCGCAACGGTATTCCGGCGCAGGCCGTGGTGAGCGCGCTGTCGGTGCCCGGCGAGATCCGCGACGGCCACCCGCGACTGGATCTGACCCTGATCGTCACCCGCCCCGACGGCAGCACCTTCGAGGCGCGGACGGAGAAGTTCCTCCCTCCTACCCAGGTCGGGCAGGTGCAGATCGGACGGGTGGTGCGGGTGCACTATCTGCCCGGACAGGAACAGGACCTGGTCATCTCGCTTCCGGTGAACTCCGGCTCTTGAGAATCGCCGGGGGTACCGCGTACGAAAATCGGAAAACCTAGCGCCGCAGGCTTATTCAGCCCGCGGCGCTTTTGCCGTCTCACAGCCCGAGTTGCCCCTGCAAACCCCAGTAGGCCCGGGTCAGCGCGCCGTCGACGCCGAATTCGACGCGCAGCTCGTACAGGCCGAAATGGCCGATCAGCATTTGCGGTTCGCCGACGAACAGGGTCGGGATACCGAAGTGCTCGAAGTAGCCGACGATCATCTCCCGCATGGTGCGGTAGCGGTTCTCGACATCGGTGAGCGGGTTCAGCAGATTGGCGGTGACCTCGAAGATGGTGGCCGCGAAATCCGGATCGGTACCCGGCGGGGTGATGCGCGGATCGGTGATCGCCAGGCACCGGAAACCGGAGCCGTCCTCGAGCGGTACGTGCACCCAGCCGACACCGCCGCCCAGGTGCACCGCCGCGGTGGTGAGCAGATCGGCCGCATTGGCCGGTTTGAACGCCGGTCCCAGTGAGACTCGCTCGGCGGCAAGATGATTCGCACCGGCCTCGAACGCCGCGCGACGTACGGCGGCACTGCCCGGCCAGCCGTTCCCGGCCCAGATCCAGGTATCGGTGGCGAATTCGTAGTGACCGAGTTCGACTGCCGCCAAAGCCAATTCGGGAAGTTCGGCAATGCCGTAGCGGCCCGTGACCGAATCCCAGGTGGGCGTCGGGGATTCCAGTTCCCGCAAACCCGTCGCGAAATCGAGCAGACCGCGCTTGAACCCCATCGCGATGGCCGAAGCGGGCGCGAGCCGAGCCAACAGCTCATCGGGGATGAACGGCTGTCGCGGCGGGCGCGGTCTCTCGGCCGTAATCGGCTGTTGTGCAATACCTTCCGCGTTCACGACGCTGGCGTCGACGATATTGTCCCGTTCGTCGATGCGCGCGAGCAACCGGTAGCCGCCGGGCAGATCCAGTTCATTGCCGCCGGGCACCTCGCGCACGATCAGGCCGTGCCGCCGGGCGTATCCGGCGATGACTGCCCGCGCCCCGCCGCCGAGCAGCAGATCCGAGGCGATACGCAGCCAGGTGGCCACATTGCCGGGATCGGGTTGCGCCAGTGCGACACTCTCGTCATCGATGGCGAGGTAGGTGTAGGCGCGGCCACCGTGATTGAACTTGGTCATCCCGCGCGCACCGAGCACGCCCTGCGCGATCAGCGACAGATGGTCGGCGGCGAGCTTCGGATCGTGGAAACCGCCCAGATCCAGCAGTTCGGTGGTGAACTCCGGAATCCCATGTGCCGCACCGATTTCCTGTAGCCGCACCGAATGCCGGGTGCCGGGTAGTCCGGCCAGATCCGGTTTGGCCCAGGCCCACATGAAGGTCTGATCCTCGGCGAAGGTGCCCAGCTGTCCCGACCGCGCCAGCTGCCGATCACCGATCCAGGCCAGTCCGGCATCCAGATCGCAACCGGTGCGACCCGGTGCGATCTGCTCCATGAACCAGTTGTACTGCTCGATGCCACCGCCGAGATATCCCCGCGCGAAGGACAGCAACTCGCTACTGAAAGTGTCCACGGCAGGGCAGGCTACTACCCGGGGTCAGTCCTGGGTCCGGCGGTCGAAAACCTGCGGGCGGGCGATCCGCAGCGCCGTTGCGATCGCGCCGAGAAGTACTGCGTCATCGCCCAATTCACTGGAGGCCACCTGCGGGCGCAGCGGCGTGGAGCGTTGCAGCGCGGCGCGCACCTCGTCGAGGTAGAGGTCCGCGCTGTGCCCGAGGCCGCCGCCGAGCGCGATGACATCGGGGTCCAGGACGGCGGTGACCGCGGCGACGACCAGTGCGACGCGTTCCCCCTCCTGGCGAACGACATTCGCGGCGATGGGATGGCCCGCGCGGGCGGCCTCGAAAACGCCTTTGGCCGTGAGTCGTCCGGTCATACCCTGTGCGCGTGCCGCTTTGACGACGGCCTCGGCGGAGACGGCTTCCTCCAGTGCGCCGCGGCGCGGGGCCTCGGTCTCGGGTGCCCCGAAAGTGGTTGGCAGGAAGCCGACTTCACCGGCCGCACCGTGCGCCCCGGTGAAAAGTTCACCCTGGGAGACGATTCCGACGCCGAGGCCGGTGCCGATCAGCACGTAGACGAACAGTCGGCTGCCGCGTCCCGCACCGAAGACGTATTCGCCCAGCGCCGCCAGATTGGCGTCATTGTGCACCGATAGTTCCGGGCCGCCGAGTCGCTCGCGAATGGTGTCGAGCAGTCCGGCGCGGCCCCAGCCCGGCAGGTTCACCGCGAAATGCATGCGGCCGTCCTGCGGATCGAAGACCCCCGGACTGCCCAGCGCGGCGTGGATTACCTGGTCGGCGGTGATTCCGGCGGTCGCGCAGACCTGTTCGGCCGCCCGCACCGCGATATCCGCGACGGCGGCGGCGGTACGGGCCTTGTTCGGGATATCGATGCGGGCCAGCACTTTTCCGGAGAGATCGGCGACGGCCGCGCGCAGATTGGCCCGGCCGATATCCAGGCCGAGCACATATCCGGCGGTGGGGTCGGGTTCGTACAGCACTGCGGTGCGCCCGCGTTCGGGCGCGACCGTGCCCATCTCACGGACCAGCCCACTGTGCTGGAGTGCGGCAAGGGCACTGGACACGGTCGGCTTGGAAAGCCCGGTGTCCCTGGCGAGTTGGGCACGGCTCGACGGGCCCGCGTTGCGCAGCTGTTCGAGCAGCAACCACTCGTTATTGCTGCGCAGGCGCTGCCGGTTCCAGGGGACTTCTTCCATCGCCTTCCGTTTCTCGCTCGGGTCGTCGGCTCAACTCTAGGCAAACGAATCTTGATGACCTCTTGACGGCAATAGTAAAGGAATTTAACTTTACTAAACCACTCGCTCGCTCAGCTCCCACCGGAGGAAGCCCCATGTCCGGTCCCCGCCAACTGCCCCGCAGTATCGGCCCCTTCCAGGCCACCGCCATCAATATGAGTCAGATGGTCGGCATCGGCCCGTTCGTCACCATTCCGCTCATGGTCGCCGCGTTCGGCGGCCCGCACGCCGTCATCGGCTTCGTCGCCGGGGCCGTGCTGGCCCTGGCCGACGGGCTGATCTGGGCCGAACTGGGTGCCGCCATGCCCGGCACCGGCGGCACCTACGTCTATCTGAAGCAGGCTTTCCAGTACCGCACCGGACGGCTCATGCCGTTCCTGTTCGTCTGGACCGCAATGCTTTTCATTCCGCTCATCATGTCCACGGGCGTGCAGGGGCTGGTGCAGTACCTGACCTACCTGTGGCCCTCGATGAGCGATACCCAGGGCGATATCGTCGGCGTCGCGGTGGTGGCGCTGGTGATCGCGCTGCTGTGGCGGCGGGTGGCCTCGATCGGGAAGATCAGCGTCGTCATGTGGACGGTCATGATCATCTCGGTGGCGGCGGTCATTCTGGCCTCGTTCACGCATTTCCATCCGGATATGGCGTTCACCTGGCCCGAGCACGCGATCGACCTGGGCAGCAACACTTTCTGGCTGGGGTTCGCCTCCGGCCTGACCATCGGCATCTACGACTACCTCGGCTACAACACCTCGGCGTACCTCGGCGGGGAGCTGAAGAATCCGGGGCGGGTGCTGCCGCGTTCGATCATCTTCGCGATTCTCGGGGTGATGAGCATCTACCTGCTCATGCAGATCGGCGTACTGGGCGTGACCAATTGGAAGGACATGCTCGACCCGGACAATGTGGCCTCGCGATCGGTCGCCTCGGCGGTGCTGGAGACGACCATGGGCAAGGGCGCGGCGCAGGTGGTGACCGGGCTCATCCTGATCACCGCGTTCGCCTCGGTGTTTACCGGACTGCTTGGCGGGTCGCGGGTGCCGTTCGACGCCGCGCATGATCGGGTGTTCTTCAAGGCATTCGGGCGACTGCATCCCAAGTACGAGTTCCCGGTGCTCGGCCTGATCGCCATGGGCGTGGTGACCGCGGGCGGATTCCTGCTGGCACGGCATATCGGGACCTCGGCGACGCATCCGCCACTGGCGGTGCTGATTTCACTGCTCACCACCGTGATGGTGATCGTGCAGGCGCTGGCGCAGATCGCGGCGGTGATCGTATTGCGCAGGCGGCAGCCGGATCTCGTGCGGCCGTACAAGATGTTCCTGTATCCGCTGCCCGCGATCGTGGCGGCTATCGGCTGGCTGGTCATCTACGGCTACGCGGACAAGTCGAATCCCGGTGTGCATCCAATCGAATGGTCGCTGGCCTGGGTGGCGCTCGGTGGTGTCGCGTTCCTCATCTGGGCGCGAGCGGAGAAGGTATGGCCGTTCGGCCCCAAGGAGATTCGGGAGGAGTACCTGACGCCCGAACCCGAAGCCACCGAAACCGTCGCCGACTGAAGGATTTCCGTGCGGCGCGATACCGATATCGCGCCGGAGAACGATACCGAGATAGGCCGGGCCGCCACCTTCGCGGCGGCTCGGCCCGATGTGCAGCGAGGACGTCGAATGCCGCACGCAGCAAGTGAATTCGCCGTCATCGGCATTGATTTCGGCGGCACCAAGACCGAGATAGCGCTCGCCGATTCCCGCGGCGCGATCCTGGCCCGGGAACGCCTCGACACCCGAACCGATCTCGGCCCCGACCACATTCTGGGGCGCACCGCCGGCACCGTGCGGCGATTCGAACAGCTCGCGCGTGAGGGGCATGACCTGTCCGTCACCGAATGGGCGGCGGTGTGTCCCGGCATCATCCGGGCCGACGGCATCCAGTTGACCCCCAACCTGCCCGGTTGGGAGACGCTGGCGCTGTCGGCCCGGCTCGCAACGGAATTCGGGGTGCCCGCGGTGCGGGTCGCCAATGACGTGCGAGCCGCCGCGCTCGCCGAAGTCCGCTTCGGCGCGCTGCGCGGTGTGGACACCGGGATCTACGTCAGCCTCGGCACCGGGATAGCGGCCGCGCTCATCGTCGGCGGCCGCGTCATCCCCGGCGCGCATCAGGCCGCCGGGGAGATCGCCTACATGAATCCCGGCAACTACCCCGTCGGCGCGGTAGCCGTGGGCCGAGCGCCCCTGGAGGAATTGGTGGCCGGACGCGCTCTCGGCGAACGCGCCTCCGCCCGGCTCGGCACCCCGATCACCAGCGCCGAACTCTTCCACCGCACCGACGCCGAAGCACGAAACCTGGTGCGGCACACACTGGAAACCCTGGCCACAGCACTGGCCAACCTCGCCGTCTTCGTAGACCCCGCCCGCATCGTCCTGGGCGGCGGCATGATGGCCGCCGCCGACCACATCCTCCCGGCCCTCACCGACCTGATCGCCACGGCCACCCCGTACCCACCCGAAATCCACGCCGCCCACTTCCTCGAAGACGCCTCCCTACACGGCGCAATAACCCTCGCCCTAAACACCGAATCCCTCGCCCCCACCCCGTAATCCCCGAGGGACGCGCGGCCCGATTCGTCCGCCTACCGCGATACCAACCCGGCGGGGCCACATCACGTCCCGATCCGACTGACATACCCGGAGGAATCCGATGACCGATACCCGACTCGGCAGACTGATGGAAGCCGAGATGCGTGATCAGCCGCGCGTGCTCGCCGCGCTAGCCGACCGCTTCACCAGGATTGGCAGTGAAGTCGCAGAGCTCTTCACCCGTGCGGGCGAGGGGTTCGCAGATAGCAGCGACGGTGGTGGCGCGAGGTCCAATCACACTGCGGCGGGCGACCCCGCCGGTGTCGCGGACAGCCCAGTCGGCGTTGCGGAAGGGCCCGTCGGCGTTGCGTTTCTGGCTCGTGGGTCATCCGATAATGCCGCGTTGCTGGGGCGGTACGCGGTGGAGTTGCAGACCGGGTTGCCGACGTGTCTGGTGGCTCCGAGTATTGCCACCGCGTATGGGCGCGAGCCTGCCGGGTTTCGGGGGTGGCTGCTCATCGCGCTGTCGCAGTCGGGGCGGACGCCGGAGATCGTGGATCTGACCCGGCGCTATATCGCGGCGGGGGCGAAAGTGGTTGCGGTCACCAATGATCCGGATTCGGCGCTGGCGCGGATCGCGGATTACACGGTGGCGCTGGAGGCCGGGCCGGAGCGGGCGGTGCCCGCGACCAAGACCGTGACCGCGCAGATGCTCGCGGTGCTGGCGATCGCGTCGGGGCTCGGGGCGGGCGGTATGACACAACTCGAGGCAGGCGAATTGCCAGCCGCCGCAGCCGATCTGCTGGCCGATGGCGGGGCGGTCGAGCGTGCTGCGGAGCTGCTCGCGACAGTCGATCGGCTGGCCGTGGTCGGGCGCAGTGCCTGCTATCCGGCGGCTCTGGAGACCGCGCTCAAACTTCAGGAGACCACCGGGCTTATGGCGCATGGTTTCTCCAGCGCGGATTTCCGGCACGGCCCGATCGTGGTCACCGGCCCGGGCGCGCCCGCATTGCTGATGGCGGGTTCCGGTCCGGCCGATACCGACACGCTCAACCTGCGCGAACCACTCAGCGCCCGGTATGCGCCGATTGTGCTGGCGGGCACCGCGACCGAAGCACCCATCACCTGGCCCGCGCTCGGAAACCTGGGCGAATGCCTGCTGGCGACCATTCGCGGTCAACAGCTGGCACTGGCCGTAGCAAGGGAATTGGGGATAGACGCCGACCATCCGACGGGCCTGGCCAAGGTGACTCTCACGCACTGATCAGTGCGACGGCTCGCCTTCGGCGGCGGAGGTCGGCGGTAATGGTCGTCAGCGGACTGTCGGTGGGCTGTCAGCGGACCCGGCCACTGTGGGAACCACGCCGGACACGGCGCTCAATCCCACACAGGAGTAAGCACATGAGCACCATCACACTCAGCAAGGACGACGCCCGCACCCTTCAGACCGCCGCCTACGGCGTGGTCACGCTGCTGGCGGCGGCCGATCCGGGCATGATCGCTTCCACCAAGGCCAGTGTCGCGGCAGCGCAGGCCCTGCGTACCGCCACCGGCCTGGTCGGTCATGCCCTGAACGACAAGCCGAAGCCGAACCTGAAGGCCGAAACCCTCGAAGGAGTGGCTCAGCTCGTGTTCCCCGCGCTGACCGCGTCGGTCCGGCTGCTGGAGCGGAAAGCCCCGGTGGAGGCCGAGAATTTCCGCCGCACCATTGCCACCGCGGTCGCGGCGGCGGCGCAGACCAGGTCCGGACGACCGCATCCGGCGACCGCCGAACTCATCCGGGAGATCGACTCGGCGCTGGGCAACTGACCCGCGCAACCCTGGTTGCCCGGAGGTAACAGACCGTTCTGCACTCTCGATTTCCGAGGTAGCGGGGCGGATCGGAACCGAAGGGCAGGCAGGGCGATGACGTTCATCAATGGGATCTCGAACGCGCTGTATCAGTATTCGATCGGGGCGCCGCAGGATGTTGTTGTCGGATGGTTGCTGTACGCGATCGGAATGTAGTTCCGCCGGGAGCAAGCGACATCACAGGCGGGCAATGACCTTGAATCTTGCGCACTGGGCTATGGTTGTAGCCGTTGAGTAGCGCGATCTTGCCTATTCTTCTCCGTCGTGGATGTCTTTTCCTTCGCGTCGGCCACGCAGCGAGGTCAGCAAGTGCGGACAAACAGTTCGGCACACCCCTGCGATTTCATCCGATGCTCGAAAGGCACCAGGAACCCCTATGACTTCTCATTCAACGAGCCCCGCCACGTCCTTCGCCGATTTCGGTGTGCGTCCCGCCCTGGTCGACGCCCTCGCGGCGAACGGCATCAGCTCGCCCATGCCGATTCAGGCCGCCACCCTGCCCGATGTGATCGCCGGGCACGATGTGCTCGCTCGCGGACGGACCGGCAGCGGTAAGACCCTCGCCTTCTCGGTGCCGATGGTGGAGCGCCTGGCCGCCGCCGGTGGTAGCCGCCGGCCGGGACAGCCGACCGGTTTGATCCTCGCCCCGACCCGTGAGCTGGCCACCCAGATCGCGACCGCGCTGGAGCCGATGGTCAAGGCGTGCGGATTGCGCGTGACCACCGTTTTCGGTGGCGTACCGCAGAATCGGCAGGCCAAGGCGCTCAAGGCCGGTGTCGATATCGTCGTCGCCTGCCCGGGACGGCTGGAGGATCTGATGAAGCAGCGCCTGGTGGCGCTGGATTCGGTGCGGATCACCGTGCTCGACGAGGCCGACCATATGGCGGATCTGGGCTTCCTGCCCGGCGTGACGCGCATTCTCGCGGCCACCCCCGCCGATGGGCAGCGACTGCTGTTCTCCGCGACCCTGGACAACGGCGTGGACAAGCTGGTGAAGCGGTTCATGCGGAATCCGTTGTCGCACAGCGTGGACGAGGCGCATTCGCCGGTTCCGGCGATGACCCACCACGTGTTCGAGGTCGGCGGCGCGGACGCCAAGAAGGATCTGGTCTACACCCTGGCCTCGGGCGAGGGACGCCGAATCCTGTTCATGCGCACCAAACATCACGCGCGCCGCCTCGCCAAGCAGCTGACCGCCGCGGGCATTCCGGCCACCGATCTGCACGGCAATCTCTCCCAGGCCGCTCGCGACCGCAACCTGGCCGCCTTCTCCGCGGGCACCGCGCGGGTCCTGGTCGCCACCGATGTGGCGGCGCGCGGCGTGCACGTGGACGACGTCGAACTCGTCGTACACGTGGATCCGCCCGCCGAACACAAGGCGTACCTGCATCGTTCGGGCCGCACCGCCCGCGCGGGCAGCGCCGGTGACGTGGTCACGGTCGTGCTCCCCGAACAGCGCAAGGATGTCGCCTTCCTGCTCCGCAAGGCGGGCATCGACACCAAACCCCAACAGGTGACCGCGCATTCGGCCCCGGTGACCGCGCTGGTCGGCCCCATCGCCGCCCTGGTCACCCCGCAGGCCGACGCCCCGCGCGTCGACGACCGCGATGATCAGCCCCCGCGTCGCGGCAACCGCCGCGGCAGCGCCTCCCGCATGGCCAAGGCCCGCGAGGGCGGCAACGCCCGCCGCACAACCGAATTCGGCGGCGCACGCGGTGACGCCCCCACCCGCCGCAATGGCGACGGCCCGGCCCGCGGCGACAACTCCGCCCGCCGCACCGGCGGCACCCGCAACGCGGACAACCGCGCCGCGGACGGCAACCGCGGCACCCGCGGCGACCGCAACTCCGACGCCAACCGCGGTACCGGAAGCGGCCGCAACTTCGAGGGCGACCGCACCGCGGGCAGCGGCCGTACTCGCGGCGCGGGCGTAACCGCCACTCGCGGCGCGCACGCCGCCGACCGGCGCGCCACCGCGGGCCCCGCCCCGCGCACCGGCGGCACCCGCCGCACCGCGGCCCCCGAGCGCGCCACGGCTACCGCCAACGGCCGCCCGCCCCGCACCGAGGACCGCGCCACCGCGACCAACGGAGCCCCGGCCCGCCGCCGCGCCTCCCGCCCCCAGGCCGCGGCCACCCGCGACCAAGCCGCACACTCCGGCCGCCGCTGATCCAGCGCGCACAACCGAATTCGAGCCCGGCCCGCCTCTCCACAGAGGCGGGCCGGGCTCGTTCCATACCGAGGGCGCTTGACCGACATCGTGCCGCGAGCCGCGCGCGGACGGCCGGGATATCAGGGAAGTGCCGCTGTACAGCGGTTGCGGTGGCGCGCCGCCGGTTGCGGGATCGGCGGGCGGGGTGGGATTCGGCGTCGTACAGTGGCGATGGTCGTCTATGGGAGGTAGGGGTCGTGCAGCCTAATCCACCGTTGGAACCGACCGCGGGTGAGCGGCTCTCGCATGCGGGGCGGATCTTCACCTCGGATCTGTCGGTCAATGAGTTCGCGCTATTGCACGGGGCCGGATTCGAGCCGATCGATCTGGTGATGGGGGTGTCGGTCTATCACGTGGGGTTCCAGTTCACCGGAATCCGGCAGCAGATGGAGTTGACGGTGCTGACCGAGGCCACCTATCGGGCGCGCTGGAATGCCATGACCCGGATGCAGGCCGAGGCGGACGCGTTGCACGCCGACGGCGTGGTGGGGGTGCGGCTGGAGTGGCGGCATGTGGGGACCGAGGCGAGCCATCTGGAGTTCATCGCGGTCGGCACCGCGGTGCGATTCACGCAGGAGCCGGGCAGGTTCCGCAGGCCGAACGGACAGGCGTTCACCAGTCATCTGTCCGGCCAGGACATGGTGACGCTGATGCGATCCGGTTTCGCGCCGGTGGCGTTCGTCATGGGAAATTGCGTATTCCACGTGGCCGTACAGGGTTTCATGCAGTCCATGCGCCAGATCGGCAACAATGTCGAGATGCCGCAGTGGACGCAGGGCAACTATCAGGCCCGCGAACTCGCCATGTCGCGCATGCAGGCCGAGGCCGAGCGGGACGGCGGGATCGGCGTCACCGGGGTGGAGTTCCAGATCCAGAACTATGCCTGGGGCCATCACACCGTCGAGTTCTACGCCGCCGGAACCGCGTTGCGCCGCACCGGATCCGGTGAGACGATCACCCCGCAGTTCGTCCTCCCGATGGGCGGCTGACCGGTGGATTTCGATCCGGAGCACGCGGCGCGGGTGATCGGCGCGGCACTGCACGGTCCCGGTGGGGTCGCGATGGTCTTCACCGTGTTCGCCGGGGTGCCGGGCGCGGTGCGCACGCCCGCCAAGCGCGGCCTGTTCCGCTCCGAACCCGAACGGCTGCAATTGGGTTCGTGGCGCTACCAGGTCACCGGTGATCAGCGTGTGCTGGCCGCGCACGTGGTGAACGGCATTGTGCTGGCCGAGGATGTGCTCACCGCGGCCGCGGTCGGACCGCATGTGGCGCGCGCCCTGTCCGATCTGGTGGCGGGTTTCGGCGAGCCCGCTGTTCCGCGCATCACAGCCGCGCTGGAGGTCTTGGAAACAGTCGGCTGACCGGGCGTTCACCTGCGAGTATTAGGGGGTGAAGCGCGACGTTTCCGCCCATCTCGACGTTCTTGTACATGCCGATTCCGTGCTCGAGTTCCAAATCGCCGTGGCGCGTCAGCCCGGTATGGATTTGAGCGAATCACTGGTGTTCGAATTGGACGGCCGGCGCTGTCAGGCGCGCGAGGTGCTCGGCCCGCACGGTACGCGAATTCACGTATTGCGCTGTGGCGCGGGGAATCTGCACGCGTATTACAGCGCGACGGTGCTCGGGACTGCGCTCGCCGAGCCCCCTTCGGAGTACGATCTCGCGATTTACACCCGCCCGAGCCGATTCGCCGAATCCGATAAGCTGCTGAATTTCGCCGCCGCCGAATTCGGCTGCGGCATAGATGATCCGGAAACCCCCGCCCGCGTCGCCGCCTGGGTCGCCCGCCGGGTCCGCTATCTCCCCGGCGGCAGCACCCCCAGTGACGGCGCGGTGGAGACCCTGCTGTCCGGCACCGGCGTCTGCCGCGATTTCTCCCACCTCACCGTCGCGCTGCTGCGCGCGGTCGGCGTGCCCGCCCGGGTCGCCTCGGCCTATCCCCCGGGCGGGGTTCCGATGGATTTCCATTCCGTCCCCGAGGCTTACGTGGGCGGCTCCTGGCGGGTCCTGGATCCCACCCGCATCGCCCCGCGCTCCACCCTGGTCCGCATAGCCACGGGCCGCGACGCCTCCGATATCGCCTTCCTCGGCAACCACGGTGGCGATATCACCGTGAACGGCCTGTGGGTCAACGCCTTCGTCGACGGCCCGCTCCCGTACGACGATTTCGAGCAGCCGCTGACCCTGGCCTGAGGGTCCGCGCCGGGTTCGCGGGCCCCGGAAGCCTGCACCAGATCCTGCCCCCTTCGCAGGATCTGGTGCCCTTCGAGCATGACTCAGCACCCCGGCTTCGATCACCCTCTCCGGAACCGGAAATCCTGGAAAAACGCTGATGGATGGGCCATTTCAAGACCGAAAAGGACTTTCCGGACCGGAAAGATTTGGCCGGAATCCAGTCGTTCCGCAATGACGCGCCCGCCCCGGAACCGCGAAATCCTCGCGTCTGCGGCGATTGCCGACGGTGTGCTCATGAAGGTGCGATGATGCTGATCGGCGATCGTGATCGCGGCACGGTCGAGGACGATATCGATCCCGTGGAAAGGCCGGCCATGACCGGATCGAAGCCCGTATCGACCTCGCGGCTGGCCCGCGGTTCCAAACTCGGTGCGGTGGTGGCCGTGCAGGCCGTTCGCAAGCGCCGGACCAAACTCGCCATGATCGGCAGATCGGCCGAGGTGCGCGCCCGCATGGCCGATGAGTCGGTAGTGCATCTGGCCGAATCACTGGTTTCGGTGCTCGGTCAGATGAAGGGCCTGGCGATGAAACTCGGGCAGCTGCTGTCGCTGCTCGATGTGGAGTTGGTGCCGCCGAGGTATCGGGAGAGCTTCCAGCGCCGCCTGGCGGTGCTGTTCGATCACGCGCCGCAGGTGGACTTCGCGGCCATGCGCGACGTCATCGAGGAGGATCTGGGCAAACCCCTCGACGAGCTGTTCGCCGAGTTCGAACCGGAGCCGATCGCGGCCGCCTCCATCGGGCAGGTCTACCGCGCACGGCTTTTCGACGGCACGGCCGTGGCGGTGAAGGTGCAGTATCCGGGCATCGATCTGGCGGTGCGCGCGGATCTGCGCAATCTCGGCATGCTGCGGGTGCTGATGCAGCAGGTGATGCTGCCCGGTTTCACCCTGGGCGTGCTGGACGAGATGCGCGCCAATTTCGAGAACGAACTCGACTACGAGGTCGAGGCCCGCACCCAGCGACATGTGGCGGATATGTACGCCGATCACCCGTTCATCACTGTGCCGCAGGCTTTTCCGGAGTACAGCAGCCGCCGCGTACTGGTGACCGAATACACCCCCGGCCTCGATTTCGAGGCCATGCGGGCGCTGCCGGACGCCGAACGCGATCGCATCGGCGAGATCGTCTACCGCTTCTACGTGGGTTCGCTGTTCGAGTTCGCCGAATTCTGCGGTGATCCGCATCCGGGCAATCTGCTGCTGCGCCCGGACGGTCGCGTGGCGTTCCTGGATTTCGGGCTCTACAAGCGAATGGCGCGCGAGCACATAGCCTTCGAGGCCACCTGTCTGCGCGCCGCGGCCGAGGATCGCGATGACGATCTGTACCGGCTCATGGTCGAGCGCGGTGTTATCGACGAGCAGTCCGGCGTCACCCCCGAGGAGTGCTACGACTACGTGCTGTCGGCGGCGGAGTGGAGCCTGGTGGACGAGGACCTGCCGCTGACCCCGGAGCTGGCCTCGGCCGCCTTCCTGCACGCGGTCGATCCGCGCATCGCCGAATTCGACGGTATGCGCAGGCAGAATCTGCCGCCGGAGCACCTGTTCTCCCGCCGGGTCGACTTCTGGACCTGCGCCACCCTGGGTCAGCTGCGCGCGACGGCGAACTGGCATCGCATTGCCCGGGAATGGCTGTACGACGAGGAGCCGATCACCGAACTGGGCCGCCTGCACCGAGATTGGCGAATGTGACCACCATCACCCCGTTAACGAACATAGCGTCATAGAGGATTTCACTGCGAATCACTCGTCCGGATCTTCCGGGCGTCGCGCACTGAGATGGCAAATCTTCTGGGAGGCAGAGCGTGCGATCGACAATCCAATCAAAAGGTAAAGCGGTGCAAAAAAGCCGCATATTCACGACCGTGGGGGCGGTGCTCGTAATCAGCACATCGGCATTGCTCATGACGGCGTGTAATGACAAGGACACCAAGGCCGGGCCGACCAGTTCGCAAATCGCGCAGCCGATGGGCACCGGCCAGCCCGGCGGCGGCAGCCCGGGCGGCACCTCCACCAACGGTCAGGCCACCGTCCGCACCGTCGGCAAGACCGGCTGGTACGAGGGCTTCGACATCACGGTGGACAAGGCGACCGTCATCCCGGACGAGTTCGGCGGGGCCAAGATCCGCATCGACATCACCTACAAGAACAACACCACCGATAACAAGACCCTGAGCGTCGTGCCGACGTTGCAGGTGGGCAATGAGATCGACGCCGGGGCAGGCTTCGACAATCCGGCCGTGCCCGGAAAGGGTTCGGCCACCGGCAATGTCACCACCACGGTGAAGAAGCTGTCCGACGCCCAGCATCTGCTGGACACCATCAAGGTCATCTACGGCACCGCCGCCGAGAATCAGACCACCATCCCGCTGTCCGCCGACGGCAAGGTCGAGAGCGTCAAGCCCAAGGAATTGAGCGTCTCGGGCACCCTGGTACAGGATCAGACGACGATCCAAATCACCGGCGGCACACTGAGTCCCAGTTACAGCAAGGGCGAGAACGGGAAGATGGATCTCGCGCTGCACGTCAAAATCATTGGCGGATCGGGTATTTCCGATGGCGGCTCGAATATCTTCTACGAATACTTCAGTGTGAAAACACCGGACGGCCAGAATCTGCCCGCCGATATTCGCGGACCCATCAACGAGTTGCTCGAACGCAATCAAACCATCGACAACGCAAAGAATTTCGCGATTTTCGTGGTGCCCTCCCCCGGCACCGGAACCTATGTGGTGACCTACGACGCCAAGAAGGGCGAAGGCACCGCGCCGACGTTCTCCTTCACCGTCAGCTGATCCGGGCGCGGCGCACGGTCCGGCCGTCTGCCACCGCGACCACCAGTGTGCGGGTCTCGGGGGTGTGCGCCCACCAGCGGTGAGCCACACCCGCCACGCAGTAGTAACTGTCGCCGGTGGCGAGGACGATCTCCTCGCCACCGGCGATCACCGTGATGGTTCCGGCCACCACGTGGATCAATTCGTCATTGCCGTGCGCGAATTCGCGGTCACCGCGTTCGGTGCCGCCGGTGAACTCCAGGGCGCGCAGATCCCGCGCGCCGTGCACGAGCGAGCGCACCGAGCCGTCGCCGCCGTGCTCGGCCTGCGCCAGCGCGGTGTCATCGGCGGCCCGCACCACCGTCGCGGTGGGAGCGCTGTCGGCGGCAGCAAGCAGTTCGGTGGCGGTGGTGCCCAGCGCGTCGGCGATGCGCTGGAGCGACCGCAGACTGGTATTGGTGCGACCGTTCTCCAGCTGGCTCAGGAACGATTGCGAGAGTTCGGTATGCGCCGCGAGCTGGGCCAGCGTCAGCCCGGCCGCGCGCCTGCGGCGATGGATGACATCACGCAGACCGGAATCGGATCCCGCCACACTCTCGCCGCTCACATCGCCCTCTCGTCGGTATCCGAACCGCCTCATTGTCGGCCCCGCACGGACGATCGCACGGGTTTGCCTCACCGTGAGCAGAAGGCTTCTGCCGAGCGCCGTCGTACTGAATATTCAGTATCACTAAATATTCAGGAGGTTGTTCGGTGGAGCAGAACACGCTCAAACGTCGGGGTACGGGTCTGATCGGCAGCGATCGCGAACTGGCCTCGCCCGGGTACACGCTGTACGCGCCGCTGGCCGGCAACGGCATCGTCGATCTGGTCGACCTGGACGGCGAGCTCGCGCACCGGTGGACACTGCCGTACCGGCCGGGCAGGCATGCCCGGCTGCTGCCCGACGGCGTGCTCGCCTACAACGGGGCGACCCTGAATATCGCGCCGCTGTTCGCCATGTGGCGCAAGTACAGTGGCGGCTCGATGGGCCGGTACGACGCACAGGGCGTGCTGCTCAACGAGATTCGCGACGACTACCAGCACCACGACGCGCATCACTACGACGACGGCCGCGTGCTGTACACCGCCGTGGAACCGCTCCGCGCGGCGGATGCGGCGCGCATCCAGGGCGGTGTCCCCGGCACCGAGGCCGACGGGATCGTCTGGTCCGATGTCATCAGGGAGGCCGCCCCCGACGGCACTTCGCTGTGGGAATGGCGAGCGGTCGAACACCTCGATCCCGCCGAATTCGGCTTGCAGCCGCACTATTGGCGCGAGCACTGGCCGCTGATCAACAGCGTGTACCCCCTCGATGAGCACACCGTGGTCGCCAGCCTGCGCAGCGTTTCGGCGGTGATCACCATCGATCGGCGCACCGGGAAGGCCACCACGCTGGCCGATCGCGCCAGCCTGGCGCAGCAGCATCACGCCACCCCGGTCGGGGACGGGCGGATTCTGGTGTTCGACAACGGCACCTTCCGCACCGGGGAATCGGTGACCTACAGCCGGGTCGTCGAAATCGACACCGCCACCGGCGATATCGCGTGGAGCTATCAGGATTCGCCGCGCGAGGCGTTCTTCACCCCGTTCATGGGCGGGGCGCAGCGGCTGCCCAATGGCAATACCCTGATCACCGAGGCGGCCTTCGGGCGCATCTTCGAGGTGACGCCGGAGCGGCGGATCGTCTGGGAGTACGTGGTGCCGTCCTTCACCGAATACCCGGATCCGGATACCGCGGCGGTGTTCCCCGGCATCTCCAATGCCATCTTCCGCGCCTACCGCTACCGCGGCGAGGACATCCCCTGGCTCGGTGCGCTGTGAGTGTTACCGCCGTGCGGCCGGATTCGGCTGTCGACGAGGTGCCGCCGCCGGGGCGTGCGTTCACCGCCGCGCTACAGCACCTGGCGGTCATGGTCGCCATGCCGATCACCTCGGTGCTGTTGATCGCGCACAGCCTGCGACTCGATGACGGTCAGGCGCGCGCACTGCTCTGCGCCACCCTGCTTTTCAGCGGTATCGGCACGATTCTGCAATCCAGCGGGCGGTTTTCGCTGGGCGCGGGACTGCCGTTCGTCATGCTGCCGGGCGGGGCGGCGGTGGTGCTGTTCATTCAGATCGCGCAGGAGTCCGATGCGGCGACGGCCAGCGGTGCGGTGATCATCACCGCGCTGGCCGGAATCGTGCTGGTGCCGGTGGCGCGGCGGCTGGTGACCCGGTTGCCGATGGTGGTCATGGCGAGCATGGTGCTGGTGATCGGGGTCAACCTGGTCAAGGTCGCGGGCAATCTCATTGTCGGCGAACAGCCTTCGCGGACCGCGGTGGCGCTGGCCGGGGTGACCGTGGTGAGCACCGTGGTGGCGCACCGGTTCCTGCCGCGGGCGTGGCGACGGGTATCGGTGCTGCTCGGCATGATCGCGGGCTGCCTGGTGGCGGCCGCGCTGGGGCAATTCCATCTGCAATCGGGATCCGAGGTCGCGCAGCTGCCGCGGTTGTTCCTCTTCGGCACACCGCATTTCGACTTCCTGGCGGCCGTACCGCTGCTGGTCTTCAGCATCGGTTCGATGGCCGAGGCGACCGGGCAGACCGTGCTGAACGCCAAGATCATCGGCAAGGAGATCGATACCGGCGTGACCACCGGGCGCACCATTCGCGGTGACGCGGTGACCTCGCTGCTGGGCGGACTGTTCGGCGGCGCGACCATGGTGACCAGCGGTGAGAATGTCGGGCTGCTGCGGCTGACCGGGGTGCGCAGCCGGTACGTCACCATGCTGACCGGTGCGCTGCTGGTCATTGCCGCCTTCGTGGCTCCCATTGGGCGACTGGTGAATTCACTGCCGGGACCGGTGGTGGGCGGTACCGCCGCCATTGTGTTCGCCATGATCATCGCGGCGGCCATCGGCATGTTCCGGCAGGTCGATCTGGATTCCGATGCCGCGCTCATCACCGCGACCGCCGCGCTCACCGCCGGACTGCTGCCGATTCTGGTGCCCGGGCTCTACAAGAGCTTTCCGTCGGATCTGCGGCTGCTGCTCGGCAGCGGGGTGACCATGTCCGCCATTACCGGAGTGCTGGTACACCTGCTGTTCAGCCGCCGTACACCGGCCGCGGCACCCTCGCCATAACTGGAGATCTCACAACTGGAGGGGGATACCGGGGATTCGGTACTGTGTGGGCGGATCAGGGGAGAAACAATGCGACTCATCTCGGTATCGGCGGCTGCCCTCGGCGCGGGTGTGCTGCTGGCCCTCACCGCCACACCCGCGAATGCCGAACGCGGAGACGATCATCCGGGCTCCTGCCTGGTGGTGGCGAATCACAGCGGGGGGCCGCTCACGCTCACCCTGAAATATCCCGAGGTGTCCGGCACCTGGAATTACGACGACAATGAGCAGCCCACGGTGGTCGCCGATGAGGCGAATTCGATCATCACCTCGCCGAACGGGTTCTGGGAGGTGCGCCTCGACAAGGAGGTCCCCCGGGACTGGACCTACGACGCCGAGCAGAACTCCGGTCAGGGCTGCAATGGCTCCTGGCTGCTCACCGTGAACAAATAATTCGGGAGGCGGCGGGCCACCGGCTATCGGTAGCCTCGGGGGCGGCAAAAGCCGGGGGTGGAATCGATCCGCGCCCCGGTGCGTGAACGGCAGTGACGTCGGCGGCTGTACGCCGGTGGATGGGGGACGATTCCGATTACGGCACGGGGAATTTCGCTATGGGGTGGGGCAGGCGGCGACCGACCGGGCGGGCCGGGGCCGATCGGACCGCAACGGATCAGGCTGATCGGACTCCTCGCGGGCGTACTGGGCATTCTGCTGGCGGTGCTGACACCGCTGCTACCGGTGCGCCAGGACCGCGCGAGCCTGGATTGGCCGCAGCCACAGTCGATCCAGCTCACCGCGCCCCTGGTGGATTACGTCCCCCTCGCCCTGGATGTGAGCATCCCCTGCACCGCCCTGCGTGACCTCACCACCGGCACCGTGCTGGCAACGGTCCCGCCCAAATCCCAGGGCGCGACGGCGAAGGGCCTGCTGGCTCGCATCGAGGACAAGAACGGCTCCGGCCGCACCCTCTCGGTCCTGCTCCGCGATACCCCGCTCCTCACGGTGCCGCTGACCGAGATATCCACGGCCGCGCCGATATTCGACCCGAATCCGCCGACCACCGCTCGCAGCCAACCCCCTGCCACCGGGCCACCCGGCGGCAATCAGCCGGTCGGGGGCAACACACCTCCATCTGGGTCCACCCCTCCCCCGGGCAGCACACCTCCGCCGGGCGCAACACCTCCGCCAGGTTCGACACCACCGCCGGGTGCGACTCCCCCGCCAGGTTCGACACCACCGCCGGGTGCGACTCCCCCGCCGGGATCGACACCACCGCCAGGTGCGACTCCGCCTCCGGGCAGTACTCCACCGCCGGGATCGACCCCGCCCCCGGGCAGCACACCGCCACCCGGCAGTACGCCGCCTGCGGATTCCACTCCGCCAGCTGGAAATACACCCTCGAACCCGGGCACGGATCCGGGCACCAACTCGGTGATCGGCAGCGGTGCGGGCCCGGCGGCGAATCAGGAGACGTCACCGCCTCCCAATTGCGTTGCGCTGGTCGTACATTCGACGTCCGGGGCGACCACGGTGGAGCTCACCGGACTGAATCGCAAGGACGGGACGCCGTATCGGACCACGGTCGAGAAGGATGTGCGCCCGCAGATCGTCGGCGTCTACACGGATTTGGATCGGGCGCGACTGACCGATGCGCGGCTGCACGCCGAGATCGATTCGCGGTTCTCGTCGAGTCCGAGCGCGCTCAAGCTAGCCGCGATCGTGGGTGCGGTGCTGTGCACGCTGATCGCGCTGGCCTGTCTGCACCTGCTTGACTCCGCCGACGGGCGCAGGGCGCGCCGGTTCCTGCCCGCCCGCTGGTGGCGATTCGGCCGGGTGGACGGCGTGGTGATCGCGGTGCTGGCGCTGTGGCATGTGATCGGGGCCAACACTTCCGACGACGGCTACATCCTCACCATGGCCCGGGCCTCCAAGCACGCCGGATACACCGCCAACTACTACCGCTGGTTCCAGGTCGCGGAGGCCCCCTTCGGCTGGCCGTACGAAATCCTCGCCCAGCTGATCAGATTCACCGACGCCAGCCTCTGGTTGCGCCTGCCATCCCTGCTCGCGGGCATACTGTGCTGGCTGGTCATCAGCCGAGAAGTGCTGCCCCGCCTCGGTTCCCGCGTCCGCGCGCACGCGGCCGCCCGCTGGACCGCCGCGCTGATCTTCCTGGCCATCTGGCTCCCCTACAACAACGGCCTGCGCCCCGAACCCCTGATCGCCCTGGGCGCTCTGCTCACCTGGTGCTCGATGGAGCGCGCCATAGCCACCCGCCGCCTACTCCCCGCCGCCATAGCGGTCCTGATCGCGGCCTTCTCCCTCGCCGCCGGTCCCAGCGGCCTGATCTGCGTAGCCGCCCTGATCGCCGGTTCCCGCTCGGTCATCCGCACCGTAATCGCCCGCGCCCGAACCGATTCCGGTCGCATCGCGGCGGGTCGCGCGCCGCTCGCGTCGCGCGGCGGCCAGCTCGATGCGAAGGCACAGGTCGAGGACCACTCCAACCGGCGCGACATCGCCCCGGCCCGAACCCATTTCGGCCGTGGTCTGTTGCGATATGGCGCGTTGGTGGCACCTATGGTGGCGGCCGGGGTGCTGGTGCTCGTTGTGGTGTTCGCGGATCAGACGATTGCGTCGGTGCTCGAGGCGACGCGGGTTCGGACGCTGGTGGGGCCGAATCTGGGGTGGTCGGATGAGCCGACGCGGTGGGAATCGCTGTTGTCGCTGACTCCGGATGGGTCGCTGGCCAGGCGGTTCGGGATTCTCGGAATGCTGCTGTGCCTGGTGGTGTCCGTACTGGTGGCGCGAGGTCGCGGGTTCCGGATTCCGGATACCGCGCGCGGGCCGGTGGCGCGGGTGCTCGGCATTGTGGTCATGGCGCTGCTGTTGATGATGTTCACGCCGACCAAGTGGACGCATCACTTCGGGGTGTACGCGGGGCTTGCCGCCGCGTTGGCGGCGATCACCACGGTCGCGTTGAGCGGCAACAGGGTTCGTGCGCCGTATCGGCGATGGCTGTTCGGTGCGGGGGTGCTGTTCCTACTCGCCGTCACTTTCACCGGGTCCAATGGTTGGTGGTATGTCTCCGGGTACGGGGTGTCGTGGCCGGATCGCGCGCCGGTGCTGGGCGGGATGAGTATCGCCACCATTTTCCTGGCGCTCGCGACGTTGAGCCTGGTGGTGGCGGGGTTGAAGTACTATCGCGATCCGCTCGGAACCGCCTCTACCACCGGGCGTTTCGATCGGATCAGGCCGTTGACGGTGGCGGCGGCCGCACTGGTGCTGTTCGAGGTGGCTTCCATGGCGCAGGCCGCGTACGCGCGATATCCGGCGTATTCGGTGGCGCTGTCGAATCTGCGCACGCTCACGGGCAAGGACTGCGCGCTGGCGGATGACGTACTGGTGGAGACTGATACGCCCGGTTCGGTGCTGGAGCCGTACAGTGGCAAACCCGCCGACGGGCTCGCCGCCGAGAACACCGGTTTCACCGCGAATGGCGCCGGCGATCTCATACCGGACGGACCGGGCGGTAAGCAATCCGGACCGCCCTCGGGCAGTGGACCTTCCGGCGGCGGACCTTCCGGAAGCGGTCCGGGCGGTGGCGGTCCGAGCGGTGGCCCGGGCGGTCCGGGCGCACACGGCGGTCCGCCGCCCGGTGGACCCGGCGGGTCCACCACCGAGACCGGAATCAATGGCAGCACAGTCGCTCTACCGTTCGGGCTGGATGCCGCGCGCACGCCGATACTCGGCAGTTACACCAGCGGCGACAGGCAGCCCGCGCATCTGACCACGCAGTGGTATCGCATGGATCTCGCTGCGGTGCAGAAGGATTCCGCATACCGCGTGCTGGTGTTGACGGTCGCGGGCCGAATCGCCGCGACGGATGACACTGGCCATCACGTCGACGGTCAGCAATTGCGCGTGGAATTCGCGCATCGCGCCGAGGACGGCACCGTCACCCCGCTGGGTGATCTGGTCCCGCCCGGTGTCGGCGGTGCGCCCATGTGGCGGAATCTGCCGATCGCGCTGGATCGAATTCCCGCGCAGACCAATGCGATTCGCCTGGTCGCCAAGGTCGATGATCTCACCGATAAGCAGTGGCTGGCGGTGACGCCGCCGCGCCTGCCCAAACTGGCGACTCTCAACACCGTCGTCGGCAAGTCCGAGCCGGTGCTGACGGATTTCCATGTGGGACTGGCCTTCCCATGCCAACAGCCGCTCAATCACCTGGACGGCGTCGGGGAACTGCCGGGCTGGCGCATCCTGCCGGATAAGCTCAACTCCCAGGTCTCGACCTCATGGCAGGGTGATTCCGGTGGCGGCCCACTGGGCTGGATCGATCTGCTGCTGACCCCGCGCACGGTCCCGTCCTATCTGGACCACGACTGGACCCGCGACTGGGGCGAGCTACAGCGCTATCAGTTCGCCGCCAATGCCCGTGCGCCGCAGGCGGATATCACGGTGCGCGTCGAAAACCGCTGGGGCTGGGTCGATGACGCCCCGATCAAGACCGAGTAACACGCTCGAATAGCCGAAAAGGTCCGCCGCACTCCGAATCCCGGACTGCGGCGGACCTTTTCAACCGTGCCTACTTCTGCGGCGGCGCACCGCCACCCGGCGGCGGCTGCTGCCCGTCACCGGGCGGCTGCTGTCCGCCCGGAGGCTGCTGCCCCGCGGGCAGCGGCTTGCCGATGTGCTGCGCGATATCGGGCAGCATGCGGTTGGCCACCTGCTCCCACTGTCCCCAGTTGTGCACACCGATGCTCGGGAAGTCGTAGGTGACATTGTCGTATCCGAGCCCCTGCAACCGCGACTGGAACGCCTTGGTATTGGCGAGCGCGATCCCCTCCAGCGGCATGCCCTGGATGACGGCGTCCACCGAGGACAGATCCTGTTGCGCCGGAACGGCACTGCCCGCGGCGATGTACAGCCGGATGTTATTGGTGATCAGCGTCGGCGCGAAACCGACGGCGTCCTGTCGCTCCCAGGCCGGGCTGCCCGCCGCCGCCATGGAGTCGATGTTGTAGCCGCCCGCGGCGATCATGGCCAGCCGCAACGCTTCTCGCATGCCCGGCGCGGACGAATGCAGATAACCCGAGAGCGATCCGGCGTACACGAATTGATCCGGATGGTAGGCCGCCAGCACCACCGCGGCGCTGCCGCCGCTGGAGAGCCCGAAGACGCCATTGCGACTATCGCTGAACCCCAGCCGATTTCGCAGCGCGTCGCGCAGCTCGTGGGTGAGGAAGGTTTCCCATTTGTAGGTGTTGGTCTTGCCCTGCGTCTCATCCCAGCCCGCGATGGCCGATCCGGAGTCGCGCCCGGGCAGCAGCGACGCATCGGGGTTGACGCCGCCGAAGCTGCTCGGCTCATTCCAGTCCGCGTAGAAACTGGATTCGCCGCCGACCGGCATCACCACATTGATATTGAACTTGGCCAGTGCCGCCGGAATGCTGGTGTGCAGCTCCCAGCCGTTCAGATCGTTCTGCGCGCGTTCCCCGTCGAGCAGGTACACCACCCGATCGGTATTGCCGTCCGCGGCGCGAATGATCCGGGTGTTGATCGCGCCCATGGCGGAGTCGACCGAGAAGTCGAACGCCGCCGGATCACGTTCCGCCACAGCGGGTCCCGCCACTACCACCGACGCCCCGAACGGTAGTAGTGCGACCGCGACGGCACCTACAACGGTCCGCCTGCCCCACCCACCCCGGGATCTGTGTCGGCGCTCCCGCGCCCCTCGCACAGCGAAGCCACCCATATCCTGTTATGCCCTTCCGCAATGCGGCCCTACTCGACCGCTCCCCACACCGCCCCGCCATACCGAACAACGGCGCGGCCCATATCGCCGAGCAGCATAACGCGCCCCCGCACCCCCGTCCCCACGAAATCCACCGGGCACAGACCCGGCCAAATGATCACGGGGCAATGGTGAAGGCGAGGCTGCGGCCGCGCGCGTCCAGGCGGCCGTCACCCCAGCTGGCGCCGCCGTAGCCGTCGACTTCGATGGCGTACTCCCCGGCCGGCAGGGTGCCGGGTAGGCGCACCGTCGCCCAGGGGTGGCCGTCGACGAGTTCGAGGTAGGTGCGCTCGGCCCCGATTGCCAACGGCACCAGGAAGATTCGCGCGTATTCGAGTGTCATGTGCGCGGCTGTCGCACTGGCGGGCGACCAGCCGATTCCGACCTCGCGGGTATCCGCCTCGAATTCCACGGTGACCCGCAGCCGCGCCTGCCCCTCCAGTCCCGCCTGATAGCCCACGACATCCTCCTCGACCGCCTGCCCGGTGCACCGCGAGTGGCGGCGCGATCGGGCATGCTCTGTCTTCCAGGCTGGCATGAAGAGTTCGGGCGGGCAACGCGGCGTACCCGGCCGGGCCGGACGCCGGTCAGGCGGGCAGCCGGGTGCCGGTGAGCCGCTCGGCCAGTGCCCACAGTTCGGTATTGGTCTCGCGATCCCGGGCGCGACGCGTGATGGTGGCGGTTCCGGTGGGGCCGACCAGTCCGAATCGTCCTGTGGGGCCGTAGTATTCACCATTTCGCGCACCGGGATCGGCGGCGGCGTAGAGCAGCGGTTCGGCACCCTGTTCGGCCTCTTGCGAAGGCAGGAAGCCGAGATTGTTGAGCCAGCCGCGCGCGGGCTTCTCGCGCCCGAGACTGGCGCCGGCGGTTTGCAGATTGGTGCGGGTGTAGCCGGGGTGGGCGGCGGCGCTGAGCAGGTTCCAGCCGCGCTGCTCGGCGACCTCGGCCAGGCGCAGCGACAGGATCAGGTCGGCGAGCTTGGATTGCGCGTAGGAGCGGTTCGGGCTGTAGCGGCGCTCCCACTGCGGATCATCGAAGTTGATGCGGCCGAAGTTCGCGGTGCCGCTGCTCATGGTCGCCACGCGCGGACGTTCGGCGCGCAACAGCAGCGGAAGCAGGCGCATGGTGAGTGCGAAGGGGCCGAGAAAGTTGCTGCCGAACTGCAATTCGAAGCCGTCGGCGGTGGTGTGCCGGTCCGGCGGTGCCATCACACCGGCATTGTTGACCAGTACATCGAGCGGTGTGCCCGCGGCGGTGAGCTCATCGGCGAAGGACCCTACCGAGGCGAGGTCGGCAAGGTCGATCCGCCGCACCTCGAGCTTCGCCCCCGGATGCCGCGCGAGGATTTCCGCCTTGGCCGCCTCACCCTTGGCCGGGGTGCGCACGGCCATGATCACCTGTGCGCCCGCGGCTGCGAGCCGTGCCGCCGCTTCCTTGCCGGTGCCACTGTTGGCCCCCGTGACGACAATGGTCTTACCGGTCTGATCAGGCACTTCGTACATGGTGAGCTCCTTCGGCGGATTTAGAGACCATCGGTCTCTTGCATGATTCGAGGTTAAGAGACCACCGGTTCGTTGTCAATAGACCGGTGGTCTGAAATACTCGGGGCATGGTCCACTTCCAACGAGCCCGCAACGATGAGCAGCGCGAACTACGCCGCCGCGCCATCCTCGACACGGCCGCCGCCATGCTCGCCGAAATGCCGGTGGTGGACGTCGGGCTCAATGAACTGGCCCGCCGCGTCGGCCTGGCCAAGTCGAATGTGCTGCGCTACTTCGAATCCCGCGAGGCGGTACTGCTCCAGCTGCTGGATCTGCGCTATCGCGAATGGATCGGCACCGTGACCCCGCTGCTCGCCGATCACACCGGTGACCTGCGCACCCGCCGCACCCGCCTGGTCACCGCGTTCGTCTCGACCCTCGCGGGCGAACCGGTGCTGTGCGATCTGTTCAACGCCCAGGCCGCCATCCTCGAGCGCAATATCTCGCCCGAGGTGGCGGCCGATTACAAACGCACGTCACTGGGAGCCACCGCCGAACTGATGGCACCCGTCGACCACCTGATCCCGGAGTTCGGCCCCGAATCGGCCCTGAAATTCTGTGCGGCGGCACTGCTTTCGGCGGGCGCGCTGTGGAGTCACAGTCATCCGGCCCCCGCCATGCTCGCCGCCTACGAAGCGCATCCGGATCTGGCGGCCCTGCGGCTCGACTTCGTCCCCACGCTCACCGATCTGCTCACCGTGCTCGCCCGGGGGCTGCTGGCCCCGGACTGATCACGGGCGCTGATATTCGGCGCTGCGCCAGCCAGGCGGCGGATCCTCGCCGACGCGGCCGTCGACGGCTTCGCGGATCAGGTCGGCGTGGCCGGTGTGGCGGCCGTACTCCTCGATGAGGTCGCAGAGCAGACGGCGCAGGCTGAGGTGGTCGCCGTCCCAGTTGAGGTGGACGGATTGGTCGAGACCGCCCGCGGTGAGGGCGGCGGCGAGAGTCGCCCGGGATCGCTCGATGGTCCGATCCCAGAGGGCGTAGAGCTGTTCGGGGGTGTCGGCGGCGGCCGATTCGAAGTCCCAGTCTGGGGCGGTCTTCCAGTCGACCGTGTCCCAGGGCGGACTCACCGGCGCTCCGGACAGTTTGGCGGTGAACATCTCGTCCTCGGCCCGGGCGAGGTGTTTGAGCAGACCGCCGAGGGTGAGCGCGGAGGCTCCGATGCGGACGGCCAGCCCGGCGGAGTCGAGATCGTCGGTCTTCCAGCGGAAGGTGGTGCGCAGGCGTTCCAGCGCGCCGATGAGCTGCTCGGCCTCGGTCCCGGCCAGCGGCGGCTCCCAGGGAGTAGCGCTCGATGTCATAGGGCCACGCTAGCCTCGGGCGCATGGGGTTGGCAGTGGCAACACACGCGTTGGCTTACGCGCTGGAACATGATGAAGAGCATGCCGAAGCGCTGCGCGAGCAGCTGCACGCGCTGAACGAACTGCTCGCGGCCGAGGGGCTGGCACCCCATGATGAGCCCGCCGTCCACGGCCCGGCGACGGCCCGCGATCGACTGGGCGGGTTCCCCTACAGCTTCGTGCATTATCTGCGGCGCGCGTACGCCCGAGCGCTGGAGCACCCCGAAGCTCCGCTGACACCCGTTGCCGCGGGCGAGGATCCGACCGCGGACGAGGCGCTGGACCGTGTCATGTACACCTTCGAATCGCACCTGATCTGCCATTCGGACTGCGAGGGCTTCTACGTCCCGGCCGATTTCGAGGAGGTGCTCTTCCCCGATGCCGCACTGGAGATCCCGGGCGGCATGGTCGGCTCCAGCGCCGCCCTGCAGCGCGAACTCGTCTATGTCGCACCGTATCTCGGCATCACCCTGGTCGACGGCGAGCTATCGGACGCGGAGATAGCCAAGTTCGCGGAGGACGAGGACGAGCATCCCCTCTACCGCGAACGCGAAACCTGGCTGGTGCTGTTCGAGCAGGCACGCGTCTCGATGGCAAACCGCACCCTGATCACCTTCTGCTGAAACCGGTTCAGCCGACCGCTTTACGCACGAGTTCGGCCAGGCGCTTTTCATCGGCGGCGGTCAGTTTCGTGAGCCCGAACGCGGTCGGCCACATGGAGCCGTCGTCGATCTTCGCCTCATCACTGAAACCCAAAGTGGCATAGCGGGTTTTGAACTTGGCGGCGGCCTGGAAGAAGCAGACGACCTTGCCGTTCAGGGCGTAGGCGGGCTGGCCGTACCAGAGTTTGGCCGTCAGCGCGGGCGCGTTCTCGGTGATGACGGCGTGTACACGCTCGGCCAGTACGCGGTCGGCCGCGGGCATCTCGGCGATCGTCGCCAGCACATCGGCCAGCGGATCCTTCTTGCCGCGACCCGAGGCCGCCTTCAACTCCTTGGCGCGATCCTTCATGGCCTCGCGTTCCTCGGCCGAGAATCCCTCGTAGCTCTTCTTCGTCGCGGCCATTTCGGTCCTCCTCCAGTGGTCTGATCTGGGCATTTCCCATGCTAGGGGGCGGGCGGGGCGCAAAGCTTCTTCAAACCTGATCGATCGACGCGCGTCGGGATGGGTTACGCTGCGGGCATGTCCATCAGCGTTCGTCTCGCTCCCGGTTGCCGCCCGCGCGGCTGCCGTGCGCCTGCGCGACGGGTGCTGGGGCGACGGGTGCGGTATGTGATCGGTTCCGAACCCGGGCAGGTCAATGGAATGCGATGGCTCAACGCGTCGCGTGCCGGGCGGGGTGTCTGAGGGAGCGTTCGCTCCCGGTTCCGCCCTCTCCTTTTCGAGGGTGTCAACGGTTGTCGAGCCGTCGGCGTCGGCGCGCGCATACGCGTTCTCGTGACCCATTCCGAGCCTGCCGACCGGGGCATACGCCCCAGGAGACCGAACCATGACCACACAATTCTTCGTTCCGGACCTCGATGGCCGAACGCCCGACGCCGAAGGTTATTTCGGCGCTTTCGGCGGCAAATTCATTCCCGAGGCGCTGGTCGCCGCGGTGGAAGAGGTGGCGGCCGAATATGAGAAAGCCAAGGTGGACCCCGCTTTTCTCGCGGAGTTCGATGAACTGCTCGCCGATTACGCGGGACGGCCGACCGCGCTGACCGAGGTGCCGCGATTCGCGGAGCACGCGGGCGGGGCGCGGATCTTCCTCAAGCGCGAGGATCTGAACCACACCGGTTCGCACAAGATCAACAATGTGCTGGGCCAGGCCCTGCTCACCAAGCGCATGGGCAAGCGCCGCGTCATCGCCGAGACCGGGGCCGGATCGCACGGTGTCGCCACCGCCACCGCCTGCGCGCTGTTCGGGCTCGAATGCGTCATCTACATGGGCGAAGTCGACACCCAGCGGCAGGCGCTCAATGTGGCGCGCATGAAAATGCTTGGCGCGGAGGTGATTCCGGTGCTGTCCGGGGCACGAACGCTCAAGGACGCCATCAACGAGACGTTCCGGGACTGGGTCGCCAATGCAGCCAGCACGCACTACATTTTCGGGACGGTCGCGGGACCGCATCCCTTTCCGGCCATGATCCGCGACTTTCAGCGCGTCATCGGCGTGGAGTCGAAGGCCCAGATCCTCAGGCGGGCAGGGCGATTGCCGGATGCGGCGATCGCCTGCGTCGGCGGCGGATCGAATGCGATCGGGCTCTTCCACCCCTTCCTCGACGATGCCGGGGTGCGCCTGATCGGTTGCGAGGCGGCCGGTCACGGTATCGAGACCGGTGAGCACGCGGCCACGCTGTCGGCGGGCGAGCCCGGCATCCTGCACGGTTCGCGCTCGTACGTGCTCCAGGACGACGAGGGTCAGATCACCGAACCCTGTTCCATCTCAGCGGGTCTGGATTATCCGGGCATAGGACCGGAGCACGCGCATCTGCACGATATCGGCCGCGCGGAGTACCTTCCCATCACCGACGACGCCGCCATGCAGGCATTTCGGCTGCTGTCCGCCACCGAGGGCATCATCCCCGCCATCGAGAGCGCGCACGCGCTCGCGGGTGCGCTCGAGGTCGGCCGCGCACTCGGCCCGGACGGATTGATCCTGGTCAACCTCTCCGGTCGCGGCGATAAGGATATGGACACCGCCACCAAGTATTTCGCACAGTCGGAGGATGCCAAGTGAGCGGGAACACGCAACTGCTGAGCGATACGCTCGCCCGCGCCGCCCGGGAGAACCGGGCCGCGCTCATCGGATATCTGCCCGCCGGGTTTCCGACCGTCGACGGCGGTATCGCCGCGATCAAGGCGGTGCTGGACAGCGGGGCCGATGTGATGGAAATCGGCCTGCCGCACAGTGATCCGGTCATCGACGGTCCCGTCATCCAGGCGGCCGACGATATCGCGCTGCGCGGCGGCGTCCGCATCAAGGATGTGCTGCGCACGGTGCGCGAGGCATTCGAGGCGACCGGGAAACCGGTACTGGTGATGAGCTACTGGAATCCCATCCAGCGCTACGGGATCGAGCGATTCACCGCCGAACTCGCCGCGGCGGGCGGTGCGGGCGCGATCCTGCCCGATCTGCCGGTGCAGGAGTCCGCGGTGTGGCGCGAGCATGCCGAACGGCAGGGTCTGGCAACGGTTTTCGTGGTCGCGCCGAGCAGCCGCAATGATCGGCTCGCCGAAATCACCGCGGCCGGATCGGGTTTCGTCTACGCCTCGGCGCTGATGGGCGTCACCGGCACCCGGCAGTCCGTCGGCACGGCGGCGAACACCCTGGTGCAGCGCACCAAGGCCACCACCGAACTGCCGGTCTGCGTCGGCATCGGCATCTCCACACCCGCCCAGGCGGCTGATGTCGCGACCTTCGCCGATGGCGTGATCGTCGGTACCGCGCTGGTCAAGACGCTGCTCGACGCGGCCGATCTGGATAGCGGAATCACCGCCGCCCGGGAACTCACCGCCGCGCTCGCGGAGGGGGTGCGCAGACGCTGACGGCTCAGTGCGCGCCCAGGAAGGGAGCCACCGCGGTCCACCAGCCGTACACCGTGTCCACGAGCAGTCCGACGGCCAGGCCGGAGAGCACCGACAGGATATTGGGGTCCATGCTCTCCAGCCTAGTCCGGGGCTTCACACGGTCCAGTCGGGCCTTCGTGCGGCAACACTCGGGGCCTTCATGCGGCACAGTCCGAGCTTGTTTCGGACACTCGGTGCTTCGTGCGGCACGGTGCGGCGAACTCTGGTTGTATGCCCCGCATGGCATTGCATATGAGCCCGGACGGAGACTGGCACATCGGTGACAACCCACTCGATTTGGATGCGTTTCTGCACGAAATCGGCGCGGAAGGCTATGCGATCCACGAGACCAGACACTCGCTCTGCGTTAACTGCGGGTCCACTGTTTTCGGCATATCGGGCGATCCCGACCAGGGTGCCATTCGCCGCGATTGCCGCGGTTGCGGCGCAGGGCATTTCGTCGCCGGATGCGATGACGATTGGTCCGACGACCATACCGATGCGGTGGTATGCGTATGCGGCGAAAAGGATTTCAATATCGCCGTCGGCTATTCGCTGTACGCCGAGCGCACCGGAATTCGCGCGCTGACCACCGCCGAGCGCTGTCTGTCCTGCGGGCGCATCGAATCGTTCACCGGCTGGATGGTGCGGGGAGGCGCACTGCACCTGCTCGATCTGGCCTGAGCCCGAACACGAAACCGGTTGCGGTGGCGGCGGAACGAACGCCACCGCACCCTCCGGTCGGCGCGCGAACGCCGAGATAAGCGATGGACAGTCGGCGACCGGGTGTGTAACGTACCGCGGGCCGTGACTTCGACCGAGGAGGTGAGACCCATGAACGCTGTATCCGTATGGGTGCTCCCGCTCGGTTCACGGTTGAGCGATTGACGTAGGTGTCGCTGGGAGTGCCTCGAACGCAAGGCATTTCGAAAGGCACCATCATGAACATTATCTCCGAGACATCGTCCAACGGTGTCGTCGAACGCGGTTTCGTCCTCGATGAGGTCACCGGCGTTCTCTTCTCCCCCGAATCCGGTTCCACGGGCGCACCACTGATCCTGAGCGGCCATTCCGGCGGCGTGCACAAGCGCGCACCGGGACTCGTGGCCAATGCCCACCACCTGGTGACCGAACTCGGCTATTCGGTCGCCGCGATCGACGCACCCGGGCACGGCGATCGGCCGCGCAATGAACGCGATCAGCAGTGGGTCGCACAAATGCAGGCGGCGCGGGCGGCGGGCGAATCCCTCGCACCCGTCATCACCGAGTTCAACCTGTCCCTGGCCGAGCGGGCCGTTCCGGAGTGGCAGGCCACCATCGACGCCCTGCAACAGCTGCCCGAGATCGGGCCGGACGCACCGATCGGGTTCGGCGGCATGACCCTCGGCGTGGTCACCGGCCTGTTGCTGGTCGCGGCCGAACCGCGGATCACCGCGGCGTCATTCGGTCCGGTGTTCGTCTTCGACGAGTTGCTGGAGGCGGCCAAGAGCATCACCGTCCCGGTCGAATTCCTGATCGCCTGGGACGATGAGGAGATCGATCCGCGGCCGGGTCTGGCGCTGTTCGACGCCTGCGGCTCCCTCGACAAGTCGGTGCACGTCTATCCGGGCAGGCATAACCGGATGCGCGGCGTCCCGGCCGACAGCCGGAGCCGCTTCTTCGCCCGGCATCTGAATGGAACCGCTGTCTGACCGAGGCTGTCCCGGGCGTTCGGTACATACCGGACGCCCGGGTTCGGTTCCGATGAATCACACCGCGCCGCACCGTCCTACCCTGCGACAGATCGTTTCGAATCGAGCGAAGGAATCGCACATGCTCATCGTCGCGGGACACCTCATCGTCGACCCCCAGGACCGCCGGTCGTATCTCGCCGAGTGCGCCGAGGTCGTAGAATCGGCGCGCAACGCACCCGGCAATCTGGACTTCTCGCTCACCGCGGATCTGCTCGATCCCGCGCGCGTCAACATCTTCGAACGCTGGGAGTCCCAACAGGCGGTCAATGACTTCCGGGGCAGCGGTCCGACGGATTCGCAAGCGGCGATGATCCGGTCCGCGCAGGTAGCCGAGTATGACATCGCGCAAGTGCGCTCGCTGACCTGATTGTGCGTGAGCCCTCAATTTGCGGGGATCGCAAGTGAAAGTATCGCTGGGATAACGGAATAGGTATGTTGTGGGCTACGGTCGGGCGTGTTGCGCGAGTGCGCCCGACCCCGGTGTAGCCGACAGGATTGACGAAACCCCATATGGCCGTGATGTTTCTCTGGATAGTTGTTCCCCTACTTGTGGTTGCGGTGGCGGCGGCCGGTTATACGGCGCTGCGACTGCGGGCGGAGCGGGCGCGGGCCGACGCGCTGACCGCTCAGGTGCGCGGCTGGGAGCAGTTGCTCGAACAGCTTGTGCGCAAGACGCTTCCATCGGTCACCGAATCGATTCGGCGACCCGGAATGCCGGTCACCGGGACCGATATCCCGGTCGGACTGGAGCAGTCGAGTATCGCTCCGCTGGTGTGGCAGACCGTCGAATACTATGCCGAGGATTTGCGGCTGCTCTGGTCCGAGGCCGCCGAACAGGGCAGGCGCGAGGTGGAGACGCAGGCCCGGCAGGCGATCGCCAAGGCGGAGCAGACCGTGCGCGATGAGGCGCAGGCCGTGCGCGATGCCGCCCAGGGCGCGTCCCGCGATGTCACCGGCGCGGCCGTGCGCTCGTTCGGCACCTCGGTGGTCAGCCTCGGCGCGGACGTCGGCAAGGTGGTGAGCGCCGCGCTGCGCGAGCATCGCGATGACGCGGTGTACGAGACGCTGATCCGCATCGATCACAGTGTGCAGCAGATGATCCGGCAGGCGCAGTCCTACGTGATCGTCAGCGGCGGGCTGCCCGGACGCCGCTGGCCGCAACAGGCGGTCACCGATGTGGTGGGCGGCGCGATCGGCCGTGTCCGCGATTATCTGCGGGTTCGCTCCACCCAGGCCGACCGCGTGGTGGTGAGCCGCGTCGTGGAGCCGCTGGTGCACACGGTGGCGACGCTGCTGGACAACGCGCTGCGCTACTCGCCGCCAACCTCGTTCGTGGACATCAGTTTTCAGGAAGGCCACCACGGTGTGACCATTCTGATCGATGATGCCGGGGTGCGGATGAATCCCGAACAGCTCGAGGATGCCCGGCAGGTGCTGGCGGGTGAGCGCGCCATCGACATTCTCGAACTCGGCCCCGCGCCCAAGATCGGCTTCCCGTCCATCGCGGCGCTGGTGCGCCGCTACGGATTCAGCGTGTACGTCGACGGGCCGAACGCCTACGGCGGCGTGCGCGCCATGGTCTTCATTCCCGAATCACTCTTGGTCGCACCGCAGGACGTGCGGGAGCAGCCCGCGCTTGCAGCGCCTGTGGTCGCACCCGTGCAGGAGCGCAGTGTGGCAGAAGAGGAAGAAATCGCCGCGGCGCTGACCGCGAGCGGACTGACGAAACGTCGGCGGCGCACCGTGGTTCAGCCCAGCGCACCGACTTCGGCGCCCATGCCCGCATTGCAGGCGGCGCCCAATCTCCAATCCGCACCGGCGCTCGCCCCCGCGCCGACGCTCCAACTCGCTCGACCCGATATCGCGGTGGCGTGGTACAGCGGTTCGGTGAGCGGCCGTACCGCCGCGGCCGAAGTCGATCAGACCGAAGGGAACAACTCGTGAATTCACCGACAGCGGCCGACTCGCACACCGCGGTCGACAATCCGTCCGACGGCAGCAACCGGCTCGGCTGGATGCTCGCCGATCTCGACATTCCGGGCGTGCGTTTCGCCGTGCTGCTATCGGAGGACGGGCTGCGGATCGCGCATTCGGGCAATATCACCAAGGACAACGCGGAACGTTTCGCCGCCGCGGCCTCGGGATTGCGTTCGCTCGGTAAGGCACTCGGTGAATTCTGCGGCGGCCCGGGCGATCGCGTACGCCAGAACGTCACCGAATACGACGGCGGGATGATCTTCATTACCGCCGCGGGCGAGGGCGCGGTCATCGGCGTCTCCACCACCCCCGAGGTCGATGTGGCGCTGGTCGCGCACCGGCTCAACGAGCTCGCGGCGCGGGTCGGGCACGAGCTCGGTGCCATACCGCGCGGCGGCGCCCGGCCGTGACCGGGCCGCGGCGGGATCCCGATCTGGTCCGGGCCTATGTGCGCACGGGCGGGCGTTCGCGCGCCTCCCGGCAGCTGGACCTGGTCACCGTGATCGTCGCCGCCGAAACCCCACCGCAGGGCGGCTCGCCCGATGCCCGGCGCATCTACGCGCTGTGCCGGGACGCGTTGTCGCTTGCGGAGATCGCCGCATATCTCGATCTGCCGCCCTCGGTGGTGAAGATCGTCGTGGCCGACCTGCTCGATGGCGGTCACCTGATAACCCGGACGCCCGCACACACCCTGCCGGACGTCAGCCTGCTGGAAGAGGTACTGAATGGGCTCCGCGCCCTTGCGGTCTGAGTTGGCGCCCCCGGGCGTCGACTATCTGGCCCCCACCGTCGTCAAGTCGGTAAAGCTGTTGGTGGCAGGCAACTTCGGCGTCGGTAAGACCACGTTCGTCAGCAGCGTGTCGGAGATCAAGCCGCTGCGCACCGAGGAGACGATCACCGAGGCCAGTGTCGGCGTCGACGATATGGCCGGACTGCGTGAGAAGACGACCACAACGGTCGCAATGGATTTCGGCCGCATCACGCTGAATCCGCAACTGGCGCTGTATCTATTCGGTACGCCGGGTCAGCAGCGGTTCGTCCCGCTGTGGGAAGAACTCGCACTCGGCGCGCTCGGCGCGCTGGTGCTGGTCGACACCCGGCGCATCGAGCAGTCCGATGAGGTGCTGGCCGTGCTCGAACAGCGCGGTGTGCCGTATTCGGTGGCGGTCAATGAATTCGAAGGCGCGCACCGGTATCCGCTGTCGGAGATCCGCGATGCGCTCGACCTCGCCGAGGGCACCCCGCTGACCGCCCTGGACGCACGCGATCGGCGTACGTGCGTGCAGTCGCTCATCACCCTCGTCGAGTACCTGTTCCAATCTCGTCAGGAGTCACGACTTTGACCACTTCGACCGGGCCCACCGTCCTAGTCGACGGCACGCAATTCCCGCTCTACGCAGAGGAATTCGCGGCCGACCCGCACGGAAACTATCGCGAGATGCGCCGGCGTTACGGCTCGCTGGTGCCGGTGGAACTCGCGCCGGGGGTGTCCGCCACCCTGGTGATCGGCTATCACGACGCGGTGCGGATTCTCAATGATCCGGAGCATTTCCCGGCCGATCCGCGCATCTGGCAGCAGAACATTCCGGCGGACTGCCCGGTCAAGCCGATGATGGAGTGGTATCCGAACGTGCTGCGCAATGCCGGTGAGGCGCATCGCCGGTACCGGCAGGCCAATGTGTACGCCGTGGACGGGGTGGATCTGCACGGGCTGCACGCGATCGTCGAGCGGGAGGCGATTCCGCTGATCAATACGTTCTGCGAGAACGGATCCGCGGAACTGATCACCCAGTACGCGTTCCCGCTGGTGTTCGCGGGGCTCAACGACATGCTGGGCTGCCCGCCGGAGATCGGGCAGCGGGTGGCCGCGGGTATGGCGGCGCTGTTCGACTCGGTGGACGAGAACGCCGAGCTCGGAATGCAAACGCTCAGTGGGGCTTTGCTCGAGCTCATCGAGCTCAAGCGGAGTGAGCCCGGCGACGATATGGTGACGCGGCTGCTACAGCATGACGCGGGCCTGGACGACACCGAGATGCTGGCCAACATCATCAGCATCTACGGCGCGGGGCTGGAACCGCAGCAGAATCTGATCATCAACACGCTGCGGCTGATCCTCACCGACGATCGCTTCGCCGGTGATGTGCTGGGCGGAAGTCTTTCCACCCGTGACGCTTTGGACGAGGTGCTGTTCAACGATCCGCCGATGGCGAATTTCGCCATCTCCTACCCGCGGCAGCCCATGCTGGTCGGTGAGACCTGGCTGCCCGCCCATCAGCCGGTGGTGATCAGCCTGGCGGGCTGCAATAACGATCCCGCCATCGGCGGCGGGGAGCGCATCGGCAATCGCTCACATCTGGCGTGGAGCCTGGGACCGCATGCGTGCCCGGCGAAGTCGGTCGCATCACTGGTGGCACAGGAGGCCATCGACCAACTGCTGGACGCGCTGCCCGAGCTGCGTCTCGCCGTTCCGGTTGATGAATTATCTTGGCGTCCAGGGCCATTCCACCGCGCGCTGGCAGCGCTGCCGGTGGTGTTCCCTGCGTGCCCGCCGTTGAATGTGAAGTAGGAGAGCTGTTTTGACGATCGAACCCTTGGCATTGGACCTGACCGGTGTCGACATTCAAGGTGAGAACGCCCGCATTCGTGCACGTGGACCGGTGACCCTGGTCGAGCTCATGGGTGTGCCCGCGTGGTCGGTGACCGACGCGGATGTGTTGAAGCGTTTGCTGGCCGATCCCCGGGTGTCCAAGGATCCGGCGCAGCACTGGGCGGCGTTCGGCAATGGTGAGGTCACCCCCGAATGGCCGCTGTTCCCGTGGGTCGCGGCGACCAATATGTTCACCGCGTACGGCTCGGATCACCGCCGCCTGCGCAAACTGGTGTCCCCCGCGTTCACGCACCGCCGCACCATGGCGCTGCGCCCGCGCATCGAGGAGATCGTCACCACCCTGCTGGACAACCTCGCCGCGACCCCGGCGGGTGAAACCGTCGATCTGCGTGAGGGTTTCGCCTATCCGGTGCCGATTCAGGTGCTCACCGAACTGATGGGCGTCCCCGAGGATCGTGAACCCGCGCTGCGCATCTGCGTGGCGCGCTTCTTCGACACCGAGATCTCCCCCGAGGCGGCCGGTGCCAACTACCTCGAAATGTTCGGCCTCATCGAGGAACTCGTCGCTTTCAAGCGCGATAACCCGGGCGACGATATGACCAGCGTCCTGATCGCCACCCGCGATGAGGACGGTGAGCGTCTCACCGAGAAGGAAATGGTCGACACGCTGATGCTCGTCATCAACGCCGGCCACGAAACCACGGTGAACCTCCTCGACCAGGCCATCGTCGCCCTGCTCACCCACCCCGAACAGCTCGCCGCCGTCCGCGCCGGCGAGGTCACCTGGGACGACGTCATCGAGGAAACCCTCCGCTACGAGGCCCCCGTAGCCCACCTCCCCCTCCGCTACGCGGTCGAGGACATCGAAATCGACGGCATCCAAATCCCCAAGGGCCAAGCAATTCTCGCCTCCTACGCCGCCGCCGGCCGCGACCCCAAAATCCACGGCGAAACCTCCGAATCCTTCGACATCACCCGAGTCAACAAGGACCACCTCTCCTTCGGCCACGGCGTCCACCACTGCATCGGCGCCCCCCTGGCCCGCCTGGAAGCAACCATCGCCCTCCCCGCCCTCTTCACCCGCTTCCCCGACCTGGCCCTCGCGGACCCCACCACCCTCTCCCCCGTAATCGGCTTCATCTCCAACGGCCACCGCGACCTCCCCGCCCGCCTCACCGCCAACTAGCCCCCACCGCTCAGGCCCGGCCACCCGCCGGGCCTGAAGCCCCTCAAATCTGATACAAAGTGCTCCGATCGAAATCACTTGTGAGGGGCCGAAAGTGGAGCAGCCGCAGAGCGGATATCACCCGATATCGCTACCGCAGGATCAATGGAATCCCGAACCGCTGCCCGGCTACTGGACCGGAAGCGGCAAGGCGATCTGGGCCGCGATAATCGCCATCGGCTTCGGGACATTCCTACTTTCAATCGTCGTGATCGAACTGGCCAAGCTGGACCTGTCCGGCATTCCGTTGTGGCGGTACATCTTCGTCATCGTCCCGGCCTCGACGCTGGCGGCGCTGATCGTCGGCGCCGTCCTGCTGCTGTGTCGACTGAAAGCCGGAAAGATCGTGCTGCTCAGCGCATCCGGGCTCATGATCTTGCAAATCGTCATCGCAAATTTCCGCACCACCGACAGCGTCGCCGTGCGAGTCGTCATCCTCATCCTGTTCTGTCTCCCCGTGCTCATCTCCGCAGCCCTGACCGCCAGCACATCCGTCCGAACCTGGCTGGCAAAACCCTGACCACTATGTGCGGGTAGCGTCTTCGACATCGGCCTCGACGGCTACCCCTGCCTACGTGGGCCCACACGGCCGATCCCCGGACTGGATCGCCGGATAATCCGTCGCGATGAGGTTGGGTGGATTGCTACCGTGCAGCGATGCAGGTTCCTTCACCAAGCGCACGCACGGCCGCACGAGCTAACGGCTCGCCGGTCGCTGCCGCCTGACTTTCCCACCCGCCGCGACCGGAAACGGTCGACTGGTGTGTGCCGGGATTCATTGCCGGACTTGCCAACTGCGGTCCGGTTCCGGTCGTCTTCTCGATGGAGTAACCACCGTGATCACGACCGATCAGACTATTCACACCTTTCTCGAATTCTTCCGCGAACGCGGGCATGAACTCACGCCGGGCGGATCGCTCATTCCAGAACCGGGGGATCCGGTGCTGTTCACCACCTCCGGTATGCATCCGCTGACCCCGTATCTCCTGGGCCGCCCACACCCGATGGGCCGTCGACTCACGAATTTGCAACGCTGCCTGCGCACCACCGATCTCGATGAGATCGGCGACAGCACGCACCTCACCGTCTTCGAAATGCTCGGCTCGTGGTCGCTCGGCGACTACGAGGGTTCTCAGAGCCTGCGGTGGGGATATGAACTGCTGCGGGACGGCTTCGGCATCCCACCGGATCGACTGCACGTCACGGTATTCGGTGGGGATGATCAGGTCGGGCCCGACCACGAGTCCTGGCAGACGTGGGACGAACTCGGCGTTCCGGTGGAGCCGACCACGCACGAGAACTGGTGGTCCAACGGCCCTATCGGCCCCTGCGGACCCGATTCCGAGGTCTTTATCTGGACCGGACACGAAACACCCCGGGGCACACCGACATCCGACGACCGATGGGTCGAGGTATGGAATCACGTCATGATGCAATACCTCCGACATCCCGACGGGAGCCTGGAACCGTTGCACCGTCCCGGCATCGACACCGGGCTCGGCCTGGAACGATTGGTGCGCATCCTGCAGAACCGGCGGTCGGTCTTCGAGATCGATCTCTTCCGCCCGTGGCTCAGCACGCTGCCCCTGCTCTGGGGCCCACTCGATGAGCCATCCCTGCGGCTACTCTCGGATCACCTGCGCTCGAGCATCGTGGTCCTCGGCGACCGAGTCTCACCCTCCCCCACCCACCGCGGTCACATACTCCGCCGCTTGATCCGCCGCACCCTGACCACCCTGTGGCGCGACGACCCCTCCCGCACCCTGTCCGACCTCCCGATAGACCTGATCGAACACACCCTCGACCACTTCCGCCAAGCCACCGATCCCGGCCGAATCCGCGGCACCCTGCTGAACGAGGAACACAAATTCGACCTGCTACTCCAGCGCGGCCGAAAGGTACTGTCCCGCAACCGCTTCACCGCCCCCCTCGGCGAAGGCGACTACCTCTACCTCCACGACACCCACGGCCTGCCTCGCGAACTCGTGGACTACCTGAATACGGAGGACAGTTAAGCCCGGTGCAGGGCGACTTGTCGGCGGGAGAGGTTGAACCAGATCCATGCGCCCGCGACCACGCCGAGTGGGATCAGCCACCAACCGTGCAGCAGAGGGGTGAAGATGAAAAGGGCGAGGGGGAGGGCCGTGGGGAGGGCGCGTTGCCAGGGGTGAGCAGGTTCCGCGCGGAGCGAGCGGGGTAGCGGGCCACCGTTTTGCCAGGCGCGGGACGACCATGCGAACGTCGCGGCAATTCCGATGATCAGCGTGATCGCGGTGAGGCCGACGATGGCGGCGATCCGACCCTCGAGCCACCAGCAGACCAGGACGAAGGCGATACCGCCCAGCACTCCACCGATCGGCGGTGCCCATACCGGCAGGATAGGTGCGGTTCGGGCCCGCTCGGTCGTAGCGGCGGCGATGTTCAGCGCTTCCTGCGGTGTCGGAACGTCGATCATGCGGCCACCATATACTGCCCGGTTTCCATTCATCAACCAGTTTCCACGACCGCGACGTGAGCGTCCCGCTGACCGGTCGGAAGATGTCGATTGGTCAGGCGAAGCGCCAGCTTGTTGCGCCGTGGAGTTCAGTGAGGGCTACGCCGACAGCGGTGTGGATGGTGAAGCGGTAGAGGTACCAGGGGCGGGGCCGGCGCTTTGGGCGCTGCAGGGGGCGTTTACGGTGTCGCCGGCGCGTTCGGCGGGATTCATCGCCGCGGGTGATCAGGGCACGTGCAGGGTGGCCTGCGCCAGCATCGCGGGACCCATCCAGCGACGCAGGTAGCGGCGCAATTCTTCCTCCGAGCGCGGCGGATGGCCGGGCGAGACGAAGAAGGATTGCATTGTGCGGAGCAGGTATTCGACCAGCTCCCGCAGGGATTCGTCGTCGTAGCCGTACTGCGACCAGTCGACGTCGAAGCGTTTGATCATGGTCATACCGAAGGCCTGCGCCTCATCGGAGGTGACGCCCTCCGGATCGGCGGCGGAGTAGGTCGGGGTCAGCAGGATGCCCAGGTGCGGGGTGCGGTGCACCTCGGTGAGGGTGTAGACGACCGCATCGGTCATGGCCTCGACCGGATCCTCCTGTCCGCGTACCTGTTCGGTGAGCCGGTCCAGGAACCCCGCCACCGACGCCAGGGCCGAGGCGCGCATGAGCGCTTCCGCGCTCGGGAAGTAGCGGTACACGGTCTGCCGGATGACACCGAGCGATTCGGCCACGTCGGCAATGCTGATCTCGCGGCCCGTACGACCGATCAGGTCGACGGCCGCGGCCACGATACGGCTCGCCGCCTCGTCGTCACTCTCCGGCGGACTGCCGCCCCACCCGCGCCTTCGTGCCACGAAAACCGACGTTAGCACGTCGTGGTCACCCAATATTTCGATTGAACATACACCTAGACGTCAGAGTGTATGTTTGTATGGTCACCATGACGGATCTGATCGTGCGAAAGATGAATTTCGCCTTCGAGGACTACGACGTGCCCTTCCTCTGGAACGAGGAGAATCCGGCCTTCGCGAGCATGGCCAATGCCGTGTCGTTCCTGGCCATCGGCTTCGAGAAGATGATCGTGCAGATGATCATGCAGACGAAACCGCTGATCACCGATGCCGAAGTCGCCGAGGAGGCGGACGCGTTCATGCGGCAGGAGGGTCAGCATTCGACCGCGCACCGCCAGCATGTGCGCGGGCTGATCCGCAGCCATCCGGGCCTGCAGGAAACCCTCGACGAGGTGATCGGCGAATTCGACCGCCTCACCGCCAGCACCCCGCTGAACTACCGCCTCGCGTACACCGCGGACCTGGAGGCCACCTTCACCTCGGTCTTCAAACTGATGCTCGACAATGAGGCGGCGCTGTTCGCGCCCGGCGACGATCGCGTCGCATCCTTGTTCATCTGGCACTTCGTCGAAGAGGTCGAGCACCGCAGTTCGGCGCTGATCATCTTCGATTCCGTCGTGGGCAGCGATCTCTACCGCATGCGCATGGCCCCGTCGATCTTCCGGCATGTGCTCAAGGTGGTCCGGATCGCCTGCGCGGGCTTCAATAAGCATGTGCCCGTTGAGGATCGGAAGGTGGACGCGCTCGCCATGTTCGCGAACTACCGCAGACAGCAGCACCTGCGCCGCCTGCTACCCGGCCTGCACCCGCGCAACAGCGGCCCGATGCTGCGCGCGTTCGACGCGCTGCCGCTCGGTGAGCAACTGGTGGCGTTGAAGGGCATCATTCGCAGTCAGCTGCCCAAACACAATCCCGCGCACGAGAAACTACCCGCGCTCGCGGATGTGTGGTTCCGGCGCTACGAAGCCGGATACGACGTATCCCGCTGGTACACAGCGGATTCGATCGGAGCAAAGTAAATGACCGACCACTGTGCCCCCACCTTCGATCAACTCGCGCACTCGCTCGGCTTCTCCTGCGAGGAAGCGGGCGGCCTGGTCGAATTCCGCAATCCGTTCGGCCTGGAGAACTGGACCCTGACGGTCCTGGAAACCACCGTCGTCCTCGGCTCCATCCTCGCGCTGATCTGGGCGGTGATCCGGCTGCGCCGGCACGGCGACCCCACCAACCTGGTGCTCTGGTTCGGCGCGACCGCCTACCTGTTCATCATCGAACCGCCGCTCTACTTCCCCGCCGCCTTCGGCATCGAAGAGCACGTCGATACGATGTTCGCGCACAACGTCTTCACGGTGGATTTCCTATGGGGCCGCCTGCCGCTCTATATCGTCGCCATCTACCCCTTCATGGCGACCGTGGCCTATGAGATCGTGCGCTCACTGGGCGTATTCCGCCGCTACGGCGCGCTTTTGGGTGCGACCTGCGTGGGTTTCGTGCACCACGCCTTCTACGAGATCTTCGACCATCTCGGCCCGCAATTGCGCTGGTGGGAATGGTCGACCGGTAATTCGCTGAATCAGCCGTTCTTCGATTCGGTCCCGCTTCCCAGCGTGGTGGTGTTCGCCGCCCTGTGGCCGATGTCGCTGGCGTTCTGCGTCTACTGGTTCGTCGGCCGCAAGGTCGACGCGGGCACCCACTTCACCGGGCCCCAATTGGTGGGCCGCACAGTCGGAATCGGCCTGCTGGCCTCCCTCGGGACTTTCATCCTCCCGCTCCCCGCCACCGTCTTCGGCGCGGGCAGCACCACCGTGCGCGGCACCCTCTACGCCGCCGAACTGATCGTGCTGACCCTCGTCGCCATCCCGATCCTGTTCCGCAGCTGGCAAAGTCAGCGTCAGTCGACCGAAATACCCCATTACACAAACGCTTTCGTCCGTGTCTACAGCCCCCTCTACCTGCTGGTGATGGCCATCCTCTGGATCACCGCACTCCCCGATCTCCGCGACGCCACCAACGGCCTGACCGCGAACGGCGATCCGATCGGCAACCCCTGGTACACGCTGGCCTGCTTCGTCATCGCAATCCTCTGCGTAGCAGCCATATTCACCACGGCATCGCCCAGGGATCGATCGACGCAGCCGGAAATCAGTGATGGAAGTCAGCGCTCGACAGAGCGTGCAGCGACCACCACAGAAGCGGCACCGTAGCGATTACGACAAGCAGCGTGGCGCGGATGACCAGCAGGGCACGATTCAGGACGATGGCTTCGATCACCAGGGTGGCGAGAACAATGGCCGTAATGCCGGTGGCCACCCAGACCGCGTCGGGCTGATGCGTGAATCTGCCCAGGGTCCAGCCGAAGAGCAGCAGTAGCGGCACCGTGAAGATCAGCCAGCCGAAGGCGAATCGGAGCAGGCGTCCGCCGTGCGCCGGGCGGTCGGTCTCGGGTACACCGTCGACCAGTTCGTCCGGCACCGTGCGGGTTCGGGACAATTGCACGACGGCATGACCGATACCGGCCAGCAGGCAGGACACCAGCAGGGTGCGATAGCAGGCCGCGAGATAACCGGAGGACTCCCGGGGATAGCGCCACGCCCACAGCGCCGGGAGCCATCCGGCGGCGAACATCAGCGCCAGGGCCGGAATCGTTTCGGGCCGCGCGGATAGCCGCTGCCGCAGATAACCCGGCGGCAGGGCGCGGCGCGTGCGGCCGAACAGCAGATAGATCTTGGACAGCGATGCGATGCCGATGATCAGGGTGAGCCAGCGCCAGCGTGCGGCATCGGTGAACATGGAGACGACCGCGAGCGGCAGGCTGGTAGCCCAGATCGCGGTCGCCGCCCTGCCGACCGCCATCCACATGGCGTCGGCCGCGACCAGGCGCGGATCCGGAACGAACTCGTGTTCCGAATCCTCGTGCGCCGCAGAATATTCCGCGACTGCCTCACCCTCGGGCACGGGCCATTCGCCGATGTGGGTCGAACCCGGGCACAGCAGTGGGCTGTCGTCGGTGTCGTAGTCGTAGTCCGGATCGACCAGGCCGCGCCACCGCATGGCCGACATGCGGGCGGTGATGGCCAGCCCGTGCCAGGGCTCATCGCAATAGGGGTTCGGGCAGTCCGGATAGGTCGGATCGTCGAAGTCGTAACCGGTTTCGGGTTCGCCGTCGCGCAGGCTGTCCTCGACGAGCGCGTCGATCTCGTCGAGTAGCCGCAGCACCGGATCGACGGGTGCGGCGTCCTCGGCGTCGAACGGGTTCAGGGCGGGATTCGGCCGCGGCGCACCGGCATCCTCGGCGCGGCGTCCGATCGGGCGCACCCGCTGTTCATCCCCGGCAATACTCACCCGCCGATAGTAGGGCGGGCCCCCGACACCCGTCATCGAAAAATACCGCGAATCAACGGGATCCGTCAGTGCGCGTTGAGGGCGTCCAGAATCATGGGGCGGGCGTTCGCCAGTGCCTGCTGCCAGTACGGCCAGGTGTGCGTGCCATTGCCGAGTTCGATGCGCGCGGGAATCCCCAAGGCTCCCAGCCGATCCCGGAACATCTGATTCGCGATCAAGGTCATCGCTTCCAGCCCCATGGCATTGAGGGTATTGCCCAGCCCGAACGGCAGATCGGCCAATCCGGGCAGCGCATTGCCGGACCAGATGTACATCGGCAGCCCGCGCAGCAATTCGGCCTGATCGGTGGCGTCATTGCGCACCCACGCGGGATCCGAAGCCGGACCCCACATATCGTCGACATTGAAGTTGCCCTCATCGCGCATGGCGGCGCGCATGGCCTCATTCCACATCGGGAACGTCGGGTGCACATAACCGGAGAAGGATCCGGCGAAGCGGAATTGATCGCGATGATGTGCGGCCAGCGTGAGCGCCGCATTACCGCCCATGGACGCGCCGACGATCGCGTTATTGGTGCGCGAGACGCCGTAGCCCGCCAGATACGCGGGCAGATCCTTGGTCAGGAAGGTTTCCCACTTGTACTTCGTCGCTTGCTGATTGGTGCTGCTGGGCCGATACCAGTCCGTATAGAAGCTGGAGTGCCCGCCCACCGGGAACACCAAAGTCACATTGTCCCCGACGAATTGGCGCAGCGCGTCGGTATCACTGGTCCATTGACTGTGATCCCCCGGTGCGCGCAACCCGTCCAGCAGATACAGCGCCGAACTCCCGCCGCGCGCCGCCCACTGCACCTGAACCTTGATCTTCCCCATCGCGGACGGCACCCAAAGCTCCTGGTAACCGCCTGCGGGAGAACGCAATACCGGACCGGGCACGGGAGCGGCGGCGGCGACCTCCACCCCCGCCGCGCCGAGCAGGACCACCGCCGCGGCGATCGTACCGGCCTTGCGCCGCCAATTCCCCCGCGAGTTTCGATGTCGCATCACGGTATCCACCCTTATACCTCCCACCTGATTGCCCATCAAAGTTACCCCAGGCGGCTCGAATCCCACTGTCCCTCAGCCGAAGTTGCCGAATTTCCGGCGGATTCGGTCTTGTCACCGCCGCGACGTCCGGTCAGTCGCAGACCGTCCCGGATACTGAGCGACATCAGCACGATATTGACCGCGCCCGCCATGATTTCCACCGCCTGCACGCTGTAGAAGACGATGCCGAAATCGCCGCGCCCGGCGAGTACGTCCAGGGTGATCGCGGACGGAATCAACACCAGCAGCCCATTACCTGCGATGAACGGCATTCGTCGTTTCTTGGCGGCGATGATCGGGTGGGAGGCTTTGCCCGCCAATCGGAATCCACTCGCTCCGGTGAGCGCCAGGGCGAGCACCAGTAACGGCAAACCCCATGGAACAGCCTGTTTGACGGTCGTGACGGCCTGTTTCGAACCGAAGATCTCGGTCGCGACGGTGGCGAGCCAGAAGGTGAGGATGGTGGTCAGTCCGAGTGCGCCCGCGATGGGATGGATGCGGGAAAGCATTGGTGCACCTCTTGTTCGATGATCAGGTGGGGCGATCGTCCTCGAGATTGCCGATCGCGTGACGCACGGCGCGCAGCAGTGCTTCCCGCTCGGCGTCCGAAAACCCTTCGGTAGCAGCGGCATTAACTTCGCGCGCGGCCGATTGCAATACGGCGCGCAAGCCACGAGCCCGGTCGGTGAGGTGGATCAGTGCTCGCCGCCCGTCCGCCGGATCGGGACTGCGTTCGATGAGCCCGTCTCGCTCCATCCGCTTGAGCGTGTGGGCCATGGTGGACTGATCGATGCGGACCCGCTCGCAGAGTTCGTGCTGGGTCAGGCCCTCCTGCTCGTAGAGCGCCAGCAGTTGTGCGAATTGTCCCGGCACCACGCCGTGTTCGGCGATTCGATCCCGCAGGGCCTGTTCCATGAGGCGCGCCAGATGGTTGATCCCGTAGCCCAGTGAGGAACTGCGGTCCAGCGGCTCGCGCGGCGTCATACCCGCAATATTAGATGGCAAGCCATGTATTTTACAAGACGTACCCGCACCCGGGGCGGCTCACACCGCCCCGGGTGGTCCGGCTACGGAAGCAGCAACCTCCCGAGGAGGTCGTTGACCGCTGCGACCAGGTCACCGATGAAATGCGGGATCATGCCTTTCCTCCTTCGCGAAAGATACTTATAGATCAACTAGATTCGCCCTTCCCCGCGAACCGGAATCCGGATCGAAGGGTGTGCTGATCATTTATTCGTTGCCGAGAGCGGGAAGGATGGCGACCGGTACGAAATCAGGAAGCCGTAGAGCAGCACGGCGAAATAGACCAGGATGTGGGAGTTCTCCAGGATGGCCTCGCTGTGCCAGGGTTTCGGTAGCAGGAAGATTCCCACCGACACATAGTTCTCGCCCCAGTGATACGCCCACGCGCCGGTCGCGACGAACAGCGCCGCGGCCGCGATCCACCAGCGGGAGTTCGATTGCGCGCGATGGACGAGATGGACCAGCAGCGGGACGAACCACACCCAGTGATGGCCCCAGGCGTACGGGGATACCGCGCAGGCCGTCATGCCCGCGATGGTCACCACCAGCAGGCGTTCGCCGCGGCGCTGCAGGGCCACGGTGAGCGCGAGGCTCGTGAAGGTCACCACTACGACGACCGCGAACCAGAGCCAGATCGGCGCGGAACCGCCGGTCCAGTGCGCGAGCATGCCGCGCAGTGATTGATTGGCCGGATTGGTGTCGGGTGCGATGCGCTCGGACTGGAAGAAGGTCTCGAACCAGTAGCGATGCGAATCGGCGGGCAGAATGAGCCAGGCCAGTGCGATCGAACCGAGGAATCCGGCCACGACGGTTGCCGCCGAACGCCATTGGCGCAGTGCGAGGTACTGCACCGCGAAATACGCGGGGACGAGTTTGATGCCCGCCGCGATACCGGCTCCGATACCGCGCAGGCGGCTGTCGTCCGCGCGCGCGAAATCCCAGAGCACCAACAGCATCAGCACCAGATTGATCTGGCCGTAGAAGAGCGTGGTGCGCACCGGTTCCAGGAACAGGCAGGTAATCGCAAGCAGCGCACTGATTCCCGCCAGCCGGGCGTTCAGGCGATATCCCAGGATGCGCCAGCTCAACAACACGCAGCCGTACAGCACAACGACATTCACCAGCAGCGATGAGTACGTGACCCAGCTCCAGGGCAGCACCACGATAGGCAGGAATACCAGTGCCGAGAACGGTGTGTACGTGTACAGCAGCCCGAAAAACGTTGGCTCCGTGTACAGCGGGCGGCCGTGCAGCACCCGGTCCGCGCCGTCGCGGTACACGTGCGCGTCCAGCCCGCCCGCGAGGATGCCGCCGGATTCGTGCATCCACGGGTCGACCGTGGCGAAGACCAGCGTCAATGCGATCACCGCACCGAGGGATAGTGCGAAAACCGTTGCACCCGAACATCTGAACTCGCGTAGCCCCTCTTTCAACACAGGTCTTTACCTTACGTAAAGATCTAGCCGTGTCATGACCCGGAAAGCTGGGTTTCGCCGTGTGGTTGCTCACCCCGAACCCCGCGCTGTGATGTTTCGGATGCGATCAGCGGGTAGTCCAACCAATGGCGCACTTCGCGCCATCACCCAATGTCGATGCGAAGGACCAGAATCCATGAGCACACGCGACACCACCACCCTGCTGACGCAACTGCGCACCGTGCGCGATCTGACCCATACCGAAATCCAGATCGCCGAAACCCGTACCGCGCAGGCTCGCACGGAGGCCGTGCGCCGCGAGCTGTCCGAGAACGCGGACAACGCCCGCGCCCGCGCCGAGGCCGTCGAGGCCGCCATTCGCGAACTAGGCGGCGTACCGCAGCTGATCGGCCCCTTCCTCGGACGGGCCGCCGCTAGCTTCAAAACCGTTGGCGAGCAGGCACAGTCGTTCGACGAGGCACTGTTGAACGATCTCGCCCTCGAACACCGGCTGCTCGACCGAGCCCGCTATATCAAGGCCCTGGCCACCGATGCCCAGCGCGCGGATCTGGTCACCCTGGCCGACCGCCTGATCAGCGCGCACACCGCGACCGTGCAGTGGCTCACCACCGTGCTGGCCGAGGACGCCCTCGGCGGCCCGGCCGCCCTGCGCCGCACCCCCTTCCAGGCCGCCACCGGCACCGCGGTACGCCTGGCCAACCTCCCGATCACCTGGTCCACCCAGGGCATAGACCGCCTGCTCGACCTCTTCCGCTCGGCCGGACCGGCCCTGGAGGAAGCCCTCGACCGCGGCGCCCACGCGAGCCAGGTAGCCGCCAAAACCCTGAGCGCCTCCCGTGACTCGGCCCTGGCCACCGCCGAACGAGTCACCCGCCGCGAGGGCGTCGACACCGCCGCCGACACCCTCCACTCCCTGCGCACCACCACCGGCGTCCTGGAATCCGACGAACTCCCCGTAGACAACTACGACAACCTCAACGTCAACCAGGCCGTAAGCGCCATCAAATCCCTCACCCGCCCCGCCGACATCCGCGCGGTCCTCGCCTACGAGGAAGCCCACAAAAACCGCACCAACGTAGTCTCAGCAGCCGAAACCCGTTTCGCCGCAATAGCCCAGGACGTAACGGGCCTCAACTGATAGTCACTTCAGCCGATAACACGGGGCGGTGCGTCGCAAGACGCACCGCCCCGTAGCTGTCTGCGTCGCGGAACGCCCGGGTGACGGTGGTGAAGGAATACCGGTGGGACGGGACGCCATCCGGTGGCGGTCGGTGCGCTTCGTCAACCCCTCGACATCGAAGCGACGCAAACCGGATGGTCGTTCCGATCTCCGTTAGAGACCCTAGGAAGGCGCGGGGCGGGGCGGTATCGGGCATGTGCCCTAGAAAGTATCTGTTTGCCGCGCCTTTGCCTCACCGATAAGTTTGGCTGCATGCTGTACGGCCGAGAGCTCGAGGAACGGCGGATCAGCACACTTCTGAACCAGGCCGGGAACGGTCAGAGCGCTGCCCTGGAAATCGTCGCCGACGCGGGCTCCGGCAAGACCGCGCTGCTGGACCGCGCGGTGGAGCTGACCGGCGGAACGTGGCGGATACTGCGTTGTGCCGGGGTGGACGGCGACTCCGAATTCCCCTTCGCCGGATTGCACGCACTACTGATCGCCGCCTGCGGGCATATCGAGGCACTGCCCCTGGACACGCTCCCGCAACCGCAGGCGGACGCACTGCGGGCGGTGATCGGCCTCACCGTCGCGACCCAGCCGGTCGATCGCTTCCTGGTGGGCTTGGCCACACTCTCGCTGCTCGCCGAACTCGCCGACGAACAACCGGTGCTGTGCACGGTCGACGATGTGCAGTGGCTGGACCGGGCATCCGCGGAAGCGCTGCGGTTCGCCGCGCGCAGGCTCGGCGCGGAAGGCATCGTGATGCTCTTCGCCAGCCGCGGCGACGCCGAACTCCCCGGAGTGCCCGAACTCCCGCTGCCGCCGCTCGATGAGCGCGCCGCCGCCGCACTGCTCGCCGACCGCTGGCCGAGCCTGAATCATGCTGTGCGGCGCAGAGTTCTGCGGGAGGCCGGTGGAAATCCCCTGGCGCTGCTGGAACTACCACGCATGGACCTGGACGCACTGCCCGTCGGCCCGCTCCCGCTGCCGTATCGGATAGCCAGTGGCTATCAGCGCCAGATCGCCGCGCATTCCGCGGGCTGCCGGACCGCACTGCTGATCGCGGCCGCCGAACCGGCCGGTGATCCACGGCTCATATTGCAGGCGCTGGACGCGCTCGGTCTCGATCACGACAGCCTGACCGAGGCCGAGACCGCCGGACTGATCGATATCACCGCGCAGGCGATTCGATTCCGGCATCCCCTCGCCCGCGCGGCCGTCTATCACGGCGCGACCTTCCGTGAACGCCAGTCCGCGCACACCGAACTCGCGGCCCTGTCGACCGACGATCCGGATGGTCGCGCCTGGCATCTGGCCGCCGCGACCATCGGCCAGGACGAGGACACCGCCGCACTGCTGGAGTCCGCGGCCGCGCGGGCGGTGAACCGCGCCGGATATTCGGCCGCCTCCGCCGCCATGGAACGCGCCGCCCTGCTCACCCCCGATCGCGAAATCCGCAGTCGCCGAATGCTGCTCGCCACCGAATGGGCGGCCGCGGCCGGCGGCTATCAGCGCGCATCGGACCTGGCACGACAGACCGAACAGCTACCGCTGGCCGCCGACGGCCGCGCTCGGCTGGGCTGGATCGACGCATTCATCGAATTCGAACGCGGCAATCTGCGCAAATCGCGGGACTCGCTGGTCGCGGCGGCCGACCACGTCGCCGCCGTCGACCCCGAACGCGCGGGTCCACTGTTTCTCCAGGCGGGCCACGCGTCCTGGGCCATGGGCGATCCGGTATCCGCACGCGCCGCACGCGCCAAACTGGCGGCGCTGCGACTGCCCGACGGCGAGCGCGCGGCATTCCTCGCCGCGATGGACGGACCGCTGGCTCTGCATACCGATGAGCTGTCCACGGGGATCACGATCGTGCGGGCGACCGTCGCGGCCGGGCATAGCACCGAGGATCCGGCGCTGATGCTGGCGGCGACCGGGCAGGCCATGCTCATCGGCGACCTCGAGGACGCGCGGACGCTGGCCAACCGAATGCTGGACAGCGCGCAGAGCCGGGGCATGATCAGCCGGTTCCCCACCGCGGCCCTGCTCGCCACCGCCTCCGAACTCATGCTGGGTCGGTTGCACGAAGCCGAATCGATGGCGGCGCAGGCGCAACGGGTCGCCCGCGATATCGGCCAGGGCGGCAATATCGCCACCGGCGAGACCTATCTCGCGCTGATCGCCGGTTTTCGCGGCGATGAGCAGCGCTGCCACGAATTGATGGCATCGCACCGCTCCTTCGGCCAGGACAATTTCATCGACCACGTGCATCACGAATGGGCGCTGAGCCTGCTCGATCTCGCGCATGGACGCTATGAACCGGCACTGGATCGTCTGGACGCACTACACCGCGTTCCCAACCGGATTCGCGGGCACTGGCTGCATCTGCTGCGCGATCTGGTCGAAGCCGCGGTCCGGGCGCGGCAACCCGAACGCGCCGCGGCGGCGATGGCGGAGATCGAGCACTGGACCGCCGCCCTGGGCTCCCCCTTCGCCGACGCCATCGCGCTGCGCTCGCGCGCCCTGCTCGACGGGAATGGCGAAGCCTATGCCACCGCTCTGAAAATCCAAGCGTCCGAAGGTCTTCGGTATGACCAGGCGCGCACCGCGCTGCTCTACGGCGAATGGCTACGCCGCGAACGCAGCATCGGCGAGGCCCGCACCCAATTGCGCACCGCCGCAGAGACTTTCGATCGTTTGGGCGCGCTCCCCTGGGCCGCCCACGCCCGCACCGAACTCCGCGCCGCCGGGGATGCCTCGCCTCAGCTCGCCACCCCCATGATCGAAGCCGTCGCCGCCCTCACCCCGCAGGAACTCCAGGTGGTCCGGCTCGCCGCCACCGGGGCCACGAACAAGGAGATAGGCGCGAAACTCTTCATCAGCCCCAAAACCGTTGGCCATCATCTCTATCGGGCCTTCCCCAAACTCGGCGTCGCCAATCGAGTGGAATTGGCCCGCTTGGCCGCCTTCTGAGCGCTCGTCAAGCCCCTATCTTCAGCTGCCTGAATCAAGCTCCACGCAATTTGAAGCGTGATAATTTCACTTGGTCGGCGTGATCTCGGATTCGTGCCGGAGGTCCATGAACGCATGGGCATTTCGTAGTGGAAGGGCTCTCATGACAACTTCTCGGGTGCGCGGCGCCAAGCTCGCCGCGACGGCGATCGCCGGACTCGGCGCGGTATTGCTGGCGACCGCCCCGAACGCGGCGGCGGCCGACTACGGCGCCGTGACGCTGGATGGCTCATCGGCGCCGCAGGCCGGGTGCAGTTACACCCTGACCAGCGGAGATATCGTCGGCGGCGGTAGCAGTTCGACCAACAGCATGCCGATCACGTTCTCCGACAACGGCGCCGTCATCGGCACCGGCAAAGTGGGCGGCCTGATCCCCAGCCCGGCGAAGGTCACCTGGACCCCGAAGACCGCCGGTCAGCATGTGCTCACCGCGACCGGCGGCTGGGGCTCCGACTGGATCACGCTGGCACCGCTGACCGTCCAGGTCCGCGCCTCCGCCGCCACCGGCAGCTTCGGCTGCCCGCTGCCCAGCATCTCCGGCTAGCGCGCTACGGCACGAATATCTCGGTCACGGCCGGGATATTCGGCTTATCGGTGCGGAGCGTGAGTCGCACTCGGCCGGAACCGGTTTCGGCGAGGATGATCGCCGGACTCAATCGCTGGCCCGCCGGAATGAAGCGGGTCACCGTACCGGCCTGACCGCTGTCGAGATTCTGCCAATCCACGACGGCCGTCACATCACAGGCCAGCAATTGCGGTCCCCATTCGCCCACCGGCGAAAACCCTTGTGTCACACGCAGAACGACCGCGTGCGTGGCACCGGGCGCCTCGGTGTACTGCGCGAGCGGACCGTCGAATCCGGTTCCGCCCGCGGACAACATCCCGGCGCACACACCGTTCCCGAGCGTGAACACCGGGCTGAGCGTGAAATCGGTCTTGGCGCAGGTGCGCGGTCCGACATTCGACCAGCCGAGCTGACAGGCATCCCCGGGATCGGCCGTGGCGGGCGCGGCAATCGCCGCACCCGCACCGATGAACGTGGCGGCAACAGCGCCGAACAGCATGAATCGCATTGTCGTACTCCCCTCATCGCACATTCTCGTTACCAAAGGCAAGCAGTGCGATGGTAGCGATGCGCGGGCCGCGAGCGGGCGGACGACTCGCTAGCGACGGCCGCCATCGCGTTCGGCGAGAATGCGACGCCATTCGTCCATGGCCCCGTTCAGCGCGTGATTCACCAGGTCCAGGATTTCGGCGGCGTATTCGAAGCGCGTCCCGGCGGGGGTGCCGGGGCCGAGGATCTCGGCGGCTCGTTTGGAGGTGACGGCCAGCGCGTGATTCGTCTGCATCGAGGTCAGCAGACTGCACAACCAGACCTTGTCATCGATGACATAGCGTTCGCGGCGCAGACCGGGGACGCGCTCGCGGCGGAGCATGGACTGACTCTCCAGGAACCCGACGGCATGCGAAACCGATGCGGCACTGACGCTCAGCCGTCGCACCAGATCGGCGGCGGTGAGCGCGCCGGAATCGGAGAATTGCAGACAGGACAGCACCCGGGCCTCCATGCGCGGCAGGCCCTGCGCCATCAGTTGATCGGTGAAGGTCTCGCTGATGTCCCGAACCGCGCCCGGATCGCGGCCGTGCGCGGTGTCGAGCGGCGGCGGCGTGGCGGGCCGGGGCTCCTTCCTGCGACGCGCGCGTTGACGAGTGTCCCTGTGCGCCTGGGCCGCCCGGTATCCGTCGGGGCCGCCGTTGCGGGTGACCTCACGCATGATGGTGGACGCGGGCCGATCGAGTCGACGCCCGATTTCCGCGTAGGCGAGCCCGGCCGCCAGTCCGGCGGCGATGCGTTGACGGTCTTCATCGGTGAGCCTGCCTCCGGGCATCGGTGCCGGTGTCCTATCTGCCGAATCGTGGTGCGGCGCTGCCCGCGCCGCTGGCCAGTATGCGTTCACGCTCACCTCATTGCAAAGCAGGGTTCGCGAAACGCATTGCATTTACGCGCATAACCATTGCAATGTGCGTCCGAGGTGCTGCGCGCGAATGTTGATCAAATAGTAAACGCAATGTACTTTGGCGATCGTTCATGAAATTCCGAACGCTGCGTTGAGTCCGGCTTCACGATGGAGGAACACATGCTGGAGCGGCTCGAGCTGGAGGCGTTTCTCACGCTCGCCGAGCAACTGCATTTCGGCCGCACCGCCGAACGCCTGCACGTGACGACGAGCCGGATCAGCCAGACCATCCGCAAGCTCGAAAGGCGCATCGGTGCACCGCTTTTCGAGCGCAACAGCCGCACGGTGACGCTCACCCCACTCGGGAAACAGCTGCGCGACGATCTGCGACCTGCCTACGACCAGATCTCCGCCGGCGTCACCGCCGCCAGCCGCGGCCACAACGTTCAACGCACCATCACCCTCGGCTTCTCCGGAGCCTGGAGCGGGAACCTCCTGGTACGCGCAACCGAGCTGTTCCGAAACCGCTACCCGCACACCGCCGTCGACATCGAGGAAATCCAACTCACCGACCCACTGGGCCGAATGCGTTCGGGCGCGGTGGATCTGCAGCTGACCGAATTCCCGATCGCCGAACCCGACATCACCACCGGTGCGATCATGTTCAGCGAACCCCGCGGATTGCTTGTCCCGCAAGGCCATTCATTCGCGACGCGGGAATCGGTGGCGCTGGAGGACCTCGCGGACACCACGCTGGTCACCCTCGACGACGCACTGATCCCGCGCTACTGGATGGACCATCACTTCCCGCGCCGAACCCCGTCCGGCCGCCCGATCCCGCAGGGACCGGCCACCACCTTCTGGCCCGAGGTTCTGGTACACGTGAGCCAGGGCATCGGGGTCAGCACCGTGGCACTGCGCGCCGAACAATTCCACGCCCGCCCCGGCATCGTGTTCGTCCCCGTCCACGATGCGCCGACCATCGACTACGGCCTCATGTGGCCGAGCGCGGGCCGGAACCCACTCGTACCACCCTTCCTCGAAGTCATCGCCGAAGCCGCACAACACGAGTGAGCGTTGAGCCCGGCTACACCCGGCGTTGCCGACTCGGCGCTTGCCGGGCCACGCGGCCGTTGGCGAAGATTGTGCTGCGGACCGAAAACATATGTCGCGCATCACAGTGAGCGAGTGATGAATTCCGGCGCGAACCGTCGTCCTGACAGGTGAGCGCGCCGGATATCGCCGCTGAAAACCATTCGCCGAGAAGGACATTACGTTGGAAACCATAATTACGCCCGGGGGCGTCGAGCTGGCATACGATCGCGTCGGTGGCGGTGACGCCGGAACGGTGATTCTGATCGGCGGAGCGTTCAGCTATCGGAAATTCCCGAAAATGGTGGAATTGGCCGAGAAATTGGCGCACGACTACGGCCTCACGGTGGTGAACTACGACCGGCGCGGGCGCGGTGACAGCACCGATTCCCCCGGCGAGTATCACGTCGGCAATGAGATCGACGATCTCGCCGCACTGGTCGAGGCCGTGGGCGGCCGGGCCGCGATTTTCGGCTGGTCCTCGGGTGCGGGACTGGCGTTGCAGGCCGCCGCCTCGGGCCGAATTCCGGGCCTCACCAAGGTGATCGCCTTCGAACCGCCCTTCGTCACCGATCGCGAGAACTTCGTGCCACCGGCCAATTTGGCGGTGCGGCTGCATGAGCTGATCGCCGCGGACCGGCGTGCGGATGTGGTGCGCTACTACATGATCAATGCGATGGGTATGCCCCGCGCGTTCACCGCGATCATGCGCTTCACCCCCTTCTGGAAGAGTCTGCTGGCCACCGCACCCGCCGCCGCGCACGACTGGGCGGTCATGGGTCCGTTCATGCGCGGTGAGGCTTTGCGCCCGGCCGATTGGGCGAATATCCAAATTCCGACCCTGGTTATCTCCGGCGGTAAGAGCGGAGCACTGCTGCGCACCGCCGCGCGCGCCATCACCGCGGTGCTTCCGAACGCGCGTCATACCGAAATACCCAAGCTGAGCCACAATCCGAATATCGGACTGCTGACGCCGGTTTCGGGGGAATTCCTGATCAGCGCGGATCAATTGGCGCACTGACGCGCCCGCTTACTTCTTATTTTCGAGAGGATCAATTCCATGCGAATCCGCATTCTGCCGCTGACCGCTCTGGTCGCATTATCCGCACTGATCGTCAGTGGCTGCGGCAACGACGACACCGCCGACGCTGGCACGTCCGCGACCACGCCCGTCGCGGCGGCCGATCGCGCATCGGCCGACGGCAAAGGCCACTACGCCCAGATCAACGGCGGCAGTGTCTATTACGAGACGCAGGGTTCCGGACGACCGATGGTGCTGCTGCACGGCGGGCTCGGCACCGCCGAATCCACTTTCGGTCCTTACGTTTCCGAGCTCGCCAAGACCCGCCGGGTGATCTCGGTGGAGTTGCAGGCGCACGGCCACACCCCGGATCGCGATCGGCCGCTGGCCTATGAATCGCTCGCCGAGGACGTCTCGGCGCTCATCACCCATCTGAATCTCGGCAAGGCCGATATCGTCGGGTATTCGCTCGGCGGGTCGGTGGCCATGCAGGTGGCCGCGCGCACACCGGAGCTGGTCAGCGGGCTGGTCGTGATCGGCGCGCCGTTCCGATCGGACGGCTGGCGGCCCGAAAGCCGCGCGGGCATGGCCGCACTCGATCCGGAGGCCATGCGCGGCACCCCGCTGCACCAGCTGTACACCGCTATCGCCCCGGACCCGAACGGCTGGACCTCCCTGGTCACCAAGACCAGGGAACTGCTCGCCCAGAATTACGACTGGACGGCGCGACTGGCCGAGATCCAGGCCCCCACCTTGATCGTGACCGCGGAATCCGATGTGATCTTCCGGGAGCACGCCGCCGATACGGTCACCCGGCTCAATGCCGCGCATCCCAATCTGGCCCGTCTGGAAGTAGCTCAGGGCACAACGCATTACGACATCATGTACCGCCCCGACCTGCTCCTGCCGATGCTCGCCACCTTGCCGAAACAGTAGTTAGGTGCCATATTAGTCGGGTGGACACCGATTCGACCGGGGCGGCGACCCCCACCCTGGCACAGGCCCGCTCCCAGCTCCGGCGATACGGACTGGAGCGCGAGGCGGACCCGCAGGCGGTACTCGTCGCGGTACGGCTGCTGGCCACCGGGGCGAAACTGAGCCAGGCCACCGAGATTCATTTCGCCAGATTCGGGCTGTCCACCGGCCGCTATCGACTACTGGCCCACCTCGAGGATTGCGACGGCGAGCAATCGCCCTCACAGCTGGCGGCCGCCCTCGGTGTCACCCGGGCCACGGTAACCGGGCTGATAGACACGCTGGAGAAGGAAAAACTGGTGTGCCGCACGCGATCCGGCGAGGACGGCCGTTCCGTCATGGTCGTCCTCACCGCTCGCGGTGCGAGCAGGCTGCGGGAGATCGCACCCGAACACTTCGCCCGCCTGCAATCCATGGTCACCACCCTGACCCCGGAGGAGCGCAAGCTCTTCCTCGACCTGCTCGAGCGCATCACCTCCGGCATCGGCGCGCTGGTCGCGGACTGAGGTCCGTCGCCCCGCGCGCTTTTTTGTAGACACATAGTTAGGTTCCTAACGATATGTTCGAAAGACCGCCACCTAAGTTCGTGCTGTGGCGCGAAGTCCTGGTCGCCTATCTCGCACCCGCGCTGTCCGCCGGTATCGGCGGCCTGCTCACCGGACAGCGGGATCTGCTGTACGCGGCGTTCACCTCGATCGCGGGAACTTCCGCCATCGTTGCCGCGCTCATTGGAATGTTGTTGCGAGGCAGGAGATATCGACGGCATTCGGGCACACCGAGGGTTCCCGTCGTCGCCGCCGCTGCCGTCGCCGCAGCCGGGCTCGCGGCGGTAATCGCTTGGCTCGCAGCGCATTACCTGCCCGGTCTGCCCGTCCGCATCCGCATCGATTTCCCCATCGCTGCCGCGCTCGCGGCCACCATCACCACCTGGCGCTGGATCGGCAGCGCCCGAAGGGATTCGCAATGATCGTCGTCATGGGCGCGTCGAGCGCAATGGGATCCGCGTTGGTACGCGGGCTCGCCGCGCTCGGCAGGCCGAGCCGGGCCCTCACCCGCGACCCCGAACGCCTGCGCGCCGAGCTGTCGCCGGCCACGCTGCGATGGACCGAAATCCACCCCGCCGACGCGACGGATCCCGCCACATTGCGAGCCGCGTTCACCGATGCCCGGCAACTGTTCCTCACCATGACCAACGATCCGCGCCAGGTCGAAATGGAGAACCGGTGCATCGATATCGCGGCGGCCACCGGCATCGAGCACATCGTCAAACTCTCGGCCCCGGCCGCCGAACCCGGTTCCCCCGTTGCCTTTTCACGCTGGCACCACGCCATCGAAGAGCAGCTGCGCGCGTCCCGAATAGAACACACCATCCTGCGCCCCTACGCATTCATGCAGAAGCTGCTCACCCTGGCCCCCGGCATCGCGGCCCGGTCCCTGTTCACCGGAGCCATGGGCACCGCCGCCTGCAACTACATCGACTGCCGTGATATCGCCGATGTGGCCGCAGCCGTCTTCACCCGACCCGAACTCACCGGCCGCACTTACACACTCACCGGCACCGAGGCGATCACCCACGCGGAACTGGCCACTCGCCTCACCCGGCTGGTCGGCCATCCCATCCGCTACCTGGACCTGCCGCCAACCGCGTTCCGCGACAGCCTCGTTCGAGAAGCCGGTATGCCGCCCTGGCTCGCCGCCCACGTGATGGAGATCCAGCAGCTCGCGGTGACCCGCCCCGAACACCCCACCGATACCGTCACCCGGCTGCTCGGCAGCAGCCCGCGCACCCTGGACGACTTCCTGCGCGACAACCTCGAACTGTTCCGGCGGCAGTGAGAACCCGAAAACAGACTGGTCGATTGTGTTGCCTGGCAGTGCCGGTACTGTCTGGCAATTATGGGGTACGACGTTAGTTTTCATGCGGTTGATATGCGGATGGCCGAGAGCCGGGTGCTTCCGTATATCGCCGGTTACGGCGACGACCGGGATCTGGACGATCTGATCCGGTTCGGCGTGGAGCAGGCCAAGGTCCGGTTCCGGGCCAATGCCTGGGGGCTGGGAGCGATGCAGGCGATCGGGCACGACAGTGGCTTCGACGCACAGCTGTATGTCTGGGGGCGACCGTATTTCGTCACCGCGCAATCTCCGGAGGATGTCGCGGAGACGGTGCTGCAGTACAACCGGTGCACCCCGGATCAGGTGGATCAGCTTGCGATGCACCAGCTCTCGATTCTGGACTCGCGCCTGCCGGGCCGAGTGCGGCCGGATACCGAGGGCAGACTCCCGGCGGATCAGCATCTCGCCGAAGGGATTTCCGGCAAGGTCGTGCTGCTGCGCAATGCGGTGCGGGCGCTGCGTGCCGGGCAGCCGTTCACCAAACCCAATGGCGAACAATCTCATCCGGGCGAAGTCCTCACCGGCAACCTGCAATTCGTACTGGTCGAGTTCCTCGCGAATATCCTGCCGGGCTGGATCCAGCGCGGTAAGGCCTGGCCGACGCTGCTCGAGCGCGAGGCCGAACTGACCGGCTATTCGGGCCTGGTCGACAACTCGGCGCTACTGGGCCTGCTGCGCACGGAATTCCCGGCGCTGGAATGGGAAGCCAACTACACGATTCCGACCAATTACGAGATCGGCGGATTCGTCAGCCCGCCCGCCGTCCAGCTCACCCGGCACTGGCTGGCGCGCAATGCCGACGAGCTACTCGAACTGGGCGAGGACGATGACGACCGCGACTTCTATCGCGTCGCGATGCGCAAGACCGATGAGGCACTGGCCCTGGCCGCGCGGATCGGCGGCGCGTTCGTGGAGGCGGCGGAGGTCTACATTCCGATGGAAGGCTCGATGAACTGAGCCGGGCGGCTAGAGGTACGAACAGGCCGAGAAGCTGCCGTCATCGCAGACGACCATCAGGTGGTACTGCAACTGCACCGTCCCGGCCCGCACCGCCTCGGCCAGTGCGGGTCTGGCGCGCAGCACCTTGGCGAAATCCGGGTCCGCGGCGAGCATTCCGTCGAGGTACGGACGGGAGCCCTGGTGCGTATCGACCTCGTCGAATTCGCGCAGCGCCAGGTATGCGCCGACATCCTCGCCCGCGGGCACATCGAGCACCACGTCCATTACCAGCAGACTCGTGGGACCGGTCTGCGCGATGACATCCAGGGTGCGCTCGCGCGTCGGGGGCCAATCGTCCTCGGCGCCGATCACCAGCACCTCCGCGTGCTGGTTCCGGGCATAGGATCCCGCGATCCCCACCCGGAGCCGGTGCGCGCGAGCGCCTTCGGACCGCTGATGGTCGAGCATCTCCTCATGGATGGCGAGCAATTCCTCCAGCCGTTCGGCGGGGAAGCTCGTCATCGTCTCGGCATCGACGGGATCGTGTTCGAACAGCGGGATCTCGAGCTCGGCGTCGGTTTTCACATCGACGGCGATGGAGACGAGTTCCTGCGGCCATTCCGCCGAACTGACGTATCGGAACGCCTCCACCGCGGCATCCGCGACCTCTTCGAATTCCGTGTAGGCGCCCGGCCATCCGATGATCCGGAACCAGCTGTCCATACCCTTTTTCGGGTCCGGCTCCTGCCATTCGCCATAGCTCCACGTATCGACGCTGCCGCGCCGCTTCTTCGGATTGCGCTGTTCGCTGTCGTACGTCGTCGAGGTCTCGCAGAGCAGGAACTCGTCGAACCTGGTGAATCGCACGAATCTGTCGGTCTCGCCGTCGACCAGATTGGCGAAGATCAGGCGGCTGTCCGGCGGCAGGGTGAACAGCGTGTACGCGAGCGCCTCGGCGAACCAGTCCCACATGCGTGTTCGCACCTCGGCGGACTCCGACATCGGACTCGACCCGAGCGATGCGAACGCATCGGCCATCGACATGGTCTCGACGACCTCGTCGCTACCGTCGAAGGAGACCGTGGTGACGGTGAAGTTCATGGCGCTGAAGTCGGTGGCGTCGAATGCCGCCCGATCCCGCGCCTCCCGTAGCTCGTGCTTCCAGAATCGGCTCACTGGCCCTCCCCAATCCAACCCGTGAAACGAACAAAGCCGCAGGCTCAGTGCCTGCGGCTTTGCCAATGCGTGGAGCTAAGGGGATTCGAACCCCTGACCCCCTCACTGCCAGTGAGGTGCGCTACCAGCTGCGCCATAGCCCCGTTGCCCCGATTGCCCGGGGCGACTGGAAGAAGTTATCGGAGACCGGTGCGGAACCGCAAATCGGCTGGTGAACGAGGTGTGGGTGAATACGCGTCGGTGGGGGCTGAGGTTTTGCTGAATGTTTTGCGGGACAGCGGAATATGGGGAGGTGCCGGGGTGGGCGCGCGCGTAGACTCGGCGGGGATTCGAGTTGTCCTAGGTGGGCCGAGGGAGCGCGGTTCATCGGGCTTGGAGGGATCGCACGCGGTTGAGGCTGATCAATGGCCGGTATGAGCTTCGGGAACTCGTCGGCAGAGGGGGTATGGCCGAGGTCTGGGACGCGTGGGACCGGCAGCTGCGACGGCGAGTTGCGGTGAAGGTGCTCGACTCGGGCAGTTTGATGCCGCTGGAGCGCGATGAGCGGGTCCAGCAGGAGCGGTTCGAACGCGAGGCCCGGATCGCGGCCCAGATGAACAGCGTGAACATCGTGATGGTGCATGACGCGGGGGTGTTCGTCGAAAACGGCCGCAGATACCCGTTTCTGGTGATGGAGTTCATCGCCGGGGAGAATCTGCGCCAGCATCTGCGGTACCGGGAGAACTGGGCGCTGCCGAGCCTGCTCCGAATTCTCACCGATGCGCTCGGCGGACTGGTGTACGCGCACTCCAAACAGGTGGTGCACCGCGATATCAAGCCCGAGAACATCATGATCTGCCGGGACGGGAGCGCCAAGCTCGCCGATTTCGGGATCGCCATCGAAATGCGGGAGAACGTCCAGCGGCTCACCCAGGTGCACGGGGCGCTGGGCACCCGGCAGTATTCGGCCCCGGAGTATCTGCACCACGGGCAGATCACCGACCTGAGCGATGTGTACTCGTTCGCGGTGGTGTGCGCCGAGGTGCTCAATCACGCCTACGGTCCGGCCGGGATGCCGGATGAGATCAAAGTCGTACTGGAGCAGTCGCTTTCGCCGGATCCGACGCAGCGGCACCAATCCGCGGCGGAATTCCAGCATTACTTCCGCGAGGCGATCGAACGGTCGCGGCAATCCAGCAGAGCGCCCCGGCCCGCGGTTCCGGATCAGCCACGCCTGACATCGGTGCTCACCCCGGGTCCGCCGCGTGAGACCGAGTCCGAACCGCCCGACCCGCTGGTCTATTCGTCCACCTGGAGCTACCTGACGGCCCCGGTGCTGGCGTCCAGGCAGAAGCTCTTGGCCGGATTGTCCAGGGATGACTACCGTTTCGTGGCTGCCCTGCTGGCCACCACCGCGGTCATCGGAATCATGCTGGGCGGCTTGGCTTTCACGCTGCTCACCTGGGTGGTCGTCGAGATCGGAAAGCTCTTCTAAAAAGGTGATGCGGTGAGATATCGACAGGCGGGCATGGCATGGCAGCGTTACCTCTACCCGGGTTCGCGTGCCTCGCACTGGCTTTGGATTGGCGTCCGGGTGGGCGTGGCGTTCTTCGTGCTGACCATCGTGGTCATGACCTTCGCGGTGCTCTCGTGAGGTGCACGCGGTGAGAACCGTCTGCCTGAACTGCCTCACCGAATTCCGCTACGACCGTGAGCGCAACCGCTGGTACACGGTCATCCGCCAGCGCAACGGCGGCTATGCCAAACAGATCGAAACCTACTTCGACAAGCTGAATCTGCGCTGCCCCAAGGGTTGTGAACTCGATCCGGTCACCCTGGATCACCCCACCAAGGTGATCGGCTTCGTCGGTGAGTCGGCCTCGTCCAAGAGCCATCTGATCGTATCCATGATCCATTCGATGATGAACGATCCGCACCTGGCCGGGCGCTTCTCCTTCATCGTCTCCCCAAAGTCCGCGAGCCTGTGGACCGCCCTGGAGGCCCGCCTGCTCGATCGCCGCGCCCTGGACGCCACCGGACCGCGCCGCATGGCCATGGACCAGACCCAGCGCACCGACGGCATCGCCATGAACGCGCAGCGGCAATCCCAAGGCCACACCTGGGCCGGGCTGGAACAGCGCAGACCCATTCTGGTGACGGCGTATTCGGTACACACCGCGAGCGCGGTGAATCTGGCGTTCGTGGATGTGGCCGGGGAGGACATCGCCGACGGCGCGGTCGCCGCGCGGGTGAGCCCGCATCTGGCGGTAGCCGATTTCCTCTGGTTCGTGGTGCCGTCCACGCTGAACAAGCAATACTTGGCCCTCATGCGCGAACAGGCCGATCCCGATGATCAGGAGAGCCTGAGCAATATCGTCGAACATTCGCAGACCGTGGGGCGCACCACGCTCATGATCGATCAGATCGCCAAACTGTGGCGCGCGGCGAACAGCTATCCGATCCAGTTGCCCATCGAACCGCCGCGATTGCACGTATCGACCATTGTCGCCAAGACCGATCTGCTCTCGCTGCTGGATCTGCCGGAGGCCAATATCGTTGCCCCGCCCGCGAATTGGGCGGACAGCCCGGTCAGCACCAATGGTTCGGGCAATGCCTACGATCCGCCGCGCATCCGGGAGCGCTGCGAGATCACCCGCAATATGGTGCGGCAGCTGTTCCCGGCGGTGGATTCCGCACTGTCCATTCACTTTCCGTGGAATATGTACTTCCCGGTATCGGCGGTGGGCTGCGGTAAGCGCGGTAACGGCACGTATCCGGTCTTCAAACCGTACGGCGCGGCCGATCCGGTGGTGTACATGCTGGAGATGATCGAGGAGCTGCGGGCCTACCGATGACTGGATTTCCACAGCTGGTGTGTGGCTGGGCGCTGGTTAATCTCGAATCCTCCGGCGCCGGAGTGGGTGTGGTGGCGCGGTCCGGGAATTGGCCCGCGGCACTGGGTTTCACGGTGCGCGAACTGGGATCGCTGGCGACCCTGCCCGAGGGCGGTGAGCCGGTGGGGTTCGCGCTGGAGTTCACCGTGACCAGGGGGATCGCCGTCGCCGGATTGAAGACGCCGTCCCAGGTGCGGCCGGGCACCTGCGTCACGCATTTGATCGCGGGCAATCGCGAGCAACTCGACGGGGCGATGGCGCTGCGGCTCTTCGGATCCGGTGCGTTTCTGCACACCCTGACCGAATCCGTCTCACCGACCGACAGCTGGCCGGAGGCCGCGGCCGAAACGGGGAGCGGGCTCGCCGGGGCGGTCGAGAGCGCCCTCGGACTGTCCTGGCTGCCGGTGCTCGTGGGCGCGGTGCTCGCCCACCTCGACGGCCGGGGGCCGACCCTCGCGCTCCGGGTCGAGGATGCGGGAGAGGCGGTGCGCATGCTGTCCGCGCTGTACGGGGTGCTGCCACGGAATACGCTGCGGGAGTTGACATTCACCACCGGTGCCGCGCCCGTGGCGGAGTTGCCGGGTATCACCGCGGTGATCGGCCGTACCGCTCCCCCGCCGCCGGATCGGCGGATCATCGACGCCGACAGCGGTATCGACAATATCGCCGACACCTATCAGCGCCTGGGCCGCGATATCGTCGAGCATCGACGGGCCGGACTGGCGGTGCCAGCGATGCTGGTGTCGGTCAACGATATTCGGCAGTGGTGCTATCAACAGCAATTGCGCGCCCTGGAACCCGCGCTGCTCGATGACGCGCAAATGGTGCAGGTGCTCACCGATCCGACCCTGAGCCCGGACTGGTTCACCGATGCCACCGTGGCGCGGCGCGCGATTCATCTCGCGCTCGACAACACCGATGTCACAACGGCTTTGGCGAATCTGCCGGTGCGGAATCAGGTGCGCGAGGTCTTCGAGCAGACGCTCATCGATCGGGTCATGTCCGAGACCCGCGATCGCGGGCATGCCACCCGGGTCGCCCGGCAGCTCGGCTTCGACCTCAGCGAAGTCGTGGCGGCGGCGGCCTTCCGGCGGCTGGACACCGGAACGCTCAGCGCGAGCGATGCCAAAACCGTCTGGCCGCAACTCGAACGGGACTGGACCACCGGCGATACCGAACAGCGCGCCCTGGTCATCGAACGGCTGCAACGACATCGGGCGCTGCGCGAGTTCACCGTCGGCGCGAAGGACCGCTATCTGGTGTACGAGACGGTACGCGCCGAGATCGGCGATCCGGCGGTGCATACCGGCAGTAGTCAATTGCTGCGCACCGCCATGTACAGCCAGCTCGCGATCGTCGCGCAGCTCATGGTGAATATCTCCTGCACCAGCCGGGATCGCTATGTGTTGGAGCAGATCATGGCGTGTGCGCCGCCGGATCGGCTGCCCGGACTCATCGCCGAATGCACCCGGTACCCGGCGGTGGACGCGTTCGAACTCATGAAGGCGGTCACCATCGTTCGCGCCGAACCGGCCGAGCTGGTGGACGCGCTGAAACCGGCGTGGAGCGCACTGCGCCGTGTCATCGGCCTGCCGCAGGCGCTGGAGGATCTGGCGGTGCTCGATGCGCAGGCGGCACAGCCGCAGGCTCAGGCCGGGCGGAATCGGTTGCGGCCGAATCTCTTCGGGCGCAGCGGCAAAGGGCGCGGCGACTGGACCCGGGCGGAGGTCTCGGCGCTCATCCGGGCGGCGATCGACGACCCGCTGCTGATCGCCGAACACCGGGAAATGCTCAGCGCGGCAATAGAAACCGATAACGAGTTCGTCGCCCGCCGCATGTCCGAACACTCGGACGCCACCGGCGCACCCGCGCTGCTGAAGCAGATCCTCATCGTCGCCGGACACGATCGGGTGCCCGCACTGCTCACCCTGTGCGCACAACAGCACGACCTGGAGCCGCACGCCCTGTTCCGCGCCATCTGCGATCTGGATCTGGACTCCGCCGCCCTGGTCGAACTCCTCGACGGCGGCTGGCCGCACCTGCGCACCCGCCTGGACCTGCCGCACCGCATAGCCAACCTCATCGTGCTGGACGCGACGGCCACGCTCCCGGCCCGCTTGAAACCGCTATCCGCCCCGAAGAAGCAGCGCCGCAACAGTTTCTGGCGCTGAGATGAGACAGACGGGTGTGAATCCCGACCAAAGGCACGCCGGGATGACGGGGGTCCTCACCTCGAAGCTGATGGGTCTGCGAGGGATGTTCAGCAGCCGAGGCAGCCTGGCGGGAGCACCTCGCACCACCAGGGTTTGGGCGGTGGGATGGGGTCGTCGGGGCTGCCCGCGCCCGAAACCAGCCAGTCCCCTTGCACATTCACCTCGCGGGGGTCCAGGGCTCGGGTGGCGGGGCCCGCCGCGACGGAACCGTCGAGGTTGAATTTGCTGCCGTGGCATGGGCAGTTGACGGTGCCGCCGGAGATGTCGTTCACGGCGCAGCCGAGGTGGGTGCAGATCACCGAGAGGCCGATGAAGGTGCCTGGGTTCGGCTGTGTCACAACGGTATTGCCGATGATCACGCCGGAGCCGACGGGGATGTCGGAGGTTCGGGCGAGGGCGTTGTCCGGTGCGCCGGGGTCGGTGATGACCGGGGCGGCCTCCGGGATCGGCGCCTGCTCTTCGGAAGCGGGTGCGACCGGCACGGCCGGAGCGGGACCGGCGATGAGCTGACCGTCCCGCACACTCACCTCGCGGGCGACCAGCGGCCGGGTCGCCGGACCCGCCACTACTGAACCGTCCAGGGCGAAACGGCTGCCGTGGCACGGACAATTGATCGTTCCGCCGGACAGCGAGTTCACCGCGCACCCCTGATGAGTGCAGACGGTCGAGAAGGCCAGGAAGGTTCCGGCGCTGGGCTGGGTGACGACGGTATCGCCGAGAATCGCGCCCGATCCGACCGGAATGTCCGACACCCGGGCGAGCACGGTGCCGTCGATCGGCGCGGGACCCGGTGCCGGGGGCGGTGGTTCGGTGGTCGGCGGCACGGTGGTGGATGGCGGCGCACCGGAGGTCGTGGTCGGGGACGACATCGACGAACTCGTGGGCGCGGAACTCCGCTGCCCGCCGGTGCACGCGGCCGCGAACACCAGCACGCTCGCCCCCGCCACAATTTCCCGGCGTCTGATCGGATCTGTGGTCATGTCGACCTCGGTTCACTCGGCACGCTTCGCTCGTTCCACGAGGCGACACCGGGATCGGTTCAGTCGGGCACGGTCTGACCTTCAGTCGCGAACAGCCTGAAGTTCAGTCGCGCGCAGCCCTCAACAGCCCGGGGCCGGGCGGTTCCGGACCCGGCGCGCACGCCGCCGTGGCGCGCTGACCAGCAGTGGAGCGATCGGCCCGGTGTACCCGCTGGCGATCAATTCGACGGTGGCGAGGAACTTTTCGGCGAAGCGCTCGGCGGTCTCCGGATCGAATCGGGCCATCGGATACAGGAACGGCCCGTCGATTCCGACCGGTGCGCCGGTGTGGTCGTAATGCTCGGTGAGCCCGAATTCCAGATCGTGTTTGGCGCGCACCACCCCGGTCGGCACCTCGGTCACCGACAGTCCGCCCGGAATCGATTCCCCGGGCGGGGCGGCGTCATCGCGTTGCAGGATGAGCGTGGCCTGGAAGAGCGGATGATTCGGATCCTGCGGCAGGCAGCGCAGCAGTCGCGGATTGGAGGTGTCCGGATTCGCGAAGGCGGCCAGGGCGACTCGGCGCACCTGATCGAGCAGTTCGGTCATATCGGCGGCGCGGTCCAGGCGCACCCGCATGAGCACATCGTCCGCGAGATTGCCGACGATATCGGCGAGCAGCGGATCATCACGGCCGGACACCGCGGTCGCCACGGTGACATCGGGCGATTTCGCGAAGGCAGACACCGCGACCGCGAAGGCGGTCTGCAGCATCATGAAAACGCTCGAACCGCTCTGCCGGGCGCGGTGCAGCAGCATGCGGTGGATATCGGCGTCCAGGCGCACCCGCAGTAGCGCGCCGGCGGCGTCCCGATATCCGGAACCGGCTCTGTCATAGGGCAATTCGAGCGGGATGGGCCGTCCGACCAGATTGTTCGCCCAGTACCGCAGCTGGGTGCTGGCCCGGCTGGACGGATCGTCGTACGCGCCCAGGTATTCGTGCTTCCACAGCGTGTAGTCGATGTAGTCGACCGGCAGCGGCGGCCACGCGGGAGCCTGTCTGCTCGCGCGCGCCAGATAGGCGGTGACCAGATCCCGCATGAGCGGACCCATGGATTGACCGTCCAGGGAGATGTGGTGCACAACCAGCGCCATCACCACATCCCGCGCCCCGAGCCGGAACACCCGGGCCCGGATCGGCACCTCGGTGCCGAGGTCGAAGGCGCGGCCGCTGAATTCGGCGATGCGCTCGGTGAGTTCGCCCGCGAAACTGTCCACCACGCGCACATCGATCCGTGCCACATCGGCGTCCATGACCACCTGCACGGGTCCGTCCGCGGTCGCCGGATAGCAGGTGCGCAGCGGAGCGTGCCGCCGCATGACGTCATCGATGGCGGCCAGCAGTGCGGGGATATTTACCGCCTGACCACGAATCCGAAACGCGCGAGCAACATTCCAGTCAGCGGAGTATCCGGCCGCCGCGGCATGCCACATGCGTTCCTGCGCGGGTGCGAGCGGAATCCTGGGTGTGCGCGGCATGCGCCGCAGCATCGGCGACTCGGTCACGATGCGCAGGAATTCGGCAGTGTCAGCAGGCTTTTTCCGCTCCACCGGCCGGGTCCAGGCAGCAACGGGTACCGCCATCGTCGCCGTCCTCTCAGCTGCCAGCCGATCCGAAATCACCGCCGCCCAAAGATCCGGCAGCGCTGCGGGACGACAGTGCGGAGAACGTTAGCAAAGCTATGGCAATTTGGGGGACCCAGAAAAGAGACACAGACCACTGCGTCCGAGAGGTTTACGCAAGCCCCGGAAAACTTGGGCTCGGCCCAATGGTCGGACCATCGCGCGCTGAGCCCGGGAGTCCGGGCTCAGCGGATGACGTCAGCGACGGGTGACCGTGGTGGGGATGCTGGCGAAGCCGCGGTTGTTCGAGGAGTGGATGCGGCGCAGGCCGTCCGGATCGATGTCGTAGTCGGAGACCGCGGCGGCGATCTCGGACAACGCGGTGCGCAATTCCAGCAGCGCGAGATTGGAGCCGAGGCAGTGATGCCGGCCGCTGCCGAACACCAGCGAGGAGGTGGTGTCGCGGTCCAGATAGAAGGCGTCCGGATCGGAGAAGACCTCCGGATCGCGATTGGCCGCACCGGTGAGCAGCAGTACCCGGCCGCCCGCCGGAATGGTGACGCCGTGCAGCTCGATGTCCGCGGTGGCGGTGCGCAGATTGGTCTGGGTGGACGGATCCCAGCGCATGGACTCGTCGATCCAGTCCTCGATGCGGCCGTCCAGGGCGAGGCGGCGCTGATCCGGGTGCAGCCAGCCCGCATGCCAGGTATTGCCGAAGGTCAGCATGGCGGTTTCGATGCCCGCGCCCACCAGCAGAATCAGTACGCCGACAATCTCTTCCGGGGTGAGGCGGTCATCGCCGTCGGCGGCGTCGAGCAGTCCGGAGAGCAGATCGTCCTGACGCTCCTTGCTCCGCTCGATGGTGAGTTCGGTGTAGTACCCGACCAGTGCGCCGATGGCCTGCACGGCCTCGGGCCGCAGATCGGTGGATTCCTCATCGGTGTACATGATCTCCATGCCGAGCTTGCGGATCATCTCCCGATCCGCCTGCGGCACCCCGACCAGTTCGGAGATCACATCGGTCGGGAACGGCCCGGCGAAATCGGTCATCAGATCGAAGCTGCCGCGTTCGAGCAGCGGATCGAGCACGTTGCGCGCGATCTCGCGTAGTCGCGGCGCGAGCCCCTGCACCCGATGCGCGGTGAACGCGCGCGCCACCAGTCCGCGCAGGCGGGTGTGCTTGGGCGGATCCATCGCGACGAAGGAGAAGAAATGTTCGGCCTGCGGACCCCAGAAGGCGGGCTCCATCCGGATGCCGTTCACACTGGAGAAGCGTTCGGAATCGCGCAGCGCGGCCAACACGTCGGCATGCCGGGACAGCGCCCAGAAGTCGTCGGTGTCGTTCCGGTAGACGGGAGCCTCGGTACGCAACCTGGCATAGTGGGGGTACGGATCGGCGTGAACTTCGAAGTCGTATGGGCTGTAGCGCGACATGATCAAACACTAATCGAATTGGATTGGGAGCGTTGTGAACTCGGAATCGGCAGCGGAGCGGATCGACACCACCAAACCGCACCCGGCTCGTCGCTACGACTACTGGCTGGGCGGTAAGGACAATTTCCCGGCCGACCGGGAGTCCGCGGACGCCGTCGCCGAGGCCTTCCCCACGGTCCGGCTGGCCGCGGTGGAGAACCGCAACTTCCTGCGCCGGGTGACCCGATACCTGGCCGCGGAGGCCGGGATTCGCCAGTTCCTCGATATCGGCGCGGGCCTGCCCACCGCGGGCAATGTGCACGAGATCGCGCAGGGCATCGCGCCCGAATCACGCATCGTCTACGTGGACAACGATCCGATCGTGCTGGTGCACGCGCGCACCCTGCTGAACTCCGCGCCCGAGGGCCGGACCGCGTACCTTGATGCCGATCTGAACGATCCCGAACGCATCCTGAACCATCCGGATCTGCTCGCCACCCTGGATATGAAGCAGCCGGTGGCGCTCATGCTGGTCGCCATCATGCACTTCTTCACCGACGACCGGCATCCGTACGAATTGGTGCGCACGCTCTGCGACGCGCTGCCGCCGGGCAGTCACCTGGTGATGTCGCATGCCACCAACGACTTTCTGGAGCCGGAGGATCTGGCGGCCACCACCGAGGCCAACAAGCGCAGCGGCGTGCCCTTCCGACTGCGCTCCAGCGCCGAGTTCGCGAAGTTCTTCAGCGGATACGAGATGGTGGCGCCGGGTATCACCGCCGTCATGGAGTGGCGGCCCGACGAGTATCGGGCGCAGCCGCGCGCGGAGGCCGTATCGATGCTCGGCGGCGTCGCGCAAATCTCGTAAATCGCGACAAAGCGACCGCTTACAGCCTGCCGGTTTCCTTCAGCACCCGGCGGGCCTGCGCGAATAGCATGCCGACATTCACCGTTTTACGGCAGACCACCACGATAACCACGTCATCGCGGCTCTCGGTGCGAATGAACAGGTGTGTGAGGTTATCGCTGTTGACCAGAATCTCCTGGAAATAGTGCCGCTCCAGGCGAATTCCGCGCCGCTCCTTCCAAATATCCTCGATCATCACCACATTGCGCCCCTGGAACAGATCCAGGGTGGCGGCGGCGAGCAGATCGAGCACTTCCTGCGGATGATTGTCGACGGTCTCCACCGCCAGCAGCATTCCGGTGGTCATATCGATGGCGCCGGCGGCCAGGCATTCCGGAACTTCCGAGCGCAGCACTTTGACCATAATTCCGATGCGGTCCGAGAGGCTGCCCGGTCCGGTCGCGTTCGTGGTACTCATTGCGTCCTTTCTGTTTTCCGCGCGGTGGCGGTCCGTTGATAGGCACGGGTGGCCGGTTGCGGTGGGCGCGGCGGCAGCGTGTCATTGATGCCGCTGGCGCCGCGGCGGCGGCGCGGCAGCAGTGATCTGGCCCCGCCGCGCGCGGGTTCGGTCATCGGCAGCTGCACGCGTTCCAGCGGTGCGATACCGAGCAGATCGGCGTCGAGCATCCGCACCACGTCGACGGTCACCGCGTACAGGCTGCGGCTGAGCTGCATGGCGATATCGCGGCAACTGTGCCGGCCGTTCACCCAGAGCAGGATCTCCTGCCACTGCGCGGCGCTGCCGTGACCGTCCTCGTGGCCGGCGAGCAGTTCACGGCCGGTATCGGTGAGCACCAGATGATTTCGATGCGGGGAGACGCGGCCGTGCGCGAGGGCGGCCAGCCGCCGCTCGGTCTCGAACAGCAACCAGGCGGTGTCGATGCCGGGCAGTTCGCCCGACTCCGCGGGCGCGTCCTGCCAGCCGCATCCCGACACCCAGCCCGCGGTGATGGCGAATATCCCGTCCAGGGCCGCCATCTGGGCGACCAGGCGCACATCGGCCGCACCGGTGCTGATGCGCCCGGGCCGCGCGAGCAACTGCCGCACCCCGGGCGCGCCGGGCGATTCCACCGTAATGATCTGTCCGGCACGGAAATACAGATCACCGCCGGGTTCACCGGTGACTCGCAATATTCCGGTGTGCGCGATGGCCGCCGCATTCTCCGATTCGCCGACCAATTCGCGGGCGGACTCCCGGCCGAGCACCGTCAGGCGACCGGACTCGGCGAGAGGACCCGTGGTCATGCTCGAACTCCTGGAAATGGTCGTGCACGAATAGCGAAAAACACACGCCTGGTATGTATTTCGGCGCGCTTTCGGTAGCTCGAGTGCGCCGCGTGCTCGATATCCTGACAGCCCAGCAGTTTTGGAGCAACGGAATGCGGGGAATTAGGGACCAAAGTCCCATGGTCAGCTCGTCAAGCCGGGTATGCGCGAGGGTTGCCGGGGCAATAGTTTGCTGAAATGACCTGTCCAGCAACAAATACCGGCCGGTCGAATTCGACCGGCCGGTATTTGTGAACGGTATCAACGATCAGTGATCGCGCTCCACCACGCAATCGGCCAATTCCATCAGATCCCGCGCACCCCGAAATCCCGCGATACACGATTTCGCCGCCCGCACCCGGCGGATGGACTCGGCCTGCGCCCAGCGTCTGCCACCGGCGCGGGTGATCAGATCCGCGGCGCGCAGGGCCGCCGCGGCGTCCAGCGGTTCGCCCGAGCGGTACAGCTCGGCGAACTCCCGCCCGGCCGCGGTACCGGACTCCAGCGCCACCACGACCGGCAGACTGCGCTTATGCCGCATCAGATCATTGCCGACCGGTTTTCCGGTGCGCACCGGATCGCCCCAGATGCCGATCAGATCGTCCACCAGCTGGAAGGCGATGCCCAGTTCCCGCCCGAAGTGGTCCATCGCCTCCACGACGTCCGGGCGCGCATCGGCGCACAGTGCGCCCATGGCACAGGCGCAGCCGATCAGCGCACCCGTCTTGTACTGGAGGGTCTCCAGGCATTCGTCAAGGGTCACTTCATCTTTCGACTCTGCCGCACAATCCCGCTGCTGGCCCAGGCAGAGCTCGATGACCGCCTGTTCGAGTCGCGCTATTCCGGACAGTCCGGCGATCGGCGCACCGGCGAGGGTCCAGATGGCCAGGCCGTGCATGGCGTCACCGGCGAGCACCGCATCGTCGATGCCCCAGACCCGCCAGGCGGTGGGGCGGCCGCGCCGGAGCTCATCACCGTCCATCACATCGTCGTGCAGTAGCGTGAAGTTGTGCACCAATTCCACTGCGGCAGCGGCATGTACGGCCTTTTCGGGTGATCTGTCCGAGTCCCCGCGCCCGCTCGCGGCGCGCGCGGCGGCGAGCACCAGCGCGGGCCGCAGGCCCTTACCGCCGGATTCGCCGAGGGTCGGCACCCCGGCGGCGTCCCACCAGCCCAGGTGGTAGCCCGCGACCAGCCGCAGTTCGGCGGGCAGGGTGTCCACCGCGGCGCGCAGCAGTGGTCTGGTCAATTGCTGGGCGCGCGAAAGGATTCGGTTCGCGTCACCGCCTTCCACCCAGGGCATTCCATTGCCGTAAGCGGGATCTGCCGCTGCCGAGGAACTCATGGCCACCTCCATTGACGCTGGGACTCGTAGTCGCCGAGTCGATCTCGTGGAATTCGAACCGGGGATTACCGGCCCGTGGTCGGCGTGCAGGCGATGGAGGGGCGGCGCTGCGGGCGCGGGGGTTGACGGCGAGCGCGGCGGGACAGCGTCCAGGGCTCCATCGTCAGGCCCCTCTCGCTGGGCGAAGTGCGAATTCGCTGGGCAGATTGAGAAACGAACTTGCGTCAGAACCTTTACCGCTACAACGTGATCCGAGTCACAGATCATGGTAAAGGCCCATTGGCCGTTAGCCAACACTTCGCAATCACCGCCGACCGACCGGTACCGTACGTCCGACTCATCTTCAGGAGGCTCAGCCATGACCGGATCCGCACTCGACCGCGCCGAAATCCTGCGACGCGTAGCCGCACGGGGCCGCATTCGCGTGGTCGTGGCCGGTGGCGGCACGGGCGGGCACACCTACCCTGCGGTATCGGCCGTGCGCGCGCTGCGCGATCTGACGGCCGAGGCGGGTGCTACCGCAGAGGTGTTGTGGGTCGGCGTGCCGAACAGCTTGGAACAGCGTGTCTCGGATGAAAACGACATTTCGTTCACGGGCATCAAGGCCGGAAAACTGCGGCGCGATCGCAATCCGCTGAAGATGCTGAACGCGGCCAATGCCAAGGACGCATTGCGGGTTCCGCTCAGCGTGCTCACCGCACAGGCGGTGGTGCGGCGCTTCCGGCCGGACGCGGTGCTGTGCACGGGCGGATACGTCTGCGCTCCCATCGGACTCGCCGCGGCACTGCGGCGACGGCCCCTGGTGATCCACGAGCAGACCACCGGCATCGGCAAGGCCAACCAGCTACTCGCCCGCGCCGCCGACCGGATCGCGCTCAGCTCCGCGGCGTCGGTGGAACGGCTGCCCGCCAAGGTGCGCGGGCGCGCGGTGGTGACCGGCAATCCGATTCGGCCCGCGCTGACCACCGGTGATGCGAAAGCCGCTGCGCCCGCGCTGAATTGGACCGGATACTCCCCCGAACTGCCCACCGTGTACGTCACCGGCGGCGCGCAGGGCGCGGTGCAGATCAACGATCTGATCGATGAACTGCTGCCCGAACTGCTCACCATCGCCAATGTGATCCATCAGTGCGGCAAGCTCTCCTACGATCGGGTGCGCGAGCGCGCCGCCGCGCTCCCGGCCGACCTGCGCGAGCGCTACCTGGTGCGCGAATTCCTCGGCCCCGAACTCCCCGATGTGCTCGCCCTCGCCGATGTGGTCGTATCCCGTTCCGGCGCAGGCACGCTGGCCGAGCTCACCACCCTCGGCAAGCCCTCGGTACTGATCCCCTACCCGCATTCGGTGGGCGGCGAACAGATCCGCAATGCCCAGATCCTCGCCGACCACAATGCCGCCCGGGCGCTGTCCGGCGCGGACGCCACCGCCGCCAACCTGCGCACCGCCCTGTTCGAACTGCTCACCGAACCCGATTCGCGCACAGCGGTTTCCGCCGCCGCCCGCGCCCAGGGCCATCCGGACGCCGCCGAACAGCTCGCCCTCAACGTCCTGGACCTCGCCACCCGCTGAGCCTTCGTAACCGAAGCGGCACTACAGCTTCCGGGCGATCAGCCACCCAGGACGGGGTCAGCCGCCGATGACGAGGCAGGTGCTGGTCGCCGTGGCGAGCAGTGTTCCGTCGGCGTCGCGGACGTCGGCTTCGGCGAAGGCGACGCGGCGGCCGGGTTTGGTGACCCAGCCGTGCACGGTGAGCTCACCGGTGTGCGCGTGGATGGGGCGCAGGTAGTTGATTTTGATTTCGATCGAGGTGTAGCCGACGTTCGCGGCGAGGGTGGTGTGCACGGCACACCCGGCGGCGGTGTCCAGCAGGGTGCAGGCGACGCCGCCGTGGATCATGCCGATCGGGTTGTACATGGATTCGTCCGGCGTGCAGACGAACACGACATCGCCGTTCGCCACCTGAACGGGGCGCATATTCATGAGCCCGGCGATGGGCGCGCCCGGGATCTCGCCGTCGACCATGGCGGTCAGGTACTCCAGGCCGGTGCGACCCGGCGCTGCCTCCAGCGAGACCTTGGGGTCATGCCAGTAGACGGTTTCTGCTGCGCACCTCGCCCCAGGATTCGGGGCTCGCGGGCGGTTCGGTGGTGATCGTCATGGAAATGACCCTAACACCCTGGGTTCACAATGTGAATGTAGATAGGATGTAGGGCATGGCACGGAACTGTTCGGTCGCGGCCGCACTCGGGATAGTCGGCGAGCAATGGGCGCTGCTCGCGCTGCGCGAGGTCTTCCTGGGCGTGCGCCGCTTCGACGCCATCCAGGAGGCGACCGGCGCACCGCGCGCGGTCCTGATCCGGCGGCTGCGCACGCTGGTGGATTCGGGCGTACTGGAACTGCACGACTATCGCGAACCGGGTTCGCGCACCCGCCAGGAGTACCGGCTCACCGCCGCGGGCCGCGAATTACAGCCGGTGCTGACCGCGCTCATGCAGTGGGGCGATAAGCATTTGGCGGGACCGGGCGGGCCGCCACTGGCGGTATCGCACTCCGACTGCGGTGCGCCGGTGCGCGCGGTACTGCGCTGCGATGCCGGTCATCAACTCCCCGATACCGGGCGTGGGCTGATCGCCACCCCGGCCGGGCGTCAAGCGGAGTAACCGAATCCACATCGCGGGCAAATCCGGTTGCGCACAATACCTTCCGGCACCGTTACGCACGAGTGACGTTCGCAACCGACCGATCGCCCCGAAAAACGGGTAATGTCGGTGGTGTCAGCAAGTTCTCGGCTATTCCAAGAGTTTGGAGATGCCATGCAAATCCAGGTCTTCGCCGACAAGCACATCGGCGGCAGCGCGGCACTCATCGAGCAGGCGCAGGACACCATCGAATCCATCCTCGACCGCTTCGCGGACAATCTGACCCGCGTAGAAGCCCACGTCACCGACGTGAACGGCCATAAGGGCGGCTCCGAAGACAAGCAGTGCAACCTGGAGGCGCGCCCCAAGGGGCAACCCCCGGTGGCGGTCCGCCATCGCGCCGCCACCGTCGAAGAGGCGTATATCGGCGCCGCGGAAAGCATGGCCCACCTATTGGACAGCCGCTTCGGGCGACTCCATCAGCACAAGGGCGGCGAGACAATCCGCCATATGGCAGCCCGCTAGCATCGGCGAAATACGCTGAACAACCGGGTGATTCGCGTACGCGAATCACCCGGATGCGCGGGGCTTGGAGTGACATAGGGCGATTCGCCCGAACCGAATTCGGTATGCAGCCAAAGAACCTGTATCACATACGGATTCGCCTTCGTTCGGTAAGAAGCCCGCCGCAAGTCGCGGGCAGGCTATGGTCGATCAGGGCAGTAGGCCCAGACGCCGGGCGCGCACGACGGCTTCATGGCGAGAATGCGCGCCCAGTTTGGTCATGGCGCTGCGCAGGTAGCTTTTCACCGTTTCGGCGCGAAGCGAAAGTCGCAGCGCCGCTTCCGAATTGGTACAGCCCAGGGCGATCTGGGCCAGCACGTCCAATTCCCTGGGTGCGAGGGTGATCTCCCCCGCCGGATCCGTCACACCGGACACCAGGCGTGCCAGTTTATCGGTCACAGTGCGTAATCGGTTGCGGGCCAGTGCATCCGACACCGACGGTGTGATACCGCGCAATTCCGCGTGCAGATCCCGGAGCTGTTCGGCGAATACGACATCCGGACCGGTTACCGCCGCTGCCGCATCGCGCGCGGACGCCAGCCGCAGCCGCCGGTCCACCTCATCGCGAATGGTGAGCTCGACGCTCAGCCGCTGTCCGGATCGCACCATGGCATCGGCGACCCGATCCCCTATCGGCCCCGAATCTCGGTTGGCCACGTAGAGCACCGCGCGCGCCTGCCCGCCGACCACCACGGGCACCGCCACCACCGCACGCAGGCCCTCGCCCAGGACCGGGGCGTCATAGTGATGGGTAATGGTCGACGCCGAGCGGTAGTCGGCCACCGAACGGGGCCTGCCCGTGGCGATCGCGCTACCGCCCAGCCCCGAACTCGGGGCGACAACCAGTCCGCGCATGCCATTGGTCCTGGTCCCGACGAATTCGCTCAGTACCAGGCCGCCCGCGTGCACCGTGCCGCCGAACACCACCGGGGCCTTGGAGAGCGCGGCGATCTGCCGTAGTTCGGCGCGCAGGGCGTCGCCATCGTCGGGGCGCAGCAGGGCGTCTGTGGCGGAGCTCATCGGGTACCCCCGTTCGGGGCTGGTCGGGGTGGCGGTGTGACGTGGATCCTACCGAAGTGAGCATGAGCACGGACCGGCTCCGGCCGGTGAGCTATTCCTCGGGGGCGTGGAGCACGCCGCTACTCGGGGACACCATCGGCGACAATCTCGATCGCACGGCGGCCCGGTTCGCCGACCGCGACGCGTTGATCGACTACACCACCGGCCTCCGCTGGACCTACCGCGAGTTCCTGGCGGAGGTGAATGCCTTGGCGCTGGGGCTGCTGGCGAGCGGGCTGGGCAAGGGCGACCGGGTGGGCATCTGGGCGCCGAACTGCCCGCAGTGGACGCTGGCGCAGTACGCGACCGCCAAGATCGGCGCGATCCTGGTGAATATCAATCCGGCCTATCGCGCGCATGAGCTGCGCTATGTGCTGGGGCAGGCCGGAATTCACACGCTGATCGCCGCGCCGTCGTTCAAGACCTCGGATTACGCGGCCATGATCGCGCAGGTGCGCCCGGAATGCCCGGACCTGGCACAGGTGGTGCTGCTGGACAGCCCGGAATGGCGGCGGCTCTTCGAAACCGGTCGCGCGGGCGATCCGGAACGCCTGGCGCTCGCCCAGGCCGCGCTCTCGGCGGACGATCCGATCAATATCCAATACACCTCGGGCACAACGGGTTTCCCCAAGGGAGCCACGCTCAGCCATCACAATATCCTGAACAACGGCTACTTCGTCGGCGAGCTGTGCGGCTATACCGAACAGGACCGCATCTGCATTCCGGTTCCCTTCTACCACTGCTTCGGCATGGTGATGGGAAATCTCGCCGCCACCAGTCACGGCGCGGCCATGATCATTCCCGCGCCCTCGTTCGAACCGCGCGCGACGCTGGAAGCCGTTGCGGCCGAACGCTGTACCTCGCTGTACGGGGTGCCGACCATGTTCATCGCCGAACTGGCCGATCCGGAATTCGACACCTACGACCTGTCCAGCCTGCGCACCGGCATCATGGCCGGATCGCCCTGTCCGGTCGAGGTGATGAAGCAGGTCATCGAGCGCATGGGCATGGGCGAGGTGAGCATTTGCTACGGCATGACCGAGACGTCCCCGGTCTCCACCCAGACCCGCGCGGATGACAGCCTGGCCCAGCGCACCGCCACCGTGGGGCAGGCCGGACCGCATATCGAGATCAAGATCGTCGACCCGGTCACCGGGCTGACCGTGCCGCGCGGACTGCCCGGCGAACTGTGCACGCGCGGCTATTCGGTGATGCTCGGGTACTGGAACGATCCCGAGAAGACCTCCGACGCCATCGATTCCGCGCGCTGGATGCACACCGGCGATCTGGCCACCATGGACGAGGACGGCTACGTGGCGATCACCGGCCGCATCAAGGACATGGTCATCCGCGGCGGCGAGAACATCTATCCGCGCGAGATCGAGGAGTTCCTCTACAGCCATCCGGACATCCTCGACGCACAGGTGATCGGCGTGCCGGACGCCAAATACGGTGAAGAGCTGATGGCATGGATTCGCATGCGCGAGAACGCGACTCCGCTCACCGCCGAATCCCTGCGCGAGTTCTGCACCGGCAAGCTCGCGCACTACAAGATCCCCCGCTACGTACATCTGGTGGATGAGTTCCCGATGACCGTGACCGGCAAGATCCGCAAGATCGAGATGCGCGAGATCGCCGTGAACCTGCTGAACCGATCCACCGAGGAGACCGCATGACCACCGCGACGCCCACCTCCAATACCGCGGCCTACCGCGCCGCCCGCGATCTGCTGGTCGCGCACGCCACCGACTACACCGCCGCGCTGGAGCATTTCGAATGGCCGCGCCTGACCGGCGTATTCAATTGGGCCACCGACTGGTTCGACGTCATCGCACGCGGTAACGACCGCACCGCGCTCTGGATCGTCGAGGAGGACGGCGCGGAACAGCGCATCACCTTCGACCAGATGGCCGACGCGTCGGATCAGGTGGCGACCTGGCTGTCGAGTCTCGGTGTGGGCAAGGGCGATCGGGTGATGCTCATGCTCGGCAATCAGGCCGAACTGTGGGAGGCCATGCTGGCCGTGGCCAAGCTCGGCGCGGTGATCATGCCGACCACGGCGGCGCTGGGCCCGAAGGATCTCATCGACCGGATCGACCGGGGCGGTGCGGGTTTCGTGATCACCAATGCCGCCGACACCGCCAAGTTCGACGAGGTGCCGGGGGACTACGTGCGAATCGCGGTGGGACAGCAGGTATCCGGCTGGCGTTCCTACGCCGAGGCCACGATGACCATGTCGGCGGGTCCGTTCGCAGCGGTCACCGAGGTGGATGATCCGCTGCTGGTGTACTTCACCTCCGGCACCACCAGTAAGCCGAAGATGGTGCAGCACTCCCAAATCAGTTATCCGGTAGGGCATCTGTCGACCATGTACTGGATCGGCGTGCGCCCGGGCGATGTGCATCTGGCGATCAGCGCGCCGGGCTGGGCCAAGCACGCCTGGAGTTGTTTCTTCACCCCGTGGCTGGCCGAGGCGACCATATTCGTCTACAACTACGGCCGTTTCGACGCCGCGGCGCTGCTGGAGCAACTGCGTCGCGCGGAGGTGAACACGTTCTGCGCGCCACCGACGGTGTGGCGCATGCTGATTCAGTCCGATCTCGGCGAGCGACCGGCCGGTCTGCGTGAAATCCTCGGCGCCGGTGAGCCTCTCAACCCCGATGTGATCGCACAGGTGGAGAAGGCGTGGGGTCTGACGATTCGTGACGGCTTCGGACAGACCGAGACCACATTGCAGGTCGGCAATACGCCAGGACAGCCGGTCAAGCCCGGATCCATGGGCCGACCGGCCCCGGGAGTGCCTGTCATACTCGTGGACCCCATCACCGGAGAACTCGCTGATGAGGGCGAAATCTGCCTTGACCTGGGATACACTCCGGTCAACCTGATGACCGGATATCTGGGCGATCCGGAACGCAATGCCGCTGTCACGGCGGGGGGCTTCTACCACTCCGGTGATGTCGCCTCACGCGACGACGACGGATACATCACCTATATCGGCCGCACCGACGACGTCTTCAAGTCCTCCGACTACAAGGTGTCGCCGTTCGAGCTGGAAAGTGTGCTCATCGAGCACCCAGCCGTGGTCGAGGCGGCGGTCGTCCCGCAACCGGACGACACCCGTCTCGCAGTTCCCAAGGCATACGTTTCACTCGCCGCCGGATGGGAACCCGATCGCGAAACCGCCCGCGCCATACTCGAATACGCCCGCGACCACCTCGCCCCTTATCTGCGAGTGCGCCGCGTGGAGTTCACCGAGCTACCGAAGACCATCTCCGGCAAGATCCGCCGCGTCGACCTGCGCCACCGCGAAGAGCGGGCGCACGCCGCGGGCGAGCGGATTCCCACCGAGTTCCGATACGAGGAAGTTTTCACCGAAACGCAGCCGTAGTCCCTTACACCGCACCTCATTCCGACGACCGATTGGAGCCCTGCGTGCCCCACAGCGTGGAGACCGCCACCGCCTACGTCATCGCCGCCCTCGAGGACAAGGGCACCGCTACGCGCGACGATTTCGACGTGACCGGCATCGTCAGCGCTACTCACCGTCTCGCCGAGACCTGGGATTTCCGTTCGGTGGATCGCGGCAGGTTCTGGAGTATCGCGGCAACGTTCCTCAGGTCATGAACTCGAGCGATACCGGCATGTGATCAATTCGTATGCGCGGGAAGGGCGGAACCACGAGTTCGCGCTGGCGTACACTGGGATTCTGCCCTTCTCGAGCGACCCTTTCCGCATGACCCGGTCTGCTCACCCCACCGCGGCAGCCACTCAATGGAGAGGGCGCTTGATGATGACGGTATCCGGGCACCCCGCGCACCCCTCCCCGCCTCCGCTCACGCCCCCGGCGTGGCCGACCACCGGCTGAAATCCACAGTCGGGCAAGCACATGCCGCCGTTCATGGACCGCAACGACGCGGGCCGGCAGTTGGCCGGGCTGCTCGCTGCTTTTCGCGGTGACGATGTGGTGGTCCTCGCTCCGCCCGGCGGCGGGATGCGGGTCGCCGCCGAACTGGCCGCCACCCTGCACGTGCTGCTGGACGTAATCCTGGTGCGCCCCTTGGCCGTTGCCCGTCATCCCGACCTGGTGTACGGAATTCTCGGCGAGGACGAAACACTGCTCATCGACACCACCGCCGTGGCGGGCGGGAGCCTGTGCGAAGCCGAGCGGGCCGCCACCGAGGAGGCACAGGCGGAAATACTGCGCCGCAATGCCTTCAGCCTGCGCGGTGATCGCAAACGCGTGGACCTGTCCGAGCGCACGGTGGTGGTGGCCGACGATTGCGTGGCCGATGCCACCGCCCTGCGCGATATTTGCCGAATGGCCCGGCTGCACGGCGCGATCCGCATCGCCGTCGCGGTCCCCGTCGCGGCACGGCAGGAATTGGGCACGCTCTCCCCGTACGCGGACAAGATCGTCTGCCTCAATGCCACCGCGCAGCCGCCGGATGCCGATCGCTGGTACGTGCAGAGCGATCTGACCACCAGTACCGATATCGCCGCACTACTGGCGGGCAATCACTCCTGCGGCTGGTCCGATGGTTTCGCGGGCGGGGACAAGCGCACCACCCCGGCATCGAGATCGAGTTCCAGTCGCGGCCGGTGGTCCTGACCGCCGCTGTCCTCGCTGCCCTCGTCGGTCAGCTTCTTACCCGGGAACAACTCGCCGATGACACCCACGCCGTCCACGATAGCTCGCGTGGCGGAGGCGCTCCGGGATCAGTGCGAGCGGCTCATTGCGCACCGCTGCCCAGTGCTCGCATCAGCTGATCCTCGGTGATCGGCGGCACCGGGAGCGGATGCGCGGCGGCCGCGCGCAGACCGTCGAAGACCAGGGCGAGATGGCGTCGCCAGGCATCGGGGGCCAGGGTTCCGGTGGCCTCGACGATCCGGGTGTGCGCCCAGGTGATGAAGGCGATGTCCTCGAGCACCCAGTCCGGGCGCAGCACTCCGGCTCGCTGTGCGCGCGTGACGATTTCGCGCATTCGGTGGTGGCCGTCCTCGCGGGCGCGGGCGATGGCGGCGCTCGGCGCGGCCCGGACGGCGAGTTCGTTGAGCAGCCGGTCGCCCGCCTGGAGTTCGCACACCTGCTCCACCAGATAGGTGAAGGATTCCCAGGGGTCTTCGATCAGCAAGGCGCGCTCGGCGATTCGGCCCCCGGCTTCGATGCGGTCCTCGACGGCGGCGGCGATCAGATCATCGCGGGTGGGAAATCGGTTGTAGAGCGTGCCGATGGCGACGCCCGCCCGGGCGGCGACCTCTTTGAGCGGTGCGTCCAGACCGCGTTCGGCGAAGACCTCGCGGGCCGCGGTCACCAGGGCGTCGCGATTGCGGCGGGCATCCAGGCGCAGCGGCTTGTTCGAGGACATCCGCCGATCCTACAAATTCGGCATGTGAAATATGTTGAGCATAGGTTCAACTTAAGCTAGCGTCACGACGGTAACTTGAACCAAGGCTCAACTTAGTGAGGCGCTATGAGCAAGACCATCGCGATATTCGGTTACGGACCCGGGCTCGGCGTCGGGACGGGCCGGCGCTTCGGGCGCGAGGGTTTCCGGGTCGCGGTCATCGGACGTAACCCGGACAAGGCCGAACGGCACGCCGCCGACCTGCGGGCCGAGGGCATCGAGGCGGCGGCCTTTCCCGCGGACGTCAAGGACGCCGATCAGCTGGACAAAGCCGTCGCCGCGATTGGGGAGACCTTCGGCCCGATCGATGTGGCCATGCACGGCGCGGCCGGGGAGATGAGCGATCGCGTCCCGAGCACCCTCGCATTGGATGTGCCCGGACTCCGGGTTCCCATCGCGCTGAAACTGCATTCGCCGATCCTCATGACCCGGGCGCTCGCCCCGGCCATGATCGAACGCGGTGACGGTGCGCTGCTGTACTCCTCCGGATCCTCACCGCACGCGTCGCAGCCGTACCTGTCGAATTTCGGTGTGGCGCTTGCCGCTCAGCGCGGTTACGTCCATCAGCTCGCCGATGAACTCCGGGGCACCGGCGTCTACGCGGGCGTGCTGAATATCGGCGTGCTGATCGGCGGCAGCCGCGCCGAGGAGATCGTCGACAACCATCCCGAACTGGTCCCGGCCGGGGTGGAGATCGCCCGCATGACCAATGACGAACTGGGCGAACACTATTGGCGCATGTACACCGAGCGGGACAGCGTGGAGATCGACGTCGGCTTCTAACGGCCGAACATGCGCGATTTCAGCTCGCGTTCGGCCTGACGCAGGCTCGCGTCCAGATCCAGCCAGGTGCGCTGGCGCGGGGTCTGACCCTCGCCCATCCCGGTCATGACGAAGGTGAACACGCCCCGCAGGACCTGCCGCCGCCTGCCCGGGGAGTGCACGGCCAGGGTCATGGCGATGACCATCCCGACCCGGGTGACCGTGAAGGTGGCATCACCGTCATGCCGTCCGGCGGTGAATTGCCGTGGCCGCGCGGTGATCTCGACCCAGTCGACGGTGGTGCGCGGAATCCGCTCGCACAGCATGTCGGTGAGCCGCTGCCGAATCATGGCGGGCGGATCGAAACCGAGCTGCCCCAGCCAGGTGGCGTCATCCGGCAGCAGGGTGAAATCGTCCGCGCACCATTGATTGATGCTCGGCTCATCCGATACGGCTGTTCTCATACTCACGCGCTCCCCTCTCTCGTGAGTGTCTGTGCAAGCGGGGCCCGCCGCAACCGGTTTGGGCTAATCGGTTGCGGCGGGGGCGAAAACGCCCCGGGTCAGCGTGGTCATGATGGCGTCGACGAGTTCGTGGCGCGGGGTGGTCTCCTGTTTGGCGGCCTCCCACGCGGCATAGAGCAGCGCCCAGAAGGTGCGGCGCTGCCAGGACAGCGGCAGCGTCGCACCGGTGGTCTCGCCGACGCGAATCAGGATGGCGTCCACCGCGTTCTCGCTCTGCGCGAGTTCGGCCCAGAGTTCGGCATCACCGGCGAGGGCGGGTTCGGAGTAGACGAACAGCAGGATCGGGCCGAGGTCGAATTGGCCTTCCACGACCCGGCGCAGCGCGGCCGCCGGGGTGCCGCCGCCGGGTTCGGCGCGCTCGATGGCCTCGGTGCTCAGCTCGGTGACGTGCCGGGCGAGGGCGCGCAGCAGATCGAGTCGTTCCGGGAAGTAGCGGTGCAGGGTGGTGCGGCCGACATCGGCGGCGGTGGCGATCTGGCCGAGCGAGGCCGCCGGGGTGGTGATGAGCACCTCGGCCGCCGCGTCCAGGATGGCGGCGCGGGTGCGGGCCCGGATACCGGTTCTGGCTGCTCCGGTGCCGGTGGCGGCGGGTGTGGCGGGCATATCCGGAACGGTATCAGGCCGATCCTGAACAGAGCATGACTTGACTCTAATGGAACATCTGTGTTCCATTAGAGGTATGCAGAGTACCGAAGTCACCCTTGCCGCGACCGGGCGCGCCCAGCATCTGATGCTGCTGTGGTCGTTCGTGCGCCCACATCGGGGACGGCTACTGCTCGCACTCTGCCTCGGCTTCGGCTATACCGCGACGGCGCTGGCCACTCCCCTGGCCACCAAATGGATCCTCGATTCGGTGGGAGCCGATGGCTCACTGCTGCAACCGATTTCGCTGCTGCTCGGACTGCTGGTGCTGGGCGCGGGATTCGGGCTGGCCGAATGGCTGCTGCTGGGCCGAATCGCCGAGCACATCGTGCTGGACGCGCGCGCCTCGCTGGTGCGCCGGTTCTTCCGGGGCGTGCTGCCCGATCTGCAATTCCGGCCCCCGGGCGAACTGGTCACCCGGGTCACCTCGGACACGCTGCTCCTGCGCGAAGCGGCCTCGTCCAGCCTGATCTACCTGATCAACGGCACCATCTCGCTGGTGGGCACGCTGATTCTGATGGCGGTGCTCGATGTACCGCTGCTGCTGTGCACGCTGGTGGCGGTGCTCGTCATCGCGGTGCTGGCGGGCTGGCTCATGCCCGCCATCGCGGTCGCGCAGCGGCAGGCGCAGGAATCGGTCGGGCGGCTCGGCGGCGTGCTGGAGGGCGGTCTGCGCGCGGTGCGGACGGTGAAATCCAGTGGTTCCGAGGAGCGGGAGAGCCGCCGGGTCATCGCGCACGCCCGGGATTCGGCCGCGCACGCCAACCGCGCGGTGCGGGTGGAGGCCATTGCCTGGACCGTGGCGGGCAGCGGAATCCAGTTGGCCATCATCGTGATCCTGGCCTTCGGCGCCTGGCGGGTGCATCAGGGCGCGCTGGCGGTCTCGACGCTGGTCGCCTTCCTGCTGTACGCCTTCGGACTGGTCGAACCCGTCAGCGAGATCACCCGGCAGTTGGCGCAATTGCAGTCCGGCGTGGCCGCCGCCGCGCGCCTGCGCGAAGCAGAAAGCATTCGCACCGAGGATGTTTCGGCCGGGCATTCGGCTGACGACGGTGTCTCCGGGCCGAATGTGCTTACTTTCGAAGATGTTTCGGCCACCTATTCGGGCGCTGATCGACCCGCGGTCGACCACCTGTCGGCGGTCATCCCGCGCCGCGGGCATACCGCCATCGTCGGACCTTCGGGCGCGGGCAAGACCACGCTGTTCTCGCTCATACTCCGATTCCACGATCCCGATGGCGGCCGAATCACTTTGGACGGCAAGGACTATGCCGATCTGCGCATCGATTCGGTGCGCGCCCGCATCGGCTATGTCGAACAGGAGACGCCGCTGCTGACCGGCACCATTCGCGACAATGTGTTGTATCGCCACCCGGATGCGACCGATACCGAGGCGTGGGCGGCGCTGTACGCGGTCGGGCTGGCCGAGACCGTGCACCGCCTGCCGGGCGGGTTGGACGAGCCGGTCGCGCAGACCAGCCTTTCCGGTGGTCAGCGCCAGCGCATCGCGCTGGCCCGGGCGATCGTGCGGCGGCCCGAGATACTGCTGCTGGACGAGGCCACCGCACAGTTGGACGGGCGCACCGAGGCGGCGGTGCAGGAGATCATTCGCGATATCGCCCGCGACAGCGCGGTGGTGACCATCGCGCACCGGCTCTCCACCGTGATCGACGCGGACACCATCTGGGTGCTGGAGGATGGTGCGCTGCGGGCGGCGGGAACCCACCGCGAGTTGTACGCGAACGATGAACTGTACCGCGAACTCGTTGCCGCACTGCGGATTTCCGCACCGACGGCCTGAGATCGATACGATCCCCAGGCACACGACTCGGGCCCAGCGGTGATCCGCTGGGCCCGAGGTGTTTTCGCACACCGTCGAATCAGGCGACCGCGACGAACTCCTGCTGCGCGGCGGTGGCGGCGGGGCGGCGCAGCACGGTGACGCTGATGGCCAGGGCCGCGACGAGCACGCCGGTGGCGATCATGAAGGCCAGGCGGTAGCCGTCGGTCAGGGCGGCGGCCTCGGTGGCCCCGGCGGTGAGCCGCTCTCCGGTGCGCGAGGCGGCCAGGGTGGACAGCACCGCGACACCGAACGCCATGCCGACCTGCTGGGTGGTGTTGAACAGTCCGGAGGCCAATCCGGCGTCGTCGGCGCGGGCGGCGGACATGCCCAGGTTGGTCAGCGCGGGCAGCACCAGGCCGCCGCCGGCGATCAGCACCATCATGGGCAGCAGATCGGTGACATAGGAGGCGTGCACCGGAAGCCTTGTCAGCCAGGCCATTCCGGCCAGCAGCAGCACCAGTCCACTGATCAGCACGGCGCGCTCACCGAAGCGGGTGATCAGGCGAGCCGAGACGAACAGTGACACACCGCCGATGGCCACCGCGGCGGGCAGCATGGCCAGACCGGTCTGCAGCGCGCTGTAGCCGAGCACCCGCTGCATGTACAGCGCGACGATGATCTGGAAGGCGAACATGGCCGACAGGGTCAGCATCTGCACCACATTCGCGCCGGACACATTGCGGGAGCGGAAGATACGCAGTGGCAGCAGCGGGGTGGCGGCGGTGCGCTGGCGAATCACGAAGGCGGTCAACAGGATCAGCGACAGTGCGCCCAGGCCCAGGGTGTGCGCGGACAGCCAGCTGTACTCCTCGATCTTGACCACGGTGTAGATGCCCAGCATGAGTCCACCGGTCACCAGCAGTGCGCCCAGCGCGTCGGCTCCGGCGGCCAGACCCAGTCCGCGATCGGCGGGCAGCGCCTTGATGGCGAGCGCGACGGTCAGCACCCCGATCGGCACATTGATCAGGAAGATCCAGTGCCAGTTCAGCGCATCGGTGAGCACGCCGCCGAGCACCTGGCCGATGGATGCGCCCGCCGCGCCGGTGAAGCTGAAAATGCCGATGGCCCTTGCCCGTTCGCCCTTCTCGGTGAACATGGTCACCAGGATGCCGAGCACCACCGCCGAGGCGATCGCACTGCCGACGCCCTGTAGAAACCGGGCCGCGACGAGCATGGCCGGGCTGGTGGCCGCACCCGCAAGCAGTGAGGCGGCGGTGAAGACGATATTGCCGGTCAGGAACATTTTCTTGCGCCCGATCAGATCACCGAAGCGGCCCGCGAGCAGCAGCAGTCCGCCGAAGGCGATCAGGTACGCATTGACGGTCCAGCTCAGCCCAGCCGGCGTGAAGCCGAGATCCTGCTGAATCGCGGGCATCGCCACGGTCACGATGCTGCCATCGAGGATGGTCATCAGCGTCGCGGCGGACAGCACCGCGAGGGCGAGATTTTTGGACGCAGTCATGATCTTCTCCTGTTCGAACCAACAAGAGAGACCGTACTAGATAGTTCCGTTGCAGACAATCTCTAACGGACTCTTTTTGTGAACCGGCTGGTCACTGCCGTGCACGGCGCGCGGTGGATGCCTCGGCGGTGGTCGAAAGGTGCCCTTCCACCAAATGATTCAGCGCTTTCACCAGAGCGTCCCGCTCCCCCTTGGGCAGCGACCCGAGCGCATCTCGATGCACCCCGTCCACGATCTCCTGACTGCGCGCGGCCAGCTTCGCCCCCTTCGGGGTGACCGCGATGATCCGCGCCCGCCGATCGGTACTCGACGGCTGCCGCTCGGCCAGCCCCGCCTTCTCCAGCGCATCCACGGTGACCACCATCGTGGTCTTATCCATATCCCCCAACTCCGCGAGCTGCGCCTGCGTCCGCTCCTCCTCCAGCGCATGCACCAGCACACAGTGCATCCGCGCCGTCAACCCGATCTCCGCCAACGCCGCCGACATCTGCGTCCGCAACACATGGCTGGTCCGATCCAGCAGAAACGACAGATCACGTTCGGTACGCACAGGCGCCAGAGCAGTCATACCGCAAAGTATAGTTTTGTAGCGGATAATCCGCATTCACCCGGATATGACTATCGGGCGGCGGCCCGCGCTCTGCGCTGTGCGGCCAGATCGGCATAGCGGGCGGGGGTGAAGTCGCCCAGGTATTCGGTCAGCGCGTTGCGGGTGCGGCGGGTCGGCACCTCCATATCGGTGAGCAGATCATCGATATGGTGGATCAGGTGCGGGCCGACATAGAAGCCTCGGGCGCGGGCCGGAAACTCCTCGGCCAGCCAGGCGCCCACCCGGGCTATCTCGGCATCCATCTCATCGACGGTGGGCAGCTTCAACTCGGCCGCGAATACCTGCGACAGCCAGTGCGCAGAGACCTCCGAGGTGAGCTGGCACGCGGTCGAGGAGGCGTAACCGATGAATCCCAGGCGCGGTTCGGCGGGCGGAAGGATATGACGATAGAGCCTGAATCCATTGTCCCGGAACAGTTCCGAGGCAAGATCCGCCGCGAGGAACGGTAATGTCTGACGCCAGCCGGTGGCGAACAGCACGATATCGGCCGCCAGCCGGTCGCCGTCCGCCAGGCGCACCTCGTCCGGGCCGAACGATTCGATCGTTGTGCGGCGCAGTCGGATTCGCCCGGCCCGCGCCATCGGATAGAACTCCGAGGTGAATCCGGCATTCTCCAGGCCGCGCGGCAGGCGCTGTTCCGGAACCAGGATGGACGGCATGCGGAGCAGCGTGCGCAGTACCAGTTCGACTGTGCGCCAGAAGATCCGGGGCAGTGCGCGGCCGCGCCCGTGCAGGAATCGCTCGACCCTGTTTCGCCGGTGGTAGGGCATGAACAGCTCCGCGATTCGGCCGAGTAAGACCTGGTCGGCCGGGATGCGGCCGGGAAACCAGCGCGGAGCCATCCAGTGCGGGGTGCGAAATACCAGGGTGCAGTCACGCGCGTGCGCGGCGGCCCAGGCGGCGCAGTCCAGCGCGGATTTTCCGGCCCCGACGACGATGACCCGTCGGCCCGCGAACAGTGCCGGATCGGTCGCCTCACTCGAGTGCAACACGGTTCCGGCGAAGCGTTCGCGGCCCGCGATATCCGGCAGTTCGGGTTCGGAGTAGGTGCCGGTGCAGACCACAACGAAATCGCAGGCCAGCTCGATCGGACCGTCCGGGCCGATGCCGGTGACCGTGAAGCCGGACTCGTGCCGGGCCACCTCGGTCACCCGTGTCGATAGTCGAATAACCGGGTTCAGCTCGAACCGGGCGGCATAGGAAGCCAGGTATTCGCGTACCTGGGCGGCCGTCGGGAACATGTCCGCGCCCGGATCGTACGGATGATCGGCGAAGGCGTAGGTATCACGAGAGTTGTTGGTGCGCAGTCCCGGATAGGTGCGCGACGGCGTCCACACGCCGCCGATCTCGGGCTCCTGCTCCAGCACGTGAACGTCGAATCCGTCCTCGCGCAACACTTTTGCCGTCACGAGACCCGATATTCCGGCCCCGATCACGACAACCCGCTTGCATTCGACCATTACGCCAGCCCCCTCGCGCCGAAAGACCTCCCGATGCTAGCCCGTGCGGGCGGTACCGGGAGGTTCGATCGGCAGGCGGTCAGCTCGCCTTGGGGCGGTCGCGGTAGAACCAATCGTCGAGGGAGAAGTCTTCGCGGATTTTCTTCTGGTCCACCAGGAATTGTTTGGTGCCGGTGAGGAGGGTGATGCCCTGGGGGGAGAAGAGGTCTTCGGGGATGGATTCGAGGCGGGCGGTGGCGCGGACTACGGCTTCGGGGGCTTTGGATTGGGTGACTTCGTAGTTCACGTAGTCGGTGAAGTGGTCGCGGGCGAATTTGTTGGCGTCGTTCAGGATTTGCTGCCAGGTGGGGCCGAAGTCCTTGTGGGTGTCCAGGAAGTCCTGGCTGCTGACCGCGGAGCTGGTACCCGCCAGGGTCGGATGGTTGTCGCGGACCGAGTCCACCAGGTGGAATCCCTTGGCCAGGAACGCCTGTAGCGATGCGGACGGGTTCACGTCCGGCAGCGCCACCGCCGCGACGTCACCGCCGTTGAGAGGAGCCTCGGCGTCGGTGGCGAGCAGGTGGATCAGCTGCGCGGAGATGCCTTCGGCCTGGAGTGCGCCCTGTAGGTAGCGGTCGATGTAGGAACCGAGCTGGACGCCGACCTTCTTGCCCGCCAGATCCTTCAGCGTGCGGATGGCCGGATCCTTGGCGACCACACCGGCGTTGTAGTTCACCGAATTGATGCCCAGCAGCCGGGTTTTCAGGCCGCTGCCGCGCGCCACCAGGGCGGGGGTGTCGCCGTAACTGGCCACATCGAGCCGTCCGCCGACCAGGGCCTGGTTCAGGTCCGGGCCGTTGGGGAAGCTGTAGACCTCGATATTGTCCACACCGAGGGGTTTCAGCGCGGGCAGCACCACACCGCGCTGGTGTGCGAACCCGAGGGTTCCGGTCAGCACGTTGCCGCTGCCGATGACGCCGATGCGGAGGGTTTTGATCTCGGTGCGGGTGGCCGAACTATCGGCGCCCGAACCGCAACCGGACAGCACCAGTGCGAGTGCGGCCACGGCGGCGGGAACGAGCTTTCTCAGGGTGCGCATGAAGAACTTTCGTGAAGATCAGGGTTCGGAATGCAGCGCTGTCAGTTCGGACAGGCGCGGCGGTGGAGCGCCGTGGGGCAGACGCGGGCCGATCGCGACCAGGCTGCCGGGCTTGCGGCCCTGACCCCAGCCGATCTCGCGGCGATAGCGGCCGACGTGTTCCTCGGGAATCGCCGTGGGGTCGGGCAGCGGGGTCACATCCGGCGATACGTAGAGGGCGTCGGTCGGGCAGTACGCCTCGCACATGAAGCAGGTCTGGCAATCCGATTGCCTTGCGATGAGCGGGATTCCGCTCTCGGTGCGATCGAAGACATTGGTCGGGCAGACATCGACGCACTTATCGCAGCCGATGCAATCCTGGGCGCGGACGAGCTCGATCATCAGGCCACCGCCGCACTCGCGCCGACGGGCTGCTGTCCGGGAGCCGCCGAGGTGGCGGTCCAGACCTCGTGCAGACCACCCGAGAGAATGTGATGGTGCTGCGCCGGATCGAGATCGGGGTGATCGGCGCGCTTACTCATACCGCGAGTCTCGGTGCGGGACAACGCCGATCGATACATGAGCCGCCCCACCGCGGTGATGGCGGCGGCCTGTCGGGCGCGTACCCGCTCATCACCGGTGGCATCCCCGCCCAGACCGCGCTCGGCGCGCTCCCACAGCGAATCGAGTTCCGCCAGCGCGGGGGTGATGCGATCGCCGTGCCGCATCAGGTTCTTCTCGAACGGGATCAGCTCCGCCTGCGCGGCCGCCACGACCTCTTCGGCGGACACGGATTCCGAAGTGTCAGGGCGCAATCCGACCTGTCCGGCCCCGCGCAACGCGGCGTGATCGGGACGCGAATCGCGTGCGAACTCCGCCGCGCCCCGGCCCGCCCAGCTGCCCGAGGACATGGCCCAGGCCGAATTATGGCTGCCGCCACCGGTGAAGCCGCCGCAGATGCGCTCGCGGGTGGCCGCGTCACCGGCCGCGTACAGCCCGGGAACCGTTGTGGCGCAGTTGTCATCGACGATATCGATGCCGCCGGTACCGCGCACGGTGCCCTCGGCGAGCAGATCCACCTCGAATCGATCCTGGAACGGGTCGATGCCGCGGCGATCGAACTGCAGGAAGAAGTTCGGCTGACCGAGTCGCATCTGCGCCTGCACGGTGGCGTCGGCGCGATCCAGCTGCGCGAACACCTTCTCCGACAGCAGGGTTCGCGCGATGACCGAGCGGCCCTTGGTGGAGCCCGCACCCTCGACCACGCGGCCGTCCTCGTGGAAGAAGGTGGCGTAGCCGTAATAGGCGGTCTTGGTGATGGTCGAACCCTTGGGCACGATGGCGTAGGCGTTGGAGAACTCCATACCGGAGAACCGCGCACCCACCTCGGCGGCCATGAGCGCGCCGTCACCGGTGTTCACATTGGTGCCCAGCGCCCGGGACAGGAACGCACAGCCGCCGCTGGCCAGCACCACCGCGCCCGCCGCGATGCGGTAGTCGCGGTCGGCCTGCCGCTGATAGCCCGCCACGCCACGCACCACGCCGTCGGCATCGACCAGAAGTTCCAGTGCCGGTGAATGATCCAGGATGGTGACCCCGGCGCGCTTCACCCAGGCGCGCATGCGGCGCATGTATTCCGGGCCCTGCACACCGGTGCGCATCTGTTCGCCGGTGCTCTCGTTCACCGGGAACGGGTAGCGGCCCTCGACCGCGAGGCGGTTCATATTCGCATACGTCTGATCCAGCACCCGATCCATCCAGTAGTGGTCGGCCAGGTGCCCGCCGAGCGTTTCGCGACTGGCCTTGGCATTGGCGCGGGCGGTCGCCTCGGGGGCCACGTACCAGACGCCGGTGCCGGAAGGCGCTGTGGCGCCGCTGGTTCCGCAGTAGCCCTTGTCCACCAGCGTCACCTCCGCGCCGGCCTCGCGGGCGTGGATGGCGGCCCAGCAGGCGGCGGGTCCGCCGCCGATGACCAGCACATCGGTACTCAACTGCCAGGTTTCACTCATGGTCGGCTCCTGTCGGTGCTTCGGGGTCGACGCCGAGTGCGAGCAGCAAGCGGCGGCGGAGGTCGGAGAAGGTGGGGTCGAGCACCGAACGCGGGCGCGCCACGGTGATGTCGAAGGATTCGGCGATCTGCCCGTCGCGCAGGACGAGGGCGCGATCGGCCAGCAACAGGGCCTCCTCCACATCGTGGGTGACCAGCAGCACCGCCTGCCGGTGCTGGGTCCACAGGCGCGCGACGAGCGCCTGTGCTTTGAGGCGGGTCAGCGCGTCGAGTGCGCCGAAAGGTTCGTCCAGCAGCAGCAATTCGGGATTGCGGACCAGGGCTCGGGCGAGGGCGACGCGCTGCGCCTCACCGCCGGAGAGGGTGGCGGGCCAGACATCGGCCTTGGCCGCCAGGCCGACCTCCTCCAGCGCGGCGATGGCCTGTGCCTTGGTGGCGCGGTTGACGCCGAGAACGACATTGCGCCACACCGACATCCACGGGATCAGTCGATGTTCTTGAAACACAATGGCTTTCGATGCCGGGGCCTCGAACTGTCCGGCGAATCCCCTATCGAGCCCGCCGAGTCCGCGCAACAGGGTGCTCTTACCGGATCCGCTCGCGCCGAGCAGCGCCACGAACTCCCCCGGCGCGATATCCAGATCGACTCCGCTGAGCACGGTGCGCCCGGCGAAAACCCGGCGCGCCCCGCGAATGCGTACCGCGCTCGCAATGGTGGTGGTCATCTACGCTCCCTCGAATCCGGTTCGCCAGGAAAGGAATCGGCGCTCGAGCACCCGCACGAACAGATCGGTGAGCAGACCCAGCACGGCGTAGATCACCAGCACCAGGAAGATCTGATCGGTGCGCAGGAACTCCTTGGCGTCGTTCATCAGGAATCCGAGACCCACCGGCGTGGTCTGCATCTCGGCGACGACGAGTGTGAGCCAGCCCAGCCCAAGCGCCTGCCGCAGCCCGACCAGAATCTGCGGCAGCGCACCCGGCAGGATGATCTTCGATGTCAGCTGTAACCGGTTGAGCCCCAACGATTCCGCCGCCTCGACCAGGCGGGTGTCAACCCCGCGAATACCGGCCAGCACGTTCAAGTAGATGGGGAAGATCGGCGCGACGATGATCAGCGCGATCTTGAACTCATCCCCGATCCCGAACCAGATGATGAACACCGGCACCAGCGCCAACGTCGGCAACATCCGCATCGCCTGCAGCGGCCCGTTCACCAAATCTTCCGCTATGCGGAACAACCCGGCCGCCGCCCCCAACACCAGCCCGATCACGATCCCGATCGACAACCCCACCGCGACCCGCCGCGACGAAGCCGCCAAATGCTCCCACAACTCCCCAGAGACAATCAGCTCCCGCCCAGCCTCGATCACCTCCGTGGGCGCGGGCGTGGTGGCCCCCAGCCACCCCCGAGCCCCCAACTGCCACAGCACGAGTACCAGCACCAACCCGGAAGACTTCCGAGCCACCGACACCAACCTGCGCGCAATCACCCGCGCCCGGGATTCCGTCGTATCGAATGGTGCAGCCTCGGGCACAACAGCCGGGCGAGGGTCGGAAGCGACCGCCACCGCCAATCCAGGCGGGTCCAATTGCAGAGTCATCGGACACGTTCCTCACGGGAGAGTAGGTGCCCGAAACCGTAAGTTCCCCAACCCTTCCCCTTGAACGTTTCAGATCAGACCGATTCTGAAGCCCCGAATTTTTCCACGATGTGGAAAGCCCCTTGCGGAATTCCGCGCGGCTACCGTGGGGAACATGATCGGCAACATGCTCTACGCCCACCTGGCCGAGATCCACGAGCGCCTGCGCGGATTCCCCGTGGAGAAGAACATATCCACCGCGCGCTTCAACGAAATCCTCGACCTGCACCGTGCCGACGGCTGGCACCGCGTCTACGAGTACACCGGCCCCGACGCCTGGATCGACTACGGCCGCATTCACCTGAAGAACGGCCGCACCGTCCTCAGATTCCGCTGGAACAACTACGACGAAGGCAGCGTCACCGGTCCGCGCGGGAACATCGAGGACATCGCCCGCCTGGTCCGCTGAACCATTTCACAACCGCGAGGGTTCGGTCGCGACGGCCGTGCCGGCGCGACGCAGGGATCGGCTGATGAGCCAGCCGAAGGTGGCGGCGAAGGGGGACATGACCACCGCGTATAGGGCTGCGGGGACGGCTATTTCGGTGCTGTCCAGGACGCTGATGGCAATGGTGATGGCGATGGCGCTGTTGTGGACGCCGATTTCCATCGAGGAGGCGATGGCTTGGCGTTCCGGTACGCCGAGCAGGCGTGGGAGCCAGTATCCGACGGTGAGGCTTATCGCGCACAGGAGGGCTACGACCAGGCCGATTGTGGGGAGGTCGCCGTTCATGCCGGAGCGGTCCGATGCCACCGCACCGATTACGACGAATACCAGGATGATCGCCGATGCGATGCGGACCGGGCGATCCATTCGGTCGGCGAACAGGGGGCGTAGCGCTCGCACCGTCATGCCGATCGCCACGGGGATCAGCACTATCGCGAATACCTGTACGGCCTTTCCGAATTGCACGCCCAGGGAGCCCGTTCCATCCTCGGGACCGAAATGGTCGATGGCCGCGTTGGTGATGAGCGGGACCGTGAGCACCGAGATGACCGAATTCACCGCTGTCAGGGAGACATTCAGCGCGACGTCACCGCCGAACAAGTGGCTGAAGAGGTTCGCGGTCGCGCCTCCCGGGGAGGCGGCCAGCAGCATGACGCCGATGGCAGCCAGTGGTTCCAGCCCGAACAGTGTCACCAGGCCGAACGCCACCAGCGGTAGCACCACCATCTGGCAGACGAGGGCGATCAGCACCGCTTTCGGCTGTTGCGCGACGCGGGTGAAGTCGGCGGGGGTGAGGGATAAGCCCAGGCCGAACATGATCACGCCGAGCGCGATCGGCAGTGCTACCGCGATAAATCCGGAATTCATTGCGCCCCGTCACCTTTCACCGCACCTGCTACAGCCCTCAAACCACTCACCTACGACAGTAGCGGGAGGGTACGACGTTTCACGCGCGTTCGAACCCGCCACGACTGGGCAGGCGCCGGACACGTTCGGCAAGTGAGCGATCGACGCCACACCGGCGATCGATCCGGAGGGCACGCGATCCGCACCGCCGGGAGGGCCGGAATCGGGGTTCAGCTGCAGGTTCGGGGTGCCTGCGCGACTTGTCGGTGGGGTCACATACCTTGGGCGCATCGTATCGATCGGGAGGGAAGCGATGGCCTCGGAATCGGGTGCCTTGCCGGATCAGCCGGCTTGGGAAAGTGCTTCTGTCGTAAGGGTTTTGCCCGCTGTGGCGGCGCGGAAACTGAATAAGGTGCCGTTCGTGGAATTGGCCGACGGACGGCTGCAGGGAGTGGTGTCGAGCGGGTCCGACATCTCCCGGGTGTATGTGGCTTCGGTGACGGCGGGGACGCACGGGCTCAGTTGCAGCACCAATAACAATCGGCCGTGTGGCGGGTTGAATCAGGGGTGGGCCTGCAAGCATCTGGACTCGCTCATCGATGAGGCCGTATTGCAGTACGGGCAGGAGCGAGTGGCCCGATTTCTCCGGGTCGACGTACCCGAAGGGGCGCGGATCTCGTCCTGTCTCAATGGATCTCGCGACCCGGCCCCGGCCGCCGCGGTGTTCAGCCGGTTCCTGCGGCATCTGACCTATCTGGAATTGCCGGGCAGCGCGACGCCGATTCCGGAGTTGCAGTGGTTTCCGGCGGGGGTGGGTCGCTGATGCAGGCCGTACAACTGGACGCGCTGACGTCCGAACCCGCCGGGGTCACCGCCGCGCTGGAGGTGGTGGGCGGTTTCGATACCGCACTGGTCAATGGACTCGCACGGGTTTCCGAACCGCAGAGCGCCGCATTGGGGGCGCTGGCCGGGGCCGTCGCCGGATCGCCACTGGCCGAGGCTGTCGCGGCGGCGGTGGCCAAGGTGAGCACCGGAGCGATCGGGACCAATGAACTGTCGGCGCTGGCGGGCGCTCGTGCCGCGCTACTGGGCGCGGTGCATGACGCACTTGTCGCGCAGGCCGATACGACGTTGGGCCGCAGTCGATTCGAGTGGAACAGCGCGTCGGAAGCCGTCGCCCCGAGCCAGCTCGCCATCGGATCACGCGCCTGGCTGGGCGAACTGGCCATCTCCGGATGGCGCGGTGTCGACCACGATTTGGTAGCGGCCGCGGATCAAACCGTGGAGGCGCTGCTTGGTGAACCCGCGCTGCGGCGACTGGCGGTACTGCTCGACGGGTTCACCGCCGAACTGAGCGCCTCCGCGCCCATAGCGAGCATGGATCGGGTGCCCGCGCGACGCTGGGCCGACCTGTGGGCGCGGGCCCTGCTGCTGTCCTGGCGCGGCACGGAATCCACTGCCGTCGAGTCGATTTCGGGACGGCTACTGCCCCTGGGCGTAGATGTGCACGAGCACGGCACCGCGGTGCAGGCACAGGTGTACGGCGTGTTGGAGACGGAGGGGACAGCACGGCAGGTGCGGGTATCGGTAGCGGCCGCCAAGGTGGACACCATTGTGGGACCGGCGATTTGGCAGCTGCTCGGCGGCCATCGCCAACTGCTGACGGCGCTGGCCGAACATCGAGCGCTGGAGCTCACCGATATGCCACTGGCGGCGACCGGCGATCTGCTGTGGGATGACGATCGGGCGCGGGCTGGGGAGGCCGCCGATCCGTTCGTCACCGCCACCGTGCAATTGCCGCAGGCGCAGGCTCCGGCCGTCGCGCCGTTGGATCGCGATCCGGTCCACATCGCAGTACCGGTTCTGCTCGAGGGGTACCGGTTCCGCGATGGCGCACTGGAATTGGGTGAGGCGCGGATACGGGTCGAGCTGGACGCATTGCCGTCCGCGGGTCCGCTCACATCGGCGGGAGTCGGCGGCTCCAGCTCGATGATCGGCTTGCTGCGCTGGGATGCGAGCGGCTGGTCGGTGCGGCCGCTGGCCATCCAGCGCAAGGTGAAGACCGCGCTCACCGCTTTCCACAACGGTGATTGGGCGCTCGGGCCGACCGATCCCAAAATCGCCAAGGCACAGGCGAAGTCGGGCGATGCCGTCGCCGTATTGCGCGAACGCGCGGGACGGTTGCTGCGGAAATGACCAATCATGAAACGCGCAGGCAGATCCTGTACTGGCGGCTGCTGGCCGGTGTCTTCAGTGGCGATCAACAGCCGACTCTCGAGCAGGCGAGCGCCGGGATCGTCGACGATCTCGGATTGCCGCTGGCGGTGCTGGATCCGGGTATCTCCATAGACAATGTGGTGCAACGGTATCCGGCGATGCGGGCGGAGTTCGACGGACTCGATTTCACCGAGGCGGAGCAAGTCCCGCCGGTGGAAGCAGCCGCGGGCGATACGACCGAAGACTCCGCGCCCGAGGCAACCCCGTCCGAGGCAGCACTGTCCGAGGCGATCCAGCCCGCAGACTCCGCACCGGAGGCGCTCCAGACCATCGGCGCGGCCGATGTGCGCACTGCCGCACTGGTTTCCAAACTGCTGCTTAACGTCTTCGCCACCGGCTCCGGACAGGTCAGCGCCACTCAGCTCGCGGGTTGGCAATCCGACGCCAACTGGCTGCGCCGCTGCCTGGGCGAGGAGGCGAGCAGCGTGCAGGGCGTGCTCACCGGCCTGGAAGGCGAACTGGTATCGCGCATGCGGTTGCGCGAAGTGCTCGCTGATCCACACCTGGCTGCCCAGCTCACCCCGAGCATGTCGCTCATCGAGCAGCTGTTGCGCGATAAGCACAATCTGTCCGGCGTGGCGCTGGCCAATGCCAAACGCCTCATCCGCCGCTATATCGACGAGGTCGCCGAGGTACTGCGCACCCAGGTGCAGCAGACCAGCGTCGGCACCGTCGACCGCTCGGTGCCGCCCAAGCGCATCCTGCGCAATCTCGATGTGGACCGCACCATTTGGAAGAACCTGCCCAACTGGAATCCGCAGGACGAACGCCTGTACGTCGACCGGCTCTACTACCGGCAGACCGCCAAACGCACCGTCCCCGCCCGCATGATCGTGGTGGTGGATCAGTCCGGATCCATGGTCGATTCGATGGTGAACTGCACCATCCTGGCGTCCATCTTCGCGGGCCTGCCCAAGGTGGATGTGCACCTCATCGCCTATGACACCCGCGCCCTGGATCTCACCCCGTGGGTGCACGATCCATTCGAGGTGCTGCTGCGCACCAATCTCGGCGGCGGCAATGACGGCCCGATCGCCATGGCTATGGCGCAACCCAAGATCAGCGATCCGAAAAACACCGTGCTGGTGTGGATTTCGGACTTCTACGAGTTCGATCGCTCACAACCGCTGTTCGAGGCCATGGAGGCCGTGCACCGGTCCGGGGTCAAACTCATTCCGGTCGGCTCGGTGAACAGCTCCGGCCATCAGAGCGTCAATCCGTGGTTCCGGGAGCGCTTCAAAGCCCTTGGCACCCCGGTCATTTCGGGACGCATCCAGAAACTCGTGCACGAACTCAAGAACTTTCTCGACTAGGAGACACCATGAACGACGTTTTGCGCGCCCCCGCCGAGATCAAGTACGCCGAGGAACTCGATTGGCTGGAGTCCATCGACGACAATCCCAAGCCCTTCTCGTGGCGGCTGAGCCCGAAGATGGTGCGGCTGTTCATCTTCGGCTCCGAACGCGCCGACGGACTGGATCGCGAAGTGGCGCAGAAGTGGTTCGGCGATCGCAGCTTCGTCGAGCGCAGCATCGTCACCCTGGCCTCGGACCGCGGACTGCTGCTCATCGGCGATCCGGGCACCGGTAAGAGCTGGCTGGCCGAATTGCTGGCCGCGGCCATCAGCCGCAATTCCACGCTGGTGGTGCAGGGCACGGCGGGCACCACCGAGGATCACATCAAGTACTCGTGGAATATCTCCATGGTCATCGCCAAGGGGCAGTCGCGGGAATCGATGATCCCGTCGCCGATCATGACCGCCATGGAGCAGGGCGTGATCGGGCGCTTCGAGGAGCTCACCCGTTCCACCAGCGATGTGCAGGACGCGCTCATCTCCATCCTGTCGGAGAAGTACGTCTCGATTCCCGAACTCGATGACGACAATGTGGTTTTCGCACAGCCCGGCTTCTCCATCATCGCCACCGCGAACAGCCGCGACCGGGGTGTGAACGATCTGTCCTCCGCGCTGAAACGGCGCTTCAACTTCGTGCGGATTCCGGTCGTCTCCAATAAGAAGAGCGAGGCGGAGATCGTGCGCTTCCGCACGGCGGAGCTGCTGCGCCGCCATTCCCTGGAACTGGAACTGCCGCCCACGCTGCTGGACATCCTGCTGGAGAGCTTCGCCGATCTGCGCGCCGCCGCGGCCGCCGCCACCAGCGATGACGACAAACTGGAGTCGGCGCTGTCCACCGCCGAGCAGATCGGCGTGCTCGAGGACGCCATCCTGCACAGCCAGTTCTTCGGCGCGAAGGAATTGAGCGCGGAAACCCTCGCCGGTTCGCTGGTCGGCTCGCTGGCCCGGCGCACGCCCGAGGATCTGGCGATTCTCAACAAGTATCTGCACGGTGTGGTCGAACCGCGCATCAAGACCAACAAGGGCAAGGCTCCCTGGGGCGAATTCCTGGAGGGCGGCCGGGCCGCGATCGCGAGGCTCTCATGACCGTCTCCGATATTCGTTCCGCACCGAATACCTTTGCCGCGCTGCGGGATCAGCTGACGGACGCGGCCGTCGCGTTCGCGGGTGCGCCCGGAGCGGCAGGGGATATCCTGGCGGGCATAGTCGACGATGTCGACCGGGCGCTGTCGGAGCGGCTGGAGATCTTCCCGGTCTGCCACCACTCCCCCGCCTCCGGGCTGGCGATGGTGCGGCGGCTGCGCGATAAGCAGCCGAGCGTCATCTATATGGAGCTGTGCGAGGATATGCGCCCGCTCCTGGATGAGCTGCGCAATTGCCGATTGCCGGTCGCATTGCAGGCGTTCGCCACCGATACCGCCGGCTTCCCGGCGGAGTGGGCTCCGCTGTCGGTGGTCGCGCCGATCACCGAATCGTCGGCGGAGTATCAGGCCATCGCGTACGCGCTCGATACGCCGGGCGTGGAATTGGTGCTGGTGGATCGGTCGACAGACCATGTCTTCCAGTGGGGTTCCGACGACGAGGAAACACCGGCCGAGGAAACACCGGCCGACGGTGAGCGGCCCGAGGACGACGGGCTGCACGGTTCCGCCGTCGGCATCGAAATCGGTGATCTGCGACCGCGTTTCGCCGAGCTGGAAGAGCATCTGCTGCATCACGGCAAGGTCCGGCACTGGTCCGAATGGTGGGACCAGTACGTCGAACAGCCGCTCGCGGATGCCGACTACGACACCTATCGACAGGTCATGGTGTTGATCGGCAGTCTGTTCCGGCGACTGCGGCGCGGCAGCACCGCGGAGGACGAGAACCGGGAACGGTACATGTGGACTCGAATGCGAGAACACCTGTCCGCCAACGATATCGATCCGGCGCGGGCGCTGTACGTCTGTGGTGCGGCGCATGCGGCCAGCCCGGTGGAGCAGTTCGGCGTGGACTCGGACGCACCGTTCGAGATCTCGCCGCGTTCGGCCACCACGTGGCATTACGGGCTGATTCCCTCCAGTCATTCCGCGATCGAAGCGCAGTTCGGGCTCGCGGGCGGTGCGGTGTCCATCGCCGCCGCCACCTGGGCGAAAGGGTTGCGGCGCGGCAAATTACAGCCTTTCGAGTTGGAAGGGCAGCCGGGGGCGAAGAAGCGCGTCAAGAAGCTGCCGCTGCCCGGTGAATCGGAAGCCGAAGTGGCGGATCAGCTTTCGGGATTCCTGTCCCGGCCGCCGGTACTGGATCCGCTCGATGAGGCCGAACTGCTGGAATGGTCTGTGGACATCGTCCGGCTGGCCCGGCGCAATGGCTATCTGGCCAGCACCGCCGACGCCATCGCGATCTTCGAGACCTCGATCCTGTTGGCGGGCTTGCGAAATCGTGCCCGACCGACGCCGTACGACTTCCAGGACGCGGCCGTCACCTGCATCGAGAAGGACCGGGTACCGGGCCGCCGCGATGTGCGGCGACTGTGCGAAATACTGCTCGGCGGCGATCGTATCGGCCAGGTCGGCTATGCCGCGCTCCCGCCGCTCGCCCGCGATGTCCTCGATCGTCTCGAACCGCTCGGACTCGACCTGTCCAAGCGCACGCTGCAACGCGCACTGCTGGACCTGAAATCGAATCCGGACCTGCGCCCGTGCTCGGATCTGCTGTGGCTGCTGCGCAGACTGCTGCCGCAGGATGCGTTGCGCCCCATCATGGGTTCGCGCGGACTCGGTGAGACCTCCATCCAGGAGAGCTGGGATATCGGGCTGGGCAAACACCAGCGCTCGCTGGTCGAACTCGGCTACGAAGGCGTCTCGGTGGAACAGGTGCTGGAGCAGCGCCTGCGCCGCGCGGTCACCGCACCGGACGCGACGGCCGCCGTGGCGCTCGCCTCGGTCGAAGACGCCCTGGTCTATCTGGGCTCGGCCCGCCTCGCCGCCGAACTAGGCAACCGCGCGGTCGAACTCCTGGCCGCCGAGCGCACGGTAGACGACGCTCCCATCGTCCTGCGCCGTATCCGCCTGCTGCTCAACTACTTCCGCTCCACCGAAGGTGGCCTCCCCACCTGGTGCGAACGTTTCGTAACAGCCGGTTACGCCCACTACTGCACCCTGCTCCCCACCGCCTTCACCTCGGAGGAGACGGGCCCCGCCCAGGTGGCGGCCATGCTCGGCTTCCTCTTCGGCATGGAGAACCTGGCCCTGTCCCTGGGTTGCGACCACACCCAGCTGGAACTGTCCGTCCTGCAATCCCACCCCGAATCCCCCGCCAAGATCGCGCTACTCTGGGCGGCGCGCTTCCAACTCGGCATGCTCACCATGGCCGAACTCCGCACCCGCTGCGACGCCATGCTCACCAACCCGCTGGTGCTGCCAACGGTCCCGCACTACATAAGCGGCTTCATCCAAGCCATAGACCCGGCCCCGGCCCTGAAACCCTTTGTCGTGGAACTATTGTCGAAAGCCTTCGGCACCCTCCCCGACACGGTCCTACTCCCCTGGCTCCCGAAACTCATCACCACCCTGAAAGACCAAACAGCCGACCTCATCCCCGGCCTGGTCCGCGAAGCAGGCCGCACCTTCCCCGGCGCACTACTCGCCGTGGACGCGTTCGTCCCGCCGTGGTCAACCGAAACGACCACGGTCGCAACAGCTTCGGTAACCGTACCGGACGGACCGGTCACTGAACTGCTGGCGATGCACCCCGGCACCTGTGATGCTCTCGCGGAAGTCCTCGGTATCGAGGGCAACTGGCGCACGGCCGGACCGACCGGGAACAGCGAGGTAACCGATCTACTGGACCGGTTCCCCGCTGCCGCCGTCGCACTGGCGGCCCAGCTGGGACAGTCACTCGCTCGACACTGATTCGAACCGTTTCCGGTCGGCGGCGGGCTTCGGCACCTGATGCAGGACGGTGACGTTGTCCGCCGCGGCCGGGGTGTCCGGGTAGAACCAAACGATTATCGCGAGACCCACTGCGGCACCGAGGATTTGGGCGGTGATGTAGGCGGGGGCCGAGGCGGGGGCGATGCCCGCGAGGGTGTTGGAGAGGGTGCGGGCCAGGGTGATGGCGGGGTTGGCGAACGCGGTGGAGCTGGTGAACCAGCAGGCCGCGCCTATGTAGGCGGTGATGGCGGTGGCGGAGAGGGTGGGGCGGGAGGCTCGGGACAGGGCCAGGATTACCGCGAGTAGGCCTGCGGTGGCGACTATTTCGCCTATCAGGTGGCCGGTGGTGACGCGGTGGTTGGTGGAGAGTTGGATCGGGGGGAGGTCGAACATGACGTTCGTGAGGATCGCGCCCGCGGTGGCTCCGAGGGTTTGGGCGAGTGTGTACGCGAAGACCCGGGGGCCGGGCAATCCGCGGCCCAGGCGGCGACCGATGAGCCAGTCCGCCACGGAGACAATCGGATTGAAATGTGCTCCCGAGATGGGGCCGAAGACCAGGATCAGGACCCAGAGGCCGAGCATGATGGCGATGGAGCTTTCCAGGACCTGGAGGCCAAGATCGTTCGGGGACCAGCGCTGGGCGGAGATGCCGGAGCCGATGACCACCGCGACCAGGAGTGCCGTGCCGAGGAATTCGGCCGCCAAACTACGCGTTGGCTGCCACGACATAGTCACCGACATGGTGCAGGTCGGGATAGAGGCGGTGGGCCAGGCGGCGGGATTCGTCGGTGGGGGGCACCAGATCGGGGATGAGGATGCAGCGCAGGCCGGCGGCGTGGGCGGCGCGCAGGCCGTTGGTGGAATCCTCCAGGGCCAGTGTGTCATCGAGGTCGAAGGCGAGGGTCGCGACGGCCTTCAGATACGGCTCGGGGTGGGGCTTGCCATTGTCCACGTCCTGGCGGGTGATCACGGCGTCGAAACGGTCGATGAGACCGGTCAGCCGGAGGTGATGGTCGGCCCTGTCCCGGGACGACGAGGTGGCGATGGCCTTCGGAATGCCCTGCTGGTCAAGAATATCCAGGAGTGCGAGGGCACCCGGTTTGGTCGTCAGCTCACCATCGTCGACGAGGCGGCGCAGGTGCGTCTCGTGCAATTCGAAGTACTCCGCCAGTGGGAAATCCGAGCCGTAGGCATCCGCGGCCAGTTCCCGGCAGCGATCCGCCGGAACCCCGATCATCGATCGGCAGAATTCCACCGGCATGTCATAGCCGAGTTCGGCGCCTGCGCTGACCAGCGAACGCATGGCCAATCGCTCCGAATCGATGAGGAGGCCGTCCATATCGAACACGACCGCGCGCACCGGGTTCATCGAACACTCCCTTCGAGTACCGAGGTCAGCCTGCGTCGCACCGCGACGTCGACACCCTCGTGGGTCAGATCGGCCAGCGCGTCACCGACCTGGCGTTGCAGTCGATCCGGCTCCGGCAGCGTGCCGAAGATATCGGTGCGCTGCAGGAATCTTTGCGCGCACAGGTGCGAATCCGCGACATCGGCCAGTGGCGTCAGCGAGTTCGCGCGCGGATCGATCACCTCCATCACCGCATCGGCGGCTCGCGCGGCGGTGAACCAGCGAATCCACGCGGCGATCAGCAGTGCGGCCGCGGGCGTCGGGCGGCCCGCCGCGACATTGTCCCGCAGGGCGGCAACGACTCTGGGCATCATCTTGTCCGACCCATTGCGGCCGACCCGGGTCATATCGTGGCAGATCGCCGGATTGCGGAAGCGAATCATCAACTCGTCCACGGTCCGTCGCAGTTCGGCGGGCGGCAACGACAGCGTCGGACCCTGCTCGCACAGCATGAACTGGCGGGCCAGCGCACCCAGCGTGGGATCCGCGGCCGCGGCCGCCACGGTGCGGTACCCGGCCAGCGCACCCAGATAGGCCAGCAGCATGTGAGTTCCGTTGAGCAGGCGCAGTTTTGCCAGTTCATGGTCGGTCACATCGTTGACGAAATGCGCACCGGCCAGATCCCAGCGCGGCCGGTCACCGTCGAAATCCTCGATGGTCCAGGTCATGAACGGTTCCGCCGAGACCGGCGCCTGATCTTCGATGCCGCCCAGCCAGTTTCGCGCCGCGGCCGGATCGGCCGGGGTCGCGGGCTGCACGATCCGGTCGACGACACTGTTGGGGAACTGGACATTGCGCGCGATCCAGTCGGCGAGACCGCCATCGCGCAGGGCCGCGAAATCGATGACGGCGGCGCGCAGCGTGCGGCCGTTCGCGCACAGGTTGTCGCAGCTGAGCACCACCGGCGGCGTACCGCCGCGGCGGCGCACCTCGGCCAGTCCGTAGACCAGCATGCCGATCGGGGTGACCGGGCGACGCGGATGGCGCAGATCGTGGCGAACCTGATCACAGTCGAGATCGAGTCGCCCGGTGACCGGGGAGACGCAGTAACCGCTCGCGGTGACGGTCAGGGTGACGATCTTGATCCCGGGATCCGCGATCCGGCTCGGCACGCCGAGGCGATCCGACGGCGCGTGCACCCCTTCCACAATGGTGCCGACCACCTCGACCCGCGCCTGCCCGTCATCGTGCAGCAGCGTCGTATAGAGATTGTCCTGAGAACGCAAGGCGTCCACCACCATTGGGCGCGCCATGGCCACCGAGACGATCCCCCAGCGCGGGTCCGATACGGCATCGATGGCATGCTGGGTCACCAGCGCCTGATGCGCGCGATGGAATGATCCACAACCCAGATGCAGGATCCCCTTCGTGAGACTGCGCGGCGCGAAACCGGGCCGCGTGACACCGCTGGGCAGACGGCCGAGCACCGCCTCGGAAAGGCGCGGAACAGGCGGGGCGGGCGGCAGATCCGTCGCGGTGAATTCGATGTACCGAGCGGGCGAGATATTGAACACGTTACGCATGCACGACTCCGTGAATCCAAAAGTAGAAGACGTTGAACAGAGGCGTCAATTCGGCGGTGAATCCGGCGCAGCGCATACGCTAACCCCGATTTCTCAATCGTTGGTTAACAACCGGCTGTTTACTGGAAGCGTCAACAATCCGCAGGTGAGCGGGCCGGGCGTAAGGGATCCGTAAATTGCCAAGTCATATGCGGCGAATCAGAAGAATAAATCGGACACGGCGGTCCGCGAAATCCTCACGGTGAATCCGATCACATGGCCGAATTCCACCGCCGATCAAACGATTCGAATTCTCCGGCGGCCCGGCCCCGCGCAGCTCGCGGGCTACATCGACATCGGATCGCTGTAGATCACCCGGGTGATCTGACTGGATTCGGTGATCACGGTAAGCCGTACAAAGACCTGAAGATTCACCTGCCCGATCGCGCCGGAAACCGAGACCCGGGTGTTCTCCAGATCGATCGACGAAACCGGCGTGGTCATCGGAAATTTCGCCAGCGAGGTCTCGGTGACGGTGCCGGGTTCGAT
>NZ_JBHJVY010000009.1:0-2590 GCF_042266325.1 Nocardia sp. NPDC056100
AGCTGAGAAGTCGTTACGCCATTCGTGCAGGTCGGAACTTACCCGACAAGGAATTTCGCTACCTTAGGATGGTTATAGTTACCACCGCCGTTTACCGGGGCTTAAATTCTCAGCTTCGCCACCGAAGTAGCTAACCGGTCCTCTTAACCTTCCGGCACCGGGCAGGCGTCAGTCCGTATACATCGTCTTACGACTTCGCACGGACCTGTGTTTTTAGTAAACAGTCGCTTCTCACTGGTCTCTGCGACCTCACCCAGCTCAGGCAGCAAGTGCCGTCACCAGACAAGGCCCTCCTTCTCCCGAAGTTACGGAGGTATTTTGCCGAGTTCCTTAACCACAGTTATCTCGATCGCCTTAGTATTCTCTACCTGACCACCTGTGTCGGTTTGGGGTACGGGCCGTGTACCAACTCACTAGAGGCTTTTCTCGGCAGCATAGGATCACTGAATTCGCCTCAATCGGCTACGCATCACCTCTCAGGCTATATGCTGTGCGGATTTGCCTACACAACGCCCTACAGGCTTACACCCGGACAACCATTACCGGGCCCAGCTACCTTCCTGCGTCACCCCATCGCTTGACTACTACAATCAGGGTCCCGTGCAGCAATTTCCCCTCTCGCCCGAAGGCTCGATAAGGAAACATTTGGACGGTTAGCACAACTGATTCGCCATTGGGCGCGGATACACGGGTACGGGAATATCAACCCGTTGTCCATCGACTACGCCTGTCGGCCTCGCCTTAGGTCCCGACTCACCCTGGGCGGATTAACCTGGCCCAGGAACCCTTGGTCATTCGGCGGACGAGTTTCTCACTCGTCTTTCGCTACTCATGCCTGCATTCTCACTCGCATGGCCTCCACGGCTGGATCACTCCGCCGCTTCCCTGGCCATACGACGCTCCCCTACCCATCCAGACTCCTGGCCCGAAGGCGGGATAATGTCTGAATGCCGCGGCTTCGGCGGTGTACTTGAGCCCCGCTACATTGTCGGCGCAGGATCACTTGACCAGTGAGCTATTACGCACTCTTTCAAGGGTGGCTGCTTCTAAGCCAACCTCCTGGTTGTCTTCGCGACCCCACATCCTTTTCCACTTAGTACACGCTTAGGGGCCTTAGCCGGCGATCTGGGCTGTTTCCCTCTCGACTACGAAGCTTATCCCCCGCAGTCTCACTGCCACGCTCTCACACACCGGCATTCGGAGTTTGGCTGACTTCGGTAAGCTTGTGGGCCCCCTAGGCCATCCAGTAGCTCTACCTCCGGTGTGAAACACGTGACGCTGCACCTAAATGCATTTCGGGGAGAACCAGCTATCACGGAGTTTGATTGGCCTTTCACCCCTACCCACAGCTCATCCCCTCAGTTTTCAACCTAAGTGGGTTCGGGCCTCCACGACGTCTTACCGTCGCTTCACCCTGGCCATGGGTAGATCACTCCGCTTCGGGTCCATAGTGTGCGACTCGTTCGCCCTATTCGGACTCGCTTTCGCTACGGCTACCCCACACGGGTTAACCTCGCCACACACCGATGACTCGCAGGCTCATTCTTCAAAAGGCACGCCATCACCCCACGACAAGTCGAGGGCTCTGACGGATTGTAAGCGCACGGTTTCAGGTACTATTTCACTCCCCTCCCGGGGTACTTTTCACCTTTCCCTCACGGTACTAGTCCGCTATCGGTCACCAGGTAGTATTCAGGCTTATCGGGTGGTCCCGACAGATTCACAGCAGATTTCACGGGCCCGCTGCTACTCGGGAGTTGCTCACATGAGCCGTTGAGTTTTCGTCTACGGGATTCTCACCCTCTACGACGGGCCGTCCCAGGCCACTTCGACTAACACAACGGTTTCTGACTCATGCTCAACTCGGCAGAGTTGAGAAGAACAATCCCACAACCCCGACTATGCAACGACTGCCGTCTATCACACATAATCGGTTTAGCCTCTTCCGCTTTCGCTCGCCACTACTCACGGAATCACTGTTGTTTTCTCTTCCTGTGGGTACTGAGATGTTTCACTTCCCCACGTTCCCTCCACACCACCTATATATTCAGTGGCGGGTAACACGACATCACTCGTGCTGGGTTTCCCCATTCGGAAATCCTCGGATCTCAGCTCGTTTGACAGCTCCCCGAGGCTTATCGCAGCCTACTACGTCCTTCATCGGCTCCTGGTGCCAAGGCATCCACCGTACGCTCTTACACACTTACTAACAAAGATGCTCGCGTCCACTGTGCAGTTCTCAAACAACACACGAGAAAGACAACCTATGTCTCGGCACCAGCCGGAATGAATTCCGCGGTATGACCGAAGGGTCAATCTCGTCGTTATCTTGCCTGGAAAGAACGTCTGTTCTTTCAGGACCCAACAGTGTGTCGATATAGCCAACCGAAGTTGGCGGTAGTCAGTGTTCCACCCATGAGCGTCCGCCGGACTACATTCGAGTCCGAAACGGTCTCTGACGCATTCTCGTCCGACTATTCGGAGAGCGTTGCGTAGATGTGCTCCTTAGAAAGGAGGTGATCCAGCCGCACCTTCCGGTACGGCTACCTTGTTACGACTTCGTCCCAATCGCCAATCCCACCTTCGACGC
>NZ_JBHJVY010000010.1:0-414 GCF_042266325.1 Nocardia sp. NPDC056100
TGATCTAGCCATGGGCAGGTTGAAGCGGAGGTAAGACTTCGTGGAGGACCGAACCCACCAGGGTTGAAAACCTGGGGGATGACCTGTGGTTAGGGGTGAAAGGCCAATCAAACTCCGTGATAGCTGGTTCTCCCCGAAATGCATTTAGGTGCAGCGTCGTGTGTTTCTTGCCGGAGGTAGAGCACTGGATAGGCGATGGGCCCTACCGGGTTACTGACCTTAGCCAAACTCCGAATGCCGGTAAGTGAGAGCACGGCAGTGAGACTGTGGGGGATAAGCTCCATGGTCGAGAGGGAAACAGCCCAGAGCATCGACTAAGGCCCCTAAGCGTACGCTAAGTGGGAAAGGATGTGGAGTCGCACAGACAACCAGGAGGTTGGCTTAGAAGCAGCCACCCTTGAAAGAGTGCGTAAT
>NZ_JBHJVY010000010.1:424-1413 GCF_042266325.1 Nocardia sp. NPDC056100
ACCTGGGGCCGGCTGGCCGCGGCCGTCATGCGCCGTCGTGTCATTGCAGCAATACTCCCAACGGAGGCTGTGATGGGTAGGGGAGCGTCGTGTGCCGGGTGAAGCAGCCGCGGAAGCGAGTTGTGGACGGTTCACGAGTGAGAATGCAGGCATGAGTAGCGATACACACGTGAGAAACGTGTGCGCCGATTGACTAAGGGTTCCTGGGTCAAGCTGATCTGCCCAGGGTAAGTCGGGACCTAAGGCGAGGCCGACAGGCGTAGTCGATGGATAACCGGTTGATATTCCGGTACCCGCTTTGAAACGCCCAGTACTGAATCAGGCGATGCTAAGTCCGTGAAGCCGGCCCGATCTCTTCGGAGTTGAGGGTAGTGGTGGAGCCGATGAACCAGACTTGTAGTAGGTAAGCGATGGGGTGACGCAGGAAGGTAGTCCAGCCCGGGCGGTGGTTGTCCCGGGGTAAGGGTGTAGGGCGTTGTGCAGGCAAATCCGCACAACACGTAGCCTGAGACCTGATGCCGAGCCGATTGTGGTGAAGTGGATGATCCTATGCTGTCGAGAAAAGCCTCTAGCGAGTTTCATGGCGGCCCGTACCCTAAACCGACTCAGGTGGTCAGGTAGAGAATACCGAGGCGTTCGGGTGAACTATGGTTAAGGAACTCGGCAAAATGCCCCCGTAACTTCGGGAGAAGGGGGGCCATCACTGGTGATCGGATTTACTCCGTGAGCTGGGGGTGGCCGCAGAGACCAGCGAGAAGCGACTGTTTACTAAAAACACAGGTCCGTGCGAAGCCGTAAGGCGATGTATACGGACTGACGCCTGCCCGGTGCTGGAACGTTAAGGGGACCGGTTAGTGCACTTTCGGGTGTGCGAAGCTGAGAACTTAAGCGCCAGTAAACGGCGGTGGTAACTATAACCATCCTAAGGTAGCGAAATTCCTTGTCGGGTAAGTTCCGACCTGCACGAATGGCGTAACGACTTCTCAGCT